>NZ_JBXWCR010000027.1:0-515 GCF_057320345.1 Enterobacter cloacae complex sp. 394I7 | reverse complement strand
AAGCCGTTCCTGCTGCCAATCGAAGACGTATTCTCCATCTCCGGTCGTGGTACCGTTGTTACCGGTCGTGTTGAGCGCGGTATCATCAAAGTTGGCGAAGAAGTTGAAATCGTTGGTATCAAAGAGACTGCTAAGTCTACCTGTACTGGCGTTGAAATGTTCCGCAAACTGCTGGACGAAGGCCGTGCTGGTGAGAACGTAGGTGTTCTGCTGCGTGGTATCAAACGTGAAGAAATCGAACGTGGTCAGGTACTGGCTAAGCCAGGCTCAATCAAGCCACACACCAAGTTCGAATCTGAAGTGTATATCCTGTCCAAAGACGAAGGCGGCCGTCATACTCCGTTCTTCAAAGGCTACCGTCCACAGTTCTACTTCCGTACAACTGACGTGACCGGTACCATCGAACTGCCAGAAGGCGTTGAGATGGTAATGCCAGGCGACAACATCAAGATGGTTGTGACGCTGATCCACCCAATCGCGATGGACGACGGTCTGCGTTTCGCAATCCGTGAAGG
>NZ_JBXWCR010000026.1:0-880 GCF_057320345.1 Enterobacter cloacae complex sp. 394I7 | reverse complement strand
TGGGGCGGCCCCGAGAAACACCAGACAGTAGATGTATCTTAAAATAAGAGATAGGCTTAAACATATGTCTAATACTGGTTCTAATTTTGAGATGACAGGAATACTGTTGGGGCAGGAGCTCCGCAAGCGTAAGACTCCGCAGGAAAAAATTGCCATTATCCGGCAGACCATGGAGCCGGGGATGACCGTCTCCCATGTTGCTCGTTTGCATGGCATTCAGCCCAGCCAGCTATTTAAGTGGAAAAACAGTATCTGGAAGGCAGCCTGACTGCCGTTGCTGCCGGAGAAGATGTCGTTCCGGCATCAGAGCTGTCCGCCGCAAACAAGCAGATCCGTGAGCTTCAGCGCCTTCTGGGTAAGAAGACGATGGAAGTAGAGATCCTGAAAGAAGCAGTGGAGTACGGACAGGCCCGAAAATGGATAGCGCATGCGCCCTTGTTGCCAAAGGACAAGGAATAGCCCAGGTAAGCAGCATCATGGGCGTGTCGCGTGCGCAATTATCACTGCGGGTTCACCGTTCTGCCGACTGGCAGGACGGGCGCACTCTCCGGCGAGACGAGGAAGCAGACGCAGAGGTCCTGTCGCGCATCCTCGGTATCATCAGCGATATGCCCAGCTATGGCTATCGCCGGGTGTGGGGAATAATGCGGAGACAGCTTCGCGATGAAGGTCTTCCCCCGGTGAATGCCAAACGGGTTTACCGTGTGATGAGCGAGCATAATCTGTTGCTGCTGCATGACAAACCACAACGGCCTCAGCGCGAGCATAACGGTAAAATCGCGGTAGCAGAGAGCAACCAGCGCTGGTGCTCAGACGGCTTCGAGTTCGGATGTGACGACGGCGGAAAACTGCGCGTGACGTTCGCGCTGGACTGCTGCGA
>NZ_JBXWCR010000025.1:0-1052 GCF_057320345.1 Enterobacter cloacae complex sp. 394I7 | reverse complement strand
AAAGAGGCTCCCACTGCTTGTACGTACACGGTTTCAGGTTCTTTTTCACTCCCCTCGCCGGGGTTCTTTTCGCCTTTCCCTCACGGTACTGGTTCACTATCGGTCAGTCAGGAGTATTTAGCCTTGGAGGATGGTCCCCCCATATTCAGACAGGATACCACGTGTCCCGCCCTACTCTTCGAGTTCACAGCCTGTGTGCTTTCGTGTACGGGACTTTCACCCTGTACCGTGCGACTTTCCAGACGCTTCCACTAACACACAAGCTGATTCAGACTCTGGGCTGCTCCCCGTTCGCTCGCCGCTACTGGGGGAATCTCGGTTGATTTCTTTTCCTCGGGGTACTTAGATGTTTCAGTTCCCCCGGTTCGCCTCGTTAACCTATGTATTCAGTTAACGATAGTGTGTCGGAACACACTGGGTTTCCCCATTCGGACATCGCCGGGTCAAAGGTTCATATCACCTCGCCGGCGCTTTTCGCAGATTAGCACGTCCTTCATCGCCTCTGACTGCCAGGGCATCCACCGTGTACGCTTAGTCGCTTAACCTCACAACCCGAAGATGTTTCTTTCGATTCATCACCGGTTTGCGAAAATTTGAGAGACTCGAACACACATAACATGTGTGTCGTTTCAATTTTCAGCTTGATCCAGATTTTTAAAGAGCAAAACTTCGCAGTGCACCTTGTCAGGTTCACTCTGAAGTTTTCTTGTTTTCGCAGTAAAAGATGGTGGAGCTATGCGGGATCGAACCGCAGACCTCCTGCGTGCAAAGCAGGCGCTCTCCCAGCTGAGCTATAGCCCCATCGTATGACCAACCTCTTCAAATCTGCATGACAGATTTGGTAGGCCTGAGTGGACTTGAACCACCGACCTCACCCTTATCAGGGGTGCGCTCTAACCACCTGAGCTACAAGCCTGTAGAGGTTTTTTACTGCTGTTTTTCATCAGACAATCTGTGTGAGCACTACAAAGGCAGGTTCTTTAAGGTAAGGAGGTGATCCAACCGCAGGTTCCCCTACGGTTACCTTGTTACGACTTCACCCCAGTCATGAA
>NZ_JBXWCR010000024.1:0-1331 GCF_057320345.1 Enterobacter cloacae complex sp. 394I7 | reverse complement strand
TGATCTTGACCCGCCATCTCCGGACAGCTTTTGTATCTTAAGTTAACGATGCCCGCTGCCGCCGGTATTCCCTCGGATATCCCAGCGCGCTGTGCGGGTGGTTTTCATTGTAATGCGTGAACGCTGCTGCAAGGTTTCGCAGGGCTGTTCTCACATCCGGTTTGGGCATGAACGCGATATAGTCTTCCTTCATCGTTTTCACGAACCGTTCGGCCATGCCATTACTCTGCGGGCTGCTCACCGCTGTTGTGCAGGGCTCCAGATTCAGTTCTATCGCGAACTTCCGCGTTTCATGCGCGGTATACGCTGAACCGTTATCCGTCAGCCACTGCACCGGTGTGTCGGGCAACCTGTCGCCGAAGCGTTTTTCCACCGATCTCAGCATCACATCCTGCACGGTCGAACTGTCATAGCCTCCCGTGCTTGCTACCCAGTCTATGGCCTCGCGGTCGCAGCAGTCAAGCGCGAACGTTACACGCAGTTTTCCGCCGTTGTCACAGTCGAACTCGAAGCCATCTGAACACCAGCGCATATTGCTGTCTGCAACTGCGATTTTACCCTTATGTTCACGCTTCGGGCGCTCTGGTTTGTCATGCAACAACAACAGGTTATGCTGGCTCATTATCCTGTAAAGACGTTTGGCATTCACAGGTGGATGTCCCTCTGAGCGACGTTGCTTGGGCAGGATGCCCCACACGCGTCGATAACCATAACTCGGCATATCGCTGATAATGTTGAGGATAGCCGACAGTATTTCAGCGTCAGCTTCGTTATTACGCCGGTTACCGCGCCTGTCCAGCCAGTCGGCAGAACGGTTCATCCGCAGTGACAGCTGCGCACGCGACACGCCCATGGTGCGGCTGACCAGGGCTATTCCCCGTCCTTTTGCAGCAAGGGCGCGTGCGCTATCCATTTTCGCGACTGACCGTACTCCACTGCTTCTTTCAGGATCTCAACTTCCATTGTCTTCTTGCCCAGAAGGCGCTGGAGTTCCCGAACATGTTTCAGTGCTGCTGCAAGCTCAGAGGCAGGAACGACTTCCTCCCCGGCCGCAACGCCAGTGAGGCTGCCTTCCTGGTATTGTTTCTTCCACTTGAACAGCAGGCTGGGCTGGATACCATGCAGACGAGCGACGTGGGAGACATTCATTCCTGGCTCCATCGTCTGCTGGATAAAAGCGATTTTCTCCTGAGGAGTCTTACGTTTGCGGGCTTCTTGCCCTAACAGGATCCCGGTCATCTCAAAATTGGCGTTAGTGTTAGACATATATTCAAGCCTATCTCTTATCTGGAGATACAGCTACTGTCTGGTGTTTCAGGGGGCTACATCAG
>NZ_JBXWCR010000023.1:0-1635 GCF_057320345.1 Enterobacter cloacae complex sp. 394I7 | reverse complement strand
AAATGAATACCAAGTCTCTGAGTGAACATACGTAATTCATTACGAAGTTTAATTCACGAGCATCAAACTTAAATTGAAGAGTTTGATCATGGCTCAGATTGAACGCTGGCGGCAGGCCTAACACATGCAAGTCGAACGGTAGCACAGAGAGCTTGCTCTCGGGTGACGAGTGGCGGACGGGTGAGTAATGTCTGGGAAACTGCCTGATGGAGGGGGATAACTACTGGAAACGGTAGCTAATACCGCATAACGTCGCAAGACCAAAGAGGGGGACCTTCGGGCCTCTTGCCATCAGATGTGCCCAGATGGGATTAGCTAGTAGGTGGGGTAACGGCTCACCTAGGCGACGATCCCTAGCTGGTCTGAGAGGATGACCAGCCACACTGGAACTGAGACACGGTCCAGACTCCTACGGGAGGCAGCAGTGGGGAATATTGCACAATGGGCGCAAGCCTGATGCAGCCATGCCGCGTGTATGAAGAAGGCCTTCGGGTTGTAAAGTACTTTCAGCGGGGAGGAAGGTGTTGTGGTTAATAACCGCAGCAATTGACGTTACCCGCAGAAGAAGCACCGGCTAACTCCGTGCCAGCAGCCGCGGTAATACGGAGGGTGCAAGCGTTAATCGGAATTACTGGGCGTAAAGCGCACGCAGGCGGTCTGTCAAGTCGGATGTGAAATCCCCGGGCTCAACCTGGGAACTGCATTCGAAACTGGCAGGCTAGAGTCTTGTAGAGGGGGGTAGAATTCCAGGTGTAGCGGTGAAATGCGTAGAGATCTGGAGGAATACCGGTGGCGAAGGCGGCCCCCTGGACAAAGACTGACGCTCAGGTGCGAAAGCGTGGGGAGCAAACAGGATTAGATACCCTGGTAGTCCACGCCGTAAACGATGTCGACTTGGAGGTTGTGCCCTTGAGGCGTGGCTTCCGGAGCTAACGCGTTAAGTCGACCGCCTGGGGAGTACGGCCGCAAGGTTAAAACTCAAATGAATTGACGGGGGCCCGCACAAGCGGTGGAGCATGTGGTTTAATTCGATGCAACGCGAAGAACCTTACCTACTCTTGACATCCAGAGAACTTTCCAGAGATGGATTGGTGCCTTCGGGAACTCTGAGACAGGTGCTGCATGGCTGTCGTCAGCTCGTGTTGTGAAATGTTGGGTTAAGTCCCGCAACGAGCGCAACCCTTATCCTTTGTTGCCAGCGGTCCGGCCGGGAACTCAAAGGAGACTGCCAGTGATAAACTGGAGGAAGGTGGGGATGACGTCAAGTCATCATGGCCCTTACGAGTAGGGCTACACACGTGCTACAATGGCGCATACAAAGAGAAGCGAACTCGCGAGAGCAAGCGGACCTCATAAAGTGCGTCGTAGTCCGGATTGGAGTCTGCAACTCGACTCCATGAAGTCGGAATCGCTAGTAATCGTAGATCAGAATGCTACGGTGAATACGTTCCCGGGCCTTGTACACACCGCCCGTCACACCATGGGAGTGGGTTGCAAAAGAAGTAGGTAGCTTAACCTTCGGGAGGGCGCTTACCACTTTGTGATTCATGACTGGGGTGAAGTCGTAACAAGGTAACCGTAGGGGAACCTGCGGTTGGATCACCTCCTTACCTTAAAGAACCTGCCTTTGTAGTG
>NZ_JBXWCR010000022.1:0-2607 GCF_057320345.1 Enterobacter cloacae complex sp. 394I7 | reverse complement strand
TCAAAATTGGCGTTAGTGTTAGACATATATTCAAGCCTATCTCTTATCTGGAGATACAGCTACTGTCTGGTGTTTCAGGGGGCTACATCAGGCCAGTCTACCAGGGTAGCAGTTCGCTGACCCGATTGTTCGGCCAGCCAGCTATGACATCAAGCACATGACGGAGGTAGTTTTCTGGATCAACTCCATTCAGTTTGCATGTACCGATCAGACTGTATAGCAACGCTCCACGCTCACCACCGTGGTCCGAGCCGAAGAACAACCAGTTTTTACGACCCAGACTGACCATCCGCAGCGTATTTTCAGCGATGTTGTTATCGACTTCGGCCCTGCCGTCTTCCGCATAGTACGTCAGTGCCGGCCACTGGTTCAGGGCGTACGTGAACGCCTTCGCCAGCTCAGAGTGTCGCGACAGCGTTTTCATCTTTTCATACAGCCAGTTTTCCAGGGCTTACAACTGTGGTTTAGCTTTTTGCTGACGTTCAGCAAGGCGTTGCTCCGCCGGCATTCCCCTTATTTCCGCCTCAACGGCATACAGCTCGCCGATACGCTTCAGGGCTTCATCTGTCAGCGCCGACGGTGTGCGGGCGTGCACATCGTAGATTTTACGGCGGGCGTGAGCCCAGCAGGCGGCTTCCGTTATCCGGCCATCGCGGTACAGCTCGTTGAACCCGGCGTACGCATCCGCCTGCAGCACACCACTGAACCCTGCAAGATGGGTCTGCGGATGGATGCCTTTTCTGTCCGGGCTGTAAGCGAACCACACCGCCGGCGCGACTGCTGATCCAGCGTTGCGGTCATCAAGAACATACGTCCACAACCGCCCGGTCTTTGTCTTCTTATTGCCCGGCAGCAGCACTTGTACTGGGGTATCATCGGCATGGAGTTTGCCGTCGGTCAGGACATAGTCCTGAAGCGCTTCCTCCAGCGGGGACAGCAGCCGGCAGCATGCATCCACCCAGCCCGACAACAATGAACGGCTCAGTTCCACACCCTGGCGGCTGTATATTTCTGACTGACGGTACAGTGGGGTATGCTCTGCATACTTTGAGCCAAGCACGCGGGCCAGCAGCCCCGGTCAGGCGATACCCCGCTCGATGGGGCGTGAAGGTGCGGGGGCCTGCACGATAGCATCGCATTTTGTGCAGGCGTGTTTTTCCCGCACAGTCCGGATAACCCGGAAGGCGCTGCGCATCAGTTCCAGCTGTTCGGCGGTATCTTCACCCAGGTAGCTTAGCGCACCACCACACTCCGGACAGCACGGCTCTGTCGGCAGCAGCCGCTTTTCGTCACGGGGAAGTGATTCAGGGAACGGTTTGCGGGTAAGGGTCTGACGCAACGGGCGTTGCACGGCCGGGTCATCAACCCGACCGGTAAGGGTATCGCTTTCTTTCTGCAGCCGGTTCAGGTCGGCTTCCATCTGTGCGATACGAAGGGATATCTTTTAGGAACGGCCGCCGAAGTTCATCCGGCGAAGCTTATCAAGCTGCGCCTGCAGATGGTCTATTTCGCGCTCCCGGTCGGCAAGCTTTTCCAGCAGGGCGCGGTTCAGTGCTTCCTGTTCGGCAAGGCGCTGTTTCAGCTGAAGGATATCGTCAGAAGAGGTGTTGTTCATAAGCCAACATTTTACTAGGCTTATAGGATAAAGAGGCCTACAGCATGGTCAGGGAGGTCAGAAACCGCTTCGGCTGTCGCCAGTCGATGCCTTCCAGCAGCATTGCCAGCTGCGCCGGTGTCAGGAACACTTTGCCATCGCGGGCCGAGGGCCAGACGAAGCGGCCGCGTTCCAGCCGCTTGGTCAGCAGGCACAGCCCGTCGCCGGTAGACCACAAGAGTTTGACCTGACTACCGCTGCGGCCCCGGAAGATGAAGACGTGGCCGGACATCGGGTCATCTTTCAGCGCCATCTGCACCTTTGCGGCCAGGCCATTGAAGCCGTTGCGCATATCGATGATGCAGGCAACCAGCCATATTTTGGCGCCTGTTGGTAACGGGATCATCGCTTCAGTTCCTGTATCAGCAGAGTCAGAAGACTTTCACTGACTGTGCCATTCAGGCGGAGCGTTCCGTGCCGGAACGTTACCTCACAACTGATACTAAGAGCCTCAGGGTTCTCTGCGAGCGGTTCTGGTTGTACGGCGGTGGCATCGAGAGTCACAGGAAGTAGCTGAGGACTTTCTGAAGAAGGTAATAGCAGCTTTCCCTCGCGCCACTGCTGGCGCCATTTAAACAACAGATTGGCGTTGATGCCGTTTTCAAGCGCCAGTTTTGAGATGGATATACCGGGTTCGCACGAGGCCGCAACGAGCTGCTGCTTAAACTCAGGAGAATAATTAGGGCAGCCTTTACGCCTGCCGGAAGTCACATTTTTCTGCATATCTGACCCTTTGGTTCCCACCATTATTTGGTGTACACCACTTTGTCGAATACATCCGATTATGGCCAGACGGCTCTCTCTGGACGCTTACCTTCAACGGTGCCGGAGTTCGCGATACCGCCCGGACGCTGAAAGTGGGTATCAATACCGTCATCCGGACTTTAAAAAACTCTCGCCACGACGAATAACGTCATCGCCAGTGGCCCATGCTGATGTGGCGCTTATCTGTG
>NZ_JBXWCR010000021.1:0-3227 GCF_057320345.1 Enterobacter cloacae complex sp. 394I7 | reverse complement strand
TTTTTTGTCGGCCATATTCAACGGCTTCTTTTAGCAGCTCGTTTTCCATGGTTTTCTTGCCCAACAGGCGCTGCAGCTCTTTAATTTGCTTCATCGCAGATGCCAGCTCCGACGCGGGTACAACCTGTTCTCCTGCGGCAACGGCTGTGAGGCTGCCTTCCTGATATTGTTTACGCCACAGGAACAGCTGACTGGCAGCAACACCATGCTGACGGGCGACCAGCGACACGGTCATTCCGGGTTCAAAACTCTGCTGAACAATGGCGATTTTTCCTGAACGCTGCGCCGTCTGCGCTTCTCAGGACCTAAAACATCAATCATCCGAACTCCAACGACTAGTCTAAAAACTAGTATTAAGACTATCACTAACTTAAGTGATACCAACTGTCTGGAGATTCATGGGGCCAGTCTATGCTGAAACAATGGGATGCGCTGAACGAATACTGCCGCAACGGTCAGGTAGAGATCGACAATAACATAGGTGAAAACGCGCTGCGCACGGTGGCGGTTGGCAGAAAAAATTATCTGTTCTTCGGCTCTGATAACGGCGGTGAGGCCGCGGCGATCATCTACAGCCTGCTCGGCACCTGCAAACTGAACGGCGTGGAGCCGGAAGGCTGGCTGCGTGAGGTGATAAGCAAGATCAACGACTGGCCTTCAAACCGGGTAGATGAGCTGCTGCCCTGGAACCTCTCCTCCGTAAAATAATCCTTACACCACGTTCATGACGGAGCGCTTACAGGGCACCATGCTGTTTTGTTTTTTAGATTGATCATGTCAAATGTATAATACAAGTAAGGTTTGCTTTGAATTTGTGTTGAACTCCAATAAGGCGATGCTCCTTCACCATTATCTTGGGGTATGTCAAAATATGATTTAAAAAGGTCATTTTTAAGACAGATATTTGATGATAGTAAAGATAATTCCTCGATACCTGGCAGTCTCCACCCATTCCCTTGTTTTGTTGCTTCACCAATAGCTGTACTCAACGTAAGGGGAGTTGGTTCTCCAGTACATCCATTCTCTTTATTCCATTGCATGCCGAAAGTGCAAGCCTGCCATTCAAGGTTTTTTAAAATATCTATCACTGTCGAATTTCCGGTGATAAAATCACACTGAGCATATGTAGACAAACTACTCATAGCTAATGATAAATAGATGAAGTTTTCCATTGTTTTCCTGATTGAATTTATAAGCCATCACAATGAAGTGATGGCGACAGTTAGGTTTATTTAAGGTTATCAATTGCGATTCTTGAAGCTTCTGCGATTACTTTATCCTCATGCTTGGCTTCTTTTTCGTTTTTTGTTGTGTATACAGAAATTATAAGAGGAGCCCGGTTCTTTGGCCAGACTACCGCATAATCATTTGCAGTACCGTATGCTCCGCAACTACCAGTTTTATCGCCAACTACCCAATCGCTTGGTACGCTAGCACGAATACGCGCTGCACCGGTTGTGTTACCCTTTAACCATGTCTGATAGGTTTCCTTTTCACGCTCACTAAGTATGTTACCCAGAGCAAGAGTTTTCAGGCTCTTAGCTACTGCTGCAGGTGTAGATGTGTCACGTTCATCGCCTGGAATAGCTGTGTTTAGATCTAACTCCCAACGATCGAGTCTAAAATCTTCATCTCCAATCGACCGCATGAATTTAGTCATACCCTCAGGACCACCGATATAACGTTCAAGAATAATATTAGTAGCACCATTGTCGCTATATTGTAAAGCGGCAGCAGCCATATCACCTAATGACATTCCATTATCTTTATATTTAGTTGTGATGGGTGAATGGAACTCTAAACTTCTTGTATTGTAATTCACGATCTGATTAAGATTGAGTTGATTATCTTGAGAGCCTTTTAATACAGCAGCAGCTAAAAAGCCTTTGAAAGAACTACATAATGGAAATCGTTCATTTGCTTTGTACGAAAATGATTTACCTGAGCCAGTGTCTAAAGCGTAGACACCAACTCTACCATTGAAATCTGTTTCAAGGTTTTTAATCTCATCGATACCCTTTGTATTGGCCTGTGAGAAAAATGATATTGAAAATAAACAAGAGATAAACAAGATGGCTATTCTACTTGGTTTTACATTAAGTGACATGGTTTTACCTTATATACAATTTTCTATATTAACTAGGACGTGGCGGGTATTAACTTTCAACAGGGGGTGATTGTACAGTTGTTTTTTTTCCTTTGAAGCAATATAATTTTTATACAGCCATAACTTTTCCTTTGGGTTACTATGCGTGCCAGATTACCTTTAAATGCATTACGAGCTTTTGAAGCTTCTGCAAGATATCTAAATTTTACTAAAGCCGGACTAGAGCTTCATGTAAGCCAGGCTGCCATAAGTCAGCAGGTCAGAAAACTTGAACAGATGCTTGGTGTGGCTCTTTTTACAAGAGTACCGCGTGGGTTAAAGTTGACAGACGAAGGCTTGCATCTTTTGCCTTCGATTATAGAAGCTTTGCAGATGATGAGTTCTGCCATGGATAAATTCCATGAAGGTAAGATTAAAGAAGTGCTTAATATTGCTGTCGTTGGGACTTTTGCAATAGGTTGGCTCCTTCCTCGGATTACTGAGTTCCTTAATGAAAATCCATGGATTGATATTAGAATTTTAACGCATAATAACGTTGTCAATCTTGCTGCAGAAGGTATTGATGCATCTATTAGATTTGGATTAGGCGGCTGGATTAATACGGAAAATGTTTTACTCTTTCAGGCGCCGCATACAGTATTGTGTTCCCCGGAAACATCCAAGAAACTGTGTATTCCATCAGACTTAAAAAAAGTTTGCTTACTGCGCTCCTATCGAAAGGATGAATGGAATAATTGGTTTAAAGCTGCTGGGATCGACTCTTGGACTGTTAATGGGCCTATCTTTGATTCTACCAGACATATGATAGATGCTGTAAAATTAGGTGATTATGCAGCATTAGTTCCTTATCATATGTTTCAAAAAGAATTAAATGAGCGCTCCGTAGCAAAACCTTTTGAAATTTATGCCACGCTTGGCGGTTATTGGCTGACTTTACAGAAATCTCGGGTTAATCATAATAGTGAAGCACTTAATGTTTTTAAGGAATGGATTATCGAGCATAGCAGAGAGTTTGTACTTAAATCCTAATGATCTTGACCCGCCATCTCCGGACAGCTTTTGTATCTTAAGTTAACGATGCCCGCTGCCGCCGGTATTCCCTCGGATATCCCAGCGCGCT
>NZ_JBXWCR010000020.1:0-6592 GCF_057320345.1 Enterobacter cloacae complex sp. 394I7 | reverse complement strand
CGCATGACACGCGCAAGTTCGCCGCAGATCTGAATCTGGAAGCCTGCACAACGGCAGTGAGCAGTCCACAGAGTAACGGCATGGCCGAACGCAAAGAGCTGCTGCGTCTGCTGGGCAAGAAGACAATGGAAAACGAGCTGCTGAAAGAAGCCGTTGAATATGGCCAACAAAAAGTGGATAGCGCACAAGCCTTTGTTGCCAGAGGATGGCGAATAAGCCTTGTCGTAGCTCCCTCATGGTGCCACGTGCGTAACTGCATGCCATGGTCAGTCGGTCGAAGGACTGGCAGGATCGTCGAGGCATACCGTTATCGGCGATCTGCCAACGTATGGTTATCGTGGGATGTGGCACTGCTTCGCAGACAATCAGAAACTGACTACATGACCGTTATCAACGCCAAACGCGTATACCGCATCATGCGTCAGAATGCGCTGTTGCTTTATGCATTCTAACGAAGATGTGCTGGAAAAACGAGTAAAAGTCTAGTGACAATGTAAAGCATATAAGCATAAGGAAACCCGGAAAATTACAATTTAAAAAAATTTTATATAATTAATATTACAATTAGGAAAATGTCTTGTGGATGAGTTTAAAATCAATCAAACCAAGGGGGGGCTATTATGTACTCTAGCACTCATCAATAAATGAAGTTTAAAGGTTTTCCGTTTAAAAAGATGGATAATAAGGCCTTGAAATATAAAAATTAACAAATGAATATTCACAAGTGACTACCTTATAGTTTCTGGTCGTAGTAAAGTATCATACAAACCCTATTACTTATATGTAATCGATAGCAATTACTGAATCAGCATTAGCGTTTCCGGTCATAACAGGTATCACCAAAGCTTTATATTGCGCATTAAAATTTAAAATTACTTTAGCTCCAGTTATAGAATTTGATATATTATATGTTTTTGGGCGCCCAACAGGTAACCTCATGCCAGAAGAATCAGTTAATAAGATTCCGACTGAGGAGCCAAGCGTGGTGGATAATAACGTTGAATCAATGGCATTACTTTTACCTAACAAAGTTAACTTGATTTGGGAGATATTTTCACAATTTTCTAAGGTTATTGAAAATGGTATTTTCCTTGATTCCCTTCCGGCAAAGTAAAAATAAGATGAAGCCCAACTACCTAAATCAACAAATTGCTCATCACTACCCACAGATATATCACACCCCTTCTCAATCAAGTTTGCCCTTAAAATTACATTTACACTTCCCAAAGTCATAGGGTTCGCTATATAACTAAAAGTTATTGTTGAAGAAAATAAAATTTTTAAAAAAAACATTTTCATACGATGTCCTATGCAAAATCAACGCGCAAATAACCTAAAGATGTAACTGGCCCAGAAGTCGGTTTATTACCGGTGATGCTTACAGGGTAAATTATAAGAGTTATAGTTGATTTACCCGTCATATCAAGAGTAAAAGGTATAAAGCGATTAATATCATTTGGTGTTAATGGCTTACCGGTCGAATCCTCAATATTGAATCCAACATCAGGATTGTCGGAAACCAATGAATTACCACTAACCTTTTCTGACTCTAATCTCAAAGTTAAATTAGCTTGTGCGGCAATGTTTGTGCATTGAATGTTTACATCTTTCTTAACTGGTAGAACATTTATAGCCTTGACACCAGCTGTTTGGAACGCACTAGTCGGTATGTTCCCAAAGTCGACTGACACTATTGACCCTGTATCAATAATACAGTTCTGTGGAACTATTATCATCCCGGTAATATAAACCGTAGAAACTGGGGGGCCACCAAAAGAACCTTTATTATTAGAACGATAGACATCAAATAATTTCACACTAAAATTGGACTCACCTACAAAGGGTTTAACTATATAAAGAGATATTTTCCCGCTAGCACCTGTATTTGCATACGCAGATACTTTACCATCACATTGAATATAGCTGTCTCCACTAGCCCCATTTGTGGCATTATCCCAAGGTACAGGGACGTAGCTATTCGTAAGGCCGCCTATATAAGCTTTTGCTGATGCCTGCAAATATTCATTTACTGTATACCATACTGTGCTACCATCCTGCCTAGCAATTGGCAACGACGTTTCGGTTTTAAAATATGTGGCACCATCCCCTTCGCCAGCTTTGCAATCACAAGTAACTGGCGAAGGCACTGTGCTTCCCCATGTGTAAATGTTATTAAATAAATAGCCTGTCTGGTTCTGATTTGGATCATTGATATTTTTCGTGAAATTAAAAATATAAGGAATTGTGCCATTTACAGGATGACACCATCCAGTCCCAGCATGTACGTTGGGAAAATGTAAAAATAACAATATCGACGCAAGGATGAAGTGCTTAGCAGCTCTTAGTATTAATTGCATACATTCACCTAAATGATTATTCGTGACAAACTAAAGTAAGTTGAGTTAATTTTTTATTGTCAATGCCAGATAAATTAAATTTTGAGGTGCAGTGCTGCTTTTCTAGCTCGCCCCATTTCACTCTTAAATTACCAGATTGAGTAAGCCCTGATAAAAACACTTTCCCATCTTGATCCACAATACCTGTTGTTTGAGTGTTGGTAACAACCATAGCTCCAAAAGGAATTATATTCCCATTTTTCCTTTTTAGCGTGAAGTATGCCTTTTTCCCGACCTTCGAATCGAAATCAGCACGTACTAATGCATTTTTTGTTGGAATAACATATTTAACTGCTTGATTAACATCAGTGTCATCGTTTAAGTCGGTTAAATCAAGAGCAACACGGTTTTTTCTGTAACTACTAGCATAGGGAACAATAGCATGACCATGAGAATCAGTTCTAACACCAGTGATATTTTCAACAGAAATTCCATCAACTCCTGGAGCAGAAACTATAATAGCTGATCCATAAATTGGTTGCCCAAAAACAATTCCATCATTGAATGCAACAATACTGCCATTTAACATATAGTGTAACTGTCTGTATTTATTGCTATGATTATATCCTAATGATGCTTCTGCTTTAGAACCACGAAAAGTTGAACTTAAAGACATTGAATCTTTTTCACTTTCTGCAGCAGCTTGTCGGAAGCTGTATAAAAGATTATTCTCGGCTAACAAAGTACCACTAACGCCTGTTTGTTGCGAAGCTTTACCATTTCCATCAAGTGTCGTAGTGGAAGTAGCATATAAAGAATTATATTTACCTGCGTAATCATTACCCGATTGCCTGCTGTACATCAATCCCAGGGGGAAAGAAAGATTTAGTGAAAGTAATTTATTAGCTTTATCAAAGTAACTGTTTCTGCTATAAGATATTCCTAGATTATAATTCAAATATTCCCAAAAACCATTAACCCCGATCTGCAAATTCCTATCATATGCAGATTGGCTCCAGTAATTTTCATTTTGGCCTGAGATATATAAATTACCAAGACCACCAACCCTTTGGTTAATGCTTATTTGCGCCTTGCCTTTTTTCCTTTTCCTTAAATCATTAAAGCTGTAATAACTATCATTCATGGAATCACCACTTAGATGGTTATATGAGGCTTCATTAAGAGTATAAAACCCTTCTGTCGAATATCTATAGCCAACAATTTGAATGTTTGTACCATACTTGTTAAGTGATTTAGCATATACAATTTTATAAGATTGACCATTATGTACAGAATCGTCATTTAATACTGCATGAGAAAAAAGTACATCAGAGGAAATAGCTCCGAAATCACCTAAATCATGCGCAAGACCAAAAGCATAACTCTGATATTTTTCAGCTAGCTGGATACCCGTATTCATAGTTATATTATGTGATAAACCCAAACCGTAGGAAGCTTGTAGAATACTTTTCTCAATAGAGCTTTTTGCATCGCTTTTTCCAATTGAAAGTGAATGAACGCTTTTCCCTTCACGTTGTAGATTTGGAACCGTAGAATAAGGAACTGTATAAGAAAAAACTTTCCCGTTTTGCTCAGTAATTTTAACAAACAAATTTCCGCTGCTTGTCGTTGGATAAAGATCATTTATTTCGAAGGGCCCCGCACTAACAGTTGTTGAATATATTAAATTATTATTCTGTGTTACTTCAACCTGAGCAGTAGTGCTGGCTACACCTCTAATTGTCGGTGCAAAACCTCGCAGACTATCAGGATACATTTCCTCGTCCGAAGCAAGTTGAAAACCTTTAATTAAGACGTTTTCAAAAATATGTGACTGAGTATATAATTGGCCTATAGTTAAATGGCTTTTTAGTGAAGGCAAAGGTTTTTCCGCGTATGTGGCAATGTTCTTCCATTTATTGTTCTTCCCATCGTTATAGTTCCAAGTAGAATTATCCCTCAGGCGCCAATCTTGTATGTTTAGACCTGAAGTAAGGTTTAAAAAATAATCATTCGTTTTTTTTGTATTGTTACCGCTAAAGCGATAATTCATCAGAAATGCATTAATACCATTATCCCATTCAGTTGGCGATACGGTACCACGAGCATTGCTTTTTAATAGAAGTGATGGAATTCGAATATTTAAGCTCTGCCTTTCACTATCGTAATCAGCTTTCGCATAAGAATTTATGTCGTTTAAAAAAACGCATTCCTTGTCAATTTTTAAATTGATAAACTCATTTTCTTTTATTACTTTACCTAAGAGAGATTTATTAATGCAAGGATAAACATTTCTTTCATGCGCTTCTTCCTTTATCGAAAAATACACATCATCTTCTATTAGATACTCGTCGTTGACATAGATATCTAGCCGATACACGCCCGGAGCCAAACCATCATGGTCATAGATGGCCAAATCCGCGACCTTTCCTGCCTTAGCATCCAGAAAATTAGGATTAAAAAACTCCTCAGCATATGACAAGTGAGAAATAATTACGGAGATCAGTAATAATCTGGTTTTCATATATTGAGGCTCACAGCTTAACTGATGTAACTGGAGAGTTCCCACCGAAATCATTCACACTTTGAAATGATAAGTTGATTATTTTATCATGTTTTACAAATGGTACCAAGGTTGTACTGTACGGAGAAAACATATGAGTTGAAACTTTTTCATTATTTATTTTGAAGTTAATTAATGTTATGAAATATGGAGTTGGGTTTTTAACTTGCATACCACCTAAAACTGGTAAAAACTGGAGTTTCTTATATGCATCAAGTGAAGAGCCATAAATTCCATTTGGTCTATAAATGAGTTTTATGCGCGACAGCACAGCAATTTGCAATACATTTTTACCATCCATGTCTTTTTTTTCCAATGATGGGATGGCTTTGCTATTCAAATAAAATATTGTTTCTTTACCTGCCGCTTCTCCATCACCGATGTAAGATATTCTAATGTTATTTTCAGATGATGGCTTACTTACAAATAAAGGCGGAGTAAGAATAAAATTATCACTTTTTTTCCCATCTTCAGTTTCTATCCAAGATTGAATCAAAAATCTTTTTTTTTCATCACTATTTGTAATATTCAGTACTGTGCTTTTTTTATCTGCGTTATAAATAATGCGTGTCGAGCCTAATGCGATCCCCCCACACACACCTACTTTAGTAAATGAAAGCAATGCAAAAATAAAAATAAACTTGGCAATATTATTTAGATTCATTATTTATCCTCTAATCCTTAACCCTTCATCCTTCCCTGGACGATAGCATTAATTATAAGGTACTACTGATATTGCATTACAAATGTTGCATCTGCATCAGCTTCACCTGGTGTAACAATTGCAGCTGTTGATTTGTAACGAGCATTAAATATCAAAGTATTTGTACCTGTAATCAAAGTATTTGGAGCAGAAAAAGTTGAACCATCTGGAGTCAAAACGGTTCCTTGTTTATCAGAAATTTCAATTCCTACACCAGCTGCAGCTCCGCCTGCACCACCGCCAAGATTGCTTGTAGAAAGAACAGTTGGATCGTTAGCATCAACTGCACCGCTGAATGCAACTGATGCGCTTTGTGCCACTAAAGTATCACAATCATTCAGAACAATATTGAATGGAATTGCACCAGAACGCACTCCTACTGAGGTAAAGAGAGAGCTTTTGTACTGTCCGAGATTAACCGTCTGGTCTGAGCTTTCAGCACTTACTGAACATGCAGCATTAACGATCTGCCCTTTAAAATGAACAGTACCACCTTGAACAGTTGTGCTTGCTGCACTTGCTACTGCCGAAAATAACATCATACCTAATGCAATCGAAAATAATTTTACCATCTTCTCACCTTTTATTTTGGAAATTTAACCGCATACAGGGAAAATTATTTACCCGATGTTATTTTATTTATTTAAAAAAATTTTGCATCTGAAATAATGGCATGAAAAGGTTTTTTTATGCACCTTTGGATGTCCTATAAAAAACATTGAAAACCATCCGCACAGCGCGCTGGGATATCACTCCCCCGACGGAATACCGGCGGCAGCGGGCATCGCTAACTTAAGATACAAAAGCTGTCCGGAGATGGCGGGTCAAGATCACGACCTATATTTCGACGGCTCTGGCGAAGAATCACTTAGGAGTTAAGAACAAAATTCGGTAATGCTTCTAATTGGTTGAATTCGATGTATAATGCTCGCCTTTGAGGTTTACTCATGGCCAGCGTTACCGTTAATTGCCCCCGTTGTCAGTCTGCTC
>NZ_JBXWCR010000019.1:0-8430 GCF_057320345.1 Enterobacter cloacae complex sp. 394I7 | reverse complement strand
TGGGGTATCGTTCGCCACGGGAATATCTGCGGCGACGAACCAGTAATGGGTTAAGTGATAAAAAGTGTATGGAAATATAGGGGCCAATCCACTGCAAATTCTCTTTGAATCCGGCACTCTGTTTAATCCTCAGGTTAGACAGATTTCGCATGCGAAATCTGTCTGTTTTTAATCACGCCGATGCAGCTGCATAAGAGCCTCGGATGGACGATAGTGCTGTTTTGCCCACCGCCCGTAATTATTTACGGACTCGTACTTGCGTTCATCAGCACCATCCCGGTAATACAGTATATGGATAATTCCGTGTAGCTGCAGATAGCTGGCTACCGTAGTTACATTATTGCGAACAAAGCGCGTGTGGCTCTGGAAAGTATCAAGATCAACTCCGTTCTGTCCGTCATCAAGCGCATCAAGAAGAAAAGCAATTAACGTTGAAGCGATAGAACGTCTGCCAGAGCCTGCGATACACGCATCAAGCTCTTGAAATGTCATCTGGATTTCCTGTTGTAACGGAAGTGAGCATCCTCTTCGATTGCAGCCACGAACCATCCGGTAGCAGTTTGCCTGTCTATACTATCAGGCAAAGAAGCGACTAGCTGCTCAAGTGAAAGTGCACGATTGGATCTGAATATCAACGCCGACATTCCACACCATTCCTGGTTGCTTTCTGGCTTCCAGCCGTTACTGAGCATCAATGTTAACGCCGTCTCAGCAGCCCACAACGGCGTTTCAGCCGGGTTAGAAGCCCATGAAAGTAACGCCGCGCCGGGGACGGGTCTGCTTCTTGTAACATATCCAAGAGTGATAGCCGCTTCTGTTAATGCGGCAGCAGCTTCGGATTGGGTTCCGGAATATCGAAGCGCCCAGATGCGGACAATTTGGCCACGGAATGCAGTGGCCATTTGGGTGAACGGGGTTGGTTTCATCACAGAGAACGCATCCCTTTGATACGTAGTTCCGAAGCCTCAACTGAAATCTCACCAATTTCCAATTTAACCCACACATATCCCTCTTCATCAGGTGCGCGGTCAGTCATAATTACCCCTAGCTGACCGTGACCGTCTATCTCGACAACTACCTGCCAGGTTTTTACACCTGAATTGCTGTCCAAAGCCTTGGTTGGCTTTTTGCTCTGAACTTTAGATTTCGCATGCGAAATCACATCTTTGCTTTTGTTCTTAACTTCATCTAGAACCGCTTTAACCTGCGCACGTGAAATACCAGACTCCCGTGCAGCTGCGATAAGCTTTTCAGCCTCTTCGGGAGATTTTTCATTTATCTGGACCAGTGTGTAAGCCAGATCAATATCAGATGTAACTTTATCCCGGAGCAGGGCGGTAACATTTTCGGGCGCATCAATCAGGCGCAGGTGTTTACTGACAAAAGAGGTTGGTTTACCCATTGTCTTCGCGATCTGCTCACCCGTCATATTGAAATCCCGCTTGAGCTCATAAAACGAATGTGCTGTTGCCAGGGGTTTAAGCCCTGACTGCTGCAGGTTCTCGATGAGCTGGCCAATGATGCGTTCTTTTCTGTCTTTCGGAGGCTTGCCGACATATATATCGATATGTGTGTCGCCACGCTTACGCGCTGTACGCACACGAGTTTCACCCATCCAGATCTGATAACCACGCCTGTCTCGTGGATAACAGCGAGGAGGTGTCAGCATGCCAATGGTCTCGTAGGTATCAGCCATACCATCGATGACTTCCTCGTCAAAATCTTCTTCCGGGCGAACCTGCTTTTCAGCATAAACCAGATTGATATCGACACGGATAATCTGACCTTCAGGTTCAATATCCGGGCGAGCTATATCAGCCATAATCTGATGAGCAGCTGCATCGCGAATTTGCTCATCCGGTTGTTTATTGACAATGACCTGTTCAATATCTGAAACCACTGTCCCAGTTTTCTTACTTTCCTGTTGAGCTTGCAGGCGCTTCAGGAATGGTTTTTTAGCCATTATTTACCTCCCGCAAGCTGAATGATTTTCTGAGTCAGTTCCTTATACTGAACCGCTGGCAGGCATTTTGGATCGTATTCGTTAAACGAAAGCCCAAGCTCAATCGCTTCTTTTGCGGCTGCTGGTACGAAGGATATGTAGGCGAGAATAAACTCTTCGGTGTATCCCTTCTCCTGCAGAATCTCGATAAGTAAATTGAGATTTAAAGTGTCAATTGGTCCCAGATAACCGTCTTTCAAAGGCTTTTTATAGTTTTTGACAGGGGTCTGAGTAACGTATGTACCCATAAACTGCAGCGAAGGGTTATAGTTCCGTTTGATTTTTTGCATGTACGCGAGCTGTTTGCCAACAGCATTACGCGCCTGCTTTTCAAGCAGAGTGGGGATCAGCAAATAATCTGCGGCCATATGCGCAGCAATCATGACATTTGAGTACGACGGTGCAGTGTCTGCAATAATAAAATCAAACTGTGTCTTCAACTCTCCGATGCGATCCCGAAAATCGAACATGCAGTCACTGTTGCGGTAGTTAATTTCGTTAAGTTCGCCTGTAGCCCCCATAATGAAACGTTCACCGGGAAGTTTAATGGGGTTGATTTTTGTGTCCTGGAAGAACAACTGATACGTATTTGCTTCGCCAGGCGAAAAGCTATTGCTCAATGGTTCTCGTTCGATTTCAAGCGGTAACTCATCCGGGAAAGCCCTCTCAGTTAACCCTGTAGTCCAGTCCAGATCGAGTTCAAGAGTGCTGAAGCCTGCTTCTCTGAGATCATGGGCAATCTCACTTGTAGACAGAGACTTCACGATACCTCCCTTTTGACTACTTACAACAATCAGCTTACCCGTAGGTCCAATTTTGAGTTTCATCTAACTATCCTTAAGATTTCGCATGCGAAATGTTTGAGAAGGGGCGGCATGGCTTAAGAGGGCATTCCCGGAGAAGAGGTTGTTCAGGATTTTGATTCATATGCACTCCTGTGAGTCAGGCGTCTCGCCAGATGCAGAAGCAGCTATCTGCGACTGCGTTTGTTGTCATCTATACAGGACAACAAACGCAGTATACAGACAAACAATAAGATATCAATATTGATATGCTATAAATTCCCCGGGCTAAATTCATTCCTAATCTACCTTAACAAAGGTATGAAGGGTGGTGGTTTTTCGGGGGGCACATGACTATGTTCGCCTACTGGTAGAGCTTATATAGCCTCAACATTAGTAGCAGAGGCTAACATGTTTGCCTTTCTTCTATTCACATTGGACACACTGCTTATTTTGTCCACCTGCATAGTAAATAGCAAAAAGACTTTTTAACAGGTCTTTTTAGATGTATTTTAGAGACTTGTTAAACGGTCTCAAAAGGTAATCTATGCCCAACATCATTCTCAGTGACACAAGTGCCAGTGTCAGCGAACTCAAGAAAAACCCTATGGCAACGGTCAGCGCTGGTGATGGCTACCCGGTTGCTATTCTGAACCGCAACCAGCCAGCTTTTTACTGTGTTCCGGCAGAGCTGTACGAGAAGATGCTCGATGCCCTCGACGATCAGGAACTGGTTAAGCTGGTCGCAGAACGCAGCAGCCAGACGCTTCACGACGTGGATCTGGATAGCTACCTATGACTTATACAGTCAAATTCAGGGAAGATGCATTGAAAGAATGGCAAAAGCTGGACAAGCCCATTCAGCAGCAGTTTGCAAAAAAGCTGAAGAAGTGCAGTGAAAATCCGCATATCCCTTCAGCAAAACTGCGCGGGATAAAGGACTGCTACAAAATCAAACTTCGTGCGTCTGGCTTTCGTCTGGTCTATCAGGTGATTGACGATCAATTAATTATTGCGGTTGTTGCCGTAGGTAAACGCGAACGAAGTGATGTCTATAATCTAGCAAGCAAACGAATGAGAGGAGAGGGTTAAATGTTTGGCAATGAAGCTGAAATCAGCAATTACGTATTGTTGAGTCTATTGGTGCTTGTCGGTGCAGCTTATTTCTGCAAAGGTTTTATCAGTCATCTTGCCACACTGGGAGGGCTGGTATTGTCTGTGTATGTGTTAATTTCCTTGTTTTGAAAGGCCGCGCCAGCGGCCTTTTTTGCACCCTCGTTTAATTCCCTGCGCAGTTAGACGTACAGGTCATTCTGTCCAGTGCTGCTGGCAGCGAGGGTTCTGGCTTGGTATATTAACCTCATGAAGACGAACCGGGCGATTATGCAATGACATTTAAGAATTGGTTCATTAATACTTTTTTAAGAGCTAAACCTTTAAAGCGGCACTACACCGATGCGGATATTTCCCGAAAACAGAATGAGCTTAATGAAATGAGAGCAGCGCATCAGCGGCTGATACGGTGTGATGAGGATGTCCTTGCTGAGTGCAGGGTTGAAAATCCGACAGTTACCAGCGAAATCCATATTAGAGATTTAGTCACATTTAAAGCGTCTCGTCTGATGCAAGAGATAAAGCTAAAAGAAGTTAATCTCAATGAAGCGATTTACAACGTAAACTCTACCCGATAGGCCGCTTGAGCGGCCTTTTTTACGCCCCCTCGTTTAATTCCCCGCGCCACCTGGACTTTCAGGTGTTTCTGTCCAAGAAATCACAGCGGCGTTCGTGATGCTCCCAACGGGAGTAGAACTTCGTAGCTACCATGCTCGCTTTCGTATCTACGGATGAAAGCGTTCACCTGCCTGTCCAGTAGGTCAAACAGTGAGATAAGCTCAGCGATAAGCTCTGCCACATAGCCCTCATCGATGATGATACGGTGTCGGATCAGCCTGATACCTTTTTTTAGCTTACAGTAGTTTTCTATATCTGCCAGCCGTTCCGCCCTGTGCTTCTCAATCTCACCTTCAGAGTGAACCAGAACATGCCTGATTTGTTCCACTTTCAGCATATCCTCCCATCGCTCCCACAATAAATCACCCTGATTAATATCAAAACAGGCTTCTCTGCTTAAAAATTTACGATAACGTTTTATACATGCTTCTTTTAAATACTTATCGCTCATGTCCTGTGGGAGAAGTTTATTTATTTCGGTGCATAATGTTTTAACTTGATGTTCAAAGAAATTATATAGTGTTATCACCATTGCTTTTCGATGCATTGGCGGGTAGAACTCGCCAAACTCGCGTATTTCCTGACTGTAACTATCAATAATGTCTTCGTGGTACTCTTCACTGTTGTTTTTCAGTCGTTTATTTATTTCATCACTTAGCTTATCATTGCTTTTCTCAATGTTACATTCTGAGTATTTATTATATGCAGCGTAATTATGAAGGTCTATTGTTGTGAAATGGCAAAGGTGAAAAAGGGTCGTGCCAAAGAAATCTATAACATTGGGGTAACGAAATTCTGTATCCTGTTCCATATACGTCCTTCATCGTATGACAGACTCAAACCGTTGCCGGTCGCACCGCTAAATTAAGCATTTATCATAATTCCCGCCCGGATTGGACGTACAGCACTTTCTGTCCAGTTTTTCAGTGCCTCGCTCCGCCATCGTCAATCCTCCACCTGAAATGTAAAAAAATGCTTTCTAATCTGGATATTTCGGCACTATCGGAAAAATTGTCCACAAAATATTTCTGGAGATCGTATTTATTTTCGTTGACCTGATTCCGAAACCGAGAGTCTGTTCAGAACTTGCTTCTGGACAGGGGAGGGGTTGGACAAGCCCGGGGGGCGCGTCAGTCTGTCACATTGGGGTATACCTCTGAGTATTAGGCGACAATTACCCCGTCCGCCGTGTTGCCTCACCAGTTAATGTTACTTTCTTTCTTCAACTAAAATGTTACCATCAGCACGAGTTCCGTAGACCAGTTCTCTGACCACCCTGACCCGCCATTCCTGTAATCTGCGCTGCAGTGTTCTGCGATGGCCTTCGGTGAATTTGCCCGGATGTGCGTCTTCAAGCTTGAGAAGTAATTCGGTGCTGCCCAGATGCGGCTCATCTTTCAGCCAGCATTCTATTTCGTTCCAGACGTCAGCAAAGGGATCTGCCCGGGTTCGCCAGTGGCGGGGTTTTGATGGAGCTGGATGATGTAAAGGATTCACTGCACCCTCCTGCCAGGCTACGGAGAGCCCCTGCAAAAACGCGGTTAAATCGCTGTTTTGTCTCCGATGGGATCCCCGACAGCTATTCGTACCAGCTGATGCTGATAGAGTCGAATGGTTTCCAGCAATTTCAAAGGGTCAAGTGCGTGGATGATATCGTCAAAATGGGCTCGAAGCTCAGCACGCAGGGTATGCAATTCTATCAGGCGGTTATAGGGCGTTTTGGGAGCGTCATGCCTGCGAACCGTTTTCCCGCCAATACGTTGCGTCTCCAGAAGCTTGAACGATGGCTGAAAGAAGTTAATAAACAATCGATTAGCCATGTACATCTGGTTCATCGCTTTTACTGCATGCTCACCGTCAAGACGACCATATCCCGCCAGCTTTCTGACCACTGAGCCATTTTTTGCTCTATCCAGGCCTGCTCGTTTTCCGGTATGGTCGGGAACGCGTTAGTGCTATACATCTGGCAGAACAGTATTCAAATAAGGCTTCGTTGATAAATTCGGCACCGTTATCAACATCAAGGCCTAGAAGCGGGAATGGCAGGATCTTTTGAACCTTATCAACGGCCCGGATGATCAATTCTGCGTTACGTGCCGGCAGCGCCACACATTCTGTCCACCCGCTGGCGATATCGGTCAGCGACAACGTCCACAAAAAGGTACCGGAGAGATGCCCGCCACAGTGCGCCACGAGGTCCATCTCCATAAACCCTGGTGAATGTCGCTCATGCTCGGTGAACATCCTGACCGGGATACTTTTGCTGACGCGGTTAACCACCCGGCTGCGTTTTTTAGCTGCGGTGGTATGTGCTTCTTTCAGCAAGCGATCGATGGAGGACGCACTGATTTTCATAAGTTGCTCGCGGAGTGCCGGATTCAGACTGATTTGCCCATGTTTCTCCATCGCCGGAATAAGCTGGGGCAGTAACGCTCTGAGCCGCTTGCCGCATAAGCGATCTGAAGCTTCCCAAAGGACAATCAGAGCCTGTTTTGGTGAGGCAACAGTGCGCGCTCGGTAACAAAAATGCTGATTCAATGCGCCGGCCAAGGTAGTTGACGTCTAATAATCCACTACACTCCCATGTTGCTCGTTTGCATGGCATTCAGCCCAGCCAGCTATTTAAGTGGAAAAACAGTATCTGGAAGGCAGCCTGAACGCCGTTGCGGCCGGAGAGGATGTGGTTCCGGCATCAGAGCTGTCCGCCGCAAACAAGCAGATTCGTGAGCTTCAGCGCCTTCTGGGTAAGAAGACGATGGAAGTAGAGATCCTGAAAGAAGCAGTGGAGTACGGCCAGGCCCGAAAATGGATAGCGCATGCGCCCTTGTTGCCAAAGGACAAGGAATAGCCCAGGTAAGCAGCATCATGGGCGTGTCGCGTGCGCACTTATCACTGCGGATTCACCGTTCTGCTGACTGGCAGGACGGTCGCACTCTCCGGCGAGACGAGTAAGCGGACGCAGAGGTCCTGTCGCGCATCCTCGGTATCATCAGCGATATGCCCAGTTATGGCTATCGCCGGGTGTGGGGGATAATGCGTAGACAGCTTCGCGATGAAGGTCTGCCTCCGGTGAATGCCCAACGGGTTTACCGTGTGATGAGCGAGCATAATCTGTTATTGCTGCATGACAAACCACAACGGCCTCAGCGCGAGCATAACGGTAAAATCGCGGTAGCGAAGAGCAACCAGCGCTGGTGCTCAGACGGCTTCGAGTTCGGATGTGACGACGGCGGAAAACTGCGCGTGACGTTCGCGCTGGACTGCTGCGACAGAGAGACCATAGACTGGGCCGCGAGCACCGGCGGCTATGACAGCATAACAGTACAGGATGTTTTAGTGCTAATACCTATGTAGATATGAGCTTCTTCAGGACTTTTATAAGCTTCAAAATCAGTAAGAAAACTGCGACATATCTCAGGGTGTTGCTCAAAATAAGACCAGATATAAGACCAGGTTTGAATCATCGCATCGGGCATAGCCCCTCTTGCTTCAAAAACGAGATATTTCCCAGCTTCAATGACAATATTTTCAAAATCGCTGTTTGATTTATCAACAGATACACCAACGGTTAAATCATAGAAGCCGGTAGCGTCAGTTTCATATGCTGAGTAAACGCCAAAAATTGGAGTATTTGGTAACTGTGTTGAGATCTGCTCTGCCACCCCCTCTGAATAGAACTTTGCCCATAGTCTAGGGATTCTTGCACTTTCAGAATTGAACTCATCAATGTTTTTCGTACGTACGCAAAGCCCCGCCACGCAGAAGCTTTTTATATGTTCAGTCTTTGGTTTCATAATGATTGTCTCTCTATGTAAATTTGAATTTGATCTTGACCCGCCATCTCCGGACAGCTTTTGTATCTTAAGTTAACGATGCCCGCTGCCGCCGGTATTCCCTCGGATATCCCAGCGCGCT
>NZ_JBXWCR010000018.1:0-14930 GCF_057320345.1 Enterobacter cloacae complex sp. 394I7 | reverse complement strand
CCATCTGCTTCTCCCGCTCTGTTGAGCTACATGAAAAAGTCATCGGTGCTTTTATCGGAAAATACATGCTCTACTAATTGGAGGCATCACCCCCCCCCATCCATATACTGGAATATGTCTCAGCTTTGAAATATAATTAGTGCTGTCTATCTTGATTATTTCCTTTTTATGTGAATATGCAAGCACTGAGACTCTGATAGTCATATGTAATGAAAAGAAAATCACTATACATATCATAAATAAATTATTAATCAGGGTGGGGTGCCTGGTTGAGGATGCAACATATGCAATAACATTTTAGTTTAACCCCGCCGGGCCCACTTCCTCCGTCAACTTTCTTATTTTTGATGGAAATGGGCCGCTATATATTTATGCGTACTCCTATGGCCTGTTATTTAATTTCCATTATATCGTCTGTCCATAGCTTTTCAAAACGTTTAAAGTTGCTCTGGGTATATAAAACAGTGTGCCTAATATTTCGATGCCCAAGGTAATCCTGAATGAGACGCGTGTCTGTTCCTCTGCCAGCAAGATAGTATCCGCATGAATGCCTGAGCATATGAGGGTGAACGTGTAATGAGAGACCACCAATTTCACCGCATTTTTTTATGATTTTCCACGCCTGGGTTCTGGAAATTTTTCGCCCTGACGATGATATGAAAACATTGTTTGTGAAGGCACTTTCTGGTATGAGTCTTCGGATATTAAGCCATTTTTGAAGCATATCATACTCATCTTCAGAACAGGGGTGTGCAACAGAAAAACCATTTTTAAGCCTGTTGATAAAAATTACTCTGGCATTCATATCAATATCAGAAAGTTTAATAGAGAGAAGTTCACTAATACGAAATCCATGGCGGTAAGCCATTAATATCATACAGTAATTTCTTTCTGGGTTGCGGCTTTTATCTGCACCGCACAACAACTTGCTAACTTCGTATGGCGTCAAGTATTTTCTCTTATCCATGATGTTACTCCATTAATAAAAAACCGATTAAATGTTAAATGTGCTGTGTTTCGTGGCGAATATTTTCAGTCAAATTTTCCGAGGCTTTAAAATTATCTGAAGAAGATAAATCTTGCGAATTTTACGCCTGCTAACCTCAACTCATACAGTTGTGGAAATAACTGTACGATGGAGATCGTCTTAATTCTAAAGAGACCTGTAGTAACATGAACTTTGATAGCGCAAAACACCTTATAAATATAACAGGTTAATGCTATTTCACAATCTCCGACAAAAATATATTCATATTCTGTGATATACCAGTCATTAATAGCTTATGATAACATACCTTATCACTTTTATGCTTACCATTTAGACTTCTCGGTTTTTAATGTAAAGCGAATTTGTTGATTTAAACACTTGTCGGAGTGAGATGTCCAATTTTACAAGCTATTAGCACTGCACTTCATGTGCGTGGGGGGGGGGGTTACAGATTTAAGAGAGGTTTTAATAAAAGCAAAATTCCTGATTGCCTACCAAATTAAAACATTCACTTAACAGCTTTTTCACCTCTTAACTTACATTCCACATCCTGGCGACAATTTTATAAGAAATTCATTATTGTCAGCCCGGCCTCAATATATTATACTTTAGTGCAAATCATTAATTATTATTTTTAGGTGGGTGCTTTATGAGTATCCGGCGTTTAACCATACTCATAAAGTAACTCCTGCTTCCTGTAACCCTAAAGTCATCGCATGTAGATATTTAAAGGCTGGTCTCCTGACAAAATATAATCATCCTGATTCAATAATACAGTGGCTTTGTTGAATAAATCGAACTTTCAGGAGATTGGCCGATCTGAACGCTACAGTCGTTTCAGAATCGGATCTTCATGGCAAAGCAAAAGTTTAAAATCACCAACTGGTCAGCCTACAACAAAGCGCTCAGACAGCGCGGTTCTCTGACGGTCTGGCTTGATGAGTCCGCCATTGCCGCATGGACAGAGAAGGCTCAGCCTGAAGGTCGCGGACGACCGCTTCACTACACCGATATGGCTATCACTACAGTTCTGATGATGAAGCGCGTGTTAAACCTGCCGCTCCGCGCTTTACAGGGCTTCGTTGACTCAATTTTTAAACTCATGGAGCTGCCTGTGCTGCCCGGACTACTCTCTGGTCAGCAGACGGGCAAAGAGCGTAAGTATCAGCATTAAGACGCCAACCCGGGGTGAAATCTCGCATCTGGTCATTGATGCTACCGGTCTGAAGGTCTTTGGTGAAGCTGAGTGGAAAGTCAGGCAGCATGGGGCTGACACACGCAGGGTATGGCGCAAGCTTCATCTGGCCGCAGACAGTGTGACGCACGAGATTATCTGTGCCGATTTATCGCTCAGCGCTACGACAGATGCGCAGGCACTGCCGGGCCTTATTAACCAGACTCACCGGAAAATCAGGGAAGCCTCAGCAGACGGTGCTTATGACAGGCGCTATTGCCATGATGCGTTGCTGAGGAAAAAATCAGGCCACTGATACCAACACGAAGCGGTGCGCAATACTGGCCGGAGAAGTACCGCGAGCGCAACCACGCGGTTGCGAATAAGCATCTGAGCGGCAGCAATGATTCCTGGAAAAAGAAAGTGGGCTATCACCGTCGTTCAGTAGCAGAAACAGCGATGTCTGCATCAAAACCTTGCTGGGTGGCCATTTGAGCCTGCGGAACTATGGCGCTCAGGTAAGTGAAGCGATGGCGATGGTCAAAGCGCTAAACCGGATGACGTTGTTGGGTATGCCGCACAGTGTCAGGATCGCATAACGAGTGTATAGGTGGGAGTCCTGCATCTTACCGTTGGCTGGTTCTGAATTATTCAACAAAGCCCAATACAGTAAATTTTTATTAATGACTGGCTTTGATGCTGAAAATAAAATGGATGCCATGATTTATTTTTGAATTAAGCGTGAGAAAGATACTTATAATAATTTTGTTTCTTAGTGCGCGGTTTTTATTTTTAAAAGGCGGTGTATTGTTATTTCATTATATAATCACCATGCTTTGGAAGATTTTATTCTGATTTTCATATTGATGTCGACTTTCTTATTTGTGTAAAGGTGGCTATCTTATTTGAGTAATAAAATTTATGCTATGATATAACATTTTTTATATGGAAAAATCCTAAAATCACCTTCACAGTTGATTTCGCATTTATTGTTTAATGCTAATTCTGCCTTCCTGATTTAGTATCTGATTGCATTTGGTTATAAGTAATTTTTGGACGGGTAATGTGAGCCCGTAATTCATATAAGAGGTATATATGACAGAGCGTAATTTTTTGACTATGCGTGAAGTACAAGAGCTCATTAGCGCCGCTCAATATGGGCGGACAGGCGCACGTGATTGCTGTCTCATTCTGCTTGCCTTTCGTCATGGTTTCAGGATCAGTGAACTGTTAAACCTGAGCTTTAAAGATCTGGATATGGATGAAGGTCGTATACTAATTCGCCGTCTTAAAAACGGTCTGTCGACAGTTCATCCTCTATTAAAAGACGAGCTAGACGCTATAAAAAAATGGAAGGAGCAACGAACCATGTGGTCAATGGACGTTGAACCTGAGAGAGTATTTATATCGTGCAGAGGTTCCAGGCTTTCCCGACAGCAGGCCTGGCGTATTATCAGCAATGCTGGAATGAAAGCAGGCACTGTAGTTGGGACATATCCACATATGCTGAGGCATGCGTGTGGTTATGAGCTGGCTGAGCGCGGTACTGACACGCGTCTCATTCAGGACTATCTTGGCCATCGTAATATAAGACATACTGTACGATATACCGCCAGTAACGCCGCCAGGTTCGTAGGCATCTGGGATAAAAAAAATATTCTTTACAGGAATAAATAATTCAAATTTTGAGTCTATTTAGTTGATTTCTGCTCGTTTTTGGAGCGCAGTGGGAACATTTGGGGCCAAACTGTTAAGATTTTGGTTTAAGGCTTAAATTTTTGCAACAATTAATCAAAACTCCTGTTTGTTTTTTTTTAACTTATTGTTTTTTTTACCTTTTAATTTTAAAAAGTTTACATTGATTGACACCTCCAATCAGCCCCCCCACCCCACACACACACCATGTACTCTCCGGCACAGATTGAGCATGTCTATGTACGTCATACAGCAGAATATTATACTACCTATTGGATAGTCTAGCTCCACATACAGAATTTAACTCTGCCAGGCAGCCTCTAAATGCCCAGGAATATAATGAAACAATTTGGCCCCAAATGTCTCATCATGAAGTGTCCCATCATGAAGACAAAAGCCAACTTAAACGCATAAAAGTAGCCGTGTCATTTACTTTGTGCTTTATACGACTCCTGTCCTAAATCAATACTGAATGTATGAAACTTATACGAGGAAATATATGAAAAAATTACTAATTACGTCAGCGGTGGTGACAGCTCTGACTTCTTATGGGGCGATGGCTATTGACGCTAACATCAACTTCAAGGGTGCTGTAAGTTCCACTACCTGCACGCTGAATGCTGCCGATGCCGCCAAGACGCTGACCATTCCGAACGTGACAGCGAAAAACCTGATGGATTCGGGTAATAGTGCCCAGTACTCCGCAAGTGGCAGTTTTAACTTTACGGACTGCCCGGCGGGCCTGGCCAAGGTGACCAGCGCCTACACCTATCAGGGGATAATCCATTCCTCTTACAATGACTGGGGGCTGGCAAATGGTGTAGATAATGTATCTTTCAAGGTTATGCAGAGCCCTAAGACTGATCTCTCAAAAGGACTGCAACTTGACGGAAGATCAAGCAATCATAATGAGGCCACCATTACCAACGGTGTTGCCACCGTACCGGTGACGGTCGGGATTTCGGCTTATAACGAAAACACCCAGTTTGTGACGCCATCAGCGGGCACCTATAGCGGGACCTTTCTCGTGGCCTTCACCTACTCCTGATGATGCCGCGCCTTCCGTTAAACACGGAACCTCCGTTTCTGAACACAAAACCTTTTTCGTTTAAGGACTTATTAATGAATAAATTCAACGCAGCCAAACTGGCACTCGCCGCCGCAGTGCTCTCCGCCACGTACGGTGCCTCCGCGGCCGTACTGACCGTCAACGGCACCATAACCCCGCAGACCTGCACCGTCGGCGTGGACAGCATTAACCAGACCGTCACCCTTCCGACCGTCGGTCCGTCTGACCTGCTTAACGCCAACAACCTGTCACCAGTGACCTTCAAGTTAGACCTCCAGAGCTGCGATGCGGCCTACAACACAGCCTCTGTGACAATCGGGGGTACCTCCACAACTTCTGACGTAGCAGGCTTCTCCTCCGTCATCGCCAACACCGGCAACGCGACCAACGTCGGTATCGGCATCATCGGCGGCACCAGCGTCGGTACCTTCCCGCAGGGCCCCCTGCCGGTGGGCACCCAGAGTGCCGCCGCTACGCTTAAAGAAACCAACGGCTTGAAGGACGGTACCCTGTACCTGCGCGCGCAGATTGTGCCGCTGGAGAAGGCAGAAGCGGTTGGTGCCGGTACGGTGGTCGGTGCCGCCACGGCAACCTTTACCTACGCTTAATGCTTGAGTTCCCCCCCTGCCTGATGCAGGGGGGCTTAAAAACTGGGCACGTCCGGCTGTATACCGCCCGATATTTAGTGCCGTTTGTTTACGGCGCTTTTTCTTATTGTCTAAAATCATGTTGGGGTCGATATGTTTTTACGCTGCAATCTTCCTGTTCACCGGGGTCGTACCCTGTTTTCGTCCCGCACCGGGACAACCCTGCCGGCCTGTCTGGTGGCCCTATTTTCCGCGCTGATGACACTGGCGGCCCCTGCAGGAGCCGCGGAGCCCGCTTCCCGGGCTGGTAAAGTGACCGGCGGAATCGCCGTCGGCGCCACGCGTGTCATTTACAATGAAGCCGATAACGGAGCAACTGTACGCGTTATCAACACCTCATCCATTCCCTTCCTTATCCAGACCTGGGTGGAGAGCTATAAAGGCTATGGCGCCGAAAAAACCGCAGAACTGCCGAAAGGCACCTTTATCACCACACCGCCGCTTTACCGCCAGGACACGGGGGAGAACAGCGTGCGGATCGTCAGGGCAAGCGGTGATTTTCCCCGCGATCGGGAATCCGTGTTCTGGCTGAACATCAAATCCATTGCCGCCAGTGAAAAACCGTCCCCTGACACGAACTACGTCCAGTTTGCGTTCAACACCCGGATCAAGCTTTTTTACCGTCCTGCAGGGCTGGCAGGAAAACCGTCTGAGGCGTACAGCGCCCTGACCTTCTCCCGCGCTGGCAACACCCTCACTGCTACCAACCCCACGGCCTATAACGTGACCGTTAACAGTCTGAAAGTGGGTGGCGTTACGGTTGAGGATGCGGATAAGCGCATGGTGCCGCCGAAGGGAACGCAGTCCTGGACGCTGCCGGAAAAGGCGCACGGAAACAGCGTCACGTATGTGTCGCTTAACGACTTTGGCGGGCTGACTCCGCCGCTTACGGTAACAGCACGGTGATGCGGTCTGCGGGGGAGGGGCCTGCGGGAATACCACTTTTATGCTGAATAGGATCCAGACTATGCATGATCTCTTTTTCCCGGGTGCGATGGACCGGAATTATCCCCCAGGCCGTCTGCACCGGCTTGCTGTTCTGATAATGCTGCTCTGCGGGACCGCTGCCCGGCCGGTTCAGGCGGAAGACTATTTTAACCCTGCCCTGCTGGGGCTCGGGTCGTCCGGATCGGGAACCGGAGCTGCCGCACGCGCAGTTTACTCGGCGGCTCCGGAGGAGGTTGACGAGGCGGCGCTGGCACGTCTCGCCCGCGGTGAACAGCTGCCGGGTATCTACCCGGTTGAGCTGTGGCTTAACGGTACCTATGTTGAGTCGCGCGATGTGGCCTTTAGCCAGGTGCCGGGAACGGGGCGTCTCGCTGCCTCGTTGTCGGTGAACGATGCCCTCTTTCTGGGGATCCGCGCGTCAGCTTTTGACGGCAGCGGGATTCAGACCGATCCGGAACATGCAGCCATACCGGTCCCCGGTCTGCTGGATGCAGTTCCGGGCGCACGGGCCCGTTTTGACTTCTCCCGTAGCCGACTTGACCTGACCGTCCCGGAAATCTATCTGGCCCGGGAGGAGAGCGGTGCGGTGGATGCACGCTTCTGGGACGAGGGGCTGACTGCTGCCATGACCGACTACAACTTCAGCGCCAGCCATACCCGCGCGCGGGGAGCGGGCAGTGCAGATAGCGACGGGGGCGGCAGCTACTTTCTGTCGCTGAACAACGGCATCAACCTTGGGAGCTGGCAGCTGCGTAATTTCTCCACCATGACCATCAAGACGCTGACGCGGAGTACCGACAGGAGTGAAAGTACCGTAAGCCGGACCTCCCGTAACTGGACTGCGATCAACACCTGGGCCCAGCGCCCGGTCGCGCCGCTGAAAGGGCTGTTGACCGTGGGGGACGGTTATACCCCGTCCGAGGTGTTTGACAGCGTGCAGTTCCGCGGTGTGCAGCTGGCATCCGATGAAGAGATGTATACCGATTTGCAGCGTAACTTTGCCCCGATCGTACGCGGAACGGCGAGGAGTAACGCCCGGGTGACAGTGAGACAGAACGGCAACGTGATTTATGAGACAACGGTGGCACCGGGGCCGTTCGAAATCCGTGACCTGAACTCCTCCTCACTCAGCGGAGACCTGTATGTCACTGTGCGCGAGGCAGACGGGGCCTCTACCAGTTTTGTACAGGGATTTTCTTCAGTGGCGGTGATGCAGCGTGAAGGGCAGTTACGTTATGGCCTGACTGCCGGCCGCTACCGCAACAGCGGCCAGGAAAGCAGGACACCGCAGTTTGCTCAGGGTTCCCTCATCTACGGTCTGCCCTACGATCTCACCCTTTATGGCGGGGGACTTCTCAGCAGCGACTATCAGGCGTGGAGTCTGGGAAGCGGTGCGGGACTGGGGGTGCTGGGTGCCCTGTCCGCCGACGTGACGCAGTCGCATACCGTCCTGCCGGGGACTGAGGCGCGTGACGGCCAGTCCTGGCGGCTGCGTTATTCAAAGGGGGTACCGGAAACCGGTACCACGGTCACTCTGGCCGCCTACCGGTATTCCACGCAGGGGTACTATAGCTTCCGGGATGCCAGCGTGCTGGTCGGGAAAAACAGCACGGTCACCTCCTGGACACCTGATGGCGTGTGGAGCACACCTGTCATCAACGGCCGTTCCCGTCAGGCGCTGGAGCTTAATCTGACCCAGCGCCTCGGGGATATCGGGTCCCTGTCGCTGAGCGGCAGCCGTAAAACCTACTGGGATCTTGCCGACGACCAGCGGTCCGTCTCCCTGAACTACAGCGTGACCGCCCAGCGGGTGAGTTACAGCCTCGGGTACATGCTGAGCGCCTGGCCCGGAACGGACCGTAAAAACGACCGCCAGTTTAGCCTGAACGTCCAGCTTCCCCTGCAGGACTGGCTTATGGGGAGCGAGTGGCGGCACAGCCTGTGGGCCAACTACGGCATGACGCATGACGACACTGGCCGTACGGCACACAGTGCCGGTATAGGGGGAACCGCGCTGGAGGATAACCGCCTGTCCTGGGGGGCAACGCAGTCTCTGGTCTCGGGGGGGGGGGACGGCGTGAAGGACACGAACAGCGGTTCTCTAAACGGGAATTACAGCGGCGGACGGGGGAAGGTATCGGCAGGTTACAGCTACGGGCGTGACCAGCAGCAGCTCAGCTATGGCGTGCAGGGCGGTGTAGTTGCCACCCGCTATGGCGTGACACTATCCCAGTCGCTGGGGGACACCATGGCGCTGGTGCGGGCGCCGGGTGCGGACGGGGTACGGGTGGAGAACACCACCGGAGCCCGCACAGACTGGCGTGGTTATACGGTCATGACCAGCCTTCAGCCCTACCGGCGTAACCGGATCAACCTTGATCCACTGTCTGCCGGTCCGGATGTTACGCTGGGGCTTAACAGTCAGACTGTGACGCCTCTGCGTGGTGCCGTCGTGCTGGCAAACTTTACCACGTCTGTAGGCCGCCAGGTGCTGTTCACCCTCACCCGGCAGGGTAGACCGTTACCGTTCGGCACGACGGTAACGCTGGTACAGAATAAAACCGAAGGCCATGCACAAGGACAGCGTATGGGGATCGCTTCTGATTTCGGCCAGGTGTACATGAGCGGCATGCCGGATGAGGGCCTTCTCGACGTCACGTGGGGCGACGGGCATGATGCCCGGTGCCGTATCCCTTACCGGCTTAGTACCGCTGACATCGCTGCAGCTGGTGCTGAGCGCTTACCTGTAATTCATCAGGGAGAATGCACGTGAAACTTTATCAACTGATATCCCTCCCCGGTGCCTGTCTGCCCGCTGCGAGTACCGTACTGCTCCTGACCGCACTGTTCCCGGGTAGCGCCGCGCAGGCGGCTGGCTGTACCGGGTGGGGCACGGATACTGAGCGTTACCTGGACATTAGTATCGGTGATCTGAGTATTCCGGCGGGCTCATCTAAGGCCTCAGCCTCCTGGTCGGAAGCGATGAGCGGCTCTTCTGCTGCTGCTGCGCTTTCCTGTACCGATGATAGCGGTAAGGCGATTACGAACACCACCTGGAATTGGCTTGCAGGTGGAAGCACCGGAGATCTGTGGACGCGTGCGGGTGAGACTGCGGGGATTGGTCTGCGCCTTACTGCAACCCAGACTGACGGGGCTCAGGTCGACATCAATGCAGCGGACGGGGTCAAAACAACCAGCGGATTTAACTGGAGTTCACTGACCTGGCGTGTGGTCCATACCAGCGGTGCGGTGGATATCTCACAGTCCATGTTCAATCCGGGGCCCCTGCTGAAAGGCACCCTGACTTTGTCAGACGGTACCACCCGGACATTGACAATCCGTAACACAACGACGCCACGGGTGGTGCCTGAGTGCGTGGTGGACACCATTCCTGCTGTTGAATTTGGGAATGTCAGTATGCTGCGTTTTCCAGCTGTCGGTGATACCGGTCCGCAGAAACCTTTTACTGTTGGGGTGACTTGTCCGGTCAACGTTCAGACCAGCGGAATGACGCTGAGTATGTCGGCCTCACGAACCGATGCCTCTGACCCTCGCCTGCTGGGGAATAGCGGTACAGCAACAGGTATCGCGGTCGAGGTGCTGGACGGCAGCGGTAAACGGGTGAATGCGAATGGCAGCGTTGCCGGGGATGGGTTTGTCACCTCGACGTCACAGATATGGGGTGTGCGTTTTGTTCGGACCGGGACAGTGAGTGCAGGGACTGTGAGGGCCACTGCAACAATTAATGTGACCGTTCAGTAACAGAGCATCAGTAAAAGGTGGACAGGACGAGGTCGTATGCGTTCTGCCTTTCCTGGATAAGAAAAATACGCTGCTACGTGACGGAAAGCGTTACGCCGCGTTAGTTGTGTTAGGACCGGTACGCCGCAACGACTGCCCTAATATTGCGGTTTAGCTGGTCTGACGCCTGACTTCCGGGGGCATGCGCTCCGCCTGCATCTCTTTTGTGGGCTTACCTGGCATGTTTAGTTATCGAAGATAGTGATAACTATCCAGAAAGTGGTAACAGAAATCAGCACACACTTGTAGAAATATTGTTTCCGGCGCGTAAAATTGGCCAGAATGGAGAATATATGCATTCCGAAAAATTCCTTAGCGAATCCCAAACGCTACAAGCTGTTGAACCCTTGGTTGTTCAGGCTTTCGGTCGGGAATTGCATCTTACACCCGTTTTCGCCCCCATTTGGGATATGGACGGCCGACTTATTGCTCTTGAAATGTTGAGCCGTGTGCAGGATCGTGATACTGGAGCGCTTTGTTCTCCGGAAATGTTTTTTTCCAAATCTCCCCAGAGTGAACAATTCCGTATCTTTTGCTGGCAGCTGGATATCCTTTCCCAACTCGTGAAGTGGTCACGTATTCGCGATATCCCTTTCAGCCTCAATATTAACCGAGGACAAGCTCTCAGCCTGCTCGGTGACCCTTATATTTCAGGTCGTGTACAGACACTGGCCCCTTTACTCCGTCTTGAGATCAGCGAACGCTTTATCAACAAAGATACAGTCCCTGACAATGACCCCATCCTGCAGGGATTGCGTGGACTGACTACACTATGGCTGGACGATTTTGGTGCAGGCGCGACAGCACTGTCCTGGCTAATGACAGGCTTTTTTGAGGTCGTTAAAATCGACCGTCAGTTATTCAGAGATCTTGTTCTACTGCAAGAAGGAGTGTCCTTCTTTAACTCTTTTTCCTCCCTTGCAAGGGCTCTTAACGCCCGTATTGTTGCTGAGGGGATCGAAAACACTTCGCTTATGCACAAAGCCCTGTCCGCAGGTATGGACTACTGTCAGGGTTTTATGTGGCCAGAGGTATCACTGGACGAACTTTCCACAACGCCAATATTCTTACCTCAGAAGGAAGGTGAATAATGGGAATGAGGATCAGAAAGCTCTCTGTATGTCTTCTGGCTCTTCTGGCTTTAAGCTACATTGTGCATCAATTGAGTTCACTGCTGTCCGGACATGAGCGTCCACTTCAGCCTACTGCTGATTTTACTGTTCCTGCTTTCGAGTTCATCCTGTCAACAACGCAGTATAAGATGAGCTTACAGACAGTATATATCGGCAACGTATCCACCTGGTCTGACAGGCGCCAGGACACTGTGTACTCCCTCTATCCGAAGCGAGAGGGTCATGGTCCACTGTCATTCAGCGTACTTCTTAAGTACCCTGCTGGCTACCATGTGTGAATGCTCGAATTTTCTTTCACTCGGCTTTTTTAATTTCAATATGAATGAATTAAATGACGTGATAACTAAACGAATCGAGCGCTGCATAACTTTGAGCGATGTTGATAACACACATACGCTAATCTGCCGTGTTGTTGAGGTTAAAAAAGGAGGCCGTATATTGATTTGCTTGTGGAAAAAGAAATGACCATAAGAGAATCATGTGATTTAAGATTTATTGATTAGCAATCAGCTTTTTGGTCATTTTCCTGATGTTGATCAGAATATTTCTTTGAACGTCAGTTGTATCTTAATACGAAAACCATTCTACAGAGTAGAAAACCTTTTCGATATTATTGATAGCGCGAATGTCTGCAGAACCGTAGGCCTTAATACAGAGATGCTGTAACATTCACAATCAACTCCGTTATGCGGGAGTGTGGCGATTATAATCAATAATTATATCCAAAGAATGGTGTCGCGATCGTAAGTTGCCTTAGGTTTTGTTTTTTATGATTATTTGAATGTTTATATTTGCACTTTGCATTTTTGTGTTCATGCGATACAGTTTTACTGTAAATGCATAGAGGGTCTTATAATGGCGAAAGAACTGTTTTATAGCATATTGATGTTATTGTTATTGTTTGCAATAATAATATCCTGCTTCAGGAGGCACTATAAATTTAAATGTGCTAAAAAAATTGGGGAGACAGACGGTAATAGTCGTTCAAAAATCATTGCAGTCGTTAAAGACATTATATCACCATGATGTGTGCATGGCTCAGGAAAATGAAAAAGTTATATCGTTTGATAGCTAAATACTTTCAACTCCTGATTCAGATATGTGAATTACATTATTCACACTTTTTAGTCGGGGGAGGGCGTATCCATTAATGAGGATGTGACTTTGATTAAATTTATTTTAATTAGTGATAATCAATACCTTAACTTAGGTCTCGTTGGCATTCTGAATGCTGTTTTCAATGAATCCGTAATTAAAATAACCAGAACCAACTACGAAAACTACAAAAGTTGCATTTATGATAGTGAAAGTGATTCCCTCGCTTCCTTTTGTAATTATATTCTTTGTGAAGGGGTTATATTTAATCATTTGAAAGCTGATTTACGTCTGTCTCACTTTAAGGTTATTGATATTTCTTATTCAATAAATGATTTTTATTCGCAGCTATTCAGCTCTGGATACCATCATGACAGTTTTATCAGAGCGAAAATATCACCTACTGAACATAGACTATGCGAATTTTTTAAAATGGGATATTCAGATGAAAAAATATCACAGTTGTTGAGTATAACAAAGACGACTATTAGTTGCCATCGTCGAAATTTACTGAAAAAGTTTCAGTTTAAAAATAAGCAAGAACTTTATGTTTTATGCAAGATGCTATGAATTATTTTAATGGCCTGTGCTGAGCTGTCGTAAATTTCCAGCTTCCTGGCTTATATGCAAAAGCCATTTTCATTCATGAATCCACATTGATAGTAAGAGTGGTATTTGCTGTTGAGAGGGTGTCGTTTTTATGTAACTGAAAGGCTAACTTATTCAGGTGGGCTTGTGACACAATAACCAAGCGTGAACTTTTAAATTTCCTTGAGGATTGTCTAGTGGATATTTTTATTATATCAGATAATCAATATTATATAGCAGGGGTTAAAGGGTTATGTGATATGAAATTAAGTAATGGATATCCAATCAGATATAAAACAATGTCTTATCAGGGGGTGAAAAACAAATTTCGGTCTTATGATTTAAGTGAGGTATATACAACAGATGTGTTATTTATTGAGGTTTCAAGATCTCTGAATCTTATTGGCCAAAGGTTTACGTTAAGGAAAGTCTTCACTGGTGTCGTTCATCCTGATGAGATTGATGAACGTGTGATGAAAAATAATTATTACAACCTAAACTGCAGTTCATTAATTTCAGAAAAGCTTAGTTGTAGAGAGTTATATGCTCTATATCTATATAGGTCAGGTTTCTCAGATGAGATGATTGCAATAAAGATGAATATCAGTAAAAAAACGGTAAGCTCGCACCGGGTAAATATAATGTCAAAGCTTAATGTACCAAACAGATATTCACTCTACTTACTATGATGCTTAATTTTAACTTTTATTTTCGGTCGGCTTGTGATTGCGTAATGTTCATTCCAGGTTGCTTTTTAATGGCTGTGAAGAATATCGCAAAGCATCAATTTTGTGGCTACTAAAGAATATATGGCTGCAATATTAAATAGGAAATTAATAATGGAAATGAAATATAATGTTGATGCCCTGCAGAAACTGACTGATACTTTATTTATGAGTCATCCTCATCATGTTATATACGCGGCACCCAAACAGAAATTAAGCTTCAAGGATGAATCGTGTTCTTATGTTTATATACTTACTAAAGGTATGGTAGACATAAGAAGGAATAGTGATGGGGTTATTATTTTCACAACAAAAGGGAAAGCTTTGCTGGGTCTTGAAAGTATTTTTACAGGATTATATTTTCATCATCTTACATGTGTGACCGAATCTCAGATTATAGCTATAGATAGGCTTGCTGCTCTTGATTTGTTTAATGCAAAAAATTCATGGCAAGCGGTTTCCGTTATCTTATCACAAGCGGCAGAATACCATTACAGAAGAGATTCAATGGTGTCAGGCTGCACTACCTATGATATCATCAGAAATCATCTTGAAATGATCTGGTCTTACCCTGAAGAGGATAGGGTTAATATTTCTGTTTTCGATTTCATTTTGAACAGAACCAGAATTTCCCGTAGTTCTCTCAATAAAGTTCTTAAGGATTTAACATTGGGCGGGTATATATACTTGCGCAGAGGCAGGCTTATTAATGTAGTTAAAATACCCAAATCATACTGACAGCATGCTTTTTGCCCATGGAGTAATTATGGCTTGATTTTCTTTATTTTAACATGAAATTTATCATAAATTGCAATAGAATGCGGTTTGATTTTAACTACCGGTTAACAATAATACAATATTTCGAACTGTTACAAGAAAATAATATCATGCTCATCTTTTATATTTGAATGTCTATTTGGTGATGCCTCCAATTAGTAGAACATGTATTTTCCGATAAAAGCACCAATGACTTTTCCATGTAGCTCAACAGAGCGGGAGAAGCAGATGGTTCTGCGAGCCAGACACTTGATTCGGGTTCTCAGTGTCAGGTTGTTGCACTCAATACG
>NZ_JBXWCR010000017.1:0-16301 GCF_057320345.1 Enterobacter cloacae complex sp. 394I7 | reverse complement strand
TCAAAATTGGCGTTAGTGTTAGACATATATTCAAGCCTATCTCTTATCTGGAGATACAGCTACTGTCTGGTGTTTCAGGGGGCTACATCAGTACTTAAATCCTAATCTCTGCAAAAGATATATCAATGCTTATTATTTAAGTAATCGGTGATGCCTCCAATTAGTAGAGCATGTATTTTCCGATAAAAGCACCGATGACTTTTTCATGTAGCTCAACAGAGCGGGAGAAGCAGATGGTTCTGCGAGCCAGACACTTGATTCGGGTTCTCAGTGTCAGGTTGTTGCACTCAATACGCTGAGTAAAGATTTTGCCGGTCAGGTGCTTCGCTTTCGTGAGCTCTCTGACATAGCTGCCCCATTCATCTGTGGTCAGCATACCGATGTTAAAGGGGGTGAGCAGTGCCAGTAATTCGCGGCAGGTTGCATCGGTTCGTGGACCAAACGTGTATGCCAGTACACTGCCTGTTTTGGGGTCGAGTCCGTCAAGGTGGTGTAAATTCAGTTACAGCTTTCCGGTCCGGCAATGAGCCTGTTATGCGCTGATTGGCAGCGCGTCGATTACTTCGGTTTCAGCGAGCTGGTCTATCTCCGCCATGCTGTGTTGCGGCAGGTAGCGGTTCTGCAGCAACCATTCTTCATTCTGCTCCGTCAGGACCGCACCCAGAAGCCGTATGATGCTGTCTTCGTTGGGGAAGATGCCCACTACGTCGGCACGCCGTTTCACCTCTTTGTTCAGGCGCTCCAGCGTGTTGGTCGAGTGGATTTTCACCCGGTGCGCTTTCGGGAAGCCGAAGTACGCCAGCACGTCCTATTCCGCTTCGTCCATCATCTCCGTAACCGCCGGGAAGGTTTTCTCCAGTTGGGCCGCAACCTCGCGCCAGGTGGCATGAGCGCTCTTCTCCTCTGTCTGTACGAACACCTGCTGCAGAGCGGCGCGGACCACCGACTGGCTGGCCCTGCTGACCCGGCCCAGCACGTTGCGCATGAAGTGGACCCGGCAGCGCTGCCAGCTGGCAGAGAACACCTGCCGTATCGCCGCCTTCAGGCCGCTGTGCGAGTCGGAGATAACCAGCTTCACGCCTTCCAGACCGCGCTCCTTCAGGCTCAGCAGGAAGGCAAGCCAGAACGCTTTGGCTTATGACTCACCAATGCCCATCCCGATTATCTCCCGGCGACCGTCCGAGCTGACCGCGCAGGCGATTATTACCGCCACGCTGACCACCCGACCGTTCTTGCGGACCTTCACATAGGTCGCATCCAGCCACAGATAGGGCCATTCTCCTTCCAGTGGTCGCTGCAGGAAGGCCTGCACGCGCTCATCGATACCGCGGCAGATGGACGACACCTGGCTGCGGGAGATACCGGTCATCCCCATCGACTGGACCAGCGCATCGACCTTGCGGGTGGAGACGCCATTTATCCATGCTTCCTGGATAACCGCATTGAGCGCCTTCTCCGACAGCCTGCGGGCCTCGAGAAAGGGTGGGAAGTAGGTGCCTTCCCGCAGCTTCGGGATACGCAGGTCCAGCGTGCCGAGCCGGGTGTTGTACTGCCGGTCACGGTAGCCGTTGCGGTAGGTCTCGCGCTCATCGCTGCGCTCGTGAGGCTCTGCGTTGATGCGCTGAGTGACGTCGGCTTCCATGATGCGGTTGAGCATAAATTCGGTGAGCTCACGCAGGAAATCCTCGCCGCCGAGTTGCATCAGGGTGTTGCTGAATGTCATGCTGTTGTCAGCCATCGGTTGACTCCTTCTAAGATAATTGTCTGATTAACCATTACCTTACCGGATAAGCCGATGGCTCTCACCATCCTTCCGAATTTACACCACGCACTAAGACTCTACCCTGTTTTGGTGTTATACGCATACCAGAGCCAGTGTTGCCGGGCCTTACTGCCAACAAAACTCCATTGCTCGTCGAGTTCACAGATAAGCGCCACATCAGCATGGGCCACTGGCGATGACGTTATTCGTCGTGGCGAGAGTTTTTTAAAGTCCGGATGACGGTATTGATATCCACTTTCAGCGTCCGGGAGGTATCGCGAACTCCGGCACCGTTGAAGGCCATTTCGGTGATCTGCTCTTTAACCCCCGGCTTACGGGCCTCGTATGAGTAAGTGAGCTGAAACACGCAGTGGCAGTCCTGGCAGCGGAACCGGTCGTGTCCGTTCGGGTTCTGCACGTGACGATAAACCTGAGCAGACTGACAACGGGGGCAATTAACGGTAACGCTGGCCATGAGTAAACCTCAAAGGCGAGCATTATACATCGAATTCAACCAATTAGAGGCATTACCGGCTATTTTTATCTTGCAGAGTTCATTTTCTTCTGTGCATTTTAATCCGCATGTTTTGTTTTATTTGCACATTGGGGTGTTTTTTCTGCTTCTCTTCCGGCACGTAAAATAGGCAAAGGCTTGCTTTAATGTGTTTTCAGGGTGTCTATTCCATCGGTTTCTCTATAGATCACGCGACAAATTATTTTTTATTAAGTATTATTAGCTTTAACGTAGTTTTAAACTTGCTAATTGCTGATGGTGGAAGAAAATGAATAACGTCTCTTCATGGAGTGGAAAAGTTTACACAGATAATCCCTTGGGAACCTCAACAGAGATTGAGGTACAGGCAGGACAGTACCTGACAGTGCTTGCAAAAGGATGGGCGAAATATGGCAAGGAAGAGTACGCTATTATTTCACCGCAAGGGCGGATTCCAAGGTATTCAACAGACCTGAGATTATCAAAATCATCGTTGTTAGTAGTTATTAATGATATTTTTCAGCCTGTTGAGGGTTATCTCTACAAGTGGCTGGTTCCGGTATCTGGAGTGGTTAAAATTGTTTTCTCAGATAATCCTGACATGTACACAGATAACACCGGCTTCTTTGATGTTGAGATTTATATAGAAGACTGACATACCACATACCAGAAACATCTGTTTAGCACAGCCTGATGAGGTTAAGCCTATGATAAAAATGAATATTTTGGTTTTTACTTTTTATGCATTTTGCTTTGCTACTCCAAATATTACTTTGGCAAAGGATTTTTCTCTTGGCTACAGTTTAACAAGTGCTAACGGCTATAAGATGACGGGATATAATGTCGTTATATCTCCGATTGATTCTTTTCCGGTTTCAGTATCAGGAACATTTTCACATAATGAAAGCCGATACAAACAAAAATATGCATCTCTTATGCTTGGTACTTCATTGACAAACGGTCTGGAGTTTACTCCATTTATAGGTGTTGCTGCCACATCTAATGTAAGTTATAACCAACGCCATGAGTTATATGGTCCCGCAGCAGGGTTTACTTTAGCCCATAAATTTTTAGAGAATATGATTTTATACACCGGATGTGAATTCGCTTATGTCTATTCCGATTCAGTACGGACATGTTCAGTTGGCGTTGGAATAAGCATGTGAAAATATCTGAACAAGGCAAGTAATACAGTAAACACGCTCATGCTAAAACCTTTTGATAATTAGAACTGCCACTGAATGTTGGGGTGGGATTGTTCGGAACTGCAGGTGGTGTTTGACTACCAACCGCTGTGTGCTGCCCAAGTACTTATAAAGTAACACTTCATTAGGCTTAAAATCTACATTGTTGGTAACCCAGACCGCCAAACTGAAATTTTGCTTAAAGTTCAATTTAACGTTGAAGAGAATAATTATGTGACCAAAGACTGAGTATATAAAAAGTTTCTGTGTGACGGGCTTTCCCTTCGTACGAGAAACATTGATGAGTCCAGTTCTAAAACCGCAAGAATTCCAGGTCTTTGGATTCGCTTTTACTCAGAGAGAGTGACAGAGAAGATAAAAACTGTTACCTCATGCTCAAGTTTTTGGTGTTTACTCCGCTTATGAAACTGACGCTTCCAGCTTTTATGATTTAACCATTGGTGTCTCTGTTGATAAGACAAATTTAAATGATTGATTTTAAAATAATCCAATATGCGAAATAGAATTTATTTGCGCGTATACTCATTTATATTTTTATCTGCGGTGAATCCTCCTACGCGGAGGGGCTAATACTGCAGTTGTACTGAACCGTTATACTAGCGAGTCACGGTTGCTGACCAACGACTTACTGTGAGGCACCTGGCGCCGAACTCCTTCTTAATCAATGTTTACATACTTTGCACTTTCAGATGCGATGACGTGAAATCCAGCGTTACCCAGCAACATCGTATTTTCCTGATAGCCCATCCCTTGGGCTTTTTCCTGTAGCATGTTGGCTTTTCATTTTTAAACATTTATTTTTTTTATTTCAGTATTTATGATTCCATCAGCACGCTAAGCTTATATTGTGTGGTAAATGCTTCTTGTACGGAAGGGCGGAAAATTAAAGTGCTATCTGCAGGTATCCTCACGATTTCTAAGCTGGTGAGACATCATCGGGAGGCACCCGGCACCACATGCTCCAGTATCTAACTAATACGTACATAGTGTTTTCAGATGCAATGATGTGAAATCCTGCATTAGCCATAAGCATCATATTTGTCTGATAGTCCCGGGCCTTATTAGCTTGGAATACTCATTTATTGAAAAGAATTCCATTATTTTAATCGGGCGTACAGCGGTAACGGATGTGCGATAAAGGTGGCTCAATATGTATCAATTATTATTGACATTAGTTTTTATTGTTGTGATTTACGTTCTGCTTGAAATACCCTTTACATCTCTGACTGATGCCAGGAAAATTACCATGTTCAATGGTGAGAAACTCCACCGAAGGTACAGGAAAATCAAAGAGATGGTGAATCGCAAAAAATAGTTTCGTGATTAAAACCGCTTTTCCGTTCAACTGGTACGTTGGAAATGCTTCGTTCTATCACTGCATAACTTAAAACCGCATGACTGTTGACCCATATCAGTTATGTGGTTTTTATTTTACAAATCTATTTATTAAAATGTATCTTTGAAAAAGTAGACTTTCTGCGGTACGCTCTGACGGTACATTTCCCCCGATTTTCCACGCAGCGCGCCGGAGGCTTCCGGCCCGGACGGAGCCCGACATGAGCCTGATGCCTGATGACAACCCGGAGTCGGATCTGCCTTCAGCGGTAATTCCCCCCGGTGAGGATTTTCTCCCGGCATTGTCCGGGCAGGACGCACCGGTCAGTCCGGCCCGGGCCTATCTGCTGTCCCTCAATTCGCCCCGCAGCCGGCAGACCATGGCCTCGTTCCTTTGTATTGTCGCCGGCATGCTTGGCGCTTCATCCCTGGAGTCCTGCAGCTGGGGCAGCCTGCGACGCCATCACGTGATGGCCGTTACTGAGCTGCTGCGCGACACCGGCCGGGCCACGGCAACCGTTAACACCTATCTTTCGGCGCTGAAGGGAGTGGCAAAGGAAGCCTGGATGCTGAAGCTGATGGATGTAGAGAGTTTTCAGCATATTAGGGCGGTGCGCAATCTGCGTGGAAGTCGTCTCCCGCGAGGGCGGGCCCTGCCGCCTGAGGAGATCAGGGCGCTGTTTGGTGCCTGTGAGGCTGATGACTCCAGTATCGGGGTTCGTGATGCGGCGATGCTGGCCGTGATTCTTGGCTGCGGCCTGCGACGCTCGGAGGCCGTGGGGCTGGATTTGCGTGACGTTGTCACATATGAGCGGGCACTACGTGTGCTGGGTAAGGGCAACAAGGAGCGCCAGGCCTACATGCCGGCAGGCACCTGGCAGCGGCTCAGGATATGGATCGATGATGTGCGCGGGGAAAAAGACGGACCGCTGTTCACCCGCATCCGCCGGTTTGATACCCTGACTAACGACCGGCTGACCGACCAGGCGGTGTACCATGTCCTGCAGGTGCGCCAGCGCCAGGCCGGAATAGCGAAATGCGCCCCGCACGATTTAAGGCGCACTTTTGCCACGGCCATGCTGGATAATGGTGAGGATTTAATCACGGTGAAGGATGCGATGGGCCACGCCAGCGTCACCACCACCCAGCAGTACGATCGGCGAGGGGAAGCGCGCCTGCGTACTGCGCGCGACCGTCTGGATCTGATATGAACTTAACAAGGTATCAAGATGTTAAGTTAACAAGATACCAGATTATGATGCTCGCAGGCAGCGCAATTTTCTGGAATGGTGCCGCAGCGGAACTTCCGTTAAAGTAGTTCTGTCGGCTATCCTGCTTCCCCTTCTGAACCGGGGTGGTTTGGATATGCGGGATGGCCGGTCCTTTTCGTTCTTTCGCCTGGTACCAGATGCGATTATGAGGATTATGAAGCGTGAAAATCTTCTGCAACTTCAGGTTTAAATCGTGGTGTGCCCATACGCTCCTCCTTCTATCTCAAAAGTGGATTACTATGAACTGGCTTAGATTTGGCAAGGCCTGTGTAGTCCGATTCCTCCCGGCGTTATTGAAGCCCGCAGCAAAGCGATTGACGTACAAACTGAGCCGTTCATCAGAAGCCCGAACAGTTGTCCGAACTTCAAATCGTATTTGCAAGGAGGGGTATAGATGAGCGTGTCAAATCAACGTTGTGCAGGCATAGATGTTTCAAAAGGTACTCTGGATATTGCAATCAGCAATATTGCCAGCCAGTTCACTGCTCCATATGGAACTGATGGTTTTACTCAAGTTCTCAGAGAGTTAAAGAGAAATGAAACAAGGTTGATCCTCATGTAAGCGACAGGGGTCTGGAGTTAGGTGTGGCTTGTTATCTTCAATCAGAAGGCTTTGACGTTGTCGTCATTAATCCCCGCCAGGCTCGAGATTTTGCCCGTGCAATGGGCTATCTGGCGAAGACTGATCGTATAGATGCCAGAGTATTGCTTCAGATGTCGGAAGTTATTAACCAGCACCCGGAACGGAAACAGTACATTCGTCCCTTGCCTGATGCTCACAGGTAGATTCTGGCTGCGATGGTGCTCAGACGCAGACAGCTAACAGCTATGCTTACAGCCGAGCGAAACCGATGGCATCCCTCGCATCCTCTGAGCCATGCAAGCATTAGATCAATTATTTCGGCTCTGAAGGGCGAGCTGGCACGTATTGAAGGTGAAATGGCGATTCACATCAAGGAGCATTTCAGTGCATTATCCGAGCGTTCTGAACGCAGTTAAAAGCGTTGGAACTGCCACAGTCGCCGTGCTACTGGCAGAAGTTCCGGAACTTGGCTCACTGTCACGACGAGAAATTAGCGCCCTTATTGGGGTTGCTCCAGTAAACAGAGATTCCGTTTTGCTTACTGCCGGGTCTCAACTCTGGAGCAAACAACAGAGAACCAGCGCAGAGAAATTGAAGTGGCGGGTTTTGCCATCAGACCCCAGAGATTTGTGGAAGAACATATCAGTGGTTCGGTTGCGGCATCTGAGCGGCCAGGATTTATCCGTTTGCTTGATCGCATGGAAAGTGGTGACGTGCTGATAGTCACCAAACTTGACCGACTGGGCCGCAATGCGATGGATATAAGAAAAACAGTTGAGCAACTGGCCGCTTCTGATATACGAGTGCATTGCCTTGCGCTGGGCGGTGTTGATCTCACCAGTCCTGCCGGGAAAATGACCATGCAGATCATCTCGGCTGTGGCAGAGTTTGAGAGAGACTTATTACTTGAGCGCACATACTCGGGTATAGCAAGGGCAAAAGCAGACGGAAAAAGGTTTGGCCGCCCTTCAAGCCTAAATGAAGAACAGCAACGGGCAGTGATTGATCGTTTAAACGCCGGAACCACCATCAGCGCAGTTGCTCGGGAGTTTAATACATCCCGGCAAACAATAATCCGGGTTAGAGAGGGTAATCAGAAACGCAATGCTGTATTACCGGATTACTGAATGCTTATAATTAAGATACCGACCTGAATCAGATGTAAACACAACCGATGGAGTAAAAATGAAAATACCTGCAATTTTTCCGGTCTTAGTGATGGGGCTGTCCTCATTCTTTGTATCCCAGCAAGCGATGGCGCATGCTCATCTTAAGACTGCTGTCCCCGGCGATAAAGCTGAACTAACAGAGTCCCCTAAACAGCTGGCATTGAGCTTTACAGAATCTCTTGAGCCCTCTTTTTCCAAAGCGGAATTAAAAAATGCAGACCGCGATATTATTCCGACCGTAAGCGTCACAATTAGACCGTCTGTGCAGCAGGCTCCGGTTCCGGGAAAATAGTGTCCATCATTTTTTAATGGACACTATCGCTTGAAACACCGGACATGGCTTCTTGAGGTACTTCGCCTCCACTTTGAAGAAAAACTGCCGCGCATTGAGGCCGGACGCCGGTTAGGCATCCCCAAAACCACGGCCTGCGATCTCTTTGTTCGCTTCAGGAAAGCCGGTCTCTCCTGGCCTTTGCCGCCACGGATCAACGCAAAAACCCGGATAAACGCCTTTACCGGCAGAACTCCCGAAAATCGTCCATTCTTCCCGTAGTCCCTGCGCTCTGCGAAATCCCTGTCGCCCGCAAACGACCACGACGTCCCAACTTCCCCCGCGACTTCAAAATCGCACTGGTGGCGCAGTCGATGCAGCCCGGCGTCAGCGTGGCACAACTGGCCCGTGAAAATAACATTAACGACAATCTCCTGTTCAACTGGCGACGTCGTTATCAGCAGGAGCTGTCAGGGACTCCGGCCAGCACGCCAGCACTGCTCCCCGTGACGCTGACCGCTACCGAAAGGCAGGTCAGCCCGCTGACACCCTCTGCGGAAGAGTCTCCCTGCTGCGAACTGGTTCTGCCCGCCGGTACGCTGCGTATTAGTGGAAAGCTGACGCCAGAGCTGCTGCAGATGCTTATCCGGGAAATGCAGGGAGGATGCCGGTGATATCACTCCCTGCGGGCTCCCGCATCTGGCTGGTCGCCGGCGTGACGGACATGCGCAACGGCTTCAATGGCCTTGCTTCCATAGTGCAGAACACGTTACGGGATGACCCCTTCAGCGGTCATCTGTTCATCTTCCGGGGGCGTCGCGGCGACATGATAAAGGTGCTGTGGGCGGACCGGGACGGCCTGTGCCTGTTCACCAAACGCCTGGAACGGGGGCGCTTCGTCTGGCCGGTGACCCGCGACGGCAAAATCCACCTGACGCCGGCGCAGCTGTCCATGCTGCTGGAAGGCATTAACTGGAAGCATCCGCAGCGAACGGAACGCCCTGGAATACGCCTGTAACCTGCTGTAAAGTGGGGTTATGGAGACCTCATACCCTGATGAAAACGCCCGGCTCAGGGCGCTGCTGCAGGAGCAGCAGACCACCATCCGCAAAATGGCGGAGTATAACCGCCTGCTCTCACAGCGGGTGGCGGCGTACGCCAGCGAAATTAACCGGCTGAAGGCGCTGGTCGCTAAGCTGCAGCGGATGCAGTTCGGCAAAAGCTCCGAAAAGCTGCGTGAGAAAACGCAGCGCCAGGTGCGCGAGGCAGAGGAGCGCATCAGCGCCCTGCAGGAGGAGATGGCGGAGGTGCTGGGAGAGCAGCATGACCCGGTACTGCCCCAGCCGCTGCGCCAGTCTTCCTCTCGCAAACCGCTGCCGGCATCGCTTCCCCGAGAAACCCGCACGCTGTCGCCGGCAGAAACCGCCTGTCCGGAATGCGGTGGCGAGCTCACTGCGCTGGGCTGCGACGTATCGGAGCAGCTCGAGCTTATCAGCAGCGCCTTTAAGGTTATCGAAACGCAGCGGCCGAAGCTGGCCTGCTGCAGCTGCGACCACATCGTTCAGACACCCATGCCTTCAAAACCCATTGAGCGCAGCTATGCGGGGCCCGGCCTGCTGGCGCGCATCGTCACGGCGAAGTTCGCCGAACATGTGCCTCACTATCGTCAGTCAGAGATATACCGTCGTCAGGGTGTTGAACTGAGTCGTGCCACGCTGGGGCGCTGGTCCGGCGCGGTCAGCGAACTGATGGAGCCGCTGTACGACCTGCTTCGCCAGTACGTGCTGATGCCGGGTAAGGTGCATACCGACGATATCCCTGTGCCGGTGCAGGAGCCGGGCAGCGGCAAAACCCGCACGGCCCGGCTGTGGGTCTACGTCCGGGATGACCGTAACGCGGGGTCACAACTTCCACCGGCGGTATGGTTCGCGTACTCGCCGGACCGGAAAGGCGTGCATCCACAGCAACATCTTGCCGGGTACAGCGGTATCCTGCAGGCGGACGCGTACGGTGGCTACAACGCGCTGTACGAAGACGGCCGCATCACCGAAGCGGCGTGTATGGCACACGCCCGCCGAAAAATCCACGACGTCCACGTCCGCCTCCCAACAGATATCACAACCGAAGCACTGAGGCGCATCGGCGAACTGTACGCCATCGAGGCGGAGATACGCGGCAGTCCGGCAGAGGAAAGGCTGGCGACCAGAAAAGCCAAAGCCATACCGCGGATGCAGTCGTTGTATGACTGGATACAGGAACAGATGAAGGTGCTGTCGCGCCACTCGGATACGGCGAAGGCGTTCGCCTACCTGCTGAAGCAGTGGGACGCGTTAAACCTGTACTGCAGCAACGGGTGGGCGGAGATCGACAACAACATCGCGGAGAACGCACTACGTGGCGTAGCCCTGGGCCGGAAGAACTGGCTGTTCGCGGGTTCAGACGCGGGCGGTGAACGTGCTGCGATCCTGTACTCGCTGATCGGCACCTGCCGGCTGAATGGTGTGGAGCCGGAGGCGTGGCTGCGCTATGTCCTGGGACATATCTAGGACTGGCCGGTAAACCGGCTGCGCGACCTGCTGCCGTGGAAAAGCGATCTCACATCTGCATAAGCGTCAATACGGTCTGGATGTGACGCTTACTTCCGACCGGTAAACCAGCCCTTGATCCAAAAGACAAAGCGACGTTAATAGTGCCTGTGAGCACGACGCTCGATAAAGGACAATATGAAGTCGACTGGACAGCTCTTTCAGTAGATGGTCATAAAACACAGGGAAAATATACCTTTACTGTTAAGTAAAAGGCCGAAGTAGACATGTATCGTGCCAGTGTAAATGACACGATACATTTTTGAATGCGCTTGCGTTCCGGTTGTGAACAACAAACGCGCATTCAGTTATTCTGAATCATCTTTAGGGCCGAGAAAGTAAAACCCAAAAGGCAGCGACCCCACAATGGTGAACATAAGGCTGTAAATGGCCACCCATGCGCCCTGGATGATAAAGAGGGATATGTCCCAGGTTTCCATCGGCAGATTGTACTGGTCTTCTACGCCCTGGAACGCGGCTTGCGACACCACGCATACCGCAACGATAAACACACAAGCCACAGCAATAAGAAACTTTTTCCCCTCCGGGGTTTTGAGAATTTTAAACATAACAATTTCTGTCAACAACGGGTAAAAAGTGATCCACTAACCGTCACCACCAACGGTTTAATATTGATCCACCTTGTTTACTCAGGATTAGCTTCCGCTATAACCCCGGCCTTTCGTTTCTGCTTCAGTCGATAGCTCTCTCCTTTTATCTGGACTACGTGTGAGTGATGTAAGATCCGATCCAGCATCGCCGATGTCAGGGCCGCATCACCTGCGAACGTCTGGTCCCACTGCCCGAACGGCAGGTTGGAGGTCAGGATCATCGCGCTCTTCTCGTAACGTTTGGCGATGACCTGGAAGAACAGCTTGGCTTCCTCCTGACTGAACGGCAGATAGCCTATTTCATCGATGATAAGCAGCTTCGGGGCCATGACACCACGATTGAGAGTCGTTTTGTAACGGCCCTGACGCTGTGAAGTGGACAGCTGTAGCAGCAGGTCCGCTGCTGTTGTGAAGCGAACCTTGATGCCCGCCCGTACTGCTTCGTAGCCCATAGCTATCGCCAGATGTGTTTTTCCCACGCCCGATGGCCCCAGCAACACGATGTTTTCGTTACGCTCTATGAAGCTCAGGGATCGCAGCGACTGGATTTGCTTCTGAGGAGCGCCGGTGGCGAAGGTGAAGTCGTACTCCTCGAACGTCTTCACCGCCGGGAAGGCTGCCATCCGCGTGTACATCGCCTGTTTACGCTGATGCCGGGCCAGTTTCTCCTCATGTAACAGGTGCTCCAGGAAGTCCATGTAGCTCCATTCCTGATCCACCGCCTGTTGCGACAGCGCCGGCGCTGCGCCGATAAGACTGTCCAGCTGCAGCTGTTCAGCAAGTACCATCAGCCGTTGATGTTGCAGTTCGACCATCATGCGGCTCCTCTGCAGAACGTGTCATAGATGGAGAGTGGATGATGCAACGGCTGCCTGTCGAAGGTCATCAGGCTTTCATCAACCTGCACGTCATACTGTTTCTTCTCCAGTGGCAGTGCCAGCATGGATTGCTGTTCCTCCACCCAGCGATCACAGGGGCGGGTCTGGATAGTTTCATGCTTACGTTGATTGGCCACATCGTACAGCCAGCGCAGGCCGTAACGGTTTGCGGTTTCAACATCGAGGGTGATCCCCATCGGGCGCAGGCGCGTCATTAACGGGATATAGAAGCTGTTTCGGGTGTACTGCACCATCCGCTCCACCTTGCCTTTAGTCTGCGCCCTGAAGGGACGGCACAGGCGGGGAGAGAAGCCCATCTCTTTACCGAACTGCCACAGGGAAGGATGGAACCGGTGCTGCCCGGTCTGGTAAGCATCACGCTGCAGCACCACCGTTTTCATATTGTCGTACAGGACTTCCTGCGGTACACCGCCGAAGAAGCTGAACGCATTGCGGTGACAGGCTTCCAGCGTGTCGTAGCGCATGTTGTCGGCGAACTCGATGTAAAGCATTCTGCTGTATCCCAGAACAGCAACGAACACATGCAGGGGTGACTTGCCGTTTCGCATGGTCCCCCAGTCAACCTGCATCTGCCGTCCGGGCTCGGTTTCGAAGCGAACGACCGGTTCTGCCTGTGCTGGCAGGGTCTGTTTGCGGATGAACTCTCTCAGGATAGTAAGCCCTCCACGATAGCCCAGCTCCATGATTTCCCTGGCAATAACGGTCGCCGGAATTTTGTAGGGATGCGCATCGCTGATCCGCTTAGAGATGTAATCACGGTATTCATCGAGCAGTGATGATGGTGCCGGGCGTGGTGAATACTGCGGCTTTTCAGATTTAGCTTTCAGGTGGCTGCGGACAGTATTGCGCGAAATACCCAGCTCCCTGGCAATGGCCCGGATACTCATTCCCCGCTTGTGCAGGACTTTAATTTCCATACGAATCTCAAAAGTGATCATAAGCTCCCCTGTATTCAGAGGAGCAGATTAACCCCTGGATCAATTTTCAACCGCTGGGGTGGATCAGTTTTGCACCGTTGGTGACAATTTCCTCATATTTTCTGAATAAACAACCCGGCCCTTTCGAACCGGGACCGGTCAGAATGTCACATTAATTTTGCCCCAGAATGTTCTTCCTGGTTCGTTAACGGAGGTATTGGCGGAGTAGCCAAAGCTACTGTTACCCGCTAGGTTGAGATGCTCGCTGTAATCCTTGTCCAGAAGATTATCGACACCGGCGCTCACTTTAAAGTACTTGTTCACGCGGTAAGCGGCGTTGGCGGAAACCACGGCAAAACCGGCGCTGCTGTCAAAATCTTTACCCACCACATTACCTTCATTAATCGCCACCCGATGCTGGCTACTGACCAGACGTATCAGCCCGGTACTGCTCCAGTTACCACTTTCCCAGGATAATCCCAGACGGGCTTCGAGAGGAGGCATTTGCGGAAGGGGTTTACCATCTTCTGTGTTCCTGCCCCAGGAATAGGCCAGACTGGCGTCGGTTTTCCAGCTGTCGGTCAGCTTATAGCTGACACCGGCTTCGCCTCCCATGATGGTGGCGTTGATGTTATCGACCTGGCTGATATATGCATCGTTGGGATCGTAGCGGAAAAGGATAAAATCATTTACGCGACCGACATAAGCAGAAACCCAGGCGTTTGTACGTTTGCCGGAATACTGTGCGCCAATATCAAGCTGGGTCGTTTTTTCGGTTTTCACTTTATCAAACGCGTCTGAGGTGCCGTCAGGCCCGAAGGTGGGGGAAAACAGTTCCCAGTAGTCCGGGAAACGTTCTGTATACCCAAGCCCGGCATACAGCATTAGCTGCATTTCTGCGAGGGTATGCTCGAAACGTACAAACCCGGCAGGAAGGGTGTCCGTTCGCTCTGAGGAGCCTTTCCCGGAAAAATTATCCACGAGGACACGATCAAGGCGAGCGCCCCCCACTAACTTGCTTGAATCAGAGGTATTCCAGGTGAGTTCACTGAAGAGACCATAATCATGGAAACGGGCATCTTTGACCCAGCTGTTATCCATTTTATTACGATGGGTATTCAGCTGGGTATCGGCGCCGCTTTTCAGCTCCACATCCGCCCACTCCCACGTGCCCATCATACGACCGCCAACAGTACGTCTGTCGACCTCCATCGCCATTGGCATATTCATATCCATTGACATGCCTGCATCCATTGAGTCACCCATGCCGCTTTCTGCCATTCCTTCCGACATACCTCCTGACATACCACCGCCGGGTGAACGAAGTGAATAGTTATCCATAATGTGGTCGGCGTAGTTGTAATAGACATTCGCTTCAAATTTCTGGAATACCTCCCCGATATTTGATTTTCCGAACCTGGCACCCAGGCTTTCTCGACTGAACTGGGAGCCGTCCATACTGCGCCCCGCATAACGCGATTCCCCGTCCCCTTTCCCTGCCGTCAGTTCAATCAGGGTATCTTTATCGGGCGTCCAGCCGAGCGCCATATCGCCGTTCCATTTATCCCATTTTGAGGGGACGCGATCGCCATTACCATCCTTATAGTCATCGGAACGCGATTTGTTACCCATGAGGCGCAAATATCCATCTTCGCTACCCAGGCTGATATCCGCATTCTCATCCCAGCGATTGTTCGAGGCAGCAAGCAGGCTGGCATTTCCCTGTACGCCGGGTTTATCAAAACGCGGCTGCTCGCGATCGAAACGAATTGTCCCTGCAGAGTTACCTGGCCCCCACAGGACCGTTTGCGGTCCTTTGGTCAACGTCAGAAGGTCAAAACTTTCCGGGGAGATATAAGAGCTGGGGGCATCCATTCGGGCCGGGCAGGCACCCAGCATTTCGCCATTATTGGTCAGGATACGCAGACGAGATCCGAACATTCCGCGGAAAACCGGATCGCCATTTGTACCACCGGCCCGTATTTGTGAAAAGCCGGGGATGGTTTTCAGGTAATCGGAACCATCACTTGCCGGGACAGGCTGACGCGGTCGTTTTGGGGACGTGACAACTTCCAGCGGCGATAAGGCGGGAGCCGTAACAACCATGACGGAATCATCCTCCATCGTTGCGTGATCGTGACTCTCCTGGGCATTAACGGCATTCGTCTGGAATGCCATCATAATCAGAACTGCAAGAGGAGTACGTACAAAGCGTTGAGTTTTCATTATTTGCCTTACTGTTTTTCTGGCGTAAGCAACCTTGCCTGTCCTGAGACAGCCAGCAGATTACGTCTGTTTTTGTGAGGAATTAATTCGCAGAAAGAAAAGCAGCAGGAGGGGCGCGGGCACGCTGAGGCGCCCAGGCGCGGAAAATCGGTGAGAAAATGGCCTGTAGATGAAGAGACAGACGAACGCAGAGTAACATCAGCCAGAGCATTACCGTCAGCACGAACTGGACGAAAGGCAGATGAATCAGTAATTGACAGTACCCACAGGCAATTTCTTCCATCGGGGACATAGCGTGTCCAGCCATTATGGGATGAACCATGGTGAGGTTTTGTTCGCAGTGTTCCGGCATAGCCATACCATGATGCTCAGGCATGGCAGTCGTAATCGCTGAACTCACACAGTCGGAATGGTGAACTAAAGATTTAGATATGACAGGCGCAATGAACAACATGGCTACTGAGAGCAATGCTATACATGCTGCAATGAAGAAGAAACGATTGCGCCCGTACAAAATGTTACCCGGTCATGACTATATGGGCGCTAGTGTATCTTATTTGATTTGCAAATGTTAACAGAACTCACCTTTTAGCTCATGATTGAAAAATCTGCTGACATGGTATGTTTAAGAGCTGCCAGTATGTCAAAAGAGTATTGAACAGCGGTAAATTTGATCTTGACCCGCCATCTCCAGACAGCTTTTGTATCTTAAGTTAACGATGCCCGCAGGCGCCGGTATTCTCTCGGGGAGTGATATCCCAGTGCGCTGTGCGGATGGTTTTCATTGTAATGATTGAACGCCTCAGCAAGGTTCTGCAACGCCGTTCGCACATTCGGTTTTGGCATGAACGCGATGTAGTCTTCCTTCATCGTCTTTACGAACCGTTCGGCCATGCCGTTACTCTGTGGACTGCTCACTGCCGTTGTGCAGGCTTCCAGATTCAGATCTGCGGCGAACTTGCGCGTGTCATGCG
>NZ_JBXWCR010000016.1:0-26353 GCF_057320345.1 Enterobacter cloacae complex sp. 394I7 | reverse complement strand
TTTTTGTCCGAAGACATTAAGAATCCATGTCACTTTGAGTGCCCACACAGATTGTCTGATAAATTGTTAAAGAGCAGTTGCGACGCGGCTTGCAGCTCACCGTCGCGAGGTGGCGTATATTACGCTTTCCTCTTTCAGAGTCAACCCTGAAGTTCAGGATTTTTTCTCTTCAACCGACCGGGTTAACTGTGAAGTGATTCACATCCGCCGTGTCGATGGAGGCGCATTATAGGGATCCCAATTTTTAGCACAAGTACTTTTTGGATCTTTTTTTTCAACTGTCGATTTTCCGCGCTTTTCGCTGAAATCCCACCCAATATGCTTAAATATTGACGCTTTTTGCCTTGCCTCGATCCATTAATATGATCAAGTCTTCTATATAGTGCTCATCGTTCGAGGTAGATATGTCCGCAGTGTTACGTCCTTATAAAGATCTTCTCCCCCAAAAAGGCGATCGCGTGATGATCGATGCCAGCAGCGTGGTCATCGGCGATGTTCGAATGGCCGACGACGTCAGTATCTGGCCGCTCGTCGCCATCCGGGGGGATGTAAACCATGTGGCCATTGGTGCACGCACCAATATTCAGGACGGTAGCGTTCTGCACGTAACCCACAAATCCTCCTATAACCCCCAGGGCAATCCACTCATCATTGGAGAAGATGTCACCGTCGGCCATAAAGTGATGCTTCACGGCTGCACTATTGGTAATCGGGTTCTTGTTGGCATGGGGTCGATTTTGCTGGATGGCGTCATTGTAGAAGATGACGTGATGATTGGCGCAGGCAGCCTTGTTCCCCAGAACAAAAGACTGGAGAGCGGCTATCTCTATTTGGGAAGCCCGGTAAAACAGATCCGCCCCCTGAAGGAGGCAGAGATCGAAGGATTAAAATACTCGGCGAATAACTACGTTAAATGGAAGAATGACTATCTGAGTCAGGATACCCAGACCCAGCCCTGATCGTCTTCCTGCTGATCGCGGATTAAATCGCTGGCTTCCTCTTCAAGATCCCAGCGATTTTCACAAAACACCTCTAACGGGTCTGAACCACCAAAGCGACGCAACAGCGTTTCCCCACGAATGGCGCAGGTAAGTTGCATTCCATGCACCAGCACCGGGAAACAGACCGCCTGTTTACTCTCGTCCCAGCTTTCCCTGTCCGGAAAATGAATTGCCTGATTCACACCGTGAGCTCCCTTTTCAGCTTTTCAATGACCGGTTCGACCGAAGGCAATACACCGTGCCAGAGCAGCACCGCGTGTGCCGCCTGCCCCACCAGCATTCCCAGCCCATCGGCTACGTGTTTTCCGCCGTGCTGTTCACACCAGTTCAAAAAAGGTGTCTTCCCTTTCTGATAGAACATGTCGTAGAAGTAAATATGGGCACTTACCAGCGAAGCAGGGATCGCCGGCACGTCACCACCGATACCGCTGGAGGTGGCGTTGATGATCAGATCAAACTCACGATCGGCAAGTTCATCCAGGGCGACCGCGCTCACGCTGCCGGTATGTGCGAACAACGCAGCCAGCGCTTCTGCCCGCGAGAAGGTCCTGTTTGTAATGGTCACCGCGCAATCCAGTGACAGCAGAGGCAGCAATACTCCCCGCGACGCTCCGCCCGCACCAATCAGCAGAACCCTGAAACCAGGCTTAATAAATGAGAGCCTTTCCAGATCGCTCAGTAACCCAATTCCGTCAGTGTTGTCTCCCAGCAGGCGTCCATCTTCAAGCCGTTTTAAGGTATTCACTGCACCCGCAAGGGAAGCACGCTCTGTGAGTTCATCCGCACGTTCGAAGGCTTCCTCTTTAAACGGTACCGTTACATTCGCACCTTTGCCGCCCGCGTTGAAGAAACCCTCCAGCGCAGGAATAAATGCATCAACAGGTGCCAGCACGCGGCCATAGGGATGATTTATTTGCAGTTGCTCGGCAAACAGTTGATGGATTAACGGTGACTTGCTGTGCGCTATCGGATTACCAAAAACAGCATAGGTTTCCATTGGATTACCCCTGGCGAAAACGTTCGCCGGTCAAGGCGTCGCGGATTTCAGACGGATTGAGGCGCCCTCCCGTCTCACCGACAGCAACCGGGAAATCATTCCCAAACTGCGCCCTTACTTCGTCGGTTGTGCGGCAAGGTGGCTGCCCGGTCAGATTCGCGCTGGTTGAGACCAGTGGTTTCCCAAAGGCCAGGCAAAGCTCGACCACCAGCGGATGGTCCGTTACGCGCACGGCGAGGGAATCAAAGCGCCCGGTCAACCAGCGCGGCGTTGTCGGCTTCGCCGGGAAAACAAAGGTCACGGGGCCGGGCCATGCTGAGAAAATAGTCTCTCGCTGCTCCGGCGTTAGCATGGAATCATCGATATAAGGCTTAAGCTGCTCATAGTTAGCAGCGATTAAAATAAGCCCTTTTTCGACTGGCCTCTGTTTAAGTGTGAGCAATCGGCCAACGGCCGTTTCGCTGTCAGGATCGCAACCGACCCCAAAAACAGCTTCAGTTGGATAGGCGATGACTTCTTCATTTTTCAGGACATCCACCGCATGAGCAATGGAGCCTGATGGCAGGTTATTCTTCACTGTTTTGATCCGCCGGAACCGGCTTTCCACATTGTTTACTGGCGCAGAAGCGTTTCAAACCTTGCGCCGTTTTTTTCTCTATAAGTAGCGGATAATTGCAATGAGAGCAGACACCCGCTACCGGTTTGAAATTGATAACAAACTGACATTCAGGATAGCGATCGCAGGAATGAAAGGTCTTACCAAAACGAGAACGGCGCTGCACCAGCTGTCCACGCTGGCATTGAGGACAGGCAATAGCCGTTTCATCAGGTTTATCAATTTGTTCTGTATGTTCACATTCAGGATAGTGGCTACAGCCAATAAACATGCCGAAACGGCCCTGACGTAGCGCTAACTCGCCGCCGCAAAGAGGGCAAAGCTGTCCCTCCAGAATTTTGACGATATGTCCATCCGCCTGGCTTTTCAGGGGACGGACATAATCACATTCCGGATAGTGGGAACAACCGAGAAACGGGCCGTGTTTCCCGGACCGAATAACAAGTTCAGCCCCGCACTGCGGGCAGGGCTCATTTTTATGCACCGTGAATAGTGCTGATTTGGCCATAACAACTCTTGGTGCTGCACATTGAATTAATGCAGCATACCTTCATTCACTTCAAAGAGTAATTCTTCCATTTGCTGATAGGCATTTTCACAGCCTGGAATATTAAACAGAACCATCAGAATGACCCACTTGAGGTCTTCCAGTTCGAAATCTGCCGTATCCAGCGCCATAACGCGCTCTATCACCATCTCTCTCGTTTCGAGGTTTAGCACCTGAATCTGCTCAAGGAATAAAATGAATCCCCGGCAGCTCGCGTCCAGCCTTTCACACTCTTCAGCTGTGTAGATGCGCACAGACAATGGGTCAGAAGCTAACTGCATCGGTTCGGCGAGGCCTTCCTGATAATCAGCCAGTTTTTCCAGCCACATCAACGCATTATAGATATCTTCCCGCTCAAACCCCGCATCGGTAAGATCCTGTGTCAATTTGTCCTGATCCACTCGCATTTCTGCTTCGTTATGGATGTAAGTCTCAAACAAATACATCAGTACGTCGAACATGGCTTGCCCTCCTTAATCGGACATAGCCGCCGGGTACAGCTGCGATCCATCCTGCTAACTCCAGTTCGAGTAGCTGTGCTACCGTAACTGGCACAGGTTGGCCGGCACGTTCAGCGACAACGTCAACAGGTGTTACCTCATCTCCTACGTTAGCCAGGAGCTTGGGAAATGGCAATGCCACCTTTCCCTGATCTGATGAATAATGTCGCTTTTCGGGATCTTCCTGCAGCCATTGCAATCCATATTGCAAATTTTCAAGAATGTCCCTGACTTCCGTTACCGGTGTTGCACCCTGCTTTATCAGCCAGTGCGGCCCTTCGCATCCCGGGTTACCAATTGGGCCGGGTAAGGCAAACACGTCTCGCCCCTGCTCAAGCGCGCACCGTGCGGTCACAAGCGAACCGCTGCGTACCGCTGCTTCAACCACGAACACCCCCTGACTTAGCCCGCTGATAATTCGATTACGCCGGGGAAAGTGTCCCGGCCGGGGCTGCGCTGATAGCGGAAACTCAGACACTATCGCGCCACCAGAATCGATAAGCCGCGCAGCCAGCGCCTGATGCCGACGAGGATAAATACTAAAGAGACCGTTACCCAGCACCGCAACGCTACGCCCTTTTGCCGATAGCGCAGCGTTGTGGGCGACACCGTCAATTCCGCAGGCCAGCCCGCTGGTGATCGTTAAACCACTTAGAGAAAGCTGTTCACAGAGAATTTTTCCCCATCGCTCGCCGTACCATGACGGTGCACGGCTGCCAACAACCGCCAGCTGAACTGCATTCAGTACATTAGGGTTGCCTTTAACAAAGACTGCGCCTGGATAATCCGGGATCGTCCGGAGTAAGGGGGGATAAAGGGGGTGATCCGCCGTGATCAGATAGTTACCCGGCTGCTCAAGCCAGAGCAGGCTACTTTCCAGCTCACTTTCTCTAAGCGCAAAGAAACGTGCAGCCTGTTTGACAGACAGACCGGCGTCTCTGACAACGGGACCATCAATGGTTGTCTGGTTGTACAATCGTGCTGCCGCTTCCAGCATCACATCGCCATAAAGAGAACCGGTGTGTATTAACCGTAGCCATAACTCAGTCGACGTCATCCTTTCCCCTGCCATAAGCGGCCTCCGCAATCATTGCGATTGGTCACTGATGCTGTCAATCGATGGGGGTTTTGTCTAGAATAGGAGATAATATTCTTATCAACTCCTGAACACGACTCTGGAAATTTATGGCAGTTTTGCAAGTGTTACATATTCCGGACGAGCGCCTTCGCATCGTCGCTGAACCGGTAAAAGAAGTGAATGCAGAAATTCAGCGTATCGTTGATGATATGTTCGATACCATGTACGCCGAAGAAGGTATTGGTCTTGCGGCCACTCAGGTCGACATTCACAAGCGTATCATCGTGATCGACGTATCTGAAAATCGCGATGGCCGCCTGGTGTTAATCAATCCTGAGCTGCTCGAGAAGAGTGGCGAAACAGGTATTGAGGAAGGTTGTCTGTCTATTCCGGAACAGCGTGCTTTAGTGCCGCGTGCCGAAAAAGTGAAAATTCGCGCCCTGGATCGTGACGGCAATCCGTTCGAACTGGAAGCTGACGACCTGCTGGCGATCTGTATTCAGCATGAGATGGATCATCTGGTCGGTAAACTGTTTATCGATTATCTCTCGCCGCTGAAGCAGCAACGAATTCGTCAGAAAGTAGAGAAACTGGATCGTTTGCGTTCTCGCGCATAACGTCCCACCGGATACAAGGATCATCGTGTCTAAATCACTACGTATTATCTTCGCGGGAACCCCTGATTTTGCAGCGCGTCATCTTGACGCGCTGTTATCTTCTGGCCACCAGGTTGTTGGCGTGTTTACCCAACCGGATCGCCCGGCTGGCCGTGGAAAAAAACTGATGCCAGGTCCTGTTAAGGTGCTGGCAGAAGAGCATGGGTTACCTGTTTTCCAGCCAGCATCCTTGCGCCCTCAGGAAAACCAGCAGCTTGTCGCTGACCTGAATGCCGATGTAATGGTGGTGGTGGCTTACGGTTTAATTCTGCCAAAAGCTGTGCTTGATATGCCTCGCCTGGGTTGCATTAACGTGCATGGTTCTCTGCTTCCACGCTGGCGTGGGGCAGCACCTATTCAGCGCTCTTTATGGGCGGGTGATGCTGAAACGGGCGTCACAATCATGAAGATGGATGTAGGTTTAGACACCGGTGACATGCTTTATAAACTGGCCTGCCCCATTACGGCCGAGGATACCAGTGCCACCTTGTATGACAAGCTGGCAGAGCTTGGCCCGCAAGGGCTGATTGAAACCCTCCAGCAGATTGCGAATAATACGGCGAAACCTGAAGTTCAGGATGAAGCGCTGGTCACTTACGCTGAAAAATTGAGTAAAGAAGAAGCCCGGATTGACTGGTCTCTGTCAGCGGCTCAACTTGAACGCTGCATTCGCGCCTTTAACCCATGGCCGATGAGCTGGATGGTTATCGACGAGCAGCCGGTGAAAGTCTGGAAAGCCTCCCTTATTGACGGTCACACAACGGCTGAGCCCGGTACGATTATCGACGCCAGCAAGAACGGTATTCAGGTAGCTACCGCACAAGGGATCCTGAATCTGGAATCGCTACAACCTGCGGGTAAGAAGGCGATGAGCGCACAGGATTTGTTAAATTCTCGTCGCGAATGGTTTATCCCGGGCAATCGCCTTGCCTGACCTCATTTAATTTTAGCGCCCGGTGTTTCCGGGCATTTTTATTTTTACGGTTATGAAAAAACAAAATTTACGCAGTATGGCGGCTCAGGCCGTTGAGCAGGTTGTCGAGCAGGGCCAGTCATTGAGCAATATCCTGCCAGCTTTGCAGCAAAAAGTGTCCGACAAAGACAAAGCCCTGCTTCAGGAGCTCTGTTTTGGCGTCCTGCGCACGCTTTCTCAGCTCGAGTGGCTGGTTAATAAGCTGATGTCACGTCCAATGACCGGCAAGCAGCGCACCGTGCATTATTTGATTATGGTTGGCTTCTATCAGCTTCTTCACACGCGTATCCCGCCCCATGCCGCACTGGCTGAAACAGTGGAAGGTGCCGTTGTGATTAAACGTCCTATGCTGAAAGGGTTGATTAATGGCGTTCTGCGCCAGTTCCAGCGACAGCAGGAAGAGCTTCTGGCTGAGTTCGAGCAAAGTGAAGCACGTTATCTGCATCCTGACTGGCTTCTGAATCGCCTTAAAAAAGCCTGGCCAGAGCAGTGGCAGGCAATTGCCGACGCGAATAATCAGCGTCCGCCGATGTGGTTACGCGTCAACCGTAATCACCATACGCGCGACGCCTGGCTGGCTTTACTGGAAGAGGCTGGAATGAGCGGCTTCACACATGAAGCATATCCTGACGCTGTGCGTTTAGCCTCTCCAGCTCCGGTACATGCTTTACCCGGTTTTGATGAAGGCTGGGTGACCGTACAAGATGCTTCCGCGCAGGGCTGCATGGCCTGGCTGGAACCTAAAAACGGCCAGCACATCCTCGATCTCTGTGCCGCGCCAGGCGGTAAGACGACGCATATTCTGGAAGTGGCTCCTCAGGCAAACGTCATGGCCGTGGATGTCGATGAGCAGCGTCTTTCACGCGTCTATGACAACCTTAAGCGCCTGGGAATGAAAGCGCAGGTTAAGCAAGGCGATGGCCGCAAACCCGCAGAATGGTGTGGTGAAACGCAATTCGATCGCATCTTGCTGGATGCTCCCTGCTCGGCAACCGGCGTTATTCGTCGCCACCCGGATATCAAGTGGTTGCGTCGCGATCGCGATATCAAGGAACTGACCCAACTGCAATCCGACATTCTTGATGCCATTTGGCCACACCTGAAGCCAGGAGGCACGCTGGTCTATGCGACCTGTTCGGTCCTTCCGGAAGAAAACAGTCAGCAGATTGCAGCCTTCCTTAAACGTACCCCGGATGCAGTGCTACACGACACGGGCACGCCTGAATGCCCAGGCCTGCAGAATCTGCCGGCCGCTGAAGCAGGTGATGGCTTCTTTTACGCTAAGCTAATCAAAGAGTGATGTTGAGAACAGGTCACGAGATATGAAGATAATCATTCTGGGTGCCGGACAAGTTGGTGGGACGCTGGCTGAAAACCTTGTTGGCGAAAATAATGACATCACGATTGTCGATACCAATGGCGCTCGGCTGCGTGTTTTACAGGACAAATTTGACCTTCGCGTCGTGCAAGGTCATGGCTCGCACCCGCGTGTCCTGCGTGAAGCGGGCGCCGACGATGCTGACATGCTGGTTGCGGTGACCAGTTCTGACGAAACCAACATGGTGGCATGTCAGGTGGCCTATTCGCTGTTCAACACGCCGAACCGGATCGCGCGCATCCGCTCCCCGGACTATGTCCGGGATGCAGAGAAGCTGTTTAATTCCGAAGCGGTCCCTATCGACCATCTTATCGCTCCAGAACAGCTGGTTATCGACAATATCTACCGCCTGATCGAATATCCTGGTGCGCTGCAGGTGGTGAACTTCGCCGAAGGTAAAGTGAGCCTGGCGGTCGTTAAGGCCTATTACGGCGGCCCATTGATCGGTAATGCGCTCTCCACCATGCGTGAGCATATGCCGCATATTGATACCCGCGTTGCAGCCATTTTCCGCCATGACAGGCCAATTCGCCCACAGGGTTCAACCATAGTCGAGGCAGGTGATGAAGTCTTCTTCATCGCGGCATCTCAGCATATTCGCGCGGTAATGAGCGAACTGCAGCGTCTCGAAAAACCGTATAAACGCATTATGCTCGTTGGCGGTGGTAATATCGGCGCGGGACTGGCGCACCGCTTGGAAAAAGACTACAGCGTGAAGTTGATCGAGCGCGATCAACAGCGCGCGGCTGAGCTGGCTGAAAAGCTGCAAAACACCATCGTGTTTTATGGCGATGCCTCTGATCAAGAGCTGCTGGCAGAAGAGCATATTGATCAAGTTGATCTGTTTATTGCCGTCACTAACGACGACGAGGCGAACATTATGTCCGCCATGCTCGCCAAACGTATGGGGGCAAAAAAAGTCATGGTGCTTATTCAACGCCGCGCCTACGTGGACCTCGTGCAGGGAAGCGTTATTGATATCGCGATATCACCGCAACAAGCAACCATTTCAGCCCTGCTGAGCCATGTTCGTAAGGCGGATATTGTTGGCGTATCTTCCCTTCGCCGCGGTGTGGCTGAAGCCATTGAGGCCGTTGCTCATGGTGATGAAACCACATCACGCGTTGTGGGCCGCGCTATCGATGAAATTAAACTGCCACCGGGAACAATTATTGGTGCCGTGGTGCGTGGAAACGACGTGATGATTGCTAATGATAATTTACGTATCGAGCAAGGCGACCACGTCATTATGTTCCTTACCGATAAAAAGTTTATTACCGACGTCGAACGTTTATTCCAGCCAAGTCCATTCTTCCTGTAATCAATCAGGTGCTTATAAAAGAGCACCTGATTATTAACCCTCTTATTCCCATGCCTTTTATTTTTCATAACGATTAATTATCCCCAATGGAAATTAATTAATCATTTGTTAAACTTATAATCGTCAGTTGGCTCAAGGAGAAGAAAATGAGTTTAGTTAAAGAATTTCGCGAATTTGCGATGCGCGGGAATGTGGTGGATCTGGCAGTGGGTGTCATTATCGGTGCAGCGTTCGGTAAGATCGTTTCATCACTGGTAGCCGACATTATTATGCCTCCCCTCGGGCTGTTAATCGGGGGCATTGATTTTAAACAGTTTGCCGTGACGCTTCGGGATGCACAGGGTGATGTCCCTGCCGTTGTTATGCATTATGGCGTTTTCATTCAGAACATATTTGATTTCGTGATCGTGGCGTTCGCCATTTTTATGGCTATCAAGCTTATCAATAAGCTTAACCGTAAAAAGGCTGAAGAACCGGCTGCGCCGCCTGCTCCGACAAAAGAAGAAGTGTTATTGACTGAAATTCGCGATCTGTTGAAAGAGCAAAATAACCGCTCTTAATCAGACGTTGAAAAAAGGAAGGCCAGTGGTAAAAAAGCGATTCGCTTGCTTGCCACTGGCCTCCCAGTTACCCCGTTTTGCATGTTTCCCTTTTCGTAAATAACTCCCTTTTCCTTTTTTATTCTTCTCAATACGCTGCCTGAAAAGCGGGTCGTGGAGCAGTGCCTCAATGGCATTGTCCTGAATTTGCCCTTTCGTATGCTGATAGCGGCTCATAATTTCTCCTGAGCATGGTGTATGTCGACGGGAGTCTAGTCCCGGATGAAGTAAAAATCAACAGCCCTGGGTTCCACTGGCCCCCTGTTCAAGGGCTTCAAGAATTGAACAATAAATACTGCTATGGGCTGTACCGCAGCAGGCGTCATTCAACCGTTGCAGAGAACGCTGCATGGTCTGCAGTTCCTGTATACGCGCTTCAACTTCATCAAGCCTTGCCTGTACGATACTCTTCGACTCCTGGCAAGTATGGTGTTCAGGATCGATGCGGATCGAAAGTAACTCGCGGATCGAGTCCAGCGTGAAACCAAGCTGGCGAGCGTAGCGGATAAACCGCAAGCGCTGCAGGTCATGATCGGTATAGAGTCGAAATCCACCTTCAGTACGAACCTCGTGATCAATCATCTGCTGCTTTTCGTAATAGCGGATAGTGTCCGGCGTCACGTTAGCAAGCCTGGCAAGTTCACCGATACGGTACATGGTTATTCCTCATTGATTTTCTGCATTAGCCTGTCACTGTACTCACCGTGCAAAAAGTCTGTGCTCATTCCGGCCTGACGCATTTTGAGTTCGATGAGAGCCAGTCGACGGCTAATTTCACGGTGGCTGGGATCATCCTTGCGAATCCCTTTCAGCAGGTCAGCCAGTTGCATGGCCTCTTTACGCTGCTCCAGTTCCGGTGGTAAACAACCGGCATTTTTGAGTAAGCGATATCCGGCCCGTAATTCAGGGGCAACATGCGAATCATCATCAAGCACTAACGGCTCGCCGCGTCCCGCAAGGTTATCAAATTCGCCTTTTCGCTGAGCATCGCTGATATGGCGTTCTGCCCACTGGTCGAGCAACCACATGAATAACTCCAGAAGATGAACAGAAAAGATACAGATATTGTAGAGAAGTGGGGATTCAGCGGATATAAAAAAACCCGCCGAAGCGGGTTTTTTTACGTTACTACAGATTACTCTGCAGCAGCTTCTGCTTTAGATTCTGAACGATCAACCAGCTCGATGTAAGCCATCGGAGCGTTGTCGCCTGCACGGAAGCCACACTTCAGAATACGAGTGTAACCACCGGCACGGCTCGCGAAACGCGGACCCAGTTCGTTAAACAGTTTTGCCACGATCTCGTTATCACGAGTACGGGCGAATGCCAGACGACGATTTGAAACGCTGTCAGTCTTGGCAAGAGTAATCAGCGGCTCAACTACGCGACGCAGCTCTTTCGCTTTAGGCAGGGTCGTCTTGATGATTTCATGACGAACCAGTGAACCTGCCATGTTGCGGAACATAGCCTGGCGATGGCTGCTGTTGCGGTTCAGTTGACGACCACTCTTACGATGGCGCATGACCTTATCCTTCTCAGTAAAACCTTAACCTGTGATCCGGTTACTCGTCAGCAATGCTTGCTGGTGGCCAGTTTTCCAGGCGCATGCCCAGAGACAGACCACGTGAAGCCAGCACGTCTTTAATCTCGGTAAGAGATTTTTTACCCAGGTTCGGCGTTTTCAGCAACTCAACCTCGGTACGCTGTACCAGATCACCGATATAGTGGATAGCTTCTGCCTTGAGGCAGTTAGCAGAGCGGACAGTCAATTCGAGATCGTCAACAGGGCGCAGCAGGATCGGATCGAATTCTGGTTTCTCTTCTTTCACTTCCGGCTGACGAACATCACGTAAGTCAACGAAAGCTTCCAGTTGTTCTGCCAGGATGGTTGCCGCACGACGAATCGCCTCTTCAGGATCGATTGTGCCGTTGGTTTCCATTTCGATGACCAGCTTGTCCAGGTCGGTACGCTGTTCTACACGCGCTGCTTCAACATTGTAGGCAATACGCTCTACAGGGCTGTAGCATGCGTCGACCAGCAGACGGCCGATTGGGCGCTCATCTTCTTCCGAATGAATTCGGGCAGAAGCCGGCACATAACCACGACCGCGCTGAACTTTGATACGCATGCTAATCGCTGCGTTCTCATCGGTCAGGTGGCAGATCACGTGCTGCGGCTTGACGATTTCAACATCACCGTCGTGGGTGATGTCGGCTGCAGTCACAGGGCCAATGCCAGATTTATTCAGAGTAAGAATAACTTCATCTTTACCCTGAACTCTCACCGCCAGCCCTTTCAGGTTGAGCAGGATTTCAAGGATATCTTCCTGAACGCCTTCTTTGGTGCTGTACTCATGAAGTACACCATCAATCTCAACCTCGGTCACCGCGCAACCCGGCATCGATGAGAGCAGAATACGGCGCAGTGCGTTACCCAGAGTATGGCCAAAGCCACGCTCTAAAGGCTCAAGGGTCACCTTGGCGTGCGTCGAACTCACTTGCTCGATATCTACCAGGCGCGGTTTTAGAAACTCTGTCACAGAACCCTGCATTGTGTCCTCTCTTTGGTACTAAGCTTTACTTGGAGTAAAGCTCGACGATCAGGTGTTCGTTAATGTCCGCAGACAGATCAGAACGTTCTGGCTGACGCTTGAACGTACCTTCCATCTTGCCAGCATCAACTTCCAGCCAGGTTGGCTTTTCACGCTGCTCAGCCAGCTCCAGAGCGGCTTTCACGCGAGATTGCTTTTTCGCTTTCTCACGAATGCTAACAACGTCATTCGCTTTAACCTGATAAGAAGCGATGTTAACAACACGACCGTTTACCATGATTGCTTTATGGCTAACCAACTGGCGTGATTCAGCACGAGTCGCGCCGAAGCCCATACGGTAAACAACGTTGTCCAGACGACCTTCCAGCAGAGCCAGCAGGTTTTCACCTGTGTTGCCTTTCAGACGTGCTGCTTCTTTATAGTAGTTACGGAACTGACGCTCCAGCACACCGTACATACGGCGAACTTTTTGCTTTTCACGCAACTGCACACCATAGTCAGACAGACGCGGTTTACGCGCACCGTGCTGGCCAGGAGCTTGTTCAATTTTACACTTGGTATCGATCGCGCGAACGCCAGACTTAAGGAATAAGTCGGTGCCCTCACGACGGCTCAGCTTGAGCTTAGGACCCAAATATCTTGCCATTTTCTATCTCCAACTAACCTAAAAAACGAGCGTTATACGCGACGTTTTTTCGGCGGACGACAACCGTTATGAGGGATCGGAGTCACATCAGTAATATTCGTGATGCGGAAACCAGCGGCGTTCAGAGCGCGAACAGTAGATTCACGACCCGGACCCGGACCTTTAACCATAACTTCCAGATTCTTGATGCCGTATTCTTTTACGGCTTCTGCGCAACGCTCTGCTGCAACCTGAGCTGCAAACGGAGTGGATTTGCGAGAACCACGGAAACCGGAACCACCGGCTGTTGCCCAACCCAAAGCGTTACCCTGACGATCAGTAATAGTAACGATGGTGTTGTTGAAAGAAGCATGGATATGAGCCACGCCGTCAGAGACTTGTTTTCTTACACGTTTACGTGCACGAACTGGTGCCTTTGCCATTATTCAATCACCCCGATTATTTCTTGATCGGTTTGCGCGGACCCTTACGGGTACGTGCGTTGGTCTTAGTACGCTGACCGCGCACTGGCAGACCACGACGATGACGCAAACCGCGATAGCAACCAAGATCCATCAGGCGCTTGATGCTCATGCTGATTTCACGGCGCAGATCACCTTCAACGACAAATTTGGCAACTTCGTCACGCAGCGTGTCGATTTGTTCTTCAGACAGCTCACTGATCTTAACATCTTCAGCGATACCCGCTGCAGCCAGAATGGCTTTGGAACGGGTCTTGCCGACGCCATAGATCGAAGTTAATGCGATCACAGCATGTTTCTGATCAGGAATGTTAATGCCTGCTATACGGGCCACTATGCACTCCTACTATTTAATATGTACGCACCATGCTGAAAAGCCCGTTTTCAGGATACTCAAATGGAAACGTACAGACATACAAAAGATTGGCTGGCTAATCTAGCCAGCTCAACCCAACTTTGCAAGAAAAATATGCGAAATAATCAGCCTTGGCGCTGTTTATGCTTCGGCTCGGCACTGCAAATCACACGGATGACACCATCACGCTTAACGATTTTGCAGTTACGGCATAATTTCTTGACGGAAGCACGAACTTTCATTTTTACTCTCCGTAACTTCTCAGGCGACCATTTAGCGGCCGTAGCCTTTCAGGTTCGCCTTCTTCAATGCAGACTCATACTGACTGGACATCATCAGAGTTTGCACTTGAGCCATAAAGTCCATAATCACGACAACAACGATAAGCAGTGAGGTCCCACCGAAGTAGAACGGTACCTTCATTGCATCACGCATGAACTCCGGGATCAGGCAGATAAAAGTAATATAAAGCGCACCAACCAAAGTCAGGCGAGTCATTACTTTATCGATATACTTCGCCGTTTGCTCTCCCGGACGAATTCCTGGTACAAATGCACCGGACTTCTTCAGGTTATCTGCTGTTTCACGCGGGTTGAAAACCAACGCCGTGTAGAAGAAACAGAAGAAGATGATCGCAGACGCATAGAGTAACACATAAAGTGGTTGCCCAGGCTGCAAATACAGCGAAATTGTTGTCAGCCAGTTCCAACCAGTACCGCCCCCGAACCATGACGCGATGGTTGCCGGGAACAGAATAATACTGGAAGCGAAGATAGCCGGGATAACCCCCGCCATGTTCACTTTCAGCGGTAAATGTGTGCTCTGTGCAGCATAGACACGACGACCTTGTTGACGCTTAGCGTAGTTCACCACAATGCGGCGTTGACCACGTTCAACGAAGACAACAAAGAACGTCACTGCAAATACTAATACTGCAACCAACAGCAACAGGAGGAAGTGCAGGTCGCCTTGACGCGCTTGCTCGATAGTGTGGGCAATGGCTGGCGGGAGCCCCGCAACAATACCAGCGAAGATAATGATTGAGATACCGTTACCGATACCACGCTCAGTAATCTGTTCGCCGAGCCACATCAGGAACATTGTTCCTGTGACCAGACTTACAACAGCGGTGAAATAGAATGCAAAGCCTGGGTTTAATACCAGGCCCTGCATACCAGGCATATTCGGCAGACCGGTAGCAATACCGATCGACTGGAATATTGCCAGCACCAGAGTGCCGTAACGGGTGTACTGGCTTATCTTACGACGTCCAGACTCCCCTTCTTTCTTCAGTTCTGCCAGGGCCGGATGAACGACCGTCAGCAGCTGGATAATAATCGATGCCGAAATATACGGCATGATACCCAGAGCGAAGATAGAAGCACGGCTGAGAGCACCACCAGAGAACATGTTAAACATTTCAATGATGGTGCCTCGCTGTTGCTCAAGCAGTTTGGCAAGTACAGCGGCATCGATACCAGGGATCGGAATAAAAGAGCCAACACGGAACACAATCAGCGCGCCGATAACAAACAGCAGTCTGCGTTTCAGCTCGCCAAATCCACCTTTGGCACTTTGAAAATCTAATCCCGGTTGCTTAGCCATCTGCTACTTATTCCTCAATTTTACCGCCAGCGGCTTCGATAGCAGCACGAGCACCTTTAGTAACACGCAGGCCACGAACAGTTACCGGAGTAGAAACTTCACCAGCCAGGATCACTTTCGCGAACTCGATCTGGATACCGATAATGTTTGCCGCTTTCAGCGTGTTCAGGTCTACAACGCCGCCTTCAACTTTCGCCAGGTCAGACAGACGGATTTCCGCTGTAATCGCTGCTTTGCGAGAAGTGAAGCCGAACTTCGGCAGACGACGGTACAGTGGCATCTGGCCACCCTCGAAACCGCGACGTACGCCACCGCCAGAACGAGAGTTCTGACCTTTGTGACCACGACCACCGGTTTTGCCGAGGCCAGAACCGATACCACGACCCAGGCGTTTACCCGCCTTTTTAGAGCCTTCGGCCGGAGACAGAGTATTTAAACGCATCTCTTACTCCTCAACTTTAACCATGAAGTAAACCGCGTTGACCATACCACGAACAGCGGGAGTATCCTCACGCTCAACGGTATGACCAATACGACGCAGACCCAGGCCAAGCAGCGTTGCCTTGTGTTTCGGCAGACGACCGATTGCACTGCGGGTTTGAGTGATTTTAATAGTCTTTGCCATGGTCAATTACCCCAGAATTTCTTCAACGGATTTACCACGCTTGGCAGCGACCATTTCTGGAGAATTCATATTTTCCAGGCCATCAATAGTTGCACGAACCACGTTAATCGGGTTGGTGGAACCGTATGCTTTAGCCAGAACGTTATGAACCCCAGCAACTTCCAGAACGGCGCGCATTGCACCACCGGCGATGATACCGGTACCTTCTGAAGCTGGCTGCATGAATACACGAGAACCCGTGTGAACACCTTTAACTGGGTGCTGCAGGGTACCGTTGTTCAGCGCGACGTTAATCATATTGCGACGGGCTTTTTCCATCGCTTTCTGGATCGCTGCTGGAACTTCACGCGCTTTACCGTAACCAAAACCAACGCGACCGTTACCATCGCCAACTACAGTCAGAGCTGTGAAGGAGAAAATACGACCACCTTTAACGGTTTTAGATACGCGGTTAACCGCGATCAGCTTTTCCTGCAGTTCGCCAGCCTGTTTTTCGATGTGAGCCATCTTACACCTCTACCTTAGAACTGAAGGCCAGCTTCACGGGCAGCATCTGCCAGTGCCTGGACACGACCATGATATTGGAACCCGGAACGGTCAAAGGAAACATTGCTGATGCCTTTTTCCAGAGCGCGTTCTGCAACAGCTTTACCTACAGCTGCAGCGGCGTCTTTGTTACCGGTGTACTTCAATTGCTCTGCAATAGCTTTTTCTACAGTAGAAGCAGCTACCAGAACTTCAGAACCGTTTGGTGCAATGACCTGTGCGTAAATATGACGCGGGGTACGATGTACCACCAGGCGAGTTGCACCCAGCTCTTTGAGCTTGCGGCGTGCGCGGGTCGCACGACGGATACGAGCAGATTTCTTATCCATAGTGTTACCTTACTTCTTCTTAGCCTCTTTGGTACGCACGACTTCGTCGGCGTAACGAACACCCTTGCCTTTATAAGGCTCAGGACGACGGTAGGCGCGCAGATCTGCTGCAACCTGGCCGATCAGCTGTTTATCAGCGCCTTTCAGCACGATTTCAGTCTGGGTCGGACATTCTGCAGTGATACCGGCCGGCAGCGGATGCTCAACAGGGTGTGAGAAGCCCAGAGACAGGCCTACTGCATTCCCTTTGATAGCTGCACGATAACCTACACCAACCAGTTGAAGCTTTTTAGTGAAGCCTTCGGTAACACCAACAACCATTGAGTTCAGCAGGGCACGCGCGGTACCAGCCTGAGCCCATCCATCCACGAAACCATCACGTGGACCGAAGGTCAGAGCGTTATCTGCATGTTTAACTTCAACAGCTTTGTTGAGGGTACGAGTCAGCTCGCCGTTTTTACCTTTGATCGTAATAACCTGACCGTCGATTTTTACATCAACGCCGGCAGGAATAACGACCGGTGCTTTAGCAACACGAGACATTCTTTCCTCCGATTAGGCTACGTAGCAGATAATTTCGCCACCAAGACCAGCCTGGCGCGCTGCACGATCAGTCATAACACCTTTAGAGGTAGAAACAACTGCGATACCAAGACCAGCCATAACTTTAGGCAGCTCATCTTTTTTCTTATAGATGCGCAGACCTGGGCGGCTGACACGCTGAATGCTTTCTACAACAGCTTTACCCTGGAAATACTTGAGAGTAAGTTCCAGTTCCGGCTTGGTGTCGCCTTCAACTTTAAAATCTTCGATAAAACCTTCTTCCTTCAGCACGTTGGCAATTGCCACTTTCAGCTTGGCGGAAGGCATGGTGACCGCAACTTTGTTCGCGGCCTGACCGTTACGGATACGGGTCAGCATATCCGCGATCGGATCTTGCATGCTCATCTGTCTTTACTCCCGTGATTCAATTGGTAATTACCAGCTAGCCTTTTTCAAGCCTGGTACTTCACCGCGCATGGCGGCTTCACGCAGTTTGATACGGCTCAACCCAAACTTGCCCACATAACCATGTGGACGACCTGTTTGACGACAGCGGTTACGCTGACGAGACGGGCTGGAATCACGCGGCAGAGACTGCAGCTTGAGAACCGCATTCCAACGATCTTCGTCGGAAGCGTTCACATCAGAAATGATCGCTTTCAGTTCAGCGCGTTTAGCGAAGAATTTATCAGCTAAAGCTACGCGTTTTACTTCGCGTGCTTTCATTGATTGCTTAGCCATTCAGTAACCCTACCTTACTTGCGGAACGGGAAGTCAAAGGCAGCCAGCAGAGCACGGCCTTCTTCATCAGATTTCGCAGTAGTGGTAATGGTAATATCCAAACCACGCACGCGGTCGACTTTATCGTAGTCGATCTCTGGGAAGATGATCTGCTCACGGACACCCATGCTGTAGTTACCACGACCGTCGAAAGACTTAGCGGACAAGCCACGGAAGTCACGGATACGTGGTACAGCAATAGTGATCAGGCGCTCAAAGAACTCCCACATGCGTTCGCCACGCAGAGTTACTTTACAGCCGATCGGATAGCCCTGACGGATTTTGAAGCCTGCAACAGATTTGCGTGCTTTGGTGATCAGCGGTTTTTGACCGGAGATTGCTGTCAGGTCAGCTGCTGCGTTATCCAGCAGTTTCTTGTCAGCGATCGCTTCACCAACACCCATGTTCAGGGTGATCTTCTCGACCCGAGGGACTTGCATGACAGAATTGTAGTTAAACTCAGTCATGAGTTTGTTAACTACTTCGTCTTTGTAGTAATCATGCAGTTTCGCCATCGTACTACTCCAAATTACTTGATAGTTTCGCTGTTAGACTTGAAGAAACGGACTTTTTTCCCGTCTTCGAATCTAAAGCCTACACGGTCAGCCTTGCCGGTTGCCGCATTGAAGATTGCAACGTTAGAAACCTGAATAGCAGCTTCTTTTTCAACGATGCCGCCTGGTTGGTTCAGGGCCGGAACCGGCTTCTGATGTTTCTTAACCAGGTTGATACCTTCAACAATGACCTTGCCGGAAGACAGGACATTTTTTACTTTACCGCGTTTACCTTTATCTTTACCGGTTAACACGATAACTTCGTCATCACGACGGATTTTCGCTGCCATGATTCGCTCCTTAGAGTACTTCTGGTGCCAGAGAGATAATTTTCATGAACTTTTCAGTACGAAGTTCACGAGTTACCGGCCCAAAGATACGCGTGCCGATTGGCTGCTCACTGTTATTGTTCAAAATAACGCATGCATTACCATCGAAGCGAATGACAGAACCGTCAGGGCGACGAACACCCTTCTTGGTGCGCACCACTACCGCTTTCAGCACATCACCTTTTTTGACCTTACCACGTGGAATTGCTTCTTTGATGGTGATCTTGATGATGTCGCCTACGCCTGCGTAGCGACGGTGCGAGCCACCCAGAACCTTGATACACATTACGCGACGTGCACCGGAGTTGTCGGCGACGTTCAGCATAGTCTGTTCTTGGATCATTTTAGTGCTCCGCTAATGTCAACTACTACCTGAGACTCTAAAATCAGAGCCGTTAAAAAGCCCCATATCGAGGGCGCGGCATTATAACACCGCTTCTACAATATGGGTAGAAAAAATAAACGGCTCATCGCTGAGCCGTTTATTCGTATTGAGAATGCGTACTCTATTACAGAACCGCTTTCTCTACAACGCGAACCAGCGTCCAGGACTTAGTCTTGGACAGTGGACGGCATTCACGGATTTCAACCTTGTCGCCGATACCACATTCGTTGTTCTCGTCATGTACGTGCAGTTTGGTCGTACGTTTGATGAATTTACCGTAGATCGGGTGTTTCACAATACGTTCGATAGCTACAACGATGGATTTCTCCATTTTGTCGCTAACAACACGACCTTGCAGAGTACGGATTTTATCGGTCATTACGCACCCGCCTTCTGAGTCAGTAAAGTCTTAACGCGCGCAACATTGCGACGCACTTGCTTCAGCAGGTGAGTCTGTTGCAGCTGGCCACTTGCAGCCTGCATACGCAGGTTGAACTGCTCACGCAGCAGGTTCAGCAGCTCAGCGTTCAGCTCTTCAACGCTTTTTTCACGCAGCTCTTTTGCTTTCATTACATCACCGTCTTAGTTACAAAGGTGGTTTTGATAGGCAGTTTCGCTGCTGCCAGGCCGAAGGCTTCACGGGCCAGCTCTTCCGGAACGCCGTCCATTTCATAAAGGACTTTGCCCGGTTGGATCAAGGCAACCCAGTACTCCACGTTACCTTTACCTTTACCCATACGAACTTCCAGCGGCTTCTCGGTGATCGGTTTGTCCGGGAATACACGGATCCAGATCTTACCTTGACGCTTAACTGCACGGGTCATTGCACGACGTGCTGCTTCGATCTGACGTGCAGTCAGACGACCACGGCCAACAGCTTTCAGACCGAAAGTGCCGAAGCTAACATCCGTACCCTGCGCCAGACCACGGTTGCGGCCTTTGTGCACTTTACGGAATTTTGTACGCTTTGGTTGTAACATCAGCGACGCTCCTTATTTACGGCCTTTACGCTGCTGCTTTTTAGGTTGAGCAGCCGGTTTTTCCGGTTGTTCAACAGCAGCCATACCACCCAGGATCTCACCTTTGAAGATCCATACCTTAACGCCGATTACACCGTAAGTGGTGTGCGCTTCAGAGGTGTTGTAGTCGATGTCAGCACGCAGAGTGTGCAGCGGTACGCGACCTTCGCGGTACCATTCGGTACGTGCGATTTCCGCGCCGCCCAGACGGCCGCTAACTTCAACTTTGATACCCTTAGCGCCCAGACGCATTGCGTTCTGTACAGCACGCTTCATAGCACGACGGAACATAACACGACGTTCCAGCTGTGAAGTGATGCTGTCAGCAACCAATTTAGCGTCCAGTTCAGGCTTACGAACTTCAGCGATATTGATCTGTGCAGGAACGCCAGCGATATCCGCTACGACCTTGCGCAGTTTTTCTACGTCTTCGCCTTTCTTACCGATAACGATGCCAGGACGAGCAGTGTGAATGGTTACACGAATGCTCTTAGCTGGACGCTCGATAACGATACGAGATACAGACGCTTTAGCCAGTTCCTTAGTCAGGTACTGACGTACTTTAAAATCGCTGTCCAGGTTGTCAGCGAATTCTTTGGTGTTCGCAAACCAGGTAGAGTTCCATGGTTTTACAATACCCAGGCGAATACCATTAGGATGTACTTTCTGACCCATTGCTAGTCTCCAGAGTCTCAGCGATCGGACACAACCACAGTAATGTGGCTGGTGCGCTTCAGGATGCGATCTGCACGACCTTTCGCACGCGGCATAATGCGCTTCATGCTTGGGCCTTCATCTACGAAAATTTTCGCGACTTTCAGATCGTCGATGTCAGCGCCATCGTTGTGTTCAGCGTTAGCAATGGCAGATTCCAGTACTTTCTTGACCAATACCGCAGCTTTCTTGTTGGTATAGGTCAGGATGTCCAGGGCCTGCGACACTTTCTTACCGCGAATCAGGTCAGCAACAAGGCGAACCTTCTGAGCAGAAGAACGAGCATGGCGATGTTGAGCTAAAGTTTCCATCTCTTCCTCCTACCTTATTTCTTCTTCGCTTTTTTATCAGCAGCGTGGCCGCGATAAGTACGAGTCGGTGCGAATTCACCCAGTTTGTGACCAACCATTTCGTCGGTAACAAAGACTGGAACGTGCTGACGACCATTATGGACAGCGATGGTCAAACCGATCATGTTAGGAAAGATCGTTGAACGACGGGACCAAGTGCGCAGGGGCTTCTTGTCTCCGCTTTCCACCGCTTTCTCTACCTTCTTCAGCAAGTGCAGGTCAATAAAAGGACCTTTCTTGAGAGAACGTGGCATGGCTTATCCTCTAAAATTATTTGCTACGGCGACGTACGATAAATTTATCAGTACGCTTGTTGCTGCGGGTCTTCTTACCTTTGGTCTGAACGCCCCACGGAGTTACCGGGTGCTTACCAAAGTTACGACCTTCACCACCACCATGTGGGTGGTCTACTGGGTTCATCGCAGTACCGCGAACGGTAGGACGAACACCACGCCAGCGTGCAGCACCAGCTTTACCCAGAACGCGCAGCATATGCTCAGCATTGCCAACTTCGCCCAGAGTAGCGCGGCAATCTGCTTCGACTTTACGCATTTCACCAGAACGCAGACGCAGGGTGACATAAGCACCGTCACGAGCAACGATCTGAACGTAAGTACCCGCGGAACGCGCCAGCTGACCGCCTTTACCTGGTTTCATTTCTACGTTATGAACGGTAGAACCAACCGGGATATTGCGCATCGGCAGGGTGTTGCCTGCTTTGATTGCAGCATCAACGCCAGACTGAATCTGGTCGCCAGCTTTCAGGCCTTTAGGGGCCAGGATGTAACGGCGTTCACCGTCTTTGTACAGAACCAGCGCGATGTTCGCGGAACGGTTCGGATCGTACTCAAGACGTTCAACAACTGCTGGGATACCGTCTTTGTTGCGTTTGAAGTCAACAATACGATAAGCCTGCTTGTGGCCACCACCGATGTGACGAGTGGTGATACGGCCATTGTTGTTACGACCACCGGATTTGCTGTTTTTTTCCAGCAACGGAGCAAAAGGTTTGCCCTTGTGCAGCTCAGGGTTAACCACTTTAACTACGTGGCGACGACCCGGAGATGTCGGTTTACATTTAACAACTGCCATTGTATTACTCCTCCGACTTACTCAGCGCCGCCAACGAAGTCCAGGTTCTGGCCTTCTTTAAGGGTGACGTAAGCTTTTTTCCAGTCGCTACGACGACCGATACGCTGTCCGTGACGTTTAACTTTCCCTTTAACAACCAGGGTGTTAACGACTTCGACTTCGACTTCAAACAGTTTCTGCACAGCAGCTTTGATCTCTGCTTTGGTCGCGTCTTTAGCAACTTTGAGAACGATGGTGTTTGTTTTTTCCATCGCAGTAGACGCTTTTTCAGAAACGTGCGGTGCGCGAAGCACCTTCAGCAGACGTTCTTCACGAATCATGCCAGCATCTCCTCAACTTGCTTAACAGCATCAGCAGTCATTACGACTTTGTCGAAGGCGATCAGGCTAACCGGGTCGATACCAGTCGCATCGCGTACGTCAACCTTGTGCAGGTTACGTGCGGCCAGGAACAGGTTCTCGTCCAGCTCACCGGTGATGATCAGCACATCTTCCAGAGCCATGTCTTTCAGTTTCTGTGCCAGCAGCTTAGTTTTAGGCGCTTCTACAGAGAACTTCTCGACAACGATCAGACGATCCTGACGTACCAGTTCGGACAGAATGCTTTTCAGCGCGCCGCGGTACATCTTTTTGTTAACTTTTTGACTGTGGTCCTGTGGACGCGCAGCGAAGGTCACGCCACCTGAACGCCAGATCGGGCTCTTGATAGAACCTGAACGCGCACGGCCGGTACCTTTCTGGCGCCATGGCTTTTTGCCAGAACCAGTTACTTCAGCACGAGTCTTCTGAGCACGAGTACCCTGACGAGCACCAGCTGCATAAGCAACAACAACCTGGTGAACCAGCGCTTCGTTGAAATCACGACCGAAGGTAGTTTCGGAAACAGTCAGCGCGCTCTGCGCGTCTTTCAATACTAATTCCATTGCTATCCCCTTACGCCTTCACAGCTGGTTTAACGATCAGGTCGCTACCGGTAGCACCCGGAACAGCACCCTTAACCAGCAGCAGGTTGCGCTCAGCGTCAACACGTACTACGTCCAGGCTCTGAACGGTTACACGTTCGTTACCCAGCTGACCTGCCATTTTCTTGCCTTTGAACACTTTGCCCGGAGTCTGGTTCTGACCGATAGAACCCGGAACGCGGTGAGACAAGGAGTTACCGTGAGTAGCGTCCTGGGTACGGAAGTTCCAGCGCTTAACGGTACCAGCAAAACCTTTACCTTTAGAGGTACCGGTTACGTCAACTTTTTTAACGTCAGCAAACAGCTCAACGCTAATGTCTTGACCTACGGTGAACTCTTCGCCTTCAGCAAGACGGAATTCCCACAGACCACGGCCAGCTTCAACGCCAGCTTTAGCGAAGTGACCCGCTTCTGGTTTGGTTACACGGTTAGCTTTTTTAGCACCGGTGGTAACCTGAACAGCGCGGTAGCCATCGTTAGCCAGATCTTTAACCTGAGTAACGCGGTTTGCTTCAACTTCGATTACGGTTACTGGGATAGAAACGCCATCTTCAGTGAAGATGCGGGTCATTCCCACTTTTTTACCGACTAAACCAATCATTGTTTCAACCTCTCAATCGCTCGATGACCTGATTAACCCAGGCTGATCTGCACGTCTACACCGGCAGCCAGATCCAGACGCATCAGAGCATCAACGGTTTTCTCAGTTGGCTCAACGATGTCAACCAGACGCTTGTGAGTGCGGATTTCGTACTGATCACGCGCATCTTTGTTAACGTGCGGAGAGATCAGAACGGTAAAGCGCTCTTTGCGGGTCGGCAGCGGGATCGGACCACGGACTTGCGCACCAGTGCGCTTAGCAGTCTCGACGATTTCCGCGGTTGATTGATCGATCAGACGATGATCAAACGCTTTAAGGCGGATACGGATTCTTTGGTTCTGCATGAGACCAGAGCTCCAATTATTTTATAAACGAAAATGATTACTCCTCAAACCCATTACGATTGATGGGAGAGTGTAACCGTTCTTACGTAGCTCCCCGATTGGGAGCATTGTTGAGTAACAAAATTAGCTACTCCGGTTCAGATTGAACCCGCCGTCAACTACGACAAGCCCGCGCATTATACGTAAATCTGAGCAAGACGCAAGTGCCGTTTAGAAATTAAGCGCCAAAGACATGCGATGCGTAGGGCATTCCATTATTTGCAGCAACCTGTCTGCTTTCATCTCTTCTTATGAACCCCTCACGCAATTCCTGTGTTCGGACATTGCTGGCCTTGCATCATGAGAAGAGTATGCACCAAATATCTTTGAGGCTTTGCGTATGCTGACTCCCCTCCCCTTTCTGCTCGTTTACTTCGCACTCTCCGGTTTACTGGTACGTGAAGATATTCGTGCCGGCCTTCTCCCGGATAAATACCTCTGTCCCCTCTTATGGACCGGCCTGCTCTTCCAGCGTTGCCTTCATCCTGACTTTCTTTCGAACGCAGTGGCTGGCGCGATGGCAGGGTATGTGAGCTTTGCGATTATCTACTGGGGCTACCGGCTTCTGACTGGACGTGAAGGGATGGGCTATGGCGATGTGAAATATCTTTCGGCACTGGGGGCGTGGCACGGTTGGCACATATTGCCCGCACTGGTGTTAACCGCCGCATTGTTGGCGCTTCTTTACCAGCTGATTCTCGCTTTACCGGCTCCTGATAAACAGGCATTAAAAAACCCACTGCCTTTTGGGCCATTTCTGGCGGCAGCGGGTTTAAGCGTTGGCTGGCAGACGCTGTTTAGTCAGCCACTTTAATCTGGGATTGAAGATAATTCTGCAGACCAATTTTACTGATGAGATCCAGCTCAGTTTCAAGCCAGTCGATGTGCCCTTCTTCATCGGCCAGAATCTGGATCATCATATCGCGGCTGACGTAGTCATGAACACTGTCCGCATAGGCAATGGCTTCGCGGAGATCTTTTGCGCCTTCAAGCTCGAGCCTGAGGTCGGACCGAAGCATCTCTTCAACATCTTCACCGATGCCGAGTTTGCCGAGATCCTGCAGGTTAGGAATGCCTTCAAGGAATAAAATACGCTCGATGTATTTATCGGCATGTTTCATCTCATCGATGGATTCGTGGTATTCAACATCGTTGAGGCGCATCAGGCCCCAGTTTTTGAACATTCTCGCATGGAGAAAATACTGATTGATCGCGACAAGCTCATTTCCCAATAATTTATTGAGATAACTTATGATTTTAACATCACCTTTCATTATATAGTCCCTCCGCTTCCACTCATTGAAGCGTAGATCGGGCTACAGGGATGTCAAAAAAAAGATGGGCGCTTACGCAATCTCTTTGTATTCCGGGATCTGCATCAATTCGTCCTGCATGATCTCACGTGCAGCACGTACACATTTACCGCATTGATTTCCCACTGGAACAAATTTGCGAAGCTGCTGGAAGGACTGTGGCTGAAACTGGCGAACGGCCTGACGTATTTTTTTGTCACTTACACCATTACATAAACAAACGTACATAAAGACTCCCGTTCAAAATATGCGCAAAGTGTAAGTGAGAATGGTTATGATTACAATAGCACAAACACCCGTATACGGGGCGGGAGAGGACGAAAAATGCGAAAATTTGTGACAGACACATAACGGCAGAAAACAAAAAAGGACGCCGAAGCGTCCTTTTTTAATTCAGGGATAAGTAATTAGCCCAGAACTTTAGCAACAACGCCCGCGCCAACGGTACGGCCGCCTTCACGGATTGCGAAACGCAGACCGTCGTCCATCGCGATTGGGTGGATCAGCGTCACAACCATCTTGATGTTGTCGCCTGGCATTACCA
>NZ_JBXWCR010000015.1:0-29168 GCF_057320345.1 Enterobacter cloacae complex sp. 394I7 | reverse complement strand
TGGTAATGCCAGGCGACAACATCAAGATGGTTGTGACGCTGATCCACCCAATCGCGATGGACGACGGTCTGCGTTTCGCAATCCGTGAAGGTGGCCGTACCGTTGGCGCGGGCGTGGTTGCTAAAGTTCTCGGCTAATTGCTGATAACATTTGACGCAATGCGCAATAAAAGGGCATCATTTGATGCCCTTTTTGCACGCTTTCAGATCAGAACCTGGCTCATCAGTGATTAAATTTGTCATAATCATTGCTGAGACAGGCTCTGCAGAGAGCGTATAATCCGAAAAGCGAATTAGCATTTCGATTTGGTTTGCCTCGCAATCGCGGGGTGAAAATGTTTGTAGAATACTTCTGACAGGTTGGTTTATGAGTGCGAATACCGAAGCTCAAGGGAGCGGGCGCGGCCTGGAAGCGATGAAATGGGTAGTCGTAGCCGTGCTGCTGATCGTAGCGATTGTCGGCAACTACCTTTATCGTGACATGATGCTGCCGCTACGCGCGCTTGCAGTGGTAATTCTGATTGCTGCAGCGGGTGGTGTCGCGCTGTTGACGACAAAAGGCAAAGCGACTGTCGCTTTTGCTCGCGAAGCGCGTACCGAAGTCCGCAAGGTAATTTGGCCGACTCGCCAGGAAACATTGCACACCACGCTGATCGTAGCGGCGGTTACCGCTGTAATGTCACTGATCCTGTGGGGACTGGATGGTATTCTGGTTCGCCTGGTATCCTTTATCACTGGCCTGAGGTTCTGAGATGTCTGAAGCCCCTAAAAAGCGCTGGTACGTCGTTCAGGCGTTTTCCGGTTTTGAAGGCCGCGTAGCAACGTCGCTGCGTGAGCATATCAAATTACACAACATGGAAGAGTTATTTGGCGAAGTTATGGTTCCGACCGAAGAAGTGGTCGAGATCCGTGGCGGCCAACGTCGCAAAAGCGAGCGTAAATTCTTCCCGGGTTACGTGCTGGTTCAGATGGTTATGAACGACGCGAGCTGGCACCTGGTGCGCAGCGTACCGCGCGTGATGGGCTTTATCGGCGGCACGTCTGACCGTCCGGCACCAATCAGCGACAAAGAAGTTGATGCGATTATGAACCGCCTGCAGCAGGTGGGTGATAAGCCGCGTCCGAAAACGCTGTTTGAACCGGGTGAAATGGTTCGTGTTAATGACGGTCCGTTTGCTGACTTTAATGGCGTGGTTGAAGAAGTGGACTACGAAAAGTCCCGCCTGAAAGTGTCCGTTTCTATCTTCGGTCGTGCGACCCCGGTAGAACTGGACTTTGCCCAGGTAGAAAAAGCCTAAGCAGCGATCAAAAAAGCGACGATTTAATCGTTGCACAAGGCGCGAGATTGGAATACAATTTCGCGCCTTTTGTTTTTATGGGCTGCGGCCTGTAAAACGATTTTATTCACGGGGAGCCTCCTTGAGGCGTTATCACCCAATCAGAGGATTTTAGAATGGCTAAGAAAGTACAAGCCTACGTCAAGCTGCAGGTTGCAGCAGGTATGGCGAACCCAAGTCCACCAGTTGGTCCAGCTCTGGGTCAGCAGGGTGTGAACATCATGGAATTCTGTAAAGCGTTCAACGCCAAAACCGAATCCATGGAAAAAGGTCTGCCAATCCCAGTTGTTATCACTGTATACGCTGACCGTTCTTTCACTTTCGTTACCAAAACCCCTCCAGCAGCAGTTCTGCTGAAGAAAGCGGCGGGTATTAAGTCTGGTTCCGGTAAACCGAACAAAGACAAAGTGGGTAAAATTTCCCGCGCTCAGCTGCAGGAAATCGCGCAGACCAAAGCTGCCGACATGACTGGTGCCGACATTGAAGCGATGACTCGCTCAATCGAAGGTACTGCACGTTCCATGGGCCTGGTAGTGGAGGACTAAGAAATGGCTAAACTGACCAAGCGCATGTCCGTGATCCGTGACAAAGTTGATGCGACCAAACAGTACGACATCAACGAAGCTATCGCTCTGCTGAAAGAACTGGCTACCGCTAAGTTCGTTGAAAGCGTTGACGTTGCTGTTAACCTGGGCATCGATGCTCGTAAATCTGATCAGAACGTTCGTGGTGCAACTGTACTGCCACACGGTACTGGCCGTTCCGTACGCGTAGCTGTATTTGCTCAGGGTGCAAACGCTGAAGCGGCTAAAGCTGCCGGCGCTGAACTGGTAGGTATGGAAGATCTGGCTGACCAGATCAAGAAAGGCGAAATGAACTTTGACGTTGTTATTGCTTCTCCAGATGCAATGCGCGTTGTTGGCCAGCTGGGCCAGGTTCTGGGTCCACGCGGCCTGATGCCAAACCCGAAAGTGGGTACTGTAACCCCTAACGTTGCTGAAGCTGTTAAGAACGCTAAAGCAGGTCAGGTTCGTTATCGTAACGACAAAAACGGCATCATCCACACCACCATCGGTAAAGTGGACTTTGACGCTGACAAACTGAAAGAAAACCTGGAAGCTCTGCTGGTTGCGCTGAAAAAAGCAAAACCAACTCAGGCGAAAGGCGTGTACATCAAGAAAGTTAGCATCTCCACCACCATGGGTGCAGGTGTTGCAGTTGACCAGGCTGGCCTGAGCGCTGCTGCAAACTAATGCCTTTACGTGGGCGGTGATTTTGTCTACAATCTTACCCCCACGTTTGCTAACAAAAGTTAGCGGCTAAAAGATTTGTTCGTTGGAGCCTGGCCTAATCCAGGCCTCCGTCGAAGACCGCAGGTGTTTCGCAAGAAACTTAATGCCCTGCGTAGACGGTGACAGAACGCTAAGATTATTTTTGGATACTCTGGCTTGTTTCTGCTCACCGTATTAAGACGCTCTTTCCGTTGGGGAGAGTGAAGTGAGTTCCGGAACATGAGTTCCGGCAAACATCCAGGAGCAAAGCTAATGGCTTTAAATCTTCAAGACAAACAAGCGATTGTTGCTGAAGTCAGCGAAGTAGCCAAAGGCGCGCTGTCTGCAGTAGTTGCGGATTCCCGTGGCGTTACTGTAGACAAAATGACTGAACTGCGTAAAGCAGGTCGTGAAGCTGGCGTATACATGCGTGTTGTTCGTAACACCCTGCTGCGTCGCGTAGTTGAAGGTACTCCTTTCGAGTGCCTGAAAGACACGTTTGTTGGTCCGACCCTTATTGCATACTCTATGGAACACCCGGGCGCTGCTGCTCGTCTGTTCAAAGAGTTCGCGAAAGCGAATGCAAAATTTGAGGTCAAAGCTGCAGCCTTTGAAGGTGAGTTGATCCCGGCATCGCAAATCGATCGCCTGGCAACCCTGCCGACCTACGAAGAAGCAATTGCACGCCTGATGGCAACCATGAAAGAAGCTTCGGCTGGCAAACTGGTTCGCACTCTGGCTGCTGTTCGCGATGCAAAAGAAGCTGCTTAATCGCAGTTATCTTTATAAAGCATTTGCTTACGTATAAACTTATTCTGATTTTCAGGAACAATTTAAATGTCTATCACTAAAGATCAAATCATTGAAGCAGTTGCAGCTATGTCCGTAATGGACGTTGTAGAACTGATCTCTGCAATGGAAGAAAAATTCGGTGTTTCCGCTGCTGCTGCTGTAGCTGTAGCTGCTGGCCCGGTTGAAGCTGCTGAAGAAAAAACTGAATTCGACGTAATTCTGAAAGCTGCTGGCGCTAACAAAGTTGCTGTTATCAAAGCAGTACGTGGCGCAACTGGCCTGGGTCTGAAAGAAGCTAAAGACCTGGTAGAAGCTGCTCCAGCTGCGCTGAAAGAAGGCGTGAGCAAAGACGACGCAGAAGCACTGAAAAAATCTCTGGAAGAAGCTGGCGCTGAAGTTGAAGTTAAATAAGCCAACTTTTCTGGTTGCAGCCTAAGTCATTAGGCTGATGGCTGGTGACTTTTTAGTCACCAGCCTTTTTGCGCTGTAAGGCATCAGTAGCATTTCACACTGTTTGACTACTGGTTGTCCTGACAATGCATGTTTCTATCGACGACTTAATATATTGCGACAGGGTGCGCGCTCTGTGTAAATCGCGACGAAATGATTTAAGCGTGATAGCAACAGGTATTGCGGAAAGTATTCAATTTTCCGGTCCACAAAATGGTGTTGCACAAACTGTCCCTTCGTCGGACAGATGGGTCGACTTGTCAGCGAGCTGAGGAACCCTATGGTTTACTCCTATACCGAGAAAAAACGTATTCGTAAGGATTTTGGTAAACGTCCACAAGTTCTGGACATTCCATATCTCCTTTCTATCCAGCTTGACTCGTTCCAGAAGTTTATCGAGCAAGATCCTGAAGGGCAGTACGGCCTGGAAGCAGCCTTCCGTTCCGTGTTCCCGATTCAGAGCTACAGCGGTAACTCCGAGCTGCAGTACGTCAGCTACCGCCTTGGCGAACCGGTGTTTGACGTTCAGGAATGTCAGATCCGTGGCGTGACCTATTCCGCACCGCTGCGCGTAAAACTGCGTCTGGTGATCTATGAGCGCGAAGCGCCAGAAGGCACCGTAAAAGACATTAAAGAACAAGAAGTCTACATGGGTGAAATTCCACTCATGACAGACAACGGTACTTTCGTCATCAACGGTACTGAGCGTGTTATCGTTTCCCAGCTGCATCGTAGCCCGGGTGTCTTCTTCGACAGCGATAAAGGTAAAACACACTCATCCGGTAAAGTACTGTATAACGCGCGTATCATTCCTTACCGTGGTTCCTGGCTGGACTTCGAGTTCGATCCTAAAGACAACCTGTTTGTCCGTATCGACCGTCGTCGTAAACTGCCTGCGACCATCATTTTGCGTGCGCTGCAATACACCACTGAACAGATCCTGGACCTGTTCTTTGAGAAAGTAATCTTTGAAATCCGCGACAACAAGTTGCAGATGGAGCTGGTGCCAGAGCGTCTGCGTGGTGAGACCGCGTCGTTCGACATCGAAGCCGACGGCAAAGTGTATGTGGAAAAAGGCCGCCGTATTACCGCGCGCCACATCCGTCAGCTGGAAAAAGATGATATCAAACTCATCGAAGTTCCGGTTGAATACATTGCTGGAAAAGTAGCCGCGAAAGATTACGTTGATGAATCAACTGGCGAGCTGATCTGCCCGGCGAACATGGAGCTGAGCCTGGATCTGCTGGCTAAGCTGAGCCAGTCTGGCCACAAACGCATCGAAACGCTGTTCACCAACGATCTGGACCACGGTCCTTATATCTCTGAGACTATCCGCGTCGATCCAACGACCGATCGTCTGAGCGCGCTGGTAGAAATCTACCGCATGATGCGCCCTGGTGAACCACCGACTCGCGAAGCGGCTGAAAGCCTGTTCGAGAACCTGTTCTTCTCCGAAGACCGCTACGATCTGTCCGCGGTTGGTCGTATGAAGTTCAACCGTTCTCTGCTGCGTGATGAGATCGAAGGTTCCGGTATCCTGAGCAAAGACGACATCATCGAAGTGATGAAGAAGCTCATCGATATCCGTAACGGCAAAGGCGAAGTGGACGATATCGACCACCTCGGCAACCGTCGTATCCGTTCCGTAGGCGAAATGGCGGAAAACCAGTTCCGCGTTGGCCTGGTACGTGTTGAGCGTGCGGTGAAAGAGCGTCTGTCTCTGGGCGATCTGGATACCCTGATGCCTCAGGATATGATCAACGCCAAGCCGATTTCTGCAGCAGTGAAAGAGTTCTTCGGTTCCAGCCAGCTGTCTCAGTTCATGGACCAGAACAACCCGCTGTCTGAGATCACGCACAAACGTCGTATCTCTGCACTCGGCCCAGGCGGTCTGACCCGTGAACGTGCAGGCTTCGAAGTTCGAGACGTACACCCGACTCACTACGGTCGCGTATGTCCAATCGAAACGCCTGAAGGTCCAAACATCGGTCTGATCAACTCCCTGTCCGTGTACGCACAGACTAACGAATACGGTTTCCTTGAGACGCCGTACCGTAAAGTGACCGACGGTGTTGTAACTGACGAAATTCACTACCTGTCTGCTATCGAAGAAGGCAACTACGTTATCGCTCAGGCGAACTCCAACCTGGATGACGAAGGCCACTTTGTAGAAGATCTGGTTACCTGCCGTAGCAAAGGCGAATCCAGCTTGTTCAGCCGCGACCAGGTTGACTACATGGACGTATCCACCCAGCAGGTGGTATCCGTCGGTGCGTCCCTGATCCCGTTCCTGGAACACGATGACGCCAACCGTGCATTGATGGGTGCGAACATGCAACGTCAGGCCGTTCCAACTCTGCGTGCTGATAAGCCGCTGGTTGGTACCGGTATGGAACGTGCTGTTGCCGTTGACTCCGGTGTTACTGCGGTGGCTAAACGTGGCGGTACTGTTCAGTACGTGGATGCTTCCCGTATCGTTATCAAAGTTAACGAAGACGAGATGTACCCGGGCGAAGCAGGTATCGACATTTATAACCTGACCAAATACACCCGTTCTAACCAGAACACCTGTATCAACCAGATGCCTTGTGTGTCTCTGGGTGAGCCCGTTGAGCGCGGCGACGTGCTGGCAGACGGTCCGTCCACTGACCTCGGTGAACTGGCGCTCGGTCAGAACATGCGCGTAGCGTTCATGCCGTGGAACGGTTACAACTTCGAAGACTCCATCCTCGTCTCCGAGCGTGTGGTTCAGGAAGATCGTTTCACTACCATCCACATTCAGGAACTGGCATGTGTGTCCCGTGACACCAAGCTGGGGCCAGAAGAGATCACCGCTGACATCCCTAACGTGGGTGAAGCTGCGCTCTCCAAACTGGATGAATCCGGTATCGTTTACATCGGTGCAGAAGTGACCGGCGGCGACATTCTGGTTGGTAAGGTAACGCCGAAAGGTGAAACCCAGCTGACGCCAGAAGAGAAACTGCTGCGTGCTATCTTCGGTGAGAAAGCGTCTGACGTTAAAGACTCTTCTCTGCGTGTACCAAACGGTGTTTCCGGTACGGTTATCGATGTTCAGGTCTTCACCCGTGACGGCGTTGAGAAAGATAAGCGTGCGCTGGAAATCGAAGAGATGCAGCTCAAACAGGCTAAGAAAGACCTGTCTGAAGAACTGCAGATCCTCGAAGCGGGTCTGTTCAGCCGTATCTATGCGGTGCTGGTTGCCGGTGGCGTTGAAGCTGAGAAGCTCGACAAACTGCCACGCGATCGCTGGCTGGAACTGGGCCTGACCGACGAAGAGAAACAAAATCAGCTGGAACAGCTGGCTGAGCAGTATGACGAACTGAAACACGAGTTCGAGAAAAAACTCGAAGCGAAACGCCGTAAAATCACTCAGGGCGACGATCTGGCACCAGGCGTGCTGAAGATTGTTAAGGTGTATCTGGCTGTTAAACGTCAGATCCAGCCTGGTGATAAGATGGCAGGTCGTCACGGTAACAAGGGTGTTATCTCTAAGATCAACCCGATCGAAGATATGCCGCACGATGCTAACGGTACGCCGGTAGATATCGTACTGAACCCACTGGGCGTACCGTCTCGTATGAACATCGGTCAGATTCTGGAAACCCACCTGGGTATGGCTGCGAAAGGTATCGGCGATAAGATCAACGCCATGCTGAAACAGCAGGAAGAAGTCGCGAAGCTGCGCGAATTCATCCAGCGTGCCTACGATCTGGGTACCGACGTTCGTCAGAAAGTCGACCTGAGCACCTTCAGCGATGAAGAAGTGCTGCGTCTGGCAGAGAACCTGCGCAAAGGTATGCCGATTGCAACGCCGGTATTCGACGGTGCAAAAGAAGCTGAAATCAAAGAGCTGCTGCAACTGGGTGGTCTGCCAACGTCTGGTCAGATTACGCTGTTTGATGGCCGTACCGGTGAACAGTTCGAGCGTCCGGTAACCGTAGGTTACATGTACATGCTGAAACTGAACCACCTGGTCGACGACAAGATGCACGCTCGTTCTACCGGTTCTTACAGCCTGGTTACTCAGCAGCCGCTGGGTGGTAAGGCGCAGTTCGGTGGTCAGCGCTTCGGGGAGATGGAAGTGTGGGCGCTGGAAGCATACGGCGCAGCATACACCCTGCAGGAAATGCTCACCGTTAAGTCTGATGACGTGAACGGTCGTACCAAGATGTATAAAAACATCGTGGACGGCAATCATCAGATGGAACCGGGCATGCCAGAGTCCTTCAACGTACTGTTGAAAGAGATTCGTTCGCTGGGTATCAACATCGAACTGGAAGACGAGTAATTCTCGCTCAAACAGGTCACTGGTGTCGGGCTAACCCCCGACACCAGATTGTGCTAACTCCGACGGGAGCAAATCCGTGAAAGATTTATTAAAGTTTCTGAAAGCGCAGACTAAAACCGAAGAGTTTGATGCGATCAAAATTGCTCTGGCTTCGCCAGACATGATCCGTTCATGGTCTTTCGGTGAAGTTAAAAAGCCGGAAACCATCAACTACCGTACGTTCAAGCCTGAGCGTGACGGCCTTTTCTGTGCACGAATTTTCGGGCCAGTAAAAGACTACGAGTGCCTGTGCGGTAAGTACAAGCGCCTGAAACACCGTGGTGTGATCTGTGAGAAGTGCGGCGTTGAAGTGACCCAGACCAAAGTGCGCCGTGAGCGCATGGGCCACATCGAACTGGCATCTCCAACTGCGCACATCTGGTTCCTGAAATCTCTGCCGTCCCGTATCGGCCTGCTGCTGGATATGCCGCTGCGCGATATCGAACGTGTTCTGTACTTCGAATCTTATGTGGTTATCGAAGGCGGTATGACGAACCTGGAACGCCACCAGATTCTGACCGAAGAACAGTATCTGGACGCGCTGGAAGAGTTCGGTGACGAATTCGACGCGAAGATGGGTGCGGAAGCTATTCAGGCCCTGCTGAAAAGCATGGACCTGGAGCAAGAGTGCGAGCAGCTGCGTGAAGAGCTGAACGAAACCAACTCCGAAACCAAGCGTAAAAAGCTGACCAAGCGTATCAAACTGCTGGAAGCGTTCGTTCAGTCTGGTAACAAACCAGAGTGGATGATCCTGACCGTTCTGCCGGTTCTGCCGCCAGATCTGCGTCCGCTGGTTCCGCTGGATGGTGGTCGTTTCGCAACGTCGGATCTGAACGATCTGTATCGTCGCGTTATCAACCGTAACAACCGTCTGAAACGTCTGCTGGATCTGGCTGCGCCGGACATCATCGTACGTAACGAAAAACGTATGCTGCAGGAAGCGGTAGATGCCCTGCTGGATAACGGTCGTCGCGGTCGTGCGATCACCGGTTCTAACAAACGTCCTCTGAAATCTTTGGCCGATATGATCAAAGGTAAACAGGGTCGTTTCCGTCAGAACCTGCTCGGTAAGCGTGTTGACTACTCCGGTCGTTCTGTTATCACCGTAGGTCCATACCTGCGTCTGCATCAGTGCGGTCTGCCGAAGAAAATGGCACTGGAGCTGTTCAAACCGTTCATCTACGGCAAGCTGGAACTGCGTGGCCTGGCCACCACCATCAAAGCCGCTAAGAAAATGGTTGAGCGTGAAGAAGCTGTCGTTTGGGATATCCTGGACGAAGTTATCCGCGAACACCCGGTACTGCTGAACCGTGCACCAACACTGCACCGTCTGGGTATCCAGGCATTTGAACCGGTACTGATCGAAGGTAAAGCTATCCAGCTGCACCCGCTGGTTTGTGCGGCATATAACGCCGACTTCGATGGTGACCAGATGGCTGTTCACGTACCGCTGACGCTGGAAGCCCAGCTCGAAGCGCGTGCGCTGATGATGTCTACTAACAACATCCTGTCTCCAGCGAACGGTGAACCAATCATCGTTCCTTCTCAGGACGTTGTATTGGGTCTGTACTACATGACCCGTGACTGTGTTAACGCCAAAGGCGAAGGCATGGTGCTGACTGGCCCTAAAGAAGCTGAGCGTATCTATCGCGCTGGCCTGGCCTCTCTGCATGCGCGTGTCAAAGTGCGTATCACTGAATATGAAAAAGATGCTAACGGCGAATTCGTCGCGAAAACCAGCCTGAAAGACACGACCGTTGGCCGTGCCATTCTGTGGATGATCGTACCGAAAGGTCTGCCTTTCTCCATCGTCAACCAGGCGCTGGGTAAGAAAGCGATCTCCAAAATGCTGAACACCTGTTACCGCATTCTGGGTCTGAAGCCGACAGTTATCTTCGCTGACCAGACAATGTACACCGGCTTTGCATATGCAGCGCGTTCAGGTGCATCTGTTGGTATCGATGACATGGTTATCCCAGAGAAGAAACACGAGATCATCTCTGAAGCGGAAGCCGAAGTTGCTGAGATCCAGGAGCAGTTCCAGTCTGGTCTGGTTACCGCGGGCGAACGCTATAACAAAGTTATCGATATCTGGGCTGCGGCGAACGATCGTGTATCCAAAGCGATGATGGATAACCTGCAAACCGAAACCGTGATTAACCGTGACGGCGTAGAAGAGCAGCAGGTTTCCTTCAACAGCATTTACATGATGGCCGACTCCGGTGCGCGTGGTTCTGCAGCACAGATTCGTCAGCTGGCAGGTATGCGTGGTCTGATGGCGAAGCCAGATGGCTCCATCATCGAAACGCCAATCACCGCGAACTTCCGTGAAGGTCTGAACGTACTGCAGTACTTCATCTCTACTCACGGTGCGCGTAAAGGTCTGGCGGATACCGCACTGAAAACAGCGAACTCCGGTTATCTGACGCGTCGTCTGGTTGACGTTGCGCAGGACCTGGTTGTGACCGAAGACGATTGTGGCACCCTCGAAGGTATCACCATGACCCCGGTTATCGAGGGTGGTGATGTTAAAGAGCCGCTGCGCGATCGCGTACTGGGTCGTGTAACCGCGGAAGACATTCTGAAGCCGGGTACCGCAGACATTCTGGTTCCACGCAACACGCTGCTGCACGAACAGTGGTGTGACCTGCTGGAAGCGAACTCTGTTGACTCTGTGAAAGTTCGTTCCGTTGTATCTTGTGACACCGATTTCGGTGTATGTGCGCACTGCTATGGTCGTGACCTGGCGCGTGGCCACATCATCAACAAAGGTGAAGCAATCGGTGTTATCGCGGCACAGTCCATCGGTGAACCGGGTACACAGCTGACGATGCGTACGTTCCACATCGGTGGTGCGGCATCTCGTGCGGCTGCTGAATCCAGCATCCAGGTGAAAAACAAAGGTAGCATCAAGCTCAGCAACGCGAAGTCTGTTGTTAACTCCGCAGGCAAGCTGGTTGTGACCTCTCGTAACACCGAGCTGAAGCTGATCGACGAATTCGGTCGTACCAAAGAGAGCTATAAAGTGCCTTACGGTGCTGTTATGGCGAAAGGTGATGGCGAGCAGGTTGCCGGCGGTGAAACCGTTGCAAACTGGGATCCACACACCATGCCGGTTATCACCGAAGTAAGTGGTTTCATCCGCTTCACTGACATGATCGACGGCCAGACCATTACTCGTCAGACCGACGAGCTGACCGGTCTGTCTTCTCTGGTCGTTCTGGACTCTGCTGAGCGTACTGCCGGTGGTAAAGATCTGCGTCCTGCACTGAAAATCGTTGATGCTCAGGGTAACGATGTTCTGATCCCTGGTACCGATATGCCCGCGCAGTACTTCCTGCCGGGTAAAGCGATTGTACAGCTGGAAGATGGCGTACAGATCAGTTCTGGTGACACCCTGGCGCGTATTCCTCAGGAATCCGGCGGTACCAAGGACATCACCGGTGGTCTGCCACGCGTTGCGGATCTGTTCGAAGCACGTCGTCCGAAAGAGCCTGCAATCCTGGCTGAAATCAGCGGTATCATCTCCTTCGGTAAAGAGACCAAAGGTAAACGCCGTCTGGTTATCACCCCAGTAGATGGCAGCGAGCCGTACGAAGAGATGATTCCTAAGTGGCGTCAGCTCAACGTGTTCGAAGGTGAACGTGTAGAACGTGGTGACGTGGTTTCCGACGGTCCAGAAGCGCCGCACGACATCCTGCGTCTGCGTGGTGTGCATGCTGTTACTCGTTACATCGTTAACGAAGTACAGGACGTATACCGTCTGCAGGGCGTTAAGATTAACGATAAACACATCGAAGTTATCGTTCGTCAGATGCTGCGTAAAGCAACCATCGATAGCGCGGGCAGCTCTGAGTTCCTGGAAGGCGAGCAGGTTGAATACTCACGCGTCAAGATCGCTAACCGCGATCTGGAAGCGAACGGCAAAATCGCTGCGACCTTCTCGCGCGATCTGCTGGGTATCACCAAAGCGTCTCTGGCAACCGAGTCCTTCATCTCTGCAGCATCGTTCCAGGAGACCACGCGTGTCCTGACCGAAGCCGCTGTAGCAGGTAAGCGTGATGAACTGCGCGGTCTGAAAGAGAACGTTATCGTGGGTCGTCTGATCCCGGCTGGTACCGGTTATGCGTACCATCAGGATCGTATGCGTCGTCGTGCTGCAGGCGAACTGCCAGCTGCACCGCAGGTAACTGCTGAAGATGCATCCGCGAGCCTGGCAGAGCTGCTGAACGCAGGTCTGGGTGGTTCTGACAACGAGTAATCGTTGATTCAGCAAATAAAAAACCCGCTTCGGCGGGTTTTTTTATGTCTGCATATTTTTCAGTTTATCAGCGGTAGCCGACGATACAGCTCAATCATATCGCCCGCCAGGTCCTGAATGACCATCGCGTTCATCAGGTGATCCTGAGAGTGGACGGTGATCAGGTTAACCGGCAGCTTTCCGGTCCCTTCATCAAGACCAATCAGCTGCGTCTGGATGGTGTGGGCATGTTTCACGTATTCACGCGACTCTTCCATCGCCTTTTCGGCTTCGTCAAAGTCGCCTTTACGGGCCATCTGCAACGCCGTAAGGGCAGCACTGCGCGCTGCTCCCGCGTTGACCAGCAGTTCCATGATCGTTGTTTCTAAATCTTCCACGGGTCACTCCAGTAATTTAAGCGCTTTTTCCAGGACGACATCACCTTTCATCATGCCGTAATCCATCATGTCGATCACCGCGACCTTTTTACCCAGCGGATCGGCCTGCGCCTGAAGTTTAGCCTGCTCGTATTTAACCTGTGGCCCCAGCAATACGATGTCAGCCGTCGCGATATTATCTTTAAACTCCGCAACCGGAACGGCCTTAATGGTGACTTCAACCCCTTTTTTCTGCGCGGCGTCTTTCATACGTTGAACCAGCATGCTGGTTGACATTCCCGCTGCACAGCATAAAACGATGTTCTTCATAATCAGCCTCGATCTACATGTGTTTATTGATAATTATCCCGTGCAGACCGCTTCAACAACCGCTTTACCGCGATTGTGTGTCAGGCATCACAAAGAAATGGGTGATTTTCTGAAACCGGTTACAATTTTGCATGAAAGCGCACGCTGCCCGTCGAAACGGACAGCGTGGGAGGGAAGAAATTAACGGATGGAGGTCTGAAGGATGCGGTTTTTACCCTGTTGTTTTGCGCTGTAAAGTGCGTTATCCACGCTCCCGACAAATTGCTCCAGCGGTTCGAAATGCCATTCCCCCAGGCCTGCACTGAACGTGACCTGCAGGTTTTCTTCCCGCCAGACGCGTTTTTCAATGGTGGTACGCCACGCTTCCAGCAACGAGATTGCATCAGCAATTTGCGCAGCCTGGAAGACCACCGCAAACTCTTCTCCACCATACCGGTACACCGAGATGTGGTGCGGTTGCATGATCTGGATCCCTTCACGCGCCACGTTACGCAGGACAATATCGCCGCTAAGGTGGCCCCAGGTATCGTTGATTGATTTGAAGTTATCGATGTCCACCAGCGCCAGTGCGAAAGGCTGTTGAGCCGCCATTAACTCTTCCACATCGGTATCGAACGCGCGGCGGTTTTTGCAGCCTGTTAGCGCATCGTGGGTTGCCTGGCGGACATATGCCATCTCACGCTCTTTATTCGACTGGATGGTATGACTCAGCATCGCTTCCAGACGCGGTGCCTGGCTGACATCGCCAGTTTTGATGGCGTTGATAATATGCATTAGCACGGTACGCGAGGCATGGCGAAGGTATAAACCGAAGAGAATGATAATAATCGCCGCCAGTGCAAATCCCCAGCCAACGATAGTGGTTTCGTGGCGGGTAATATCCGTCAGGGTCGCGCCAGAGACCCGGTAGATGACAAACCAATCCGGGTTAGTGAAGGAGTAGTAGTAATACCAGGTTTTACTTTTCCGGTCGTATAAATGACCCTCGCCGCTGGTCATTTTGTCCATCAGCGCTTCGCTCACGTATTTTTTGAACAGCGCGCCCGTATCAGGATGAAGCACCACGGTTCCGTCGCGCTCGACGACGAAGAATTCCCCTTGTACAGGAGCCACCATCTGTCGAAGGGTATACCCCATCGACGCCAAATCAAGATGAAAGGCGAGCGTTCCCTTGAGTCTGCCTTCTGTTGAAATCAACGGCTTATAAAGCGTGACCGTTGGATGCCCGGTAAAGTAGTCCATATAAGGGTGGGTATAATGGCTGAAAATACTGGCTTCCGCGTGGGCGACAAACCACGGGCGCGTCCGCGGATCGACGTTTTTACTCTTTTCCGTGGGAGGCGCTTCTGGAGCGTGCAAATAATGCCCCTCCGTGTCGGCCAGCGAGATGGATGACACGGTCGGCATCAGGTTTTGCAAATGCATCAACATCTGCAACCCTTGCGTCGGGTTGACGTTCAGCGTCTCATTCAGTATCTCGTTGCGGGAAAAGTACATCGCGGAACGACCAAGAATATAGTCGTTTTCACGCAACATTGATTCGGTATAGTTAACCGCCAGATTATGCGTGAAATTACCATTAATTTTATGATAATCCTCAAGAAAATCCTTTCGCTGCGAAAGCGTAACCACGACAGCGATCAGTGCAAAACTGCACAGTATCCCCGCGAAGCTGGCCATTATTGGCCGGGTAAAAGAGAGTTTTCTGCTGTGAAGTGCCATGAGTTGTACATCATTCCTGAGGGTGAATGCTTTTCGTCTGCCGATATCCTCTCAGCATAGTCGCAGTCCTGCGGTTAGCTGTGAATTATACGGAACACGATTTCAGACGAGATGATTTATCTTAAGAATGGCTAAGAAATTACTCATAAAATCAGAAATTCAGTGTGCACGATAAGTCAGAGGCAGGGCGAAACGAGGAAGAAGCTTTTCGCCCTGGTCAGCGTCCGTTGCTGACCACATGACAATAAAAAACCGGACGATAGCTGACAATCATCCGGTTGTGACTCTCCGTGCCGCCTCGTTTTATTTCTGCGGAGTTGCAGTATGTTTCAGCGTAATTGCGAGGCTCTTCCCAGCCAGCTGTCCCAGTCTTTCCAGACCGGCTGCAGCCCCTGCGCGCTCAGGGCCGCGGCGACCGCTTCCGGACGTCGTCCATCATGCGGGGCAAACTGCTCCAGTTCAGGGTGATCATCGGCGTAACCGCCCGGCTGTGTTTTGGAAAATGCGCTCACGTTGTTTATCGCAAGCGGGATCACGCGGTCGCGGAACGCCGGTGATTCACGTGTTGAGAGCGATAATTCAACCTCCGGGGCAAGCAGGCGAAACGCGCAGATCGTTTGTACCAGCTGGCGCTCGTCCATGAGTGAGGCCGGTTCAATCCCGCCGGCACACGGGCGCAGCCGGGGGAAGGAGATGGAGTAGCGGCTCTGCCAGTAGTGCTGCTGAAGCCACAACAGATGTTCCGCCACCATGTAGCAATCCACGCGCCAGCTATCGGAAAGCCCAATCAGCGCACCAAGGCCAATTTTGTCGATCCCGGCACGTCCGAGCCTGTCCGGCGTTTCAAGGCGGAAGAAGAAGTCCTGTTTCTTGCCCTTCAGGTGATGCCGGGCGTAGGTCGCTTCGTGGTACGTTTCCTGATAGACCATCACTCCATCCAGTCCGAGCGTTTTGAGCTCCGCATACTCATCCTGCGACAGGGGCTGCACTTCCATCTGCAACGAGGCGAACTGACGACGAATGGCAGGAAGGTGCTGGCGGAAATAGTCCATTCCGACTTTGCCCTGGTGCTCACCGGTGACCAGCAGGAGATGCTCGAAGCCCATTTCCCGGATCGCCGCACACTCGCGCGCGATTTCCTCCTCATCAAGCGTCTTACGCTTAATGCGGTTGCTCATGGAGAAGCCGCAGTAGGTACAGTCATTGGCGCACAGGTTTGAGAGATAGAGCGGGACGTAAAAGCTCACCGTGTTGCCAAAGCGCTGTCGGGTGAGACGCTGGGCGTGCTGGGCCATCGACTCCAGATAAGCGCTGGCCGCAGGGGAGAGCAGGGCCATTAAATCGTCGCGGGTCAGATGGCGCGCATTCAGTGCGCGCTCGACGTCGACCGGCGTTTTGCTGTTGATGCGCAGGGCAATGTCGTCCCAGTTAAGCTGCCGCCAGCGGTCGGTAAAGGTGGTCATGAGATTGCCTCCAGAAAACCGGTCAGCGGGCTGGTGGCCTGCGCCTGAAAACTGCGCGAGCCAGGGCCTGATTGCCGTGCCAGCAGGCCAGCCTCCACCGCCATGCGAAACGCGCGCGCCATCATGACCGGATCGTCGGCAACCGCGATGGCCGTGTTCACCAGCACCGCATCCGCCCCCATCTCCAGCGCCTGTGCGGCATGGCTTGGTACGCCAATACCCGCATCCACCACCACCGGCACGGTGGCCTGCTCAATGATGATCTCCAGCATCGCCCGGGTTTCCAGCCCCTGGTTGGAGCCAATAGGCGCGCCCAGCGGCATAACGGCGGCGCAGCCAACGTCTTCCAGACGTTTGCAGAGTACCGGATCGGCACCGCAGTAAGGCAGAACGATGAACCCTTGTTGTACCAGCTTTTCTGCCGCTTTCAGCGTCTCGATCGGGTCGGGCAACAGCCAGCGAGCATCCGGGTGAATTTCCAGCTTCAGCCAGCGTGTGCCGAGCGCTTCACGCGCCAGTTGGGCGGCGAAAATGGCCTCTTCGGCCGTTTTCGCGCCGGAAGTATTTGGCAGTAGCGTGACGCCAGCTTCCAGTAAAGGCGCCAGAATGGCATCACTGTGATGGCGCAGATCCACGCGCTTTAACGCCAGCGTGACCAGCTGGCTGCCGCTTTCACGGATGGCATCGACCATCAGCTGGGGTGATGCGAATTTCCCGGTTCCGGTAAACAGATGTGAATCAAAGACTTTATCGGCAATACGTAACATCTCAGCCCCCTGCGATAACCTGAAACAGCAGGATCTGGTCGCCTTCACTGACCTGCTGATGTTCCCACTGCTCGCGCGGCAGGATCTGTTGATTGAGCGCCAGCGCCGTTCCCGGCTTGAGCTGGCGAAGCTTATCGAGCAGCACGGCAACGGTGAGCCCGTCCTCGCATTTCATCGGCTCATCGTTAAACAGAATGCGCATTGCCGCCTCCACATACCGGGCAGTGGCTGGCGCGGTGTAACGCCAGATGACGCCAGCCGCTGGAACGAGCGTCAAATAACCGCAACGTGTTGCGCTCGGTCTCCATTCCGCTGAGCAGCTTGATGGCCTCGAGCGCCTGCAGGGTACCCATCACCCCCACAACCGGGCCAAGAATGCCCGCGGTGCGACAGTTACGCTCTGGCTCAGCATCGTCTGGCCACAGACAGCGATAGCAGCCCTGCGCCCACGGCGGTGTCAGGACCATCATCTGCCCGCCGAATCCCACCGCGCTGGCGGTGATAAGCGGCGTATTTTTTGCGACACAGGCGGCGTTGATCGCCTGGCGGGTTGCCATGTTGTCGGTGCAGTCCAGCACCACGTCGGCCAGGGCGACTTCTCGGAGCAGACTGTCGCCGCTGAGCCGCTCCTGACACGCAATGAGCTCAATATCCGGGTTCAGCTGGTTCAGACGCTGGCGGGTAATGTGTACTTTGGGCTGGTTGATATCCTCGGTGGTGAAGAGGATTTGACGCTGCAGGTTGCTAAGATGCACCTCGTCGTCATCGGCCAGTACCAGCGTGCCCACGCCTGCACCGGCCAGATAGAGCGCGGCAGGCGCGCCTAATCCGCCCAGCCCGACAATCAAAACCCGGCTGGCGAGCAGCTTTTGCTGCCCGTCAATGGCGATATCCTCCAGCAGGATCTGGCGGCTATAGCGCATAAAGTCACGATCATTCATCGCCTGCTCCTGCCAGTTGTAAGAGCTGCCGGGTGGCGGCCTGCCAGTCTGCGGCCTGGGTGATGGCACTGACGACGGCGATACTGCCGACACCGGTATCCAGCACGGCCGGCGCGCGTTCAAGGCTAATCCCGCCGATGGCCACGGTCGGGTACTGCGCAAGACGCTTCACGTGAGCCGCCAGCTGTGCCAGCCCTTGTGGCGCGGAGGGCATCTGTTTAGTTTGCGTCGGGAAGACGTGTCCAAGCGCAATGTACGAAGGGCGAGCCGCCAGCGCCACGTCAATCTCCATATCGTCATGGGTCGAGACACCCAGGCGCAAACCGGCTTCCCGGATGGCATTCAGGTCTGTGGTCTCCAGGTCCTCCTGACCCAGATGCACGCCGTAGGCCTGGTGCTTTATCGCCAGTCGCCAGTAGTCGTTGATAAACAGGCGGGCGTGATACCGACGCCCCAGCGCGATGGCGGCGGCGACATCGTTCTCCACCTCCTCATCGCGTTTATCTTTGATGCGTAGCTGCAGCGTGCGTACACCAGCCTCCAGCAGGCGGGCAATCCACTCCACGCTATCCACCACCGGGTAGAGCCCTAAACGAAAGGGCACGGGTGGGAAATCGGGCTGGTACATTACGCCTCCTCTTTTTTGAGGTAGATTTCGCCGCCTTTCGCGCGGAAGGTTTCTGACATATCCGCCATGCCCACTTCAATGGTTTGCGCGGCGGCGTAGTCACGCACTTCCTGGCTGATCTTCATCGAGCAGAATTTTGGCCCACACATGGAGCAGAAATGGGCCACTTTGCCGGACTCCTGCGGCAGGGTTTCGTCGTGATAGGCGCGGGCGGTAAACGGGTCGAGCGCGAGGTTAAACTGATCTTCCCAGCGGAATTCAAAGCGGGCCTTCGACATCGCGTTATCGCGAATTTGCGCGCCCGGATGGCCTTTCGCCAGGTCCGCAGCGTGGGCGGCAATTTTGTAGGTGATAAGCCCCTGCTTCACGTCCTCTTTGTTGGGCAGACCGAGGTGCTCTTTTGGCGTCACATAGCAGAGCATGGCGCAACCGAACCAGCCGATCATCGCCGCACCAATTCCGGAGGTGAAGTGGTCGTAACCCGGGGCAATATCGGTGGTCAACGGCCCCAGGGTATAGAATGGTGCTTCATGGCAGTGCTCCAGTTCTTCCGTCATATTGCGGCGGATCATCTGCATGGGGACATGGCCCGGGCCTTCAATCATCACCTGCACGTCATACTCCCAGGCGATTTTGGTCAGCTCGCCCAGCGTGTGCAGTTCAGCAAACTGCGCTTCGTCGTTGGCATCACGAATGGAACCAGGGCGCAGGCCGTCGCCCAGCGACAGCGAGACGTCGTAAGCGGCACAGATTTCGCAGATCTCGCGGAAGTGTTCGTAGAGGAAGTTTTCCTGATGATGAGACAGACACCACTTCGCCATGATTGAGCCCCCGCGCGAGACAATGCCGGTCAGACGCTTCGCGGTCATCGGCACGTAGCGCAGCAGCACCCCCGCGTGGATGGTGAAGTAGTCTACACCCTGTTCAGCCTGCTCCAGCAGCGTGTCGCGGAACGCTTCCCAGGTGAGGTTTTCAGCGATACCGTTCACTTTCTCCAGCGCCTGATAGACCGGCACCGTTCCGATAGGCACCGGGCTGTTACGCAGGATCCACTCGCGGGTTTCGTGGATATAACGCCCGGTGGAGAGATCCATTACCGTGTCCGCGCCCCAGCGCGTTGACCAGACCAGCTTCTCGACCTCTTCTTCGATGGAGGAGGTGACCGCGGAGTTACCGATATTGGCGTTGACCTTCACCAGGAAGTTGCGGCCGATAATCATCGGTTCGGATTCCGGGTGATTGATGTTGGCGGGGATAATCGCGCGGCCAGCGGCCACCTCATCGCGCACAAACTCCGGGGTGATGTTTTCCGGCAGGCGGGCACCGAAACCTTCGCCCGGATGCTGGTGGCGCAGCACTTCGCTACGGATGCGCTCACGGCCCATATTTTCACGGATGGCGATAAACTCCATCTCTGGGGTGACGATCCCCTGACGCGCATAGTGCAGCTGGGTGACGCATTTGCCCGCTTTCGCACGTTTCGGCGTCAGCAGGCCCGCGAAGCGCAGTTCGTCCAGGCCGTCGTCGGCCAGACGCTCTTTGGTGTAGGCAGAGCTGCGAACCGTCAGTTCTTCGCAGTCGTTACGCGCGTCAATCCAGCGCTGGCGAAGTTTTGCCAGCCCCTGCTGCACGTTAATGGCCACATCAGGATCGCCGTATGGGCCAGACGTGTCGTAGACTGGCACGGCTTCGTTGTCTTCATACTGCGGGTTTTCTTTGCTGCCGCCAAGAAGCGTCGGGCTAAGCTGGATTTCGCGCATCGGAACGCGGATATCCGCCTGAGAGCCGGTGATGTAAATACGCTTAGAGTTCGGGAAAGCGGTGCCTTCCAGGGTGTCGATGAAGTGTTGGGCGTGTGCGCGCTGTTCGCGGCGGGTCAGTTTAGTAGTAGACATAGCTCATTCCAAAAGTGAAGGACATGGCTTGTCAGACGACGGATGAAGCAAGAGGAGATCGCCCGGGGGCGATACTACAGCAGTTTTACTCTTGTTCCCTTCGCAGGTATTAGCCTGATCAGGTTCCGCGGATCCCGAATTAACGGTCTCAGCCCGTGCTTTCACACTGGGCACTCCGACAAGAAATTTACACGCCATCGTTCGCGCTATCGCATGAATGATTTCGTGTAATACCCCCTCCTGAGAGGGGCGAATGTTTGTAAACTACTCGTTAACGATTAAGAACTCAAGCAGGCCGCGCGATGTTATCTTCGTTGCTGGCCTTAGAATCGTTATCCAGCACGAGAGCGATCAGCTTATCTTCCAGCGAGAATCGCTCTTCCAGCGCTTCGCCGAGATCGGACAGCGCCTGTTGAAACTCAAGGTAGTTGTCGTGATCGATGGCGTTCTCGAGGGTGGAATCGTAGTAATTCATGATCTGCTGGGTATTGGCTTCCAGCAGCGGGTAGAGTTTGGATGCCGTTAAATACGGGCTAGTGCCTTCCATTTCGCGGATAATGCGTTCATAAATATTGAAATGGCCGTCGGACAGGTAGTCGACCAGGCTCTGACAAAAATCATCCAGCGCTTTTTCATTCAGCCGCATAAACGATTCTTTGCCAGGCTTAATACCGACCAGATTGTAATAAGCCACGAGTAGATGCTTGCGCACATGTAGCCAGCGATCCACCAGTTTGTTACTTCCTCTAACGCGCTCAGTCAGGCTTTCTAGCTGGTTTAACATGTTCGACTCCGCAAGGTTTAGAATTGATTCTGCTTATCCAAAATGTAACCACAATGCTAACAACATGTCAGTGAAGCGAAGGTAGTGCAATAGATATGGATCGTATTATTGAAAAATCAGATCTGGGTTGGTGGATTGTCAGTCACGAACAAAAATTATGGCTGCCCGGTGGGGAAATACCCCATGGCACTGCCGATCGTTTCGATCTCGTTGGTCAGCCTGCACTGAAGATCGGCGAGTGGCAAGGGGAGCCGGTGTGGTTGATCCAGCAGCCTCGCCGCCAGGACATGGGATCCGTTCGTCAGGTGCTGGATCTCGATGTGTGCCTGTTCCAGCTGGCAGGCCGTGGCGTGCAGTTGGCCGAGTTTTACCGATCGCATAAATACTGCGGCTACTGCGGGCATACCATGCACCCGAGCAAAACCGAGTGGGCCATGCTCTGCAGCCACTGCCGTGAACGCTATTATCCGCAGATTGCGCCGTGCATTATCGTCGCTATCCGGCGTGACGATTCCATTCTGCTGGCGCAACATACCCGCCATCGCAACGGCATTCATACTGTTCTTGCCGGGTTCGTTGAAGTGGGCGAAACGCTGGAGCAGGCGGTGGCGCGTGAAGTGATGGAAGAGAGCGGGATCCGGGTGAAGAACCTGCATTACGTGACGTCTCAGCCGTGGCCGTTCCCGCAGTCGCTGATGACGGCGTTTATGGCCGAATACGATAGCGGTGAGATTGTTATCGACCAGAAAGAGCTGCTGGACGCGAACTGGTACCGTTATGACGATTTGCCACTGTTACCCCCGCCGGGAACGGTAGCCCGTCGGCTGATAGAAGATACCGTGGCAATGTGTCGGGCCGAGTATGAGTAGTGTTACACTCACGGACTGACGCAATAAGGAACTGCAAAATGACCGAACTGAAGAACGATCGTTATCTGCGTGCGCTGCTGCGCCAGCCCGTTGATGTCACCCCGGTGTGGATGATGCGCCAGGCGGGGCGCTATCTGCCAGAGTACAAAGCCACGCGTGCGCAGGCGGGTGATTTTATGTCGCTGTGCAAAAATGCCGAGCTGGCCTGCGAAGTGACGCTCCAGCCGCTGCGCCGCTACCCGCTGGATGCCGCTATTCTCTTTTCGGACATTCTGACCATTCCGGATGCCATGGGCCTTGGGCTCTATTTCGAAACCGGTGAAGGTCCGCGTTTCACCTCCCCGATCAAAAGCAAAGCCGACGTTGATAAGCTGCCGGTACCGGATCCTGAGCAGGAGCTGGGGTATGTGATGAACGCCGTGCGCACAATTCGCCGTGAACTGAAAGGCGAAGTGCCGCTGATTGGCTTCTCAGGCAGCCCGTGGACGCTGGCGACCTATATGGTGGAAGGTGGCAGCAGCAAAGCCTTTACCGTCATTAAAAAGATGATGTACGCGGAGCCACAGGCGCTGCATACGCTGCTCGACAAGCTGGCGAAGAGCGTCACACTCTATCTTAACGCGCAGATTAAAGCAGGCGCGCAGTCGGTGATGATTTTCGATACCTGGGGCGGCGTGCTGACCGGGCGCGATTACCAGCAGTTCTCGCTGTATTACATGCATAAAATCGTCGATGGCCTGCTGCGTGAAAACGAAGGTCGCCGGGTGCCGGTGACGCTGTTCACCAAAGGCGGCGGGCAGTGGCTGGAAGCCATGGCCGCAACCGGCTGTGACGCGTTGGGTCTCGACTGGACAACCGATATTGCCGATGCGCGCCGTCGCGTGGGTGACAAAGTGGCGCTGCAGGGCAACATGGACCCGTCTATGCTCTATGCTCAGCCTGCCCGTATTGAGGAAGAGGTGGCCTCCATTCTTGCTGGTTTCGGCCAGGGCGAAGGACACGTGTTCAACCTCGGGCACGGTATTCATCAGGATGTACCGCCAGAACACGCTGGCGCGTTTGTGGAGGCGGTGCACCGACTTTCTGCACATTATCATCAGTAAGGAGTGGTTATGGATCTCGCGTCATTACGCGCTCAACAGATAGAACTGGCCTCATCCGTGATCCGTGAGGATCGTCTGGACACAGACCCGCCGCAGTACATTGGCGGAGCAGATGTGGGGTTTGAGCAGGGAGGTGAAGTGACGCGGGCGGCAATGGTGCTGCTGAAGTATCCCTCGCTGGAACTGGTGGAGTACAAGGTGGCGCGTATCGCCACCACCATGCCGTACATTCCTGGCTTTCTCTCATTCCGTGAATATCCCGCGCTGCTGGCAGCGTGGGAGCAACTCTCGCAAAAACCCGACCTGCTGTTTGTCGACGGCCATGGTATCTCTCATCCGCGCCGCTTAGGCGTCGCCAGCCATTTTGGGCTGCTGGTGGATGTCCCCACCATCGGTGTGGCTAAAAAACGTCTGTGCGGTGCGTTTGAGCCGCTCTCCGCCGAGCCAGGCGCGCTGGCACCTCTCATCGATAAGGGTGAGCAACTGGCGTGGGTCTGGCGCAGTAAAGCGCGTTGTAACCCCCTGTTTATCGCCACCGGGCATCGGGTGAGCACGGACAGTGCGCTGGCGTGGGTGCAGCGCTGCATGAAAGGGTATCGCTTACCGGAGCCCACCCGCTGGGCTGATGCGGTAGCGTCAGGGCGTCCGGCTTTTACGCGTTGGCAAGAAATTCAGTGATGATTCAGGTAAACTGCGGCTAATTTTCGATTCGAGACCTCATCATGCTACAAAACCCGATTCATCTGCGCCTTGAGAAGCTGGAAAGCTGGCAGCACGTGACTTTTATGGCTTGCCTGTGCGAGCGCATGTATCCCAACTATGCCGCGTTCTGCAAGCAGACAGGCTTTGGTGAAGGGCAGATTTATCGCCGCATCTTGGATTTAATCTGGGAGACGCTGACGGTCAAAGACGCTAAGGTGAACTTCGACTCTCAGCTTGAAAAGCTTGAAGAGGCGATCCCGGCGGCGGATGACTACGACCTGTATGGTGTCTATCCGGCCATTGATGCCTGCGTGGCATTAAGCGAACTGATTCATTCCCGTCTGAGCGGTGAAACGCTGGAGCATGCTATCGAAGTCAGCAAGGCATCCATTACGACCGTCGCGATGCTGGAAATGACCCAGGAAGGTCGGGAAATGACCGACGAAGAGCTGCGAGTGAACCCCGCGGTTGAGCAGGAATGGGATATCCAGTGGGAAATTTTCCGCCTGCTGGCAGAGTGTGAAGAACGCGATATTGAGCTGATAAAAGGGCTCCGTGCGGACTTACGTGAGGCTGGTGAGAGCAATATTGGTATAATTTTTAACCAATGAGACAACAAAACTTGATATAACGCTCGTTTTGTCGCTCCTCGACTCTTCCCTTTCGCCCCTTGTCTGGTCTACATTTGGGGGGCGAAAAAAAGTGGCTATCGGTGCGTGTATGCAGGAGAGTGCTTTTTTGGCATTTTCGTCGCACTCGATGCTTAGCAAGCGATAAACACATTGAAAGGATAACTTATGAACAAGACTCAACTGATTGATGTAATTGCGGACAAGGCTGATCTGTCTAAAGTGCAGGCTAAAGCTGCTCTGGAATCTACCCTGGCTGCTATTACTGAGTCTCTGAAAGAAGGTGATGCTGTACAACTGGTTGGTTTCGGTACCTTCAAAGTGAACCACCGCGCTGAGCGTACTGGCCGCAACCCGCAGACCGGTAAAGAAATCAAAATCGCCGCAGCTAACGTGCCGGCATTTGTTTCTGGTAAAGCACTGAAAGACGCTGTTAAGTAAGACGCGTGGCAGTGAACAGTTTTAACGAAGGGGCGGCAACGCCCCTTTTGTATGTCTGGCGCGGTCTTTTCGCGCTGGCGGGCGTGATGTTTCTGTCCGCCTGTAGCCACGACACCTCTCTGCCACCGTTTACCGCCAGCGGCTACGCTGACAACCAGGGTGCGGTGAGGATCTGGCGCAAAGATTCTGGCGGCGAAGTGCATCTGCTTTCTGCTTTCAGTCCGTGGCATAACGGCAATACGTCGACCGCGGAGTATCGCTGGCAGGGCGATGACCTGTCGCTGATAGAACTGAATGTCTACAGCAAGACCCCCGAACATGTGAAAGTGCGTTTTGATGACCATGGCGAGCTGAGCTTTATGCAGCGGGAAGTCAGCGGTCAAAAACAGCAGCTTTCCAGCGATCAAGTCGCACTCTATCGTTATCGTGCCGAACAAATCCGCCAGACCAGCGATGCGCTGCGTCAGGGACGCGTTGTGCTGCGCCAGGGGCGCTGGCATGCCGATGGCACGGTAACAACCTGCGAAGGGCAAACCGTTAAGCCTGAGCTTGAAGCCTGGGCAACCGAACATATTGAGCGCCGTCAGCGGCATTCATCCATGGAAGTGAGTGTGGCGTGGCTGGAAGCGCCGGAAGGTTCTCAACTGCTGCTGGTCGCGAACGAAGACTTCTGCACCTGGCAGCCGACTGAAAAGAGTTTTTGAGTGACGTCCCCTCTCCCTGACGGGAGAGGGGCTGGCAGAAGAATTACTCGCCCTGCTCACGCGCAATTGCGCGATAGCCGATATCCTGGCGGCTAAAGCTACCGTCCCAGTGAATATCTGCCATCAGCGCATAGGCACGCTTCTGTGCTTCTGCAACGGTGTGACCCAGCGCGGTCGCGCACAGTACACGGCCGCCATTGGTCAGCACGCGATCGTCGTCAGACAGCTTTGTGCCGGCGTGGAATACCTTCGCGCCTTCCAATTCTTCCAGCGGTAAACCGTGGATCTCATCACCGGTATTGTAATTGCCCGGATAACCGCCTGCAGCAATCACCACGCCCAGAGAAGCACGTTCATCCCACTCAGACGTTTTCTCATCCAGCTTACCTTCACAGGCGGCAAGACACAGTTCCACCAGGTCAGATTTCATGCGCAGCATGATTGGCTGTGTTTCCGGATCGCCGAAGCGGCAGTTGAACTCAATCACCTTCGGATTGCCCTGTTTGTCGATCATCAGGCCTGCATAGAGGAAACCGGTGTAAGTATTACCTTCAGCAGCCATGCCTTTGACGGTTGGCCAGATAATGCGGTCCATGGTGCGCTGATGCACTTCGTCAGTGACCACAGGGGCAGGGGAGTAAGCGCCCATACCGCCGGTGTTCGGCCCGGTATCTGCATTGCCAACGCGTTTATGATCCTGGCTGGTGGCCATCGGCAGAACATGCTCGCCGTCGACCATCACGATAAAGCTCGCCTCTTCACCGTCAAGGAACTCTTCAATCACGATGCGATGGCCCGCATCGCCAAAGGCGTTGCCTGCCAGCATATCCTGAACCGCGGCTTCGGCTTCCTCGAGCGTCATCGCTACGATAACGCCTTTACCGGCGGCCAGACCGTCGGCTTTGATAACGATAGGCGCACCTTTTTCACGTAAGTAAGCCAGGGCTGGCTCTACTTCGGTGAAATTCTGATATTCCGCCGTCGGGATGTTATGACGTGCGAGGAAATCTTTGGTGAAGGCTTTCGAACCTTCCAGCTGTGCAGCCCCTTCCGTTGGGCCGAAGATTTGCAGGCCAGCAGCCCGGAAGGCGTCAACGACGCCAATCACCAGCGGCGCTTCCGGACCCACGATGGTCAAATCGATTTTCTCCTGCTGAGCAAAGCTCAACAGGGCCGGGATATCGGTCACGCCGATAGCGACGTTCTGTAACGTGGGTTCCAGCGCAGTACCGGCATTACCCGGTGCCACAAAGACGGTTTTCACCTGCGGCGACTGGGCCGCTTTCCACGCCAGAGCGTGCTCGCGCCCGCCATTACCAATGACTAATACTTTCATTTTCTGCTCCGTGGATTAATGGCGGAAGTGACGCATGTCGGTGAAGATCATCGCAATACCGTGTTCGTCAGCAGCGGCAATGACTTCGTCGTCACGGATTGAGCCGCCAGGCTGGATAACACAGGTAATGCCCACTGCAGCAGCAGCGTCGATACCGTCACGGAACGGGAAGAAGGCGTCAGAGGCCATTGCCGAGCCTTTCACTTCCAGACCTTCATCGGCCGCTTTGATACCGGCAATTTTCGCGGAGTAAACGCGGCTCATCTGGCCTGCGCCTATTCCGATGGTCATGTTCTCTTTTGCATAGACAATCGCGTTGGATTTCACGAACTTCGCAACCTTCCAGCAGAACAGCGCGTCACGCAGTTCCTGCTCGGTAGGCTGGCGTTTCGTCACGACGCGCAGATCGCCCGCGGTGACCATGCCCAGATCGCGATCCTGAACCAGCAGACCGCCGTTCACGCGTTTGAAGTCCAGACCCGGTACGCGCTCAGCCCACTGGCCGCACACCAGTACGCGCACGTTCTGTTTTGCCGCGGTGATTTTCAGGGCTTCGTCGGATGCAGAAGGAGCGATGATCACTTCGACAAACTGACGGGAGATGATGGCCTGTGCTGTGTCAGCGTCCAGCTCGCGGTTGAAGGCGATAATGCCGCCGAATGCGGAGGTTGGGTCGGTTTTATACGCGCGATCATAGGCGTCGAGAATGGAGGTGCTTACCGCTACGCCACATGGGTTCGCGTGCTTCACGATTACGCAGGCGGGTTCACTGAACGCTTTCACGCACTCGAGCGCTGCATCGGTGTCAGCGATGTTGTTATAGGAGAGTGCCTTGCCCTGAACCTGCTGTGCGGTCGCAACAGAGGCTTCTTTTACCTCTTCTTCTATATAGAAGGCAGCCTGCTGGTGGCTGTTCTCTCCGTAACGCATATCCTGCTTCTTAATGAAGTTCAGGTTCAGCGTACGCGGGAAGCGGCCGGAAGGTTCAGTGCTTTCGCCATGATAAGCAGGCACCAGGCTACCGAAGTAGTTGGCGATCATGCTGTCGTACGCGGCGGTGTGCTCGAATGCTTTGATGGCGAGGTCGAAACGCGTCTCCAGCGTCAGCGACCCTTCGTTGGCATCCATCTCATTAATAATGGTGTTGTAGTCGCTGCTCTTCACCACGATGGCAACATCTTTATGGTTCTTAGCCGCTGAGCGCACCATGGTTGGGCCGCCGATATCAATGTTTTCGACGGCGTCTTCCAGAGAGCAGCCTTCGCGGGCAACGGTCTGCGCGAACGGGTAGAGGTTAACGACGACCATGTCGATTGGCGCGATATCATGCTTTTCCATAATGCCGTCGTCCTGGCCGCGACGGCCAAGAATACCGCCGTGGACCTTCGGGTGCAGGGTCTTGACGCGTCCATCCATCATTTCCGGAAAACCGGTGTAATCGGACACTTCGGTTACCGGCAGACCTTTCTCTGCTAACAGGCGAGCGGTACCACCTGTAGAAAGCAGCTCCACACTGCGTGCAGAAAGTGCCTGAGCGAATTCGACGATACCGGCTTTATCAGAAACACTGAGCAGAGCGCGGCGGACTGGACGACGTTGTTGCATGGTAAATCCCCTGGATTTCACGATTACAGAGAGCGTTAGATGAATTTTCCAGCGAAAAACTCATCTAACACACCTGACGAGGCATCCTTGTTAAGCGCGAGCATTTTAACGAAAACGTTTGCGCAACGCTCGCGAATTTTCATTTTTTCGTATCTCTGTGGATAAGTCTGTGTGTAAAAGGGTATAAGGCGGGGTTTTGCTGGGGAATGCAGCAGTCAGTCATTTTTCTGTCATTTAGCGGTTGCGGCCTGCAGAGAACTCCCTATAATGCGCCTCCATCGACACGGCGGATGTGAATCACTTCACAGTTAACCCGGTCGGTTGAAGAGAAAAAATCCTGAACATCAGGGTTGACTCTGAAAGAGGAAAGCGTAATATACGCCACCTCGCGACGGTGAGCTGTAAGCCGCGTCGCAACTGCTCTTTAACAATTTA
>NZ_JBXWCR010000014.1:0-42250 GCF_057320345.1 Enterobacter cloacae complex sp. 394I7 | reverse complement strand
CATGATCAAACTCTTCAATTTAAGTTTGATGCTCGTGAATTAAACTTCGTAATGAATTACGTATGTTCACTCAGAGACTTGGTATTCATTTAGTGTCCGAAGACATTAAGAATCCATGTCACTTTGAGTGCCCACACAGATTGTCTGATAAATTGTTAAAGAGCAGTGCCGCTTCGTTTTCGCTGCGGCGCGGGGTGTGCATATTACGCTTTCCCGCTTCAGAGTCAAGCATTTATTTTCGCTTATCTCTGCTGACCCGGCGGCGTGTGTGCCGTTGTTCCGTGTCAGTGGAGGCGCATTATAGGGGGTAATTCTGAAGCTGCAAGGATAAAGTGAAAATTATTTACTGACTGCTCACTTTCCAGGCAATTTGCATCCCAGACCTCAATTCTGGCCTGGTTTTTAAACAAAAACGAGCCGCAAGCGGCCCGTTTTTGCGTTTTGTGACTTACTGCACTGCCACAATTTTGTCGTCGTTGGCTTCCAGACGGATAACTTTGCCCGGAATCAGCTCCCCGGAGAGTATCTGCTGCGCCAGTGGGTTTTCGATCTGTTGCTGGATTGCGCGTTTCAGCGGACGCGCCCCATAAACCGGATCGTACCCATTTGCGCTCAAGAGCTTCAGCGCATCATCGGAGATGTGAATTTCATATCCACGCTCTTCCAGACGTTTATACAGACGCTGCAGCTGAATCTGCGCAATCGACGCAATATGTTTCTCACCCAGAGGATGGAACACTACCACTTCATCAATACGGTTAATGAACTCTGGACGGAAGCTATGGCTTACCACGCCCATCACCAGATCCTTCATATGGCCGTAGTCCAGTTCACCGAAACGTTCCTGAATCAAATCGGAACCCAGGTTCGAGGTCATGATCACTACCGTGTTACGGAAGTCGACCGTTCTCCCCTGGCCGTCAGTCAGCCGTCCATCGTCAAGAACCTGCAGCAGAATGTTGAACACATCCGGATGCGCTTTTTCCACTTCATCCAGCAGGATGACGGAATAAGGACGACGGCGCACCGCTTCTGTCAGGTAGCCACCTTCTTCATAACCCACATATCCTGGAGGCGCACCGACCAGTCGCGAAACGGAGTGTTTCTCCATAAACTCGGACATATCGATACGCACCATCGCATCATCGCTGTCAAACATGAAGTTAGCCAGCGCCTTACACAGTTCGGTTTTACCGACACCCGTAGGCCCCAGGAACAGGAACGAACCGATCGGACGATTAGGGTCAGACAACCCTGCACGGCTACGGCGAATGGCATTAGAGACCGCTTCAACCGCCTCGTTCTGACCAATCACGCGATGATGCAGATCCTGCTCCATGCGCAGCAGTTTGTCGCGTTCGCTTTCCATCATGCGCGCAACCGGAATACCGGTCCAGCGAGCCAGCACTTCAGCGATCTCCTCATCCGTTACTTTGTTTCGTAACAGACGCATCGTTTTGCCTTCCGACTGCGTGGCGATCTCAAGCTGTTTCTCAAGCTCAGGAATTTTGCCGTACTGCAGTTCAGACATTCGCGCCAGGTCACCCACACGACGCGCTTGCTCAATGGCAATTTTCGCCTGTTCCAGTTCAGCTTTAATTGTCTGAGTACCCGAGAGTGAAGCTTTCTCCGCTTTCCACTCTTCTTCCAGCTCAGAGTACTGACGCTCTTTATCGTCCAGTTCTTCGTTGAGCATATCCAGCCGTTTCTTACTGGCTTCATCAGACTCTTTCTTCAGTGCCTGCTGTTCCAGTTTGAGCTGGATGATGCGACGGTCGAGCCTGTCCAGCTCTTCCGGTTTCGAGTCAATCTGCATACGAATGCTCGAGGCCGCTTCATCAATAAGGTCGATTGCTTTATCGGGCAACTGACGGTCAGCGATATAACGATGCGAAAGCGTGGCCGCTGCAACAATCGCCGGGTCAGTAATCTGCACATGGTGGTGCAGTTCATAACGTTCTTTCAGCCCACGCAAAATCGCGATGGTATCTTCAACGCTTGGCTCAGCAACAAACACTTTCTGGAAACGACGCTCCAGCGCAGCATCTTTTTCGATGTACTGACGGTACTCATCCAGCGTGGTAGCCCCTACGCAGTGAAGTTCCCCACGTGCCAGGGCTGGTTTCAGCATATTACCGGCATCCATCGCGCCGTCCGCTTTACCCGCGCCGACCATAGTGTGCAGTTCGTCAATAAACAGGATGACGTTGCCTTCCTGTTTCGCCAGATCGTTAAGCACGCCTTTCAGACGCTCTTCGAACTCACCGCGGTATTTCGCCCCGGCCACCAGCGCACCCATGTCGAGCGCCAGTACACGACGACCTTTCAGCCCTTCCGGCACTTCACCGTTCACAATGCGCTGCGCCAGACCTTCGACGATGGCGGTTTTACCGACCCCCGGCTCACCAATCAGCACCGGGTTGTTTTTGGTACGACGCTGCAGTACCTGGATAGTACGGCGAATCTCTTCATCACGGCCGATCACCGGGTCAAGCTTGCCCTGCTCGGCACGCTCGGTCAGGTCGACCGTAAATTTTTTCAAAGCCTGACGTTGGTCTTCGGCTCCCTGATCGTTCACGCTTTCACCTCCGCGCATTTTCTCAATCGCCTGAGTCACATTGGCGGTGGTTGCGCCGGCAGATTTCAGCAGGTCGGTCAAGGTACCGCGTGATTCAAGCGCCGCCAGAACGAAAAGTTCTGACGAAATAAAGTTGTCCCCACGTTTTTGCGCCAGCTTGTCGCAAAGATTCAACACACGCACCAGATCCTGAGACGGCTGAACGTCGCCACCGGTACCTTCTACCTGGGGTAAACGGCTCAGAGCCTGATCGATGGCGGTGCGTAACTGGCCAGCATTAATGCCGGCAGACGTTAATAACGGACGTACCGATCCCCCTTCCTGATTCAGCAAGGCGCTCATTAAATGAAGAGGTTCGATGAATTGGTTGTCGTGCCCCAGTGCAAGGGACTGGGCATCGGCGAGAGCAAGCTGGAATTTATTAGTAAGACGATCCAGACGCATAACTCCTCCCATAACAGGTCAAATTTGCTACTGGAGATTAAATGAGGTCATCCCTCAATTATTCAAGGTTAATGACCTGAATTATGTGAAAAGAAAACGGCACGTTCCGGATCGTCTTGATTCTTTAGGTTATATCAGCCAAATAAAACTTGCCATACGACCTGTCGTCTTGTCGCGGCGATAAGAGAAAAAATCACCCTTTTCGGTGAAGGTACAGCGATCGCCGCCGAAGATCTGCGTCACGCCGACATTATTCAGGCGCTGGCGGGCCAACAGGTAAATATCGGCCAGATATTTTTCACCGGCAGGAAGGAAAGCATCCGCGGCTTGCAGATCTTTCTCCATAAAGGCTTCGCGGACCTCTGGCCCCACTTCAAACGCACGAGGACCAATGGCCGGGCCGAGCCAGGCCATGATATTCGCAGGGTCATCTTTAAAGCAGGCGACGGTCTCTTCGAGCACACCTTCACACAGACCACGCCAGCCCGCATGCGCTGCTGCCACCTCGGTACCGGCACGGTTACAGAACAGAACCGGCAGGCAATCGGCAGTCATTACCGCACATACCGTTCCCGGGGTATCACTGTAAGACGCATCGGCCCGTTTAGACGCATAGGGTTCGCCCGTTAACGGCAGTACCGTTTTACCGTGAACCTGTTCCAGCCAGACCGGTTTCGACGGTAAATTCCCGGCAGCAAACAGGCGTTTGCGGTTTTCTTCAACGTGCTCCAGGTTGTCACCACAGTGTGCGCCGAGATTCAAAGATTCCCACGCGCCCTGGCTCACACCGCCGATACGGGTTGAACTGCAGGCAGCCACGCCCTCAGGCAGTGGCCACTCCGGGACAATCAGTTTGGTCATAACCAGTCCACTTGATCTTTATGTTCTTCAAAATCAACACGCATGGCGTCAATAAGGTCGACCATATCCTGTGGGATCGGCGCGTGCCATTCCATCTGAATACCGGTGATAGGATGGTAAAGACGCAGCATCGTTGCGTGCAGCGCCTGGCGATCAAACTTACGCAGTACGCTAATAAACTCATCCGATGCGCCTTTTGGCGGACGCGGACGACCACCGTAGACCTGATCGCCCACTAGCGGATGGGTAATGTGCGCCATATGAACACGGATCTGGTGAGTACGACCGGTTTCCAGACGCAGACGCAGACGCGTGTGAATGCGGAAGTGTTCCATAATGCGGTAGTGCGTCACCGCAGGCTTACCCATCGGGTGCACCGACATATGGGTACGTTTGGTTGGGTGACGGCTGATAGGTTCTTCCACCGTGCCACCAGCGGTCATATGACCAATGGCCACCGCTTCATATTCACGGGTGATTTCACGCAGCTGCAGAGATTCCACCAGACGTGTCTGAGCTGGAACGGTCTTTGCCACCACCATCAGACCCGTGGTGTCTTTATCCAGACGGTGAACGATGCCGGCGCGCGGAACATCCACGATAGGCGGGTAATAATGGAGAAGTGCGTTAAGCACTGTGCCATCAGGGTTCCCCGCGCCCGGATGAACAACCAGGTCACGTGGCTTGTTGATCACCAGGATGTCATCATCTTCATAGACGATGTTCAGCGGGATATCCTGCGGCTCGAAGCGGATATCCTCTTCGATTTCAGCATTGATGGCGACGGCTTCCCCACCTAACACTTTCTCTTTTGGTTTGTCCCAGATCTTGCCGTTTACCAGCACGCGCTGGTCAAGGATCCATTCTTTTATGCGTGAACGCGAATAATCAGGGAACAATTCGGCCAAAGCCTGATCTAAGCGTTGCCCGAGCTGATTTTCGGAGACTGTTGCGGTGAGTTCTACTCGTTGTGCCATAAACTGCTTCTTCGTTTAACGTTGGGTTTTACGGCTTTGCCGTTTAATATAGTGTGCTATTGTAGCTGGTCTTAATCGGGAGCAGGAACAGAGTTTCTCCCGGACAAACATTTGAGGAAAGTCAAAACGTCATGACGCGCATGAAATATCTGGTGGCAGCGGCCACGTTGAGCCTGGCTTTGGTGGGCTGCTCCGGTTCAAATGAACAGGTCCCTGACAATCCGCCGAATGAAATCTATGCGACTGCACAACAAAAGTTGCAGGACGGTAACTGGAAACAGGCGATAACGCAACTGGAAGCGTTGGATAATCGCTATCCATTTGGTCCGTATTCGCAGCAGGTACAGTTAGATCTCATCTATGCCTACTATAAAAATGCCGATCTGCCGCTGGCTCAGGCAACCATCGATCGTTTCATGCGTCTGAACCCGACTCATCCTAACATCGATTACGTCATGTACATGCGCGGTCTTACCAACATGGCGCTGGACGACAGTGCCCTGCAAGGTTTCTTCGGTGTGGATCGCTCTGACCGTGACCCGCAGCATGCGCGTGATGCTTTCAACGACTTCTCCAAACTGGTGCGCGGCTACCCGAACAGCCAGTACGTCACTGACGCGACCAAACGTCTGGTGTTCCTGAAAGATCGTCTGGCGAAATACGAATACTCCGTTGCGGAATACTATACCCGCCGTGGCGCATGGGTTGCCGTGGTTAATCGTGTAGAAGGTATGCTGCGTGATTACCCGGATACACAGGCAACGCGTGATGGCCTGAAGCTGATGGAAAATGCTTACCGTCAGATGCAGATGACCGCACAGGCTGACAAAGTGGCGAAAATCATCGCCGCGAACAGCAGCAACACCTGATATTGCCTCAATGCAAAACGGCAGCCTTCGGGCTGCCGTTTTTTTATGCGTTCAGAGATCAGCTGAAGCGGTTTAGCCTCAACACATCCTATCAACTATGACCGCAAATCGGGCCTTCCACAAGGTAAATATCACCTCTTCCTGCCCTGCCTCACAAAAAACATTCCCTGACAAAAACCGACAAAATAACGTGATCTAAATCACACATTTTGACATTAGGACAGGTATGCTGGAATCACCAAGACGGAAAGACAAGAGGTAAAATTTATGACAATGAACATTACCAGTAAACAAATGGAAATTACTCCGGCAATCCGCCAACACGTCGCAGACCGTCTCGCCAAACTGGATAAATGGCAAACACATTTGATTAACCCACATATCATCCTGTCCAAGGAGCCGCAAGGTTTCATCGCTGACGCAACTATCAATACTCCAAACGGCCATCTGGTCGCCAGCGCAAAACATGAGGATATGTACACCGCTATTAACGATTTGATCAACAAGCTGGAACGGCAGCTCAATAAAGTGCAACACAAAGGTGAAGCCCGTCGCGCCGCAACGTCGGTGAAAGACGCCAGCTTCGCGGAAGAAGTTGAAGAAGAGTAATCCTTTAAATTGAGTTTACCGCCAACGCGCCTTCGGGCGCGTTTTTTATTGACAGCGTGAAAACAGTACGGGTACTTTAACGGTATCAACGACAGGATGATTTCATGAAACACACACCGTTTTTCTTCGCATTCTTTTTTACCTTCCCCTGATTGGGAGGCGTTTCGTCGTGTGATAAAGAATGCGAAGACGAACAACAAGGCCTCCCACACCGGGAGGCCTTTTTTATTAATAACGATAAACGAGACAGGCAACACTATGACACCGGAAAACCCGTTACTGGACCTGCGAGTGAAAATCAGCGCACTGGACGAAAAATTACTGGCCCTGCTGGCAGAACGTCGCACACTCGCCATCGAAGTGGGAAAAGCCAAGCTGGACTCCCATCGGCCGGTGCGTGATATTGACCGTGAACGCGACCTGCTGGAACGCCTGATTCAGCTTGGCAAAGCGCACCACCTCGACGCCCATTACATCACCCGTTTGTTCCAGCTCATCATCGAAGACTCCGTTCTGACCCAGCAAGCGCTACTCCAGCAGCATCTGAATAAAACGAACCCGCACTCTGCACGTGTCGCCTTCCTCGGCCCTAAAGGCTCTTACTCTCACCTTGCCGCGCGCCAGTACGCAGCGCGTCATTTCGAAGAGTTTATTGAAAGCGGCTGCGCAAAATTTGCTGATATTTTCAATCAGGTCGAAACCGGACAGGCGGATTACGCCGTCGTACCGATTGAAAACACCAGCTCAGGCGCCATTAACGACGTGTACGATCTTCTGCAGCACACTACGCTGTCGCTGGTTGGCGAGATGACCATCCCTATCGATCACTGCGTACTGGTCTCTGGCTCAACCGACCTGAGCCAAATCGAGACGGTGTACAGTCACCCACAACCGTTCCAGCAGTGCAGTCAGTTCCTCAACCGTTATCCGAACTGGAAAATTGAGTACACCGAAAGCACTTCTGCGGCGATGGAAAAAGTGATGCAGGCAAATTCCCCGACGGTGGCCGCGCTTGGCAGCGAGGCGGGCGGAGCGCTGTATGGGCTGCAGGTACTGGAACGCAACCTGGCGAACCAGACGCAAAATATCACCCGCTTCGTGGTACTGGCCCGTAAAGCCATCAATGTCTCTGAGCAGGTTCCGGCTAAAACGACGCTGCTGATGGCGACCGGGCAGCAGGCGGGTGCGCTGGTTGAGGCCCTGCTGGTACTGCGTAACCACAACCTGATCATGACGAAGCTGGAATCGCGCCCGATTCATGGTAATCCGTGGGAAGAGATGTTTTATCTGGATATCCAGGCCAACCTGGAATCTGCATCCATGCAGAAAGCCCTGCGTGAACTGGGTGAAATCACCCGCTCAATGAAAGTGCTGGGCTGCTATCCGAGCGAAAACGTCGTGCCGGTTGACCCCACTTAACGTTCGATAAAGCGGCTTTTCTTCATCCCTGCCACGCTAACGGGCAGGGTGAAGATGGCGCCGGAGAGCGGATACTGCGCCACTTCATCCGCATCCATATTTTCCCGCGTGGTCGTGATAAACAGGGTTTTCATATCCTCGCCGCCAAAGCAGACCATCGTCGGACAACGAACCGGCATGCGATGCTCTTCCAGTTGTTCCCCCTGCGGTGAAAAGCGCGCGATACGCCAGCCATCAAACATTGCGCTCCAGTAGCAGCCTTCTTCATCCATCGCAGCACCGTCGGGTATGCCCTCCCCCTCTTTAAAGCGGCGGAATATATCGCGTTTCCCCGGCTCACCTTGCTCATCAAGCGGCGTGCGGTAGATAACGCCATTTGGCGTGTCAGAGGTGAACATCCACTGTTTGTCCGGGCTGAATGCCAGACCGTTGTGCCCGTGAATATCACACTGGATCACTTTCGGCGTCAGGTCATTATCGATACGCATCAGCATGGCGCCGTTGTAATCCCCCGGCCCCCAGAAGGTTCCCGCATAGAACCGTCCATGATGATCGGTACCTCCATCATTAAAACGCGCCAGTTGCGGGTTAGAGGGGTTATCACACACCTTGCGCTGAAGCAGGCCGTGCTTGTCAGCAAGCCAGATGCCATTGCGCATCGCGACGATAAAGCCGCCACGCTCACGCAGAGCGAAACAGCCTACTTCTTCATGGAAAGAGAGTACCGTGTGTTCCGCGGTAGGCAGATGATAACGGTGGATCTCCCCCTCCAGAATATCTGCCCAGTAAAGCGCATGCTCTTCGGCACTCCATGTCGGACATTCGGGCAGATGCCCGGTGTAATTCAACAGCGGCTGCGGTTCGGCCATAACAGTTCCCCAAAAGGAAAAAAGCCAGCATTGCTGGCTTTTAGTATATACATCATCGCATTACTGGCGACTGTCATTTGCCTGACGCAAAAGCGTGCGGCTCTCACTCTGAAAACGTTGTGCATAATCGCCAAACCAGTGCTCGACTTTACGGAAGCTGTCGATAAACGCCTGTTTATCGCCATGCTCCAGTAAGGTGATCGCTTCACCAAACCGCTGGTAGTAACGTTTGATAAGCGCCAGGTTGTTCTCAGAGGACATAATAATGTCGGCGTAAAGCTGTGGATCCTGAGCGAACAAACGCCCGACCATCGCCAGCTCCAGGCGATAGATCGGTGAAGAGAGCGCCAGCAGCTGTTCAAGCTGCACATTCTCTTCCGCCAGATGCAAACCGTAGGCAAAGGTCGCAAAGTGGCGCAGCGCCTGAATGAACGCCATGTTCTGATCGTGCTCTACCGCGCTGATCCGGTGCAACCTGGCACCCCATACCTGAATCTGTTCCAGGAACCACTGATAGGCCTCCGGCTGACGACCATCGCAGTACACCACAACCTGCTTCGCCAGGCTGCCACTGTCCGGACCAAACATCGGGTGCAGGCCAAGCACCGGGCCAGTATGCGCCGCCAGCATCGCCTGCAGGGGGCCATTTTTGACCGATGCAAGGTCAACCAGGATGCAATCTTTCGGCAACGGTGGAAGCTTGCCGATGATCTGCTCCGTCACGTGGATAGGCACGCTGACGATAACCATCCCCGCATCGGCCATCAGCGCTGGCGCGTGTTCCCAGTCCTCTTTTTCCAGAATGCGAACCTGATAACCAGAAAGCGTCAGCATTTTTTCAAACAGACGCCCCATCTGGCCCGCACCACCCACAATAACCACCGGGCGCAGGGACGGACAGAGGGTTTTGAAGCCCTTATCGTTTTCGCTGGAATAGGATTCCCGCATTACGCGACGCAAGACATCTTCAATCAGATCCGGCGAGACGCCCAGCGCCTGGGCCTCTTTGCGCCGCGAGGCCAGCATGGATGCCTCACGCTCCGGGACGTAAATCGGCAGGCCGTATTTGCTTTTTACCTCACCCACTTCGGCAACCAGAGCCATACGGCGCGCCAGCAGGTCCAGCAACGCCTTATCCACTTCATCAATTTGATCGCGTAACGCGGTCAATTCAGCAACCATAACTACCCTCTTAAGCCAGACGCGTCGCCAGCTGGCCGCTTACATCTTTATGGATCTCACGCAGCAGCGCGTCGGTGGTTTCCCAGCTGATGCAGGCATCCGTGACGGATACGCCGTGCTTCATTGCGCTGCGCGGTTGTTCAGATGACTGATTGCCTTCATGAATATTGCTCTCAATCATCAGACCGATAATAGAACGGTTGCCGTCTTTTATCTGTGCCACCACAGATTCCGCAACCGCAGGCTGACGACGGTAATCTTTATTCGAATTACCATGACTGCAATCTACCATCAGTGCCGGGCGCAGTCCCGCCTGCTCCATCTCTTTTTCACACTGTGCCACATCTGCCGGGCTGTAGTTCGGTGCTTTACCACCGCGCAGGATCACGTGACCATCCGGGTTACCCTGCGTTTGCAGGAGGCAAACCTGCCCCGCCTGGTTAATGCCAACAAAACGGTGCGGCATTGCCGCGGCACGCATGGCGTTAATTGCAGTGGCCAGGCTGCCATCGGTACCGTTTTTAAAACCAACCGGCATCGACAGGCCAGACGCCATCTCGCGGTGGGTTTGTGATTCCGTGGTACGTGCCCCAATGGCAGACCAGCTAAACAGGTCGCCCAGGTACTGCGGGCTGTTCGGATCCAGCGCTTCAGTGGCCAGCGGCAGCCCCATGCTGACCAACTCCACCAGCAGGCGACGCGCAATTTTCAGCCCTGCTTCCACATCAAACGAGCCATCCATGTGCGGATCGTTAATCAACCCTTTCCAGCCAACGGTGGTACGTGGCTTCTCAAAATAGACGCGCATTACCAGATAGAGGCTATCGCTGACCTCCTCCGCTAACGTTTTAAATCGACGAGCGTACTCAATGGCGGCTTCAGGATCGTGAATAGAACAAGGACCACATACCACCAGCAGGCGCGGATCGCGGCCAGCGATAATGTCTGAAATGGTCTGACGCGAGTGCTCAATTTGAGCCTCCTGCGCGACGCTAAGCGGGAATTCCGCTTTCAGTTGATCCGGAGTAATCAAAATCTGTTCGTCAGTGATATGTACGTTGTTCAGCGCGTCTTTTTGCATGATTGCGATCCTGTAAAGCTCGTTTGCGATATTGTTTTCCTCGAAGAGGTGAAACAACGATACCATAACAAGTAAAGATTTCAATCCAAAATACGTACACTTTTCTTTACGAATGCCAATTTATTGCAAAAATCAGCCGCCATATCCGTAAACTTTAAATTACACCCCTTCTTTCCGTTACCAGGCTATGCTGAAGAAAAAAGGAGAATGGCTATGCGTTCAATTGCTCTGGTGCTGTTGTCGCTCATTTTATCGGGTTGCCAAATCAATCCTTATACCTTCCACCCGGACTGGACCAGCCCCAGCTGGTTTGATGCAGGTAAAGAAGACGCTATGAATGGTCTGCCGGTTAAAGATAACCAGACGCTGGCCGATAATTTTAATGATCCGCATGTTGATCGTAGTGAATATCTCCGGGGATATGCAGACGGACAGAAGAAAGTGTGTGAAGAAGGTTTTCTCCACGCCTGGGGATTAGCGGGCAAATCTTTTCCTGCCAGCTGCGATACTGCTGAAAATGCAGCAAAACTGCACGAGTCATGGCAAAAAGGCATGGATGAAAGCATGCGCTCCAGCAGACTTAATTAAGCCTCTTTTTATTCACCGGAATATAACAAAGTGTAGGATTTAGCTTAGGTCGAGGCAGGGAAAATTCTGACATAATGACGGCTTTGGTAAACAATGGTATTCTGCCCACAACTCTTAAGGACATCTATTTCCGGAGCGAAGTGGCGGATTCTGGTGAGAAATTTATCCTTGATCTCTTTTTTCCGACTCACTCTGGTGCTAATGCTGTTCCTTATGGTGGGCGCAGCGGCGGCAGGCACGTTCACCGAAACCGATAAATCGGTACGTTCGATCGTTTCAGGTATTGTGAGCTACACCCGATGGCCGTCACTTTCCGGCCAGCCAAAACTCTGTGTTTATGCTTCTTCTCACTACACGCATGCACTCACCAGCAAGGACGGGCAAAGCGAATTACCTTATACCCCCGTTATTGTGCGTAACGATCAGGAAGCCCTGTCCGCTACGTGTGATGCTATTTATTTCGGGGCGGAATCCCCCGTAAAACAACGTGAATTAATAAGTCAGTATCAGGGCAGAGCATTGCTATTAATCTCAGAGCAAAATCCGGAATGTATTATTGGCAGCGCCTTTTGCCTGATAATTGATCGCAACCATGTCCGGTTTTCCGTCAATCTGGATGCGCTGACTCGCAGTGGCGTGAGAGTCAATCCGGATGTATTAATGCTCGCACGGAATAAGCAGCATGGATAAAGATTTCACTTCAGCGCCACGTCCGACGTTTAAAAGAACACTCAGACGAATCAGCATGATAAGCGTCATCATCACGATGACATTAATATGGCTGCTCCTCTGTTTTGCCTCCGTCGTGACATTAAAGCAATACGCACAAAAGAATCTCGAATTAACCGGCGCCACCATGAGCCACAGCCTTGAAGCCTCCCTGGTGTTCAACGATTCAGTGGCAGCCAATGAAACGCTTGCCGCCCTTGGCAAACAGGGCCAGTTTGCCGTGGCTGAAGTCCTCAACGTGCACAAAAAACGCTTTGCGTACTGGTCGTGGAACCCGGCGGATAACAACGACACTCTGGGCGCACTGGTCAGCCGCTGGCTTTTCCCCGAGCCGATTTCCCAGCCCGTATTCCATAACGGCTCAACGATTGGCGAAATACGCCTTACCGCGCGTGACAGCCTGATAAGCCACTTCATCTGGATGTCGTTTGCCGTTCTCACCGGCTGTATTCTGTTTGCGACGGTGGTCGCACTGACCATTACGCAATCCTTGCATCACGGCATGGTTACAGCGCTGCAAAACATTACTGACGTCGTTCATGACGTACGCACTAACCGTAACTTCTCCCGACGGGTGAAAGACGGGCGCATTGAAGAATTTCACCAGTTTGGCGAGGACTTCAACAGCCTTCTGGATGAAATGGAGGAGTGGCAGCTTAAACTGCAGGCGAAAAACGCCCAGCTATTACGCACCGCCATGCACGACCCGCTGACGGGTCTTGCCAACCGTGCGGCGTTTCGTAACAGCATCGCGGCATTAATGAATGACCCCTCAGCAAAAACAAACTCGGCCCTGCTCTTCCTCGACGGTGATAATTTTAAGTTTATTAATGACACCTGGGGACACGCGGCAGGAGACTGTGTGCTGATTGAAGTCGCCAGAAGAATGGTCGAGTTCGGTGATAAGCGCCATCAGTCATACCGCCTTGGCGGCGACGAGTTTGCCATGGTGCTGTACGGCGTCCATTCAGAGCCTGAGGTTCAACATCTTTGTGCTGCCTTATCGCAGCAGTTTATCCGCCCGTTCGAATTGCATAACGGGCAAAAAGCATCAATGTCACTCAGTATTGGCTTTGCTCTGGCGTGGGAAAATGGTTCTGTGGAAGCATTACTGGAGAAAGCCGACCGCAATATGTACCTGGTTAAAAACCAGCGTACAAAAACGATAAATTAGAAGGGAAACGATATGTTAAAGCGATACTTCGCGCCGTTGTTATTAGCCTCAGTCGTGCTGGCAGGTTGCCAGTCACCGCCACAAGGCAAGTTCACTCCTGAGCAGATTGCGGCGATGAAGTCTTACGGTTTTAACGAACTGAACGGCGACTGGTCTCTTGGCCTGTCAGATACCATCCTGTTTGATAAAAATGACGCCAGGCTGCGTGCGGAAAGTGAAACGCAGATCAAGACCATGGCCTCTCGCCTCGCGGCAACCGGCCTGAACCACGCGCGTATGGACGGTCACACGGACAACTACGGCGAAGAGCGCTACAACGAAGCGCTGTCATTGAAACGTGCAAATGCGGTAGCCGACGCCTGGGCGAAGGGAGCCAATATCCCGCGCAGCAACCTCACCACGCAGGGGTTAGGCAAAAAATACCCTGTTGCGAGCAACAGTACTGCAAAAGGGCGCGCTGAAAACCGCCGGGTTGCGGTGGTTATCAGCACGCCATAAGGTTATTTAACCGATGATTCTGCGAGCGACACGCCTGTTGCCGCTCGCCAGCGCAGCCAGTCGACCAGCACAAACAGGGCCAGACTCACACCCATCACCGGCATCGCCAGCCCCAGCAGGACACTCACTATCGCCGTGACGGCTCTTCCCCATCCCGATAGCGCCAGCCAGCTCTGACAGAGCGTCTGAACCGGGTTCACGACCGATTGCGCCGGACGACGCATCCACCACATCAGGTATCCCCAGACGATCAGCACGCACAGGGCAATACCGAACGCGATCAGCAACAGCTGATTGGCCAGCCCAAACAAGATCCCCATGTGGAAATCCACGCCCCAGCGGGTCAGTTTTGCCATTAACGGGAAATCTTCAAACCGGGTTCTGTCCAGAATGTGCAGGGAGTGCGGATCGACCGACACCGCGTCGACCTGAGTCGGCCAGCTGCGATCGATTTCCGTCACGGTCCAGGCCTGTTCAGCCGTTTTCGCCGGGCGGATTTCGAGCTTGCTGGCATCTATACCCGCCGTACGGGCGGCATGCAGGACGTCATCAAAAAGCGTCGGATCCATCACCATCGCGGGCATCATCATCCCGCTATGATGCCCCCGGTGCTCAGCGTGCTCGTCCATGATGGCAGGCGCACCGGAGAGCGTAGTATTGACCTGCGGCGTAAGCCAGTTCATCCGGGCACGCAGTGTATCCACGTTACCGCCCGCCCACTGAGACCACGTCAGGCCTGTCGCTGAGAACAATAACATTCCCCCCAGCAACACCCAGCCCAGTGCCACATGCACACGACGGCGGTTCTGGAAACGGTTGTTCATCCGACGTTTTGGTCGGGTGTAAAACCACAGGGCGATTCCACCCAGCGCGGCAACCCACATCCAGGAGGCGGCCAGCTCGCTATAGAGACGCCCGACATCGCCAAGCATCAACGAGGTGTGCAGATAATCGATGGTCTGGCGCAACGGCAGAATGCCACTCGTGCCGTACACCGTCATATCGCCCCGCACCTCAAGGCTTACGGGATCCACAAAGATAGCGCGGTTCTCCGACGGGCCAAGCGCCGGGTCAGCGAACATCACGCGGGTAGTATCACCGTCAACCAGCCCCGGACGAACGGCATGCAGGCGCAGATCTGAACCCACGGCTTTTTCCGCCACGGCAATCTGCTCGGCCAGAGGCCGTGCCTCTCCCACCGAATCCGTGTGCAACGCGTGCCGGTAGAGCGTGTTTTCCAGCTGCGGCGTCGCCACATACAGCGTACCGGTCAGCGCGGCGAAGAAGATAAACGGGCCAACAAACAGCCCGACATAGAAATGGAGTCGACGCAGCAGGTTTCCCCATGCCGCGCGCGGAGTGCAGGTAGTCATACTTTTCCTTTTTAAGGCAAAAAGTTATCGATTTTTTTAAAGGGAAAAAGCAGACTGCCGCGGCGGCGCGCGGGTATCAGGAAAGAGCCAGGGGAAAAAGTACCAGTGGCTGACCGGCGGTTGCGGCGGTGTAACGCGACTCCTTTGCAGTACCACACTGAGCAGTACAATCAGCGCCAGTATCACGCCCGGCACATGCGCTAACAGTACACAGTAGCCACACGCTTCCGCATGGTCGACGGGCATCGAGTGCGGCATATCGCCATGGTGCTCATCCATCGACATCATGCTCATGTCATGATGCATTCCCGGCATGGCGCTCATGGGATCTTTTTGCAGCGAGATGGAGATAAGCGGCGCAACCACGATCAACAGGATCGCAAACAGCGCGGTCAAAGCCGCTGCGCGTTTCCAGTTATGCCGATGCAGTACGTTATCCACTTTCCCTCCCGTTAAGAGGCCAGCATTGTAAATGATTTATGACGAAAGGGTTAATGCGAGAGGTGCAATGGAATAAAAAAGGGCCAGCCTTTCGGCCAGCCCTTTTTAACAGGATGTCGCTTAAGCGAATCTTAGTTCAGACGCTCTTTAATACGAGCAGACTTACCAGTACGCTCACGCAGGTAGTACAGTTTAGCTTTACGTACAGCACCACGACGTTTAACAGCAATGCTGTCAACTACCGGAGAGTGAGTCTGGAAGACACGCTCAACGCCTTCGCCGTTGGAAATTTTACGAACAGTGAATGCAGAGTGCAGACCGCGGTTACGAATAGCGATAACCACGCCCTCGAATGCCTGCAGACGTTTTTTGGAACCTTCAACAACCCATACTTTCACTTCCACGGTGTCACCTGGACGGAAGGAAGGTACGTCCTGCTTCATCTGCTCTTGTTCAAGTTGCTTAATAATGTTGCTCATAATTTAATCTCTTATCCTGGGTAAACTGATATTCGGGAGCGTATTACGCATTCCCATCATGTTCATGCTGCTGTTGCGCGTGTTCTTTTTTGAACTCGGCCAGCAACTTTGCTTGCTCTTCAGTCAGAGCCAGGTTTTCCAGAAGTTCAGGTCTTCTAAGCCAGGTTCGGCCCAGCGACTGCTTCAAACGCCAGCGACGTATCTCAGCATGGTTTCCTGACAGTAACACCGCCGGTACTTCCATCCCTTCTAACACTTCAGGACGAGTATAGTGTGGACAGTCCAGCAACCCATCAGCAAAGGAATCTTCCGTTGCCGAAGCTTCATGGCCCAGTACACCCGGAATGAACCGGGCAACGGAGTCAATCAGCGTCATCGCTGGTAACTCACCACCGCTGAGTACGTAATCGCCGATAGACCATTCTTCGTCAATCTCGGTTTGAATTACGCGCTCATCTATCCCTTCGTAGCGACCACAGACCAGAATCAATTTTTGATTCGTCGCCAGTTCGCTGACGCCCGCTTGATCAAGCTTGCGTCCCTGAGGTGACAGATAAATCACCTTCGCGCCTTCACCTGCCGCGGCTTTTGCTGTGTGAATGGCGTCCCGTAAGGGTTGCACCATCATTAACATCCCCGGTCCGCCGCCGTAAGGACGATCGTCCACGGTACGGTGCCGGTCATGCGTAAAGTCACGAGGACTCCAGCTCTGGATGTTCAGCAGGCCATTCTTTACTGCCCGGCCAGTTACCCCGTAATCGGTAATCGCGCGGAACATTTCAGGAAACAGGCTAATTATGCCAATCCACATAGCGCCGTCTTTTACCGTTTATCCGGAGAATTTAAAAACCAGGATCCCAATCTACTTCAATCGTTTGAGTAGCGAGATCGACTTTCTTGATAACCTGTCCATCGAGGAACGGAACCAACCGCTCCTTGATGCCAAATGCATCTTTCAGGTTTGCCCTAATGACGAGAACGTCATTTGACCCGGTTTCCATCATGTCGATGACTTTCCCCAGGCTATAACCTTCAGTGGTGACCACCTGGCAACCCATAAGGTCTTTCCAGTAGTAGTCGCCCTCTTCCAGCTGCGGCAACTGCGACGAATCCACGATAATTTCACAATTAGTCAGTGCATTCGCGGCATCACGATCGTCAATGCCTTTCAGCTTGATGATGATGTCCTGATTGTGGTGACGCCAGCTTTCCAGCTCGACCTCTTCCCACTTACCGGCTTTCTGGATAAACCAGGGCTGGTAATTAAAAATGCTATCAGCGTCTTCAGTGGAGGAAAACACTCTGAGCCAACCACGAATACCGTAGCAAGAACCCATTTTGCCCAATACAATCGGTTCAACAGGTGCTTTATTGCTCATCATGACCACCGTGACAGATTAAGCTGCTTTGTTTGCTGCTTTGATCAGCGTAGCAACGCGATCGGAAACAGTAGCGCCCTGGCCAACCCAGTGAGCGATACGATCCAGATCCAGACGGGTTTCTTCTTCAGAACCAGAAGCGATCGGGTTGAAGAAACCAACGCGCTCAATGAAGCGACCGTTGCGTGCATTACGGCTGTCAGTAACAACAACCTGGTAGAACGGACGCTTTTTAGCGCCGTGACGTGCTAAACGAATAGTTACCATAACATCCTCTTGTGTGAATAAAACAACCGGGCCCCATCGAGGAACGGAGCCCGGGTGTCATATTAAAAGCCCGAAAATTTTACTGATTTCTGGGGAAAATGCAATCAGCAGTTAAAACTCTGCTGCAAAACACGGCCAGGGTGCGCTTTTCGGGCACACCCCGGCATCAAAATAGCCAACAGCCTGGCGATTAACGGCCAGGGAATCCTGGCGGCATCATGCCCTTCATGCCACGCATCATCTTCGCCATGCCGCCTTTCTTCATTTTCTTCATCATGCGCTGCATGTCGTCGAACTGTTTCAGAAGGCGGTTTACGTCCTGCACCTGCATGCCGCAACCGGCTGCGATACGGCGTTTGCGGGACCCTTTGATGATGTCCGGGTTAGCACGTTCCTTGAGGGTCATCGAGTTGATGATCGCCTCCATACGCACCAGCACCTTGTCATCCATCTGCGCTTTTACGTTGTCAGGGATCTGGCCCATGCCCGGCAGTTTGCCCATCAGGCTTGCCATGCCGCCCATGTTTTTCATCTGACGCAGCTGCTCAAGGAAATCGGTCAGGTCAAAGCCGTCGCCTTTTTTCAGCTTGCTGGCCAGCTTCTCAGCCTGGGCGCGGTCAACCTTGCTCTCGATATCTTCGATAAGCGACAGCACGTCGCCCATGCCGAGGATACGGGAGGCGATACGGTCCGGGTGGAACGGCTCCAGCGCTTCGGTTTTCTCACCCACACCGAGGAATTTAATCGGCTTGCCGGTGATATGACGAATCGAAAGCGCCGCACCGCCGCGGGCGTCACCGTCCACTTTGGTCAGCACTACGCCGGTTAACGGCAGCGCTTCGTTAAACGCTTTCGCGGTGTTCGCCGCATCCTGACCGGTCATGGCGTCAACAACAAACAGGGTCTCTACCGGATTGATAGCGGCATGCACCTGTTTGATCTCATCCATCATCGCTTCGTCAACGTGCAGACGACCGGCGGTATCCACCAGCAGCACATCGTAGAATTTCAGCTTCGCCTCTTTCAGCGCCGCGTTAACGATGTCGACAGGCTTCTGGGCAACGTCAGACGGGAAGAAATCCACGCTGACCTGCTGCGCCAGGGTTTCCAGCTGTTTAATCGCCGCCGGGCGATAGACGTCCGCAGAAACGACCAGCACTTTTTTCTTGTGCTTTTCACGCAGGAATTTACCCAGCTTACCCACACTGGTGGTTTTACCCGCACCCTGCAGGCCTGCCATCAGCACGACGGCCGGTGGCTGTGCCGCCAGGTTAAGCACCTGGTTCTCTTCGCCCATCGCCGAAACCAGTTCGTTACGGACGATTTTGACGAACTCCTGACCCGGGGTCAGGCTCTTGTTAACTTCATGACCAACCGCCTTCTCTTTAACGCGGTTGATAAAATCACGAACAACCGGCAACGCGACGTCTGCTTCCAGCAGCGCCATGCGCACTTCGCGCAGCGTTTCCTTGATGTTGTCTTCGGTAAGGCGTCCGCGGCCGCTGATGTTGCGCAGCGTGCGCGACAAACGATCGGTTAAATTATCAAACATTGTCTCTCGCCTGAGTAGAAACGTTGGGTCGCTGGCAGCGACACATACACAGAATTTTGCCGGAGTATAACATGAAGGCGGCTTTGTTGTTATGCAACGGTTGGAGCAGGCGTCACGTAACGTTATACTGCTTCTCTTTCTTATTAAGACAACTGTCGATGCCTATATGCCTGTTTTCGCACTGATCGCCCTTGTTGCCTACTCTGTCAGCCTCGCGCTGATCATTCCTGGACTGCTGCAAAAAAACAGCGGCTGGCGACGCATGGCTATTCTTTCGGCGGTGATCGCACTGATAAGCCATGCGTTCGCGCTGGAATCGCGCATTATCCCCGGCGATGGCAGCGTACAGAACCTGAGCGTGCTCAACGTCGGCTCGTTGGTCAGCCTGATGATCTGCACGGTGATGACCATTGTCGCCTCTAAAAACCGTGGCTGGCTGCTGCTGCCGATTGTGTATGCCTTCGCGCTGATCAACCTGGCCCTGGCCACGTTTATGCCCAATGAGTTTATTACGCATCTGGAAGCGACGCCGGGAATGCTGGTGCATATCGGCCTGTCACTCTTCGCTTACGCAACGCTGATTATCGCCGCGCTCTATGCCATGCAGCTCGCCTGGATTGACTACCAGCTGAAAAACAAAAAGCTGGCCTTTAACCATGAGATGCCGCCGCTGATGGTGATTGAGCGTAAGATGTTCCACATCACGCAGGTCGGTGTCGTGCTGCTGACGTTAACGCTGTGCACGGGCTTGTTTTATATGAAGAACCTGTTCAGCGTAGAGAATATCGATAAAGCGGTCCTCTCCATCATCGCGTGGTTTGTCTATATTGTCCTGTTATGGGGCCATTATCATGAAGGCTGGCGCGGTCGTCGCGTGGTCTGGTTCAACGTCGCGGGCGCGGGCATTCTCACCCTTGCCTATTTTGGCAGCCGCTTCATACAGCAATTTGCTGGCTAAGTAACAAAGGAGTTCCCCCTGGAACACATCTCTACCACCACGCTGATCATTACGCTGATCGTCATGGTGGTCATCTCCGCCTATTTCTCCGGCTCGGAAACCGGCATGATGACCTTAAACCGCTACCGGTTACGTCATCGTGCTAAGCAGGGTAACCGTGCCGCCCGTCGCGTCGAAAAACTGCTGCGTCAACCGGATCGTCTGATCAGTCTGGTGCTCATCGGTAACAACCTCGTCAACATTCTTGCCTCTGCGCTCGGTACCATCGTTGGGATGCGCCTGTACGGCAACGCCGGCGTCGCCATTGCCACCGGTGTGCTGACGTTTGTGGTGCTGGTGTTTGCAGAAGTGTTGCCTAAAACCATCGCCGCGCTCTACCCGGAAAAAGTGGCCTACCCCAGCAGCTTCCTGCTCGCACCACTGCTGATCCTGATGATGCCGCTAGTCTGGTTACTGAACATGGTGACGCGTGTTCTGATGCGGATGATCGGTATCAAAGCAGACGTCACCATCAGCAGCGCGCTCAGCAAAGAAGAGCTGCGCACCATCGTGCATGAATCACGCTCGCAGATCTCCCGGCGTAATCAGGACATGCTGCTGTCGGTACTGGATCTGGAAAAGGTCAGCGTTAACGACATCATGGTGCCGCGTAACGAGATCGTCGGCATTGATATCAATGACGACTGGAAAGCCATCGTCCGCCAGCTGACCCACTCCCCGCACGGCCGTATCGTGCTGTACCGCGACTCTCTGGACGATGCCATCAGCATGCTGCGCGTGCGCGAAGCTTATCGTCTGATGACCGAGAAAAAAGAGTTCACCAAAGAGGTGATGCTCCGCGCCGCCGACGAAATTTATTACGTGCCGGAAGGAACGCCGCTCAGCACCCAGCTGGTGAAGTTCCAGCGTAACAAGAAGAAGGTCGGCCTGGTGGTCAATGAGTACGGGGATATTCAGGGGCTGGTGACGGTTGAAGATATTCTGGAAGAGATTGTTGGCGACTTTACCACCTCAATGTCCCCTTCCCTTGCGGAAGAAGTCACCCCGCAAAACGACGGCTCGGTGCTGATCGACGGTAGCGCGAACATTCGCGAACTCAATAAAGCCTTTAACTGGCATTTACCGGAAGATGAAGCACGCACCATAAACGGGATGATTCTGGAGGCACTGGAAGAGATCCCGGCGGCGGGCACGCGGGTGCGCATTGAGCACTACGATATTGATATCCTGGACGTGCAGGACAATATGATTAAGCAGGTGAAAGTCCTGCCGGTAAAACCGATTCGGGAAAGTATTGCAGAGTAGAGAGTAGGCCGGGTACGGCGCAAGCCGCCACCCGGCACTACAGATGGCAAATTACGCTTTCGCTTTCGCCACGGTAACCATTGCAGCACGAATGGTACGACCGTTCAGGGTATAACCTTTCTGCATTACGCCAAGCACTTTACCGGCTTCAACGTCTTCTGATTCCACCATCGCAATCGCCTGGTGCACGTTTGGATCCAGCGGAACGTTGGTATCGCCAACCACTTCCACGCCAAACTTACGTACCACATCCAGCATGGATTTCAGCGTCAGTTCGATACCTTCGATCATCGCGGTGTTGTCCGGGTTAGCTTTATCAGCCACTTCCAGTGCGCGATCCAGGCTATCAATCACCGGCAGCAGTTCGTTGATGAATTTCTCCAGCGCAAATTTATGCGCCTTCTCAACGTCCTGCTCGGTACGACGGCGCAGGTTTTCCATTTCCGCCTTGATGCGCAGAACACTGTCGCGTTCGCGATTCTGTGCTTCTACCAGCTGAGCTTCCAGATTCGCAATTTTTTCATCGCGCGGGTCCACCTGCTCAGCAGATGCGTCCGGCTCTACAGCCTCAACATCATCGTGCTGTTCCGTGATAATTTCTTCAGGGGCTTGCCCCTCAGGCGTTTTCTGTTCTTTACTACTCATGAATTTCTCCGCGTTTTTCTGCATTCATATCGCTAACTTCGCTTATTATGGGGATCAGTTTCCGGGATTCAAGGGAACAAGACAGATTGTCATCATTCATCAGGCACAAGGACCTCCAGAAAATGAATAATCATTTCAGGTGTATTGGGATCGTCGGGCATCCGCGTCACCCTACCGCATTGACGACACATGAAATGTTGTATCGCTGGCTGTGTAGCAAAGGCTATGAAGTGATGGTCGAACAGCAGATTGCCCAGGAGCTGCAGCTGAAGAGCGTCAAAACCGGCACGCTGGCGGAAATTGGCCAGCAGGCGGATCTCGCCGTGGTGGTCGGTGGCGACGGCAATATGCTCGGCGCGGCCCGAACGCTTGCGCGTTATGACATCAAGGTCATTGGTATCAACCGCGGCAATCTCGGCTTTCTGACCGACCTCGATCCGGACAACGCCCAGCAGCAGCTGGCCGACGTGCTGGAAGGTCATTATATCAGCGAAAAACGCTTTTTGCTGGAAGCGCAGGTGTGTCAGCAGGACTGCCAGAAGCGCATCAGCACCGCGATTAATGAAGTGGTGCTCCACCCCGGCAAAGTGGCGCACATGATTGAGTTCGAAGTCTATATCGACGAAATCTTCGCCTTCTCGCAGCGTTCTGACGGGCTGATTATCTCCACGCCGACAGGGTCGACTGCCTACTCGCTCTCTGCGGGTGGCCCGATCCTCACCCCTTCACTGGATGCCATCACCCTGGTACCGATGTTCCCGCACACGCTCTCGGCGCGTCCGCTGGTGATCAACAGTAGCAGCACCATTCGTCTGCGTTTCTCGCACCGCCGTAACGATCTGGAGATCAGCTGCGACAGCCAGATTGCGCTGCCTATTCAGGAAGGTGAAGATGTTCTCATTCGTCGGTGTGATTACCACCTGAATCTTATTCATCCGAAAGATTACAGCTATTTCAATACATTAAGCTCGAAGCTTGGCTGGTCAAAAAAATTGTTCTGATTTTGCATCCAGTACTTTACTGTATATAAAACCAGTTTATACTGTATGAAAACACAGTCATGGTTTTTCATACAGGAAAACAATTATGCTGGCACAACTGACCATCAGCAACTTTGCCATAGTTCGTGAGCTTGAGATCGATTTCCACAGCGGCATGACGGCGATCACCGGGGAAACCGGTGCGGGTAAATCCATTGCCATAGATGCCCTCGGCTTGTGCCTCGGCGGCCGTGCAGAAGGTGACATGGTGCGCAGGGGCGCAAACCGTGCCGATCTCTGCGCTCGCTTCTCCCTGAAAGATACCCCTGCTGCCCTGCGCTGGTTGGAAGAGAACCAGCTGGAAGACGGACGTGAGTGTTTACTTCGTCGCGTTATCAGCAGCGATGGTCGTTCCCGCGGCTTTATCAACGGCACTGCAGTCCCGCTTTCCCAGCTTCGCGAGCTCGGCCAGTTACTCATTCAGATCCACGGCCAGCACGCGCACCAGCAACTCATTAAACCGGAGCAGCAGAAAGCGCTGCTTGATGGCTATGCTGGTGAGTACGCACTTACTCAGCGCATGGCGGAGCACTATCGCCAGTGGCATCAAAGCTGCCGTGAGCTTGCCCAGCACCAGCAGCAAAGCCAGGAGCGTGCCGCCCGCGCTGAGCTTCTGGAATACCAGCTTAAAGAACTCAACGAATTTAGCCCGCAGGCGGGTGAATTTGAGCTTATCGACGAAGAGTACAAGCGCCTGGCTAACAGCGGTCACCTGCTCTCAACCAGCCAGAATGCCCTTAACATGCTGGCTGACGGTGAAGACGTGAACCTGCAGAGCCAGCTGTATAATGTTCGTCAGCTCATCACCGAACTGGCCGGCATGGACAGCAAACTCTCTGGCGTACTGGATATGCTGGAAGAGGCCGCGATTCAGATTTCAGAAGCCAGTGACGAACTGCGCCACTACTGTGAACGTCTGGATCTCGACCCGAACCGTCTGTTTGAACTGGAGCAACGCATCTCCCGTCAGATCTCGCTGGCGCGTAAGCACCACGTTACGCCAGAGGAGCTGCCTGGCTACTATCAGTCTCTGCTTGATGAACAACAGCAGCTTGACGATCAGGCTGACTCGCTGGAAACCCTGTCACTGGCGGTGAACCTGCACCATGAACAGGCGCTGACGACGGCGAAACAGCTGCATGAGATCCGTCAACATTACGCCCAGGAACTGAGCCAGCACATCACCGACAGCATGCACACGCTGGCGATGCCGCACGGCGTATTCACCATCGATGTCCGTTTCGAAGAGAACCATCTGACGGCGGAAGGTGCGGACCGTATCGAATTCCGCGTCACCACCAACCCGGGGCAGCCGTTGCAGCCCATCTCTAAAGTGGCTTCCGGCGGTGAACTGTCGCGTATCGCGCTGGCGATTCAGGTGATTACCGCACGTAAAATGGAAACCCCGGCGCTGATTTTCGATGAAGTAGACGTGGGGATCAGCGGCCCTACGGCGGCGGTCGTCGGCAAACTGTTGCGCCAGTTGGGTGAATCAACGCAGGTCATGTGTGTTACCCACCTGCCGCAGGTGGCCGGGTGTGGTCATCATCACTTTATCGTCAGCAAAGAAACTGACGGTGAAATGACGGAAACGCACATGAAGCCACTGGATAAACGCGCACGTCTGCAGGAGCTGGCACGCCTGCTGGGCGGCAGTGAAGTCACGCGAAATACGCTCGCGAACGCGAAAGAACTGCTGGCGGCATAAACTTTTTCGGGATCTCAGGGTCATAGAGAACAACAAAAACGCCGCCAGACCGGTTTCAAAGTGGGGCAAGGTCTATTATCATCGGCATATAACATATGAGCCGCGTTCTGCTCGGGCCCGAAAAGGAATCAAATCACTATGCGTTGTAAAATGCTGACCGCTGCCGCAGCGGTTCTTCTGATGTTGACCGCAGGCTGTTCCACTCTGGAGAAAGTGGTTTACCGTCCTGATATCAACCAGGGGAACTACCTTACCCCTAACGATGTGTCCAAAATCCGTGTGGGGATGACACAACAGCAGGTCGCTTATGCACTTGGAACCCCAATGATGTCCGATCCGTTCGGCACAAACACCTGGTTCTATGTATTCCGTCAGCAGCCGGGCCATGAAGACGCGTCCCAGCAGACCCTGACGCTGACCTTCAGCAGCGCCGGTGTGTTGACCAACATCGACAACAAGCCTGCCCTGACCAAATAATCAGGTGTCAGAGATGCAAAAAGGTGCTCAATGAGCACCTTTTTTGTTTTCCTTCATCCCCCTCGCCCCTTTGAGATCAGGCTTAAGGTGAAGAGCGAACTACTTACCCGATTTCTCCGCACGCTGACGACGCAGCTCTTTGGGGTCGGCAATCAGCGGGCGATAAATTTCGACCCTGTCACCCTCATTCACCACATCAGCCAGTTTGACCGGACGGCTGTAAATGCCGACTTTATTTTTCGCCAGGTCGATGTCACGACGAAGCTCAAGGATGCCAGAAGCGCGAATAGCCACCTCAACGGTCGCACCTTCTTCCAGCATCACACGCTGCAGATATTGCTTCTCCGGCAGCGCATACACCACCTCGACAGCTATCTTATGCGACACTGTAAACCTCTTTGGCGCGGGTCGTGAACGCCTGAACCATATTCGAGGCCAGCTCTTTAAAGATGCGGCCAAACGCCAGCTCAATCAGTTTATTGGTAAACTCAAAGTCCAGCTGGAACTCGATGCGACAGGCATCAGCGCTGAGGGGGGTAAACTTCCAGCCACCCATCAGGGTTTTAAACGGACCATCTACCAGATGCATCAAAATACTCTGATTGCTCGTCAGCGTATTGCGGGTGGTGAACGTCTTGCTGATCCCCGCTTTGGAGACATCGACCGCCGCCGTCATCTGCGTCGGGCCAGACTCCAGCACTCGGCTCCCGGTACATCCCGGAATAAACTCTGGATAAGACTGAACGTCGTTCACTAACTGATACATTTGTTCCGCGCTGTATGGAACAAGCGCAGTACGGCTAATCTGAGGCATAGCATTTCCCATGGTCACACAACCGACAAATAATAACATTTATCACCTGTTAAAAAAACGCTAAGCCTCATCTCGTGCTAATATAGCGCGTTAGACCTCACAGGACGCAATGAGGTGACTTTTTGAAATCAGATTACCGATGGCTTTACGATACTTATGACGAAGAAAAAAGCACATAAACCAGGCTCGGCGACCATTGCGCTCAACAAGCGTGCTCGCCACGAGTATTTTATTGAAGAAGAATTCGAAGCTGGCCTGGCATTGCAGGGCTGGGAAGTAAAATCGCTGCGCGCCGGGAAAGCCAACATCGGTGATAGCTACGTGATCCTGAAAGATGGCGAAGCCTTCCTGTTCGGTGCCAACTTCACGCCGCTGACCGTCGCCTCGTCACACTACGTGTGTGACCCAACGCGTACCCGTAAGCTGCTGCTGAACAAGCGTGAACTGGAGTCCCTTTATGGGCGCATTAATCGTGAAGGCTTCACCGTGGTTGCCCTGTCGCTGTACTGGAAAAATGCCTGGTGCAAAGTGAAAGTTGGCGTAGCGAAGGGTAAAAAACAGCACGACAAACGTACCGATCTGAAAGAGCGCGAATGGCAGCTCGACAAAGCACGTATTATGAAAAACGCAGGACGTTGATTCTGCGCACTTATTGTACTATTCAATAAGTTAGCGTTCCGGGCTGGTATCCAGGATCTAAAATCTGGTATACTCAGTTCAACACTATTGGGGCTGATTCTGGATTCGACGGGATTTGCGAAACCCAAGGTGCATGCCGAGGGGCGGTTTGCCTCGTAAAAAGCCGCAAAAAAATAGTCGCAAACGACGAAAACTACGCTTTAGCAGCTTAATAACCTGCTCTGAGCCCTCTCTCCCTAGCTTCCGCTCTTAAGACGGGGATTCAAGAGAGGTCAAACCCAAAAGAGATCGCGTGGAAGCCCTGCCTGGGGTTGAAGCGTTAAAACTAATCAGGCTAGTACGTTAGTGGCGTGTTTGTTCGCAGCTGGCGTGCGAATGTAAAGACAAACTAAGCATGTAGTACCGAGGATGTAGAAATTTCGGACGCGGGTTCAACTCCCGCCAGCTCCACCACTTTTTAGTTGTTTGAAGTACAATGAAGTCTACTAAGCCCGCACAGCACAAGCTCTGCGGGCTTTTTTACGTCTATTGTCGTCCAGTGAGAATTGCTGAGAACTACGAGTTATGGCACCCTGAATAGGACCCACTAAGAAGGGTCCAAAAATCGAGGGTCCCAAATGGCAAAAATCGCTAAGAAGCTCACTGACACTGAAATCAAAAGCACCAAACCTGCCGAGAAAGAGGTTAACCTTTTTGACGGCGATGGTTTGCTCCTGCGAATCGCTCCCCTGGCGAAGGGAGGGAAGAAAAATTGGTATTTCAGATATGCAGTGCCTGTGACCAAAAAGCGAACTAAGGTGAGCTTAGGAACCTATCCTCATCTTACACTTGCTAAGGCACGAGCTTTACGTGATGAATACTTGTCGTTGCTTGCAAATGATATAGACCCACAAGTTCATAACACCCAGAAAGCCAATGCCCTAAAAGATGCAACGGAACATACATTTCAAGCAGTAGCCAAGAAGTGGCTTGATGAGAAAGTCAAAACGTCAGGCATCTCCCAGGATCATGCTAACGACATCTGGCGAAGCCTAGAAAGAAATATCTTTCCAACGTTGGGTGATACCCCCATTAAGGAGATTCGCCCTAAAATGCTTAAACAGCATTTAGACCCCATAGAAAAACGAGGTGTCCTTGAAACACTTCGCCGCATCATATCCCGCCTGAATGAAGTTTTCCGCTATGCAGCAACAGAAGAACTCATAGAATTCAATCCGGCTGACAATCTTGCCCAGAGATTTAGTAAGCCGAAGAAACAGAACATGCCAGCCCTGCCCCCAACCGAACTCCCCCGCTTCCTTACAGTGTTAAACAACGCCTCAGTCCGTATGGAGACACGATTGCTGATTGAATGGCAGTTACTAACTTGGGTTCGTCCTGGTGAGGCTGTTCGCACCAGATGGGCCGATATAGATACTGACAACTCAATGTGGAACATTCCGGCGGAGTTCATGAAAATGAAGAAGCCTCACAAAGTTCCACTAAGTAAAGAAGCTTTGCGAGTCTTGGATTCAATGAAAGCCATCAGCGGACGTAGAGAGTGGGTTTTCCCCAGTATCAAAGCTCCACTCAATCACATGCATGAACAAACAGCCAATGCGGCCATAATCCGTATGGGCTTCGGAGGTGAGCTTGTAGCTCACGGTATGCGATCCATTGCTAGAACGGCTGCTGAGGAGTCTGGCAAGTTTAGAACTGATGTCTTAGAAGCCGCCCTTGCCCACTCGAAGAAAGATGAAATCATTGCAGCCTACAATCGTGCAGAGTATCTCACTGAACGGGTGGTTCTCATGCAATGGTGGAGTGACTATGTTTCGTCTCAAAAATGCAAAGTTATTGCCGCATAAATCTCCCATGATGGGTTAACTATCTTGATTTAGTTAAAGAATTAATAATCACACCATTAACCTATGTGGACTAAGCATAGCCATTCACAAATGGGGACCTTGAGTCCACATAACGAAAGCTGTAGGTCATATCAGCTAAATAATTCACATCTCTTCTCGATTATCATACACCTCGAAGATTTACCAAATTCGCTCTAATCGATGATAAAAGAGTTGAATTTGGTTAAAAATTGATCAATTTTATCCTCTACATTGTATTGAATCATCCATGAGGTTTCGTGCATGGCTAGCGAAAATGATAAAAATCATAAAGTTAGAGTCGCACAGTACTTGAGGATGTCTACCGACCATCAGCAATATTCTTTACATAATCAGTCCGAATACATCAAAGATTATGCTGAAAAGAACAATATGGAAATCGCTTATACCTACGATGATGCAGGTAAGAGCGGAGTCAGTATCGTAGGCAGGCATTCTTTGCAGCAGTTACTTAGTGATGTAGAACAAAAGAAAATAGATATACAGGCTGTATTATTTTATGATGTGAGTCGTTTTGGTCGTTTTCAAAACAGTGATGAAGCTGCATATTATTCCTTTCTATTTGAGAGAAACGGTGTAGACCTTATATACTGTTCTGAACCTATACCCACTAAAGATTTCCCTTTAGAGTCTTCTGTAATACTGAATATAAAAAGATCTAGTGCTGCATATCACAGCAGGAATTTATCAGAAAAGGTATTTATAGGACAAGTAAATTTAATAAAGCTTGGTTATCATCAAGGCGGCATGGCTGGTTATGGGCTGAGACGTCTTTTAGTAGATGAAAATGGCATAGCTAAAGAAATATTGAGTTTCCGCAAAAGAAAGAGTATTCAAACAGATAGAGTAATATTAATTCCGGGCCCCAAAAATGAGATAAAAATTGTAAATAGAATCTATGATCTCTTTATAGATTATAACGTACCAGAATTCATTATTGCTGAGAGATTAAATGAACAGAATATACCTGCAGAAAATGGAACATTATGGACTCGTGCAAAAATACATCAAATCTTGACAAATGAAAAATATATTGGAAACAACATATATAACAAAACCTCATCTAAACTAAAAAGTAGACTTGTAAAAAACCCCAAACATGAATGGGTTAGATGTGACAAAGCATATAAACCCATTATTTCAAAGAAAAAATATAATAAAGCTCAAGATATAATTCAGCTCCGATCCATACATTTGACTAATGAAGAGCTTTTAGAAAAGCTAAAACAAAAATTGGAATCTAATGGAAAACTATCAGGATTTATCATTGATGAAGATGATACAGGCCCTTCATCTTCTGTTTACAGAACCCGATTTGGTGGTCTTTTAAGAGCATATACTTTGATTGGTTATAAGCCAGAACATGATTACAGTTATCTCCAAATAAATGAAGCACTAAGATCATTTTACTCAGGTATAATTGAGGATTTTAAGGGGAGGATTTTAAAAAGTAACTGCTATATAGACGAATATAAATATGCCCCAATGCTTTACATCAATGATGAGCTTTTAATTTCCGTCCTTATTACTAAATGCATACATATGAAATCAGGTAAACTTAGATGGAAGGTCCGGTTTGATAACTCACAGAAAGCAGACATAACAATTGTTATACGAATGGATTCACAAAATATTTCGCCTCTTGATTTTTATATCATACCAAAGATAGAAAACGAATATAGTAAAATGTGCATGACGGAAACAAACAACATTCGATTAGATCTCTATAGATTTGATAATCTGGATAAACTTCTACAAATTATTACTCGCATGAAAGTGAGGGAACTATATGCTGCCTGAAACAAATGAATTCCCAATAATACAAATTGAGATTGCAAAAATAAAATTCCTTAACCCAAGAACTAGAAATAAGGTAGTGCATGAAGAAATTAAGGAAAGCATAAAAAAAAGAGGATTAAGCAAGCCTATAAGCGTGAGAGCGATTGATGAAGACGATTTCAAATATGCTTTAATTTGTGGTCAAGGGAGAATAGAGGCTCTCGTTGCATTAGGTGAAACCATTATTCCAGCAATTATAAGAGATGTATCAGAAGAAGATGCTTACGTTATGAGTTTAGTTGAAAACATTGCAAGGAGGAGACCACGTTCCAATGAGTTATTACAGGTAATAAAAGATATGAAAATCAGAGGACTTTCAGACTCCGAAATAAGTGAGATTACTGGGTATTCATCGAACTGGGTGAGCAGTATAAATATGCTTCTTGATAAGGGAGAGCATAAACTTCTCTCTGCAGTCGAACGGGGGAATTTGCCTCTATATCTTGCAGTGCAATTTGCAAGATGTGAAACTGAAGAAGCTCAAGATATTCTTACCGAAGCATATGATAAAAAATTAATTAAAAGCCGGGACATTATAAAGATAAAACACATTCTAAATCAGCGAACAATTGGGAATAAAGGTGCAAAAGCAGCCGGGTTTTATTATCACAAACCATCAAAAAGAATGACTGCTGAGGAGTTAATTGGGCTTTATGAAAATAGTATCGCTGAACATAAATCTGTTTATAACAACTCTAAATTTATAAAAACTAATTTACTAATAGTAAATGAGATTTTTAACATCATAATGATGAATAAAAGCTTTCAAAATTTACTTGAACAAGAGAATCTATCAGAACTGCCATCTCAAATCCTCAATCCAATAAACAAAGAGGCATCAAAATGATTCAGATACGTTTTGGCGACAATTTTATTTATTTAGAAACTAACAAGTTAATTCCCTCTAAGGAATTGTTAGAAAATGTAAAGTTAAGTCATAAATATCATCAAATAGTTACCTCTATTGAAAGCTTAGGTATTATTGAACCAATAATAGTGTTCTATGACAAAGATAAAGATGCCATTAAGATACTCGATGGCCATTTGAGGGTTGAGGCTTTAAAAGACTTAGGCATAGAAAAAGCTCCATGTTTACTTTCGAGCATAGATGATGCGTTCACTCCTAACAAACAAGTCAATCATATAAATGTAGTTGAAGAACATAGAATGATAATCAAGTCCTTGGCAAAAGTTTCAATTGAAAAACTTAGTGCTGCTTTGGGAATATCTATTGATGCTATAAAAGATAAAGCTAATGTGATGAACGGTATAGATCCAAGTGTAATTGCGAAACTTTCTGATAAACCTATACCTAAGGCTACATTTGATGTTTTGAGGAAAATGAAGCCAATTCGTCAAATTGAAGCAGTCGGTACAATGATTAATTTTGATAATTATAGTAAAAAATTTGCAATGAGCATCTTGGATGCTACACCGGCATCAATGATAGTAAATAAAGGGAAAAACACTCCCTATAAAAAGGACATAAAAAAAACCATACTTCGTCTGGAACAGGAAATGGCAACAACTTCGGAAGAAACAAAAAAACTTCAAATCGAGTATGGTTCAGATATGTTGAAATTCGTGATAATCCAGTCATATATTAATAAATTACTGGGTAACTCTAAAGTTCTTCATTGGTTCTTGGAAAACGAGGTTGATTATCTTAATGAGTTAAAAAGAATTTCGAAAATTAATTCTTTAGATGAGAAGACTCTTGCTGAAAACAGCCAGTCATAGGTATGGTTTTATATATCCGAAATAAACCATGAAGTATACTTACACAACCATAATGGCTTCTCTTAGATATTAGCATAAGTAGGCAGTATAAGCCGTAATCATTCGAACGGTTTAAGGAGGTGAACTTATGGTTAATAGAATGAGATCTATTGTGAGAACGGCGACAGACGAATCTGGTAAGTTCAGGACTGGTGTCTTAGAAGCGGCCCTTGCCCACTCGAAGAAAGATGAAATAATTGCAGCTTACAATCGCCCGGAATATCTGGCAGAACGAGTGATTCTCATGCAGTGGTGGAGTGATTATGTCATTGCTCAAAAATTTAAAGCTATTGCGGCATAACAACTCTATAAGGGGTTAAATCTCCCAGCCCCTTATCCACCAAGACATAAACCTTTTTTGACACCACTTTGTTCTAAACCAAGATACATGGGCTGTAACTTACAAAAGCGATTTTCTGCATGAACTGGCAAACGTCTCTGGCATTGAAAAATTTATTTAAAGCTTGTTCTTTTGTGGTTTACATAGCTTCTTTTTATAAATATCTGGGTCCACAGCAATTTTGCAGATCCTGACCTCATACCCAAAATTGGTAATACTCTTGTGGAAATTTTTCAAGTTTACTTTAGAAAACAAAGGTAAATCTTCGGGAAGATTTTTATTAGAAGCTATGGCGAAAACTAGTTTATATTTTTTAGCATCTGGTCTATTTATATGATCGGCTAATTTTATATGAGCAGGTAGTTTCTCATTAAGTTTGCCTCGAAATTCAGAGTCACTTATAAAAAGTTCAGAACCTATAAATCCTTGTGAAAAAAGATGGCTCATACTTTGCGAACCAGTATAATATTTTACATGGATAAAATCTGATTGACCTCTGATAAGATCACAAAATTCAATCTTACTTTTACCACCACCATGATGAATGAATTTCTGATCCATGTGTGTAAAGGAATTATCATCTTGGCAAAGTTTTTTATTATAATCCTCCTCTCGTTTATATGAATATACAGGGAATTTATCCGACTCCTCATAATGAATTATTTTTTTCATTTCATCATCAATAGTCGATACAAAATTCCTATCTGCAACATACCATATAGAGTCTCGAAGAATATAGTTCTGATCACCTTCTTTTATCTCGGCATAGAGGCACCTATATAAAGACCATTTTTTTATCGATTCAAAATCGGCATTCAAAACATGCAGGTAATTTTTTTTGAGTTCATCAACAGTTACTTCAGTTTTCTTACCATCAAAATAATCACAAACATGGTATATTGATAAGGTTTCATGAATGAATCTTTGTCTCTTATCAAAGCAATAGCCTATTTGATTTTCCCAGTCTATTATTTCTGGCTCTCCAAGCCATAAATCATTGAAGTCTTTTTCCTTTATCCGATCAATCAAAAGCGAATCCAATATCTCAACTTCTTGTTCATCAGCCTCCTTGATATTGTTAACCCATTCGAATTCTTCAGGAAGAGGTAATAAGTAAATAGAGTCTATTTTGGTCAACAGTGCTGGAATAGCCTTCAATTCAATATCCGGCATGATCACAAAAGCATCTTTGCCAGTAATTTTACTTCCTAAAATATCTTCTGTCGAAGTGCCTGTGAGAGTTGTGAGAATATCCATCTCAGAATCTATTTTTAGGTTGTATATATCGACTTCTTTACTGCTCTGACTGCGAGTTAACAGGTTCGTTTCGTTGTGACTGCCTTTATCTAAACTGCGAATTTTTTTATGTTCTATACTATTAAGAGTTGTTTTAAGCCCAAATCCTTTGACAATGCTGCCATCATTGATTAAGTGATGACCGGTTCCAAAGGGAATAAGATATCTGGAATTGTTAGCTTCAATAACTAATACTGCTCCTGTGCTACTATTCATACCGAAGAAATCAGGTTCTATGCCAGGATTTTGGCCCATAAAAAAGGTGGTCCATTCAGGAGGTTTTGGGTCCATGTACTCCTTTACATATAGATATGCTCGTGCATCCTCCATCTCGAATTCAACAGGTCTTTTGACCCTTTCCAAATTCAAAACCTGATCAATAGCATCGCTAAACCTTTTTGTTTTATAAATAGAGAGTTTTATCTTCATTCTATTTTACCTAACATTTTAACGAGCCAGTATATTCAAAGAGTTCAATAACTGAGCATCTAATGTTTCTCTTACTGGAGTAGGAAGCCCATATGCAACTCTGTAATTTTTGATAGCAGTTCGTGTCGCAGGCCCCATACTTCCGTCTATATTGCCGTTATAAAACCCTTTATCCAGTAATGCGAACTGCACTCGCATGATCAAACGCTTACGCTTTTCAGTATCAGAAGCCAGCCCACTACTTGCACGAGTAGTTCCATTCATTCCAGCAGAGTTTGTGGTCGTAGAGGCATCGGTGTCATTAGAGCGAAGCGAACGAACAGATGAAGAAGACGATGGCGAATTTGTACCTGAAGTGGATGAGCCTGATGAGCTTGGTGAACTGTATGTTTTAGGATAATAAGGAGTGCTTCCACCATAGTACCCACCACCAGACGAAGATCTATGAGAACTATGGCTTCGATGGGAGCTATGACTACGATGCCCTGCAATGTAGAAAGGTACTTCCGTGTTAAGTGGAGCTATAACTAAATCATGCTCATTAAGAGTCATACCGGGCAAATCACTTGCACCAGTGGAGGAATCACTTGCCCATACAGAATTATTGAGTGCTAAAAATCCCGGAAGCAGAGCAGCGAAATTAAATTTTTTCATAAAATTGGTCTCGGTGGTTGATGAAAACGGCCTTTTGATGAACTGAAATAACCAGCACAGGAAGACTTCTGAGTACATTCATCACATTCTTTGGGGTAGTAATTTTTCCAGTCAGAAATTGACTGAGTAGCAAATCCCCAAGCTCTTTCAGGAAGATGGCACAATGGGTAATTGAAGATTGTTAGGGTGATGCCTGACCTTTGTGCTGTTCCTATGGCAGAGAGAATTTTCTCACTATAGCTATCATGCTCAATGAAGATTGATGACCAGTTTTTACGTGCCCAGCCGATAGATTCTAAGCCCATAAGAGAAATCTGGTTGATATTGGAAAACACGCGACCAGCGAACTCTATGATTTTGTCCAGTTCCATATAGTTAGCCAGTGTCGGAATGATTCTTAACTCAATGTTGATCCCTGAGTTACCGGCATTGATAAGCCCCATAACTGTCTCATCAAATGCCCCTTCGCTTCCAACCAGATAGTCATGAACTGACGACCTTGAAGAATAAAGCGGAATACCGAAAGTTATTTTGAGCTTTTCGCTTCGCTCTTTCATCTGTTGAGTAAAACTGACATCTGCAAACTTTCGTCCATTGGTCAAAACATGCAAAGCTGTCTCAGGTGAGTTTTCGATTATGAAGTCAAGAAATTGCAAGAAATCTTCGCCATACAGTAGAGGTTCTCCCCCACTCACTCCTACTACACCATTCAGGGAGAAAGAGGCGATGGCAAGTGCTGACTGGTTAAGAAGCCAGTCATCGTTTCCTGTCTTAGGAGGCTGAGAACAAAAAAGGCAACGGTTGTTGCACCTTTCAGTTACCAGAACAGTGTTATGGTTTGCTCTCCGTGACAAAATCACCCTAATCATGTTGCCATTATTAACAATCCCTATATCACCATCTTCTATGGAATTGAAAAGATCAGTGCTCACAACGAAGTCTGCAAAATATGCAGGAAGTCTGGAATCAAGTTGAGTTTCACTGACCAGTAAATTTGGCAGATAGAATTGAGGATTTTCGGGCTTAGATTTGCACAAGCGATAGAAACCTTGCTGAACTGGCAGATCTGCCGTAAATCTGAAAATGTCGTTTCTCAGCACCTCAGACATAAGCCCACCCTTTAAGCATCTTTGCCATCGGTCCATCCTGAGAGATTTCATTCAGAAGGAAGCGGAACATGCCTTTGTGATACTGGCAGAAAGTAGAACGACTCTTGTCACCAACAGGTTCGCCATGAACACTAATGTTCTGGCAAGGATCTGCTCCACAGAAAGGCTGGTATGCACAGGTGTCACAACCTGGCATGGCGAAGTTAAATGAAGATGAGAGAGCGGAACGGTAGTATTCGTTGCTACTGAATGAGAGTGAGGCAAACTCTCCTGCACTGAAATCTGCTTCCGGGTTTACTTTCTGAAGCATACGACTTTCATCACTACCGTAGACTTTACCGTCATAATTGAACAGGATGCAGTTCAGCACAACTCCGCTTGGCGATTTTAGATCTGCATAACCACTGAAGCCTGGATTGAAAATTCGCTTGAGATGAATAGCAGCCGAGTGCTCAATGACAGGTATTCCCTTTTCATTCTGAATCAACACTTCCTGCATCAACTCTTTATAAAAAGCAAAATACTCTGGCATTGAAAAAGTGAAGCTCTGCTTCTGAGCAAACCCATAAGGACTAACAGGCCTGATAAACATGTCTGTAAGACCCAGAGACAAATGAGCATCTACTATGGAAGCTGGCTCTTTAGTCAGCTCCTTAGTAACTGTGGTAACCGTAGCTACCCGGTTTGCGCCAAGTTCTTCTGTGATTTTCCGAATACCAGTTACTGCTTTGTTATGAGCTTGAAAGTCAGTAAGGATGCGATTCTTGTTATGGACAGCTTCAATCCCATCGAGCGAGACCGAGAAGGTGATATTCCGCTCTTTAACCCATGAGAGAATGCTTTCATCGAGTAATGACAGACTTGTAGCAATCACCATTTCAAAAGCATCACTACCCAATGAAATCTCACACTCGTGATAGATTGACTGAACAAGATCGAACCTGAGAAGTGGTTCACCGCCCTGTACTTCTATCTTGTAGGGAGGTGTACCTAGTTTCTTAATGGTGCTGACAATTTGCGGTATCAGTTCAGGATTGAGGTCATAACCATCAGCGGTGACCGATGCCCTACTGACCTGGCAATATTTGCAAGTATGATCACACCGAAGAGTAGGTACAATCATGAAGATTGGCCTGATCGCCAGTTCATTCATGAGTCGTTTGGCAAAAGCCGAACTTAGTGCATAAGGGGTAACGGAGGAAGATTCATCTCCGCAAATGAAAAGTTTGCTTTCAAGCGATGAGGACTGTTCTTGACTGATGTGACCGTTTACCAGATCGAGAAATTCCTGCTCTCCTAAAAAATGATGAAAGCCAGCGAGGTTACTGATGAATACCCGGCCGTCAGGCATCCTGTCGAAGTTAAAAGGCATGAGTTTCATTATGCAAGCCTGTCATCTATGCTTCGGAGAACCTTGCTGATGATGGCATCACGCAACTGACCAGTTTGATGGTGAAGTTTCTCACGGAGGCTAAAATCGTTTAACAACCTTGCGAATTCAAACTCACATTCAGGACCACCTATCTCAAAGAAGATAATCCACGAGGATATGTTTTCTTCAAGTTTCCATGGGCTTACAGGAGTCATCCAGTATAGGGTGTTTCGGATAACCCATTCAGAATAAAGATTTTTTTGTAATATCTTTTCCCACATCACTATTACCTTACAAAAGAAATAATAACGGAAAGAAACTTATTCCATTTGGGTTTTTTCTTATAGATTAATGATATAACACTTTTCAAAACATGTTACTGAGTATGTCAAAATTCTAAGATTCAGTTCAACTAAAATTAATCGAATCACGCACTCACATGATGCAGCTGTACTCATAAGATGTAATTATCAAATTGAATTATATGACTAAATATTTACTTTCAATGTAATGATCTACATATGGCATACATAAGTGGGTGAGATAAAATGGGTTCGATAGGTAAAGTTAACAGTTAATAACTGCATATTTGTATATTGCATGACAAATACCAATGTCAAAACTTTAAACATATGAAACACAATGCATAATATATCAATATAATTTAATCGATTCACCTCTCAAAAATAATAAATTCTTAATAAACCAAAGTATGTAACCGCCATATAATCGTCACGCTGCTAAATTTCGACACACATAGCTAAACACATATGACATGGAGATTCCGTAATGGCAAAAGCACCATTGGGCACTACCGGGAGAACTGGCGAGAGTTGCCCTGAGAGTGGAGTGTGGACTGTTGTAGGGACACCATCAACAACTGCACCAATAGCAAAAGGAAACCGCTTCCCTCCATATGATGGTAAAGCCGTAACCTGGAAGTTAACACAATATGCATAAGCAGTCCCATTGAAGGCCACCTAAGTGGCCTTTCTCTTGAAAAACTGAAGATGAATATGTAAACTACATTACAGACGTAAACAGAATTTTAAAGTTTGTTTATGGCTGCAAATAAAAATCTTTTATTCTTTAAGGGATTTTTATTAATTGAAATTATACCTTACACATTTACTACCTAAAAATAAAAAAAACTGTCAACTGGAGAATTAAACATGAGCCTTACCCGTATAAGTATATATACTAATCATTAAGCGTTGAAAAATCGCGACGCGATATTAATTCTGTGAAATAAATACGATATAAGTTTTAAACATCAGTCAGAACCAAAACATTCTTTTATCATAATGGATATTCAAAAATACAGAGGGTTTTAAATGAAATCATCATTAAGACTACTTTTTTATAAAAAATTATCGTTAGAAATCTCTTTGCTCGTATTATTTCTACTCTTAATAAATGTCATCATAAAATTTCTCATTGATAAATTTGATCCAAAGATTTTAAACTTTACAAGCTCAATGATAACAATAAATAAAGAAGACATTCTTTTCACTTGTTTATTCCTGGGTGGTTTATTGATTTCAATATTTTTTAAAAAAATAGGTAAATCCATAAAATCATTGAACGACTGCGTGTTATTTTTCTCTGCGTCAATTGTCGTTTATAAAACTTATGAGCAAAACTCTAATGACCTTATAACATTAATAGAAAAAGCCATTGACATTCACACATTAGCTTTATTCAAATCTCTCATCTTACTATGCTCATTTGCTAAATTTTTCATATCGGCTATGGAATTTTATTTAGAGAAAAAAATCGAATTCAATAAAAAACACAATACAAAGGAAGAGTTAATATCTAATATATCCAACGAGATAGTTTTATTACGCAACATCAAAGAAAACCATTCTAAAAATCATCAAAATCCTTCCTAAAAAACAAAAGACCGATCATTCCTAATAGCATTATGAATATATCAAACACAAAAACTGTTGGTTTAATAAATGGTAATAAATACCCTAGCAAATTAAATAAACTAAACACCGCCATTAACAAAAAAAAATGCATATCCGACTCCTCATGCTAAATTAACTTTCATATATACCTATAATTTTTTTTCACGTATTGTCAATACCCCATCCATAAAAAGCAAGGGCTAACCAAAAGAAGCTCCGCTTATTTTAGCCTCTTGTTTTCTCCCTTCGGTTGAAAAATAAAAATGCATGGTTATTAAATACTATTAAAGGATATATATTAGTTATTCTCGCATTGATAATAAAGTCGTTTAAATTTCACATTAATATTTCTTGTTCAACCAATTTAAGTGTAGTATATACAAGTAGACACTGTAAAGCGTCAAAAATATCAACCGAAGTTTAACTAGAGAATTAAGCATGGAAAAGCAGTCAATTGTAAAATATTTAAAAATAATAATTGCTCTAATTGGAGTCATTTCATTTCTTGTTTTGGTTATCTTACCAATTGCATTTGATATTAGAGATCCTTATCAGAAGATCTTGATATCGCTTGGCACTTCGATATTCGTTGCACTGACCGTATCGTTAGTTGTAAACAAACTGACTGCATCAAAAACCAATTATGAAGTCCGTGAATTAATTAATGAAAAATTCCCGAAATTACTGATGATTGAGGATAATGGTCTAGAAAATGTCGTTTATAATAACAATATGGAATTGCTTGATATAGATATAGTGGAACCATCAAAATTATTTATCATAATGAATGATGGACGAAATTTCTTTACTAATAACTCAAGGCAACTTTCAGAACGATTTAAAAAGGAAAATAAAGAAACTTTCATCGTCCTAATGGACCCTGATTCAGAAGCAGAAAAATTCCTATGCAAGAAAAATGGAAAGGATGAAAGTGGCTATTACGGCAAGAAAATCGAAGAATCCAGAAAAGAATATATTGAATTTCATAAAAACTCACCTTCTTCAAATAAACTAGAAATATTTTATTGCCCTAACGGGGTATCTCTATCTATTGTAGCTACTGATAATATAGCAATAATTGGTCTGTATAGAAATTCTGCTGGAAAAGCATTGGTCCCTCCTCATTTTATATTTAAAAACATTAATAATGATTGCGAATACTTGCGAATAATGCAAGACGTTAATAACTTAATTGCTAATTCTAAAATAGCAGAATAATAATATAGCCCCTATACATTGGCGGATAGGGGCTATATCAAAGTTTAAATTTAAAAATTCAAACAGAAGTAATATGTTACTCTCATATTGACAAATTTTATGTTTTGATATAACTAAATATTACAAAGAAAACTACTTTAATTATGAAAAGGATTTCATATGATAAAAAAAACCGAAAAAGGACAAGTAAACAATAAGAAAAATCATCTCAGTCAAAGTATCAATCAAAAATCATCTTCGCATAGAATACATTGCGTCAGTGTAAGATTTAATAATAAAGAAATGAGATTCATTGATATTAAACGGGGCTCGACGAATAAAAGCGTATGGCTTCGTAAATTAGCTTTGAATAAAATCATCCCTTTAATACCAGAGATTAATATCGAAGCTTGGAAAGTTTTAACTGAAATATCACAAAAGCTAAATCGAATTGCGATACATATAGATGGTAAGAGCAAAGATAGCCAGCTTACTCATACAGAGCTTTTCGCTGTGAAGCGACAACTGGAAGATCTTCGCCAGCACCTGCTAAATGCTGACATATGGAGCAAACCCTATGAAGGGTATGCAGAAGATCAAAAGGGGTAAGAGCTTCGCTGGTGTCGTTCAATATGCATTGAAGCCGGGAGCACATCATAAAAGCGATCCAGCCGTAATCGGGGGCAATATGCTGGGTGGCTCCGCTCTTGAACTGATCGCTGAATTTGATGGCACTAAACAGCTTCGGCCAGATATCCAGAAACCGGTATGGCACAACTCGCTTCGCCTGCCTAGTGGAGAATCACTAACGGCTGAACAATGGTCCAGCATCGCAGATGACTATATGAAACGAATGGGATTCAGTGATACCCATCTCCGTTGCTATGTCTTACATGACGACGAAGGCCAGCATATACACATTATCGCCAGCAGAATCGACATAGCCGGTGGGAAGCTCTACTTAGGTAGGAACGAAAATCTTATAAGCACACGGATCATCAGTGAACTTGAAATCACTCATAACCTGACAGTGACCATGACAGCACCAAAGCAACCGAAGCGAAGAAAGGTTTCCCGCAATGAACAGATGCTTTCAGAACGGACTGGCCTTCCTTCCCCCAAAGAAGCTCTCCAACAGATACTTGATAAAAGTTTGGCAGATACACCTGACCTTTTAACCTTCACAAAACGACTGGAAGAAGCCGAAGTATCTTGGACGGCTAACATTGCTTCTACCGGGAAAATGAACGGGTTCTCATTCTCCTACCGCGATATAGCTTTCAAAGCTTCGCAGTTAGGCAAGGGTTACTCCTGGGCAAATCTTCAAAAGCAACTTAACTACAACCCTGATCACTTAGAAGCTATACGAGCGACCAAGGAGGCTATCCCTGCTCCTGCTCCTGCTCCTGCTCCTGCTCCTGCTCCTGCTCCTGCTCCTGCTCCTGCTCCTGCTCCTGCTCCTGCTCCTGCTCCTGCTC
>NZ_JBXWCR010000013.1:0-81054 GCF_057320345.1 Enterobacter cloacae complex sp. 394I7 | reverse complement strand
TTTTCTCTGTTGGTGTTCATCTCTGAACCCCGCTAACCCGGCGGCTTGTAAGCCGTTGTTCCGTGTCAGTGGAGGCGCATTATAGGGAGTTATTTTGAAGTGACAAGCACAAAATACAAAAAACTTTTCGTTCGCTCACTTTTCAAACGTCACGCCTATTTAAGCCGCGAATCGCCTGATAAATGTGCGATCTCCCGCGCAAAACTGGCGACCTGCGACCAGTCGGTATACACCACCTCTTTACGCGTATCGGTTTCGCCGCCGGTCATCTTCATAATGAGGCGAATCATAAAGCGGTCATACCAGCGATAGCGCGGATAACGCAGCGCGCCGGCAAAGACGGCGCTGATGTCAGGCTGCCACGGAGAGCTCAACAGAAACTTGCGCGTATAGCTGTTGGTCTGCGGCGTACGTTTCTCAGGTTTACGCGCCACCAGATTGACCGAGTAAAAAGCCCCGGGCAGTTTATTGAGTACTGCCGTATGCTTTTTCACAAAACGATCCAGCGCCGGATGGAAATGCCCGTAACGAATAGACGCGCCAATAACCACACGGTCGTAATCCTGCCAGGCTATCTGCTCCGTGCGGTTCAGGTTCACCACATCAGAGTAAATCCCCAGCTCTTTTAATTCTGAAGCCAGATATGAGGCAATCTCACGCGTTTGCCCATCCCGCGTAGAGAAAAGAATAAGTGTTTTCACCGACGACTCCTTACTCGCGCCAGAATGTTGGGGTGAACAGCACCAGCAGCGTAAAGACCTCCAGACGACCAAACAGCATGTTGGCGATGAGGATCCATTTCGCGACCGGGTTCATACTGGCAAAGTTATCCGCCACAACCCCCAGGCCAGGCCCGAGGTTATTCAACGTTGCAACGACGGAAGCAAAGGCAGAGAAATCATCCACCCCCGTCGCGATAATCGCCAGCATACTGACGATGAAGACCAGCGCATAGGCCGAGAAGAACCCCCACACCGCTTCAAGAATACGTTCCGGCAGGGCACGGTTACCCAGTTTGATGCTGTAAACCGCGTTCGGGTGGACCAGACGTTTAAGTTCACGGTTCCCCTGCTTAAACAACAGCAGAATACGGATCACCTTCAGGCCACCGCCCGTCGACCCCGCACACCCCCCGATGAACGCAGAACACAGCAGCAGTACCGGCAGGAACAGCGGCCAGCGCGCAATACTGTCCGTTGTAAAACCGGCGGTGGTTGCCATCGACACCACCTGGAAGAACGCCTGATTTAACGTAGTCAACGCGGAGTTATAGACATCGTGGAACCACAACACCACGGTACAGATGATGACCAGCGTAAGCTGGACACCAATGAACATGCGAAACTCCGGGTCACGCCAGTATACCTTCAGGCTACGCCCGCTGAGTAAGGAGAAGTGCAGACCGTAGTTACAGCCGGAAATCAGCAGGAAGATGGCAATGATCGTGTTAATGGTGGGGCTGTCGAAGTAACCCACGCTGGCATCGTGGGTCGAGAACCCGCCGATGGCGATCGTCGCAAAGCTGTGCCCGATAGCGTCGAATGCAGGCATCCCGGCAAACCATAACGCTAACGCACAGGCGACCGTCAGTAAGACATAGATAAGCCACAGGGTTTTCGCCGTCTCGGCTATGCGCGGGCGCATCTTGTTATCTTTCAGTGGGCCCGGCATTTCCGCACGGTAAAGCTGCATCCCCCCGACGCCGAGAATAGGCAGGATGGCCACGGCCAGGACGATGATCCCCATCCCCCCGAACCATTGCAGCATCTGGCGATAAAAGAGAATGGCATGAGGTAAGGAATCCAGCCCGACCAGCGTGGTCGCCCCGGTCGTCGTTAAACCCGAGAACGATTCAAAAAACGCATCCGTGACGGTCAGATTAGGCTGCTCAGAGAAGATAAAGGGTAGCGCACCCACGCTTCCCAGCACTGTCCAGAACAGAACAACAATCAAAAACCCTTCGCGAGATTTCAGCTCACCCTTTTGACGACGGTTTGGCCACCAAAGCAGTGAGCCAATCGCCAGCGCGACAAAGAAGGTCTGGGTAAATGCCCGCCCCGCGCCGTCCCGGTAGATAAGCGCTACCAGTCCTGGGAGAATCATCGTCCCGGAAAAAAGTATGACCAGCAGTCCAACGATTCGGGTAATGGCACGAAAATGCATCTCTGCCGCTTCCTTTGGTATTCAAAAAAGTGAGGTGGGGATTATTCTTCAATCGGCAGCAATTGCAACGAACCGCGACTAAAATCCGCCAGCTTTGCTGAAAAAGCAGCCAGTTCCGCCTGCGGAAGCGCCACGCGCAGTTGCACCATTGCCTGATAGTCACGGTGCGCGATGACGCCGTTAAACTGCTTTAGCAATGCCTCAATGCCGGATAACTGGCCGTAATCGCACAATAAAGTATATTCGGTGAGCGGCGTTTTGCGGGTGGTAATCAGCATATTCAGTGCCTGCTGAACCCCACCGCCATACGCTTTAACCAGTCCACCCGTGCCTAATAAGATACCGCCATAGTAGCGAACGACCACGGCGGTGATTTCACCCACGCCGCTGCCCATCAACTGGGAGAGCATGGGTTTACCGGCTGTGCCTGCCGGTTCACCGTCATCGGAAAACCCCAGCTGTTGTGAATCGTTCGGCGGCCCTGCCACCCATGCCACGCAATGGTGACGTGCGTCAGGGTGCTGCGCGCGAACGGACTCAACAAACGCTTTTGCCGCCTCAACGCCGTCGGTATGTGCCAGCAGCGTAATGAATCGACTCTTCTTAATTTCCTCAACAAAGGTGACCGGTTCAGCCGGTATCAGCCAGCTATCCATCAGGCCAGCTTCAGGTCTCGCGTCATATTCTCAATACCGTTTTCGTGGATCACCACGTTGTCTTCGATACGAATACCGCCAAACGGTTTCAGCGCTTCAATTTTGTCCCAGTTGAAGTGCTTGCTGAACGGGCCTTCACGCCATGGCGCTAACAGCGATTCGATAAAGTAGATACCCGGCTCGATGGTCAGCACCATACGCGGCTCAAGAATACGCGTGCAGCGCAGGTAAGGATATTTAGACGGCGCGGCCAGGTGCGTACCGGTATCATCCTGCATAAAACCGGCAACATCATGAACCTGCAGACCCAGCGGGTGACCAATACCGTGCGGCATGAACGGCCCGGTCAGATCGTTTTCCACCATCGCCTCTTCGCTCATGTCTTTCACGATCTGGTGCTTACGCAGCAGTTTAGCGATGCGCTGATGGAACTGGATGTGGTAATCCACATAGCTGGTTCCCGCTTTCATGGTGCCAATAAGTGCCAGTTGCTCATCGTTAACGTCTTTAATCAACTGTGCAAAATCGGTATCCCCATTTGCCGCCCAGGTGCGGGTCAGGTCGGCCGCATAGCCGTTGTACTCTGCCCCGGCGTCCAACAGGAAGCTGCGCATCTCGGATGGCACCTGGTGATCGAGCCTGGTGTAGTGCAGAACGGACGCATGCTCATTCAGCGCGACGATGTTGCTGTAAGGGACATCAGTGTCACGGTGGCCGGTGGCGGTCAGATACGCCTGGTTAATATCGAACTCGCTCATGCCAGACTGGAACGCTTCATGCGCAGCACGGTGACCATTTACCGCCGTTTTTTGCGCTTCACGCATGCAGTAAAGTTCGTAGTCGGTCTTATAAGCGCGATAGTAGTGCAGATAATCCAGAACCCCTTTCGGATTGAGTTTATCCGCCGGAATATCCAGACCGAGCGCACGCTCGGGAACCGGGCCAATATAAGCAATGTTGCCGCGCCCGGCTGGCAGGAGGCTGCCAATGCCATCGGCTTTTGGTAAAGCGATAACGTCCACTTCTTCCGTCCAGAAGCTGGTCGGCAGCGGCTCAACGTTGTGCCAGTAATCGACAGGCAGATAGAACCACAGTTTCGGCTTGTTCACCCCGTCCACCAGCAACCAGCAATTTGGGACCTGCGTGACCGGCACCCAGGCTTTGAACTGCGGGTTGACCTTAAACGGATACGCATGGTCATCCAGGAAGGTGTTAATCAGCTCTCCGGAGTGGATTAACAGCGCATCCAGCTTAAAGCGCGCCAGTACATCACGGGTACGTTCCTGTAGGGTAACGATATGATTTTTATAAAGCGAAGCCAGTGAGTCCATCTTTCTTCCTTTCATTTTTCTGAGCTCAAGTCATCGCATCTTAGCACACCTGACTCCGACTGCGTGATTTCCACCGACCGTGATCAATGCAGCAATTTCTTAATGAGAAATTTGCATTTTATTAACATAAATCCCACACTCCGTCTCATCTGGTATGACCAGATCCACTTGCTGGATTCAGGAGACTGACATGCTCTACAAAGGCGACACCCTGTACCTCAACTGGCTGGAAGATGGCATTGCCGAACTGGTGTTCGATGCCCCCGGCTCAGTCAACAAGCTTGATACCGCGACGGTGGCCAGTCTTGGCCAGGCGCTGGATGTGCTTGAAAAACAATCTGAATTAAAAGGGCTGCTGCTGCGCTCAAACAAAGCGGCTTTTATTGTCGGTGCAGATATCACCGAATTCCTTTCACTGTTCCAGGTCCCGGAAGAACAGCTGAGCCAGTGGCTGCACTTTGCCAACAGCGTCTTCAATCGTCTGGAAGATCTGCCTGTTCCGACAGTCTCCGCCGTTAACGGCTACGCGCTGGGCGGCGGCTGCGAGTGCGTGCTGGCAACCGACTATCGTCTGGCCACGCCAGACCTGCGCATCGGCCTGCCGGAAACAAAGCTGGGCATCATGCCAGGCTTTGGCGGTTCCGTACGTATGCCACGCATGCTGGGTGCCGATAGCGCCCTGGAGATCATTGCCGCCGGTAAAGATGTCGGGGCGGAACAGGCGCAGAAAATAGGCCTGGTGGACGGTGTGGTTAAACCAGAAAAACTGATTGAAGGCTCCCTCGCCATTCTGCATCAGGCCATTAATGGCGACCTCGACTGGAAAGCCAAACGTCAGCCGAAGCTGGAACCGTTGAAACTCAGCAAAATTGAAGCCGCCATGAGCTTCACCATCGCCAAAGGGATGGTGATGCAGACGGCAGGCAAACACTACCCCGCGCCCATTACCGCCGTTAAAACGATTGAAGCCGCAGCCCGCTTTGGCCGTGATGAAGCGCTGAAACTGGAAAACCAAAGCTTTGTTCCGCTGGCGCACACTAATGAAGCTCGCGCACTGGTGGGCATCTTCCTGAACGATCAATTCGTGAAAGGTAAGGCGAAACAGCTGACCAAAAATGTTGAGACGCCAAAACATGCGGCGGTACTCGGTGCAGGCATTATGGGCGGCGGCATCGCTTATCAGTCGGCCTGGAAAGGCGTGCCTGTGGTGATGAAAGACATCAGCGAGAAATCCCTGACGCTGGGCATGACCGAAGCGGCCAAGCTGCTGAATAAACAGCTGGAACGCGGCAAAATTGACGGTCTGAAACTCTCAGGGGTGATCTCGACAATCCACCCGACCCTGGACTATAGCGGTTTCGACCGTGTGGATGTGGTCGTTGAAGCGGTCGTTGAGAACCCGAAAGTCAAAAAAGCGGTGCTGGCGGAAACCGAAGAGAAGGTTCGTCCTGATACCGTACTGGCCTCAAACACCTCCACCATCCCGATTAGCGAACTGGCAGGCGTTCTGAAGCGCCCGGAAAAGTTCTGCGGTATGCACTTCTTTAACCCGGTGCACCGTATGCCGCTTGTCGAAGTGATCCGTGGGGAAAAAACCTCTGACGAAACGATCGCCAAAGTCGTGGCATGGGCCAGCAAAATGGGCAAAACCCCAATCGTGGTCAACGACTGTCCGGGCTTCTTCGTCAACCGCGTGCTGTTCCCGTACTTCGCCGGTTTCAGCCAGCTCCTGCGCGACGGTGCGGATTTCCGCAAAGTCGACAAAGTGATGGAAAAACAGTTCGGCTGGCCGATGGGTCCGGCGTATCTGCTGGATGTGGTCGGCATTGACACCGCACACCACGCCCAGGCGGTGATGGCGGCAGGCTTCCCGCAGCGCATGCAGAAAGATTACCGCGACGCGATTGACGCCCTGTTTGACGCCAGCCGCTTTGGTCAGAAAAACGGCCTGGGCTTCTGGCGCTATAAAGAAGACAGCAAAGGCAAGCCGAAGAAAGAAGAAGACGCGGCGGTGGATGGCCTGCTGGCCGACGTCAGCCAGCCGAAACGTGACTTCACCGACGATGAAATCATCGCCCGAATGATGATTCCAATGATCAACGAAGTGGTGCGTTGCCTGGAAGAAGGCATTATCGCCAGCCCGGCAGAAGCGGATATGGCACTGGTGTACGGCCTCGGCTTCCCTCCGTTCCACGGCGGCGCGTTCCGCTGGCTGGATACGCTCGGCAGCGCCCGTTATCTCGATATGGCTCAGCAGTACCAGCACCTCGGTCCGCTGTATGACGTGCCGGAAGGTCTGCGTAACAAAGCGCGCCATAACGAACCCTATTACCCAGCAGTTGAACCAGCCCGTCCGGTTGGCGAGCTGAAAACGGCTTAAGGAGTCACAATGGAAAAGGTTGTCATTGTTGATGCGATTCGCACCCCGATGGGCCGTTCAAAAGGCGGCGCATTCCGTAATGTGCGCGCGGAAGACCTCTCCGCGCACCTGATGCGTAGCCTGCTGGCGCGTAACCCGGCACTGGACCCCGCTGCGCTCGACGATATTTACTGGGGCTGTGTACAGCAAACCCTCGAACAGGGCTTTAACATCGCCCGTAACGCTTCGCTGCTGGCGGAGATCCCGCATTCAGTTCCGGCGGTGACCGTTAACCGTCTGTGTGGTTCGTCAATGCAGGCGCTGCACGACGCGGCACGCATGATCATGACCGGTGATGCACAGGCCTGTCTGGTCGGCGGCGTGGAGCACATGGGCCACGTGCCGATGAGCCACGGGGTTGATTTCCACCCGGGTATGAGCCGTAACGTGGCGAAAGCGGCGGGAATGATGGGCCTGACCGCTGAGATGCTTTCCCGCCTCCACGGCATCAGCCGCGAAATGCAGGATACCTTTGCTGCGCGCTCCCACGCACGCGCCTGGGCCGCAACGCAGTCCGGCGCGTTTAAGCATGAGATCATCCCAACCGGTGGTCACGATGCTGACGGCGTTTTGAAGCAGTTCAACTACGATGAAGTGATTCGCCCGGAAACCACTGTAGAAACCCTTTCTACGCTGCGCCCGGCGTTTGACCCGGTCACCGGTACGGTAACGGCAGGCACCTCGTCTGCCCTATCTGACGGGGCCGCCGCGATGCTGGTGATGAGTGAAAGCCGTGCCCGCGAATTAGGCCTGACGCCTCGTGCCCGGGTGCGTTCGATGGCGGTGGTGGGTTGCGATCCGTCTATTATGGGTTACGGTCCGGTGCCGGCCTCGAAGCTGGCGCTGAAAAAAGCAGGCTTAACCACCAGTGATATCGATCTGTTTGAGATGAACGAAGCCTTTGCCGCGCAGATCCTGCCGTGCATCAAAGATCTGGGTCTGATGGATCAGATAGACGACAAGATTAACCTCAATGGCGGCGCGATCGCCCTCGGTCACCCGCTGGGTTGTTCCGGGGCACGCATCAGCACCACGCTGATTAACCTGATGGAACGCAAAGACGCTCAGTTTGGTCTGGCGACGATGTGTATCGGGCTGGGTCAGGGTATCGCGACGGTATTTGAGCGAGTGTAACTCTTCGAGGGGTTCTTACAGCCAGTGTCGCCAGAACACGGCGGCACGCGAGCGGCGCCCGATGCGCTTACGGAAGTAAGGGATTCGGGTGAGCACGCGCAGCCATCGCAGTTATGGCGCCAGTGGCGAAGAGATAAAGTTTAGTTGCCGTTCTTCCCGCCTGTCAGGGGCGGGTTTTTTATTTAAATGAACGCGAACGCATCGCCGAAGAGACGGTCTTCACGCGCGTCACGCTCGTTGCAGAACAGGTCACGGGCAATTTTCGCCATCTCAAAACGGCCAGCAATATAGATATCATGTCCCGCCAGCGTGCCGTGATCCTGCAGAACCGCCGTCAGCACCGTACCGCTGCGCCCACGCCAGCCCTCTTCAGGCTGCTCCACCACCGGCTCAATGCGCAGATGTGGATGATTGACGCTTAATGCTTCCAGTTCAGACAGGTCGTAGAGATGTTTCTCTTCGCGGCCGCCCCAGTAGATGGTGATATCGCGATCCGGGTTACGCGCCAGGGCCGTCAGCAGGATAGAGCGCACGTAAGAGAAACCCGTTCCCCCCGCAATCAGGATCAGCGGACGGTCTTCATCTTCACGCAGCCAGGCATCACCGTGAGGAATATCCACCACGATTTCACGTTCTTTCAGAATGCGGTCCATGACGGCCATCGCATACAGGTTAAGCTCAGACGCACCAATATGAAGCTCAATAAATTCCTGCTCTGCTGGCGTAGAAGCCATAGAGAAGGGACGCTTATCACGCTCATCCATCACGACCATTAAGTACTGACCGGCGCGGAAAGAGAATGCCGCTTCAGGTACTAAACGGACGCGATATACGGTGTCGGTGATAGCATCTACCGAGGTCACTTTACAGCTTAAGGTTGTCATTCGCTCTCTCTGTCGTGAAGTCTATAGGGCTTAACGGCCTGTTTCAGGTTTACCGTTATTCATTATGGCCAGTTCATCCCAGATCGCGTCAATGCGCGCGGTCACGGCAGGATCTTTTTTGATCGGTCGACCCCATTCACGCTCGGTTTCGCCGGGCCATTTGTTTGTGGCATCCAGTCCCATTTTTGAGCCAAGGCCGGAGACCGGCGAGGCAAAATCCAGATAATCTATCGGCGTGTTTTCGACTAACACCGTATCGCGCGCCGGATCCATTCGCGTAGTAATGGCCCAGATAACGTCATTCCAGTCGCGGGCGTTAACATCATCATCGCAGACAATAACAAATTTGGTATACATAAACTGGCGCAGGAAAGACCATACGCCCATCATCACGCGTTTAGCGTGACCAGGATATTGCTTCTTCATCGTCACCACCGCCAGGCGATACGAACACCCTTCTGGCGGCAGGTAAAAATCAACAATTTCCGGGAACTGCTTTTGCAGGATCGGCACAAACACTTCGTTCAGCGCCACTCCCAGTACCGCCGGTTCATCCGGTGGACGTCCGGTATAGGTGGAGTGGTAAATCGCATCTTCACGCTGGGTGATGTGCGTGACGGTAAACACCGGGAAGTTATCAACTTCGTTGTAATAGCCGGTGTGGTCACCGTATGGCCCTTCCGGCGCCATTTCGCCCTGCTCAAGGTAACCTTCCAGAACGATCTCCGCGCTGGCAGGAACTTCAAGGTCATTAGAAATACACTTCACGACTTCGGTTTTGGTTCCGCGCAGCAGGCCTGCAAAGGCATATTCGGACAGCGTATCCGGCACTGGCGTTACCGCCCCCAGAATCGTGGCCGGATCGGCGCCTAACGCAACGGAAACCGGGAAACGCTCGCCCGGGTGTTCAGCACACCACTCCTGGAAATCCAGGGCACCGCCACGATGTGACAACCAGCGCATGATGAGCTTATTCTTGCCAATCAGCTGCTGGCGGTAAATACCCAGATTTTGTCGCTCTTTGTGCGGGCCACGCGTGACGGTGAGCCCCCAGGTGATAAGCGGCGCAGCATCTTCGGGCCAGCATTGCATAACAGGAATTTTTGTCAGATCCACCGCATCGCCTTCCAGCACTTTCTGCTGACACGGTGCGCCGCGCAGACGTTTGGTTGGCATGTTAAGCACCTGCTTAAACTGCGGCAGTTTATCGAACAGATCGCGGAAACCTTTCGGTGGCTCTGGCTCTTTCAGAAACGCCAGCAGTTTACCCACTTCGCGTAGCGCCGTGACGTCCTCCTGTCCCATCCCCAACGCCACACGGCGCGGTGTACCAAACAGGTTGCACAGCACCGGCATCGAATACCCTTTTGGGTTTTCAAACAGTAAAGCGGGGCCACCGGCACGCAGGGTGCGGTCAGCAATTTCTGTCATTTCCAGATAAGGATCAACAGGAAGTGTAATGCGTTTGAGTTCGCCCTGCTTTTCCAGCAGCGTCAGGAAGTCGCGGAGATCGTGGTATTTCATGCAGTTAGTCATGGCCTCTCTGTAAGCGCTTCATTATACGGCGTAAGCCTGCTTGATGCTGTAATTTTGTTAAATTAGCGTGAACTTATGCATTCTGTTCCCTTTTCCCCCATTATAATCAACTTAGCGATCCCGCCAGGGTTTTGATATGCTTGCGCCCCGAACTAAGGGAAAGAGTGATTATGCAGGCCTGGTATTTACTGTATTGCAAACGCGGGCAACTTCAGCGCGCGCAGGAACATCTTGAACGTCAGTCTGTAAATTGCCTGACACCCGTGATCACGCTTGAAAAAATGCAGCGCGGGAAGCGCACGACCGTCAGTGAGCCATTATTCCCGAACTATCTGTTCGTTGAGTTCGACCCGGAAGTGATTCACACCACGACCATCAGCGCCACACGCGGTGTCAGCCACTTTGTGCGTTTTGGCGCTCACCCGGCTACGGTCCCGTCAACGGTGATTCATCAGCTTTCGGTGTACCAGCAACCTGAAGGCATCACCGATCCGGAAACCCCCTACGCAGGCGACAGCGTCGTCATCACTGAAGGGGCTTTCGAGGGCTTACAGGCGATTTTCGCCGAGCCTGACGGTGAAGCACGCTCCATGCTGCTGCTCAACCTGCTGAATAAGCAGGTATTGCAGAGCGTGAAAAACACCGACTTCCGCAAAGTTTAAACGTCTATCCCGAACAAGCGACGCACGTTGTCATCCGTCTGTGCGCAAAGCCAGTGCGGGTCTTCTCCGCGCCAGCGCGCTACGCTCTCAAGAATATGCCCCAGATAGGCCGGTTCGTTACGTCGAGAAGCCGGTTTGGGTTGCATATCTCGCGGCAGCAGATAAGGTGCGTCGGTTTCAACAAGCAAGCGGTCCGCCGGGATCACCGGCAACAGCTCGCGAAGCTCAAGCCCGCGACGTTCATCGCAAACCCAGCCGGTAATGCCCAGATATAACCCGCGTTCCAGACAATCCAGCGCCTCCTGCCGTGAACCGGTAAAGCAGTGCAGTACCGCACCGGGCAGTTTATCGAGCCAGGGTTCCAGTAAGGCGAGGAAGCGCTCATGCGCGTCACGGCAGTGCATAAACACAGGCATTCCAAGCTCCGCCGCCAGGGCGAGCTGGGCGGTGAAGGCGTTTTCCTGTTCGGCAGGTGTGGAAAAGTTACGGTTGAAATCGAGACCACATTCGCCAATGGCCACGACTTCAGGGGTTTTCGCCAGCCTGTGTATGATTTCAGCGCTCTGCGGCGTCCACTGGCTGCTGTCATGAGGATGCACGCCAGCGGTTGACCAGCAGCGATCATAGCGCTGAGCAAGCTGCTGCGCCTGCTCGCTTTCTTGCAGGTTGGTTCCCGTCAGGAGCAGCCCTTTCACCCCGGCGGCAAAAGCACGCGCGACGACTTCATCGCAGTCTTTCGCAAACTGCGAGCTGGTCAGGTTGAGTCCGATATCAAACATGCGATTCCCCATAGCACAACCGCCCTGACGGGCGGCTGGTTTTACTCTTCAGTGGTCTTTTCCGACGTATCGTCTTCGTCATCCGACCGACGCCCTTTTCCCACGTAGAAACGCGAGAAGAATACGCCGACTTCAAACAGACAATACATCGGTATTGCCAGCAGTGTTTGTGAGAAGACGTCAGGTGGTGTGAGCAGCATGCCAACCACAAACGCGCCGACCAGGATATACGGGCGCTTCTTACGCAGGTCATCAGGGGTCGTCACTCCTACCCAGCAAAGCAGCACAATGGCTACCGGCACTTCGAATGCCACACCGAACGCCATAAACAGCGCCATCACAAAGCTGAGGTAGCTGGCGATATCCGTCGACACCTGAACCCCTTCCGGCGCGGTATGCGTCAGGAAGCCAAAGGCCAGCGGGAAGACAACAAAGTAGGCGAACGCCATGCCGATATAGAACAGCAGCGAGCTGGATACCAGCAGCGGGATCACCAGCTTGCGTTCATGCTTGTACAGCGCTGGCGCCACAAACGCCCACACCTGATAAAGAATGACCGGCGCAGAGGCAATCAACGATACCCAAAAGGTGAGCTTAATAGGGGTAAAGAACGGTGATGCAACGTCGGTTGCGATCATCGTTGCCCCCAGCGGCATCTGCTTGATCAGCGGCGCAGAGACAACCTGGTAGATATCGTTGGCGAAATAGACCAGGCATAAGAAAATGAGGAAAACCGCGATAATGCAGTTTAACAGGCGCTTACGCAGCTCTATGAGGTGCGTAATCAGCGGTTGGGTATCATCTACTGCCATGTTTACGCTTTATCACTCGACGAGGGGGATGATTCGGAAACAGGCGCGGCGGGCTTAACGTCAGCCGCTTTTACCACCGGTGCTTCCGGCTGCGCCTGTTTTTTCGGTTCAGATTCCTGCGGCGTTTGTTCAGGCGCGGTAGCCTGATGCTCCGCGCTGGCAGGCGTAACGCCCTCGCGCTGCGCTTCGCTGTCCTTCACCACCGGGTTGTGGATGGTGTTGGCTTCATCGCTCGCCTTTTCAGGATCGTTGACGCTGTAGGAGCGCTTCATGGATTCTGCCGCTTCACGCAGCTCATCCATTGAGGCTTTCAGTTCAGGCGTCAGGTTATCCATGCTCGCCTTTTCCACCTTTTTCAGGCTTTCCTGAAACTCCTGCAGCTTAAGTTCCTGCGCCAGCTCATTTTGTACGGTCGAAGCCAGCGATCTCAGCGCGCGTACCCAGCCCACAACGGTTTTCACCGCCACCGGCAGACGCTGGGGTCCTAACACTATCAGGCCAATCACAAAGACCAGCAGCAGCTCACTAAAACCAATGTCGAACACGAATTACACCTGCTCTTTATCGTGGCGTTTAGCGTCTTCTTTTTTCGCCTCTTCCTGCTTGTCGGAGATGGATTTAGCAGTAAAGTCAGCATCCTGGCTGGTTTTATCCTGCTTGCTCTCATCATCGCTCATCGCTTTCTTGAAGCCTTTGATAGACGCGCCCAGATCGGAGCCGATAGAACCGAGCTTTTTCGTGCCAAACAGCAGCACGACGATGACGGCAATGATCAACAATTGCCAGATACTGATACCACCCATACATGTACCTCAGGGATAGATGATTAATGAGTCAGGTCGCATTATACGTAGGCGACCCGTCGATAGCGACGCAAAATCAGCGCGTTTTTCTCCAGCCGGCGAGCCAGACCACAACACCGCCAGCCATCAGCCAGGCGGGCATCATCTGCCAGTCAGGGCGAGTAATCAGCAACAGCGTACCACTCAGCAGCAGCGTTGCTCCAATGCCAAAGAGATAGCGCGACTGCCCCTGTCGAACACGGCTGGACTGAAGCTCGCGGGCGATTTTATCCATGCTGTGCTGAAGGTTCTTGCTCTGACGCAAACTGTCGTAAATCAGTTCAGGAATATCAGGCATTTTTTCTATCCAGAACGGGCCTTTCTCTTTAATAGAGCGCACCAGCGCCGGAATGCCCACCTGATCCTTAATCCAGGATTCAAGGAAAGGTTTCGCAGTCTTCCATAAGTCTAACTGAGGATAGAGCTGTCGACCTACACCTTCAACGTAAAGTAATGTTTTCTGAAGTAAAACTAACTGTGGCTGCACTTCCATGTTGAAGCGGCGTGCCGTGTTAAACAGGTTCAGCAATACGTGTCCGAAGGAAATTTCTGCCAGCGGCTTTTCAAAAATCGGCTCGCAGACGGTACGGATAGCAAACTCAAATTCTTCGACGTTGGTGTCCGGCGGAACCCAGCCAGAATCAACGTGCAGCTCGGCCACCTTGCGGTAATCACGGTTAAAGAAGGCAATAAAGTTCTCAGCGAGATAGCGCTTATCTTCTTTGTTCAGCGAGCCCACAATACCGCAGTCAATACCGATATATTTCGGGTCTTCCGGGTGCTCATAACTGACGAAGATATTCCCCGGGTGCATGTCCGCGTGGAAAAAGCTGTCGCGGAATACCTGGGTAAAGAAGACCTGTACACCACGCTCGGCCAGCAGCTTCATGTTGGTTCCCTGCTTTTCCAGGGCTGCCACATCCGAGACCGGAATACCGTAAATCCGCTCCATTACCATCATGTTCTGGCTGCAGTAGTCCGAATACACTTCCGGCACATAGAGCATCGGGCTGTTTTCAAAGTTCCGGCGCAGCTGGATGGCATTTGCCGATTCACGCAGCAGGTTTAATTCATCAATCAGCGTTTTTTCATACTCCCGCACAACTTCCATTGGGCGCAGACGGCGTCCGTCGGGGAGCAGGCGCGGAACCCAGCGTGCAAGCCGATAGATAAGCTTCATGTCCGCTCGGATTACCGGCAGGATGTCCGGGCGGATCACTTTGATAACCACCTCTTTGCCGTTCTCTTTCAGACGTGCTGTATGCACCTGGGCGATAGAGGCTGAAGCAAGAGGTTCTATTTCGAAATCGTCAAACCAAGTCTCGACAGGAATATTGCCCATCGCCTCTTCGATCTGTTTTTTCGCTCTCACACCGTCAAACGGTGCAACGCGGTCCTGCAGCAGTGCCAGTTCATCGGCAATCTGCGGCGGGAAAAGATCGCGGCGAGTCGAGAGCATTTGCCCGAACTTAATCCATACCGGGCCCAGCTCCTGGAGCGCCAGGCGAAGACGTTCACCCAGCGGCTGATCTTTATGACGATTAGGCATCCAGAACAACATCCGCCGCCAGATGCGAAGCAGCAGCGTGATACGCATTTTGGGGATAAGCTCGTCGAGCCCGTAACTCAAAAAGGTGTGGACGATAAAATAGAGGCGCCGAATTTCACCAGGCGTCATTTGCCCTCCAGTTTTTCCAGCCGTTTGGTTAAGGCATCCACCGCGCGTTCAACCGCTGCGGTCTCTTCCGCAAACCATGCAACTTCAAGCGCGCCAGGGGCCATACGCCACTCTTCAGTCAGCACTTCCGCCGCATAGCGTTGCTGCCGTTGCAGACTCTTGCGAAGGAAAGCCGTACCGCCATGAATGGCTTTACCGATCCCTTCGGCAGCAATGTCGCCAATGAAAGGCGCAAGCAGCTCCGCCGGGTCAAACTCGGCCAGATCGCTGAGCGCAACGAAATTCTGTACGACCTGAATGTCGCCTTCCACTTCCAGCTCACCGCTGCGGATAAGCGCCGTAAGCTGCTGACGGTCACGTAATTTTGGCAGCACGCTCATGTGCGTAATCACGGAGCAGTCGGCTTCACCTTCCCACTCACCCAGAACGTCAAGCTGGCGTTCACTGAAAACCAGCACAAGCGGCGTCGAGAACTCTTTCAGAACAACACGCAGCACCTTGCCGTTAAGCCGCTGACGTGCGGCTTTTAGCGCCGGTGCGCGGTAAAGAAAGGCATTCAGGACATTCTCGATGCCTGCGGTGACTAAGGGTTTAAAGGGCACGGGAAACCTCCACTCAGAACTTATAACCGCGATGCAGCGCGACGACACCTGCCGTCATGTTGAAATACTCAACGTTCTCGAATTCCGCATCCTGCATCATGGCCTTTAAGGTGTCCTGATCCGGGTGCATACGGATAGATTCCGCCAGGTACCGGTAGCTTTCCGCGTCGTTTGCCACCAGCTCACCAATGCGCGGCAGTACATGGAATGAGTATGCGTCGTAAGCTTTGCTTAACGGCTCAAGAATCGGTTTGGAGAATTCGAGCACCAGCAGGCGTCCACCCGGCTTTAACACGCGGTACATGGAGCGCAGCGCTTTTTCTTTATCGGTGACGTTACGCAGGCCGAAGGAGATAGTGATGCAGTCAAAGGTATTATCCGGGAAAGGCAGCGCTTCGGCGTTCGCCTGCACATACTCGACATTACCTACCACGCCGATGTTACGCAGCTTCTCACGTCCCATTTTGAGCATTGAGTCGTTAATATCTGCCAGAACAACGCGACCGGTTTCGCCCACCAGACGGGAGAATTTTGCTGTCAAATCGCCTGTACCGCCGGCTAAATCCAGTACCGTTTGTCCACGACGCACACCGCTACAGTCGATGGTGAAGCGCTTCCACAAGCGATGAATGCCGAACGACATCAAGTCATTCATCACATCGTACTTCGCCGCCACGGAATGAAATACGTGGGCCACCATATCAGCTTTCTGCGCTTTGGCGACAGTCTGAAAGCCAAAGTGCGTCGTGTCTTGTGAATCGTCAACCATCTCAGAGCCTGCTTATCAGTAAAATGTTCGTGAAGTGTAACAGATTGGGCGCGTTTGCCCTACGTTTCAACCTTCGCGAAAGAAACGTGCCGGACGCTCGTCTGACGTTAAATCTGTCGCTAACGTATTGTCTTCACTGTTTGTCTTTTGTTCGCCAGCGCCTTCGCGCAGGCGAAACTCTTCATCCTGGGCGGTGGCCTGCTCAACTAATTCCGGATTAATCTCGCGCTTCACCTCCACACCCAGGGAACGAAATGCTTCGGCCTGCGCCAGTAAGTTGCCACGCCCGGAAGAGAGTTTTTTCATCGCCTGGCGATAGTTATCCTGGGCGCGGTCAAGGCTTTGCCCAACCGAGGACATATCATCCACAAAAAGGCGCATTTTGTCGTAAAGCTTGCTGGCGCGATCGGCAATCTGCTGCGCATTGCGGCTCTGATGTTCATAGCGCCACAGGTTGGCAATGGTGCGCAATGCCACCAGCAGCGTGGTGGGGCTCACCAGCATAATGTTATTTTTTAGGGCTTCGGTAATCAGTTCAGGCTGTCTGTCGAGCGCCAGCAAGAACGCGGGTTCAACCGGAATAAACATCAGGACGTAATCCAGTGAGCGCAGGCCGGGTAACTGCTGGTAGTCTTTTCTGCCCAGCAGACGAATGTGGTTACGCACGGAGGCGATGTGCTCCTGCAGCGCCGACTCGCGGGTGTAGTCATCTTCCGCATTGAAATAGCGCTCATAAGCCACCAGCGTCATTTTGGCGTCTATCACCACATCTTTGCCCTGCGGGAGTCGTACAATCACATCAGGCTGCATACGCGAGCGAGCATCGTTCTCGATACTTACCTGCGTTTCGTATTCATACCCTTCCCGCAGGCCAGAGGCCTCCAGCACGCGGGTCAGCACCACTTCCCCCCAGTTGCCCTGGGTTTTGTTATCGCCCTTCAGCGCACGGGTCAGGTTGACCGCTTCCTGCGCCATTTGCGCATTCAGCTGCTGAAGATTACGAATTTCATGCGCCAGCGTGTGCCGCTCGCGAGCCTCCTGGCCAAAGCTGTCCTGTACCTGACGACGAAAGCCGTCCAGCTGTTCACGCAGGGGCGTTAGCAGGCTATTCAGGCTTTGGCGGTTTTGTTCGTCTACGCGGCGGTTGCTGTGTTCAAAAATGCGGTTCGCGAGGTTCTCGAACTGCTCGCTGAGGCGTTGCTCGCTGTTCATCATCTGGCGGATTTTATCTTCCGCATGCAGCTGGGTGGATTCGAGGCGGGTAGTCACTTCGCGGAGATCGGCCTCCAGTGAGGTGTTGATATCGCGAAGATTGCGCAGCTCGTTGTTGAGCAGTTCGCATTCGTCACGCCAGTGTTCGCTCAGCGCAACCTGCTGTTTTGCTGCGCTTAAATCGGCGACTATCTCTTCGCGCTCGGCCAGCTGATCGGCCTTTTGTTGCGCGTGCTGGTAGCTGGAAATCAGCCAGCCTGCCCCCACGCCCACCAGCGCAATCACTGCATAAATCAGGATTGAGATATCCACAATGCCCCCTGCATCAACGTATTACCTGCACAAAATAGAATTGTGCTGTATAAACGTCCAGTTTGAAAGGGTTTTCCTGCGAGGCGCTACGCAAAAAAAAGGCCGAACGGGTCGGCCTTTTTTCGTATAAGAAGGGATTAGATCAGGCGACGCGCTGCTTCAACCACGATTTTCACAGCATGACTTTCGGTCTGCTTCATGGTTTCCGCGTTCGGGATCTCCTGCTGGGTACGGTTGACGATAACGCCCGCCACCATACCGGCACGCAGACCCTGGCTTGCGCACATGGTCAGCAAGGTTGCAGATTCCATTTCGTAGTTCATTACGCCCATAGACTGCCACTCTTCCATAGAACCTTTGAAACGGCTTACCACGCGGCCGGAGAAGGTGTCATAACGCTCCTGGCCTGGGTAGAAGGTATCAGAAGAGGCGGTCACGCCTACGTGGGTGGTTGCGCCAACGGATTTCGCGGCTTCAACCAGTGCGGTGGTGCATTCGAAATCCGCCACCGCCGGGAATTCCATAGGGGCAAAGTGCAGACTCGCGCCGTCCAGACGCACGGAAGCGGTTGTCACCAGCACGTCGCCAACGTTGATATGCGGCTGAATGGCACCGGTAGTCCCGATACGCAGGAAAGTACGAATGCCCAGCTGCGCCAGCTCTTCAACAGCAATTGAGGTGGACGGGCCACCGATACCGGTAGAACAGACGATCACCGCTTTGCCATCCAGCTCAGCGCGCCAGGTGGTGAATTCACGATGGGCAGCAAGCTTAACCGGCTTATCCATCAGCGCGGCGATCTTTTCCACACGCTCAGGATCGCCCGGGACGATAGCCAGCGTAGCCCCTTGTAAATCGTTTTTAGTGAGGCCGAGATGAAAAACATCAGACTTAGACATAGGTGACTCCTCTGTGGGTCGGTTAGTCAGAAGAAGTAAAAAGGTACTTTACAGAAGCAGTAAGCAGAATTACGTGACACATCTCACCATGAATGAAAATGATTGCAGTAAATTTCCATGAAATAGTGATTCACATCACATTAACAAGTTATATCGTCAGGTGCTGCACAAAAGATAGACCGTTTCAGGCACTGTGAATTGTTAACCTGGTGACTATATTTACCTTTGCGCTAACTCATTGGTACGGAGAATGCCATGACTGAAAAAACCGGTTTTGCACCTGCAGCGGCCCCTCATGCATCAACCATCGTCTCAACACCTGAAGAGGCCATTACGGCAGGTGAGACCTCCATCCCCTCGCAGGGGGAGAATATGCCTGCTTACCACGCGCGGCCAAAATCGGCCGACGGCCCGCTGCCCATCGTGATTGTGGTTCAGGAAATTTTCGGCGTTCACGAACATATTCGCGACCTTTGCCGCCGTCTGGCGCTGGAAGGTTATCTGGCCGTTGCGCCAGAGCTCTATTTCCGTCAGGGCGATCCGAACGACTACAGTGATATACCGACGCTGTTCAGCAACCTGGTCAGCAAAGTGCCGGATGCACAGGTACTGGCCGATCTGGACCACGTGGCCAGTTGGGCTGCGCGCAATGGCGGCGACGCACATCGTCTGATGGTGACGGGTTTCTGCTGGGGAGGACGTATCAGCTGGTTGTATGCCGCACATAATCCGCAGCTTAAAGCCGCCGTTGCCTGGTACGGCAAACTGGTGGGGGAGAAAACGCTGAACTCGCCGAAGCATCCCGTTGATATCGCCACCGAGTTAAATGCCCCAGTCTTAGGGCTGTATGGCGGCCAGGACACCGGGATCCCGCTTGATACGGTAGAGACCATGCGCCATGCGCTCCGTGCAGCCAATGCAAAAGCTGAAATCATCGTTTACCCGGATGCCGGCCACGCCTTTAATGCCGACTATCGTCCGAGCTATCACGCGGAATCGGCTAAAGATGGCTGGCAGCGGATGCTGGCATGGTTCAGCCAGTACGGCGGGAAAAAAGCGTAAAACAAAAGCCCGGTCGCGGCTACGCCTTGCCGGGCTTCGGATTTATCAGGCCTGACGCAAATTCTGCGCCGCCCTGACCATGTTCGCGAGTGCCGCGCGGGTCTCCGGCCAGCCGCGGGTTTTCAGTCCGCAGTCCGGGTTGACCCACAGGCGCTCAGCCGGGATCCGCTGGGCGGCTTTTTTCAGCAGGCTCTCAATCCACTCCACGCTCGGTACGTTCGGGGAGTGGATGTCGTAGACACCCGGCCCAATTTCGTTTGGATACTCGAACTCTTCGAAGGACTCCAGCAGTTCCATGTCTGAACGCGACGTTTCGATGGTGATCACGTCGGCATCCAGCGCGGCAATCGAATCCATAATGTCGTTAAATTCGCAGTAACACATGTGGGTGTGGATCTGCGTGTCGTCTTTCGCGACCGCGGCGTTGAGGCGGAAAGCCTCCACACCCCACTTCAGATAAGCATCCCAGTCACTGCGACGCAGCGGCAAACCTTCGCGTAGCGCCGGTTCATCAATCTGGATGATGCCGATACCCGCCGCTTCCAGATCGGCCACTTCATCACGCAGCGCCAGCGCAATCTGTTTGGCGATGGTTTCACGGGTCACATCTTCACGCGGGAAGGACCAGCAGAGGATCGTCACCGGGCCGGTCAGCATCCCTTTCACCGGTTTGTCGGTCAGGGACTGGGCGAATTTTGCCCACTCTACGGTGATCGCTTGCGGGCGGCTGACGTCACCAATCACCACCGGTGGCTTCACACAGCGGGAACCATAGCTCTGCACCCAACCGTTCTGCGTAAAGACGAAACCGTCCAGATGTTCGCCGAAGTATTCCACCATATCGTTACGCTCGGCTTCACCGTGTACCAGCACGTCCAGACCTAAACGTTCCTGCTCAACAATCGCCTGTCTGATGTGCTCAGCGATACCGGTGCGGTAGTGATTCGCATCGAGGTTGCCTTTTTTGAAATCCAGACGCAGGCCGCGGATCTCCGTCGTCTGCGGGAAGGAGCCGATGGTGGTGGTTGGCCACGCTGGCAGGTTGAAGCGGGCACGCTGGGCTTCGGCACGCACCTCATAGGGGCTCTGACGCTGGCTGTCCTGCGCGGTAATGGCCGCCAGACGTTTTTCGACCGCCGGGTTGTGGACGCGTGCCGAATGACGACGCGCCTGAATGGGGGCGCTCCAGTCGGTAATGGCCGTGGTGTCACCGCTATTTAACGCATCACGCAGCAGCGCCAGCTCTTCACATTTTTGCAGCGCAAAGGCAAACCAGCTCTTCACCTCGGGATCCAGACGGGTTTCCACACTCAGATCGATTGGGCTGTGCAGCAGAGAGCAGGAGGAGGCCACCCACAGCTCACGTTTGCCGACGATATCTTTAATCTGTGCATATTTCTCGCTCAGATCGGCGCGCCAGACGTTACGGCCATTCACCAGTCCGGCCGAGAGTAGCCACTCTTCGGGCAGACGTTTGTGCAGTTCGGCCAGGTCATCTTTGCCGTGGACCAGGTCAACATGAAGACCCTGAACCGGCAGCGCAGTAATAGTACTCAGGTTCGGCGTCACGCCTTCAAAATAGGTGGTCAGCAATAGCTTCACCTGACCAGTAAGGGCATCGTAAGCGGGTTTAAACGCTTTTAGCCACGCCTGCGACAGCTCCAGCACCAGTGCAGGCTCATCGATTTGCACCCACTGAATTCCGCGTTTACCCAGTTCAATCAGCACCTGTTTGTAGACCGGCAGAATATCGTTCAGCAGGCTGAGACGGTCAAACTGCTCGCCTTTCACTTTACCCAGCCACAAATACGTTACCGGCCCCAGCAATACCGGTTTCACCTGGTGGCCCAGCGCCAGCGCTTCATCGACTTCGTCGAGCAACTGGGTCCAGCTCAGTTTGAACTGCTGGCCTTTCACAAATTCCGGCACCATATAGTGATAGTTGGTGTTGAACCACTTGGTCATTTCCGCCGCTGCCGCAGGCTCTCCCGTTGGCGCACGACCACGGCCAATGCGGAACAGGGTGTCGATATCTACCGATCCATCTTTGTTCTGATGACGAGCCGGCACGTTGCCAAGCAGCAGGCTGGTGGTCAGAACATGGTCGTACCAGGCGAAATCGCCCACGGGCAGCAGGTCAATGCCCGCCTGCTTTTGCTGTTCCCAGTGGCGCGCACGCAGTTCGCGGCCCACTGCCAGCAATTCTTCACGGCCAGAGGTACCTGCCCAGTAACTTTCCTGCGCTTTTTTCAGCTCGCGGCGAAGGCCAACGCGAGGGAAACCGAGAGTGTGATTGCGAATTGTCATGGTGTGTCCCCTGTGAATTTTTGGTATTTAGCCATCCAGATGTTTACACATCCATAATTGGCAGTTACTGTATATTCCTCAAGCGCAAAATGTTCATGGCGAAGTGAAGGACTTTCATGATCGAGATTAAACACCTGAAAACGCTACAAGCGTTGCGAAATTGCGGTTCTCTCGCGGCGGCGGCAGCCACGCTGCACCAGACCCAGTCCGCCCTTTCTCACCAGTTCAGCGATCTGGAACAACGCCTCGGCTTTCGTCTTTTTGTGCGTAAGAGCCAGCCGCTACGCTTTACGCCTCAGGGCGAGATCCTGCTGCAGCTGGCTAATCAGGTGCTGCCGCAAATAGCCAGCGCGCTGCAGTCCTGTAACGAGCCGCAGCAAACCAGGCTGCGTATCGCCATTGAGTGTCACAGCTGTATTCAATGGCTGACACCCGCGCTTGAGAACTTCCGCCAGAGGTGGCCGCAGGTGGAGATGGATTTCAAATCCGGCGTGACGTTCGACCCGCAGCCGTCGCTCCAGCAGGGCGAACTGGATCTGGTGATGACCTCAGACATTCTGCCCCGCAGCGGCCTGCACTATTCGCCAATGTTTGATTATGAGGTACGGCTGGTGCTGGCTCCGGATCATCCGCTGGCCAGTAAAACGCGTATCACCCCGGAAGATTTAGCCAGTGAAACGCTGCTGATTTACCCGGTACAGCGCAGTCGGCTGGATATCTGGCGTCATTTCCTGCAGCCAGCCGGCATTAGCCCGCAGCTCAAAAGCGTGGATAACACCCTGCTGTTGATTCAGATGGTTGCTGCCAGAATGGGCATCGCGGCGCTACCACACTGGGTTGTGGAGAGTTTTGAACGCCAGGGTCTGGTTGTCACTAAAACCCTGGGTGAGGGACTATGGAGCCGGCTGTACGCCGCCGTGCGCGATGGCGAGCAGCGTCAGCCGATTACGGAAGCGTTTATTCGCTCTGCGCGGAACCACGCGTGCGACCATCTTCCGTTTGTGCGGAGCGCGGAGCGACCCAACGGCGATGGACCCACAGCGAAGCCAGAATCACTGCTCCCCCAATAAGGAAGCTCGGCCAGTGAGGCTGCTGCTGCCAGATGGCAAGGTTCACCAGCAGCCCTGCAGGCACATGCACGTTGTTCATGATCCCCAGCGTACCGGCGTCTACCTGCGTAGCGCCGTAGTTCCACATGAAGTACCCCAGCCCCGATGCCACCACGCCCAGCCAGACCAGAACGCCCCACTGCAGGCTTGTCGTCGGGAGCTTTTGCGGGTTGCCGAGCATAAACCATGCCGCCACCGCGACGATAGCTGCCCCCATATAGAACCAGGCGAACGCGTTATGCTGTGGCATCGGACGGGTTTCCATCAGGCGCTTGTACCCGACCATACCGATGGCAAAGCTGAGGTTCGCCAGCTGCACGAACATCAGCCCGGTCCAGAAGTGGTCGCTCACTTTGTCGTAGCGAATAATCGCCGCCCCGATCACCGCCAGCGCCGCGCTCAACAGATATCCCCAGCGCAAACGACGTTTGCTGAGCAGATCGTAAATCAGCGTGATATAGAGCGGCGTAAGCACGGTGAAAAGCAGAAATTCAGAGACAGACAGGTAGACGTAAGCCCGGAAGCTGAACAGGTACATGATGCCGAGCTGCATCGCCCCCACCAGCATGTACAGCAAAATGGTCTTCAGCGATTGCCCGCGTGTACGCAGGAAGGGCAGGAATACCAGCGCCGCCAGCCCCACGCGCATCAGCACCGAGAAGTAGCTGTCGACGTGCCCGGCGAGGTACTCGCCAATCAGGCTAAAAGAGAAGGCCCACAGGATAGTGGTAATAATGAGTAGCGCCACAATGCTTGTCTCTCAGAAAGAAGGACAGGCATTGTAGCGAACTCTTTAGTTGACAACTGAGCAATAAACAATCAAATGAAGATTATTCAAGGAACAGTTTGCGCAGGTATTTTGGTACCGCGTTGTCAGCGTTAGACCCAATCACTTCCAGTTCCGGGTGCAGGTCTTTCAGACGCTGGTGTGCATTCTGCATAATGCAGCCTTTGCCCGCCATAGAGAGCATCTCGGCGTCGTTCATGCCATCACCGAAGGCGATACAGTCTTTCAGTTCGAAGCCCAGACGTTTTGCTACGGCTTCCAGCGCGTGCCCTTTGGAAACACCCCCCGCCATAACTTCCAGACAGGTCAGGGTCGAGAAACTCACGTTGACGCGGTCACCCCAACGCGCATTAATCGCCTGTTCCAGCGGCAACAACGCTTCGTGGCTTTCGCAGGTAAAGAACACCTTGCTGATCCCTTCCGGCTCCAGCAGGCCTGGCTCGTACAGGGAATAGTTAAATACCGCTTCCTTGAAGAAACGCATTTCATCCGGGCGATGGCGATTCATGAACCAGTCGTCATCGCGATAAACGTTAGTGATAATGTCCGGGTTGTTATGCACTACGCCGAACAGATCGGCGGTAATGTCGCGATCCAGGTTATGCGTAAAGATCAGGTTGCCATCGGTATCGTGCACGCGCGCACCGTTGGAGGTGATCATGTACGATTTGATCTCAAGATTATCGCGGATCTGCCCCACGTCCACGTGGTGGCGGCCGGTGGCAAACACGAAGTTCACTCCGCGGGCGGTCAGAAGCTTTAAGGTCTCTTTCGCGTAAGGCGACAGGGTATGATCGGGCGAAAGCAGCGTGCCATCTAAATCAGATGCAACAACCTGGTACATAGGGATTTCAACCTCTGGTGGTAAAACAACAATCAATTATGCCTGTCGAAAAATTCAACAATGGCGTTGAGCGCGACTGAGCGCATAGCGTCCTTTTCAAAAAGGATCTCATGGTACGCGCCGTTGATGACCAGCGGTTTACCCCCTTCGCAAGGGTGACCGGCGGCAGCGCGGAGTTCACAAAAGCGGTCATGCATGCGGTTATCCACCACACGCTCTTCTTCAGCCTGAATCAGAAGTGTCGGCGTATCATCTTTACCAACACCAGCAAGCACCTGTTCACCGGCAAGGATCCCTTCCCGCACCCAGTGATATGTCGGGCCACCGACGCGCAGGCGCGGTTCATCGGCATAAAAACGCAGGTTACGGCGATAACGCTGCCGGCTATGGGTCAATACGTTGAGGGCAAACGGCAGCGCGCGCCAGCGCCCTGTCCCGATGGCATACCCTTCACGAATGCGCTGATGGCCCTCAGCCCAGTCGAGAATATGGCGCACCATCCAGTCCGGAAAACGCATGACGATGCCATACATTGGCGCGGTAAGCGCAATGGCATCACACTGGTGGTCATAGCGCTGTAAAAACAGCGTCGAAATCGCCCCACCCATAGAGTGCGCCAGAATATAGCGCTTACGCCACGGGCCCGGCTGAACCTCCTGCTGCCAGAAGGCGGCAAGATCGTCGACGTAATCGCTGAAGTTATCCACATGACCGCGATGCGTGTCCGACAATAAGCGGCCAGAAAGCCCCTGCCCGCGATGGTCGATAATCAACACATCGAAGCCCAGATGGAACAGGTCATAGGCCAGTTCAGCGTATTTGATGTAGCTCTCGATACGTCCCGGACAAACCACGATCACCCGATCGTTTTTCTCATCATGGAAACGCACAAAGCGTACCGGGACATCGCCAACACCCGTAAACTCATCTTCCTCACGCTGACGCCAGAAATCGGTCAGCGGCCCCATAGAGAAAGCAGCAAATGCGTTTTCTCGTGTTTCCCAGTCCTTTTTCTGCTGAAACATCGGGTTTCCACCCCCGTAAGCCAAGGAATATCGTTTTTTCGTCACCGGTCACAAAATGACGTAACAATAGCGTATTGTGGCATAAAAACAGACAATTCGGGAGTTTCAAATGACCTTCGAGTGGTGGTTCGCTTATCTGCTGACATCCATCATCCTTAGCCTTTCCCCAGGTTCAGGCGCCATTAACACCATGACCACCTCCATCAACCACGGCTATCGCGGTGCCGCGGCGTCCATTGCCGGTTTGCAGACCGGTCTGGGCATTCATATCGTGCTGGTGGGCATTGGTCTGGGTACGCTGTTCTCCCGCTCGGTACTGGCCTTTGATGTGCTGAAATGGGCCGGTGCCGCGTACCTGATTTGGCTCGGTATTCAGCAGTGGCGTGCAGCAGGCTCAATTGATCTTAATACGCTCGCCCAGACGCAAACACGCGGACGCCTGTTTAAACGCGCGGTGTTTGTGAACCTGACCAACCCGAAAAGTATTGTTTTCCTCGCCGCGCTGTTCCCGCAGTTTATCGTCCCGCATCAGCCACAGGTCATGCAGTACGTGGTGCTGGGTGCGACCACCATTGTTGTCGATATCATCGTGATGATTGGTTACGCGACGCTGGCGCAGCGGATTGCGGTGTGGATTAAAGGGCCTAAGCAGATGAAGGCCCTGAACAAAATCTTTGGTTCGCTGTTTATGCTGGTAGGCGCGCTGCTTGCGTCAGCGCGTCATGCTTAGCGAGAAATGATGAGATGAATGCCAAAGCCGGCGAACAACGCGCCGGCGAAGCCGTCAATCCACTTCGCAATACGCTGGTAACCGCGGCGCATCGCCGGTAAGGCAAACAGGCTGGCAACCACGGTAAACCACGCAAAAGTTTCCACCACGATCAGCAGGAAGATGCCCCAACGCGCACCCGCACCCACGTTGTCACCCACAAACAGGGAGAACACGGAGCCGAAATAGATAATCGCTTTTGGGTTCGCCAGGTTGGTGAGCAGCCCTTTAATAAAACTCCGGCCGCCCGTTGCCAGCTCAACTTTCGGCTCTTCCGGCTTTTTCTCTTCTTTCTTCAACGCCCCGCGCAGCATCTGGTAGCCCATCCAGCAAAGGTAAAGCCCCCCGCCAACCATGATGATGTTGTGCAACCAGGCCATCTTCGCCAGAATCAGGTTCAGACCAAGCAGCGCCACGGCCGCCCAGACCATAACGCCCATGGTGATACCCAGTACCCCCATCATCGCTTCTTTGCGGGAGCGGCTGACGGCGGTTTGTGACACGAAGAAAAAGTCAGGGCCCGGGCTCATGAGCGCAACGATGTGCACTAACGCCACGGTAAGAAATAGCATTAACATAATTAACTCGCAGGGAAATAATTAAGTGAGTCACCATCCTGACATTTTTTAGGCTGGCTGACTACTCCTCATCGTCACCGTCGACATGAGCGCGGATAAGCGCCATAAACTCTTTGCCAAAGCGCTCCAGCTTGCGCGTACCAACACCGTTGACGCTGAGCATTTCGCTGGCGCTGAGCGGCGTCTGCTCTGCCATCTCGATAAGCGTCGCATCGTTGAAGACCACGTAGGGCGGAATGTTCTCTTCATCAGCAATGGCTTTACGCAGCTTGCGCAGTTTGGCAAACAGCTTGCGGTCGTAATTGCCGCCGTACGATTTTTGCATCACCCGCGGCTTCAGGGCGACAACGCGCGGAACCGCGAGCTTCAGTTCGATATCCCCGCGCAGCACCGGACGTGCCGCTTCGGTAAGCTGAAGCGCGGAGTGTTGGGCAATGTTTTGCGTGGCAAAGCCCAGGTGAATCAGCTGACGGATGATGCTCACCCAGTGCTCGTGACTCTGGTCTTTGCCGATACCGTAGACGGGCAGCTTATCGTGTCCCATATCGCGGATACGCTGGTTATTCGCCCCACGCAACACTTCCACCACGTAGCCCATGCCGAAGCGCTGGTTCACACGATAGATGGTCGAGAGCGCTTTGCGCGCATCCATCAGGCCATCGTATTGCTTTGGTGGGTCAAGACAGATATCGCAGTTGCCGCACGGCTCCTGACGCCCCTCGCCAAAGTAGTTGAGCAGCACCAGACGGCGGCAGGTTTGCGCTTCGGCAAACGCGCCCATCGCGTTGAGCTTGTGGCGTTCGATATCCTGCAGTTGGCCCTGCGGTTTCTCTTCCAGACAACGGCGCAGCCACGCCATGTCGGCCGGATCGTAAAACAGCATGGCTTCTGCAGGCAGTCCATCACGCCCGGCGCGGCCGGTTTCCTGGTAGTACGATTCGATATTGCGCGGAATGTCGAAGTGTACGACGAAGCGCACGTTCGGCTTGTTGATCCCCATTCCGAACGCCACCGTCGCCACCACAATCTGCAGGTCATCGCGCTGGAATTTCTCCTGCACATCGGCGCGAACCGCGTTTTCCAGCCCGGCATGGTAAGCGGCGGCGCTAAAACCACGGTTCTGCAGGCGCGCGGCCGTGTCTTCCACCTTCGCGCGGCTGTTGCAGTAGATGATGCCGGACTTCCCGCGCTGCTCCTGCACGTAGCGCAGAAGCTGATCCAGCGGCTTGAATTTTTCCATCAGCATGTAGCGGATGTTCGGGCGGTCGAAGCTGCTGACCTGAATCAGCGGATCGTTCAGCCCCAGCAGCCGGACGATATCCTGACGCGTGGTGTCATCTGCCGTCGCGGTGAGTGCCATAAACGGCAGTTCGGGAAAACGCTGACGGAGCTGGCCGAGCGCCGCATATTCCGGGCGGAAATCATGTCCCCACTGGGAGATACAGTGGGCTTCATCCACCGCCAGCAGGACCGGATTCCAGTGCGACAGATGATCGAGGAAGTTATCCAGCATCAGACGTTCCGGCGCGATATACAGCAGGCGAACCTGCCCGGTACGGCAACCGGCCATGACCTCTTGCTGCTGCTCGCGGGTCTGGCTGGAGTTAAGACAGGCCGCCGCCACGCCGTTGGCAAGGAGCTGATCGACCTGATCTTTCATCAGGGAAATAAGAGGCGATACCACGACCGTCAGGCCGTTGAGCACCAGCGCGGGCACCTGATAGCAGAGGGATTTACCGCCGCCGGTAGGCATGACCACCAGACAATCGCGGCCTTCCAGCACGGTTTCAATGATGGTTTCCTGGCCAGGGCGGAACTGCTGGTAGCCAAAGGTTTCATGCAAAACCTGTTTAGCCAGCGATTCCTGATTCAATACTTCCGCCTGCGCCACGTTAACCCCATTTGCCAGAAATAAAACAGGCGCTATTTTCAGCGCCTGAGAGAGAAACTTCAACGTTTAACGAAAAAACATTCGAGCTGCCTAGAAAATATCGTTCAGCATCACGCCCACACCTACACGGGTCTGGTTGAAGTTGTAATCGATAAGCGACTCGCCGTAGCCGCTGTAAACCTGAGTATAGAGGCGAACGTGCTTGCTCACCGGATAACTGAGGCCCAGTTCCGCGCCACCGTAACCGGTGTTCCAGTTGTACTGGCCTTTGGCGCTCAGCACCGCGTCACCCAACTGATAGCCGATTTTGAGCTGATAGTAACCCATATATTTGGTGATATCCGGGTTGTCGTCGGTATCGCCCACCACAAACCACGGCTTCACTTCCGCCATCCAGTTGCCGTTTTGCGCCATCAGTCGCGTATAGGCACGGTTCCAGCTGCGCGAGGTAGGGTCGGAGCGACCGTTTGAATCGTGGTTAAAGCCCACCTCGATGTCACGCAGCGTCCAGCCCGCGAATTCATAATCGGTCGCAAAACCGAGGAACAGCTGCGGCTCATAGTTGGTTTCACGGAACGGTGAAGATTCGCCACTGTTGGAAAGCTGCCACCAGGATTTCTGCGTGTAAGAGGCGCCGAGCACCGAATTCGGTCCCAGAATGCCGCGCCAGAACGGGAACGCGAGACTTAACTGGAACTTCACTTCGTCTTTACGCGCATTATCGGACCAGTTATAGGAGCTTATCGCCTCTTTGTTGAGATCGCTGGTCTGCGTGTATATCACGTAGTTGGTGTCATACGGATACAGCGTGAACGGATTATCATGTTCCTGAAGAAGGTTCGCGATAATGCTGCCCTGCACGGCAGGTTGATCGTGAACTTCTTTAATCGTCGCTTCCTGGGCATATGCTGTGAGGGGCAGCGCAACCGCCGCCAGTAACCAGGCCAGATACGTCCGCATCGGTGGTGTTCTCCTGCAAAGAGTTAATTAGTTGAATTGTTATGTGGCGGATATTCTACATACTTCTGCGACAACTGCTGCATCCTCGTTTCTGAAAGTGGAATTCCTTATTGCTGAAGCATAAAATCAACATTTTATTAACAATAAGGATGTGATGCCTCATGTCAGCCATGCTTACCGCCGAAGAAGCGTTAAAACTCGTGGGCGAGATTTTTGTTTACCATATGCCGTTTAACCGTGCACTGGGTCTGGAGCTCGAGCGCTACGAGAAAGCGTTTGCCCAGCTCAGCTTCAACAACCAGCCGATGATGGTAGGCAACTGGGCGCAGAGTATTTTGCACGGCGGGGTGATTGCCTCAGCGCTGGATGTGGCGGCGGGCCTGGTCTGTGTGGGCAGTACGCTGACGCGCCATGACACCATCAATGAAGACGAGTTGCGCCAGCGTTTGTCGCGTATGGGCACCATCGATTTACGCGTCGATTACCTGCGTCCCGGGCGCGGAAACCGTTTTACCGCCACCAGCAGCCTGTTGCGCGCGGGGAATAAGGTCGCCGTCGCCCGCGTTGAATTGCATAACGAAGAGCAGGTCTATATCGCCAGCGCAACTGCCACTTATATGGTGGGTTGAAACCCTAAAATCGGGTAAAATTAATTCACTTTTTTGTAACGGATTATCCCGATGGATGCTAAACAAACGCGGCAGGGCGTACTACTCGCCCTTGCCGCTTATTTTATTTGGGGTATCGCACCGGCGTACTTCAAGTTTATCGCTTACGTACCCGCTGACGAGATCCTCACACACCGTGTGATTTGGTCGTTTTTCTTTATGATCGCGCTGATGAGCGTTAGCCGTCAGTGGTCTGGCGTCAAAACGCTGCTGAAAACGCCGAAAAAGGTGTTCCTGCTGGCCCTCTCAGCCGTGCTGATAGGCGGCAACTGGCTGCTCTTTATCTGGGCAGTCAATAACCATCACATGCTCGAAGCGAGCCTGGGCTATTTTATTAATCCCCTGGTCAACATTGTTCTGGGCATGATTTTCCTGGGCGAGCGTTTCCGTCGTATGCAGTGGCTGGCGGTCATCCTCGCTTTTTGCGGCGTGCTGGTCCAACTGTGGACCTTCGGTTCGCTGCCCGTGATCGCTCTGGGCCTGGCGTTCAGCTTTGCGTTTTACGGGCTGGTCCGGAAGAAAATAGCCGTGGAAGCGCAGACCGGGATGCTGTTTGAAACCCTGTGGCTATTGCCGGTCGCGGCGATTTACCTGTTTGGTATTGCCGACAGCGCAACCAGCCATATGGGCAGTAACCCGTTGTCGTTGAATCTGATGCTGATGGCGGCCGGTGTGGTAACCACCATTCCTCTGCTGTGCTTCACCGGTGCCGCAACGCGCCTGCGTCTCTCCACGCTGGGCTTCTTTCAGTACATCGGTCCGACGCTGATGTTCCTGCTGGCAGTAGTGTTTTACGGCGAAGTACCGGGCGCAGATAAGATGGTGACGTTTGCCTTTATCTGGGTGGCGCTGGCGATTTTTGTTGCAGACGCCCTTTATACCCAGCGCAGAACGCGCAAAGGATTGTAAGCGGTGATGAGGCGGGCTGGCACAACGCCACCCGCCTGAAGTTTACAGCCAGTTACGGCGCTTGAAGTAGAGGTACGGCGCCAGCCCGGCGAGGATCATAAAGATAATCGCACCAGGGTAGCCAAAGCTCCACTTAAGTTCCGGCATAAACTCAAAGTTCATCCCGTAGCTCGAGGCCACCAGCGTTGGTGGCAGGAAGACCACCGAGACCACCGAGAAGATCTTGATGATGCGGTTCTGCTCGATATTGATAAAGCCCATCGCCGCCTGCATCAGGAAGTTGACCTTCTGGAACAACGATTCATTGTGCGGCAGCAGGGATTCGATATCGCGCAGGATCTCACGTGCCTGCTCCAGCTGACCGCCCGGCAGACGCGCCTTACGCACCAGGAAGTTCAGCGCGCGCTGGGTATCCATCAGACACAAACGCACCTTCCAGCCGATATCTTCCAGCTCTGCCAGCGTCGAGAGCGCTTCGTCGTATTCATCGCCCTGATGCCCTTCCATGATGACGCGGCTCAGCTTTTCCAGGTCGCTGTAGATGTTTTCAATTTCATCCGCCAGCTGTTCGATTTTGGTTTCAAACAGGTCCAGCAGCAGTTCGTAGGCATTACCGTCGACCATCGCCTGGCTACGGGCGCGCATGCGGTAGAGACGAAACGCGGGCAGCTCACGCTCGCGCAGGGTAAACAGGCGACCGTCACGAATGGTAAACGCCACGGTGGAGTTACCCGCGTGATCGTCGGCGTCTTCAAAGAAGAAGAAGGAGTGAATATGCAGACCGTCTTCATCTTCAAAAAAACGAGCAGATGCTTCGATGTCTTCCAGTTCCGGGCGGGTTGCCAGGCTTTGCCCCAGCTCAGATTGTACGCGAAGGCGCTCATCGTCGTCCGGCTCGACCAGATCCACCCATACGGCATCAATGAGGGGCTGTGACTCTTCGGCTTCAAGCCGAGTCAGTCGGTTATTTTCGAGTTGAAATGCGCTCAACATGACCGGGACTCCCAATGCAAAAAATATCGGACAGTTCGGTGGGCACACAGAAACAAATTGGGTTTCAGACCATTAAACAGCCTGACTCAGCGCGACGGGAATAATGCAGGTCGCTGACAACCACTAAGGCCATCAGCAAGAGGAGATAGCCTTAGGAGTTGTTCCTGGATGACAGGGAATTGAGCCAGTATCTACTGGGTGTGTCCAAGGCGAATGTCCTCTTAGCGTAATCGTGCGCGCATGTTACGCCAGCAGTAATAGTGGCGTCAACACGCAACGGAACGCTGAAGGGCATTAATTGACCTTCAACGTATAAGGCTAGCAGATTATTACAAAATAATGATATTTTTCTGAAAGTTACACAGTTTCCAGCCTGGCGTAGGCTGCCACCAGCCATTTGATACCTTGCCCCTGGAACGCCACCTGCAGGCGGCTGTGCTCGCCGCTACCTTCCAGATTGACGATGGTGCCTTCACCAAACTTAGCATGACGCACGCGCTGACCCAGCTTGTAGCCGGTGTCCGTTTCAGCAATCGGCGAGCCCATACGCTGATGGCTGACCGGGCGGCTGATACTGGCGCGCAGGCGCACCTCTTCCACACACTCTTCCGGCAGTTCGCCGATAAAGCGCGACGGACGGTGATATACCTCTTTACCGTACAGGCGTCGGGTTTCGGCATAGGTCAGCGTCAGCTTTTGCATCGCGCGCGTCACGCCAACATAGGCCAGACGACGCTCCTCCTCCAGACGCCCACCTTCATCCAGCGACATCTGGCTCGGGAACATCCCCTCTTCCATCCCGACGATAAACACCTGCGGGAACTCCAGACCTTTGGCGGAGTGCAGGGTCATAAGTTGAACCGCATCCTGCCAGGTGTCTGCCTGCCCTTCGCCCGCTTCCAGCGCCGCGTGGGAGAGGAACGCCTGCAGCGGCATCAAATCTTCGTCTTCTTCGTTGTAGCTGAACTGGCGCGTCGCCGTCACCAGTTCCTCTAAGTTCTCAATACGGGTCTGGCCCTTTTCGCCTTTCTCCTGCTCATACATGGTGCGCAGGCCGGAGTCTTTAATCACCCGGTCGGTCTGTACGTGCAGAGGCATATCGGCCGTTTCCTGTGCCAGGGCATCAATCAGCTCCAGGAAGCGTTGTAAGGCGCTGGCTGCACGTCCGGCGAGCGCTTTCTCCTGCAACAGCTCGCGGCACGCCTGCCAGAGTGTCAGCTGGCGATCGCGGGAGGCCTGACGCACCACGTCCAGTGTACGGTCACCGATGCCGCGAGTTGGGGTGTTCACCACGCGCTCAAACGCCGCATCGTCATTACGGTTTGCGATCAGACGCAGATACGAGAGCGCGTCTTTGATCTCCTGACGTTCAAAGAAGCGCATGCCGCCGTAAATGCGGTACGGCATACTCACCTGCAGCAACGCCTCTTCCAGCACGCGCGACTGGGCGTTGCTGCGATAGAGAATGGCACACTGCTCCAGCGCGCCGCCGTTGTCCTGCCAGGTTTTAATACGGTTCACCACAAAGCGCGCTTCATCAAGTTCGTTGAATGCGCAGTAGATAGAGATCGGTTCACCGTCAACGCCATCGGTCCACAGCTTTTTACCGAGACGCCCGTTGTTGTTCTCAATCAGGGCGTTGGCGGCGCTCAGAATGTTGCTGGTCGAACGGTAGTTCTGCTCCAGACGGATGGTCTGAGCACCGGGGAAATCATTGAGGAAGCGCTGAATGTTTTCCACCTGCGCCCCACGCCAGCCATAGATGGACTGATCGTCATCACCGACGATCATCACCTTGCCGGTATCACCGGCCAGCAGGCGGATCCATGCATACTGGATGTTGTTGGTATCCTGGAATTCGTCCACCAGAATATTGGTGAAGCGTTCACGATAGTGCTGCAGGATATGCGGTTTGTTGAGCCACAGCTCGTGCGCACGCAGCAGCAGCTCAGCAAAGTCCACCAGACCTGCGCGATCGCACGCCTCCTGGTAGGCTTTATAAACGTTCTGCCAGGTTTGCTCGACCGGGTTGCCGAAGCTCTGAATATGGTGCGGACGCAGCCCTTCGTCTTTCTGGCCGTTGATGTACCACATTGCCTGACGCGGCGGCCACTGCTTCTCGTCGAGATTCATCGCCTTGATAAGACGCTTCAGCAGACGCAGCTGATCTTCGCTGTCGAGGATCTGGAAATCCTGCGGCAGGTTAGCGTCCATATGGTGCGCCCGCAGCAGGCGATGCGCCAGACCGTGGAAAGTACCCACCCACATGCCGCCCTGGCTGGTGCCCATCAGCTGTGCGATTCGGTGGCGCATCTCTGCCGCCGCCTTGTTGGTAAACGTCACCGCCATAATGGAGTACGGCGAGCAGTTTTCCACGCTCTGCAGCCACGCAATACGGTGTACCAGCACGCGCGTCTTACCACTGCCCGCCCCAGCCAGCACCAGCATGTTGGTGCGCGAAGCGGCAACCGCGTCACGCTGTTTGTCATTAAGGCTGTCGAGCAGGTAAGAAACGTCCATTGGCACCGTCACGTAATGTCAGGCAGGCGAATGTGATTCCTTCGCCAAAACCCTGTTAATTTATACAGAACAATTGATGATTATATCAGCGTCGTGAGGGATGCCAACCGTGAAATTTCCACGTGCGGCAGAAGACGACTGTCCGGCGTTGTCATCAGGTCAGCGTTTTCCGGCTTGATCCAGCAGGCCTGCATGCCGCAGCGGATCGCCCCGGCCACGTCCGTGGTCAGGTCATCACCCACATGCAACATTTCGCCGAGCGGCAGGTTCAGTTTTTCCGCCGCCAGGTGATACATATCGTTAAACGGTTTCGAGCGCCCGTGCGGGCCCGCGCGCAGCACAAACTCAAAATAATCGCCAAGACCAAACAGCTCAGGCTGGGCATTGCCATTGGTAATCGCCACCAGCGGCCACTTCTCTGCCAGCGCGGCCAGTGTATCGTGGGTTTCCTGTGGCACATCAATACGGCTACGCCATTTGGCGAAGTTTTCCATGGACGCTTCAGCCCCTATCGCCGCATCACGCGCGCTCATGCCAACATTCAGCATCGCCTGTTCAACCGCACGTCGACGCCATTCGGTCACGTCATGGTAAATGTCCGGCTCGGTCTCCCGCAGGGACTGACGCAGCTGCTGGAAGTCCTTGTTCTGCATCGTCTTCAGCGCCGGGTGATAATTCTGCACAAACGCCAGCGACTCCTGCTCGGTACGCAGGATCACCTGGCGGTTATCATAAAGGGTGTCATCAAGGTCAAAGGTAAGGGCTGATATCTGACCCAGTGGGCGGTAAAAACGCATTATTTCCCCCGTTTGGCGCGTGGATGCGCCGCGTCATACACCGAGGCAAGGTGCTGGAAGTCTAAGTGGGTATAAATTTGGGTGGTGGACAAATTCGCGTGGCCGAGCAGTTCCTGCACGCCGCGCAGATCGCCGCTTGATTCAAGCATGTGGGTCGCAAAAGAGTGGCGCAGCTTGTGCGGGTGAACATGGCTGTTCAGCCCCTGTTTAATGCCCCACTCCGCAAAACGCTTCTGCACGTTACGCGCCGAGATCCGCTTGCCGAGTTTCGACAGGAACAGCGCCTCTTCTTCCGCGCCAAACAGCCCGCGCAGGTCAAGCCAGTGCTCAATCCAGGCGACAGCGTTGCGACCAATCGGCAGGCGGCGCTCTTTGCTGCCCTTGCCCATCACCCACACTTCGCCGGTGTCCAGATCGAGATGTTTTATATCGAGATTGACCAGTTCTGACAGACGCAGTCCGGCACCGTACATCACCTCCAGCATCGCGCGGTCACGCACCGCCAGCGGATCGTTAAGATCGATATCCAGCAGGCGATTGACATCATCGACGTCGATATTTTTAGGCAGATGACGCGGTGCTTTTGGCGTGGCAATGCCTTTCGCCGGATTGGCTTTAAGGCTGCCCTGGCTCACCAGCCAGTCGAAGAAACTGCGCAGGGCAGAGAGCCTGAGCGCCAGACTCGCCGGGCCTAACCCTTTCCTGCGGCTACGCACGACGACGCCACGAACCGTCGCAGCGTCACATTGTTGCCAGCTTTTCAGGCCGATTTCATCGGCAATCTGCATGATGGCATCAAGCTGACGCTGATAGTTCAGCAGCGTTATGGGGCTAAGCTGACGTTCAACCCCCAGGTAGCGCAGAAATCGCGTGACGTCAGTGGCAAGAAGTCCGTCCGTCATACGCGCTCAATCCAGCGCTCCAGCAGCTCAGGCAGCATCAGGGCGATCTCCTGCAACAGGTGCGTACCTTGCCCCTGCTCATAGTGATGCGCGTCGCGACTGGTAAATAACATCACGCCTAAGTCGCCATCGCGCCCCATCAGTGACATGGCCACCGAGCCAATCGCTTTGGCTTCTGGCAATACCACCAGCAATTCTGGTCCGTTCAGCGGCCCCAGATAATGATGTTGATGACCCAGGCGCTGAATACGTAGCGGCTCAAACGCCTGACGGCTCAGTGCCAGATGGGTGAAACCAGACGGTGCACCAATGCGCCAGCGGTCGGGGAAGAGACGAAGGGTTGCGCCTGCAAGCCCCAGTTCTCGCGCCCAGCGGTGGAAACGGCTGAGAAACTCGTCAAGGCTGTGGGCCGAGGCCAGACGCGCCTGCAGATGCAGCAGTCGATAGAACAGGCTTTCGTTATTGTTCGCCTGTTCCATGAGCAGCGTCATGTTCTCTTCAAGCTGATTGATGTGGTTGCGCGCGCGAGCCATATGCCATTCGACCAGCGACACGGTCCCGCGCACCGGATGCGGCACCCGCATCTGTTCGACAAGACGTGCATTGCGAATAAAAAACGCGGGATTGTTCAGCAGATAATCAACAACAGCACTGTCGTCCAGTTCCGTCACCGTTTCCTGCAGTTCTTCCCCTGGTTGCTTCATAGATGGATAAACCCGTCATAGACATGTACCGCCGGGCCAGTCATAAACAGCGGATGACCCGGTCCTTTCCAGGCGATATCAAGACGACCGCCTGGTAACTCCACGCGAACCTCTTCTGCCAGTAACCCCTGAGCGATGCCGACGGCCACTGCCGCGCAGGCACCGCTTCCGCAGGCCTGGGTTTCGCCCGCGCCGCGTTCATACACCCGCAGACGGATGTGTTCACGCTTCACCACCTGCATAAAACCAATGTTCGCGCGTTCCGGGAAGCGTTCATGGCTTTCCAGCACCGGGCCGAGGGTTTCAACGGCGGCGGTCTCCACATCATCAACCTGAATCACGCAGTGCGGGTTTCCCATCGAGACGACGCCACACAATACTGTCTGCTCTGCCGCACGCATAATATAGGTCTTTTCCGCTTTGTTTGCGCGAAACGGCACGGCGGAAGGTTCAAAGTTCGGCTCGCCCATATTCACGCGAACCAGATCGTCATCGGTGACGCTGAGCACCATGCGACCATTCGCGGTACTGACGCGGATATCGCGCTTGTTCGTCAGCCCTTTCAGGCGGACAAAGCGGGCAAAACAGCGCGCACCGTTGCCGCACTGGGAGACTTCACTGCCGTCAGCGTTAAAAATACGGTAGTGGAAATCGAGGTCAGGATCGTACGGCGGCTCAACCACCAGCAGCTGATCGAACCCCACGCCCAGATGCCGATCCGCCAGGCGGCGGATCAGTTCCGGGGAGAAAAAGACATTCTGCGTTACCGCGTCGACGACCATAAAATCGTTGCCAAGGCCATGCATCTTAGAGAACTGCATCATTCGCTCCATTGCGCGGGTACAGAACGTAATCGTCAGAGATTAACCTGAGTCGGACCACCATTATTGCCACGATCGTTCGTGTCTGGCGTGGAAGACTCAATACCGCTTTGCACAGGTTTCGTCGGCGGCGGCGCCGTTTTATCCGCTGGCGGGAAGTAAAGCGGTCCCTTCAGTCCACAGCCCGTCAGACTAAACAGCGTGATGAGAACGGCAAGCGTTCGGAAAACGTTTTTCATTATAAAGTTGCCCGTAAGTTCAAATCTGTTTCTATCATCGCAGGAGAAGACACAAAAGCAAGAGTTTGCCGCTTTCCTGCAACGGGAATTATTTAGCGTTATACTGCCGGCATCACGAAAAACAGGAACAAAACCATGAACGACAGTGAATTCCATCGCCTTGCAGACACCTTATGGATGACCATCGAAGAGCGGCTTGACGACTGGGACGGCGACAGCGATATCGATTGTGAGATCAACAGCGGCATTCTGACCCTGAGCTTCGAAAACGGCAGCAAAATTATTATTAACCGCCAGGAGCCGCTTCACCAGGTCTGGCTGGCCGCCAAACAGGGTGGCTACCATTTCGATCTGAAAGAGGGCGAATGGGTGTGTGACCGTAGCGGCGAAACGTTCTGGGACCTGCTGGAACAGGCGGCGACCGCGCAGGCAGGCGAAGACGTGCGTTTTCGTTGAGTCTGTTTTGCCCGGTGGTGCGCTGCATACCGGGCAAAAACTGTCAGGAGAAATACTGCTGCAACAGAGGGGTAGTGTCCTGGCTGGCGGGAACCGCTGGCGTAACGGCCTGCGTACGGAACGGAATCACCTGCGAACGTCCGTCTACATTCACAATCTGGTAGAACTGTGGCAGGTTAAAGTTGATGAAGCTGGAGCCGTAGGTAAAGCGGTCATGTGAGGACGAATAGAAGCGGCTGACGTCGCGCACCAGTTCCTCTTTACTGCCTTCACAGTGGTGATAAACCTCAGCACGGTTCGTCTCATCCAGGATGTAGATGTTGAAACCGGCGTCGTCACCCGACTCTTCAAAGAAGAACTGAATAATCCCTTCGCTCGCAAAGCCATCCACGACCTGTGGCAGTTTCACGTGGTTGGTTTCCACCTGCACTGACAGGCCATGCAGCTTGTTGTGCGAAATGGCGCCGTAGAACTCGATGGCGTTTTCCAGCTTCTGTACTGAAACATTCAGGCGCTCGAAGAACAGGCCCCAGGTCTGTCCGGAGACGCGCAGCGCTTTAAAGCGACCGGTTTCCTGACGGGTACTGGAGAGGCGCAGTTCGATGCACTCTGAAACCAGCTGCTGCACGCGGGTACGGATCAGACCGCGCAGATGCTGGCTATAGCAGAACACCTCAACGCTGTCCGGCGGCGCAGCGTCCTGGTGCATCTTGCCGAGAATCGTTTTCAGCGCTTCGATCATCGCCTGCTCGCCGTTGAAGTGCAGAGTACGCACTTCGTTCCACGAGTTGCGGTACAGCAGGTCTACGCTGCCCACCAGGCAGTTTTGCTGCTCGCCAAAGCTAAAGACATCCAGCTTGCGGAAATCAAAATGGACCACCTGATTGCGGAAGGCCGCCGTCGGGTCATATTCCAGGTTGACGATGATCGCCAGATGGCGAATTTCACACGGGCTGTAGAGCGCTTTTGGCGTCGGCGCCGGCAGACGCAGCGGGAAGTGGTGGGAGACATCCGCCACCATCTCCTGCAGTTTGGCTAAATCGACAACCTCGTTGCCTTTGATAAACAGCCGGGTACGCGAGGTCAGCAGGCCGTTGAACCAGGCCCAGGCTACCAGCTTGTTCAGGTAGCGGTTATATTCCAGCGGCTGATGGCTGATGATCGAGTCCATGCTTGGCGCACGGTTGTACAGGTACCACCCGGTGCGGTTTGCGCGGCCCGGCGGCACATAGATAAAGGTCAGGTTCGGTTCTGACAGGTCCGGTGAAATCTGCGGGTTAACCAGCGTGACTTTACCCGGCAATGCTTCAAACGCCGCATACAGTTTACGCGTCAACACCCCGATGTCCTGCGGGCTGGCGGAAACGCTGAGATTGTTACGACGCGCAAAGCGGATAAGGTTGCGGTAGCTTTGCATCATGGCATCGAGCAGTTCGTTGTGCGCTTCACGTACCTGATCGATTTTCCAGTTGGCGCGGTTATCAAGCATCGACAGACGTTCTTCGTCCCATCCCCACTCTTTAACCAACTGACTGACCACTTCACGACGCCAGCCTACACATGCGCGTTCGCGGCTGAGTTTTTCACAGACTTTGAGATAGAAACATCGACGCACCAGATCGAGACGCGTGGTGTCATCAATGGCTTTCAGGTATTCGGTGACGCGTTCAAGCATCATGCAGTAAGCATCCAGCCCGTAGGAGACAATTTCTCCGTCGTGCAGACGCTGTTTGATATCTTTCGCCAGCAAACGCGGCGTGGGGTATTCCCAGGAATAGGCTTCCAGCAGCAGGGTTTTCAGCACGGCCTTATACGGCGAATCAATGCTTTTATAGAGCTGCCAGAGGCTCGCGCCAAAGTACTCTTCGGCGGAAAGCGAACTGAGGCCACCCAGATCCAGCCATTCATTTGGTGTCAGCACTCCCTGGGAGTACAACGACATTACGTAATCGTCGTAATGCTCTTCTTCGTCGCACGGCACCATATTCCAAAGAATACGCTTACCGGCCAGGCGAACGGCAGTACGGTAAAACTCGTCCAGCAGTAAGATGTGCTGGGTTGAGCCGCAGTCTTCACCACCCAGACTGCCACTTTCGTTATGACGGAAACGGTTTTCATCAATCAGGAAGAAACTGACTTCTACGCCAAGCGACGCGGCCCAGCTTTCCAGCAGGCTGCACTTTCGCTGCAGCAGCTGACGCTCGTCGTTATCGAGCCAGGACTGATGACAGACCCAGATGTCCAGGTCCGAAGAACAGCTTTGCCCAACCGAGGAGGTGCTGCCCATGGTGTAAACGCCAGTAATCGGCAGTTCACCTTTCGGTGATTCCTGCGGCGGCATGCCACGGTAGAGTTCAAGTTCGGTCAGGTAGTGTTGTTGGGTTTCATCAGGCGTGAAAAGACAGATGCCTCTGGGAACGTTACCGTCAAGGTAGCCAGGCATCAGCGGATGGTGATAGTGCAATAATGTCGGCAGAAGACTGTATACCTGCTGGAAAGCAGGGCCCATAGCAGCAAGCGCGCGATCGACACGCAGTTGGTTTATGGCATCCAGTCTCTGTTTCAGAGTCTCAATATAGAGGTACAAGACGTATCGCCTGATGTTTCCGGGTGTCGCACGCTATTCAAAACAGAAATAACAGCGGACCCGCAGTATTACAAAAAGAGAACCGTTACCTTTTTTCGCCCTTATCATTATGGTGGTACCGACGAAAAAATGGTCTAAAACGTGATCAATTTAACACCTTGCCGGTTGACCGTAAAGAAAGATGCGCTACATACAGTGTAGCACCGTTCTGTACGTGTAAATTCCTTAATACGGCTGTGGCTGACGAGAACCCCGCCCTGTCCCTCTCTTCTTCATCACCGTAAAACTGCCATCCCACAGTCAACAATGTTAGGATGGTTAGCGATTGATAATGACGGTAACAAGCATGTTAGACAATGTTTTGAGAATTGCCACACGCCAAAGCCCTCTTGCGCTCTGGCAGGCACATTATGTTAAGCAGCGCCTTGAAGCCTGCCACAGTGGATTGTGCGTAGAGCTGGTGCCGATGGTCACGCGCGGTGACGTGATCCTTGATACGCCACTGGCTAAAGTGGGCGGCAAGGGCCTGTTTGTCAAAGAACTGGAACTGGCATTGCTTGAGAACCGCGCCGATATCGCCGTACATTCGATGAAAGATGTGCCCGTCGAGTTCCCGGAAGGGCTGGGGCTGGTGACCATTTGCGAGCGTGAAGATCCGCGCGATGCGTTTGTCTCCAATCACTATGATTCGCTCGATGCGTTGCCAGAAGGCAGCGTGGTTGGCACGTCCAGTTTACGTCGTCAGTGTCAGCTGGCAGAACGTCGTCCGGACCTGATCATTCGTTCGCTGCGCGGTAACGTTGGTACGCGTCTGAGCAAGCTGGATAACGGCGATTACGATGCCATTATCCTCGCGGTTGCGGGTCTGAAGCGCCTGGGGCTGACGTCGCGCATTCGCGTCGCGTTGCCGCCTGAGCTGTCGCTGCCGGCCGTGGGTCAGGGTGCCGTCGGCATTGAATGCCGTCTGGATGATGAGCGTACCCGCGCGCTGCTTGCCCCGCTGAACCATGATGAGACCGCTATCCGCGTTAACGCCGAGCGCGCCATGAACACCCGCCTCGAAGGAGGGTGTCAGGTGCCGATTGGCAGCTATGCTGAATTAATTAACGGTGAACTGTGGCTGCGAGCGCTGGTTGGCGCACCGGACGGTTCACAGATGGTCCGCGGCGAACGTCGCGGTAAAGCGCAAGATGCCGAACAGCTTGGCGTGTCGCTGGCAGAAGAGCTGCTGGATAACGGCGCCCGTGAGATCCTGGCTGAAGTTTATAATGGAGAACCCCCTGCATGAGTATTCTTGTCACCCGCCCTTCTCCCGCAGGAGAGCAATTAGTGAGCCGTCTGCGCGCACTGGGGCAGGTGGCCTGGAGTTTTCCGCTCATTGAATTCTCCCCCGGTCGGGAGCTGTCCGCGCTTGCCGACCATATGAATACCCTCCAGCAGGGCGACTTGCTGTTTGCGCTGTCGCAACATGCGGTGGAATTTGCCCAGGCGCAGCTACAACAGCAGGGGCTTAACTGGCCAACCGCCCCTCACTATTTTGCGATTGGTCGTACAACGGCACTGGCGTTGCATACCGTAAGCGGAACAGACGTTCGTTACCCGTTAGATCGGGAAATCAGCGAAGTCTTGCTACAATTACCTGAATTACAAACTATTGCCGGAAAGCGTGCACTCATTTTACGCGGTAACGGCGGGCGCGAACTGTTGGGTGAAACGCTGCGGGAACGCGGGGCTGAGGTCACGTTCTGCGAATGCTATCAGCGTTGTGCAAAACATTACGATGGTGCGGAAGAGGCGATGCGCTGGCATATGCGCGGCATTACGACCCTGGTGGTGACCAGCGGTGAAATGCTGCAGCAGCTCTGGTCGCTGGTGCCCCTTTGGTATCGTGAAAACTGGTTACTCCACTGCCGGCTTCTGGTCGTCAGTGAGCGTCTGGCGAACCAGGCCCGGGAACTGGGCTGGCAAGATATTCGGATCGCTGATAACGCTGACAACGATGCGCTGCTGCGCGCATTACAATAACTCTCATAATGGGAAGCCATAATGACGGAACACGATAAATCCTCCGCCGTGGTTGAAGAGACCAGGGAGACTGTGGACATCACGCCGCAGTCAGAAACGACTGAGAAAACCGTTGAGAAGAAGAACGGCAGCAATAAAACCAGCCTCGCGCTGAGCGCGATAGCCATCGCCATTGCGCTGGCCGCAGGCGTTGGCCTCTATGGCCTGGTGAAACAGCAAGGTTCCAGCCAGACGGCGACCAACGACACGCTGGTCAATCAGCTTACCGCCCTGCAAAAAGCGCAGGAGACGCAGAAAACTGAACTGGAAACGGTGATTAAACAGCAGTCCGCGGCGCTCGCTGAGGCGAACAGCAAACAGGAAGAGCTGACCAAACAGCTGGACGACGTGCAGCAGAAAGTCGCCACGATTTCCGGTACCGATGCCAAAACCTGGCTGCTCTCGCAGGCCGATTTCCTGGTGAAGCTGGCCGGACGTAAGCTCTGGAGCGATCAGGACGTCACCACCGCCGCCGCGCTGCTGAAAAGCGCTGATGCGAGCCTGGCAGACATGAACGATCCGAGCCTCATTACCGCGCGTCGTGCCATTACCGAAGATATCGCCAGCCTCTCTGCCGTTTCGCAGGTGGACTACGATGGCATCATCCTGAAGGTCAATCAGCTTTCAAACCAGATTGATAACCTGCAGCTGGCGGATAACAACGACGATGACTCCCCGATGGATTCTGACGGCACCGAGCTTTCCAGCTCCCTGAGCGAATGGCGCGTGAACCTGCAAAAAAGCTGGCAGAACTTTATGGATAGCTTCATTACTATCCGCCGCCGTGACGAAACCGCCGTTCCGCTGTTAGCGCCGAATCAGGACATTTATCTGCGCGAAAACATTCGCTCCCGCCTGCTGGTGGCGGCCCAAGCCGTACCGCGTCATCAGGAAGAAACCTACAAACAGGCGCTTGATAACGTCTCGACATGGGTACGTGCTTACTACAATACCGATGATGCCACGACCACGGCTTTCCTCGATGACATTGATAAACTGAGCCAGCAGAACATCACCATGAACGTGCCGGACAAGCTGGAAAGCCAGCCGATTCTGGAGAAACTGATGCAGACGCGCGTGCGCAACCTGCTGGCGCAGCCGGGCGTTCCGGCAGAACCTCACGCCCAGGCCCCTGCCGCCGCGCCAGCGCCTGAAAGCGCGCCACAAGGAGAGTAATGATGCTTAAAGTACTCTTACTCTTCATCCTGCTGATCGCCGGGATCGTCCTGGGGCCGATGCTTGCTGGTCATCAGGGTTACGTCCTGATCCAGACCGATAACTACAACATTGAAACCAGCGTAACGGGTCTGGTGATCATCCTGATCCTCGGTGTGGTGGTGCTCCTTGCGGTTGAGTGGATCCTGCGCCGAATTTTCCGTACCGGTGCGCATACGCGTGGCTGGTTCGTTGGCCGTAAACGCCGCCGCGCCCGTAAGCAGACTGAGCAGGCACTGCTTAAGCTGGCCGAGGGTGACTATCAGCAGGTTGAAAAGCTGATGTCGAAAAATGCTGACCATGCCGAACAGCCGGTGGTGAACTATCTGCTGGCCGCCGAGGCAGCGCAACAGCGGGGTGACGAAGCCCGCGCCAACCAGCATCTGGAACGCGCGTCAGAACTATCTCCGAAAGACCCGATTCCCGTTGAGATCACCCGCGTTCGACTGCAGCTGGCCCGCAACGAAAACCACGCCGCACGTCACGGTATCGACCGTCTGCTGGAAGTCTCGCCACGCCACCCGGAAGTGCTGCGTCTTGCCGAGCAGGCCTATATTCGCACCGGTGCCTGGGGTTCACTGCTGGATATCATTCCGTCGATGGCCAAAGCCGACGTCGGTGATGATGAACATCGTGATGAACTTCAGCGTCTGGCATGGATTGGCCTGATGGATCAGGCGCGTGCCGATCTCGGCAGCGATGGCCTGAAAACCTGGTGGAAGAATCAGAGCCGGAAAACGCGTCAGCAGGTTCCGTTGCAGGTTGCGATGGCAGAACATCTGATTGAATGTGACGATCATGACACGGCGCAGGAGATCCTCCTCGACGGACTGAAGCGACAGTATGACGATCGCCTGGTTATGGTGATCCCGCGTCTGAAAACCAATAACCCTGAGCAAATTGAAAAAATGCTGCGTCAGCAGATTAAAGCCGTCGGCGACCGTCCACTGCTGTGGAGTACGCTGGGCCAGTCGCTGATGAAGCACGGTGAATGGCAGGAAGCGAGTCTCGCCTTCCGTGCAGCGCTGAAACAGCGTCCGGACGCGTTTGACTACGCGTGGCTTGCCGATTCGCTGGATAAGCAGCACAAGCCGGAAGAGGCTGCCGCCATGCGCCGCGATGGGCTGTTATTAACGCTGCAAAATAATGGCAGCCAGCAATAAATAACAAGGAGGCCAGACGGCCTCCTTTTTTTATTCCCCTTCGCCTGCTACATTCTTTACCACATCATCTAAAACGAACCCGCCAATGTAACGACGTCTTTTCATTAACTTTTTTCCATACACGCGACGAGTGCCGCGTGGACTGAATCGTTTTTGAAAGGAAATCGTCATGAACACCCTTTTGTACGCGCTTATTGAAGCGCTGCGCTGCCACCGCTGGCTGCGCCTGCTGGCCTGTGCCTTTATCTTTACATCACTGGGAAATGGCGTAACCCAGGTGGTGGTCTTCGGCTTACTGTTAGCATGGTCCGCCCCGCCCGCGCTGCTTACCCTCGCCTTTCTTTTCGCCACGCTACCTGGCTTTATCGGCAGCCTCATCAGTGAAAAGCTGTGTGTACGCTATTCTCCGATACCCCTGTTGATACTCACCGAGGGGCTTGGCTTACTGGCCCTGCTCTTTCCCCTGCTCGGCGTGCACTATCACAGTATCCCTGCGTTACTGGCCGTGCAGTCCACCGAAGCACTGCTCAACGGGATGAGCTGGCCTGCGCTGACGCTGCTCTTTAAACGCGGACTCAGAGAAGCAGAACTGCCTGCCGCAACCTGCCTCGAGAATGTGATTTTTGCCGCTCAGGTTTTGTTAGGCACCGGACTGGGGATGGTACTTTTCCAGAAGATCGCCATCCTCGCCTTGCTGGCCATTGATGCCACCAGCTTTCTCGGATCGCTGTTCATGCTCTGGCTGGCAGGTCGTGTATTTTTAGCGCCCACACTGGCAGTCCCCACTGAAGAGAAAGCGCCTGCGGCTTTACGCTGGCAGATGTTGACCATCCGGCAGAAACGCAGTTTGCTGATTTTGCCTGCGCTGGCCGCCGTCGGTTCACCGGCCATGGCGCTTCTTCCGGCAATGGCACAGCAGATCCATCCTCAGGATGCAGCCAGCCTTGCTTTGCCACTGCTTTTTGCAAGAAGCATGGGACAACTTTGCGGTCCCCTGCTGCTAAAAAGAGACAGCCTGACGCGTTTTGCAGCACGCACGCCACGGATTTTACTGTGTCTCGGCATCTTCCTTGCTGCGTATGGGATGCTCCCGCTGTTGTCAGGGTGGATGGCATGCGCGCTGGGGATGATTTTTGTCGCACACCTGGCCTCAAATGTTCTCTTTGCGGCTGGCACATTTGCCGTACTCAGCAGTTTTCAAACCACGCACATGGCTTCGGCCAGCAGTAAAGCCTGGCGCTGGCAAACGCTCAGTGCCTCGCTTTTCACCGGTATTGCCGCGATGGCGGCGGCAGGGTTTGGCTCCATACAGGCGCTTTACAGCGTTTCGTCAGCCGCTCTGATTCTGGTCGCCCTGATCATGTACGTTTACCGGGAATAAGGCATAAAAAAACGCCTGCTATAAACGCAGGCGTTAAAACAGGTCTGTAAGACAACATATTTGGTGCTTCACTCAACGTTATGCCCATGGTGTCTGATGAGGCCGAAGCGACATCTGTCAGTGGACGATAAGCACCGTAAATGGCTCTGCGTCATTCCTGAGTTTATGAGGCACTAAGGCGAACATAAGAGATGGAATGAGCATCTACACGTATATTATTGCACGTAACGTGCCAACTTGACACGCAGAACTTTTACATCGCGCAACATTTTAAGATAAAAGGAAATTATGTTGTTGAGCGGTATCTTAGACCCTACAACCTGCTGATAAACACGACGAAATGTCGTCTGGAGGAGACACGAAAGCCGCCAAATTATTATATCTTTTACTTTCAATGTGTTATGTGTCGCTGAATCGCGACAAGGAAGCCGGCTGTTGTCGTGGAATCACTACAGAGGAAAGAAAGGCGCAGAAAACAAAAAACCCCGCCGAAGCGGGGTTCAAAATTGGTCGGCGAGAGAGGATTCGAACCTCCGACCCACTGGTCCCAAACCAGTTGCGCTACCAAGCTGCGCTACTCGCCGATGTACTGCTTTTTGAATTTTTAGTTCAATTCATTAAAAAGTCGTGGTGCGAGGGGGGGGACTTGAACCCCCACGTCCGTAAGAACACTAACACCTGAAGCTAGCGCGTCTACCAATTCCGCCACCTTCGCAATTCACAACTCTTTCAATAATGGGGTGGCTAATGGGATTCGAACCCACGACAACTGGAATCACAATCCAGGGCTCTACCAACTGAGCTATAGCCACCACTGTATTCTTTCACGCGGTACTGACTACTTCTCAGACCACCGCAGCTCTAGCGCCGGGACTAAAATGGCGCGCCCGACAGGATTCGAACCTGAGACCTCTGCCTCCGGAGGGCAGCGCTCTATCCAGCTGAGCTACGGGCGCTTAGCGCCGTTGCGGGGCTGGATATTACGTACCTCCGACCCCGCTGTCTAGTGCTTTTTTGAAAAAAATGCGCGTTTGGTTATGGTTTGCACATTTTGCCGCTTATTCCTCCACTTTCTGCGAGGTAGCGCGGCGGCCCAGACCAAAAAGCTTATACGCCGCGGTCACCGCCGCCAGGAAGATCATCCCGACAAACAGCGACATGCGCGTATCTTCATTAAAGTACATTCCAATTAATACGCAAACCAGGAACGCCATCGTCAAATAGTTGGCGTACGGGAACAGAATGGAACGGAACGGATGGCTGGCGATGGCCTTTTTATGTGCCTGACGGAAACGCAGCTGGCTAATCAGGATAACAAACCAGGGCACCATGCCTGGCAGCACGCTGGCGCTGTAGACATAAACGAACACGCGCTGCGGATTCGGGATGATGTAGTTCAGGCAGGAGCCAATCAGCAGGATCACAATCGACACCGCCACACCCGCAACCGGTACGCCCGCACGCGAAACTTTCGCCATTGCCGCTGGCAGCTGATTGTTTCTGGACAGCGCGTAGAGCATACGTCCGCAGCTGTACATCCCGCTGTTGCAACCTGACAACGCCGCCGTCAGAACCACAAAGTTAATGATGCCTGCTGCCGCCGTGATGCCAATCTTCGCGAAGGTCAAGACAAACGGGCTACCGGTCGTGCCAATTTCATTCCACGGGAAGATGGTTACGATAACGAAGATCGCCCCCACATAGAAAATCAGGATACGCCACAGCACCTTGCCTACGGCGCTTCGCAGCGTAACCTGCGGGTTTTTCGCTTCACCCGCGGTAATACCGATAAGCTCGACCCCCTGATAAGAGGCCACAACGATACACAGTGCCGTCAGGAAGCCCTTCCAGCCGCCCGCAAAGAAGCCGCCGTTTTCGGTCAGGTTACCAAAGCCAATGGCGTGCCCGCCGTTGCCAAAGCCGAAGAAGATAACGCCCAGCCCGACCACAATCATCACGATGATGGTGGTGACTTTGATCATCGCAAACCAGAATTCGATTTCACCATAAAGACGAACGGCAGCAAGGTTTGCCAGTGCCACCAGCCCCACGGCAATCAGCGCCGGTATCCACTGGACCATGTCCGGGAACCAGAACTGTACATAGACCCCTATCGCCGTGATTTCAGAGATGCCAACCGCCATCCACATAAACCAGTATGACCAGGCCGTCAGGTAGCCAAAGAACGGGCTCATATATCGGTGCGCGTAAACGGCGAAGGAACCCGTGACGGGCTCCATGAAGAGCATTTCGCCCATCGAACGCATGATGAAGAAAACGAACAATCCCGCAATGATATAAGCCAGCAAGACCGAAGGTCCTGCCCATTTGAGCGTGCTTGCGGAGCCCATAAACAGGCCCACGCCGATAGTGCCGCCCAGCGCTATCAGTTCAATATGACGAGCCTCCAGCCCACGCTGTAGCTCCGGTTTTTTCTCTGCCATAGATCCTCGATTGTGTTTGCTGTTTCCCGACTTAAGGCCGGGTATTGTTTTTTAGGGGTACTAAAATACGGGGCGAATGGTTTCTTAAAATGCGGCAAATGGCAAACGATGCATAAAAAAAATGAATGCATTGCACAGATTCGCAGCAGTTTTGCAGGGGAGTTGCAGCGCGAACAGCATATCGCGCTACATTTTGATTACATTTTCCCGGTGTAGTGCCAGGTAAGGTAGCGAAGCAGACGGATCTGTCGTGTAATCCGCGTCGGCTGAGATAGCAGGCGGTACAGCCACTCCAGCCCCAGGTTTTGCCAGACTTTGGGCGCACGCTTAACATGGCCGGTAAAGACGTCATACGTTCCGCCAACGCCCATATAAAGGGCATCCGGACACACCTGACGGCAGTCACGCATCAGGATCTCCTGGCGTGGGGAGCCCATCGCCACGGTGATGATTTTCGCTCCACTGTCGCGAACGCGTTCAAACAGCGCCTGCCGGGCCTCTGGTTTGAAGTAGCCATCCTGGCTGCCCACGATGTTAACATTCCATTGACTGCGCAATTTCGCTTCGGTCTGCGCCAGTACCTCCGGCTTACCGCCAATCAGGAATACCGGCGTGCCTTCCGCCCCTGCGCGTGCCATCAGTTGCTCCCAGAGATCGGCCCCTGCCACGCGAGATACATTAGCGCCAGGATACTTTTTGCGGATTGAACGCACCACGCTGATACCGTCGGCATATTTAAATTCAGCCGCTTCTATCAGGCTTCTCACTTCGACGTTGTCTTCCACCGCCAGCATCTTTTCCGCATTGATGGCGACCAGCGTACCGGATTTCATCTGACCACCAGCGAACAGAAAATCCAGCGCGTGTTGCATATCGCGCCAGCCAATAAGCTGCAGACCGCGCAGCGTATAGCGCGGTGCAGAAGTTTTATCCGTCATGACTTTCCCTACTCACACTTGCGACAGCGTTGTGCTGCCCTGCGGCTCGCGCTTATGCACAAGCCCTGCACTGTCAAACAGCCAGTACAACAGTTTGGCCAGTAACAGGCAGATGCCAAAAACGACCATGAAGAAAACTACGCGCGACACGAATGAATCCAGCCCTTCACGCGCCAGAACGATCATATTGAAAATGGCACCAAAGCAGAAACTGTGCAAAATAGCCGCCTTATAGCGGTTTGTTTCTTCATTGCCGCGCACGTAGAGCCAGTCAAACCACTTGATGATCAGCCCCACCACCACCGCCCCCGGCAGGATAAACCAGCTTCCCCCCATCACCACCAGCGAGCCAATCAACGTAGGTGAGATCGCAAGGCCTGAGTGGTTGTTCAGCACTTCCCAGGTAAAATAGTTTGCCGTGTTGAGTACGACGCCGGGGCGGTCTGGCCACAGCCAGGTTGGGATAAAGACATAAAAGTCGCGCACAATAGGCGCAAGGCCCTGGAAATCGATTTTGTCGTAGTTTTGCAGCAACAACGCCAGGTTTTCCCACGGCGAGAAGGTGTCGCGCGTGAGATAGAGGAATGTGTAAAACGCCTCGTCACCGGCTACGTTGAGCCCGTAGCGCTTCAGGGCAAGCCAGAACATACCAACAATGCCAAACACCCCAGCAGCCACCAGCATCCATAAAGAGATCCACCCGCGGATGATGCCGATAAACAGGAAGATTGCGAAAGCGATGATGATGTTTGCACGCGTCCCTCCCACAATCATGTAGGTCAGGAAACCGAAGGCGACGGTACTCACCAGGAAAAACAGCCAGGCTTTGCTGTCCTGACGCAGGAAAAAGATCACCAGCATCGCCGGAATGAAGAAGTAGAAGAAGCGCTTAAGCGCCACGCCCGACACTTCGGCAGAAAAAATCTGGCTGTAGGACTGGAGCTTGAACAGTAGAAAACCATTGTGCATGAAGAAGATACCCACGCTTACCAGCGCGATCGTCATCAGCATCACCCACGTCAGGTGCGTCTCCACCCGGTTCATGGTGAAGAGCGCCCGGCGCGGCGCGGTGGATTGCGCTGAACGCAGGCGCGTTTTATAGGTGGCGTAATAGACGGCGTAGAAGCAGGTCGCTGCCAGGATCGCCTGGAGCAGGATCTCGGGTGGGGCAACGCTCACGTCAAACCGGAAGACCAGAATGCTGGTCAGCGGGAATCCGAAAAAGAAGGTCAGAAGAAACAGTAACGAGAAGAAGACGTTAAAGTTAAAACGCACCCGGCGAAACTCGAACCAGGTGAGCGTGGCGATGAATAAAGTGCTCAGAAGCCAAACGATCAGTAAGCCGCTGAATTGCAACTGGCTCATGATTTGTCTCCTGCAGCGATACGCAGCGCGCGGTGCCACGGCGTGAGGTAGTTCGGGCTAAAGAAGTCGATGGCACTTTTGTCCACCAGCGCCAGTTGTCTCTGCGCTTCGCGGACCACCTCTTCGTTAAGCACATCGGAAGTAAACAGCACCGGCAGATGCTGCTCCGCCATGTCCTGCCAGAACGGGTTTTCGCGATTGAGTACGCAGGGCACACCCGCCTGAATCAGCAGACACAGCGTGCCAATTCCTTGCTGACGCGCAAAGATGAAATAGCCCAGATCGCACCGACGCAGCAGCGCAAGATACTCATCAAATCCCAGCTTATCGTGGAGAATGTGCACATTCGCGGCGCTAAATAACGCGAGTGCCTGCTGGCGGACCTCATTGATATAGGCATCGTTATTGGCCGGATACCCCATCGGCACAATCACATTGACGGTGTCGCCAAACTGCTGATGTACCGCCCTGAGCGCGGCAAGATGTTCATTGCTGCGATCGCCTGAATTACCCACCAGAATCGTCAGTTTACCCTCGCGCGGCGTATCATTCGCCATGTTGTTCAGCGCCGGGTTCATTCGGGTCGGGAAATAGAGTAGCTCACCGCGTACGTCAGGGTGGCGTTTAGCAAAATAATTGAGATCGCCACGGGTCGCGAAAACGCATCCCACACGCCCCTGCGCCATGCGCCGCAACGGGTAGAAAAGACGGAATTTCCAGCCGCTGGAGACTTCGTAGAGATCGGCTCCCCAGATATGCCAGCTGCACTGCGAAGGTTTGATCCCCCCGCTCAGGAGCGCCAGCCACAGGCCGGTATTAAACTGCCCATGGAAAAAGAAACGTTGCTCACGATCCGCTTTGGCTTTGGCAACAACCGCCTTCGCCAGCGCAGCCTTGTCCGGCCAGAAAGAGAGAGTCAGCGCCGGACACGCCACGCTCAGGCCATTATCCTGACCGGCAACCATAAACTCACGAGCGTCGGGATCCCCCGATGCCAGTTCATCATTGAAGAACCGTAACACGGTCTGGTTATGGTGTGGGATATCCGATCCCAGTATGTGAATCAGTGCAGTCATGCGCGTTTACGCCAAAGTAAAAATACGCCGCAACAGGCAGCGAAATAAACGATATAGGTTGCCATATAGGCCTGAGCTGCCCCCAGCGCACCGTGTGCCGGGATCAACCAGTGTGAGAATGCGGTCAGTAATGCAAACTGGCTGATTTCCGCCAGGATATACAACCGTAGCGAGGCTTTCGCAATCACCAGATAACCAAAAACGTAAGCCCCCACTTTCAGTACATCGCCCACCAGTTGCCAGGCAAACAGATCGCGCATGGCGGTAAACTTCGCGGAGAAGAGCAGCCAGATGGCGACATCGCGCAATAGCCATACGGTTAAACTGGCTGCCGCAACGGCGGGAAGGACAAACCGCAGTGAGCGGGAAATTTCGCGCGTGATATCCTGCCTGGAGGTCAGGCGCGATAAGGTTGGCAGCAAATAGACGCTAAAGGAAGCCGTTATAAATTGGAGGTAGGCATCGGAAATACTGCTCACCCCTTGCCAAATCCCAACTTCGTCCCAGCTGTAATGCGCCGCCAGCAGGTTTCGCATCATCACATAGGCGACGGGGAGCGTGACGGAGGTGATGAGCGCCATCAGGGTAAATTTTCCCAGCTGGCTTGCCAGCACCTTGTCCCATTGAGGTTTCAGGTAACTCAACGGAATGGTGCCCCGACGCATTAGCATGAACGCCGCCGGAACGACCACTAATGCCGGTACCAGCGCCAGCCCCAGCAACGCGCCTTCATAGCCGCCCAGCCGATAACAAAAATAGTAGGCAATCACGCCGATGATGCTGCCGAGGATTAACGCCAGTGCGTTCCCGGCCGCATCACGAAAGCCTTTCATCAGCGCCAGCAGCAGATTAGCCCAGGCAATGCCCAGCTGAACCAGCGCGACCAGACGAACCAGCCCCTGATAATGGGTGTGACCAAATAACCCCTGGCTTATGGGTGCCGCTGCCAGCAGGAAAATAACCGCCATCAGGGTCGAAAAGCCGGTGACCATCGCCGAGGATGTACCGACAACACGGCGAAGCTGGGCCGCATCATCATGGTACTGCGCAACGTATTTCGTGACGCCGTTGAAAATCCCTGCGCCGGCCAGTACCCCAAGGACGGTCACAAGCTGACGGAAATTGCCTGCCAGCCCGACGCCTGAAGGGCCGAATGAGACGGCCAGCAGCTTGACGACCAGTAGCCCGGCGCCAATTTTGACAAGTGTGGACGCGGCGGTCCACACCGATGCTTTTGCCAGAGACATATCAGCCGAAATAACTCAGAAGGGTGTTAATCACCGTACGCTGGTTAACAGGCGCGAGGTTGTAGAACAGTGGCAAACGAAGCAAACGCTCACTTTCTTTCGTGGTGTAGCGATCTTCACCCGCGAATACCCCAAATGCCTCTCCTGCCGGGCTGGAATGCAGCGGGATATAGTGGAACACCGCCAGAATTTCGGCTTCTTTTAGCCAGGCAATCAACTTGCTGCGATCGTCGTTATCGCGCAGTTTGATATAGAACATATGGGCATTATGGACGCAATCAGCCGGAAGGGTCGGCAGCTCAATTCGCCCGGCTTGGGCCAGCGGTTGCAGCGCGTCGTAATAAGTTTGCCACAGGGACAAGCGCTGAAGATTAATGCGGTCCGCTGCCTCCAGCTGCGCCCACAGGTATGCCGCCTGCAGATCGGCCATCAGATAGCTTGAGCCAATATCGCGCCAGGTATATTTGTCTACCTGCCCCCGGAAGAACTGGCTGCGGTTGGTGCCTTTTTCACGGATCACTTCCGCGCGCTCGACCAGCGCACGGTCGTTAATCAGCGTCGCACCACCTTCGCCACCGGCGGTATAGTTTTTGGTTTCGTGGAAGCTAAAGCAGCCGATATGGCCGATCGTTCCCAGCGCTCGCCCTTTATAGGTCGACATCACGCCCTGAGCGGCATCTTCAACCACGAACAGGTCATGTTTTTTGGCGATCGCCATGATGGTGTCCATCTCACACGCCACACCCGCGTAGTGAACCGGCACAATCGCGCGCGTTTTGTCCGTGATTGCCGCTTCAATCAGCGTCTCATCAATGTTCATGGTATCCGGGCGAATATCCACAAAGACGATTTTCGCACCACGCAGGACAAAGGCATTCGCCGTAGAAACGAAGGTATAGCTCGGCATGATCACTTCATCGCCCGGCTGGATATCCAGCAGCAACGCCGCCATTTCCAGCGATGCGGTACAGGACGGGGTCAGCAGGACTTTAGCGCTGTGAAACCGCTGCTCCATCCACTGCTGGCAGCGACGGGTAAAACCACCGTCACCACAGAGTTTGCCGCTGCCCATAGCAGACTGCATATAGTCGAGTTCGGTGCCCACGACGGGTGGTGCGTTAAATGGAATCATCTTGTCACCTGTATAACCAGTAAGCGGTGGCGTCGATGTTGGCACCACTCGCGATATAACGTTTAAGCGCGGCGGTGTTGCCCATCTGGGTTGCCACCCGCAGAGTCAAAAGCTGTTGCTGCTGCGCCCAGTGAAGCGCCGCCTGCATGAGTTTTTCGCCCATGCCGCGCCCGGCTAATAAACCAATACGCCCCTCGTTCGCGTTGAGCTTACGAAGCGAGACAAATCCCTCAATCTGGCCGTCTGCAGTGCGAAACACCAGGCACACATGGTCAAAGGTGCCTTTTACCGCGTTCTCAACCCACTGGGCGTAGAAACGCCCACTGTCGTCCGGTGCATACCACGGTGCGCGAAAACGGCTCCGGGCAAACGCCTGCGCCGCCATCTGACGCAGCGCAGGGATATCCTGCTCCGTTGCCACTTCCGCACCGGGCGAATCATGGCGGGCGAGCGTAAGGGACAGATCAACCTCGCCTTCAACCAGCTGAAAACCTTGTTGCTGGAGCGCATCGAGCAGGTCGGCACGGTCTGCGGGGATCCGGGCCTGCACCCGCGGCCAGGCGGTGAAGTCGGCGTCAGTCAGAACCGGCGCATCGTCGCGCAGGCGCACGATGGCTGATGGCAGACCAAAAAAGGCACTCTCCCACTCAAGGGACTCGAGAACCCCCTTCAGGTGGCTCAACGCCAGACACCTTTCGTATCAACCACGTACTGTTGGCGTACGGCATCACCGGACGTCGCTTTAAATTCTTTATGATCCACCAGCAGCACCAGCACATCCGCCGTCGCCAGCGCCTCATCCAGCGCGGTCAACGTACAGTGGCCCGCCAGTTTTGCCGGCAGTTCATGAATATTAGGTTCAACCACCAGCGTTTCGCCGGTGTGCCAGCCAGCGATCATCTCTGCAATCTCCATCGCCGGGCTTTCGCGTAAGTCGTCAATATTCGGTTTGAATGCCAGACCAAAGCAGGCAATTTTCAGCTCACTGGCGCGTTTGCCGCTCTCAGCCAGACAGTCCGCTACGGTGGCTTTCACCTGACTGAGCACCCAGTGTGGCTTGCTGTCATTCACTTCACGCGCGGTGCGGATCAGGCGGGCCTGCGCCGGGTTTTGCGCCACAATAAACCACGGGTCGACAGCGATACAGTGACCGCCCACGCCCGGGCCAGGCTGGAGGATATTCACGCGCGGATGGCGATTCGCCAGGCTAATCAACTCCCAGACGTTAATCCCCTGATCGGCGCAAATCAGCGACAGTTCATTCGCGAAGGCGATATTCACGTCCCGGAAACTGTTTTCCGTGAGCTTGCACATTTCGGCGGTGCGGGAGTTGGTCACCACGCACTCGCCTTCAAGGAAAATCTTGTAAAGCGCGCTGGCGCGTGCAGAACAGACTGGCGTCATGCCGCCGATCACGCGATCGTTTTTAATCAGCTCTACCATCACCTGACCTGGCAGCACGCGCTCAGGGCAGTAAGCAATATTGATATCAGCCTCCTCGCCCGCCTGCTGCGGGAAGCGTAAGTCAGGTCGGGCTTGCGCCAGCCACTGCGCCATCTGTTCGGTAGCACCGACGGGCGAAGTGGACTCCAGGATCATCAGAGCCCCTTTTTTCAGGACCGGTGCAATCGATTTTGCCGCCGCTTCGACGTAAGCCATGTCGGGCTCATGGTCGCCTTTAAAGGGGGTTGGCACCGCAATAAGATATGCATCCGCCTCGACCGGCGTCGTGCTGGCACGCAGGAAACCGCCATCAACCGCCTCTTTCACCACGCGACCGAGATCGGGCTCCACGATATGAATTTCGCCACGGTTAATGGTTTCCACCGCATGCACGTTGATATCCACGCCCACAACCTGTTTTTGGCGGGAGGCAAACGCTGCCGCTGTGGGCAAGCCAATGTAGCCGAGACCAATGACAGAGATGGTAGTAAAACTCATAGCGATACCTGATTGTGTTTAAGTGCATGCAAAATACGGCCACAAGCCTGCCCATCGCCATACGGGTTATGGGCCCGGCTCATCGCCTGATACTCTTCGTCGTCGTGCAGCAGGCGCGTCACCTCTTCGACGATCAGCTGTGCATTGGTGCCGACCAGACGTACCGTGCCCGCTTTCACCGCTTCTGGGCGTTCAGTCGTTTCACGCATGACCAGCACAGGCTTGCCGAGAGACGGCGCCTCTTCCTGAATACCACCGGAATCGGTCAGGATCAGCCAGGCGTGGTTCATCAGCCAGACAAACGGCAAATAGTCCTGCGGTTCAATCAGCAGGACGTTTTCTATATGCCCAAGGATACGGTTGACCGGCTCGCTGACGTTAGGATTAAGGTGCACCGGGTAGACAATCTGCACATCCTGATTCTGCGCGGCGATTTCCGCCAGGGCATGACAGATTTGCTCAAAGCCGCGTCCAAAGCTCTCGCGACGGTGGCCGGTGACCAGAATGGTTTTTTTGCCATTGTTCAGGAAGGGGTAGCGTGCGGCGAGTTCTTTCTGAAGATCGTTGTTTGACAGCACGCGGTCACGAACCCAAATCAGGGCATCAATCACCGTATTCCCGGTGACAAAGATTTTGTTGTCGGCAATATTTTCACGCAACAGGTTCTGTCGTGAATTTTCGGTGGGCGCAAAATGGTACATCGCCAGATGGCCGGTGAGCGTGCGGTTGGCCTCTTCGGGCCACGGCGAATAAAGGTTGCCGGTACGCAGACCCGCCTCAACGTGGCCGACAGGAATTCGCTGGTAAAACGCAGCCAGGCTGGTTGCCACCGTGGTGGTGGTATCGCCATGCACCAGAACCACGTCAGGTTTGAAGGACTCCAGAATCGGCTTGAGCTCTTGCAGAATACGGCAGGTTATCTCCGTTAACCCCTGCCCCGGTTTCATAATATTGAGATCGTAATCCGGGACGATAGAAAAGAGAGTTAAGACCTGATCGAGCATCTCACGGTGTTGGGCAGTGACGCACACTTTCGCTTCAATATCAGGATCACTGGCCAGCGCATGAACCAGAGGTGCCATCTTAATGGCCTCCGGCCTGGTGCCAAATACGGTAAGTACTTTCACATCGATTCTCTTCGATTAAACGATGAAGGCTGCAGCCTTCATCGTAGACGGCGTTCTTAGTTAGTGCGACGACGCGTTAACGCCACGCCTGCGCCAGTCAGTGCACCCACAATCCCCCACATGATCATCAGGAATGCGCGGCGCGGACTATCGCGTTTTACAGGTTCTTCAGGCGTTCGCAAATAACGATAGGTCTGAAAACGCGGGTCCATTGTTGGACCGACATTCAGGGTGTTCAGCATCGCGCGGTTTTGATCGTAGTCGAGGTCAAAATCAGGGCCAACGGCCTGGAGGTTTTCCAGTCGAGCCTGCAGCATTGGGCGCCCGAGAAGGAACATTTCTGAATCAGGCAGTTCATCTGCCGGCACGTCCGTCTCAGTGCGGGAAATATTGTGCTGTTCGGCAATTTTTAGCGCCTGCTCAATATTGTGTACACGGCGGGCGAAGATGGCTCTAGCCACCTCTTCCTGACGTTTAACCTGCGCTTTCATCTGGATAGTACGGGCAGCCCAGGCACCTTTCAGCTCTTCATTCAGGTGGCTTGCCGCACGCTGGCTGGCAAAGGCAACGTACTGGCGCAACAGGTTATTGGCATCCGGCGCGGTTTCGGCAATCAGCTTGACGCTGTCGTTGACGTTACGCAGCGCATCTCCCGGCATAAACTGAATGTTGTTAATCATGTCATCCAGCAGCGCGGCATCGGCTTTACTGTTGCCCACCATCCGTTGCTTGTAATAATCCGTCTGGCTCCAGAAATCACGGCGCGTATCCCAGGAAGCCAGCTGCATCACAAACTCTTTATAGGCCTCATCCATGACGGAAGCCTGATCAGGGGTGGCCAGATTGGCTTTGATGTCCAGGTTACGCAGGAACTGCTGCTGGGAATAGAACCCCCCGAGCATATTAACCGTTGGTTTATCTGTGATTGCCGTAGCGCTCCACTCTTGTTTTGCAAAGAAGGTGTAGGCCAGCGCTAACAATGCAAACCCCAGCGCGATCCCCGCAATCCAAAGTTTGCCTGCCCACAACACGCGAAACAAACCCCGAATATCCAGCTCATTCTCAGTTACCACTGATTTCGCTCCCGCCAACGGTTGAGTCATCATAGTCCCGGTTTTACTTAGTTAATGTTGTATTGTTGCCACTGTTGCGACGCATCCTGCGTTTAAGACGTTTAATAAACCGCGCCACTTTCCATGCGCGCTTAATGCAGTAGCCGTACAGGAAAAACGCTAGCAAGAATAATACCAACATGACCCATTCAGGGATGAAATGAGCATATTCCGCAGCCACCCCAATTGCGGCCAGAATAGCGGCAGCCAGGGTAATCAGCACAAACGCCTGACGTGAAGTAAAACCGGCACGCATGATGAGATGGTGAATATGCTGGCGATCGGGAGAGAAAGGACTCATTCCTTTACGCAGACGACGATACATAATCGCCACCATATCCATTAGCGGAATGGCAATAATCCACAGCGCTGTTACCGGGCTAATCGGGTGGGTTTTACCCTGAGTAGTCTCCAGCAAAATCCAGATAACGGTAAAGCCGATCAGCGTACTGCCCGCATCACCCATAAACACTTTATAGCGACGACCGAGCGCACCGAGATTTAAGAGGATATAAGGCAGAATGGCGGCAATCATGGCAAAACACCACATCGACAGGCTGTACTGACCATCGAACCATAAAATGATGCCGATTGCGGCAAACGAAACCGACGACAATCCACCGAGCAGGCCGTCAATACCATCCACCATGTTGAAAGCATTTATCGCCGCCCAGACGGCAAACAGTGTCAGGAAGAAGCCAAAGGGCCCCAGTACTAACTCCCAGGGTCCGAACACATAACCGAGGCTTCTCAGATATAGCCCACCAACGACCATCATGATAACGCCAATGGCGGCCTGGACGGTGGCGCGAATTTTTACCGCGATATCGAACCGATCATCCAGCGCCCCGACTAACACCAGGACACCGGCGCAGGCAAGGTAGAGGGCGGCGTGTGGAATATAATAATCCGCAATACCAAACGTGAAACAGATACCAGCGTAAACAGAAATCCCTCCAACCAGAGGAATAAGTCCCTGATGACGTTTACGAAAATTAGGCTTATCCACCAACCCTATTCTTTTGGCCACCTTACGCGCGATGAACAAAAAACAGGTTGTGAATAAAAAAATACTGATTAGCTCAGTAACGGCGGTGAGTAGATTCACAATGGATTGCTCTCAACAAAAGTTAGTCCCGGAAGTATAACCATGAAGCCCCTGCCTCAGAAGTAATAAAGAAGGCTTCTTACAACTCCCTTTGTATATTTTTCAATCAATTATTTCGTTAACTGCACAAACAGTCTTATTGTCGCACTGACTGGTCTGAAATGGGAGTCTGCATTAATAGCGTATAAGCCATAAAAGAAAAACGCCACGTAAAAACGTGGCGCTTGCTGGCTTTATTTGCGTTACGAGCGTTTCATCATATCGAAGAAATCGTCGTTAGTTTTGGTCATCGCCAGTTTGTTAATGAGGAACTCCATTGCGTCGATTTCACCCATTGGATGGATGATTTTGCGCAGGATCCACATTTTCTGCAGCTCTTCCTGGGTGGTGAGCAGCTCTTCTTTACGGGTACCGGAACGGTTGTAGTCGATAGCCGGGAAGACGCGTTTCTCAGCAATTTTACGAGAGAGGTGCAGTTCCATGTTACCTGTACCTTTAAACTCTTCGTAAATAACTTCGTCCATTTTGGAACCCGTATCGATCAGCGCCGTAGCGATGATGGTCAGGCTGCCGCCCTCTTCCACGTTACGTGCCGCACCGAAGAAGCGTTTTGGACGATGCAGGGCGTTAGCGTCCACACCCCCCGTCAGCACTTTACCGGAAGCTGGAACGACGGTGTTGTAGGCACGCGCCAGACGGGTGATGGAGTCGAGCAGGATGATAACGTCTTTCTTGTGTTCAACCAGGCGTTTCGCCTTCTCGATAACCATTTCCGCAACCTGAACGTGGCGAGATGCGGGTTCGTCAAAGGTAGAAGCAACCACTTCACCTTTAACCAGACGCTGCATCTCGGTCACTTCTTCCGGACGTTCGTCAATCAGCAGTACCATCAGTACGCAGTCTGGATGGTTATAAGCGATGCTCTGCGCGATATTCTGCAGCAGCATGGTTTTACCCGCTTTTGGCGGTGCGACGATCAGACCACGCTGTCCACGACCGATTGGCGATGCCAGATCCAGGACGCGAGCGGTTAAATCTTCAGTTGAGCCGTTACCACGCTCCATGCGCAGGCGAGAGTTCGCGTGCAGCGGCGTTAAGTTCTCAAACAGGATCTTATTACGGGAGTTTTCCGGTTTGTCGAAGTTAACTTCATTCACTTTCAACAGCGCAAAGTAGCGTTCACCCTCTTTTGGAGGACGAATCTTACCTGAAATGGTGTCACCAGTGCGGAGGTTGAAACGGCGGATTTGGCTAGGGGATACGTAGATGTCGTCAGGGCCGGCGAGGTAGGAGCTGTCTGCAGAGCGGAGGAAACCAAATCCGTCTTGCAATATCTCCAGCACACCGTCGCCAAAGATATCTTCGCCACTCTTAGCGTGCTGCTTCAGGATGGCGAAAATGATGTCCTGCTTGCGCATACGAGCCTGGTTTTCCAGCCCCATATTTTCGCCGAGAGTGATCAGCTCAGAAACCGGCGTATTCTTTAATTCGGTAAGATTCATAATGGTGTGGGTTCTTAAACTCGGGGTGATACTCGAACTTAATGTTGTGAATGGTATGGCAGGGTCATCCATGCCTGTTTAGCGGCCATCAACTCATGTCTGTTCGCTGTCTGGTCACAGGGAAAAAACGCAGAACTGAAACGACAAGACGGATTGAGTGACAAGCCCGGAATTTAGCAACTTCACGCACTGTTTGTGTCAACAACGGGAAGTATCGGGTAAAACAAGATTCAAACAACAAGATATGTTTAAAACGAAGTCATAGCTAACTTAGCACGACTTCAGCCGGGCGTCCAGAGTTCCACATAATTTAGGCGCTCTGGACGCGCAGCAAAGAAACCTTACGCCAGGTTAGCGTCGAGGAACTCTTTCAGTTGACCTTTGGACAGTGCGCCCACTTTGGTCGCTGCCACTTCGCCGTTTTTGAACAGCAGCAGGGTCGGAATGCCACGGATACCGTATTTTGGTGCGGTGCCCGGGTTCTGGTCGATGTTCAGCTTGGCAACGGTCAGTTTGCCCTGATATTCGTCAGCGATCTCATCCAGAATCGGGGCGATCATTTTGCAAGGACCACACCATTCAGCCCAGAAATCGACGAGTGTCAGCCCGTCAGCCTTAAGTACGTCCGTGTCAAAACTGTCGTCAGTCAGGTGAATAATTTTATCGCTCATATATAACTCCACAGGAATAAGCCTGGTGCGTTGGTTTCGCCCTCATCAACGACGTGTTGATGTCGCATTAACCAACTAAAGGTTGACTTTATTTCACCGGATACGCTTTCGTAAAGCAATAGTAAGCTGATATTCTACCACACTATGAGCAAAACACATTTAACAGAACAGAAGTTTTCCGACTTCGCCCTGCACCCAAAAGTGATCGAAGCCCTTGAAAATAAAGGGTTTCATAACTGCACGCCCATTCAGGCTCTCGCCCTGCCGCTGACGCTGGCGGGACGTGACGTAGCAGGACAGGCGCAAACCGGTACTGGCAAAACGATGGCGTTTTTAACGTCAACGTTTCATTATTTACTTTCTCATCCAGCGATTGCAGACCGCAAAGTTAACCAGCCGCGCGCGCTAATTATGGCCCCGACGCGAGAACTGGCGGTACAGATCCACGCAGACGCTGAACCCCTGATGCAGGCTACGGGCCTGAAAATCGGCCTGGCTTATGGCGGCGATGGTTACGATAAGCAGCTGAAAGTGCTGGAAAGCGGTGTGGATATCCTGATCGGTACCACCGGCCGTCTTATCGACTACGCAAAACAGAACCACATTAACCTTGGTGCCATCCAGGTTGTGGTGCTGGATGAAGCTGATCGTATGTACGATCTGGGCTTCATTAAAGATATCCGCTGGCTGTTCCGCCGCATGCCACCCGCGAATCAGCGCCTCAACATGCTGTTCTCTGCGACCCTGTCGTATCGCGTACGCGAACTGGCATTCGAGCAGATGAACAACGCCGAATATGTGGAAGTGGAACCCGAGCAGAAAACCGGCCACCGTATCAAAGAAGAACTCTTCTATCCTTCCAATGAAGAGAAAATGCGTTTGCTGCAAACGCTGATCGAAGAAGAGTGGCCAGACCGCGCCATTATCTTCGCGAACACCAAGCACCGCTGTGAAGATATCTGGGGCCATCTGGCGGCAGACGGTCACCGTGTTGGCCTGCTGACGGGCGATGTTGCGCAGAAAAAACGCCTGCGTATTCTTGAAGAATTCACCCGTGGCGATCTCGATATTCTGGTCGCCACCGACGTCGCAGCGCGCGGCCTGCACATTCCAGCCGTTACGCACGTCTTTAACTATGACCTGCCGGATGACTGCGAAGACTATGTACACCGTATCGGTCGTACCGGTCGTGCGGGTGCAAGCGGCCACTCTATCAGCCTCGCGTGTGAAGAGTATGCGCTGAACCTGCCGGCGATTGAGACGTACATCGGCCATTCTATTCCGGTGAGTAAGTACAACCCGGATGCGCTATTAAGCGAACTGCCGCCGGCTAAGCGCCTTACCCGCGCCCGCTCCGGCAATGGCCCGCGTCGATCTGGCGCGCCGCGTAATCGTCGTCGCTCAGGTTAAAAAATTATGCTCAGCTCCACCTCGCTTTATGCGGCAATTGATCTCGGTTCGAATAGTTTTCATATGCTGGTTGTGCGCGAGGTGGCGGGAAGCATACAAACGCTGACGCGCATTAAGCGCAAGGTCCGCCTCGCGGCGGGCCTGAGCAGCGATAATCACCTCTCTCCTGAAGCCATGGAACGTGGCTGGCAGTGCCTGCGACTCTTTGCAGAGCGTCTGCAGGATATCCCGCATTCCCAAATCACCGTCGTCGCCACTGCAACACTCCGCCTGGCGGTTAACGCCGTGGATTTTATTGCCAAAGCGCAGGAAATTCTCGGTTGTCCGGTGCAGGTTATCAGCGGTGAAGAAGAAGCGCGCCTGATTTATCAGGGCGTTGCGCACACCACGGGAGGCGACGATCGTCGTCTGGTTGTGGATATCGGGGGCGCCAGTACCGAACTCGTGACCGGCACCGGTGCGCAGGCAACGTCGCTATTCAGCCTGTCGATGGGTTGCGTAACCTGGCTTGAGCGCTACTTTACTGACCGCAATCTGGGTCAGGAGAACTTCGACGAGGCGGAAACTGCCGCACGCGAGGTGTTACGCCCGGTGATGGACGAACTGCGCTACCACGGCTGGAAAGTCTGCGTGGGGGCCTCCGGTACCGTGCAGGCATTGCAGGAAATTATGATGGCGCAGGGCATGGATGAGCGGATCACGCTTGCCAAGCTTCAGCAGCTTAAACAGCGGGCCATTCAGTGCGGGCGTCTGGAAGAGCTGGAAATTGAAGGCCTGACGCTTGAACGCGCGCTGGTATTCCCGAGCGGGCTCGCGATCCTGATCGCCATTTTCACCGAGCTGAACATCAAATGTATGACGCTGGCGGGTGGCGCGCTGCGTGAAGGTCTGGTCTACGGGATGTTGCACCTGTCGGTCGATCAGGACATTCGCAGCCGTACCCTGCGAAACGTGCAGCGTCGTTTCCTGGTTGATATCGATCAGGCAGGTCGCGTGGCACAGCTGGCGTCACGCTTCGCCGATCATGTGGCTAACGCCTGGGATCTGGACCCTTTGAGTCGTGATCTGCTGCTAAGTGCCTGTGCACTACATGAAATCGGGCTGAGCATTGATTTTAAACAGGCCCCGGCTCATGCCGCTTATCTGGTACGTAACCTCGATTTACCTGGCTATACCCCTGCGCAGAAAAAGTTGCTGGCAACGCTGCTGCTGAACCAGACCAATGCCGTTGACCTCTCCTCTTTGCATCAGCAAAATGCCGTACCGCCGCGCGTAGCCGAGCATATGTGCCGCCTGCTGCGTCTGGCTATTCTGTTTGCCAGCCGCCGCCGCGATGATTTTCTGCCGGCACTCAATCTGGTGGCGGATGACGAAAAACTGTCGCTGACGTTGCCGGAAAACTGGCTGGATAATCATCCGCTTGGGGCGGAGATGGTCGAGCAGGAGTGTCAGTGGCAGAGCTACGTACACTGGGTGCTTGAGGTGAAATAACAGGGCGGACATGCCCGGTAACGCTACGCTTGCCGGGCGTGTAACAACCTACCCCTTCTCTTTGGCTTTCGCCAGCATGGCGCGGATGTTAGCGACGTTCGCCTGCCCCTTATGCATCCGCTCTTCAGCCGTAATCACTTTACGCTCCTGCTCCCAGATGAGGTCGTCCTGCGGAAGTTCCAGCAGGAAACGGCTCGGCTCCGGGCGCACCAGTTCACCATATTGTCTACGCTCTTTGCACAGCGTGAAGGTCAGCTCTTTCTGAGCGCGCGTGATGCCAACATAGGCCAGACGGCGCTCCTCATCGACGTTATCTTCATCAATGCTGCTCTGGTGCGGCAGTAACCCCTCTTCCATGCCAACCAGATAGACATACGGGAATTCCAGACCTTTTGACGCATGCAGCGTCATCAGTTGAACCTGATCGGCCTCTTCTTCGCTCTCGCCGCGCTCCATCATATCGCGCAGGGTAAAGCGGGTAACCACCTGCGTCAGGGTCATCGGTTCATCAATCTCCGAACCTTCCAGCATTTCAGTCATCCAGCTGAACAGCTGGTTAACGTTTTTCATGCGCATCTCGGCCGCTTTCGGACTGGCGGAGGTTTCATACAGCCAGGACTCGTAGTCGATACCGTGGATAAGGTCGCGCACGGCGGCGATAGGTTCGCGCTCTGCCAGCCGCTGCACTTCACCAAGCCAGTGTGTAAAGCGGGTTAATGAATCGTAGCCGCGTCCGGTGAGCGTCTGACTCAGCCCCATATCGAAGCTGGCGGTAAAGAGACTCTTATTACGCGTCATCGCCCACTCGCCAAGCTTTTGTAGCGTCGCCGGGCCAATTTCTCGTTTCGGGGTATTCACGATACGCAGAAACGCGCTGTCATCATCCGGGTTAGTGAGCACACGCAGGTAGGCCAGAAGATCTTTGATTTCGGGCCGCGAGAAGAAGGAGGTTCCGCCTGAAATTTTGTACGGGATGCGGTTTTGCATCAGCATCTTTTCAAAGACGCGTGACTGGTGGTTGCCGCGATAGAGGATCGCGTAATCTTTGTATTCGGTTTTATTGACGAAGTGGTGGGCGATGAGTTCGCCTGTGACCCGCTCCGCTTCGTGCTCTTCATTGTTGGCGCTGAGCACTTTTAGCTCTGTACCGTAACCCAGTTCGGAGAACAGGCGTTTTTCGAACACGTGCGGGTTGTTGGCGATCAGGATATTCGCGGCTTTAAGGATACGCCCGGAGGAACGGTAGTTCTGCTCCAGTTTGATCACCTGCAGCGCCGGGAAATCTTTACTCAGCAGGACCAGGTTTTGCGGACGCGCACCGCGCCAGGAGTAAATGGACTGATCGTCATCACCGACCACCGTGAAACGCGCGCGCTGTCCCACCAGCAGCTTCACCAGTTCATACTGGCTGGTATTGGTGTCCTGATACTCATCCACCAGCAGGTAGCGGATTTTATTCTGCCAGCGCTCACGCACCTCTTCATTACGCTGCAGCAGTAGCGTGGGAAGCAGGATCAGGTCGTCGAAATCCAGCACGTTACAGGCTTTCATATGCGCATCGTACAGACCGTAGCAGTGGGCGAAGATCCGATCCCGCTCGCCTTTGGCGATCGCCGCGGCCTGGGCCGGGGTCATCAGATCGTTTTTCCAGTTGGAGATCGTTGAGATCAGCTGTTGCAGCAGAACCTTATCATCTTCGATCAGCCCCTCGGTGAGCTCCTTGAGCAGGGCCACCTGGTCGGTATCGTCGAACAGTGAGAAGTTGGATTTCATCCCCAGCGCGGCGTATTCACGTTTGATGATATCCAGCCCCAGCGTATGGAAGGTGGAAATCATCAGACCGCGCGCCTCTTTACGCCCCAGCGTCTGGCCGACACGCTCTTTCATCTCGCGCGCTGCTTTGTTAGTAAACGTCACCGCCGCGATGTGGCGAGCCTGATACCCGCAGCCGCGGATCAGGTGGGCAATCTTATTGGTGATGACGCGCGTTTTGCCGGATCCCGCGCCCGCCAGCACCAGACAGGGTCCAGTGACAAATTCGACGGCTTGTTGTTGTCCGGGGTTTAAACGCATAAATGATCACTCAATGAAAGTCAGGAGGGGAGAATAACAGCGTGGTAGTATAGCGAGCCTAATCCATACCACTCAAGGCACGATCATGGCAAAAACCGCGGCAGCACTGCATATCCTTGTAAAAGAAGAAAAACTGGCTCTGGATCTTCTCGAGCAGATCAAAAACGGCGCCGACTTCGGCAAGCTGGCGAAGAAACACTCTATTTGTCCGTCAGGTAAACGCGGCGGTGATTTAGGTGAATTCCGTCAGGGTCAAATGGTTCCGGCGTTCGATAAAGTGGTCTTTTCCTGCCCGGTGCTGGAACCCACAGGCCCACTGCACACGCAGTTTGGCTACCATGTTATTAAGGTTCTGTACCGCAAATAACAGCAAGGCCTTCTCTGAGAGAAGGCCTTGTACGTTTCGTCAGGTCAGGGCATCAGCCCGCCCGGGTATTAACCTGCTACCGCGATACGTTTCATATCGGTCATGTAGCCACGCAGTTTCTGGCCCACTTTCTCGATTTCATGGCCGCGAATGGCTTCGTTTACATCACGCAGCTGCGCGTTATCCACTGCACCTTCCGCAATCGCTTTGCCCAGATCGCCCGGCTGCAGGGTCGTCATGAACTCTTTCAGCAGCGGTACGCAAGCGTAAGAGAACAGGTAGTTACCGTACTCGGCGGTATCAGAGATAACCACGTTCATTTCGTACAGACGCTTACGGGCGATGGTGTTCGCTATCAGCGGCAGCTCGTGCAGTGATTCATAGTAGGCAGACTCTTCGATGATGCCGGAATCCACCATGGTTTCGAACGCCAGCTCAACGCCAGCTTTCACCATCGCAATCATCAGAACGCCTTTATCGAAGTACTCCTGCTCGCCGATTTTACCTTCAAACTGTGGGGCGGTTTCAAAAGCGGTTTTACCGGTCTCTTCACGCCAGGTCAGCAGTTTCTTATCGTCGTTAGCCCAGTCCGCCATCATGCCGGAAGAGAACTCGCCGGAGATAATGTCGTCCATATGTTTCTGGAACAGCGGTGCCATGATCGTTTTCAGCTGTTCAGACAGCGCGTAAGCACGCAGTTTCGCCGGGTTGGACAGACGGTCCATCATCAGCGTGATACCGCCCTGCTTTAGCGCTTCGGTGATCGTTTCCCAGCCGAACTGAATCAGTTTTTCTGCGTATGCCGGGTCTGTACCCTCCTCCACCAGCTTGTCGAAGCACAGCAGAGAGCCCGCCTGCAGCATACCGCACAGGATGGTTTGCTCACCCATCAGGTCAGATTTAACTTCCGCGACGAAAGACGATTCCAGAACGCCCGCACGGTGGCCACCCGTTGCTGCAGCCCATGCTTTGGCGATCGCCATACCTTCACCTTTCGGATCGTTTTCCGGGTGAACGGCGATAAGCGTTGGCACGCCGAAGCCACGTTTGTACTCTTCACGTACTTCTGTACCCGGGCACTTCGGTGCCACCATCACAACGGTGATGTCTTTACGGATCTGCTCGCCGACTTCAACGATGTTAAAGCCGTGGGAGTAACCCAACGCCGCCCCGTCTTTCATCAGCGGCTGCACGGAACGCACAACGTCAGAGTGCTGTTTGTCTGGCGTCAGGTTAACCACCAGGTCTGCCTGAGGGATAAGTTCTTCGTAGGTACCAACTTTAAAACCGTTTTCGGTCGCTTTGCGCCAGGACGCACGCTTCTCAGCAATCGCTTCTTTACGCAGGGCGTAGGAGATATCCAGACCGGAGTCACGCATGTTCAGGCCCTGGTTGAGACCCTGGGCGCCGCAGCCGACGATGACCACTTTTTTACCCTGAAGGTAGCTCGCGCCATCGGCAAATTCGTCGCGCGCCATAAAGCGGCATTTGCCCAGCTGCGCCAGCTGCTGGCGCAAATTCAGTGTATTAAAGTAGTTAGCCATAATGGACTCCGTGATGTTGTGTTGTTGTGCTTATTGTTCGGTTCGCTTTTGCGAGAATGAACTTACTATATGACAGGAAATTTATTGCGGAAATTGATATATTCACAACGTCACGTTGCAATATTTGCAATGTAAAAAGGGGAGTGAAATCAGTGGATTTACGCGATCTGAAAATGTTCCTGCATCTGGCGGAAAGCCGTCACTTTGGGCGCAGCGCCCGGGCGATGCACGTCAGTCCCTCCACGCTTTCGCGCCAGATCCAGCGCCTTGAGGAAGACCTCGGTCAGCCCCTGTTTGTACGCGACAACCGCACCGTCACCCTGACGGAAGCCGGTGAGGAGTTACGGGTCTTTGCCCAACAAACGCTGCTGCAGTATCAACAGCTGCGACACACCATTGACCAGAAAGGGCCATCGCTGTCCGGCGAGCTGCATATTTTCTGCTCCGTGACCGCGGCCTATAGCCATCTGCCGCCGATTCTTGACCGTTTTCGCGCAGAACAACCGTCGGTGGAAATTAAACTCACCACCGGTGATGCCGCCGACGCAATGGAAAAAGTGGTGACAGGCGAGGCGGATCTCGCCATTGCCGGGAAACCCGAAACCCTGCCAGGCGCTGTCGCGTTCTCAATGCTGGAGAACCTGGCGGTCGTGTTGATTGCCCCCGCGTTACCCTGCCCGGTGCGTAATCAGGTGTCGGTGGAAAAACCGGACTGGTCCACGGTGCCTTTTATCATGGCCGATCAGGGGCCGGTGCGCCGACGTATTGAGCTCTGGTTTCGTCGCCAGAAGATCAGCAACCCGTCGATTTACGCGACGGTTGGCGGGCATGAGGCGATGGTGTCAATGGTGGCGCTGGGCTGCGGCGTGGCACTGCTGCCGGAAGTGGTCCTGGAGAACAGCCCGGAACCGGTGCGTAATCGCGTGATGATTCTGGAGCGCAGCGACGAAAAAACGCCGTTTGAGCTTGGCGTATGCGCACAAAAAAAGCGGCTGCAGGAGCCGCTTATTGATGCCTTCTGGCAGATACTGCCTAACCACTAGCCCGCCAGGAAGAACCTGAACGCCGGGTTATGGGTTTCATCGTGACACTCATAGCCCAGCTCGTTCAGCCGCGTTTCGAAATCAGGCTCGTGCTCGCCCAGTTCGAAGGCGGCCAGCACGCGTCCATAATCGGTACCGTGGCTGCGGTAGTGGAACAGAGAGATGTTCCAGTGCGTGCCCAGCGTATGCAGGAACTTGAGCAACGCGCCCGGTGACTCCGGGAACTCGAAGCTGTAGAGACGTTCCTGCAGCGGCTTCGACGGACGCCCGCCCACCATATAACGCACGTGCAGTTTCGCCATCTCATCGTCGGAGAGATCCACGACGCTGTAGCCACCTTCGTGGAGCAGGTGGAGGATCTCTTTACGCTCTTCCAGACCACGGCTTAACCGTACGCCGACAAAAATGCAGGCATCTCGGGCGTCGGCAAAACGGTAGTTAAACTCCGTGACTGAACGGCCGCCCAGCAGCTGACAAAACTTCAGGAAGCTGCCCTTCTCTTCCGGGATGGTAACCGCCAGCAGCGCTTCGCGTTGCTCACCCAGCTCGCAGCGTTCGGAAACATAGCGCAGACCGTGGAAGTTCACGTTGGCACCAGAAAGGACATGCGCCAGACGCTCGCCGCGGATGTTGTGCTGCGCGATATATTTCTTCATCCCCGCCAGCGCCAGCGCGCCGGAAGGTTCCGCTACCGCACGCACATCTTCGAACAGATCTTTCATTGCGGCGCAGATGGCGTCGCTGTCGACGGTGATAATATCGTCGAGATACTCCTGGCAAAGACGGAAGGTTTCATCGCCAATGCGTTTCACCGCCACGCCTTCAGCAAACAGCCCGACGCGTGGTAAGTCCACCGGATGACCGGCATCCAGCGCCGCTTTCAGACAGGCCGAGTCTTCCGCCTCAACGGCAATCACTTTGATTTGCGGCATCAGCTGTTTGATCAGCACCGCTACCCCCGCCGCGAGGCCACCACCGCCAACCGGCACGAAGACGCGGTCGAGATGCGCATCCTGCTGCAGCAGCTCAAGCGCCAGCGTCCCCTGTCCGGCAATGACCATCGGATGATCGAACGGCGGCACCCAGGTAAACCCCTGTTGCTGCGCCAGCTCTATCGCTTTGGCTTTGGCTTCGTCAAAGTTTGCGCCGTGGAGCAACACTTCACCGCCGAAACCGCGTACGGCATCCACTTTGATATCGGCAGTAGCAACCGGCATAACAATCAGCGCTTTCAGCCCCAGGCGCGCAGAGGAGAACGCGACGCCCTGCGCGTGGTTGCCCGCAGAGGCGGTAATCACCCCCCGCGCTTTTTGCTCGTCGGTCAACCCGGCCATCATCGCGTAGGCGCCACGCAGCTTGAAGCTGTGTACCGGCTGGCGGTCTTCGCGTTTCACCAGAATCACGTTGTCGAGGCGCGAGGAGAGTTTTTCCATCTTCTGCAGCGGCGTGACCTGTACGGCTTCATAGACCGGTGCACGTAGCACCGCCCTGAGGTATTCCGCCCCCTCAGGGGCGGCGGATAACGGTTGCGACTCGGCCATCATTAGCCCCCAAGTTTCGATTTGTCGCGCACCGCGCCTTTATCTGCACTGGTGGCAAGGCTCGCATAGGCGCGCAGGGCGAAGGAGACGTCGCGCTGGCGATCTTTTGGCGTCCAGGCTTTGTCACCGCGAGCTTCCTGGGCTTCACGACGCGCCGCAATCTCCTGGTCGCTCAGTTTCAACTGAATACCGCGATTCGGGATATCAATTTCGATCAGATCGCCATCCTCAATAATCGCGATGTTGCCGCCGCTTGCCGCTTCCGGTGACACGTGGCCAATGGAGAGACCAGACGTACCGCCAGAAAAACGTCCGTCGGTGATCAGCGCACAGGCTTTACCGAGGCCCATGGATTTCAGGAAGGTGGTGGGATAGAGCATCTCCTGCATACCCGGCCCGCCTTTCGGCCCTTCGTAGCGAATGACAACCACGTCGCCTTCCACCACTTTGCCACCGAGAATAGCCTCTACCGCGTCGTCCTGGCTTTCGTACACTTTTGCCGGGCCGGTGAATTTGAGAATACTGTCATCCACGCCTGCGGTTTTTACAATACAGCCGTTTTCTGCAAAGTTACCGTAGAGCACGGCCAGACCGCCGTCCTTGCTGTAGGCATGTTCCAGTGAGCGAATACAGCCTTCTGCACGATCGTCATCCAGCGTGTCCCAGCGGCAATCCTGTGAGAAGGCCTGGGTGGTACGAATACCTGCCGGGCCAGCGCGGAACATCTTTTTCACCGCATCGTCTTTCGTGAGCATGACGTCGTATTTGTCCAGCGACTCCGGCAGCGTCAGGCCGAGCACGTTTTTGACGTTGCGGTTCAGCAGCCCGGCGCGATCCAGTTCACCGAGAATACCCAGTACGCCACCCGCACGGTGGACATCTTCCATGTGGTATTTCTGGGTACTCGGCGCAACTTTACAGAGCTGCGGTACTTTGCGGGACAGCTTGTCGATATCGCTCATGGTGAAGTCGATTTCAGCTTCCTGCGCAGCGGCCAGCAGGTGGAGAACGGTGTTGGTGGAACCGCCCATGGCGATATCCAGCGTCATGGCATTTTCAAACGCGGCTTTGCTGGCGATATTACGCGGCAGCGCGCTTTCATCATCTTGCTCATAGTAGCGTTTGGTCAGCTCAACGATGCGTTTACCGGCATTGAGGAACAGCTGTTTACGGTCGGCGTGGGTCGCCAGCAGCGAGCCGTTGCCCGGCTGAGACAGACCCAGCGCTTCGGTCAGACAGTTCATGGAGTTCGCGGTGAACATACCTGAGCAGGAGCCACAGGTTGGGCACGCAGAACGTTCAACCTGATCGCTTTGCTCATCAGAAACTTTTGGATCCGCGCCCTGAATCATCGCATCGACCAGGTCGAGCTTGATGATTTTATCGGAAAGCTTGGTTTTACCCGCTTCCATTGGACCGCCGGAGACGAAGATCACCGGAATGTTCAGACGCAGGGAAGCCATCAGCATCCCTGGGGTAATTTTGTCGCAGTTGGAGATACAAACCATGGCATCCGCGCAATGGGCGTTCACCATATACTCCACCGAGTCGGCGATCAGCTCACGCGACGGCAGTGAATAGAGCATACCCCCGTGACCCATCGCGATACCGTCATCCACCGCAATGGTGTTGAACTCTTTCGCCACACCGCCGGAGGCTTCGATTTGCTCGGCAACGAGTTTGCCGAGATCGCGCAGGTGCACGTGGCCCGGCACAAACTGGGTGAAGGAGTTCACCACGGCGATAATAGGCTTACCGAAATCGGCGTCGGTCATCCCGGTGGCGCGCCACAGTGCGCGGGCACCCGCCATGTTACGGCCATGAGTGGTGGTGGCGGAACGATACTTAGGCATGCTTTATTTACTCCCGTCTGACTATTGAATGGGACGGTGCGTGCCGTCCCATATTTATGCTTATTGATTAACCTGATCCAGCCAGCCGTATTTATCTTCCGTTTCACCGGTGAAGAGGCCAAAGAAGGCTTGCTGAATACGTTTGGTGACCGGACCACAGCGGCCAGCACCAACCTGAATACCGTCTACGCTACGAACCGGCGTAATTTCCGCCGCGGTACCGGACATGAACACTTCATCGGCCAGGTACAGGGATTCGCGGGACAGGACCTGCTCACGGACTTCGATACCCAAATCTTTTGCCAGCTTGATGATGGCGTCACGGGTAATGCCCGGCAGAGCGGAAGAGGTAAATGGCGGCGTAAACAGGATGCCGTCTTTCACTTCGAACAGGTTTTCACCTGCACCTTCAGAGATATAGCCATTCACGTCCAGCGCGATACCTTCCTGATAACCGTGACGGCGCGCTTCGCTTCCGACCAGCAGTGAGGAGAGGTAGTTACCGCCCGCTTTTGCCGCCGTCGGGATCGTGTTTGGTGCCACGCGGTTCCAGGAAGAAACCATTGCGTCGATCCCCTGCTCCAGGGCTTCAGCCCCCAGATAAGCACCCCATGGGAACGCAGCAATGATCACATCGGTGGTATAACCGGCTGGCGGGTTCACGCCCATGCCCACATCACCTACAAACACCAGCGGACGAATATAGGCACTGGTGAGGTTGTTCTTACGAATCACGTCGCGGCAGGCTTCCATCAGCTCATCCACGCTCTGAGAAACCGGGAAACGATAAATTTTGGCTGAGTCATGCAGACGCTGCATGTGTTCGCGATGACGGAACACCACTGGCCCTTTGTGTGAGTCGTAGCAACGGATGCCTTCGAAGACAGAGGTACCGTAATGCAGCGCGTGGGACATAACGTGGACTTTCGCGTCCTCCCAGCGAACCATCTCACCATTGAACCAAATGTAATCAGCTTTTTTTGTCGTCATTTTCTCTTCCTGTCGCGCTTAAGCACGGATCTGTTGTGATGTGGTTGTACTCTGGCAGATGGCAACATGTGCAACGTCTACCAGTTTTGTTAACTGACTAAACAGTAAGTCGACCGACCGCGGGCTGGCAACGGTTAATTCGATACTGATATTTTGAGCATCAGTGGCCGTCTCCATATTCATAGAGCAAATCTGAAAGCCACGGTGACGCACCACACGCAAAACGCGTTCTAATGTCTCTGGATTGAAGCGAGCCTGCACGGCGACCTGATGTTGCATCATGATAATTTCTCCAGCATTTGTGAGTTACTGGCACCTGGCGGTACCAACGGCCAGACATTCTCAAGCTCGTCGATTGAGACATGAAGCAGGTACGGCCCTTCGCTTGACAGCATGGTGTCGAGTGCCGCTTCAACCTGGTCTTTACGGGTGATGTGCTGGCCAGGGATACCAAAGGCGCTGGCCAGAATGAGGAAATCAGGGTTATCCGTCAGGGTAGTCTCACTGTAGCGTTCCTGGAAAAACAGCTGTTGCCACTGACGAACCATTCCTAAACGCTGGTTATCGAGCAAGACGATTTTCAACGGTAACTGCTTGCGCTTAACGGTGCCCAGCTCCTGAACGTTCATCATGAAAGAGCCGTCACCGGAGATACAGATAACCGTATCGTTCGGGCGGGCAACCTGCGCCCCTACCGCGGCAGGGAGACCGAAGCCCATCGTCCCTAAGCCGCTGGAGGTAATGAAGTTTTCCGGGCGCGAGTAAGTCATGTGCTGTGCTGACCACATCTGGTGTTGGCCTACATCCGTCGTGACCACACAGTCTGCCGGTTTACGGTCGGACAATTGCTTTAACAGCAGTGGCGCATAGATGGCGTCACCAGGATGGTCGTAACGCCAGGTATGTTCAACGCGCATTTCGGCGGTGTGCTGACGCCATGCGTCGATTTTCAGAGGCTGCTGTAAAGCCGGTAATAACGCGTTGAGATTGCCCTGCAGGGCCACATGCGCCTGACGCAGTTTGTTCATCTCCGCCGGGTCGATATCCATGTGGATCACGTTGGCATTCGGCGCGAAGGTATTTAGCTTGCCGGTGACACGATCATCAAAACGGGCACCTACGGCGATCAGCAAGTCACACGCCTGCACGGCCAGGTTCGCCGCTTTGGTACCGTGCATCCCCAGCATGCCCAGATAGTAAGGATAGTCAGCATCTACCGCGCCAAGACCTTTCAACGTACAGGTGGCGGGCATTTGCGTAACCGCGATGAATTCGCGCAGGGCGGGAACGGCCTGTGCCATACCAACCCCACCCCCTACGTACAACATCGGTTGTTTAGCGTGGGCAATCATCTGCCGCGCCTCTTCCACCGCGGCGTGCGGGAATGCATCGTCGCTTTCAACGGTGGAGAAGTGCGGTTCCAGATCGCCGAGAGCAACCTGGATATCTTTCGGGATATCAACCAGAACCGGTCCAGGACGACCAGAGTTTGCCACCTCAAACGCCTCTGCCATCACACGCGGCAGCTCTTCCAGAGACTGAACGAGGAAGCTGTGTTTAGTGCAGGCCAGTGACAAGCCGAGCACGTCCACTTCCTGGAAGGCATCAGTACCAATGAGGGGTGAGGCCACCTGACCGGTGATGGCGACAACGGGAACGGAATCAAGCAGTGCATCCGCCAGGCCGGTGATCAGGTTTGTGGCGCCCGGCCCTGAGGTTGCCATGCAGACACCGGTTTTACCGGTGGCACGTGCATAGCCAATGGCGGCCATCGCAGCGCCCTGCTCGTGTCGGCACAAGAGGTGTTCCACGCCGCCGTCATACAATGCATCGTAAATCGGCATTATTGCGCCCCCCGGATAACCGAAGACAGTGTCGACTCCCTGTGCGCGCAACGCATGTACTACCCACTGTGCACCATTCATAGTTAGTTCCCCGTCATAAATCGGGAGAAACAGAATTTTGTGCTATTAGTCATTCTCTGCTCCTCGTGTAAGTTTTTTAGTCATAAAAAAACCCCCGGACCTTTCGGTGCGGGGGTCTTAGTTCGTTAAGGCTTGATTTCTAAGCCTTTCCTCGTCCAAGTGCAGCCCCGCACGGTGGGATAATAATCACCACCACGCTAATCACGACCAGGCTAATCACTCGTAGAAGGGCTGTCATTTTCAGTTCTTTTTGCATCTTGTTCGAAGGAATACCTAAAGAGGTATCACAGTTTTTAAATCAAACACAAGATTTATTTATGGCTGGCTTCGTTAGCCTGCGAATCATATTTTCTTAACGTATTGTTTTATATAAATAAATTAGATAGTGAATATTTTTCATTTTTTCAGCACGGACAGAACGGTAAGTCGCCTGTTCATTTTTTGCGAGCAGGGTTCCACAGAAAAGAAAAGGTTACATCTTGACGTTAAAACCTCGGAAGAGGATGCGTAAATCCGCTAAATGTTGCTAAACATGCATATCGGTCACGGGCATAGTCATCTCCTGAGGAGGTGCTTATGTCACTGTCAGTTGTTTATACCCGAGCGGCCATTGGAGTAAAAGCACCGCTTATTTCGGTAGAAGTTCATCTCAGCAACGGGCTGCCCGGGCTGACGCTGGTTGGATTGCCGGAGACCACGGTAAAGGAAGCCAGAGATCGGGTGCGCAGTGCGATTATTAATAGCGGTTATACCTTTCCGGCAAAGAAAATCACCATCAACCTTGCGCCTGCAGACTTGCCTAAAGAGGGAGGGCGATATGATTTACCTATCGCTATAGCGCTCCTCGCCGCCTCTGAGCAGCTTAACAGCAGCAGACTAGGCGCATATGAGTTCATCGGTGAACTGGCGCTCACAGGCGCGCTGAGGGGCGTTCCTGGTGCCATCTCGGGTGCGCTGGAGGCCATTCGCGCAGGTCGACAAATCATTGTTGCCAATGAAAATGGTGCAGAAGTGAGCCTGATAGCCGAGAGAGGATGTCTGCTAGCCGGGCATTTACAGGAAGTGTGCGCGTATCTTGAGGGGCAACATGTGCTGTCAGAGCCGGAAGAATCAGGCGATCCCCTGGCAGAAAGCCCGGACGATCTGAGCGATATTTACGGCCAGGAGCAGGGGAAGCGGGCGCTGGAGATCACCGCTGCCGGCGGACATAACCTGTTGTTGATTGGCCCACCGGGTACAGGAAAAACGATGCTGGCGAGCAGGTTGAATGGTTTACTGCCTCCACTTAATAACCATGAAGCGCTGGAAAGCGCGGCGATATTTAGTCTGGTGAGTTCAGCGTCATTGCAAAAACAGTGGCGACGTCGCCCGTTTCGCTCTCCGCACCACAGTGCCTCACTGGCGGCCATGGTCGGCGGTGGCTCCATACCAGGGCCGGGAGAGATCTCTCTGGCGCACAACGGCATCCTGTTTCTGGATGAACTGCCTGAATTTGAACGCCGCGTTCTGGATGCGCTGAGGGAGCCCATCGAATCGGGTGAGATCCACATCTCCCGTACACGCGCCAAAATAAGCTATCCCGCGCGGTTCCAGCTGGTAGCGGCAATGAACCCCAGCCCATCGGGCCATTATCAGGGCAACCACAATCGCTCCACGCCTGAACAGACGCTGCGCTACCTGGGGAAGTTATCTGGTCCTTTCCTGGATCGTTTCGATTTGTCGCTGGAAATCCCCTTGCCGCCTCCCGGCCTGCTCAGCCAGAGCAGCGCCAGAGGAGAGAGTACGGTGGAGGTTCGCGAGCGGGTTATCGCCGCGCAGGCCCGGCAGTATATGCGTCAACATAAGCTGAATGCCCGTCTGGATAACGCTGAGATTCGGCAGTTTTGTCCTCTTAAGACTGAAGATTCATGCTGGCTGGAGGATACATTGACGCGCTTTGGGCTTTCCATTCGCGCATGGCAGCGTCTTATAAAAGTCGCCCGCACCATCGCCGATGTGGAAAAGTGCCCTGACATTGAGAGGCGGCATCTGCAGGAAGCGTTAAGCTATCGTGCGATCGATCGCTTGCTCCTGCACCTGCAAAAGTTACTGGCATAAAAAAAGGGGCCACAGCCCCTTTTCTTGTTAGTCGTCAGACTCAGTGTAGTCTTCAGCACCTTCCATCTGCGGCTTACCGCCAGACAGCGTATGGAAACGCTTTGGACGCTTAATGCGTGCCATATACTTGATCCATACACGTTCTGCTTCAGACTGTGGCTCACGCTCGCCACGGCAGACTGCGACAAACTGTTTTTCGTCTTCAGTTGCAGGCTCACGTTTACCCAGATCCAGCTCGTTAAAGGCATAACCATGACGCTCAAGCATCTGCGCCTCTTTGATGGTGAAATCGCCGTGACGAGAGAACCCGCGTGGATAATTTTTATTGTCGAAAAAACGATTAGTCGTCGTAAAGCTTTCCGCCATCCTACACGCTCCTAATTCTTTGGCCGAGCTATTTATGGCGCGGAGTATTAGTTACGCTTGACAGAGTGTAAAACAAAACATTTAAATCATAACGACAAATTATTTTGCGGAGAAAGATGTGGATACGGAATTGCTAAAAACTTTCCTGGAAGTGAGCAGGACGCGCCACTTTGGGCGAGCAGCGGAAGCCCTTTACCTGACGCAGTCAGCGGTCAGTTTTCGTATTCGACAGCTGGAAAATCAACTGGGTGTGAACCTTTTTACCCGCCACCGCAACAACATACGCCTCACGCCAGCCGGTGAAAAACTTCTGCCGTATGCAGAGACCCTGATGAACACCTGGCAGGCGGCACGTAAAGAGGTTGCGCACACCTCGAGGCATAACGAGTTCTCCATTGGGGCCAGCGCATCGTTGTGGGAATGTATGCTCAGTCAGTGGCTGACCCGGCTCTACCCTTCCCACAACCATTTGCAATTTGAAGCGCGGATTGCGCAACGTCAGTCGCTCGTTAAGCAACTGCACGAGCGCCAGCTGGATCTTCTGATCACGACCGAAGCCCCCAAAATGGACGAATTTAGCAGCCAGATTGTTGGCCAGTTTGGCCTTGCGCTTTATGCCTCCGAGCCTTCAATGATGAAAGCCGACCTGACCTATCTGCGTCTGGAGTGGGGGCCAGATTTCCAGCAACACGAGGCGGGATTGATTGCTCCGGATGATGTGCCACAGTTAACAACCAGCTCTGCGGAGATCGCCTGTCAGCAGCTCTCCTTGCTGAAGGGGTGCACCTGGTTACCTGTTCGCTGGGCAGACACGAAACCCGGGTTGCATACCGTTGTGGACTCCACCACGCTTTCCAGACCGCTGTATGCCATCTGGCTCCAGAACAGCGATAAGCAATCGCAGATAAAAGATCTTCTAAAAATCAACATTATGGATTGATGCATGCGCCAGCAGAAATGCTGGCTGCAACGTCTGATGAGGGGACTCGGCGTCTTTCAGGCAAAAAAAAATCCTTTGCCGAAGCAAAGGATTATATATGGCAGGGGCGGAGAGACTCGAACTCGCGACACCCGGTTTTGGAGACCGGTGCTCTACCAACTGAGCTACGCCCCTAAAGTCTTTTGCCATTAAGCCTGCCGGGTAGGCAGGCTTAATGTCTTAATAAGTGGCGGAACGGACGGGACTCGAACCCGCGACCCCCTGCGTGACAGGCAGGTATTCTAACCGACTGAACTACCGCTCCACCGAA
>NZ_JBXWCR010000012.1:0-92709 GCF_057320345.1 Enterobacter cloacae complex sp. 394I7 | reverse complement strand
GAACGCCTTCACCGCGCCGGCTGATGCCGTCGCTTTAATGGCGCCACGCCGTTCCGACGTGTCGGGTGTGTGCATCCTGTTCCCCCGGTGAAGCCATCCCCCGTGCGTCCTCACGCGGAGGGCTTGTCGTAGCACCGTCGGGTCGTCATCCAAGGGGTGAAATGCACTCCACCAAAACTTTTTGCGTGCCGCAAAAACTTTTGTCTCCGCCCCTTTCCTTCCTCCCTTCGCCGTTGCTCCTTTGCCCTTTGCCGCGAGAGAACTCACCAGGGAGATGGACAACCATCACCACAGGAGAAAACCAGGATGCACACACGAAACGTCAACGTCAAAACCGCCGCTCAAGAATCTACCGGAAGATGTGATTCAAACCTCACCACGTCCCAGTTCACGGATCTGTTTTGCTGGGTCCTGGCAGCAACGGAAGGGGAGCCACAACCGGCAATTTTTACACCGCCAGAGAATGCCACTGAGCTGACGTTAATAAATGACGAATGCCCGGATTATATCTCTGTCTGGGTTGTAGATGGTCGCCCGGTGGCAGCTGCAATGCCGCTGGATAATTTTCACCGCGTTATTTCTTCATCTCTAACTAAATAATCAGGAGTAAATAAAAATGGTCAGTTTCGCAAGCCGTTATCGTATGCCTACCTCGATCCGTAAAGACCGTCCGCTGACGAATGATGAATTACAGCGCATCGTTCCCAGCGCTTTCTCATCGGATAAACACGATTCACGCTCTGAACGTTATACGTATATACCGACCATTAACATTCTTGATCGCTTACGTGATGAAGGTTTTCAGCCATATTATGCAACTCAGTCACGTACACGTGACCAGGATAAACGCGACTTTACAAAGCATATGCTTCGCCTGCGCCATCATGACCAGATTAACGGAAAAGAAGTACCGGAAATTATTCTGCTGAATAGCCATGATGGTTCAAGCAGCTATAAAATGATCCCCGGTATGTTCCGTCAGGTTTGCAGTAATGGTCTGGTTGCATGGAAGGATTTTGGTGAAATCCGCGTACCCCACAAAGGGGATATTGTCGGGCAGGTTATTGAAGGCGCTTACACGGTGCTGAAAACATTTGACGCGGTTGATGAAAATATTGACCTCATGAAAAGCATTCAGCTCACTTTGCCTGAGCAGCGCCTTTTTGGTAAGACCGCCCTGGAACTTAAATACGATGGAAAACCAGCGCCGATTACACCGGAGCAAATTATTAACCCTCGCCGTGTGCTCGACAGAGGCCAGAATTTATGGACCACGTTTAACGTGGTGCAGGAAAATGTGATCCGTGGGGGAATTCGTGGCAGAACGGAAAAAGGGAAGATGACCAGAACGCGGGAAGTCACCGGAATAGATGGTGACATCAAATTAAATCAGGTGCTCTGGAAAATGGCTGAGGAGTTTGCAAAACTGAAGGCCTGAAAATTAAGCCGCTCAACAGAGCGGCTTTTTACTGCACGCTATGTGACGATGCTGTTTCTGCAATTTTAATATCATGCTCCTTTCCCGCAGCTGGCGCGAGACGTTCTGAAAGTAACTTTTTTCTGGCCAGTAATACACGATATATATTTTTGATATCCTGTGCATAGGCCTTGCGCTGTACAATGAGCTTTTTGCTCGGTCCAGTATTATACATCCCCACGCTGTCCCAGTTTTTCCCGTATGACCGAAAGTTGTGCGCCAGTACCCATGCTCCCGTATAAACGCAGATACATGGATCATTTAACAGGCGCTCACGGGTAATATTGAAGTTTTTAAGTTTACCGTAATGGGAACTGTTCACCTGCATACCGCAGACATCTTCCGTTCCATTCCTATTTGATCCATTTATCGCATCCGGTACCAGATGGCTCTCTTTAATCGAAATTGACATAAGCAGCAGCGGATCAATTTGGTAATCTTTCCCGGCCTGATCAAAGCACATCTGCGGAGCTGCGCCAGCAGATAGTGAAAGAGTCAGCAAAGCAGCAGGCAGTAACGATATTTTCATGGTTTGGCCTTTTAGCGAAATAAACGGGCTCTGGAGAGGCGCTTTAAAAAATACCCCGGCAGATCGTCGTAATCAAGTAAATTCACTACAAACGCGCGTGAGCGCTCTTCTGATGGGATTTAACACCTGTCCGAAATAAACATGTCAGAACAGTAGGCGGTATTAACATGCCGCTCTTTACTAACCCTTTAAAACATCACACCCCACGCAAGGCTTCGTCTTGCAGATTTTTCCTTTAATTTCAGGTGGATGTCTGTAAGAAATTTGCGCGCATTTGGAATATGACCGTTTAATGTCGTACATACCGACACTACACTATCGTATAATCCTGATACCTGTTAGTGTCGGTATGTCTCACATGTATCGTACAATTGTAGATATACTGTAATTACATTGAATTATATATCGCACAGTGTCACACTATCGCACATCATGGTGCTGGATTGTACTACTGTATAGAACAGGAATTCACAGTAGCATCAATCCATTACACCTTTGCGCAGCAATCTGATAATCCACCAACAGGCCATATGTAGTGTCGGTTCCGACACTAACTTAAAACAGGTAAGAAATATGGGAAGAGTCGGCATCTACCTTAAAGATAAAATTGAACGCGAAGTTCGCGATATTGTACAGCAGGACCTGCAAAACGGCGCAAACGCAGGAGAAGCAAACATCTCAGCCACCTGCAATGAATTAATCCGGCTTGGCCTTCTTGTTTATAAACGCGACGGAGAAGATGGCAACCAGTTTGATATCGAAGGATACCGGAGAGACCTCATAAGAAAAGCAGCAGGTTCACGCGAAGGCACAGTCCTTATAGCCACTCTACTTGCTGAGATGTATTTAAAAATGACAGGAAAAGACGGTGAAGGCAGCCTGGAAGATACGCTTGATATGATTTTAAGCGGCATAAATACCGCCGAGAACGAGGCGGAAGCAAGGCACTTCATCAACGAAAAAGAATAAATCTGCGAGCCGGAAACCCCGGCTCGCATCGATCACTGAGACGACTTTTCGTCCCACAGAGGCTCGCTTTTCTCCACCTCCTTAATTTTTTCCTTCAGGAAAACTTCAAATTCCATACACAGCACTTTAAGCGCCTGCGCATCCTCGTTCTGGTCAAGCAATCTTTCAGTAAAATAGCCGAGAGTATTCATTAACCGGGTGAGCATTTCATCATTCAGACTGCGGTTATGCACCTTCGCCATCGCCCTGATTTCATCCGCAAGATTCTCAGGAATACGCATGCTATAGCCGGTAGTTTTCCCCGGAAGCAAAATTCTTTCACCCTCCCGCCATACCCACAATTGCTCCTGTTTGTGTGGGGTCTTAATTTCACTCACAACCTCAACGGATTCACCATCAAGTAATTTCCCAAGCCATTCCTCAAATCTGACCGCCAGCGCAATAAGCCGCTCACCCTCCGCAGTTTTAATGACAGGCTTACCCGTCTGATAATTCAGAGACAACAAAAGCCTGGCAATAATTTCCTCATTCACGCTCCTGTTACCCGCTCTGGCACATATTCTCAGCTCCATGAGCAAATTATCGGGCGCCCGCAACCTCCACTCCACAGCCTCCCCTGGCTGGAACTTCCGTGGACGGCCGCGACCATCCCACATTTTCTCTTTAACTTTCATAGCTATAGATCCCTGAGGCCATTTCTGAACTTACTGGTCAACAAAGCCTACTCACTTACATATTCGGATAAATCTGAATACCTTCTAAAAATGTGACATGCGTCACAGTTTTTTTTTTTTAGGGTCATGGGACAATTGCACCCGCATAAACAAGCACTTACGCGATTCACTTTTGTTTACTTCGGAGAAAACAAGCATGTTAACCAAAGGCAGTGCCCTTAACGTCGGTAAGGGATGGGCGGTAGCGTCCTTATTCCGCAAAGCTCGTGAAAATCGTCTGACTAAATTTTACTTAAAGACAGTTGGCGCATTTCTTTTTGCATTCCTGGTCACACACCCGGCATTCGCATCCGGTACTGACCTTCTCGCATCACAGAACACAACGGTTAATTCAACCTTTGGTTCTGGCTCATCAATCGTTAAATGGTTTTACCTCGGGGAAATTCTTTTCGGTGTCTTCATTTATATGAAAACCCGCTCCCCACTCACATTCCTGGGCGTGCCGCTGGTAATCATTGCAACACGCATTGGTTTTGCGATTGCGAGCTAACCATGAGCGGGGAAGAGGATAAATACTACTTCCCGGAAACACTGAACCAGCAGGACCGTTATTTTGGTTTGCCATTAGATGAAATTATTATTGTCGCCCCTCTGGCTATACTGGGCATCCTCAACAATATGTCTATTGAACTCTCCATCATAGCGGGCCTGCTCTGGTTTCTCGTCAGATATCTGAAGAAAGGGCAGGGGTCGTACTGGTTACTTAATTTCTGTTACTGGCACCTGCCATCACTTTTATTCAAAGTAACCTTTCGCCAGATTCCTGATTCAAGTTTCCGGCACTGGAGGGCATAGTTTTTATGAAACTGAAAATTAAAGGAGAGCGCGATAAACAACTTAGTTATGCGTTTATTGGTCTTTCAGCGTTAACTTTAATTATGGGCGCGGGAAACGTATTAACAGGTTCGCTGGCATGGCATTTCGCCACCACCCAGAAAATCATCACCACGCCATTAACGTTTAACCGCCCATTTGCATCAGATTCAAAAAGTGTCGACGCCACCGGCCTGACACAGTTCGCCGCTTCCTTTATTTACTGGCGGCTGAATGTTAGCCCTGAAAACGTCGACACTAACCAGAAAATGGTTCTTGGATTCGTCCCCTCCGCCGAACGGGACGCACTCAAGAAAGCCCTGGATATTGAAGCTGAGCGAATCAAAAACGGGGGCATCACCACCCGATTCGACACGAAAGAAATTCGCGTTATTGACGATAACACCGTGCAGTACAGCGGAATACTGAAACCATCCACCACCAACGGCGCAATCACCACGCCACTGAAAGACCAGGAAAAAACCTACCGACTTAAACTGAGTTATGACAATGGTGTGATTAACCTCCACAGCTTTGAAGAACTCCAGCCGGTATCTTCCACCAACTGACAGGACTGCCCATGAAATTTCGCATTTCACCGGCAGCTGCTGCTGTGTTTCTGGCAGCGGGACTATTTACAAGCGGCCTCTGGGCCGCTTCCGCACCCGCAGCCATTCCGTTTGAGAACGACGCCGCCTTTAACGTCACACTCAGCAACACAAACCCGAGCAAGGTTGTTGTTGACGGAGAACTCATAACCAGCATCAGCGGACCAACCGGTGCCTATGACCAGAGCACAACCGACGACGGAGCGCTAATTCTGTCTCCACTCGTAGGCCAGAACTTCACGCTGTTTATCCAGACTGACCGCGGCTCATCCCTGAGCCTGAACGTCAGACCCCAGCCGGGTAACGGCAAAACACTGCGCTTCACCCCAATGTCACCACCACTTCGCAAGAACGATGACGCGAAGGCATGGGAAGAAGGGCAGACCTACGAAAAAACTCTGGTCGCATTGTCTCGCGCTGTAGTCAATGGCCAGGTGCCGGACGACTACCAGGAGTACCCGGTCAGCCGCATGCCGGCATACACACCCGCCAGTGATGTTCGCCTGACGCCGGAACGCCAGTTTGTAGGTAACCACCTGCGCATTGTGCGCTTCCGGATGAGCAACCCGGGCAGCATCACCCGCAGCCTGCGCGAGCGTGATTTCTGGCGCAAGGGCGTCCGGGCCGTAATGCTGTCGCAGAACCAGCTCTACGCCGGCGGAGAGGGGTATGCGAAACGGCATGATTGTCGGCTACGCGGGGGCTGCAGGCCTCCTGTCAGGTTTTGGTGAAGGTATCAAATCTGCGGCAACACCATCTGTCGGCCTCGGTGCCACAGCGGAAGTAGGTGCCGGCGACGTGTTTAAGCAGGGCTTTGGCGGCGGGGCCAGTAAGGCAGCCGACACGCTGAGCCAGTAAACGCGGCGATCGCTACCAGGACGTGCTGGCCGTTGACCGCAACGGCAGTACGGTCACGGTACGCGATGAGGAGGGGAAGATTGGACTGTATTCCCCGAAGCAACTCATCACCGGCGACGTGCAGCTGTTTCGCCGCAGCGAGAGGGAAGTCCGTGCCGGCGATCTGCTGAAGTTCACGGCGACAGACAAGGAGCAGGGACAGATGGCCAGCCAGCGCTATACGGTCGAGTCGGTCAGCAAAACGGGCAATATCCGTCTGAAGGGGGAGAACGGCCGCATCACCATCAATCCTCACGCCGTCAGGGCGCAGCAGCATATTGACTACGGCTGGGCTGTCACCGGGTACGGTGCTCAGGGGGCCAGTAGCGATTATGTCATTGCGCTTGAGGGCACGGAAGGCGGGCGTAAGGCACTTGCCTCCCGTCGCGCCTTCTACATTTCTGCCTCGCGTGTGAAGGAGCATGTCCAGATTTATACCGACGGGAAGGCGGACTGGGTTAATGCGGTAAAAACGCCGGAGCGGGATATCAAAACGGCGCACGATGCGCTGGCGCCAGAAACGCAGCGTAAACAGGCGAAAGCCATCTGGGCAATGGGACAGCCGGTGAATAAAACGGCCATTGGCCGCGCCTGGGTGCGCCATCAGGGCATGCAGGACGCGTCACTGACGGCAAAAATCATCCCGGCCACCCGGCGCTTTCCCGAACCGGCGCTGGCGCTGCCGGTGTATGACAACAACGGCAGGAGTGCGGGCCTGGCCCTGGTTTCCCTGATTGCCAGCCCGGAAGGGCGGATGACACAGGGGGAGACCCGGATGGTCATGACAGAACGTGCCCGTGGTGCGGTACTGCAGCGAAGCCAGTCCGGCAACACGATTGTGGTCAGTGACCTGGCGGCCGCGCTCGATGCAGTACGACATCACCCGAAGGACGGCGTGGTCTGGCAGACCGGCGATGAACCCCCTTCAGCATGGCTGCTTAAGGTGAGCGGCGGGACACAACAGGACGTCTCACCGGGAACTGTCTCCACGCTGACGGACGGGCAGAGCGTACAGCAGCTGCGCGAGCAGATGCTGGCAGAGCAGATTCGCAATGAAGAAGCCGGGCGGAGCAGACAGCCGGAACCGTTGCCGGCAGACGTTCCGCAGGAAGAAGTGATCAGACTGAAACCGGAAGAAATTAATCCGCGTAAACCGGAACCACTCACCCCGGATGCGGATGTGATCGCCAGGGTGAGAAGTGAGGAAAACACCGGTGGACAGGAAATGAAAGCCGCGGCAGGTGTCAGGAGTGAGCTGGAAGGTGCTGACAAGGCATCCGGTGAACTGTCGCGGGCATCGCGTGTGATTGCAGATCTGGCAAACGCTGAGCGCGACATGCTCAGGGCTGCAGAAAATACTGAACGCGGCCGCATGCCGGAGCGTGAAGAACAGACCCTCACCCGTACCATTCAGAAAGAACGTTAATCCCCCTTTTAACAATGAGAATCAGGCAATGAAAAGACATAAATTAACAACATCATTAGTTACAACATACATTGGCTTTATTGCAACGGCACACGCTTCAGCCCCTCAGCCCTTATTCAGCCCGGAGCAGGAGGCTCGTATCGGTGAAATCGCTGCCGACTATCTGGTGTCCCACCCGGAGATTCTGGTGACGGTCAGTCATAAGCTGCAGGAACAGCAGGAGGTACGTAAGCAGAAAATGTTTGCACTCAGCGTGATGGAGAATCAGGCGAACCTTCTGCATGATCCGGACACCCCGGCTTACGGGCCTGAAAATGCAAAAGTCGCGGTGATTGAATTCTTTGATTACCAGTGCGTGTTCTGCAACCGCTTCGCGCCGGAGCTGGAGAAAGTTATGAAAGCGCAGCCGGACGTCCGCTACCTCTTTAAGGAGTGGCCAATTTTTGCTGGTCGCCGGGAAGCCTCACTTCAGGCAGCGCAGCAGGGGCTGACGGTCTGGCAAAAGAAAGGGCCGCAGGCCTATGTCACCTATCACAATGCCATCTACGCCACCGGCCATAATGAAGGCAAACTGACGGTGGAGGATATTCACGGGGCAGCGTCAAAGGCGGGACTGGCCGCCCCGGCTCCTGGCGACCATACCGCGTCCCTTGAGAAAAACAGTAACCTGGCAGAGGCGCTGGGACTCACCGGAACGCCGGGGATCATCGTCATGCCCGTTAGCGGGGCGACTCCCGACACCATCACGGTATTCCCGGAAGCCGTTACCGCTGACAGGCTTCAGGTAGCAATCCGGAAAGCCACGTCCAGATAGAGGATCTCAATTTCCTGTTTGCTGTGCCAGCCACATATGCAACCAACTTTTTTTAGCATATAGTTAAGTTCAGTAGTAAAATGCAGCGCCTCGTCGAGAGGTGATGATTATGGAGCCCGTCGTGAAATTCAAAATCCAGCACCTGCAGGCCGCAGTGGCACTGGTTCTTGCCAGTTTCCAGCCGCAACCCAAAGCGGTTGCGTGTCAGCCTACGATTGTTGAACGGGTTTACGAAATGGGCTCCAGAGTCAACAAAACCGATATCAGCGAGCTCACTGTTGCTCTCAATGACGTGGCTGAAGAATTACGCTCAAGTCGCATCGAGCTGGCCCGGTATGCAGATAGCGATTTCTCCGGCGCTATCAAAGTCGCCAGCGACATCAGAAATCATACTATCCATGTCGCAGGTATCGCAGAGTCATTTGTTCTGATGCTGCCGGAAAAAAACATTGTTCAGTCGTATGACAGGAATTCTGTTGAGTTTGCGTTCTTTAAGGCCATTAAAATGGTCAGTATTGCGACCAAAAACTACCTTAGTCTGATTGATCAAATTACACGAACGTCAGAAGTGCGTGACTCTGGAATCAACCTCCAGGCCATAAATCACCTGCTGGATTCAGGAAACAGGGCTGCGGCTAAATGGCGTTAACGGCTTAGTACAGCCATGTCACGTGGGATACGTTTTTCAAGCCCACGTTTGCCGTTTACCCTGAACTGGAGAGCCAGTTACTAGCAGAGTTCATCACGTATAAATCAACTGGCGCACCGTCGAATCTTCTTGGAAGGGACGCCCCTTTTGATTTCCCGCCATTCGCTGTCGATGCTAACGTCCAGCATATTCACGTTAACCTGCATTTCCAGTTAACCTGGAGTGCCAGACAAGAGAATTACAACCGTACCTCAGATCACTATCTCATTTACACAGAACACATGTGGGATAGCAGCCGTTTTCTGCTGATGGGGCTGATAACACCGGCTCATGAACGTATGCCAGCAAGTGATACCCGGTTACTCAGCTACTTTTCTGAAGTTGCAGAAGATTTTCACGCTTCATAACCCTCAAAACTACATCTGGTATGGTACCCGGCAAGAGAACGAAAAGGACCGGCCATCCCGCATATCCAAACCACCCCGGTTCAGAAGGGGAAGCAGGATAGCCGGCAGACCTACTTTAACGGAAGTTCCGCTGCGGCACCATTCCAGAAAATTGCGCAGCCTGCGAGCATCATAACCTGGCATCTTGTTAACTTAACATCTTGATACCTTGTTAAGTTCATATCAGATCCAGACGGTCGCGCGCCGTACGGAGGCGTGCTTCCCCGCGGCGATCGTACTGCTGGGTGGTGGTGACGCTGGCGTGGCCCATCGCATCCTTCACCGTGATTAAATCCTCACCATTATCCAGCATGGCCGTGGCAAAGGTGCGGCGTAAGTCGTGCGGTGCGCATTTGGCGATCCCGGCCTGGCGCTGACGCACCTGCAGGACATGGTATACCGCCTGGTCGGTCAGCCGGTCGTTGGTCAGGGTATCAAACCGGCGGATACGCGTGAAAAGGGGGCCAGGATGCTCACCCCGGACCTGATCTGTCCACATCTGCAGGCGCTGCCAGGTCCCGGCAGGCATGTAGGCCAGCCGTTCCTTGTTGCCCTTGCCCAGCACCCTGAGTGCCCGATCATGCGTGACAACGTCACTGAAATCCAGCCCCACCGCCTCCGAGCGGCGCAGGCCGCAGCCGAGGATGACGGCCAGCATCGCCGCATCACGCACCCCGATACTGGATTTATCTGCTTCGCAGGCCCCAAACAGCGTGCGGATCTCCTCCGGCGGCAGGGCCCTGCCTCGCGGGAGGCGGCTGCCGCGCAGGTTACGCACCGCGCGGATGTGCTGGAAGCTCTCAACGTCCATCAGCCTGAGCATCCACGCTTCCTTCGCCACCCCCTTGAGGGCCGAAAGATAGGTGTTGACGGTGGCCGTGGCCCGGCCGGTGTCGCGCAGCAGCTCGGTCACGGCCATCACGTGATGGCGGCGCAGGCTTCCCCAGCTGCAGGCATCCATGGACGTGGCGCCGAGCATGCCGGCGACAATACCCAGGAACGAGGCCATGGTCTGCCGGCTGCGGGGGGAGTTGAGGGACAGCAGATAGGCCCGGGCCGGACTGACCGGTGCGTCCTGCCCGGACAATGCCGGGAGAAAATCCTCACCAGGGGGAATGACCGCCGCAGGCAGACTCAGCTCCGGTTCATCATCGGGCATCAGTGTCATAACGGGCTCCGTCCGGACCGGAAAATGTCCGGCGCGCTGCGTGAAAAATCGGGGGTGAAAGGTACCGTCAGAGCGTACCGCAGAGAGTCTACTTTTTCAAACGTACATTTTAATAAGTAGAAAAAAACGTTAGCTAAAGTGATGACACACATAGAGTTTTAATCCTAAATGTAATATAAAAGGGTAAAAGTCCAAAACTCAGGAATTTGTATGTCAATTTCTATTTTTAATAATAATGACTTAATAAAATCATTGGTAAGTGACATTAAACGAAACAAAAAAATTTCGTTTCTAATAGGTTCAGCCATGAGTTACGAAAATGGTTGTGGTTTCCCTAATGTTCAACGGATGCTGAGCATAATACAGGAATATTTGACTGAAATTAATTCTTTTGATGATGAAGCACGCACAATTATTGAAGGTGGTGGAACAAAAGCTTATCAAGATATTTATGAGTACATTTTTAAAACAGGCGGAGATCAAAATGATATAAGAAAATTAATGAAAAGATATCTAGACAGTTCAATAAACTCTGAAACAGGTAAGTGGTATATCACAAATGGTTTGTTGTCACTTTCTGAGTATATTTCTGTAAACGGAGCTAAAGTCGAAAACATTCTAACCACAAATTTTGACCCGTTTATTGAAACAGTTTTAGAAGAAAGAGGCATGCAAATAACTCCTCACGCCTTAGATTATAATAGCAATATAAACTCCGTGCTGAGGTTCAGTGAAAAGAATGTAAATGTTGTTCATCTACATGGGTTTCACACCGGAGATACAATGCACACGTCATCGCAACTAAACAGTGTGCGAGCCAAGGTTAAAGAGTCTATACGTTCAGTTTTATCAAACTCAGATAACTTATATGTATTAGGATATGGTGGATGGGATGACATATTCATTTCATCTCTTGAAGATATTGTTGAAGAATTTGATGCTTCATATAATATACGATGGGCATTTTACTCTGAGAGTGAAGGTGAAATCCTACATAATAATAAAAAACTATTCACTATTGTTAGCCCCGCAATTGCTAAAGGACGCTTTCATCCGTATAAAGGAATTGATTGCCATAAATTATTCACTGAAGTTAATAAGAACTTACTTGATGTAGGGGAAATACAAGAACCTATCATATTCAATAGCAAACATACTGATAACGATATAAAGACCTTGGCAATAAATGATGTCTTTAATCCTAGAGCAAAAAAAAAAGATAACTCCATATCATTGATTCCTTTCAATTTACCTTTAGAAAAGGCACATGAGATGATTAGACTTTATGATCAACATTGTGCGCATCAGTATCTTTTGGAAGAGGGTGGATTTATTCTGGAGTGTGGCTGGGGATATGGAAAATTAGGATTCATATCATCCCTGGCATATTTTGATGATTTAGATAAAATAGTATTTAGAACAGACTTTGAAGGAATTACGTCAAGAAAACAAGCAGAGCACAGAATAAACGAAAACATTGGAACTAACATTTCAAATATATTTGCAATCCAACTTAAGAGTCCAATACTAATTATAATTGATAACATAAATGATGCTGACGACTCCTTGCTTATCTTCTTAAGTGAAATTGTGTCACTAGCAAAAGAATCTAGGCATCCCACGTCAGTTATCTTAGTGACATATAGTAAATTAAACCTTAATTTAAATAAAATAACATTAAAGCAATTAGACATTGATGATGTTAAAGAATATCTAAATATTGATTCAGCCAGAGATAAAATCACACCCAATCAGATCGATAAAATATATTTACTGACATCAGGAATACCTGCCAAACTTGATAAGATACAAGAATATAAAAACGTAATGTCGTTAAGTGACATTTTAGAAGAGGACTCGATTGAGATTAGTGAAGAACGTTTATTTGACAACGTACCTCAATACCTCATTGATCATGTTAATTCCTTATCTTTATCTGAAAACATAGTTAATAAAAGATTATATCAATTGCTATCAGTATTGTCAGTTCTTGAGTGTGGTGAAACTGCCAAAAACATCAAAAATTATTTTCATGAACACGATTTTAAGTTAGACGATTTCCCAAAACTACTTTCACTCAACTTAGTTATATCAATTGAAAAGAATGATTATGGAAGCATGGTGATTCTTAAAATTAATCCATTAATTAAAGATTATATAAAATCAAAATTGACTACCCAAACTGTAGTTAAGATACTTCATAATTCCATGGGTATAATTTATGGGCCTGAATGGGAATCTATAAAAATAAAACTCAGCACATCCGTTAAAACAACACTTTTGTACCAAGATTTTTATCCAGGCAATGCCCACCTTTTAACATTTCAGTATCTGAAATACTGCTATCAGACTCAACATTCATATACTGAAAAGATAACCAAGCTCTGTATTGCATATTGTATGTTTCTTAGAAATGAAGATAGATTCAAAGAATTAGCTAGTTTTTCAGAGTCTGTTTATCATTTACTTAAAATTAATAACTCAGATGATACTATTGAGATTCTTTTCTACTATTCCGAAGGCATTAGAATGATAGGGAATGACTTGCTAGTAATAGAGCTTTTACAGGAGGTGGTCGAGACTGATAGAAATATATTAAAGGTAACTAACTCAACTTATGAGGAATTACTATGTACATATATGCTATCTTTATCTATGACTTCCGATGAAAAAGCTGTTTCTATTGCATCTCGACTTCTGGAGGTCACACCAAATCGTTCTAGTTCATATTATCAAGCAAAAACAATCATAGCATCTCAAAGTGGTAATAAAAAAACCAAGGTTCAAAAACTAAAAAAAATAGAAAAAGAGGCAAGAAAGGATGGCCGTACCCTGGTTGCTAACAATATTTGCCTGCAGCTTGTTAACCTCAACGAAAATGAAGAGGATAAATATCTAAAATTAGTTTTGAGCTCTGAAGAAAATACATACACTAGAATTAGAGCATTAGTATCTTACGGGCGAAAACTTTTTAATACAAACCCTGACAAGCTAATGACGGGGGGGTTGTTAACAACAATTGTTGATGCTTATAGATATCTTTTCATACAGCGTATTTCTTTATTCAACAGATGCCATGAATTACTTTGGGATATCTTTATTATGTTTGCTAAATTATCTGACTTGTATCAACTTTATAAAACCAGCTCGATCATTTGGCGACTTAATGGTGACTCAGAACGCGAGCATAAGTATTCCAAAGAGCTAATGATGTATGCAAGAAATCACGATCAGGATAGCTCAGAATACTTTAAATATATTGAAAGCAGATATAAACATCTTAGTCAAAACATTCAGTTAATTGAAAATAATCAGTCGACTGATTGAATTAATGATGTGCGAATGCTTCAGCATCTGACTTGATGTATTAATCTAACTCAACGGCTGATGTACACGCGGGGCCGCAACTTGTGGGGAACCATAAACCAGCCTGTGTCATCAGCTAAATACAGATCATGGATCTCGGTGTGCTTCTCACAGGCCAAAGTCGGAAAAAAATCAGCATAACGTTCGCGGGTAATACGCAGTGCACGTTCAGCGAGGCCCGGCATCAGTTGCCGGTTACCTGCTGGCCACGGAGATTGTTAACCTGCGAACGCTGTGGTGAGACGGTATCGCGTCATGTATTTGAGACGGACATCTCAATTTAGCTACTACAATCTTTGTCAAAGCTCAGTGAAAATGTCTAATCAGTGGCTCGTTAGAAATGTCCATATGTTGGAAAGGCCGCTGCGAGAATATCTCCCGCACCGGCCTCTTTAGCATAACGTCATTGTGCGAACCAATTACAATTTATTTGTAATCAGCATTTTTTCAGTCGCTATACCACCACTGATAAAACCAGATTGGAGCAACCATTTTTGTAATGCATTCACATCTTGGAACAGTGCTTCGATACCACTTGATTTTGACAGGTAAGCAGCAAGATTTCTTTCTGTACTTTCAAATGGGTCATCAGTTTCTTTATTAGTGTTATTATTTATAAATATGTATTTGTTATCTTCATTCTTTTGTATTGATGCATCATCAATAATAAGACTAATATGCTCATTTATTGCATTAAGAGCTTCAAACTGAACCGTATAAGGAAAGTTTTTTATATAGTGATTTCTGATTATTTCATATATGCCATGACGGTTATAAATTTGATTCTTCATTTTGAATTCCTTAGCTAGTTAATGTCACTTAAGTGTTGCAATTCAATATGTTACATGAACGACGCTTTCATTCCCATCTTGAAAGTCGTCATCCCATATTAGCCTTACGGTAAACTTACTTGCTCTACCTAACTCCCCTGATGCAATGAGGTCAACTGATTGATATGCAACAAGAGATTCAAAAGGGAATTTACTTTCAACGTCACTCATTGAAACTGGTGAGTTATTGTCAGGGAATTCGATTCTTACGTTTTTCGCTGGACTTTTACCTTTATTAAATACTTTAAGTTTATATTTGTTATTTCCAATGTTGACTATGTTTGCGCTTACATCAGCTTTTTTAGAGCTTTCCAGTTCATTTGCTTCTTTAGTAAGCTGAAGGTTTGTTAATTTTTCTTGCGCTTCAATTAATGCCTTTTGTCTTTCATTGAACTTGATGGTTTTTATTGTTGCATATATTGAGAGAAGAAATGCTAAACCACCAAACACATCACCCAGAGATGCCGTCATTATTTAATCCTTATATTCTTATTACCTTTGAAGGCTTTTTTTAATTTATCAGAAAGATTTTTTATTAATTCTTTCTCTAGATCTTTTTGTATCTCATTTACGTGAGAATGAATATTTTCGCCATTCTCCTCTATCAGACGGTTCATTGTCATTTCTCTGCCGCATCTAGCACAGCGAACTTGCTCAATGTCTTGGTCATTGAGTAGTGTGGTAGTACCGCAAGTAGGACACTGCAAGCTAATAGATCTACTGAAATTTTTATCTTTCATGTTTTACTCTACTCTCGCCAGTTGATTGATATTTAACCGCGAAGTGGTTCGTGGTTTGCGAAAACTGAAATTTTCCCCAGCTTCCCGACGTTTATCTTTGTATATAATATCATTGAAGCTATTTGCATTTCCCAGAAATATTCTCAGGACATGATTGCAATGACTCCAGCATAGCGCACATATCGCCACTGGTCAGTGAGTCCGGGATTTCCTTTATAATTAGCGTCAAATTCACCTTTTACCAAAAATGGCCTCCGAGCTACCCTGAAGCTGTATCATGGCTTCAAGCAGGTCTTCTTCGTTCAGCGATCGCTGAGGTTTGTTGATGCTCGGAGCATGCCGTCTGCGGGAAGGCTCATCTCCTGAAGGTATCGACTGGGATCGATAATTATCCCTTTTTTTCTGGACCTGGCGGGCAACGTCCAGCACATGACCCAGTCTTTTATTATCAACAATCGCGACGGGGTCAACTTCCGACAACCGATCATAGGTGGAATAGGGGAGCAGCACATCATTCAGGCGCAGTTCCTTATGCCCGTCAGGATAGTGCCAGACATCGATATACTTCCCGATAGCCCGTCGGCTGTATTCGCTGTCCTCAATCAGATAAAGCACCTTATCGTACTGTACAGTAAGGTTTTTTGAAACCCGCCGGGGCTCACGCCAGGTAAATTCCGCATCAAGATCATCGGTTAATGCCAGTGGCCGGTGCGCATTAAAGTCATGTCGTGAGGCTTTGGCAAATCGCTGGTTGTAATCGGCCATGTATTCTTCAGCAAACGCATTTGCTGCATCTATCGTACTGATTCCTTTTAGCCTGAGTTCCTTAACTAGCCGGTCCTGAAGTGTCAGGTGGGCACGTTCAACGCGCCCCTTTGCCTGACTGGTCTCCGCGCATAGTGGGGTAATATTGAGGCAGCGCATGGCTCGGGCAAATTGGGTTTCACCAGGACCCGTGGTGGCGTGCTTATTATTGACTCTGAATACGCTGGCTTTATCGCTGTAAAGGATCATGGGTTTACCGTATTTCTCGATATAGCCGCGCGTCGCTTCAAAATAGGTAAAAGTGGACTCAGATTTCACAAACAGCAGGTGCATCAGACGACTGGTGGCATCGTCGACATAGACCAGTGCCGTACATGGCCGACCCCGGTTTTCAAACCAGTGATGGTCACAGCCATCAATTTGTATCAGCTCGCCAGTACATGGCCGCCGGTAACGGGGCTGATGAATTTTCGGTGCGCGTTGTCTACGGGGAATCCAGAGCCCGGCTTTTATCATGAGACGCCGGATGGTTTCCTTGCCCAAGATCAGACCGTGAACTTCCTCTAGTTTTTCCCGTGCCAGCGTGGGGCCAAAATCGCGGTAGCGTTCTCGTATGATACTCAGTGCCTGGTCAGTTAGTGACGCAGGCAACAGGCGGTTGCCAGTGCGACCGCGACTCTGGTTATTCATACCAAGCGGCCCGGACTGACGATAACGTTTCAGCAGACGGCTGCAATGACGTGGCGTGATGCCGAGCATCTCGGCAGCTTGGCCAGGACGCAGGTTACGTTCAATGACATCCTGAAGGATTTTGAGGCGATTGATTTCTTTCACGGTAAACATCCCGGCGTCATGTATAGCCATAAAAAACTCCTCATCAGGAAAAGTGAGTCGTTGACTAGGCATACAGATTTGAAAACTATAGCCTGGACATTCCTAATGAGCCACAAATAGACATTAGCATTGAGCCTCTACAATCTTGGTGCGCATAACAAAGATTATGTTAAATAATGTTTATTTTTCGTTTAATATCAATGCGTTAATTTAACTCGCACCCCTTTCTTACCAATGAACCTATTGCGGCAGTTTGAGAAACAGAGTCCGTTCTTGGGTTTGCGATGCCTTAAAACCATGATGAAGATAAAATCCTTTGGCTTCTTCTGTCAGCGCATGAACCATAATTGCACGAACGCCTATATTTTCAGCCACACGATAACAGCGCAATACTGCATCGTGCAGTAAATCAGCACCCAGCCCTTGTCCACGAAATGAGGCATCGATAGCCAGTCGAGCAAGTATGATTACCGGGATTGGATCTGGCATATTGCGCCTGAGACTTCCCGTTGCTTCTACATGGTTAACGCTGCCGGTGGCCAGGGAGTAAAAACCGGCAACCTGTTTGGTGCCTGTTTTACATACAACGAACGTTCTGGCAGCACCAAGTGCCTGATTTTTCAACCCTCGCTGTTTAAGCCAGTCATCGAGAACGGCCTCCCCGCTTACGAACTCAGCCATTTGATGTGAGCTGGATAAAGGTTCCGGTGCTGTTACACGTCCCACTGAGGTTTCCTTGCCAGGAGTTTATTGATGGCAGCGTCATCCGCAACTGGCGCATCGAGCATATCGATAAACTCAGCATACTGCTCATCGTTAAAGTTGAATACGCGACGATCGAGGATCACATTCTCAGCAGCCTGGCACGCCATTTCAAGGATAAAGTCTGTGCGTGATTTATGAAGGATTTCTGCAGCAGCATCGATAAGTGCTCTTTGAGACTCCTTGGCTCTGAGGTTGAGCTGGACATCTGATTTCATGAGTGTGCTCCTTGTATAGCAATTGCTTTACGAGCATAACACAGGAATAATGTATAGCAAACGCTATACACACTTTCTCTCACTGCAGATATAATCCTAAAGCTTCACAGTGTAACGACTTGAGTTAAATGCCCTGCCTGTAGATTTCTTTACACTCTGCAGGCTTACCGGATTACACATAATTCCCCTGACATTACAACGAGCGCTGCCGGCAAAAATTTCTTAGGGACAATCAGCACGCGCTGATGGGTAGTAATATGGCCTAACATCTGGAAAATTAACTTACGAGAAGGTAGTATTCGGATCGTCAGCGATCGTCTTGTGGTGGGACAGATTGTTGATTCAGATTACTTTTGTGACCTAACTCAAACTGACGGTTTGACTGCTTTGTGGTGAGGCAGGCGGGTGGCAGAAGATGGTTTTACGGAAGAAATGCGGACTTCCGGAAACAAACAGGGACAGGACGTGTCCAGTAAAACGTTCAGGAGCAGGTAACGGGATTTCCCGGAGCCTGAATGCACAAACCCCCTGAAATCTGTATCCACTTTGGCGGGCGGTTCAGATTCAGGGGGTCCAAAAGCAGGCGCGTTGCCTGTGAAGGATTATAACGCATGCACCATAGAAAACAACACCCGGCCGCCATAAGAACAGGCCGCCGTGAATGACAATCAGATTTCTGTTCACTGGTCAGATCTACCGAAAGATGAGCTAACCCGTTTCTGGCAGGATGTCGATGCCGGCACTCAGGGTAATTTCCTCATTGCACCGGTCAAAAAACTGACCCGCCGCAAACGCGGTGAACATTCCACAAAAGCCAAATGTGAGAACCCGGCCTGGTATCGCCCGGAGCATTATAAAAAGCTCTCCGGACAGCTCGGGCATGCCTACAATCGCCTGGTGAAAAAAGACAAAGAAACCGGGCAGATCAGCCTGCGCATGCATGTTTCTCGTCACCCTCTCTATGTCGCCGGCCGCCGTAAAGCAGGACGTAAATATGGCTTCCGTCCGGAACGTCAGCGCCTGCTCGATGCGCTCTGGCCAGTGCTCATCAGCTTCTGTGATGCCGGCAAGCATACCGTTGGCATGTGCATCTCCCGTCTTGCAAAAGAGCTCAGTGCAAAGGACGCAAAAGGCAATGTCATTCCGGAAACGGAGGTGACGGCGTCACGCCTTTCGCGGCTTATTGAGGAACAGGTACGGTTTGGCGTTCTGGGCCTTGCGGAAGAACGTACCTGGGATCGTGAATCCCGCTCCTGGCTGCCAACGTATGTTTATATCACCCCCGTGGGATTCCAGATGCTGGGTGTCGATATGGACAAGCTGTTTAAAGAGCAGGAAAAGAAGCTCCGCCAGAGCGCCGAGCGTGAGCAGCTGATCCGGGAAGGGGTGATGAGCGAACATGATGATGTTCAGCCCCATTCCGCGCGGAAATGCTGGTCCGGCCGTAAGCGCCGGGAGGCACTCGTTTACCGCCGCAAAAAAGGCGCGGAGCGTAAACGTGCCAACAATCTGATTAAGCTGCCGGCAGATGAACGACTCCATGCAATGTCTGAATGGATTTACCGCACCCTGCCGGCTGACGAAGCGTACTGGTGCACATCTGAGCGCCTGAAGGCTCTGGCCATCCAGCATCTTTACCAGCTGGATCTGGCGCTTTCTCCACCTGACTAATCACAGACGAAACAACAGTCTTTCTGTTTACAGGCCCCTCACTGGGGCTTTTCGTGCTGGTTTTTTTCGGCCATTCTGCTCATTTTTCATCCTTTACTCCTTTCTCCTTCCGATCACCATGACGTTCTGCCGGTCGTTATGGTCCGCAATGGCCACTGTCTCTTTTTTTTACACAGAAATCCGCAAACGAATAAGTGAAGTAACCCGGAAATGAATAAAAGACATTCCGCAAAACAGTCTTACTTCACCCTTTTTATCTCTCTGTTCATTACATTCCAGAGTAGATCTTTGTCTTCGGCTACTCTGTGGATAACGTAAAATGCCTTCGCATGCAGCGGCCTCACGGCCGCGCGCTCAGAACAAAATCAAAAGTTCCTCCCGTCGCAAGCGCCGGGCACCGTTCTGGCCAGAACCCAACACTGCATACTTACCTGACCCCTGCTAAACCGACGCCGCCCCGGCCCGAAGGGCCGGAACACCCTCGCTTTAAGAGGGATGTTGTAACTAGAAATCAGAGCCGCTGCAGTTAGCGTCGCGGTAAGCTCGCTGTACACGCTCGTAAGCGCCTTACGGCGCTAACGCGGAGATACAGCCCGTCAGCGGCCTCTGGCCTCGACGAGCTCACTCCGACCGCGCACATCATCATTCGGCGTGGCGGTTAACGGATGTGGCTTTGCAGGGTAAGGGATGGGACAGGCAGAACCTTTCAAACCGCAGCGGCTTACGCCGGTCACGGCGCCCGTCGGCATCTCTCCCTGTCTGGCCTCAGCTGGCGCCTCCATGCCGCGATGCGGCATCAGTGAGTTCTGCAGGACAGCGTGCCCATTTTTTGTTGTCAAAAATCGTTTCGGGAATATGTTTTCAGAAACAGATAAGCGAGGCGATAAAATGGACACGTTGCTTTTACCCGGCCAGAACCCCCGTGCCTGGGCGGAAACCATGATCAACCTGGAGGCCAGGAAACTGGTTAACACGGCCAACACGGTGGCGGCTATGCATCTCCAGGATGGTTTTATCCGGATTCAGTTTGTGGATGAGATCAGGGCATTTATCATGGCCCAGTTTGAAGCCGCACGCCGGGCAAAAACGGATGATGACTGTATGGCCTGCCTGCAGGCATTGCGCGCAGAGAACACCAGTCTGCTTGAACAGTCCCGTTCGCTCAAAACCGGCTATGCAAAACTCTATGCCGAGGTGAAGGTTGTCCGGGACGAGAACAAAATTGTGGGCTACATCATTTCAGCGGTCGACGTCGTGGTGGCCGGTGCGGCCATCTTCGGTGGGATCGTCATGATGTCTTCGATGACGCCGGTGGGCGTGGTGGCCGGCGCGGTGATTGTCGTAAATGGATTCAACACGATTTCACGGGAAGCCGCGCACAACCTCCTCGGCGATAAGCAGACGGAGGGAATTTTCGCTGACGGCTCGATGGAGATCGCTGAATTTCTGGGCTTCAGCCGGCAGCAGGGTCTGGGGACCTATAAGGCAGTCACACTCTTCAGTGAGGTCTACGGCGCGTATGGTCTGCGGCTGAAACCCGAAGCACAACGGCTGTGGTACTGGACCAGGCCCGATTTCTTCAGGAAAGTATCCGGTACGCCACGTCCCGCAATGGCGCTTAAGATTGCGGGATGGGGGGTTAAAGCCAAAGTGGCGCTTGATTTACTGACTATTGAGCCTTCCGGGAAATAGTCTTCTGCAGGCGGAATGCTTTCCAGCCCAGCGCAGGTGGGAAGGTCACCCAGGCGATGATCAGGACAACAAGGGAGCTCATGCCCCCGGAAAGAATGTGTGTCCGGCTGCCGGCAATAAGGGTGACCAGCATTACCAGAACCAGCGCGACGGTGATCCATACCGACACACGGAACCGCCGTGAGAGCGCATCGATGAGATGCTGCATGGTGCCTCCCCCTGCTGCAAGCCGGCCCTGTAAATTGTCCACTTCGCTCTTGCTGAAACCTGCCTCAAGCAGCTCTTTCTCACTGATAGCCATCTCGTCCTCCCTAATCAGGCGAAAGTATACTGTATCAGACCAATAATCCCCAGGTGACCGGCGTAAGCATAATAAAAGAAATTACGCGGCATGAAACGTTTGCTGCCTTCCGGACAGATTCTCCTGCAGAAGGAAACTACTGCCAGGGGGAATACCAGAGTAGGCAGCGTGGCCAGTAATAATGTTTCTGCGGGCAGGTTCAGGAGATGCGATAACCCGTTTAAACAAATCAGTGACAGTACGGCAGTGATGGCCGCCAGCCGCTGCACTTCGGGCGTATCGCTGCCCGAAACGGTTGCCATACTGATGGCCAGCGTAATTCCAGCCAGTCCGTAGCTTGCCGGATGCAGTGGCCAAATCATGAGGACCAGGAGCAGATATCCGGCAAGCATTCCTTTCCGGCCGTGCCGGTAGTGCAGGGCAAGCAGTTGCGTGACGCCGGCAAACACGAACAGTATGTTCAGAGCCCACCAGGGCTGGTGATGCCAGAAGGCCAGGCTGAACACCGGCTGCGTGATGACTGCCCAGATCCACAGACGACTGGCTCTCTTCTGCAGTCGTTCCGGGCTGCGCTGTACGTTCATCGCCCATATAAGCGTGAACAGGGGGAAGGCCATCCGGCCAAGCGCATACATCACCGGCCAGGCTGGCGACAGAAACACCGTATTGGTGTGGTCGATAATCATGGCCAGAAGTGCGAGGAGCTTGACCATATCCAGAGCAGCGGGACTGAGCTGGCTGGCATTCCGGATACCGGGAAGAACGTCGGGTACTGAATGATTCATGCTGAATATTCCCCTGGCGACACGCGGTTAACAGCCAGCCCTGAACATAATGCCAGAATGCCCTGCCGGTTTGCGTTGTGACCTTAATCTTAAGTTTCTCCAGAATCTTGCGCACCGCAAATTCTGATTTATCACGCAACACGCGCATTGCACCTGCCACATCCTTATTCTGAATACAGATATTTAAAATATGAAAATCGTTCATAACACTCCCTTCCTTACTACATATATCGGCAAATATATTGATATATTTAGATTAAGGAGTGCAATTGCTTATTATTTTACCATATTTTGCATGGGCAGATTTTTATAATTATAAAACATGCTGCTGCAAAATAACTTAATATACATCTCAACCTAAAACCGATTATTCCTGGCTGATATCCGAAGAGGGAGCAGGATGAAGCTTTGCATAATCTTCTCGAAGCGATTTTGCCGCGGGTTTCCAGGCTTTCGCCCACTCATCATCCATTCTTCCTACACCAACAATCTTCAGTGCGACAGCATAGGGGGTGCGCCCTTGCTGTTTTGAAAGCCACAGGATGTGATCATCAATTCTGTCATCAGGTATATCGTCGATAATGGAATGGATAACATCGAGATCTTCTGGCAGCCACGGCTTTCCAGTACGGGGAAACACCAGGTCCGGTTCGCGCGGTTTCTTTACCTTCTCGTTTTTAGCGATCTGTCTGGCTTCTTTCTCCGCAGAAATGAGTCGTAGTCGCTCCTTAAGCCCACCCAGTGTGGCAACCGTTTTAATTAAATTTTCTCGCTGTTCGCGAGTAATGCTTTGCTCATCGCAGATCAGGTCGTTCAGGGTATCGATGAGTGTATCTACCCGATTTTCTGTTAATTTCATTTCCAGTTCTCGCTTAAGGCTACAACTCAGCATTCTATTAGATATCTATCTGATTTCGCATCCCTGTTGAGCTCATAAATGCAGTCCATGGTCTCGATCACTGAGCATGGAAGCCTGATGCTAAAATGATATACTGATGTAAGAACAAATCTTACATAATGAAACGGAGGGGTTATGGCCCGTACGATGACGGTGGACGTGGGTGATGAGCTGCGCGAATTTATCGATTCCCTGGTTAAGGCTGGTGATTACCGTACCCAGAGCGAGGTCATGCGAGATGCGCTGCGTCTTCTGCGAGAGAAGCAGGCTGAATCCCGCCTTCAGGAACTGCGCGATCTGCTGGCCGAAGGTATCAACAGCGGCGAGGCGAAACCGTGGAACAAGGATGCATTCCTGAATAATGTCAGGGCCAGGGCGGCAAATGAAAGAGATTGAGCTGACACCCAAAGCAGAAGAAGATCTGGAAGCAATCTGGGGCTACAGCTTCCGACAGTTCGGGATTGTTCAGGCGGATGCGTATATCAGCCGTATAGCAGCGGTTTTTAACGTGCTGGCCATGCATGACATCGGCACGCATCGCGCGGAGCTGGGAGACAATATCTGCTCGCTGCCGGTGGAACAGCACATGATCTATTTTGTGCCATCGCATTCGGTGGTTACGGTCATACGTATTCTCAGCCAGTCTCAGGATACGGCACGGCATGAACCCTGGAGATAATCGAGTAAGAAATTAAATAAACTATAATAAATTCAATGACTTAATTCGTGTAATCTATCTTATGTTAAATCAAGCTGACTCGTTAGCCTTTCCAGTCACGCTGAAGATTGTCCTCTTTTCAGATAACCACCATATTAATGGAACGCCCCATATGGGACGTTCTTTGCGTTCACTCTAGGTCTGCGTGCCTTTTAAACATCGTTTCGCTGGTTTCGCCGAGCTGGGCCATCAGCTCAAGCACGATTGCGTCATAGGCGATAAAGCAGAGCTGCTCAAAAGCCGAGCCCATAGGCTGTGAAAAAGCACCGTCTTCACGCTCGTTGTCTTCTTTCACGGTTCCAGGCAATACAAGAGTGCTTTTGGCCAGTTTGCCGATTGTGGATTCCGCTTTCATTGTGACAAGCGCCACATCCATGCCACAGGCTACGGCCTTCTGCGCCAGGCTCACCAGACTGCCGGTCTCACCGCTGCCGGAGCCAATAATGACCAGATCGCCCGGTTTCGTATGAGGAGAAGAAATTTCGCCGACAACGCTTACTGAAAGACCGAGATGGAGAAGACGGTTTGCAAAGCCGCGGATGGCGATGCCGCTACGACCCGCGCCCTGCAGAAAGATATGTCTGGCATTCTTAATCTGTGAGACGAATTGGGCAGCCTGAGCATCATCAATCTTCATCGCATTTTGCTGCAACTCGCTCAGGATATTTAAAGTATTTTGTTGAACGCTCATGTGATTCCCTCCCTTTAAGCGATGGTACGGCCACCATCCATCAGAATGGTTTGCCCCTGGATGTACGAGTTATCTTTATCAGCCAAAAAGATTGCCAGGTTAGCCACATCGTCAATGGTGCCAAGGCGGCGTACCGGGATTTTTTCCAGAACAGCATCAAGATCGGCCTGAGTGGGATAATTGACGCGCATCATTTCACCGGTATCAATCAGACGTGGAGCGATAGCGTTAACATTGACACCCTTAGGCCCCAGTTCTTTTGCCAGACCACGGATCAATCCTTCACCGCCAGCTTTGCTGGCCGGGTAACTCACTCCGCCGCCAGTACCGGAAAGCGCGGATCCAGATGAGATATAAACGATAGATCCATGGTTAGTGGTGAAATCGTCGTAGAATGCTTTAACTGTGTTAAACAGGCCAGTGAGGTTAATTGCAATTGTTTTATTCCACTCTTCAAAAGTGATGTTATTAATCTTATTAGCAAACGCCACGCCAGCGTTGAGTACCAAAATATCAATGCGTCCGAAGGTTTGAAAAACCTGCTCGCGAACGTTTTCCAAAGCTATCGGATCGGATACATCTGTTTTAACGAATAAGGATTTAACATTACCGAAAGTTAACTCTTCGGCAGTCTTTTTACCATTTTCTTCATTATAATCGACAATGACAGTATGAGCCCCACGGTCTGCGAATTGCTTAGCAATTCCTTTACCGATCCCATGTGCCCCACCGGTTACTAGCGCGACTTTACCTTCAAAATTACTCATTTCACTATACTCCTCAAAATCTCATGACAAAGGGGAAGACAACTCCCCTTTCAGGCAATTGGTGCTTTAATGAATGCCAATAATAATGTGTAGGATTACTGAATTTATTTAGTAGCAACTTGCTATTGAATCGCCACCCTTAATGCCTGATAGCTTTCTCTAGGGGTGTCATTAAATAGCGCACCGCCAACAACAATTAAATCAGCTCCAGCCTCTTTTACCTTTTTAGCAATTTCGGCGTTAACGCCGCCATCAACTTCAATCTGAATGTTGCGCCCGGCAACCATTTTTTTAGTATTGCGGATTTTCTCCAGGCTCTTTTCAATAAATGTCTGCCCGGGCTGACCTGGATTAATGGTCATAATTAAAATATAATCAATATCATCCAGGAGGTATTGAATTACATGTTCCGGCGTCCCTGGATTGAGTACCACACCGGCTTTGCGCCCCGCTTTCTTGATCTTCTGGATAATATAATGCACATGTGGTGTTGATTCATAATGAACCGAAATCATTTCCGCGCCGGTTTTAATAACGTCATCGATATGTCTTTCCGGATTTGCCAGCATCATATGCACATCAAATGTCATTGAACTGGCTTTTTTCATTGCCGCAATTTGATTAGGGCCGAAAGCTATATTGCTTACATAAGTTCCATCCATTAAATCAACATGCAGAATTTCTGTTTTTTCTTTTTCCAGAAACTGAATTTCTTCCTGCAAACGTAATATGTTTGCACCAAAAACTGATGGTAAAATTTGTGCCATTTTAGTCAACTCCGTAAATTAATGAGTAACTGTGCTCAACCAGTAGGTCAGAATCTCCCATGGGCCGGTTAATACGAAGTCCGTGCCCTGGCCATTCAGGCCGACGCCAGCACCGTTCAGGAACTGAGTTGCACCTGGTGCGACATATCCCCCCAGATACATAACCACCACACAGAACAGTAAGGTTGAGATAATCGAGCGAATAACGTTGCCGTTACTGACCATGACGGTCATGGTCGTCATGTAGATAATTGACATCAGCACGCCGATTGGGAATATCTGAATACCCGGTAAAACCAGCGCACATAGCATTGTCAGAGGGATGGTAATAACGGTGACAGTAACCGTCGCTGGATCGCCAAGTGCCAGCGCGCAGTCCATCCCGATATTCAGTTCCGCATCTTTACCCATCTGCTTTTGCATGATTTCTTTAGCACTCTTACCTATCGGGTTAAGCCCTTCCATAAGGACCCCAACCACTTTTGGCAACAGCACCATGACGCCAGCCACGCCCATCGCCATTGGCACGATAGTTGTGATGGGCTGTTTCGTTAACAATCCTAGGATACACCCGACAATCACACCGATGATTGCGGGTTCACCGAATACACCCAGTCGCTTCTGAACACTCTCTAAATCCACATCCAGCTTGTTTAAACCTGGAATGAAGTCGATAATTTTGTTAACAGCCCATGCAAATGGAAGTGTCCATCCGATGTGGATCATTGTGGTACAGGTTGTCCCCTCCAGGCCATAGTATTTTTGCCATCTTGGCGCAATAAGATCGCCAATAAACAATGCGGCTACGCTCAGAGCCACGGCAATACCCAACCCAAGGAAAAAGCTGTCAAAGACGAAATACGCAAGCGCCCCCGGAACCAGGAAATGCATATAGTTCCAGATGTCCACATTGAGAGTTTTGGTAAGCTTCAGACGAACCAGGATCAGATTCAGGATAATGCCAATAGGAATAACCATTGCGGCAAACGGGGCAACCCACGCAGCTGCGCCAACGGCAGGCCATCCAATGTCAGCCACGGTGAACCCGCTGCCAATTTTTGAGTAATACGCAATTGCTGGCTGCAGGGCTGTGTTTAGCAGCCCAACAACCAGTCCCAGGCCGATGAAACCGATACCTACAGTAATGCCAGATTTAATGGCAGCACCAACTTTCATTCGAAAAATCAGACCTAAAAGGAAAATAACAAGCGGCAATATTGCTGTAGCGCCCATGCTTGTAATAGTAAACATGATGCTTTTTAACATTTCCATTTAACCATCCCCCGTCTTTTTTAGACTTTAGCCTTTGGAAATTTCGCTTAACAGTTCACCTAATTTTTTACGCAGTGCGGCTTCGTTAATACCGGTAATAAAACCTGCGACGCTCATGTGCGGCTTACCAATATCACCTTTATAATTATTCGTTGTCAGAACCACATCAGCGCTTTGCATTTCGGAGGCCAGTTCGGACATACTGCATTTATTAATTTTTACGTTGGCAATGCCGTATTCAGCACAAACCGATTTAACTTCATCAGCGGCAAGTGTGGAGGTTGCTACACCGCTTCCGCAGGCTACGAGGATAGTAATCATGGTAAAATCTCCGGGTAATTGTTATTTAATTATCGTGTTAATAAACAATGCTCTTGCTTCTTCAGCAGGAAGCTCCAGCATCTGGTGATAAAATTCAGCTAGCTGAAGATGGTTAAACAACGCCTTCAACAACTGCAATTGATCTGCTGGTTGAGTAACAACCAGGTTAACAACCAGGCGAACCCACAATTTCTCGTCACCATCTGCCTGATTAACTTCAATTTCCTGAGGTAAACGGATGATGTAAATCGCCGGGCTGACGGCGTGCTGGCTATCGCAATGTGGGATAGCGACAGCATAGCCATCAAGTAAAATTCCGGTTGGGTAGTCGGCTTCACGTTCACGCAACGCCTGGAGGTAAGTGTCTCTTACTATCCCATCAGCCAGATGTTTCTGGTGAATATGCTCCAGCACTTCATCATAATTTTTGTATGCCGCACAATCCGCGACATTGATAGAAATTGTGCCCACTAGCTTCTCCTCATTCCGTCAAACGCTCATGTGAGCATCTTTGTAATCACATGAGCAGTTATAGCACATCAATGATTTGCTGAAATGGGAAGCTTGCAAAAGTTATATCTTGATCACACAAAATCACATAAGCGCATCAATTAAAATGCTCTCATGAGCAAACCTGACGATTAATTAATGCACCACACATGATTAACTGATTGATTTTTAATAAATTGAATTGAATTGGCTTATTGATGGGACTTTTAAGATGGCAATACTTAAAACGCTCTTATGAGCGAAATGTTTTGATTGCAGTTGTTTCTGCAGGACAACTGCACATAAGATGTACCGTTATTGATATTATTATTTTAAAATCAACACGTTACGACTGTTGTATGTTTCGCAACTTCGGCAATACCGTCTTTATCAGCAATATCATTAGTAATCAGCGCGGTAATCTCAGACCAGTCGCAGATCTTAAACAAGCTGCTTCGCTGGAACTTAGTGTAATCGCCCAGGATATATTTCTTCTCGGAATGGGCAATGATCGTTCGATCCAGAAAGGCATCCGAGGAGGACGGCGTGGAGGGACCTGTCATATTGTTGAAGCCATCGGTACCGATAAAGCATAGATCTACGTTAATATCATTAATCATTGACACAGCCCACCCGCCAAAGACAGAAGAGCTTTTCTTCCTCAGCTCTCCACCGAACAAAAAGACTTGGTTATCAGATTCGATCAGCACACAGGCTACCGGCAAAGAATCGGTAAAAATTTTAAAGCCAGATTTCATGCACAACAGATTAGCCAGTTCATAGTTAGAACTCCCTGTGCCAATGATCATTGAGCTGTTGGGGGGGATAAAGTCCAGCGCTTTTCTGGCGATAGCTTGTTTGAAGGTACTGTTTTCTTTTTCCCTGACCTGGAAAGGATGTTCGACAGCCCCCTGCTTTAAGGTCGCCCCTCCATGGCTTTTAACCAACAGTCCTTTTTTTTCCAGATGAGTGAGATCTTTGCGGATAGTTTCATAAGTGACCTCGTACTTTTTCGCAAGGTCACTAACGTAAACGGTACCAGCCGAGATAATCTCTTCCAGGATCAATTTTCTCCTCTCTTCAACCAGGTACATCCTTCCCCCTATCAACATTCTTCATATTGCAATGAAGCGAATCATAGCACAGAAGATGCAAACAAAAACAAACTCAAGGAGAAGACAAGTCGCCACAGGCCTGTGATAGGTCATTTGAGAAAACAACAGGTAACTAATAATAATATCATATAAAAATCAATTAATTAAAAAATAGTAAATCAACTTACATCAATACATCCTCTAAAAAAAACGTCCCTGAACTGCATAGGTAAATTGGCGTAAATTAGCTTTTATTTGTCTTTGTTGGTTTTTAATGATAATAAAATCAAATGCTTACTTATTTTGTGACTTGGATCTCAGTTGACAACCAATATTTACCAACCGCATACTTGGCCTAAGTTCTTTATGACAGGTTGGTTGAGATGAAAACGAAAATTGCAATCGCATGTGATGATGTAGGATTTGATCGTAAGGAGGAAATTAAAAAGTACCTCGAAGAAGAGAAAAATGCCGAGGTCGTGTACGATCCCGTTAAACGAAAAGAAGAAGGTTTCAATAACTTCGCTCGTCTTGCGGATGAAATGGCAGGTGTTATTCAGCGGGATGAATGCCGCCTAGGTATCTACATTTGCGGTACCGGAATTGGCTTTACTTGCCAGATAAATAAGCACTGGGGGATCCGTGCTGTCGCCGTCACCAATCCCTACTCGGCCAAGCGAGCAAGACTCAGTAACAATGCGCAGGTGATTGGACTTGGCTGCAGAGTTAATGATCTTGAATACACAAAAATGATCGTTGATGCCTGGTATGACAACGCTTTCGACTTTGCCACTGCAAGGGAAAATTCCAAAAAGAATCTTCTGGAAGCAGAACGCAGTGACAACGCATTGCTGACGAAACCTGAAAATGTTCGATGGAATATGGGTTTCAGACCAGATGATGAGAAATCAGAGGGCTAATAAATGGAACTGATCACACAGTTTATCAATGACCTGGGTAACTTTATTTTTATACCGTTCATCTTCCTTATACTGATGAAACTTCTGGGGCGTCCCCTGTCGGAGTGTATTTCATCAGCCATTAAAGTTGGCATCGGTTTTATTGCATTAACCATGACCATCAAGCTTATGCTTGAAAAAATGCAGCCAGCGGTCACAGGGCTTGCTGAAGCCACCGGCTCCTCACTGAACGCTATTGATGTTGGCGGCGCAGCAACCGCCGTAATGGGTTTTGGCTCAAGTATGGGGGCGATTATTATCCCTCTGTGCGTCGCGGTGAATATTGCCATGCTGGTTGCCCGTCTTACGGACTGCGTAAACGTTGACGTGTTTAACCTTCATCAGAATGCCTCTATGGGGGCGATTGTTGGCGCTTACTCTGGCAGCTTCCTCTATGGTGTTCTTACGGCTGCATTGTTCCATGTCTGGGCACTTATTGCGGCTGACCTCGGTGCCAAAAACAACGAGAAATTCTTCAACCTGCCAAAAGGTGTTGCCATCTCCCATCCGGTTGCAAACACCTATTTGCTGTTCGCTTATCCGTTTAACTGGATTTACGATCGCATCCCTGGATTCCGTAATCTGAACGTAACGGCGGAAAGCATTCAGAAACGCTTTGGTATCCTTGGCGATCCAACCATGGTTGGTTTCATTATTGGTATTCTTCTTGGCTTCTGTGGCTATGGTTGGGAATCACCGTATCACACTATTATCGTCAGCCTGCAGCTGGGTATGTACCTTGCCGCAGTGATGCTCCTGCTGCCTCGCATGACCTCAATCATGATGGAAGGTCTGGTTCCGCTGTCCAACGTGGCACGTAAGAAACTGGTTAAACGTTTCCCGGACCGTGAGATCACTGTCGGGATGGATACCGCGCTGATTGTTGGTCATCCTTCAGTTATTGCGCCTGCTCTGCTGCTGATCCCGGTCATTGTTATCCTCGCCGTTGTCCTTCCCGGCAACCGAGTGATGCCATTGGGGGATCTCTCGCAGTTCGTATTCTTTATTGCATGCATGGTGCCTGTTTTTAATGGGAACATTCTTCGTACCTGGGTGACTTCCATCATCCTGTTTGGTGGTGGGTTATACATTTCTTCCTGGATGGCGCCAGCAACAAATGAAGTGTTCCAGAAATTCGGCACCAATCCTGATGCCAGCGTGATGTATTCATCGCTTAACCCGTCTGCAAACCCATTCACCGGTCTCTTTGCTGGACTCAGCCATGTTGGCATCGCAGGCTATGCTCTCGCCGCTGTGTTGCTGGTATCCATAGGCTATTTACTCAAACAGAAAGCGCGCCGTCAGTTGAAAACTGAGGCAGGAAAAACGGCTTAAAACTTCAGAAGGTAATTAAAAATGAAAAAGATTTTAGTTGTATGCGGGAACGGTATTGCCTCCTCTTCCATTATGGTTTCTGTCCTGCAGGACTATCTGAAAGAACAGAATATCGAAGCGCAGGTAGATAAATCCTCTTTAATGGCCTGCACTACGGACACGTTTAACAGCTATGACCTGATTGTTTCTTCAACCAAGCTGGATAACCCAGGCATCATTACTCGTGTGATTGTGGGAGCGGGCCTGTTAACTGGCCTGGGCGAAGATGAGATTTTCGATGCTGTTAAAGAAGAAATGCTTAAGTAGGTGAATGATGAAACTTGAGATTCTGGTAAATGACGTTGAGGGTACGATCGCTGACTGGCATGCAGCAATTGAGTTTGCAGGCCAGAAACTGTTGGAAAAAGGCTATATCACTCCCGAATATATTCAGGCCTGCCTGGAGCGTGAAAAGACTTATCCCACGGGTTTATTGATGGCGAACGGTCAGGGCATTGCCATCCCACATGCAGACTATACGCTGGTAAAAACCAACAGCATAAGTATTGTGCGTTTTGATAAAGGAGTCGTGTTTGGTCAGATGGAAGACGCTGACCTTACAGTGGAATGCAGCATTATGTTTAATCTCGCATTCGCGACCAGCGATCAGCATATGTCTGTGCTGCGCCGTCTCTTTACGCTCTTCCAGGATATTTCGTTCATCGAGTCGTGCCGTAACCTTAAAACGCACGAAGTCGGGAAATATGTTGAAGAGATGCTTATAGCATCCTGATAAACAAAAGGCAGACATCACCTGTCTGCCTCTTTTCAATATAAGAATGACCGTCATGAAAAAGTACTCCCTCGTTTTGAAAGAATTATCTTCACTTGTGGATAAAATCGATGACAAAGAATTTAACTCACTCGTTGATTCTATTATCACAGCCAGTCATGTATTTCTTGCCGGTGCTGGACGTTCAGGACAAATGATAAACGCTTTTGCCAACCGGCTGATGCACCTTGGCCTGTCCGTCAGTGTGGTAGGGGAGGTTAGCTCTCCACATTCTCGCAAAAACGACCTGATGATCGTGGGTTCAGGCTCCGGAGAGACCCAACGCCTGATCAACCAGGTGAAAATAGCAAAGAATAATGGCGTGTATATCGCGCTCATTACTGCCGCACCAGACTCTACCCTGGCGACGCTGGCGGATTACGTACTCACTATCCCGGCAGGCCCCAGCGCCCAACCAATGGGCTCCCTTTTCGAACAGGCTTCCCTGCTGACCTATGACAGCATTGTTTTGTCGTTAATGGCCAATCTTAATGAAACGAGTCAGACGATGAAAGAACGCCACGCCGATATTGAATAATACCGGCGTGGCGTAAATACTAGCGGCTATTAATCCAGAAGTTTAATAGCCGTATCAAAGTCAGTAATCAGCACATTCAGAAGACCTGATTTGAGAGAGGCAACAATACCTTCATATTTTTCGTCCCCTCCAGCCACACCAATCAGTTTCTTTGTGGCCCGCAATTGATCTGTCGTAATGCCGAAACCCAGGCGGTTCAACGGGCTATCCAGTATTTCGCCTTTGCTATTAACCAGGGTTACGCATACATCAGCAGTAATGTCCTGGCTTATTAAAGCATCACGCCAAGCCTCAGGGAATATATCGCATAGGCTGGAAGAGCCTGTTTTCCATGCCCCAATACCCGTAATAACGACATCCATATTTGAGTAAAACTTTTGCGTATCCTGAACAGCCTGATCGTCAGCGAGTTTCTGGGCTAAACTCTCATCATCCACCCACATAGGCACGTACATCGGGTGCGCTCTTCCGTGAGAAATTGCAGCAACTTTGTGTATTAAATCAATCGGTCCCTGACTAAACTCAATGCCAGGATGAACACCAGAAAGCTGAACAACATCCAGAACAGGTAGTGTCGTCAGTTGACTCACCGTACTTGAAAGAACCCGCCCCCAGGCGAGACCAAACTTCATACCCTCTTTGAGAATCTCGCTCAGGTAGGTTGCTGCTATCCCTCCCAGCTTGACGTTTAATTGTTCCTGGGAAGACCAGGATTCTGAAACAGAAAGCACAACAGCATCCTGTAATCCGTATTTCGTACAGAGATTTTGCGCAATTTCCTCATCCAGAGCCTGCTGTTTAGGGAAAGTAAATTTCACATACTCTTGCGCAATGGCTTCATCAATCAAACGTGCAACTTTGAAGCGAGACAGACCGAGTTCTTCAGCAATTTCTATCTTCGTCTTCATTTCAGAGAAGTAACGCTTAACAACAAGAGAGTAGATAAAACGAGGGTCGTAGTTACGAAGCTTTTGATTTTTGTTCTGCTTTGGCATACCGGTTATCCATGCAAAAGTGGTGGCATCACAAATCAATATTTACTAATGACTTCATTGCTCAAATGTTTTACTCAAAAGTGTACACTTTTTTTGGCTCATCAGATAGGCATGTTTGCGATTTACTCAACCATGGTGCTGCAGATCATTATGTAAAATCATTCTCGGCTTTGCATCATAGCCAGAAGACAAACAACAATGTTGAGGAGTGAAACATCCAGTAAGAAAATAATCAGATGCACTGCATTCCAGAAGGCTAACAACTCCGGATGAACAAAAACTGACATAGCCTCATAAGGACAACGTCTTCTGCCGAAACTACATGAAATACAATGGTATTGCCACAGTCATTTTTGTTGCCTCAACTTTTAACACATCGGCAAATCCGCGCAGATATATTATCTCTCCCTTAACCGATAATGTGGTTACAAAAAATTGATTCTTCCGCAACACGTATACCAGCTCATGCAGGATGACTGATGGTGTCGCGGCACGCCAGTGGAGATAGCGGTGAAAGATGACTGATTGATGTTCACCCGCTCCCGTAATGAAGGGATGGCGGGGATCTTCGTTGATGGCAATCCATATATGTTTTGCAGCAATAGTTTCCCCGTTTCCTCCTACCGTGAGGGCATCGAAGAAACGGGCAAAGTCTTTAATTATGCTAACCTTGTTTTTCCCAAATACATTTCAGTAGGATGGCTCTTTCCGGTTGATACAAGCCCAGCCAAACTTCCTGGTTTCGATTGACGTGTGTATATGCCTCCGCACGATTGTTTTAGGCAATACAGTCGCTATCGCTACATTGCCAAATTTTTGCATTATGTTGCACTTCAGCCAGCTTCGTTTTGGTTAAGATTCAGTAGTCTTGACTGAACTACCGCTTAATACCTTACTTATGCGTCTGAGCCCCTCAGCCAGCATAGCGCGGGGGCATGCCAGGTTGAGGCGTATATGCCCGTCGCCATTACCGACAAACATCCCCCCCCCTTCAAGCAGTACACCAGCATACCTGGCAAAGAACAGGGTTATATCGCTCTGATTGCTAACATTCATGAGAGGAGATATATCAATCCAGGCAAGATATGTCCCTTCGGGTATCAAAAACCTAACCTGAGGATGGTATGTGTAAAGGTAGCTCTTCAAATAAAGAAAGTTTTCATCAATATAGTATCTGACCTGTGTCAACCACTCGTCACACTCGGACCAGGCGGCCTTGTTAGCTACGAGGCTCAGTGGAGAGATAAAATCATCATACAGTCGAAGCCAGTTTGCTCTTACGGAGGCATCGGGGATCATTATGTTTGCCAGCAGATTACCCGCCAAGTTAAACGTTTTGCTGGTAGACATGCAGGTGATAATTTTATGATTTTCAGGAAAAACTGACGCCGCGGGGATATGCCGGACGCCCGAGCGGGATAAATCACAGTGGATTTCATCAGAAATCACCCAAACATCATGCTTAATGCATAAGGCAATCATTCTCTGTAGCTCATCGTGTCGCCAGACGCGCCCGGTAGGATTATGTGGGTTACAGAGGAAGAAGACTTTAATCCGTTTCTGTTCATCACACAGAGCTTGTTCCATCGCCTCGAAATCTGGTGTCCAGTGACCTTGGTTATTTTTAAGCGGACATTCGACGACGCGACGACCGCTATAGTCTCCGGCTTTTTTAAACGGTGCGTAAGAAGGGGTCAGGATAAGGATGCTGTCTTCTTTATGGGTGAGCAACGGTACCAGTCGGTTAAGCGCAGGAATGATACCGGGGGAGAAAACAATGTTTTCCTCCTGAAACCGGTATCCGTAATTCCTTTCACACCAAGCCCCAAAAATATCATAATAATCCCTGTCATAAACGCGTGTGTAGCCGAGAATTTTTTTATCTAACCGGGAACGTATAGCTTCAAGCACCGGCGCGGGTGTGGAAAAAGCCATGTCTGCTACCCAGAGGTTTATAAAACCATTGGACGGCACTTCCGGCACAGTTCCTTCACAGGCACCAAACATATATTCGCGCCAGCCATCGACGGTTAAGCTATCTGTCCCTGTCCTGTCCACTACTTCATCAAAATCATATTTCATAGAGGTTACCCGATTAGTTTATTCACAGAAGTCATAGCCGCACAAAATTTTGCTCACGATCCGATATACCACGGTTTTAAAGCCTAAAAACCTGCTAATAGAGGGCGAGTCATGACTGGCACGTTAATGCCAGTACCGTGTTTTCTGACCCGGTGCCTTGATCACCAACAGAATTCCTGCAAGAACTGCCAAGGTTGAAAACGCCATTCTGAGGCTGAGTGACTCGCCCAGAAACGTTACGCCTCCCAGCATCGCCAGGCAGGGCACACTCAGCTGAACCGTACTTGCAGCAAAAGACTCAAGACGAGGTAAAAGTGAATACCACAAGACATAGGCTCCGGCAGAAGCACCGGCACCTGAGAATAATGCCAGGAGAATACCGATGCTATCGAAGTGCGCTCCCTGACTAATAATCGGCGATAACACCAGGGCAAAAGGCACAGCAACGATGAAATTTGCCGCAGTGGACTGCACAGCATCGGGAGAGCGCTTTCCGCAGAGGGTGTAGGCCGCCCAGGCAAGACCAGAAAGTGCCATCAGAACAGCGCTGCCCAGGGGGGGCGCTTTGGCTCCCGGTAAAAGAAGAGCAACCATGCCAGCTACAGCTAACCCAAGCCCCGTTGCTCTGGAAAACGACAGCCTTTCTCCATGGAAAAGACCATGGGCCACCATCGCCAGTTGCACAACACCAAATAAGAGCAACGCCCCCGTTCCGGTATCCAAATGGATGTAGGCAAGAGAGAAACACAGAGCGTAGGCCATAAGAAAGAACCCGCTTTTCATGCTCCAGACGCCCTGCTTTTTCCCCTCACGCCATAACAACAGTGGTAACAAGACCACCGCCCCGCTAATCAGGCGAAGGTCACTGAATGTCACCGGATCAATATGTTCGCCTTTCAACGCAACCCGACAGAGCACAGAATTGGCGGCGAATGCCATCATTGCTATCACTATCTTGAATCCAAAAGACCACACCATCAGCTTTACGCCTCAGAATTAACAAAATATCTTTTAATCTATCAATTAGTAGATAGAATGACAATATCTACTTTCGAGAGCCAGCCCCCGAAATGGCTGGCCCCTTAAGGTCATGCATGAAACATTGGCCTTTATCAATGCCAGTTTTATGTGTAGTCGTATACCCGTTCCTAACAAAGGAAAACCCATGAAGGATTTCAAAGAACTGCTCGAAACAGCATCAGATTACAACGAATTTGTTGGCAGCGGATCAGAAGAAGACCGCAACGCATTGCGGCATTTTGAAGTGCTTGCCAACAAGGCATTACCTGATGATGTCATCAGTAAGCTCTCCCAGCTTCCGGGTTCGTATAGCATTCTGGTTGCAGCTGAAATGTGGTGCCCGGACTGTCATAAAAACTTGCCCGTTATCCATGCCGTTGCCGCGTCAGCGCCGGCAATTCGTCTGGGCATCGTTACGCGCAATAAGGCGGAAGCCGTCTTTAAAGCCCACTTCGGTGTCGAAAAAGTCAAAATTCCGTTTGCGGTGATACTGGATGAAAACGCGACTCCGCTGGGGCAGTTTATTGAACGGCCTGAAAATGCTACCGGCAAGAACGGAGAAGTGATCGAGAGTTACAAAAACGGCGAGCTTCTGGCCGAGACCGCCCGTGAAGTGACTTCAATTTTTCCAGGAAAATAGGAGATCAACAAAGTTAAATTAATGAATCTCAACATTCAGGTAATAAGCCTGAATGTTGAGCAGTGCCAGGGAAATAATAAAAATAAACTCTAGCAACATTGATTTCAGCCCTGCACATAAGCAGGGCTTTTTTGCGCGTAAACAAAGCATGTGACGCAGTCTTCTATGTCAACCAAAATGGTATGCCCATTTATTCTATGGCCAACGACAGCACCTGCGGCTTCGCGATGCTTTTCTCGCCCTCTAAATGTAAGCAGAACTCCAGGCAACGATAATCCCGGCGACATATTCTGCATCCTGGGGATGCGTCAGAAGATGATCAGCTTCGCCCAGTGAGATAAAGCTTTTGGGGTGTCGGGCGGCTTTAAAAATTTTCTCTGCCTGTTCAATCAGCACGGTATCATCATTGGGAGCATGAAAAATCAGCAGCGGCTTATTCATGGTAAATACCTTTTCCGCTATTTTATGCTCCTGAATATTATCCAGCATTTGTTTTTTGAGCGTGAATACCCGCCCCGCAAGCTCGACCGGAAACGCGCCATGATTCCTGATATCTTCGATATTGTCTTTGAACAACCGCTGTACATGCGTCAATTCGCCTGGCGAACCAATAGTTACGACAGCTCTGGCCTCAGGAACTTTGGCCGCAATAGAGAGAATTGCTGAACCGCCAAGGCTGTGACCAATCAGCAGCGAAGGAGCCTCGTATTCCCGACGAAGATAATCTACCGCGCATAGCAGATCGGAAATATTGGATGAAAAATTGGTATTAGAAAAGTCGCCTTCGCTGTTGCCTAACCCGGTGAAATCAAAACGAAGCACAGCAATAGAATTTTCTGTCAGTTTCTTCGCAATGCGCGCAGCACCCTTCAGATCTTTCCCGCAGGTAAAGCAGTGCGCCAGCAGGGCAAAGGCTTTTGGATTTTCTGGCAATTCAAGCAACCCGGCAAGTTCCTCACCCTCTGCATTCTTGAAGGTAAATTTTAATTTTTTCATTGCGTTAACTTTCAGCATGACTGAATTACAAAAAAAATGGCTATGAGCCACCCCATCATGGGGTGGCTTTGCGAGGTTACGAGAAACTTATCTGCGAACGGCCATGATACCGGCATCGACATCCCAGATTGCGCCAGTCACCCAGGAGGCTTTGTCGGACAACAGGAAGAAGATGGTATTGGCCACATCTTCCGGTGTGCCGACACGTCCCAGCGGATGGAAAGCATTCAGCGATTGCATTGCGCCGGCAATGTCTTCTTTCGCCATGAAGCCTTCATAAATCGGGGTATGCACGATCCCTGGCGAGACAGCGTTCACGCGGATACCCGCGCTGGCCAGTTCAATGGCCAGATTACGCGTAAGCGCGTGTAGGCCGGCTTTGGCCATGGAATACGCGGAAGCTGGTGAGTCGCCGAGTGCGGCTTGCGCGCCAATAGATCCCACGTTCACGATAGCACCTTCACGGCCGTCGGCCAGCATGTTCTTCACCACGTCCTGCGTGATGAAGAAGGTTGCCCGGTTCAACATCAGGTACATGTCGTAATCGGCTTCCAGATGCTCGGTAAAGCCTTTCGGCATGAAGATCCCGGCCGCGTTGACCATTAGGCTAATATCGCGATGATTAGCATTAATCTCCTGACGAATGGCGTTCATGCCCTCTTCGGTCATCAGGTTTGCCGCAATTACGGACACGGAACCCAGCGTGCTCAGCTCTTTCTGAACCGCTTCTGCCTTGTCTTTTTTATTACCAGTCAGTACCACGCTACCACCGGCTTTCAGCACCATACGCGCCGTTTCGAGCCCCATTCCGCTGGTGCCACCCACGACAAGCAGTTTTTTGCCTTTAAAGTAATCGCTCATTTTGAACTCCGTTATTTGCAGGGTAGATGTGGCCGGCAGCTATACCGCCGGCTCGTTCAGGTTTCAGATACTGCAACCGTCAGCGCCACAGGTCTGGCCGTCGGTTTGTGCCAGTTCAGCCGCTTTTTCCTCCCAGACTTGCTTTAAAGCATTCAGGAAGTTGTCCGCAGATTGCGCGCCGCTGATGGCATATTTTTCATTGAGCAGGAACAGCGGGACACCGCTGACCCCGATCGACCGGGCATAGGCTTCATCTTCAGCCACCGAGGCACGGAAAGCCTCATTTGCAAGGGCATCTTCGGCATCGGCTCTGGACATGCCCACTTCGACAGCTAACGCAATGAGCTCCTGCGGTTCGAAAATGGAACGCCCTTCAGTCACACTGGCCTGATAAAACCGTTCTGCCATGGCGTCGCCCATATTGGCGTGACGTGCAGCAGCGAGCAGCGTGTGGGCATCTTCGGTATCGCCAAAGAGCATGGTGTCAAAGTTATACTGGAGCCCTTCGGCCTTCCCGGCCGTGCCCACCTGATTCATCATCAGTTCAGCCCCATGTTCCCCGCCAAACTTCTTGTAAAGGGCTTTGCGGAACGGCACGGCCGGCCGGTCGCCGGAGATACGGAAACTGTGGTGGCGGACCACGACCTGTTCCTTGTGTTCAAAGGCGGCAAGGCCCTGTTCGAAACGCTTTTTGGCAATCCAGCACCATGGGCAGACCAGATCTGACCAAATATCTATCGTAATAATCGGCTTAAGAGTTTGCATATTGGCTCCTGAATACCTCATGAATATCGTCTGACGGTGCCTCTTTATGTGGGCACCGCACATGCCACCATCTGAGTGACGTTAGTTGGCTTGCCAGGCGGGATAATCGGTGTAGCCTTTTTCCGGCGACCCCGTCACGCCGTAATACGTCGTGCGATCGCTTTCAGCCAGCGGCCAGCCGTTCTGCATTCTTTCGACCAGATCAGGGTTGGCAATGAACGGCACGCCAAACGCCACAAGATCCAGTTCGTCTGCCTCAAGGGCAGTTTCGGCAATCTCGCGGGTGAAGCCGCCGGCGGCAATAACCGTGCCCCCCAGAGCTTTACGGAACGCGGCCTTGAAACCGGCAGGAACCGGAGCCTGGGTATAAACAGGCTGATAATAGAGGTGCACATAAGCCAGCTCACGCTGGCCGAGGGCCGCAGCGATACTGGCCCAAATCTCTTTTTCATCTTCATAAGGTGCCAGGTCGTAAATACGCCCGAACGGTGAAATGCGCAAGCCCACCTTATTGCTACCAATAGCCGCAGAGATGGCATCAACCGTTTCCAGCAGGAACCGCTGACGGTTTTCCACCGAGCCACCGTATTCATCAGTTCGTGAGTTCAGTTCACTGCTGAGGAACTGGTCGAAAATGAAGCCGTTCGCCGCCATGATTTCCACGCCGTCAAATCCGGCCTCCATTGCCAGACGCGCTGAATGAACAAAGTCAGCAGTAACGCGGCGGACTTCTTCGGTTTCCAGCGCACGCGGCTGGCTTGGAACTACAGGACCCGGTTCGCCAGACTCGGTCAGCGCAAAGACCGTGGTGTTAACTGCCTGTACAGTACCGGCGGAAACTGGCGCGATGTTGCCAGGCTGAAGAGATGTATGAGACATCCGGCCCACATGCCACAGCTGAGCAAAAATACGACCACCCTTCGCATGTACCGCATCGGTCACTTTGCGCCATCCCTGAACGTGTGCAGCGTTGTAGATGCCTGGGGTATACAGATAGCCGCGCCCTTCCTCAGAAACAGGCATGCCTTCGGTGATAAGCAGACCCGCAGAGGCGCGCTGGGCGTAGTAAAGTGCAACAACGTCATCTGGCACGTCGTTCATTGTGCGTGTGCGGGTCATCGGGGCCATGACCACGCGGTTTTTTAACTGCATGCCTGACAGATTGTAGGGGGTGAACAACTTACTCATCGTGTACCTCGCAAGGCGAAAGAGAGAAAAGCCCCGCAGGGGCCGGAGTGAATACTTAGTGCGTCGGGAGATGAAGGTCGTTTCCCAATCTCATTAAGCGTATGCCCACACTATATCTATCTACTAGTTGATTGGTCAAGAGGGAAAGCACAAAACATGCTTTTACATTATCTCCGAAAGCGGACACGAGAGTGATGTGTGAAGGGAGTTGCCACACTTAGCACAGCCATCAGTCTGTGAAATCAGAAGGTTTAAATGCCAATCTTGAGCGCTATGGAGCTAAAAATGGCTGGCTCAGGGCGGCAGCAAGCCCTTCTCTAATCTTATTATCTGGATGATATTTGTTCCTATGGAGAAGAGAGAATGTCCAGACTTAACTTTACCATTATGAGTACAATATACCTCGCGTTGTCGAGCCAGGTAGCTTTAGCTGCAGATTTTACGCTGACAAGTCATGAGCTTGAAAAAAAATATTTCCCTGATGCCCAAACACTGAGTACACCTTATGGATTTGGGTGCAGTGGTGGAAACATTGCCCCCTCTTTTAACTGGAGCGGTGCTCCGGCAGGAACCCAAAGCTTCGCTCTTAAAATTTATGACAGGGATGCGCCGACAGGTCTGGGTTGGATCCACTGGCAGGTGGTGAATATTCCCTCATCCCTTCACTCGTTACCGGCTGGGATAACGGCGGATAATAAAAATCTCCCGCAAGGGGCTCTTCAGACCCGAACTGATTTCGGTATCCCGGGTTATGGTGGCCCTTGCCCACCGAAGGGCGAAATGCACCGTTATGAGGTCACGCTGACGGCACTTCGTGTCGACAAACTTCCGGGAATAACCGCAGACTCAACGCCCGCACTGGTCGGCTTTATGACAAAAGCGAACTCACTGGGCGAAGCGCACCTTCAGATTACGCAGGGGCGCTAACCCAGCCAGGTTGCCGATGGTCGGGCCGGAAACCCGGACCAGGCTGGGGCTGAACCCGAAGCGGGTTCGAAATCTTGCGGCAAACTTAGACGGATTTTCATAACCGACTTCTTGGGATATGCGGGTGACAGAAAGATCGGTCACCTGCAAAAGTGTCAGGGCGCGACACATGCGAATGTCTGTCACGAGGTGGGTGAATGACGTATTTTCGGCATGCAGATGGCGTCTCAGCGTGGTGGCGGACATACCAAATTCAGCCGCTACTTGCGCAGTATTCCAGTCTTGTGATATGTCTGCTGCAACGAGTTTACGGATTTTTATCGCAAGTCCGGTATGTTTTTTCAACGCGAAGAAAATGTGGTATTCATCCAGCCAACTCAACATTTCTTCCATACGCCTGGCCACAATACTTTCAGGTATGTTTTCAGTATCTGCAATGGCATCTGCAGTGTGATAAAAGGCCTTGCGAAAACTGTTACCAGGCTCCGCCATTTTATTTGCTTCGTTCATACTCATACGTGGGGCATGCATGAAGCAGTAGTTTTGGACGAAATCGGAACAGAAACTCAGCCATGATGCTTCGTACGTACCCGTTAAAGGTGATGGCGTATTGATAATATCAAAAGAGTCTCCCTCGCCGATAACCACTGCGTCACCAGCCTCCAGGTTTATCTCCCTTTGTGCCCAGCGTATTATTTTCCTGCCATGCCGGACCAGGATAATTGTGGGTTCATCAATGGTGATATGACGCATCATCAGGGGCTGCGTATGCTGCACATGCGCTGTACTCCCTACATTAATACGACTGGATAGTGTTCTTTCCATCATCGCCTTCCGAAAAGGAACAGGCCTGTCCTGTAGTCCGACATTTTATAGGTGGGCTTGCTTTTTATAAAGTAATCCCGTTTTTACAATACATCAGTTTTCTCACTGAGATGCTGTGAATATCATACTCCTCAGAACGCCTTTCATATAAGATGACGATTAGACATTGATAACTAAAGGCATTTTCTTCGCTTCTACACATTCTGTTGATGATAGCTTTTTTTGTTAAAAAAAACTACCAACTGGTTGGTAGAATCAATATTAGGTTATATCCTACAGGAGTGAATGATGCGTGAATTAACTCTATACAATGAAGATAATTTTAGAGAAATCGAAAGGTATGAAGGAGTTGCTGTGGTACGCTTCTCTGCCCCCTGGTGCCCACCTTGTCAGATGAGCGAAGACATATTTAACCATTTTGTCGGACAGATTGAAAGCGACGTCAAAGTCGGCAAAGTGAATGTGGATCTGGCGCCGGTACTGACCACCAAATATAAAATTTGGGGACTACCGTCCGTACTGATGTTCAGGGACGGGCAGTTGGTCAAGCGTATACCGGGTGTGAAATCGGCAGGGTTTTATCAGCAAGCATTATCAGAGCTGAAAAAAGGGCAGTAATATCCTTTTATGTATGATTAAAAAGTCTCTTAGCAATCTGATGCCTCATCGACAAGCGGTTACCCCTCGCTCAGAGAGATAACCGCTGAGTTATAAAAAAGTCGACAAGTCAGCTTAGCGTTAGTTATTGTGCTGGAAGGCTGGCATTAGCGCTTTGTTATGGTCGATTACTTCATCCAGTGCATTTTCAAGCAGTTGCCCGCTTTTGATCAACGGATTGATGACCAAAGCGCGCCATGCCGTATATCGATTGCCACTGATGGCTGCCTCAATGGTCAATTGCTCAAAGCTTTTCATCAGTTGAATCAGGCGAAGTACATCTTCTGGGAAAGGTTCGACATTCAATGGTATAGGTCCTGAACGGGTGATCATTGAACTGACCTCAACCGCACAGTCATCCGGCAGGTCCGCAATCGCACCATTGTTTCGCGTATTGACATGCATGATGATGCGTTTGTCATTATATATAGCGCTCATCAATTCACATGCCGCATCCGAATAGTACTGCCCTCCCCGACCTTCCAGCGCTTTCGGTTTCTCGGAGAGTTCCGGGTTTCGATAAATTTCGAATAGCTCTCTTTCGAGCTCTTTTACTATCTCACCACGAGTACCTTCCCCTCGTGCTTCGCCAAGCTCCTGACGGTACATGTCGTCGCTCATGTAGTAATAACGCAGGTAGGGGCAAGGAATCATTCCCATATTCGCCAACAACCGATCCGGCCATTTGAAAGGAGGAATATTTTTTGGCACCAACGGATCATTCCCCTCTGAAATCAGATCAATAACCTGGGGAAGCTTATCCTTACCTTCATGATATATATGGCGCGCAAAAATGAAGTGATTAAGTCCCGCGACCTGCATGATGAATTCATTGATGTCACTGACGCCTAAAGCACTGGCAATACCCTTTTGCATGATAACAGGCACATTGCACAGCCCTACGGTTTTGACTTTACTGTATTTCAGTATCGCTTCGGTGACCATTCCCGATGGGTTGGTAAAGTTCAGCAACCAGGCATCCGGGCACAGTTGTTCCATTTCTTTCGCTATAGCCAATGCAATCGGGATAGTGCGGCATGCATTGGCAAACCCACCCAGACCATTGGTTTCCTGACCGATCATGTCATATTTCAGTGATATCCTTTCGTCGCTGATCCGCGCTTCAAGGCAGCCGGCCCTGAACTGAGAGCAAACAAAATCTGCACCGGGCAGTGCTTCTTTACGGTCAAGGGTTTCATAAACGGGAATATCCAGCCCATTTTTTTCCAGCATCCGTCGGGTTAGGGCCGCAATGATCGCCATTTTTTCACGACCATCCTCAATATCAACCAGCCATAATTCGCGGATCGGAAATTCATTTTGACGTTTGATAATGCCTTCCATCAGTTCAGGTGTATAGCTTGAACCCGCTCCAATAACCACTAACTTAAGACCCTTCATAAGATTATCCCCTCATTGTTGTTGTCAGGACGTCTGTTGGGTCAATTAAAGAGCACATGGGCTTAGTGGACAAACGATCAATTCCGGGGTATGCATTAATGTAAATAATGCATAAAAGAAATTTAGAAGGAAAATAACGAATGCTCGCTCAACAGAACATGCTGGCACTATTGCATACGTTTGAAACGGCAGCACTGCATATGAGCTTTACTAAGGCGGCGACTACCCTCAATCTGTCGCAAGGTGCTGTTAGTCAACGCATTCGCTCTCTTGAATCCATGCTCGGATTCAGACTCTTTATCAGAATGACCCGAAAGCTTCAGTTAACCGATGAAGGGGAGCGTTTACTTGGCGTGCTCGCGTTTTCACTTAAACGCATCAGTGATGAAATAGAAGATATTCGCGTGCAGGGGTTGAGAGGAACCTTGTCAGTCGGCCTTCCACCTACCTTCGCTTTTCTCTGGCTGATGCCGCACTTACCGGTATTTACCGAACGCTGGCCCGGCCTGAATATCAATTTCAGAGTAAGAGCCGGTCTGGTAGATTTTAATCTTGAACGGGTAGACGTCGCTATCTACTACAGTAATCTAAAATACCCCGACCTCTACTGCGAACGGTTATCTGAAGAGACGCTGGTTCCCGTCTGTATTCCATCTCTTGCAAAAAAAATCAGGCAAGCAAACCATTGGTTAGCTGAAGTCCCATTTATCCACACGTCTGAATCCGTTGATTCACAGAATGTTTTTTCCGAATGGCGAGAATGGTGCCGGGATTCTGGCAAAAACCTGCCTGTCGAAGATAATTTTTTAAGCTTCAACAACTGTCAGATGTCAATTGAAGCGGCACTCAATGGCAGCGGTATCATCATGGGCAGAAAACGACTCATTCGACATTTCCTCGATGAGGGCCGACTGGTTGCCCCTTTTGAAATAGAAATACCCGCCGGGCGAGGATATGACCTCATTATGCCCCGAGAAAACATTAACCGACCGGGTGTTCAGGCTTTGGCCGAATGGGTAAGAAATGTGTTTAACGAAGAATAAAGTCTGTTTTCGTTCTGATAAGGGTAATGTAAGCCATAACAGACCTAATCCCAAAAAGTTGGATGAAAATGTATGTCAGAAGTGAAAAAAGGGCAGTAATGCCCTTTTTTATTTTCAGCGTGATAAATATTACGCTTTCATTTGCTTAATCGCATCCAGCGTACGCGCTGAATAGACGACAGCAGCGCCTGCGTTAAGGTTGATTGCCACACCCAGGGCTTCAGCAATTTCTTCTTCTGTTGCACCGGCTTTGACGGCAGCTTCTGCATGAACAGCAATGCAACCATCACAGCGGGTCGTCACCGCACAAGCCAGTGCGATTAACTCACGCATTTTCGCGCCAAGAAGGTTGGTCTTATTACCGGCATTGCCCAGAGCCATGACGCCTTTTAACGTTTCCGGGGTCAGTTTACCCAGCTCACCAACACGTTCCATTACTTCTGAGCGATATTCATTCCAGTCTAACATGGGGTTATCTCCTGAATTATTTTCTTTTAACAATCATTAGGATCTGTTCAAGCGTATCGTTGAAAATCTCAGGCTTGTTAATCGCCCGGGAAACAACGCTGGCACCTTCGCATAAATTTAAAATAAGCAGTGCCATTTTTGATGGCAGCAGGTCAGCAGTCAGTTCCCCTGCATCAACGCCACGGCTGACAATCCTGGTCAACCAGGCAATCTGCATATCGAAATATTCGGTAGCCTGTACTCTGATATTCGGTGGCAGATTGGCCATTTCCGCAGACAATGCACAGCACAGTGGCATACGCGACGTGCGATAGCTCTCGATGAAAAGCTCCACGTAAGCGGTAAGCATCTGCACTACCGTATTCTCCGTCGCTTCAATCTGTTCAAATCGATTTTTGGTATCGGTATGGGCCTGAATCACCACTTGTTCGCCCAAAACGTCTTTGGTTGGGAAATGGTGATGAATACTGGCCTTGGTGATACCAATGCTCTTAGACAAATCGGCATAGCTGAATGCAGAGTAACCCCGTTCACGCATCAGATGGTCTGCTTCATTAAGAAGCCTTTCTCGTGTCATGACTGACATATAATCCTCATACCTGTAATCTACTAGTTGGTAGATTTTATCTGCAACGGATGTTCCCTGCAAGGGTCTTCAGCCAGGAACAACAATACAACCTTCTTCTGATAACGTGTTTTCATCCGGGGCTAACAGCCAACAAGTCGAGTAAAATGACTGGGTGCAGAGATTTTCTTCTTTAAGGTTTACCTGTTATACCAGGCGGGTATCAATGTTAACCGGATTCGCCAGGGTATCGTGGATTGGAGAACTTGCTGGCAGGGCGCGAACCATTTCTTCGAGCTGTTCACGGCTGGCCGTTGGGCTGGATAGTTTAACGCCAACTCGGATCCCTTTTGCCCCTTTACGAATTTTATCGTCAAGACCCAGGAAGCCATTCAGATCGATGTCAAAGTTCAGATCAAGGTCAATACCGTCAAGATCGATGCCTTTTTCTGCCGCCATCACGGTAAGCGTTGCGGTATAGCAGCCAGCAAGCGCCTGCAAAATGTACTCAGCAGGCCCCATACCGCTATCAGTACCTGACAACTCAGCAGGTTCATCGCCGACATTTACAAATTTGCCGGAGCGACTGGTATCAACCTGACCATTCTGAATCGTCGCATGAGTTTCCACCCGTACGGATACCCCACCGTTAGACTGACTCTTCATGTTAAACGTGATATTACCCAGTTCCGGATGCTGGCGAATAGCTTCTCGTGTATTGCGAATAACATTAGCGTCAGCAACAGGTTTTTTTGAATTAGTCATATTTACTCCTCAAAATATAATCAGAATTTAATAAATGGTTAAGTAAAACGAAACTCAACCAACTAGATGGTAGATTACACACCAAATGAGATGTTGTCTACTACCTCTGACGCATTTATGAAACCCTAGCCAAATCTAAACGGAATTTAGATGAAGATGGCCTTGGTCAATCGCTCCACATCGCTTTATCGAAGGCAGTTTACGGTGATCAGACAAAACGCCTTAATACCATCAACTCAAAAAGCTCACCTTAACTCCCGGTCAGTTACCGTTATCCAGAGCTTTTCTATTACCCGTGCCGATGTCAGTTCATTCCCTCATTCCACCCTTCCGTTCGCCTGACTGCCAGTCATCTGACCAGCCAGATGCACTCGTGGTCACCGATTGCGATTAAGCCATAACAACGCTGTAGCTGTATAAATACACACCCAGCAGAGAATAAGCGAAGAAAAAAAACAGGAGTATGAGGAGTAAGAAAACAATATCGTATTTCACAATAAATACCCACTGTGGTGTGCGGACGCCACAGTGCCAGTTCTCCAAAGAGAGAATTCTGCCAGGGCATTCTGTAATGCAACACCCGATGACTCAGAAGGTGTATAGCACCCCAAAGGAAGCCGATGTTTCATTGTGCCGAAAGACAACCGGGCTCTTTTCCGCATGGCTGTCCAGCCAGGTGTAGTCGAGGCTGATTAGCGTGCCCCACGCCGCTGTAAACTGATGGCTCCATGTCAGGCTGCTGTCGGTGCCATAAAATCCTCCGGCAGCATGATACGGGGCATAACCTGTGCGCGCGCTCTGCCGGTCGCTGACACCGTAAACGGTATTCATATACCGGCTGTCACCAAACAGTGCCGCCGTGGAAAACGCTACGGTGTCGCTGGCGGTCTGTAGCGGAATGAGCGTGGCAGACGTCTGGTAATTCCCCCCCTGGCTGTCGCTCAGCGGGAGCGTGGCTCTCCCTTCCACTGTCAGCCAGGGCGTCACTGTCCAGCCCACCGCAAAGGCGGTGTTGACGGTAGCCCTGATGTTCCCCATGCGCCGGAGCTTATCGCTGCCGTCCCGCCAGTCCGAATTCCGGTCTGAACGACCCAGGTTATAGCCCAGGGTGTGTTCCAGGTAGAGGCCACTATCGCTCTGCAGGTCATAGCCTATCCCCTTTTGCGTATCCAGGAAGAATGCCCCGTCGCGGGCCTGCACCAGTGGAATTAGCTGCCAGCGCCGCTTGTCTGACCCACTGTAACGGGGCAGATTCTGACCGGCGAGGCCCACCGACATCATGGATTGCTGCGGACTGGCGTCATCGGCACGGGCGGTGGTCGCCAGACCGGTCAGCGCGAAACAGGTCATGTAAAGCATCAGTTTTCTGGTTATCATCGTGGCTCCTGAGCAACGGTTTGGGGACGACCGCCAGGCATGTGGCGTCTGTTCAGGGGCGAGTATGCAGTGGCAGTGTCAGTAAACTGCCAGGAATTTATGAAGAAACGGTCAAGGTGGCTGGAATGTCCGGAAATCGAATACTGATAATTGAAGATGATGCCGACGCGGCGGACGTGCTCAGTGCCTATCTTGCGCGTGAGAATTATGCGGTCAGCGTGGCGGGTGACGGGCCGACGGGGCTGGAAATGAGCCAGCGGCTGAAACCGGACCTTATCCTGCTGGATGTGATGCTGCCCGGCATGAACGGTACGGAGGTGCTGGCGGCGGTGCGCCGAAGGGGGAATATTCCGGTTATCATGGTTACCGCTATGGGAGATATCCCCGACAGGATAGGGGCCCTGCGTTACGGGGCGGATGACTACGTGGTCAAGCCCTACAACCCAGGAGAGGTGGTGGCCAGGGTGCAGGCGGTGCTGCGACGTATGACGCAGACGCCGGAAACACCCCTGCTGCGCTGGCTGGGGCTCGAGGTGGATACAGCGATGATGACTGCCGGCGTCAGGGATGAGCGCGGAGAGTTCGCAGCACTTATGCTCACGCCGACAGAGTTCAGCCTCCTGGCGACCCTGATGCAGGCACCGGTGCGCCCCTTCTCCCGCCAGCACCTGCTGGAGCACTGCCTGCCGGAGAGTGATGCGCTGGAGCGCTCGGTGGACACGCACGTCTATAACCTGCGCAAGAAGCTGGAGACTGCAGGAATTTCCGGCGTGCTGGTCAACGTGCGCGGTGTGGGCTACCGGTTCTCTCAGCCATGAACACGTTACAGCAGCAGACCCTTTGGCGCTGGATTTGCGTGCGAATTCTGGCGCTGGCCATCGGTTCCGTGGTGGTGATTGCCGTGTGCATGTGGCTGCGTTTTGCCGTGCAGAACCTGTGGAACCTGCACCGTATGCCGTCCACCCTGCGTGATGAATTTATCCTCCTGCGCGCACATCCTGAAACCAATCTGGCCCGCTTTCATGAGATTGTCGACACGTGGTGGGGCGTCAGGTATTCCGACCCTTCCATTGCCTCTGCGGACTGGCTGATGGTCGGTATACTGGTGGGGGTGATGATACCGTTTATTGTCGTCCTCGGGCTGCGGGCGGCCCGTCCGCTCTCCCTGCAGTTCAGTCGCCTTGCCGCGGCAGCGCGCGCCGTTGCTGCTGGCGACTTTAGTGCCCGGGCGGTGCAGGTGGACAACGCGCCGCTGGAAATGGCCCGCTTCACGCAGGACTTCAATACCATGATGCAGCAGCTGGCACGCTATGACCGTGAGCTCAGGGCCTCCCACGTTGCGATGGCGCATGAGCTCCGCTCTCCGCTGACGGCGGCCATCGGCCGACTGCAGGGTATGATGGACGGCGTCTTTACGCCCGAGTCCCGGCAACTGGCGATGGTCATGAAACAGCTTCAGCTGCTCAGCCGCCTCACGGATGAACTGCACCTGCTGTCGCTGGCGGATGCCGGGCAGCTCATGCTGAATAAAACGCAAACCGATCTCACCGCCCTGTTGCGCGAGCGGACGGCCTGGCTTGGGCCACAGGCGCAGGCCGCCGGTATGATCCTGAGCGTAACCTCCCATGAACCCTGCCTGTCCCTGGCGGACCCGGTCCGGCTGGGACAGGTCATCACCATCGTGCTGGAAAATGCCCTGCGCTATGCGGCTGAAGGCGGGGAGGTCTCGGTGTCCGCACAGGCGACCCCTGAGGGGGCCCGGATGGTGTTTCGTGACCGGGGACCGGGCGTGCCGGCGGATTTTCTGACGGTGATGTTTGAGCGCTTCACCCGGGGAGAGTCGTCGAGGGCGCGCCACTCGGGCGGCAGCGGGCTGGGATTATCCATCGCACGGGGTATCTGTGAGGCTCACGGGGGAACCATTCACGCCGCGCCGGGAGAGATGGGAGGGCTGGTCATTACCGTCACCCTGCCGGCACATCACGACCGGAAATAATTCGCGCTCTTGACCCGTTCTTGACGCAACGCAGGCCGTATCTTGACAGAGCGCCGGTGTAATGGCGGCATCTTTGTTCAGGAATACGGCCATGACGGAAAACCTCCCCGAATTCACCGACTGCATGCGGCAGGCGCTGCGTCATCTTTTCACGACTGCGCCGCTAAGCGCGCTGTTGCTGCCGGTGTGTCTTCTGCTTGCCGCCTGTGGGGACAAGCCGGAAAAAACGGTACCGCCGCGCCCGGTTCACACCGTGAAGGTCCCCGCACCTTCGGTTGCCGGAACATTACGGCAGACCGGTGAAATTCGTCCGCACGATGAGGTGCCCCTCGGGTTTCGCCTCGACGGACGGCTGCTGACCCGGTCCGTGGACGTGGGTGACCATGTCGCTGCAGGACAGATACTGGGCACGCTGGAAAACAACACCAGTCAGAACCAGCTGAACAGCGCGCGTGCCGACCTTGAAAGCGCGCGGGCGGCGGAGCAGCTGGCGGTACTTAATCTCCGGCGAATGACGCAGCTGATGCCTTCGGGTGCCATCGCGCGCGTGCAGCTGGATACGGCCCGGTCAGACTGGCAGGCCGCCGTGGCCCGCCGGCGCAGCAGTGAGGCGGCCCTGAATACCGCCCGGGAGAATCTGAACTGGACGCGTCTTGTTGCCCCGGCCACCGGTGTGGTCACGCAGGTCAGCGCCGAGCCCGGCCAGGTGCTCAGCGCCGGTCAGGCGGTGGTGACGCTGGCGGTGAGCAGCGGACGTGACGCCGTGATTGACGTGGCGGACCCGCAGGCGTTTTCGCACCCTGCTGGCAGTTTCAGCGTGTCACTACTGGCTGATCCGGCTGTGTCGGTCACCGGTACACTGCGTGACATCAGTCCGCAGGCCGATGCGCAGACCCGGACCTGGCGCGTACGCGTCATCCTCGATAACCCGCCGCCGGCCATGGCGCTCGGTGCCAGCGTCCAGGTCGAACTGGCGGGTACCGGGCCTGCCGTGATGCGCCTGCCCTCCGGAGCCCTGACTCGGAGGCAGGACATCCCGGCGGTGTTTGTGGTGGACGACGCCTCCCGGCGGCTGCAGCTACGGCCGATTACGCTTGCCGGCTTTACGGCATCCGACATCCTGGTCATTGCCGGCATCCGGCCGGGGGAGCGGGTGGTGACCGCCGGCGTCAGCAAACTGCGTGAGGGAGAGGTGGTGGCTTCCGGGGAGACGGGCGAATGAGTCACTCCTCCCTGAAGCAGACCTTTAACCTGTCGGAGTGGGCGCTCAGGCATCAGCAACTTATCACCTTCCTGATGCTAATGGTGATGGCGGCCGGCATCCTGAGCTATGAGCAGCTCCCGCGCAATGAAGACCCCGCTTTTACCATCAAGACCGCCGTGGTGTCCGCGCAGTGGCCGGGGGCCACCGTGCAGGATACGGTGAATTTAGTGACTGACCCGCTGGAGAAAAAACTGCAGGAAATTCCGTACCTGGACTATGTAGAAAGCAACTCGCACGCAGGGAAGGCGGTGATATTTGTTAACCTGCGCGACGACACGCCGCCCGGAAAAGTGGCAGATATCTGGTATCAGGTGCGCAAGAAAATGGTGGACGTGACCTCCTCGCTGCCGGAGGGGGTGCAGGGACCGGCGGTGAATGATGAGTTTGACGACACCTTCGGCACAATTTATGGCTTTACCGCCGAAGGGTTCACCCCGCGCGAGCTGCGCGACCGGGTTGAGGACATCCGGCGCAGCCTGATGTCACTTCCGGACGTGGGAAAAATAACCCTGGTTGGCGTGCAGGAGGAGCAGTTAGTGGTGTCCTTCTCGCCCCGTCAACTGGCGGGCATGGGGCTGGATTTGCAGCAGGTGAGCGACACCCTGAAGGCACAGAACGACGTCGTGCCGTCGGGCACACTTCGCACGGACCGGGAAAATGTGGCTCTTCGGGTCAGCGGGGCGCTGACCTCGGAGGATAGCCTGCGGGCGGTCACGCTGCACGTGAACGGGCGCTACATTCCCCTGGCCGACATTGCCACCGTCCGGCGTGAAACGGCTGAGCCCCCCGCGCCGGCGTTCCGGGTGAACGGTCAGCCGGCCATCGGGCTGGCCGTATCCATGGCCGCCACCGGCAACATGCTGGAATTTGGTCATACCCTGAACGCGCGGATGCAGGCCCTCGGTCAGCAACTCCCGCATGGCATAGAGATGGTGAAGGTGGCCGACCAGTCGGCGGTGGTCGGCCAGGCGGTGAGCGGGTTTGTTCGCGTACTGGCCGAGGCGGTGGTCATCGTGCTGGCCGTGTCGTTTGTATCGCTGGGCCTGCGGGCCGGCCTGGTGGTGGCGGCGGCCATTCCGCTGGTGCTGGCCATGACCTTCACGGTGATGCTGCTGTGCGGCATCGGTCTGCAGCGTATCTCGCTGGGCGCGCTGATTATTGCCCTGGGGCTGCTGGTCGACGACGCCATGATAACCATTGAAGTGATGGTCTCCCGTCTGGAGGAGGGAGACTCACGAAGGCAGGCGGCGACCAGCGCCTTCAGAACCACGGCTTTCCCGATGCTCACCGGCACCCTGGTGATGATTGCCGGGTTTATTCCGGTCGGCTTTGCGGCCTCCAGTGCCGGGGAATACTGTTTTACCCTGTTTGCGGTGGTGCTGATTTCGCTGCTGTGTTCGTGGGTAGTGGCGGTACTGTTCTCCCCGCTGACAGGCGTCTGGATATTACCGGCACAACTGCGCAACGCGCACGAACACAAGGCGTCGGGCCGGCTCAGGCGCGGTTATCACCGTCTGCTGCTGCTGGCCCTGCGTCACCGGCTGATGACGCTGGCCTCGGCACTCGGCCTGCTGGTTCTGGCCGCGTATGGTACCACCTTTATGCAGGGGGAATTTTTCCCGGCCTCGGACCGGCCCGAACTGCTGGTCAGCCTGACGCTGCCGGCAAATGCTTCACAGACTGAAACGGCCCGGCAGACCGTCCGTCTGGAGCAGGCGTTGCTTCACAATCCAGACGTGGACCATTTCTCCGCCTACACAGGGTCGGGTGCCATCCGCTTTTATCTGCCGATGGATGTCCTGCTGGACAATGAGAATACCGCCCAGCTGGTTGTGGTGGCGAAAGACCTTGAATCCCGGGACCGGCTCAGGCAGCAGCTTGTCACCCTGCTGGCCCGGGAGTTCAGTGACATCACCACCCGCGTCTCGCCACTGGAGCTCGGCCCACCGGTCGGCTGGCCGGTGAAATACCGCATCACCGGCCCGGATTATGCGCGGGTGCAGACTGTCGCTCATTCCCTGGCCTCAGCTCTCGGTAGCAGTCCCGTGACACGTGAGGTGAACCTTACCGCCGGCGAGCCGCAGCGGGTCATCACGTTACAGGTGAACCAGACGGCCGCGCGGGCGGCGGGGCTGTCTTCAGAAAGTATTGCGCAGGCGCTGAATGCCATCTGGTCGGGCAGTACCGTGACCACGGTACGCGACCATAACCGGATGATTGACGTGGTGCTGCGTGCGGATAACGCCGAGCGGCAGGACCTCTCGACGCTGTCCGGAATGCTGCTGACGAATGACCGGGGAGATAAAATTCCGCTCGGCCAGGTGGCCACTCTGACATGGGGTGTCGACGACCCGGTGATCTGGCGGCGACAGCGTCTGCCGTATATCACCGTGCAGACGGACCTGGCCCCCGGCATGCGTGCAGAGGTGGTATCGTAACACCTGTTGCCGGCAGTGAACAAACTTCGCTCGACCCTTCCGCCCGGCTACCATATAGAGGAAGGTGGCACGGTGGCCGAGTCGGACAAGGGTAACCGCTCGGTGTATGCCGTGCTGCCGGTGACCCTGTGCGCGATGCTGATCCTGCTGATGATACAGCTGCAGCGCTGTTCCCGGATGCTGCTGGCGTTGCTGATGGCCCCGTTCGGACTCATTGGTATCGTGCTGGCCATACTGCCGACCGGTACGCCGATGGGCTTTGTGGCACTGCTGGGGATTATTGCGCTGGCCGGGATGATAATCCGCAACGCAGTCATTCTTATCAGCGAAGTGGATGACAATAAGAACAAGGGCATGGCCGGTGATGATGCCATTATTGCTGCAGCAGAACACCGTGCCCGCCCGATATTGTTGACCGCCAGCGCAGCCATACTGGGGATGATCCCCATCGCGGAACAGGTCTTCTGGGGCCCGATGGCTTACGTCATCATCGGGGGACTGTTTGTGGCAACTCTGGTGACCCTGACCGTTCTTCCGGCGGCCATGAGTTTGGTGATTCAGCTTGAACAGGCGACTATTAAGAGGAATGAGGAATGAATACATCTCCGGTCCCCTCATAATTCGACGCCCGGATATGTGACAAGTTTCGTATTCATTGACGGAGACAGCGCTGCGACTACGTTTTTCACCGCCATCCAGGATAAGGCGCGTTAACAATTAAATACGTAGTATTTTTCTTATAGAATACTTTCAATCGCTCTCGTACTGCCACCAAGTAAGAAAAAATATTTTAATCATGGATCTAAACGTATCCCGCATAATCGTGCCAGTCACATTTAGAGATCATCCGGCATAATCAATCTGCCAACGAAGGAGATCGCTATGCATAAAGCCCGTTTTACTGAGCATCAGATGATCGCTGTGATTAAGTCGGTTGAAGCCGGACGAAGCGTTAAAGATGTCTGCCGGGAGGCCGACCTCACGCGGGACCTGTGACACTTCGGCTCAGGTGATGGGCGAGATCACGCTGCTGTGATTGTGCATCACCGGCTGCTCCAGGCAGCTGAGCACGGCTTCCGCTAGCTCTCGCAGGATGAACGCGCAGAGTCTGGTATCAAGCATCTACGTCCTGTTCAAAGCTTACCCCGTCCGTTGTCGCTGATAACGCCTTCACACTCCGTCAAAAAATCAGGAGAAGTTTTTCCCAGCAGGGGGAATGTAATCCAAGCCAGGCAGACGGGACGCAGAATGATGCTGTCCTCTTCCCGGACGATCTCCAGCTCACCCACTCCCTCAAAATCCAGATCGCGGGGCAGGCGAATAGCACGGTTATTGCCGTTTTTAAAAATAGATACGATTCTCATGTTATTTCTCTCCCGGCAGAGTGGAATGTGGAAAATATCCGGTTTGATGTTCCTGACAGCGGATGTGTTCAGATGCAGATGCATGGCATATCCTAGTTCCACTCTTTTTCTCCACAGATCCGAAAAAAAAAGATAGTTCCGGATCTCTTGTGGTAACCGATTTGGAGAAATTAAAGAGGCTTTAGCTGGTAAGAATTTTCTTCAGGAGGGGTAACCGTCTCTGTCACATCAGTTTTGGCATCATCTGTCACCTATACCGTAATGGTGAAAAAATCTGTTAGGCCGCATTCTTATGTTGAGAATAAGTACCTATGTGCTCACGCATATGTGCTTGTAAAGGTTCGTGCTAACTATTAGGTTATGGTCTGTACCGACGGGTTGCGTAATCGCAGAGTTCAATTTCTGATAGGCATTTTAAGAGGAGATCACAGTGAAGCGATTCCCGAATGGCTCAGACTGGCGTAAATGGGATCTGCACGTGCATACCCCTCAGTCATCACTTGAAAATCAGTATGGGAATGACTGGGATGCTTATCTTTCTGCAATTGAAGCATTTAGTGACGAGATCGCTGTCATGGGCGCGACCGATTACTGCACCATTACCGGGTATGAGAGGCTGCTCTCATATCGTGCGCAGGGACGGATAGCCAATATTGAGGCCGTTTTTCCTAATATAGAATTTCGCATCACGCCAGAGACGCAGAAAGATAAAGGTGTGAATATTCATCTAATTATTAATCCGGAAGATGTTGGTCACGTTGACAAAATAAAACATGCCTTGGGCCGGCTGTTTTTTCGTTACGACGGGCAGAATTACTCCTGCAGCGATCAGCAATTAACTGAGTTGGGGATTGCGGTGGCAGGGCTGTCCTCTCCCGAAAGAAATCTGCGCGACGGCATTAATCAGTTCAAGCCCTCTTTTGACGCCTTTGAGGACTGGATTAGGGGTGAAACCTGGCTGCGGGACAATGCTATCATCATCGCATCTAACAGCTCAGGGGATGGAATCTCTGGGCTACGTGACAACGGTCTTCTTGCTATCCGGCAGAATATCTACCGTCTGGTGGATGCGATTTTTTCAGGTAACCCACAGGATTGTGAGTATTTTCAGGGCCGTGGCAGCGACAGCAGGGCTGAGGTCATCCGTAAATACGGCAAGCTACTCCCCTGTTTTCACGGCTCGGATGCACATGGGCTGACAAAAATCTTCCGTCCCGACCAAGACCGTTTTTGCTGGATTAAAGCCGATCCTACTTTTGCGGGATTAAAACAGGTGCTTTACGATCACACACGTGTCAGGATCCAGAAAACGTCCCCCCATACAAAAACACCCTATCAGTATATTAAACACGTCCGCTTTACTGACCGCAGCGGCCAAGCACTTTTTTCAGACCAGCCCGTCCATTTCAGTCCCGACCTGAATGCGATCATCGGCGGGAAGTCTTCAGGAAAATCTCTGCTGCTTTACCACATGGCGTGTGCTATCAACGCCAGTGAGGTAAGCGAGAAAATGAAAATTTCAGGACAGGCAGTCTATGGCGACCTTAATAGTCTCGATGTTGATGTCACGTGGGGAAACGGGGAAGTAAGTTCACTGCATGATGACGAGACCCGGCCTGTAACCTATATTCCGCAGTTGTATATTAATCATCTTGCCGAACGCAGCGGGCAGATCCAGCTTAATCAACTAGTCGAGGAGATCCTGCACCAGAATAATACTTTCAAAGTTTTCGCCGTGGGAAATGCCGCGCAAAGGGAAGCGTCGATACGGGCCATAAAAACCAGAATTGATTATCTTAACGAGTTGCGCAAAAAATATAGCGAATGCGGTAAGGAAATGGAGAAATATGGCACGGAAAAGGCTGTAAGCGATGAAATCCATCGGCAGGAAGAGAGGATAGCCCAGCTAAGGAAGCAGGCATCGTTTACACCGGAAGAAGAAAAACAGTATTTAGCGCTGAGACAGCGCACAGACACCCTTCACTCCCGTCGGCGCGCGATAGATGATCTTACCGGTGCAAGTAGCAGCCTGAAAGAAAGCCTTAAGCGATATGCCGGTAGCTCGATACAAAGCCTTACCGATCAACTCAGGCTGGACTCTCCGCTGCCTGATAATTCCTCCTTTCTGGAGAAATGCCTCCGTCAATTGGAGGCCAGCCTGGCAGCAGCCGTCAGTGACTTCATTTGTCTCCACGAGGCCCGTTTTGACAGCATCCCTGCCAAGCTGAGGCGGATAGACACCGAAAATGCGGCCAAACAGGAAACGCTGCTTCCTTTGTCGGTAAAAATTACCGATCAGGAAACGCTCAAAGCGGCCACAGCTGCGCTGGAGAAGGAAAACGAAAAGCTTAGACAGCTACAGCAATTGTCTGAACGACGGAAGTCCATTTTACAGGAAGGCAATGACACTAAAAGTCAGCTCCAGACAGAATATGCGCGCCTGACTAGCCTTTACCAGGCTTACGTGAACGAGCTCAGCAAGCCTGAATATCACCCAGCAGGTGAAATTAGCGTGACCGCTCGCATATCCTTCAATGCTGAGAAGTTTGATCGCTTCACTGGCTGCTTTGACCGGCGAGGAAACATAAACCTTCTGCTCGGCGACCTAACCAACCCAAAAGGCGGCTACGCATTTTCCGCCAACAGGCATGCGGACACGATAGCAAGCATCTATGAACGGTACCGAAACGGGGGCGTTGCACCCGCTCTTCGTAAGGGTATTGAGGATTCTGATATTCTGAATTACCTCTATGATGACTGCTACTTGATTGATTTTTCAGTGCGTTACCGGGGAGATGATATTGTGCAGATGTCGCCGGGCAAGCGAGGTCTTGTACTGCTCAACCTGATCCTGCACCTGAGCAATTCACGACACCCTATCCTTATTGATCAGCCTGAAGACAATCTCGATAACCGGACGATTTATTCCCAGCTCAATGATTTCGTGAGGCAGCGAAAGGCAGACCGGCAGATCATCATGGTGACGCACAATGCTAACCTCGTTGTTGGAACAGATGCCGAATGCGTGATTGTTTCTAATCAGAGTGGCCAACGTTCGGGCATTGAGAACAGTGAGTTTCGGTTTGAATATTATACTGGCTCACTAGAATGCTCGTTCACCTCGCAGGACGATTCTGGCCGTCTGCACACCCGGGGCATCAGGGAGCACGTTTGCGAAATTCTGGAAGGGGGGATCCAGGCCTTTAAGGAAAGAGAGCGCAAGTATGGCTTGTAGACTTAAACGGCGCTTCAGTTCTTGCCGTGCTCTGCGGTTTCGGCAAGAACTGACCATAAACATAATCCCCATAACCTGAAACTTTCGCCACGCGCTGTGTGTACTGCCCCCGAAAGTAGGACAAATTAAACGAGGCATTTGATAAATGGGTATAAGATGGCTCAGCATTTATCTTTTGATAATAGATAATTGAATCGCCACGGGTTTAACAGACATCTCGGAGTCATTTTAGATGACTTAAAGAGAGGTACCCTGGCCATTACCCGCTCACAGCAGTGATTTATAGTTTATGCTTTGAGCATATAGATACATGATTGCACTGTCAGACCGGTAGATGTGATTACCTCTAAATGGTTAGCTCCGCGTCTCAACCGGTTCAGGCAGAGATATCCTGAATTTGATATTGAACTGGATGTGACTGACATTAATGTGGATCTTAATGATGGTCAGGTTGATGCTGCAATTCGTTACGGCCTTGGTAACTATCGAGATGTTTCGTCTGAACGTATGTTCGATGAAACAGTCACCCCTGTCTGTAGTCCTAGTTTTCTTGAGAAACATAATGTTCTGACAGAGATTAAGGAACTTTTTAACTGCGTTCTTCTTCATGAGAATAGAATGCAGGCGAACTGGAAGGCATGGTTTGAGTTAGCCGGAGAAAAAAATTTCAGTTGCCATAAGGAGCCCTTATGGACTCTTGGCAGCATGGCGACGTAGGCTGCTATACGTGGCGAAGGAGTTGCTCTAGGACGCAGTGTGCTGATTGCAGATGATGTAACTGCTGGAAGACTTGTTGTTCCGTTTCCACAGTACAAGCTTAAGGCTGAGCGGGGTACGATTTAGTCTGCTGTCCAGATAATCAGGATTCATTCAAAATAACCATTTTAAGGCATTGGCTCTCTGAAGAAATGAGCCTGTTCAAAGATTGAATGACGCGCTAAGAAGGGCCCGCTCATGGCACAAAGCGGCCTCAAAGGGTGGCCGCAATGTCAAAGGTCAGTAAAAGCACATTCAGGGTGAAAATGATGGATGCCGCTTCATCGCCGATTCGCCGTGAGGATGATTAATCCATTTTTAGCAATAGTAAGCTATTATTTATTCCTTAAATACAATAATCGTTTATTAGCAACAATCCGTCACTTTTGGTAACTCTCATGCAATAATCAATCTTCTCCTCCGCAAGGATCCGAAAACTTCCAGTTCCGGATCTCCCTCAGACGCACCGGCGCGCAGCGGCGCAGAAACACAACATGTGCCACGCCGTCAGCTGCGTTTTCTTCTATATGTTGTGTTTATCCCCTTCCCCGTGACCCGTCGTGCAGGGGCAGATATTGCCGCTTTGCTTATTTCGTGTGCGTGGTACACTTCCGAAAACTGTTAAATACGCAAAAAATCGGATCACGTCGAAACGGCCATCCGGTAATTTAATTACGTGGTTATATGCCTGCTTATTATCATCATGCAAATGATAACAACAGGGTAAAATAATCCGGGTGACAGACGCAGGGTTGTGCGCAGACAGATCTGCCGCCCGTCATAATTACTCTGAGTGACTATTTGCCAGCAAACCAGAAAGGAGATCAGGATGGGACGTTCAATACCGGTGAAGATTGGTCAGAAGGAATTTAAATCCAAAAAAGCCGCCGTGAGCTATTTCATGGATCAGCGTGAGGCTGTTAAAGAAAAGGGGCCGTTAAAGGAGGGCAACTTTTTTGAAGAGCTGAAGGCGCTTTATCTGAATTATTGCGATTGCTGTGAAAGCTGGGGACTGAACGGACGGACCATCACATCCTTTACTGTTGACCTGGAACCCCGTCAGAACGGTCAGACCTGGGCATCACATCTGTGCTACTGGGTGCATTTTTCAGAAAAGCAGGCCCGGCCTTTCTCGGTAAGGGAAGCGGTGGATGAGATCGCAAAAGCTGCGGCTGAACAACTGTAGCTGAGGGCGGGAGTTCGCAGCAGATCATCGGAACAGAAAAAGCCATGAAAAAGAAACAAACGTCAGAGCCGGGGTTACTGGCAAGCGACAGCGACTGGCACAACAACGCATGTTTGAATTACATGCGTGATCACGGCACAGCTTACACTGAAGGTTACAGGCGGGCTGCTGACATTCTGATTAAACACATTGATGAATCCGGGCGGGACCAGGATTTTCTGGTTTATCCGGTGTTGTTTCTCTACAGGCATCACATCGAACTCCTTATCAAACAGATTATCGGACTGGCTCTGGCGCTGGCAGAAGAGCCAGATAAACACCAGTACAAAAAAGATGACCATAACCTGAATACCTTATGGCCGCTGGCACAAAAGCTGATCCTGGAGGTTGATGACAGCTACCGATCTTCCGATTTTAAAATCGTCAAAGAGGTGGTTAAAGCTCTTCACCAGGCTGATGAACGGGCGACAGATTTCCGATATGCCAGGAGAAATGACGGCACCCGGAGCCTTGAAGGAATTCATTACGTCAACACCCGCCGCTTTGGGGAAAAAATGGGAGAGGCTTCCGATTTACTTGACGGGGTCGACAACGGCCTCCGGTACCTGCTGGACTGTAAGGCCGAATGGAATCAAATTCTGGACAGCTTCTGACAGCCAGAAACGGCGCGAAAAACCATCAGACTTACCTGAACAACTAATGATACTGAGATACCGATCATGACTGGCCTCATACCTTCAGCTACTTCTCAGGGCTCAATGGCCGCCCTGCCAGTGACCATCGACTATCCCGCAGCACTGGCCTTACGGCAGATGGCGCTCGTTCAGGACGAACTACCGAAATACCTGCTGGCGCCGGAAGTGAGCGCCCTGCTCCACTATGTGCCCGATCTGCACCGTAAGATGCTGCTGGCCACCCTCTGGAATACGGGCGCCCGCATTAACGAGGCACTGGCGCTTACTCGAGGGGATTTTTCGCTGGAGCCGCCCTACCCGTTCGTGCAATTGGCCACACTCAAGCAGCGGGCGGAAAAAGCGGCCCGAACTGCCGGCCGTTCGCCTGCCGGCAGTCAGACGCATCGCCTGGTTCCGCTTTCTGATGCGAGCTATGTCAGCCAGCTGGAGATGATGGTGGCCACTCTGAAAATACCTCTTGAACGTCGTAACAAGCGAAGCGGCAGAACCGAGAAGGCACGTATCTGGGAGATTACCGATCGGACGGTCCGCACCTGGCTCAGCGAAGCGGTTGAAACGGCTGCGGCCGATGGGGTGACGTTCTCCGTGCCGGTGACCCCGCACACATTCCGCCATTCCTACGCGATGCACATGCTGTACGCAGGCATACCGCTGAAGGTGCTGCAGAGTTTAATGGGACATAAGAGCATCAGCTCGACGGAGGTGTATACGAAGGTGTTTGCGCTGGATGTGGCAGCACGGCACCGGGTGCAGTTCCAGATGCCGGGCGATGAGGCGGTGGCGTTGCTTAAAAAAACAGGTGACTAAGATAGCAAGGTAACAAGATGGTAAGTTACTATCTTACTATCTTACTATCTTACTATCTTACTATCTTACTATCTTACTATCTTACTATCTGATTAACTTAGTAACCATGCCACCTTTAACTACCAACTTCACAAGTTGTTAAGTTGTTAAGTTGTTATTACTTTAATCTCGATTTTTCAATCAGTTGAGAGATTTCTTCTCGTGATAAATTTTCTAATGCCATCACTGCAGCTCTAACTACATCGGATCTATTTACTCTCCTGTTCCCTGATAACATCTCTTCCTTAATGACATTATCGATTGAGTTAAGATTCTCTTCAGCAAGAGAGATACTGACTGGTTTTGCTTTACTAGTCGCAGATTTATTACTTGGTTCATCTGGATTTTTTGCAGTGAGGCCAGCTGTGCCTCCGTTTATAAACGAAGCTTCGTCTCTTGGCGGTGTATGTGCTCTATTCCTCACAGAATGATCTCCTTAACCAGAGCTTCAATTTCTTCTTGGGCTTTGATGTTCTGTGTTTCAAAAATAGTCATTGATTCGGCCCAGGCATCCCTGTGAGCTTTTCTGTCACACACGCGAGCATTAGACAGATTCATTTCCGGAAAGTCTTTGAGAACATCCGCTGCCTGATTAGCTTCATTAACGAACATGTTAGTTGGTGTCATATTCAACACTAAATACCCACGTACAGACTCGTTGAAATCTTTAGCTGCAGTAAAAACAGAGCATGTATGTGGTACGACATCCAAATCCATTTGGGACGGTCGTAAAGGGGAAATAAACACATCTGCAGCCATTAATCCGCTTCGCATCTCTGCACTGTCACGGCCAGCACAATCGGCGATTACAAAGTCATAAGATTTTTCATGCTCTTTTAGCATGGCTTTGATGTTGCCGGACGCTCCAGTCACAGGCATATGAGGCAAGTTCTCTGGTCGATTGTTATACCAGGTCAGTACTGATTTTTGATCGTCGGCATCTACAATGAGAACTCGCTTTCCTAGCGCCATAAGATATGCAGCGATAGAAACTGCGAGCGTACTTTTACCTACTCCACCTTTTTGACTACCAAGAACAATGATCATATTCCGCACACCTTGTTTGTTATCTTATTAAGATAATAGGATATTAAAAAATAATTTTCAATATCTCCGGCGCTTGTATCTTGCTATCATGTTAACTTGTTATGTTAATAAGACAATGTAATTCAACAAGATATTATTAAGTTTAAACGCTTTGCTATCTTAATAAGTTGCTATGATATCAAGATATTATCTTGATATCATAATCACACTTTTGAGTGAAGGAGTAAATCAATGGACCTTGTGTGGAAAAAAAATCCAAGGGGAAGGCTTGAAAGGAAACTGAATCTGGCAGAGAGAGAGGCATTGCTGCATGTTTTCAGCAACAGTCGAAAACCCGCTCAGGCTGATTTACGTATAGCAAATTCTGTGCTTGAAGAAATGGACCGCCGTAAGCTGTGGTTAAAATGTGATTGCGTCGAACATGACCCGAACATTGAAGGTCCTTTTAACTGCGAGGTTAACGTTGCCAGGTTACGCCACGTCAAGACGACAAGACAGCATGATGAACAGTGCCCTTTGTTCAGGCTAAAGAAAAGTAAGGATGCTGATAACACTATCACTGAAGGAAAAACCAGCCCATTAAATCCGGTTGGCGGGAATGATTGGTTACCTGACAAGAAGAAAGACAACAAAATCAACGCTGTGGAAGGGCCGGTAGTGCCCCGTAAGCGTCGACGCAAAACTCTTAAACCCATTCCGGCTCTGGGCCGAAAATTGCTGACTCTCATTCAGGCAGCTGGCCTGAACCAACTTGAACTAGTACCTGAATATAAAAGTCCGGGGTTAGTCGGTTCGGTCAATAGAATAAAAGAAGTTCTGGATGAACATACAATGGGCAATGGAAGACAGCTTAATATGCTGTTCAGTTGCGCGCCCTGGCTGTCCCTCGAACGGATTAACGACATGCTGACTCAGCTGGAAATTTCACTGCAGACTGATAGCAGTGATAAGGAGGCATGCGTGTATATCATTGGTATTGCGACCGATGCCAATCGGGAAGAAGTAACCTTTAGCGTTCGTAGTAATACTTTTATCCATAGGCCTGAAGCCCGAGTCAGTATCAATGGAGAAAGCACCTACAACACTGGCAGTCGGGCCCCATACTGGGCAATTCTGGAATACCGCAGAGGTAGGGATGGTAAGGTTTACTGCCATGAGGGCTATGCGCATGCCGCGTATACGCTTGATAATCCTGTGCCTGTGGATAGCAACAAAGAACGCGACACACTGAAGGTAATAATAAACGCCAGCAGCTATGCTGGTCGTCAGGAAAATCATCCGGATGCTATCAGCCTCAGCAAGCCACTTTTTACGTCTAAGAGCACTAAAAATGGGGTGGAGGAGGTCATTCATCCTGACTTCATACTGAATGTGGTTCCGAGCAAAGAAAACACAGTTACCACTTTCATCATCGAAACAATGGGCTCTGAATCCGAGGAGTATGTCGAGCGTAAACTACAAACACATAGCTGGATGGAGCAGGAAGGTGTGCTCTTAACTGATCCTCCGGGCTGGCCAGAACATTCAGACAGGACATTTAACAGCTGCCTGCTCAAACACATTTTTAGTGCAGGGAAAATGCACCAATAGTTACAGGCAGCGGTTTTGAATTCAAATAGTGACAATACACCCTCAGCCAGAAGTGGAAAGGGCGCTCTTAAGTGTGACAAACGACACTCTGGGCTGAGGGGAAATGTGACAAGCTGCACTGAACTAAGTGTGACAAATTGCCCTCAATAAGTGTTTCTAAAGCACAAAATAGGTACCATTTAGTTCCTGAAAACCAGTCAGGGCAAAGGAAGGCAAACTTTTCTGTGACAAATCACCCTGAGAGCTTTAACTCTAGTGTGACAAACCACCCTGCTAATTGTGACAAATCACCCTCAAGCTCTCTCAGGTGTGATCGACATTATGTCGCTGAAAGAAAAGACTATATGAGTCGTCTGGCGGCCTTTCTTTTTCTCGATATAAGACAGGCGCATTGGCGTTCTGCTGTTAATCTCATCGACACTCGCCTGCAGGAACCGACGGCGAAAGTCCGGCATACGCTGATAACTTTGCGGAAGCTGATAGCGCTCCATGATCCAGTCTATTTTCAGGGATACCACGCCAGAGCCATCCGGCTTACGGTACTGGCATAGTGACTCGTACAGGCGCATGGCATAGGGATTTGTGATCTCTTTCGTTTCACTTAGTCGGAACTGTGTGAAACGGTTCTGAAGGCCAATAAAGAAAGGAATGAGGTACGGGTTAATATGGACGCTGTAAAGCCCTCTGGAGGGACTATGGGCACGTTTGATGAACCAGGGAAAGGACTCATAACCTTTTTCCTCCCCGGCATCCTCTTCAGGCCGATAAAAGACCACTTCTTTACCCGCGAATCCCTTGAGAGCCTGACGGATATCTTTGCTGGCCTCGGCGGAGGTCAACCCGAAGGTTTCAGCATACTTGGCGACCTGAATTTCACATATCCCGTCATGCTCCTGGAGCGTACCGTCAGATTTTCTGATCTGGTCCACAAAGAGATAAAGCATACGCTTTTGATCGCGAGAAAGACTGTATGCCGCCTCAGTCAGTTCGTTTGACTGGACAATTCGCGGGCTATTCTTACGTTTTTTATGGTTGATAACCGCAACTTCCGTCATGACAGGTCCGTGTAAAGTGTGACAGGAATTTAGATTGTCACACTAATTGAAAAAGAGTCAACAGGTTGGGATAACTTTGTGGAATACAGCAAATCATGAGGGCAATTTGTCACAGGGTTAAGGGCAATCTGTCACCCTTTAAGAGGGAGGTTGAGGGTGATTTGTCACACTGAAAGGGCAAATTGTCACAATGATCCTTCTCAAACCCGCATGAATAAAGGGCTGAGAAGAGTTCTAAAAAGGTAAACCTAACAACCTATTAAAAAGATCTTATAAAAATATGTCCGTGGATAAGTGGATAAACTTTAAGGAGCTAACCTTTAGAATTCGAGCGTAAGCAGAATTTGTCAGTGCAGTTCCCTGGTGCTTCCTCGCTCACTCGCGGGCTTCGCCCTGTCGTTCGGCTGCGGCGAGCACTACTGGCTCTCTCTGAAAAGCGAAATTTAACTGATCCTCGCTATGGGGATATCTTTCCAGCGGGTGGTGTACGCAGGGGAGAGCATGTCGCGTTTCATTTGCCATGATGGCGCTATCCCTCGTCCGGCAAACCAGACCTGTCCCAGCCCGGAATGATTAATGCCATCGAGAACCTTCATCAGCTCAGCGCTGTGAGGACGTGGAGGACGTTCGTCGAACAGCTGCAGCTGCGAAACGCCGGAGCCGGTGAAGTCATTCAGCATCACACCGGCTTTGGCATACCGGTGCCCATCCTTCCAGATACGCTCCAGAGCCGTTGTGGCGGCCGCAATGATGTTCCGGGTGTCCTGAGTGGGGGTAAGCAGTTTCTCCGTGGCCACGTTGCCGTAGTAAGGCTCTTTAACGGCGAACGGAGACGTTTTGATGAATACGGAAATATGCCGGCAGTACTGGCGCTCTTTACGCAGCTTTTCTGAGGCCCGTTCTGCGTACTGACAGACAGCCTGGCGCAGCGAATCGTATTCAGTGATCTTCTCGCCAAAACTGCGGCTGCAGACGATCTGTTGTTTAGTAGGCGGTGCTTCCTCAAGCGACATGCAGCTTTCCCCGTTCAGTTCGCGCACTGTTCGCTCGAGAACGACGGAGAAATTTTTCCGGATGAAGGCCGGGTTCGTCAGGGCCAGATCAAGCGCGGTCCTGATGCCAAGAACATTGAGCTTGCGTGCAATACGGTTTCCCACGCCCCAGATCTCTTCGACCGGCTGCAGTGAAAGCAGTTTCCGCGTTCGCTGAGGATTCCCCCGGGTCAGGGCGAGCACGCCACGAAACTGTTTCCACTCCTTTGAGGCCCACTGGGCTGATTTTGCCAGGGTTTTCGTCGGCCCGGCACCCACGCCGATGGTCAGACGGGTACAGTCATACACGTGCTGACGCAGCTGCCGGCCGAAGTCCTCCAGGTCCATGCAGTGCTCAACGTCGGTCAGGTCGAGGAACATCTCGTCAATCGAATACTGTTCCACCCTTGGGGCCAGCTCCTCCAGGCAGCTCATCACGCGCGCTGACATCGAGGCATAAAGTTCATAGTTGCTTGAGAACGCGTATATTTTTTCCGGGTACGTTTCGTTTTTCAACTGAAACCACGGCGTGCCCATTTTGATCCAGGGCTTTGCCTCGGCACTTCTTGCGATGACGCAGCCATCGTTATTACTGAGCACCACAACCGGCTTTCCTTTCAAATCAGGGCGGAAAACACGTTCGCAGCTGGCATAAAAGCTGTTCACATCGGCCAGGGCAAACATCAGTACATCTCCCTCGGGCGGTGGATGATGTGCGTGACGACGCCAAAGATATCCAGATCGTCCGGGTCGGGATAAATCGGCGACCAGGCGGCGTTCATTGGCTGCAGCGTCAGTCGTGGCGTCAGCAGAAGCCGTTTAACCGTAAACTCCCCCTGCACACTGGCCACAACAATATCGCCGTGCCGGGGCTTCTCTGCACTGTCCACAACCAGCAGATCGCCATTGTAAAGGCTGCCGTCGGACATGCTGTCACCGCTGGCACGGAGATAGTAAGTCGCGCTCGGGTGCCGTATGCAGTAATCATGGAGATCCAGGTCGGACTCGACATAGTCAGCGGCAGGGCTCGGAAAACCGCAGCTGGCCAGGTCTGCAAACAACGGATGGGCCTTTGGCGGGAGTGCTTTCCCGGTGCTGAAAAGCTGCAGTTTTATCTTTCCTCCTGACGTCTAAATATACTGGATATGCATACAGTATATTTAACAGCGTGAGGATAATCCAGATCACCTGCTTCATGAACAGGGTGAGTAACCTAAGTTACTCAAAATGCTATTTAATATCATTATGGGACATTTAAATTACTCATAATGAGAAATAGGGCTTTTATTTTGCCATTTTGCTCTTATAATATGTATCAAATTGAGTTTAATTGACGGAGCATAATGATGAATTTTTACTGCGATGATGGTTCAACTAATGTTAAGCTGGCATGGTTTGAAGGAAACGAGCTGCAGACCCGGGTTTCAGCTAACTCCTTCCGGCATGGCTGGAAAGTGGCGGAATTCAGTGCCGCAACGTTCAACTATCAGGTGGGCACGCTGAAATACACCTGGGACAGCGTCAGCCGGGATGCCATCCCGACAACAAACGTGGAATACCAGTACGGTGATCTCAACCTGCTGGCCGTGCATCATGCCCTGCTGAACAGCGGACTTGAGCCGCAGCCGGTGAGCCTGACCGTGACGCTGCCCCTGAGCGAGTATTATGACGGGGACTGCCAGCGGAACGAGGAGAACATCCGACGCAAACGAGAAAACCTGATGCGTGAGCTGGTTCTGAATAAGGGCAGGGCATTTACCGTAACGGACGTGAAGGTGATGCCTGAATCACTGCCGGCGGCGTTCTCCCGTCTCGCGGAGCTGAAGCCCGGACCCGCTGAGACCACCCTGATTATCGATCTCGGCGGAACCACGCTCGATGCCGGCGTGATTGTCGGACAGTTTGATGATATCAGTGCGGTACACGGCAATCCGTCTGTCGGCGTGTCACAGGTCACCCGCGCAGCTGCAGGCGCGCTGCGGGCTGCAGACAGCGAAACCAGCGCGCTTATTGCTGACACGGTCATCCGCAACCGCAATGATCGTCAGTATCTGCAGCGAGTGATCAACGATGCCGGAAAAATTGACGATGTTCTGAACAAAATTACAGAGGCAATCACTTCCCTGGGGGCGCGTGTCACCAGTGAGCTGACGGCCTTCAGGAACGTTAACCGGGTATTCCTGGTCGGGGGAGGGGCATCCCTCATTGAAGAGGCTATCCGTCAGGCCTGGCCTCTGGCTCCTGACCGTATCGAGGTTATCGGCGATCCGCAGCTGGCGCTGGCCAGAGAGATTGCCCTTTACAATAAAGAGGACTAAACGTGCCGGACGGCCAGTATTCTTTCTATCTGCACAGCGACGATCGCACCGACATCGCGGCGATGGCGACCATCAGCACCATCTCACAGCCCCTGCGCGGTGACTTCATCCGGACCGCCGCCACCGCCGGGGCGGTGATGTACCAGACGGATGCCCGTTTACCGGCGCTGATCCCGGTGTTCTTTGACGGACATCTGAGCGCCATCCGGCTTTGCGCCGTGATGGCGCTGGTATCCGGCACCTGGTCTTCACTCTCAGGACTTCCTGATGAGCCTGATGGTGGCGTTGCTGCTCTGGCCATGTCACCGGAGACGGAATACCAGCGCCGGCGTTACACCCTGACGCTTCAGGATGACCGGAGCAGTGAACGGGTTGAGCGTGTGCTGACGGGCGTGTCATCCCGCCTGCGCGGAGAGCTGCTGAGAAACCTGATTATCACCGGTCTGGCCCTGCATACGACCGCACCGGAGCTGCCGCGTCTGCTGGCCAGTATGCCGGTACCGCCCGGCACGGTCAGCGAGTTGCAGGTTCTGGTTCAGCAGATGGCTGGTACGGCTGACGTGAGTATGGCTGCAGTGCCGGAGAAACCAGCGGAGCCTGCCGCACCGGTATCCGCTGAAGCGACCAGCATAAAGAAAAATATGCGCCGGGCATTCGGAGACTAGAGCATGTCAGTGATTAAACAAAATGCAGTGCAGTGCATTCATAACTTTCTGCGCGCCCGGAACGTGCCTGAATCTCAGTGGCCGGAACGGGTCAAAAAGACCGGCAGGGGAATGATACTGGCAGGCGTGGCCGTCGTGGTTCCTGGCGTACTGGTTGATAACATCTCACTGCCGGTGACAATCGCGATGCAGGTCTGCTATGCCTCACTGATCGGCCTCGGGGTTCTCCTGGCGTTTGACGAGAAAAAACCAGAGGGGCGGGGATGAATATGAACATTAACCTGAAGGAAACAATATGCAGCTTGAAGAACTGACAGGAGACGAACGTACGCTGGTCGTTGTGGCACTGCAGGCGTTGTTCCGCGAGAGATTATCCGCATCAAATGCCGTCTTTACGGTATGTAGCCTGTCCGGAAAAGAGCAGCCGCCGGAAGATATTTTTGGGCTGCGTGAAGTAGAGGATGCGCTGAGACGTATTGGTGCAGCTCCTGCGCGTTAAATCCGGTCCCGTACACTTCAGAAAAAAACGGCAGGGTGACATCTCATCCCTGCCGTCAAAACTAAACGCTTAATTTTTCGGCGATTATAATGTATTGTTTTGTGATGTAAATCACATTTTAATTTAATGTGAAATTTTCCCTCCGTTTTATATCTCCCGTAAAAAATTACCCGCCGTGCCTTCACGCTAACCCGGCCGCTGCGGTCGCAAGGGTTCACGTTGTCTCCGTCCTCACCCGTTCGCGCCCTGCACGGTGCATTCAGCCCGTGAAGGGCTTGCGCTGCGGCTTCGGCGTCGCCCTGGCGTCCTCCGCTTTACGCCGTGTTTTTGTGGCGGCACGGCGCAAGAGGGTGCCGGATGCTGAGGACACAACCATGTTCAGACTGACCTGTATTGAACTCGATAACGGCGAGTTTGCCGTCTATATCAATCACCATTACCTGGGGAGTGAAGATGCCAGCGGAGAGCGACTTTCTCTGGGGGAGGTTCTGGAGCAGCTCTCACTGCTGCCGGGCGTGGAATTACAGACCCTGCTGGAACCTGTACCGGAGTGCGATGACTGGTGCTGGAACGACATCGCCGATCGCGTCCTGCCGTCGCGTCCTGCATGTCGTGATGATGTGACGGTGGCAGGGCTCATCGCCAGGCTGAAGCAGTACCCACCGGATGCACTGTGTATGGGGACGTTCTGGCTGGAAGATGATTTTCTGTCGCTTGATGGCAGTCTGTCGGAGGAGGAAATTGCAGAAGCCATGCGTATCTGCGACCACAGCCACGATGCAGGCATCGGTTTTAACTGGGACACGCTACAGTTCGCTATCGACCACGTGAAGGGGCGCTGAAAAAAAGGACACCATCCGGGGAGGGGGTGTCCTGAAGCCATGCAATTCGTTACAGGTGAAAACCCTTAAGATGTTTTCGGCGCTGATAATCACATAATCACTTCGCACTTTCACCTGCCATATATCCGACTCAAAAAAAAGACGTCTCCGGTTGGGGACGTCCTGAAATCAAAGGCACACATGTCAGATAACGGCGCGAATCCATTATCAGTGTGCATTCTGCCATACACTCACGGACTCATCAGCTACCAGAACCGGTACCGAAGGATGTCGGTTCCCTCCGCCTTATTGCCGCCAGCCGGCGGCGTGTTCAACGCCGTGCCTTCACGCTAACCCGGCCGCTGCGGTCGCAAGGGTTCACGTTGTCTCCGTCCTCACCCGTTCGCACCTTTCACGGTGCATTCAGCCCGTGAAAGGCTTGCGCTGCGGCTTGCGGCGTCGCCCCTGCGCCCTCCGCTTTTCGCCGTGTTTTTGTGGCGGCACGGCGCAAGAGGGTGCCGAATATCAGAGAGGAGTGTGTCTATGTCCCGTTTTATTCTGGGTGACTGCGTGCAGGTGATGTCCCGTTTTCCGGCGCGTGCCGTCGATTTTATCCTTACCGATCCACCGTACCTGGTTGGCTATAAGGACCGTACCGGCCGCACCCTGGCCGGGGACAACTCTGCCGAATGGCTCCAGCCCGCCTGTCATGAAATGTACCGCGTGCTGAAAAATGACAGCCTCATGGTGAGTTTCTATGCCTGGAACCGCGCGGATCTGTTTCTGAATGCATGGAAAACGGCCGGTTTCCGGGTGGTTGGCCATATCGTCTTTGCCAAGAGCTACGCCTCAAAATCGACGTTCGTGGGTTACACCCATGAGAGCGCCTACCTGCTGGCGAAGGGAAGGCCGCAAACCCCGGACCGTCCCATCCCGGACGTGATCCCCTGGAAATACACGGGCAACCGACATCACCCGACGGAGAAGCCGGTGCAGAGCCTGCGGCCGCTGATTGAATCGCTCACGCGTCCGGGGGCTATTGTCCTTGACCCGTTCGCCGGCAGCGGCTCCACCTGCGTGGCCGCCGCCGAAGCCAGCCGCCGCTATATCGGGATCGAGATGCTTGAGCAGTACCACGCCGCCGGCGTTAGACGTCTGGCACAGGTTGAACGGGCGAGAAGGATGCCGGCTGCCAATGACGGCGCGTTTTACCCCGACTATCCGGATGCGGCATGAACTACCCGGGCCTTGAACACCTGCGCGCGGACGTGGCCGCGCTCAGCAATGCCATGTGTGACGTGCGGATGCTGCTGAACCGCCTCGAATCGCAGCACCGGCACGACGCGGCAACGCTTACCGAACGTATGGCTGCGCAGACTCTGCGCCGGATCAACACCCTGCTTCTTGAAGCCTACCGCGAAGCCCTGGTGCTGGACGAAACCTTTCAGGACTGACTGACCCTGCCGGGCTAATGCCCGGCCTGTAACCCCTTACAAGAGAGAAAAAACGATGTACGGAACCCGCGAAGAACTTTGTGTACAGCTTGAAAACATGTTCACGTTTGACGAACCCCTGGTCCTGCTGGTCTGGACGGAAGAGGGGATTAGCGTGGCCTGCCGTGAAGCCCAGCCAGAACCGGACGGGACTGAAATCCGGAATCTGATGAAGGCGATCGGCGAAATGAAAATGACGCAATACCGCCAGGAGGGGGTAAATAATCTGACTGTCAGCGATCTCCTGGCCAGTCAGCGAGAAGTGGCAAACCGTCAGGTGAGTGTCCCGGCGGTATTCCTGTCCCGCGTCCTGCGTAACTATGAATGCGAGCTGGAAAACCGGATCGGTATGGCCTGGGAAGCCGGGCGGCAGGAGCCGGAATCCGTCAGGAATGAGCTGAAGGACGTTCACGCATTACAGGAGACGCTGGCCGCGTGAGGGTGAGAGCCGGGGTAACGCCCCGGCAACCGGTGGACATCCACAGCGAAAAGGATGTCAGTACCTTCCGCTTTTATCCGCCGCCGCCCTCCGGGCCACGTCGGGACAATGAAACTCCCCTGAAGCTCCGTGCGGTGACGGCATGCGCCGTGACTTCACTGTAGCCCGGCCGCATCGGCCACAAGGGTTCGCTGACGCCTCCGTCCTCACCCGTTCGCACCCTTCACGGTGCATTCAGCCCGTGAAGGCTTTGCGCTGCGGCTTGCGGCGTCGCCCCTGTGTCCTCCGCTTTTCGCCGGTCTGTCGTGTCGTCACGGCGATGCCGGAACCGAGAATATGTTAACCGTGGAGGATCTATGAACCAGACCGTGACCTGTGATGCTGTTCGTCTTGAGGGTGCGCAGCGCCTGACTTTCCTGCCTGATTTGTTTGGCGGCGATTTTATGACGTCCGAGGCATCCGTGTACGCCTATGCCCAGCGTTACTGCCCTGAGTATCAGCGGGGATTCTGGCAGTTTTACCGGCTGCCGGAAGGCGGCGGATAGCACTGGCGCTCAGAAGAGAGGGAGGAGCGTTGAACCACAAAGTGATTCAACGCCTGATGAATGCACTTCATCTCAAAGCTGCAATAAGAGTTAAGCGCTACAGTTCCTGGCGGGGTGAACATGGGCGTGCTGCTGACAATATCCTGCAACGAAACTTCAAAGCCAGCCGGCCTAATGAAAAATGGGTCACCGATGTCACTGAATTCGCTGTCAGTGGCCGCAAACTCTACCTTTCACCCATTATTGACCTCTTTAATAACGAAGTGATTTCCTACAGTATTTCAGAGCGTCCAACCATGCCTATGATCGATGACATGCTCATTAAGGCCTTTGCCAGGCTTGATGCAGGTATCAATCCTGTTCTTCATTCTGATCAGGGCTGGCAATACCGTCATCGATGGTACCAGTATCAGCTACGGGAGTTTGGCATCATCCAAAGTATGTCCCGCAAAGGCAACTGCCTCGATAATGCCTGTGCAGAATGCTTTTTCGGGACGTTAAAATCAGAATGTTTTTACACCAGTAAATTTAAGGATATTGATGAACTTAAGCTAGCTATTGAGGATTACATTCGATACTACAATACCCGGCGAATTAGCCTTAAATTTAACGGACTCAGCCCGGTTGAATACCGCCTAAAGAGCTATCCAGGCAGAAATTAACAAGCTCTGTACTGGGATGCTGTCAGGAAACCGGAACGTCGTTGGACAGGCTCACGCAAGGGTCTGATATGAGCGAGGATCGGAAGTTCGCTGTACGATAAAGGCATTACTTAAATCGGGGCGTGTTAAAAAACAGGTAGCAGGTCAGCACGGATATGGTAGAGAAAGATCCCCAGTACGCAGCGGCGAAGCTGTGTACAGATGAAATTCAGGACATCTCGAAGGCCCAGGAAGCTAAAGGCATAAGATGTAAGCACTCATTCAAAACCATTCCTCGCACGACTTTAGCTCATGATGGAGCGGTCGTTTCAACAGAGGTTTTAAGTATTCCGTATGTAACGTCAACCTATGTCGATAACGGTGTTGAGGGGAGTGCGTGGCGGAAATGTGTGGAACAAAAAATGAGGAAAAACGCGAACATTTAGTGGAAAAACTGCGTGGATTGCGCAACATGATGTTGCGCAAATTTGACCTCTCGTTAAAGAAATCAGCATTCGATCAAATTTTCATTTTTTTTTCTAAAACATTGACATAGTGTCTAGGCCTTACGGTACGAGGACTTAGGCTTTTTTACCCTTTCACAACCTCAATTTAACGTCAAAATCAACTCTTGTGCTGAAAAGATTCGATACTAGAATACTCACCATATAGCGGAAAGATTTTTTGCAACCCCTATATGTAGTATTTAAGGATGAGAATTTTTCTGTCCGCCGGAAATGAAAAAACCCGGCTGATTAGACCGGGTCTTCCAATCGGTGTCAGGAGTTACAGCTCCCTAACCGTGCCGTTGTTAACCGGCGACTAAAGATAGCTTAATCAAATGCACTGCATTCTACAAGCAACCGGAAAGGCCAGAATTTGGTCAAAACGGCTGAGGGGCGCTTGAAGACTGATGCGAGGCTGAAAAAAAATTTTGTCAGGGGATTTGGTGATTCGAAGACCCCACCCACATCCAAAATCGTGCTGTTGTTAACCGGCGACAAGTTAACTCAACTGCAAAGGCAAGCCCAAGGGTGTTTGCAGCCAGGCGCGAGAAAACAAAGTAAGGCCTCAACATGCAAATGCTGTTGTTGTTTTTAAAACTCGCGCACCCAGTGACTGTCATCATTATGACACTGCTGGGTTTCTGGAAAAACCGATAACCCTGAAGCCCAAGGAGGCTCAAATGTTTAACTTGCTGATGAAGTTACTACCGCCGTTGGTGTCCATTATCGTTATGGTCGTCGATTATTTTAATAAGCGGTAATTAGGTGTAACAGAAAAGGCCCAATGGATGGGCCTTTTTTTGCAGTTACTTCACATCAATCTCAACGTCACTTAGCAAAATGTCTGCGGGAAGGTCTGATTTACCTGTCAGCGATAATGGGTCAGTTTGGATATCGAAAATTATTGTACGTTAAGGTCATTTTTTGTTCTTCCTGGCTGCGGTAAGGGCGATCGATCACGTTGACAGGCAGCTTTGAGCGAAAAACGGACCTTCAAATCCGAACCGGTTCAATTGATTAACCTTGGTTGTCAGTTAAGCCATCGTTAACATGAATCCGATCGGAAATTCCTTATCGAATTTTTTACAAATACGCAGTGGCAAGAAAGATAGATTCTGGCTCATGACAAGCAGAGTGGTTCATTTGTATAAAGAGACTTCGCCTTCAGGACGCGTTTTGAACCTGCGATGCATCCACAGGTATTGCTCAGGGGCACGGAGAATTTCACGCTCGATGATCTTGTTCATATAAGCTGCTGCGGCGACCTTGTCTTCCCCTGGATAGCCTGACAACGGATTGCTGATATACATGTGATAACCTTTTTTATCGCTACGTCGAATCATGCTAAGTGTGATCAAGTGTGCACCAGCTAGTTTTGACAGAGCATACGTTCCGTTCGTCGTGGCTGCTTTTTTTACCGAGAAAAAAGGTGCAAAAACGCTTCCTTTAGACCCATAATCCTGGTCTGGTGCAAACCAAACGGCTTCACCTGCTTTTAGCGCATGAACAAAACCTGATAAATTACGTCGATTAATCATAGCCTTATTTGAACGCATACGCCCTTTTGTCTGTACCCATTCCATTAATGGATCATTGTGTGGGCGATACGTTGCCATCATAGGATGGCATAACCCCATTACTCTTCCACACAACTCAAGGGACATAAAATGAATCCCGACAACCATTACTCCTCTTGTCGCACCGGTCAGGTTTTCAAGCCCTTCGACATCAAACCATTTTTTGACTCTCGCATCGCTCCAGAACCAAGCCATTCCTGTTTCCATCAGTCCCAGCCCGAGAGAAACAAAGTTTTTATTGACCATCTGACTCCGGGCAAACGGTGTCATCTCGGGAAAGCACAGTTCGATATTTCTAATCGTAATTCCTTCCCGACGTTTCAGAAAGGGTCTGGATATTTTTCCAAGGCCAGAACCCAGAATATGTAAAACCGGGTAAGGAAGTTGAACGAGAAGCCACAGCAGACCCAAACCAGACCAGGTAAGCCAGTGGCGAGGATGAAGTAAATTATGAGTAAAAGTCTGTGCCATAAATTTCCTTAATGCTAATGAAGGTTATAACGCAAAAGGAAAACAATGAGGCAATTCGTCTTTGGCGATACATTTTGTTTGAGGCAATTTAAATTCATCTAAATTCAGAAAAAATAATTTTGCAATGACTGGTAAAGAATTTAAAGAGTCAGGAATGAATTGTAAGCCAGCAAAGTTATTCTATTATAAATCCATGATTTTATCATTGATACTCAAGAAATTGTCTTCTTGATTCATCATCATCAAGGTACTCAAAAGAAAGAAGGCGAATTTTGGTAAGTTTATAAAACCACTCACAATCGTTTCGTTGAATAATTTCGCCTGGTTTGAAACATATCCCGGATGCCACCCGGATAATCGCATATTTACCATTACTAAACCTGACCCGGTGAATACAGAAAGGTTGACCGGCCTGCCCGTGACAGCTGTTTGACAGGATATGTCCTTCAATAAAAACAGATTTTTTAGATTTCATTATCATACCCTCGACAACTGCAGTACAGGAGGAACGTTGTCATTTTCCGACATCACTGACGTTAAGTGGCAGAAGCTGATCAGCCGCCGATACACCAGCATTCTGAAGGTCTGAACAACAGTCCGCAGGCAGGGCACTCAAGAACCGCATCTTTTCTTAGTTTACCTGCTTTCTGATCGGCTCTGTGCGCGCATACCGGGCAGGCAACATGAACCGGTCTTTCTTTAAAATACCTGAGCCCATTTGTATAAGACATAAATAATTCTCTGAGGAATATAGTAGTTATTATACGCTTTAATATAAAAATAGCTGGCATGAGTTATGTTAAGTTGTGTCTGAATCAGGATATCAGATATTGAAAATTGAACGTCTCATTTATGGTATACTACCCTTCCGTGAGAAATTTAAGATGAAATCAGAAGACACCCTTGACTGGTATCCGGCACAACTACCGCCTGTGAAAATTATTCTTGGCGAAGCCGTGCTGGCTGTGGGTAAACAGGGCCGACCGATTAATACCCGCACCTTGCTGGAATACCTTCAGGTCATGCAGGACAAACAAAAAAGGCGGGATGACAAAATCGCCATGCAGACTGCGATTAATGTTCTCAGGGATAATCAGCGCATTAACGGCAGACGTTAACGCACCTCCGGGATCAGTGTCAGTTCTGAATGATCTCAACCGTGTGGTTTTGTCCATCATCCTTCAGCGGTATTCTGTCATCAGGGAGGAGAACACCATCCAGCGTCACGCAATATTCTGCATCGCCGCGTGAAACACTAATCTGATAATGGCTTTCACCATATTGATATGCCATAGAAAAAGACGACCACTCATCCGGTAACCTGGCATGAACACTAAAGTCAGTGCCGGAACGTTTTATCCCCAGTAATTCCTCGGTAAGTAAACGCCAGGCCCAGCCTGCGGAACCGGTATACCAGCTCCACCCTGCACGTCCGATATGGGGAGCGACGCTGTAGACATCAGCACTCATGACATAAGGCTCAGCTTTATAAATCCCGACAGAGTCCGCATTCAGGGTATGATTTATAGGGCTGAGCATTGACCAGAGTTGCCAGGCGCGTTCGGCATTCCCCATTCGGGCAAAGGCCATCACTGCCCAGATGGCGCCATGCGTATACTGCCCTCCGTTTTCCCGCACGCCGGGCAGGTACCCCTGTATGTAGCCCGGATTTGGACCGTGTCCGTCGAAAGGAGGCGTTAACAGTTTGATCAGCCCTCCTTCGTTATCCACAAGGTGCTTATCCAGCGCCTGCATGGCCTTTGCGCACCGTCCCGGGCTCGCGGCGCCGGACAATACAGACCAGCTCTGCGCAATCGCATCAATCCGGCAGTCCTGTGAGGTTTTCGATCCCAGGGGAGTACCATCGTCAAAATACCCGCGGCGGTACCATTCCCCATCCCAGGCGTGGGCTTCGAGATTACTTTGCAGGCGCAGAGCCTGTGAACGGCACATCGCGGCGACGCTTTCATCCAGCCTGCGCTCCGCCAGCGCTGCAAACCGCTGCAAAATGTCGTACAGGAAGAAGCCCAGCCAGACGCTTTCACCTTTGCCTTCGATACCCACCCGGTTCATCCCGTCATTCCAGTCACCAGCCCCCATCAGCGGCAGGCCATGCTCCCCGAAGCGAAGTCCATAGTGAATAGCTTTGACGCAGTGTAACCAGAGTGTCTCTTCGGTGCCGCTGATGACCGGCGTGTCATAGACAGACTCTTCACCAGGCTGAAGCGAGCGTCCCTCCAGATAAGGAATGCGTATTTCCAGTGCATCCATATCCCCCGTCGTTTCAACATAGTGGCAAACAGCAAGCGGCAGCCAAAGATAGTCATCGGAACAGCGGGTACGCACACCGTTGCCGTGTGGCGGGTGCCACCAGTGCTGCACATCTCCCTCGATAAACTGCCGTGATGCACAGAGTATTATCTGTTCACGCATCCGGTTCGGAGCAGCGTGGCTCAGAGCCAGCGTATCCTGCAGCTGATCGCGAAAACCAAATGCACCGCCAGACTGATAGTAGCCACTCCGGGCCATAAGACGGCAGGCGACCGTCTGATACAACAGCCAGCCATTAACCAGTAAATTTACGGACGTGTCGGGGGTGTTAACTACGATTTTATCGAGCACATTGTGCCAGTGATTATGAATCCGGTTCAGCTCCTGGCGGACCGTATCCTCGTTCATGTAGCGGGCCAGCGTCTCCTGAGCACAAACATCATTCTCCTCTGCGCCGAGGATAAAAATAAACGTCCTCTGGTCCCCGTCAATTAATGTAACCGCCGATTGCACCGCTCCGCAGGGATCCAGACCGGCCCCCGTCTTACCAGAAAGCTTTTGCAGTTTCATGGCCGAAGGGGCGTGAAGGGAACCATTACGGCCAATAAACTCCCGGCGGTCCCCTGTCAGAGAACAGTCATTACCGCTGACGGCAAAAAATGCAGTTCGGCCGCCACCATTATCACCATAAAAGTTATTCGCAAGCACCCCGCAGCCGGCGGGCGTTCTGGCCACATGTGTCACAATGTGAGGGGCTGAGCGCGTTCGTGTTTCTCCGAGCGTCCACTCTACATAGCCTGTGACGGAAAGTTGACGTGTCCGTCCCGAAGAGTTACTGAGCGTCAGGAGCACCAGTTTAACCGGATCTTCTTCAGCAACCAGGACCGTCAACTCGCTGTCTATACCACTCTCACGATGGGCAAAAACGCTGTAGCCAAAACCATGGCGGGTCAGGTAATCACCGTGTCCGCGAACAGGTAAAGCCGTCGGCGACCAGCACTCCCCGCTCTCTTCATCGCGCAGGTAAAATGCCTCGCCGCTGCGATCGCTCACCGGATCGTTCTCCCACGGCGTCAACCGGTATTCATGGGCATTCTCATACCAGGTATAGGCCTGCCCTGCCTCTGAGATCACGCTGCCAAAACGGGAATTTGCCAGTATGTTCGACCAGGGAGCCGGTGTAAGCGCATTTTCCCGAAGGACGATCTGATACTCCCGCCCATCCTGAGAAAATCCACCGTACCCATTGAAATGGCATAACTGACTGGTATCAGGGCTCCAGTCCGTATGTTGATTACGCTCGCGCACAGCACGCGGAATGAATGCCCTTGCCGGCGATTTCAGGGTATGAATACGCTGGTTAAGCTGCTCAATAATACCCCCTGCGCGGTCATCAAGATAAAGACAGGCCACGCTCATCAAAAGCAACTTATCCTCAGCGGAGAGATGCTCACCGTTGCGGACAAAAAGCCCGCCCTTTTTATCCAGCAGACTGGCTTCAGACCCGGCATAAATTAACTCCATAATCTGATTTTGTAATCCCTGCTGGTAGCCGCCGGGGCTGTTATTCAGGATAACCAAATCAACATTCAACCCTTTCTGTCTCCAGTAACGATGTGCCTGAATCAGTGTGGTCACTGAGGTGATACTTTCCTCGCTGGTTATACTCAGCAGCACTATCGGCAGATCCCCTGAAATTGCCCAGCCCCACAGTCCGGACTGGCCACGCCGGTTGCGGCCGATCGCCTGTCCTTCGGCGCGCAGCTCCTGGACAGGGTAAAGCACAGCGCTGGCGAGACAATTGAACAACGTGGCATCATCTTCACTGGCGTTCATCTGGCGCAATACCACCAGACTGTGAGACCAGGCCAGTTCAAAGACGCGATCGGCGATAGGGTAATCGCGATATTTCTCCAGCAACGCCAGGCTCTGCTGACGGGTCTCGCTGATGCCATAAATGATATCAATCGTAACCGGCTGCCCCGGCTGCAGAATGATGGCGTTGCGAATTGCCAGTATCGGATCCAGCACCGAGCCCGACGTGTTGCTTAGCATCCCTCCCGTCTCTATTGCCTGGGCATTCTCAGGGTTTCTGCCACGTCCAATAAACCTTGCCCTGTCCGTTTCAAACGACACGTTATGTCGGTTATCGCCATGCACCACCATCATGTGAAACAGGCAAGGGCCCGGTTCATCCGGTGAGCGCGGGCGCCGGTGGCAAAGAATAGCGTCACGCTCAGGAGCCAGCTCAGTCTGAATAAACAAATTGCTGAATGCCGGGTGTGCCAGATCGCTGGCATCAGGTGCCAGTACCACTTCAGCATAGGTTGTCAGCTCCAGAGAGCGAGGCTTGCGACCACGATGAATCAGTGTGAGCCGTCGCAATTCAACATCATCCTCCGGAGAGATCACCACCTGAGTTTTGACGCTGAGTCCCCCGAAGCTGCATCTGAATTCTGCCCCCGCATCGGTGAACAACACTTCCTCGTCTTGTCCGCTGGTGTAGCCTGTCGGTTGCCAGGTATTGCTCCACACATCTCCCGTCTGGGTATCGCGGATGTAGCAGAATGCTCCCCAGTTATCACGGGTGGTATCACTGCGCCAGCGCGTTAGTGCAATATCCTTCCAGCGACTGTAACCACCGCCCCCCGCAGTCAACATCAGATGATAATGGCCGTTGGACAGCAGTTGAATATCCGGGGCGGGAGTATCCACGCTATAGAAAATACGGGGTTCATAGCGGACGGGTTTGACCCTGCCCTCATGAGATTCAAAATGACGGCGCGGACTGTACAGATCGACCGCATCCGGCACGCGCTCCTGTAACAGCAGACTCGCTGACCGGAATACCGTGCTGGACATAAAGCGTTCAGTCATGGGGGCGTCAAGCAGCACATGAGCCAGCGCCTGAAATGCCATACCCTGGTGATGCGCCATCCAGGACTGTACCACCGCATAGAGCTGACCGGTTGCAAGACGTGAGGGGGTATAGTCCAGCGCTTCATAAAAACCGTATTCTCCGCGTGCACCATTTTTTTGCAGCCTGAACAGGTTCTCACAGGCTCTCTGTGGGGAAACCATCAGGGCCAGCAGCGTGGCGTAAGGAGCAACAACCATGTCATCGGCAAGTCCCCTGCGCAGACCGAGCCCCGGTACGCCAAATGCCTGATACTGATAATTATGCTGAACATCAAAAGCATGATAGCCAGACTCTGAAACACCCCATGGTACCCCGCGTTCTTTCCCCCAGTGAATCTGGCGCATAACCGCCGACTGACTCATTTCATCGAGCAAGCTGCCGGGCCAGGTGGGCATCACTAGATTCGGCATCAGATATTCAAACATGGATCCGCTCCATGACATCAGGGCAGTTTCATTATCAATCGTGGTAAACAATCGACCCAGCGCGTACCAGCTTTTAAGAGGCAGCTGATTAGTCGCAATGGCAAGAAAACTGGTCAGGCGGATTTCAGACGGCAGGAGATCGTAGTGGCTCTTGTCAGGCATATTGGTGTCACAGTTATAACCGACGCTGAGCAGACTGGTTGCTTCACTGTACAGAAAGGCGAAATCCATCCGGGCATGCTCATCCAGCCGCTGTTCCAGCTCGGTGATAATATTGAGTCGCATTCGGGCCTGCTCCGCCACTGACGCCGGAGCCATTCCTGTACCGGTTAATGTCGGACAGGCAAGCTCGCTCAGCGTCGGCAGCGTCTGTTCATTCCAGGATGCAGGCAACCAGCCAAGCAACAGAGACCACTCATGGCAAAGCTGAACCAGTTGATGCTCCAGATGTCCAGCCCAGCGCATCTGAAGAGGAGATCCCTGATGACATGCGCTGGTCAGATGGTTGCACTGGGTGCGCATGCTTTTCAGTTCGCTGAAAAGCGCCTGCGGAGAGAGCGACACCGCGTTCAGGCAATGCTTGCGCAGCAGTCTCAGGCTGTCAGGTGGGTTCTTACCCCACTGTTTTTCCAGAATATCCAGCGTATCGTTCAGTCCTGCCAGTATCTGTTGGTTGCTTAAAACAGGCTGATGACGCATGGCGGACAGACCTGCACGCAGGGTCAATAAATGCCCGGCCATATTGCCGCTGTCGACGCTGGAGATATAGCGTGGACTTAGGGGGACCAGCGTACGGGTGTCATACCAGTTGTAGAGATGGCCCCGGTAGTGCTCCATTTTATCCATCGTGTCGAGCGTGAGCGACACGCGCCGGAGCACCTCTCCGCCAGGCAGGTAGCCAAAGTCCCATGCCGTCAGGTTAGCCATAAGTGAAAGACCAATATTGGTAGGAGAAGTTCGGTGTGCCACCGTCGGTTGTGGTATTTCCTGATAATTATCAGGCGGAAGCCAGTTCTCTTTTGCTGTGGCAAATGTTTCAAAAAAAGCCCAGATTTCACGGCTTGTCTGGCGTAACAGCTGTTTTTGTTCCTGGTTAGGCGAAAAAACCTTACGCACGGGCTGGCGACTCAGCCAGCTCATCAGCAGTGGTGCCACACACCATACCAAACCGATCGGTAACGCAATCCCCAGCAGCTGTGGGGCAAATTGTCCGGTCAGTATTGTCAGCGCCACGCCACCGGCAACGTTCAGCCACATCGCCTGATAAAAACGTGCAACAGTGGGTCTGGCCTGACTGCTGTCCTGGCTGTGGCTGACCCACTGGCTGAGGTGACGCCTGTTTATCCCCAGTCGCCATAGCGTCACGGCGATCGCTTTCAGCGAATATCCGGCTTCGTGCGGCAGTATCGCAAAATTAAGGCTGATACCTGACAGACGCTTTAGCGCGCCCGCCCCCACCAGTAACAGATGCGGCTTCACGCGGCGACGCAGAGGTTTATGCAGAAGGTCGTGGCTAATGCAGAGGATGGTTGGCAACAGCCATATCAGCAACAGTATGCCCAGCCAGTAAACCGGATTGGGTACCCAAAGCAGAGTGAAGAACAGCAATACCAGTAAGGAGGGGGCGACCAGACTGCGACGTAGATTATCGAGTAATTTCCAGTAAGAAAGCGCGGTCAGCGGATTCCTGCCCCGGGTTCCATCGGCTTTTCTGACGCGTGGTTTCAGCCAGTTAAGTAGCTGCCAGTCACCCCGGATCCAGCGTGAACGTCGTGCAACATCCGACAGATAATTATTAGGATACTGTTCGTACAGTAATACCTCGCTCAGCAGACCCGAACGTGCATAGCATCCTTCAAGCAGATCGTGGCTGAGTACCAGATTTTCTGGGCAGATGTTGGTAGTGGCCTGCATAAAAATATCAACATCGTAAATCCCTTTGCCCACAAACGAGCCTTCCCCAAAGAGATCCTGATAGATATCCGAAGACATCATCGAATAAGGGTTATTGCCCGGTACGCTGCTGCGCAGGGCTGCGTAACGCCCCTGACCGTTGCGTGGTATCTCCTCCGCAAGACCGGGCTGTAAAATACCGAATCCTTTGACAACCCTCTGGCGTACCGGATCATACTCAGGCGTATTCAGCGGATGCGCCATCGTCGCGACGAGTTTGTGTGCCGTATCGCGCGGGAGCACCGTATCGCTGTCCAGGGTAATGACGTATTTTATGTGACCCGGTAAAAGGTGGGCAGGCATCTCTGCAACGCTGACGAATTGCGTTCCGGGATGGCGCAACCAGCTGTTCAGTAACGCCAGTTTTCCCCGCTTGCGTTCATAGCCCATCCACGCTCCTTCCGAGGGGTTCCATTCAGGCTGGCGATGTAACAGATAAAAACGTGGTCGGCCGGAGGGGTAGCGGCGATTAAGCGCCTGCGTATCGGCGATAGCCTGTCTGAGCAGCGCGTGACTTTCCGGCGAGGGTTCATTTTCAGAATCAGCAAAATCAGTGAGCAGCGCGAACCTGAGATTTTCGTTTTCATTCCCTAACCAGCAGACTTCAAGACTGGTGAGGAGCTGGCTGAAACTTTCGTGGCTGGTCAACATGCAGGGAATGACTAACATGGTGGCACTGTCAGCGGGAATCCCGGCTGAAAAATCCATCCCCGGCAAGGGTCGAGGAACGCGAAAACGGGTGGTTGCATCACTGAGTAAATCGCTCATTAACTGAGTCAAAGCGATAATCAGAGGCAATATCACCGCGATCAACAGCCAGTCTGTGCCCTGCATGGCGGTTTCGTGCAATATTGCTGCGGTCGCTGCGGTTGTCAGCAGCGTCAGGCTTCCAATCCATGACAGCAGGGTTATTCTGTTGAAACTGTGCCGCAAGCGTAGGAGCCTTGAGGCGTCTGCCAGGAGATGAATATCCAGCGCCTGTCGACCTTCGCCCGCAAGATAATAACCAACATGATGTTCCGGTGTATCGGGCGCTTTTTCCTCTGAAAACGCCAGCACTTTCTCTGCAACCTCAGGCTCGCTGAGACCGCTGTCTCTGGCCAGAACCTCCACTACGTGCCGGTAATGATCCCGGGTATTGAAGTGCATCCGGGGATAGATGCCGGCAGGATCATTGCGTAATGTCTGTTCGACAACGCTTATCGTTTCGGCGAAATCAGCCCAGTCCGTTTCACTCAATAATCGCAGGCCCGCAATGCTGTTACTTACGGACAGCTGGCTGGCGGCAAGCTGCTGATTGAAACTATGTATGAGAACGTCAGTGGTGATCCCCTGTTCCCGAAGGCACTGATCAACCCAGGTCAGAGGTAACGACAGCGCGTTGCCATGCCCCTGCAGGCGCCGCACCAGCTCTGCGACAAACGCACTGGTTAACGGAGGCCGGGAGCGCGCCATATCGGCAACCACCATGATTAAATCACCAGGCGCACTCTCTGCGCATTCGACAATCCTTGTTATCCACGTATCGGCAAGGTTTCTGTCTTGCTGCGCTTTTATCACTTCCATACTGATACGACGAAGATTTTCAATCAGCGCCAGGCGCAGCATTCCCGGTAACGCCCAGACTTCACCCAGCGTCAGCGGCGTCACCTGTTGATAGGCAGTGAGATAGCTGGTCAGGCTGGCGGCATCCCAGCGGCCATCGCCGTGAGCAATAGCCTCTGATGCAATATGATAAATTCGTGGGCAATTCAGCGGCGATACCAGCGACGGAAGACCTTTGCCAAAGCTTTTCGGCAGATGCTGGCGGACAGTGCGGATTTGTTCCTCAATCAGATAATAATTGTCCAGCAGCCATTCACCAGCGGGCATGATACTAGTCTTTTTACCCGCGTTAAGCTCATAGCAGTTTTGGGTAATGACGGCCTCATTGTCGCCAAGCCGTTTCAGAAGATAATAAGGATGCTTATCCGGTGATACTTTATGAGTCCGCGCCAGCTTCTGGCCGTAGCGTTCCATCTGGACGGTCGAAAAGAGTTCTGACCGCGGCGAGCTTTCACCGGCAGGATCGTTCGCCGAAAACGTTATGTTTTCGGCAGCATTCATCAGTATACGGGAGCGGTTAAACCACGCTCTGGGGATCATTTTCATAGCATTGCTCTGATGCGACGTTAGCGCGCAGGAGCAGTTGCGAAATCAGTTCAGAAACGTTCTCTCAGGATGGGCGTCAGGCATCAGGGATTTAACAGCTGCCGGAATCTAACATAAGTATAGGACATGAGCTCTGTTCTGCGGTTTTGGTCGAGCTAGCGTCGGGAGATAAACAGAGCCTTACATCCGGGGCAAAGCATGGTCTGGTTGAGCCGGATTTTTGACAACGGTTGTACTGATTTTAAGCCACAAACAGGACAGGCAGCTGTGGCAGTAGACGCACTGCTGAAGAATTTCATTGCGTAATTGATAACAGACATAACCATTAACCTTTCAATGAATGAGCTTCACCGTACCACATGTGGTTAAGTTTTAATCTATCTATTTTGACACACTGAAAATCAGGAAAGATAAATGTTCGCAGCCACAGGCCCCCTGAGACCGTTTATCCGGCAAAATTCTATGCGCCTTCCACGGATGAGTAATTCTGATTCGCGGGAGTTAACGGATGAAATGTGAAGCAGAACGTCTTTTCTTCCATCAGATGGGATGATGAGGCCTTTACCACTAAGAATGTCAAAGCTTTTGACAATTCCTGTCATTTTATGGGACAAGTCAATTCCTTATTAAAAACTCGTAAAGACTATACATTGAAAATGGCATTCAGCCATTTTTATTTTCCCAACAGGACCTCTGGACGGCTAAAATATAATTTTCTTATAACGATTCCTTGTGCCTTAATGAATCCCATCAGTTCGATGCACTAATGAAAGTTAGATATTTTCCGGGCAGTTCTCATTACCAGGCGCTATCGTTGATATCCCCTCTTTTTGAGTCCATACGTTTACTATCAATACAATGATGCATAACTGGAGTCAGTATGACCTATAGAATTACAGGCCTGGTAAAATGGTTTAACGAAGACAAAGGTTTTGGCTTCATCTCTCCTCTTGATGGCAGCAAAGATATCGTTGTCCATTTTCCTAAGCTTAATGTCGACAACTTTAAAACTTTATTTGAAGGACAGAAAGTTGAATTCGCCATTCAGATCGGAGACAAAGGTCCTGCTGCTGCAAACGTAATACTTTGCGATAAATAAATCAATGTGGGTTTGCGATAACGATGAAGGATTATCCCTGAGTAGACAGACCCATAACTTAAATCAGTGGAAAATCGTTTATTCTTAATATCTGATCAGCATACTTTTCACAATTATGAGTGCGCTGACCGATGTTATGAAGTGCAGGACTAATGCATAAAAATTTTAAAAGCACAAGCTAACCGCAAGTTAAATAAGAAGTGCGTAATGGCTTTGACCTTAATGGCATCTGCCAGTTAACACCCACAAGAGAACAGGGTAATAGAATATGATTAAAGTCCTTGTTTTCTTTAATGCTGAATCCTGTAAAGTCATGACCGTTCTGGAAGGTATATCCTCTATCAGGCAGGAATATCCAAACGGTGAAGATACACATCTTCGGATTATGTCTGCAGGTTTTCCTTCCTTAACTGGCGATCATGGCATTGTTTACGTGGCTACTGACAGGGAGTTAACGTCACAGGAGATATTTGATGCGGCCAGGAAATATTTATAGCATTTTTGTTATGCTCTCTGATTCACGTTTAATTGCATGCTTACCCTATTTATCAGAATCGAACAAAAAATGAGTTAAAAAAATTTATGGCCTGCTAACAGTAGGCTTTTTTTTTACATTTGAAAAAAATACAGGTGTCTATCCCCTGTGTGCCATCTTGCCATTTGTGAAAAAACTTACTAAGCGGCGGCGCTAATTCACTAAATGTCTCTCCTGATTTAAAACTCATCAGGTATGACTGAAGCAATAAGTTATGAGGGTATAAAAAGGCTCTTCGGATGACTCCTGGCATCATCGTTTTAAGTACCTTTAAAAATGCATGGACATTTCGTAGGGGTTAGAATTTAGTTCTTGCACATTCTTCTTGATTTTGTCTTGCGATAAGAGATTTATATCAGTAGTCTAAACCTCGTTAATAACAATATGTACCAATCGGATTAAAATGCTCAGTAAGAGAAATCGGGTTGATGAGCAACCGTCGATATTGGTATTTGCTGAACAACGAAAAAATTTTTAAAGGTCTCTTTATGTCAGATGCTCTTACACAGTTAAACAATATCCGTACCTTACGCTCTCAGACTCGTGAAATGTCATTAGATGTGCTGGAAGATATTCTGGAAAAGTTTAAAATTATTCTTATAGAACGACGAGAAGAAGAGACATTACGTCTTGCAAATGAAAGTCAGCGCCGCGATAAACTGGAAACACTTCGTCAGATGATGCTTGATGAGGGTATCGACCCCTCCGAACTTATGGCTGCTATTGGCTCTCCGGGTAAGTCTAAAAGGACGCGCTCCCCCCGCCCGGCGAAGTATCGATATACTGACGAAACTGGAGAGTCAAAAACATGGTCAGGTCAGGGGCGAATGCCGAAGCGGATCTCAAATCTGATTGCTGAAGGTGGGGAATTAAAAGATTTTGAAATCAGCTAAAAAAAGCCGGGTATAACCCGGCTCTTTTTTGTATAGGCCGCAAGTTGCCTTAGAGAATAGTCGAGAAACATTTAGTTCCGTCGATGTAGCCGAGGCGCTGTTTAAAATCACAGTGCTGCTTAAGGGACAAACCGGTTATCTTGCAGATCGTTACAGCGAGCGAAAAGAGAGCCATCAGGAGCTTTCATTCCGAGTCAATCAGGACAAAAAATAACGTATGTTCTTCGTGAATCCATACTGCATGAGCTTAACAACGTCCGTTATTTGCACAAAGCGGAAATCAGTATTTAAAAAATGAAAACCACAACTTGATGTATAGCGTTTGCTATACGTGATGGTTATGCTATTCTTGTAAAGTAAATGCTATACAGGGGTGTCTCATGAAATCAGATGTTCAACTTAACCTTAGAGCCAAGGAATCGCAGCGGGCGCTTATTGATGCAGCTGCGGAAATCCTTCACAAGTCACGTACAGATTTCATTCTGGAAATGGCCTGTCAGGCTGCCGAGAATGTGATCCTCGACCGCCGTGTATTTAACTTTAACGATGAGCAATATGCGGAGTTCATCGATATGCTTGATGCACCCGTTACAGATGATCCCGTTATCGAGAAACTGCTGGCAAGGAAACCTCAGTGGGACGTGTAACAGCACCAGAACCTCTGTCAGCTTTTCATCAGGTGGCTGAGTTCGTCAGCGGTGAGGCTGTGCTCGATGACTGGTTAAAGCAGAAGGGCCTTAAAAACCAGGCTCTCGGAGCGGCCAGAACGTTTGTAGTGTGTAAGAAAGACACAAAGCAAGTATCCGGTTTTTACTCTCTGGCCACCGGGAGCGTCAACCATACAGAAGCGACAGGCAATCTTCGGCGTAACATGCCAGATCCCATCCCTGTCATCATACTTGCCCGTCTTGCAGTCGATCTCTCTTTTCGCGGAAAAGGGCTTGGCGCTGATTTACTTCATGATGCAGTGCTTCGTTGCTATCGGGTTGCCGAGAATATTGGTGTACGTGCAATTATGGTTCACGCACTCACTGAAGAAGCTAAAAATTTCTACATTCACCATGGTTTCAAACCATCACAAACTCAGCAACGGACATTATTTCTTAAACTCCCTCAATAAACGCGAAGACTATTACGCTCAAACCGATACGAGCGAGAATCGGATGGCGCGTCTAATGTTAATTCAGTAGAAATGCTTCACGAAAGAAGATGACGAACGGTTATTGATGAGACTGTAAGGCGTAAGGAAGGAAGCGGTGGGATGGATAATCCGACTGTGGAAAATGTTATTGAGTTATAGCCATAAACAAAAAAGAGCCCATATATTAAATGGACTCTTTCTCTGATGCCTCGGTTAATCTGTCCAACTTATTGGGGTCAGTACACCCACGAGGCCCGCTGTATGTCTAGTCAACACCAGTATGGCCTCTTACCGTGCAATTTGCAAGGAGGAGTAAACCATGAAACTGCCGCGAAACGCCCTTATCTGGTGCGTATTAATCGTGTGTATAACGCTTTTGATATTCACGTGCCTGACCCGGAACCGCTTATGCGAACTCCGGCTAAAGGACGGGGACAGGGAGGTCGCGGCAAGCCTGGCTTACGAATCCAACGGTAAGTAGCAACCTGGAGGCGGGGGAAACCCCGCCTTTTCAGGAGCTGAGTTGGCCTGATATGCCTGAAGCGCCTTTATGAAGGGGTTGCCGGTTCGCTGGCAGCCCCTTTTTCCTTCCTGACGCGACCGCACGCCTGAACTTCCGGGAAGGGCTGTTCCCCTGCGGGGAACGGGGGAAGGGGGACGCGCCTTCGGCGCTGCCCCTCTGCTCCCTCCGCCTTGTCCACATTCCTGTCTTTCCTGCCTGATTTTGCTGAAGTCAGCGCGCCATGAGTTACCTGCCTGTACCTGGCTTCAGCCTGGTTTTCTCTGTGTTCTTCATCCCGGGCGTCATATCCGGCGTCCTGCTGGTTAACTTTCTCAGCTGCAGCTCAGTGGCCATAACCCGAAAACAGGGCAGGGCGATGGTCCCCTTCGGCTCCCGGCCAGCGCTGCTGTCCGGTCGTCGAGCCCCACTCCGCCAGGGCGGCCGCTGCGCACCCGCCGGGCTCCGCCGAACCCCTCCGGGTTTCGGGCTGACGCTAGGGTCTGATGGCTAAGGTCAAAGGCTGCGGCTTCTCCGGCCGTGCCGTCCGGAACGCCTTCACCGCGCCGGCTGATGCCGTCGCTTTAATGGCGCCACGCCGTTCCGACGTGTCGG
>NZ_JBXWCR010000011.1:0-104679 GCF_057320345.1 Enterobacter cloacae complex sp. 394I7 | reverse complement strand
TAGTGTGGGGTCTCCCCATGCGAGAGTAGGGAACTGCCAGGCATCAATTAAAAGAACCCCGTACCGTATGGTGCGGGGTTTTTTGCTTTGGGTTTTTCCCGTCATCAGAGAGAACATCAGACAGCACACCAATTCAAAATAAACGCGGCGATCTCCTCAACGTTATTCAAATCCAGTACCGGTACCTCCAGATCCAGGGCTACGTCACTGGCGACTGCAATCACATGCTCATCGAGCGTCAGCTCGTTAACATCATGCCCGGCATGGCTTCTGAACAGCAGGATCTTTGCCACCGCGTCATGCTTAAACCCCTCAACCAGCACCAGATCCAGAGTAGAGTGATCCATCCGGCTAACCAGATACATGAGATCCAGCGGCGCTTCATCCGGTGTTTCAGTCATCAATGCCCAGCGCTGATCACTCGCCACCATCGTTTGGGCTGCACCTGCCTTACGCAGCTCATAGCTGTCTTTTCCCGGCTTATCGACATCCATATTGTGATGCGTATGCTTAATTAATCCGGGGCGAACACCTTTAGCACAAAGCGCAGGGATCAGTTTTTTCAGCAGCGTCGTTTTCCCGGTACCACTCCAGGCTGAAATGGCCAAAACAGGTATCATTTTTTCTCCTGCATCATCTGCAAATCTTCTGTGGTATTGACGTTCATAAACGCCGATTTCAGATCGCTAAAATCGACGGGATGGCCGCCTGACTGGCGCATAAAAGCCATCACCCTGCGCTCTCCTGCCGTCAGGTACTCCTGTAACGCCGGAACTAACGAACGGTGGATCAACGCAACAGCAGGGTGGTCACGCTCACCGTCATGGGCCCAGACAACGGGTGCGCTACCACGAAGCCGTACCATGCGTTCGACAAGACAAGACGGAATAAACGGGGTATCACACGGACAGAAGATAAACCACTCCCCGTGCGACTGCTGCATAACCGAAAGCATACCGGCCAGCGGCCCGGGGTAATTCTCCTGCGTATCCTCGTAAACGGGATACCCGCTACGCTGATAAACATCTCTATGCCTGTTAGCGCTGATGGCCATTGTCATGACCTGGTCCGCAAGCGTATCAGCGACATGCTGCCAGAGTGGCTTACCGTTAAGGAGCTGAAGACCTTTATCTTTCCCCCCCATTCGGGTTGCCTTGCCACCCGCCAGAACAACGCCGATTATTTGCTGGCCATGATTCATGAATATCGCCTCTTTTATTGTGGGATTGACCCTGCTAACGTGTCACTCTCAATGAAAGGAGCACCACCATGAAATGTAAACGTCTGAATGAAGTCATTGAACTCCTCCAGCCGGCCTGGCAAAAAGAGCCAGAGCTTAATCTGATGCAATTTTTACAGAAACTGGCGAAAGAGTCAGGTTTTGACGGCGAACTGACAGACCTTTCTGACGATATCCTGATCTACCATCTCAAAATGCGCGACTCTGCCAAAGATGCTGTTATTCCTGGTATTCAGAAAGATTATGAGGAAGATTTTAAAACCGCGTTGCTGCGCGCACGTGGCGTAATTAAAGAGTAAAAGCTTGTAAGCGGCGGCACCGAAATCGCCACAAGATGATATCCTGAATCATTCGTATAATTTCCGGATGATCGGATGAACGACCAGGCTTTTACTTTCCAGACATTACACCCGGATACCATTATGGATGCGCTGTTTGAACAGGGTATTCGGGTGGATTCCGGGTTAACTCCCTTAAATAGCTACGAAAACCGCGTCTATCAGTTTCAGGACGAGGATCGTCAGCGCTTCGTCGTAAAGTTCTATCGCCCTCAACGTTGGTCCGCAGAACAAATTCAGGAAGAGCACCAGTTTGCTCACGATCTGCTGGATGATGATGTTCCCGTTGCCGCGCCGCTTAAATTTAATAACCAAACGCTGCTCACCCACGAAGGGTTTTACTATGCCGTATTCCCAAGCCTGGGGGGCCGCCAGTTTGAAGCGGATAATATCGATCAGATGGAGTGGGTTGCCCGATATCTGGGACGCATTCACCAGACGGGACGCAAAGAAGACTTTATTGCCCGTCCGACAATCGGTATTCAGGAATACCTGCTTGAACCTCGTCAGGTATTTGAAACCTCGGCGCTAATCCCCAAAGCGCTTAAGGATAATTTCCTCAACGCGACCGATAAACTTATTGATGCGGTGAAAACCTGCTGGCGCGATGATATTTCCGTTCTGCGTCTGCACGGCGATTGTCACGCTGGTAATATTCTCTGGCGTGATGGCCCGCTGTTCGTCGATCTCGATGATGCACGTATGGGGCCAGCGGTTCAGGACCTGTGGATGCTGCTCAATGGCGATAAAGCTGAGCAACGGATGCAGCTTGAAACGATTATTGAGGCCTATGAAGAGTTTAGCCCTTTTAATTCAGACGAAATTGTCCTGATTGAACCTTTACGCGCGATGCGTTTTGTTTATTATCTCGCATGGTTAATCAGGCGTTGGGACGATCCTGCATTTCCCCGTAATTTCCCGTGGCTTACCGGAGAGGATTACTGGCGCAGCCAGATATCCACATTTACTGAGCAGGTTAAGGTTCTTAAGGAGCCCCCTCTGCAATTAACGCCGATGTATTAATTGGACACACCCAGGAGAGAGTTAATCATGAAAAAAATTTGGCTGGCGCTGGCAGGTATGATTCTGGCATTTAGCGCTTCTGCTGCGCAGTTTACCGACGGCAAACAGTATACGACGCTGGAAAAGCCAGTCGCTGGCGAGCCACAGGTTCTGGAGTTCTTCTCGTTCTATTGCCCACATTGCTATCAGTTCGAGCAGGTGCTGCATGTTTCCGATAACGTGAAGAAAAAGCTGCCAGAAGGCACCAAAATGACCAAGTATCACGTTGAGTTCCTAGGCCCATTGGGTAAAGACCTGACTCAGGCGTGGGCGGTAGCTATCGCGCTGGGCGTGGAAGATAAGATCACTGCACCAATGTTTGAAGCAGTCCAGAAAACCCAGACAGTTCAGACGACTGCAGATATCCGTAAAGTCTTCGTGGATGCCGGTGTGAAAGGTGAAGAATACGACGCGGCATGGAACAGCTTTGTGGTGAAATCTCTGGTAGCCCAGCAGGAAAAAGCCGCCGCAGACCTTCAGCTGCAGGGCGTTCCGGCGATGTATGTTAACGGCAAATATCAGCTGAACACGCAGGGCATGGACACCAGCAGCATGGATATCTTCGTACAGCAGTACGCGGATACCGTGAAATATCTGGTCGAGAAGAAGTAAGATCAATAAAGAAAAAAACGCCGGTCACTGACCGGCGTTTTTGTATGAAGATTTAATCTTTTCTATCTGTTCATCTTTCTCATTCCAGAGCGTATTCAGCCAACGCTGGAAAAGACGTTTGAAATTCTTATCGTTAACGTAATCCCCGTGCAACCCGTCACCAACCGGCACCAGCTCGATGCGTACAACGATCCGCGTCAGCTTGCCGCTGAGCATATCGAAGAAGGGTGTCCTGTCGTTTTCCGGATAGCAGAGCGTGACGTTGAGTAATTTATCGAACTGCGCGCCCAACACGTTAAGCGCCATCGCAATGCCCGCAGCCTTGGGCGGCAGCAGGTGCTGATAAGGAGAGCGAGTTTGTTGACGCTTCTCTTCCGTAAAGCGCGAGCCTTCCACGAAGTTCACAATGGTTGTCGGATGCGCGCGAAATTTTTCGCAGGAGCGGCGTGTGGTTTCTACATCTTTACCACGACGCTCCGGATGACGAAGCAAATAGCTGCGCGAATAGCGTTTCATAAACGGCATATCAAGCGCCCAGCAGGCCAGACCGATAAAAGGCACCCAGGCGAGCTGCTGTTTCAGGAAGTATTTGTTCATCGGGATATGTTTGCGGAAAAGCACGCATAACACCACGATGTCTGCCCAGCTGTGGTGGTTGCAGATAAGCAGGTACCAGTTCTTTTTGTTGAGGCCTTCAAGCCCTTCAACATCCCACTTCAGGTGTGGGTTCAGGTACAACAGGAACGCCAGTCCTTCACACCAGCAGTACATCATGAAATTACAAAATGCGGATACGGCTCGCCATACCACGGGCACGGGCAGCAGCAACTTAATGATGCCGGCAACAATGATCGGCACAGAACAGGCGACAGTCACCAGAATAGTTAAAATGATGCTTAAAGGTAATGTTATTGCTGCGAGCAATCTCGACATGATGAGCTTTTTCAGATGGTTAGCTGTAAGTGAGCGGCCGGCTATCCGGTGCAGGGCGCTGATTTTATCAGAAATCAGACAAAATAAGGGTGCTTTCATGCCAGGCGTTGCGGGATAACGCCCGGGAGCAGAAGATTTCGCTATAACGGCATGCGGCCCTGGGCTTATATCCACATAGACTAAATTGTCATCAATTGGCCATAAAGATCAAATGAAACATAATAACTCTATGATATATAGCATCTATTTATTATGAGGTATGTACTTTTAGCGTCTGTTATTCCTGTGACGTAAAAGTATGCACAAACTTATCCACAGATTTATTTTTGCGAGCGATCCTCACGATCGCAAAATCTTTTCCTGTATCTGGCGCTAATAACTGATGTTTTCATCCTTCTGTGGCATCCTTTACGCATAAATTGATTAAAGGCACGGACATTATGGTTCAGATCCCAGAAAACCCTCTTATTCTCGTCGACGGCTCTTCTTACCTGTATCGGGCGTACCATGCGTTTCCTCCTCTGACCAATAGCGCAGGGGAACCTACCGGCGCAATGTACGGCGTGCTAAACATGCTGCGCAGCCTGATCCTTCAGTACCAGCCAACCCATGCGGCAGTGGTGTTTGATGCGAAAGGTAAAACCTTCCGCGACGAGCTTTTTGAGCATTACAAATCTCACCGTCCGCCAATGCCTGACGATCTGCGTGCGCAGATTGAACCGCTGCACGCGATGGTAAAAGCGATGGGCTTGCCGCTGCTGGCCGTCTCTGGGGTCGAAGCCGATGACGTAATAGGCACGCTGGCACGTGAAGCAGAAAAAATGGGTCGTCCGGTACTGATCAGTACAGGGGATAAAGATATGGCGCAGCTGGTAACGCCAGGTATCACCCTGATTAACACCATGACCAACACCATCCTTGGGCCTGAAGAGGTGGTTACAAAATATGGCGTGCCGCCAGAGCTGATTATCGACTTCCTCGCGCTGATGGGCGACTCCTCGGATAACATCCCAGGTGTCCCTGGCGTGGGTGAAAAGACCGCCCAGGCGCTGCTTCAGGGATTGGGCGGGCTGGATACACTGTACGCGGAGCCGGAAAAAATCGCCGGCCTCTCCTTCCGTGGTGCAAAAACCATGGCCGGAAAGCTGGAAGAGAACAAAGAGGTGGCTTATCTCTCCTATAAGCTGGCAACCATTAAAACCGATGTTGAACTGGAACTGGGTTGTGAGCAGCTTGAAGTGCAGCAGCCTTCCGCAGACGAACTGCTAAGCCTGTTTAAGAAATACGAATTCAAGCGCTGGACCACGGACGTGGAAGCCGGTAAATGGCTGCAGGCAAAAGGGGCCAAACCGGCCGCTAAGCCAAAGGAGACGATTGTCGTTGATGCCGAAGAGCTGGCAGAAGAAGAGGCCATCGCGCTCTCTTTCGACAACTACGAAACCCTCCTTGAAGAGTCACAGCTGGTGGCGTGGATTGAGAAACTCAAAAAAGCGCCGTTCTTTGCCTTCGACACGGAAACCGACAGCCTCGATAACATCTCGGCCAATATGGTCGGCCTGTCATTTGCGACGGAGCCGGGAATGGCGGCCTATGTGCCCGTTGCACATGATTACCTCGATGCGCCTGATCAGATCCAGCGTGAGCGTGTGCTGGAGCTGCTGAAGCCGATTCTGGAAGATGACAAGGCGCTTAAGGTCGGGCAAAACCTCAAATATGATCGCGGCATTCTGCAAAACTATGGCATTGAGCTGCGCGGCATTGCGTTCGATACCATGCTGGAATCTTACATTCTCGACAGCGTGGCGGGTCGTCACGATATGGACTCCTTATCCGACCGTTGGCTCAAGCATAAGACCATTACCTTTGAAGAGATTGCCGGAAAAGGTAAAAACCAGCTCACCTTCAATCAGATTGCCCTGGAAGAAGCGGGTCGCTACGCGGCCGAAGACGCCGATGTCACGCTGCAACTGCACCTGAAGATGTGGCCAAAACTGCAGAAGCACGAAGGTCCGCTGAACGTGTTCCAGCACATTGAGATGCCGCTGGTACCTGTGCTCTCGCGCATTGAGCGCAACGGCGTAAAAATTGATCCGACGGTGCTGCATAACCACTCCGGAGAACTGGCGCAGCGGTTGACCGAGCTTGAGCAGAAGGCGCATGAGCTTGCCGGCGAACCGTTTAACCTTTCGTCTCCGAAACAGCTTCAGACCATCCTGTTTGAAAAACAGGGAATTAAGCCGCTGAAGAAAACCCCTGGCGGCGCGCCATCAACGTCTGAAGAAGTGCTTGAGGAACTGGCGCTGGATTACCCGCTGCCAAAAGTGATTCTCCAGTACCGTGGTCTGGCGAAGCTGAAGTCTACCTATACCGATAAACTTCCGCTGATGATCAACCCTAAAACGGGCCGCGTGCATACCTCGTATCATCAGGCTGTGGCGGCGACCGGTCGTCTCTCCTCGACCGATCCAAACCTGCAGAACATTCCGGTACGTAATGAAGAAGGCCGTCGTATCCGTCAGGCGTTTATCGCGCCAGACGACTACCTGATCGTCTCGGCCGACTACTCGCAAATTGAGCTGCGTATTATGGCGCACCTGTCACGCGACAAGGGGCTGCTGACGGCCTTTGCGGAAGGAAAGGATATCCACCGTGCAACGGCGGCTGAAGTCTTTGGGCTGCCGCTGGACAGCGTGACTCACGAGCAACGTCGCAGTGCGAAGGCGATCAACTTCGGTCTGATCTACGGCATGAGCGCCTTTGGCCTTTCGCGCCAGCTCAACATTCCGCGTAAAGAGTCGCAGAAGTATATGGATCTCTACTTCGAGCGTTATCCGGGCGTGCTGGAATATATGGAGCGCACCCGTGCGCAGGCGAAGGAGAAAGGCTACGTCGAAACCCTGGATGGTCGTCGCCTTTATCTGCCGGACATCAAATCAAGCAACGCCGCGCGTCGTGCCGGTGCAGAACGTGCTGCCATCAACGCCCCGATGCAGGGGACGGCGGCAGACATTATTAAGCGCGCGATGATTGCGGTTGATGCCTGGCTGGAAAAAGAGAAGCCACGCGTGAAGATGATCATGCAGGTACACGATGAACTGGTATTCGAAGTCCACAAAGATGATCTGGACACCGTGTCGAAGAAGATCCACGAACTGATGGAAAGCAGCATGACGCTTGACGTGCCGTTGCTGGTGGAAGTGGGCAGCGGTGAAAACTGGGATCAAGCTCACTAAGGGTTCTGCCAATAACGCGCTTTTTATGTAAGTTAGCAACATAACAAAGTGCGTTTTGTGACGATCATTAGAATTCCCTATGTAAAGAATGAAAAAAAACTACAAAAAGTGCTTTTTCTACAGCAAAAAAAGGGGTAGAGTTATTCGCGTAGGGTACAGAGGTAAGATGTTCTATCTTTCAGACCTTTTACTTCACGTAATCGGATTTGGCTGAATATTTTAGCCGCCCCAGTCAGTAATGACTGGGGCGTTTTTTATTGCGGCAAAGAAAAATCCAGGCAAAAAAAAGCGCGGACATCGCCGCGCTCGGTATTACTCTTCTTCCGCTTCCGTCGCGGGTTCCAGCTCGTTGAACCAGCTATCGAGCTTCTGACGCAGCTTGTCGACACCCTGCTTTTTCAGCGAGGAGAACGGCTCTACCTGTACGTCGCCGTTAAAAGCCAGCACCGCTTCGCGAACCATATTCACCTGCGCTTTACGCGCGCCGCTCGCCAGCTTATCCGCTTTAGTCAGCAGTACCAGCACGGCTATCTCACTTGAGACAGCCCAGTCGATCATCTGCTGATCGAGATCTTTCAGGGGATGGCGGATATCCATCAGCACCACCAGACCTTTCAGGCACTGGCGTTTTTCCAGGTATTCACCCAGCGCACGCTGCCATTTGATCTTCATCTCTTCCGGTACTTGCGCGTAACCATATCCCGGTAAGTCGACCAGGCGTTTGCCTTCTGCCACTTCAAACAGGTTAATCAGCTGAGTACGGCCAGGTGTTTTTGAGGTACGCGCCAGGCTCTTCTGATTGGTCAGCGTATTCAGGGCGCTGGATTTCCCCGCGTTAGAGCGGCCAGCAAAAGCCACTTCAATGCCAGTATCAGAAGGAAGGTGGCGGATATCGGGCGCACTGGTGACAAAATGCGTCTGTTGGTAGTTCCAGGTAGTCACGTGGTCGTCTCCAAAATCGTAATCTGAGGGGGATTATACCTGAATGCCGGCAAAAGACTTTTTTGATTGCACAGTGCCTGTAGGTTAAAACCCTGGCGGTTGTGAGAGATCGGCTATGAATACTATGGGAGATTTCAGAGAATTCGCAGGCGTTAAAAAAGCCAAATTGTTTTAAATCATAAGTTTATTCTCGGGTAATTATCTGAAAATCCGTTTTTGTGCCGTTTCGTTGCTTGTCAGTTTAACTGAACAGGGTAAAGTGTGCGTCAGGGCGAGGAAGCCAACAGGGAACAGACTTAAGGATTAGGGTCAGGAGCGCCAGGAGGCGAAGACGCAGGATTGTCAGGATGACCAACGCCTGGAGGCGTTTTAACAGGAAACGGAACCGTATCACGGATGGTATTAGCCAAGGGATAAACAGGGTTTGTTGTTGGCAAACACGGAATGTCTGACCCGTTAAGGGTTGTGAGTCAGGAAAAAAGGCGACAGATTGCTCTGTCGCCTTTTTTCTTTGCTTGCTTTCTGCTAGATTTCGCCGCAATTCTATACTGAAGAAAACGACTTAAAGATAAAACATCATGAAAAAACCGACCTCCGCTGCGGGCGCTAAACGCCCTGCAAAAGCACACCGCAAAACGCGCGAAGAACTGAACCAGGAATCGCGCGATCGCAAACGCGATAAAAAACATCGCGGTCATGCTGCGGGTAGCCGTGCAAACGGTGGTGATGCTTCTGGCGCTTCTGCGAAAAACAAGCAGCAGAAAGACCCACGTATTGGCAGTAAAACACCTGTTCCACTGGGCGTGACAGACACCCCGGTCACTAAGCAGCACAAACCAAAGAGCGAGAAACCTATGCTTTCACCGCAGGCTGAGCTGGATTTGCTGGAGAACGATGAGCGCCTGGACGCGCTGCTGGAACGTCTTGAAGAGGGTGAAACCCTGACCGCCGAAGAGCAGTCATGGGTTGATGCCAAACTGGACCGCATTGATGAGCTGATGCAAAAGCTGGGTCTGTCTTACGACGATGACGAAGACGAAGAAGAAGACGAAAAGCAGGAAGATATGATGCGTCTTCTGAAGGGTGGAAACTAACATTTGCATCCGGCAGGGACGATAGTCCTGCTAATAACCCTTCCGGTTATATGTTATCTGGTGTGGTTATTCGTTAAACTACGGCGGTTGTCGCGGCGACAGAAGTGGCTGCGCACCCGAGTGATGGCCCGCGATGGGGCCAGAACGGGCCGCCGTATGCGAACGCGACACCAACGGAAGGAGTGAGCATGTCTGTACCAACTATCGACTGGGATTTGGCCCTAATCCAGAAATATAACTATTCCGGGCCGCGTTATACGTCATACCCCACCGCGCTGGAGTTCTCCGATAGTTTCGGCGAAGCGGCGTTTCAGCAGGCTGTCGCACGCTACCCTGAGCGTCCGCTGTCGCTCTATGTCCATATTCCGTTCTGCCACAAGCTCTGCTACTTCTGCGGCTGCAATAAAATCGTTACCCGTCAGCAACATAAAGCCGATCAGTATCTGGATGCGCTGGAGCAGGAAATTCTGCACCGTGCCCCACTGTTTGCCGGCCGTCACGTCAGCCAGCTTCACTGGGGTGGGGGGACGCCAACGTATCTGAATAAAGCGCAGATCAGCCGTTTAATGACGCTCCTGCGCAATAACTTCCGTTTTAACGACGATGCTGAAATCTCGATCGAGGTCGATCCGCGCGAAATTGAGCTGGATGTACTGGATCACTTACGCGCTGAAGGTTTCAATCGCCTGAGCATGGGCGTGCAGGACTTCAACAAAGAGGTGCAGCGGCTGGTGAACCGTGAGCAGGATGAAGAGTTTATCTTTGCCTTACTCAACCACGCCCGCGATATCGGCTTTACGTCGACCAATATCGACCTGATTTACGGCCTGCCTAAGCAAACGCCGGAGAGCTTCGCCTTCACGCTGAAACGCGTGGCCGAACTCAACCCGGACCGCCTGAGCGTCTTTAACTATGCGCATCTGCCGACGCTGTTTGCCGCTCAGCGCAAAATCAAAGATGCCGACCTGCCTTCTGCCCAACAGAAGCTGGATATTTTGCAGGAAACCATCGCCTCGCTGACCGAAGCCGGTTATCAGTTCATCGGCATGGATCACTTTGCTCGTCCGGATGACGAGCTGGCTATTGCCCAGCGCGAAGGCGTACTGCACCGAAATTTCCAGGGCTACACCACCCAGGGCGACACCGATTTGCTGGGGATGGGCGTCTCCGCCATCAGCATGATCGGGGACTGCTACGCGCAGAACCAGAAAGAGCTGAAGCTTTACTACCAGCAGGTAGATGACGCGGGCAACGCTCTGTGGCGCGGTATCGCATTAACGCGCGATGACTGCATCCGTCGTGATGTGATTAAGGCGCTCATCTGTAACTTCCGTCTTGATTTCAGCGAGGTGGAAACGCAGTGGGATCTGCATTTCAGCGATTACTTTGCTGATGACCTGAAGCTGTTAGCGCCTCTGGCAAAAGATGGGCTGGTGGATGTTTCAGAACGTGCAATTGACGTGACACCCAAAGGGCGCCTGTTGATTCGTAATATCTGCATGTGCTTCGACGCCTATCTGCGTCAGAAAGCGCGTCTGCAGCAGTTCTCACGCGTCATTTAAGACGTGCCAACATATTTGGCCGGGTAAGGCGAAGCCGCTACCCGGCTTTTTTGTTAGCGACTCTCTAGCTAAACAGCCCAACCAGCGCCGCGCACAGCACAGCAGCAACGGCTGTTTGTGGCGTGTGGCTTTCGGCTGCTCCACTTGAGAGCATATTCACTAATGTTTCCAGCATGATGATCACCCTCACTTTCCGGGCACGATCATACAAAAATCATTGATACAGTAAAGCGCAAAATATCAGCAATTTGCGCTCAATTAATAACCTTTACACAAGGGTAAAGATCACTCCATGCCCAGCTCTTTCAGCTTACGCGTCAGGGTATTACGTCCCCATCCCAGCAGGCGTGCCGCTTCCTGCTTATGGCCCTGTGTATGGCGGAGTGCGGTGGTCAACAGCGTGCGCTCCATCTCGGGCTGGGCCTCAGACAGCAAGTTTTGATGACCGGAACGCAGCGCGCGATCGGCCCACTGTGCCAGCAGCGTCGCCCAGCTGTCCGGCAATGCATGTCCGGTGCTGCTTTCTGGCGCAGTCGCTTCAAACAGTTCAGCCGGTAAATCCTGAATCAGGACTTCCTGTCCGGCGGCCATTACGGTCAACCAGCGACAGGTGTTTTCCAGCTGACGCACGTTGCCCGGCCACGCCAGACGGGTGAGGGCGGCATCGGTTTCCGGGTGCAGCTGCTTGGCTTCCACGCCCAGCTCACGGGCAGCGACCTGCAGAAAATGACGCGCCAGGCGGGGAATATCTTCACGGCGTTCACGTAGCGGTGGCAAATGAACGCGGATCACGTTCAGGCGATGGAATAAATCCTCACGGAATTTACCTTCCTGGACGCGCTGCTCCAGATTCTGGTGCGTCGCGGCAATAATGCGTACATCGACCTTCACCGGCGCATAGCCACCTACGCGATAAAACTGTCCGTCGGCCAACACACGCAACAAACGGGTCTGGACATCCAGCGGCATATCGCCGATTTCATCCAGGAAGAGTGTTCCACCGTCCGCCTGCTCGAAGCGACCCTGGCGAATGGTATTCGCGCCGGTAAAAGCCCCTTTCTCATGGCCAAACAGTTCGGATTCAATTAAATCCTTTGGGATGGCGGCCATATTCAGGGCGATAAACGGTGCTTTTGCCCGCGGGCTGTGGCGATGTAAGGCATGCGCTACCAGCTCTTTACCGGTTCCCGATTCGCCATTAATCAGTACGCTGATGGACGAGCGTGACAGACGGCCAATGATACGAAACACATCCTGCATGGCCGGCGCTTCGCCAATGATGTCCGTCGTGGGCCCGAAGTCAGGCGTGTGACGAGGCTGCTGCTGCTCCTGGTAGTGGCTGATCGCGCGCTCAACCAGGGCGACCGCTTCGTCAATATCAAACGGTTTGGGCAGGTAATCGAACGCCCCTTGCTGATAGGCGCTCACCGCGGCGTCCAGGTCGGAATGCGCCGTCATTATGATGACCGGAAGCATAGGATGGCGTTGTTTGATCTGCTTTAAAAGCGCCAGCCCGTCCATTCCCGGCATGCGAATATCCGAAAGCAGCACATCCGGCGTTTTGGTGGTGAGTGCGTCGAGCACTTCGCTGCCGCTCTCAAACGTCGTGCAGCTTAATCCTGCCCCTGTGAGCGCGCGTTCAAGCACCCAACGGATGGAGCTATCGTCATCGACTACCCAGACTATCCCTCGTTGCATAAACGTCACCTTTATTTTTTAATCGGCAGGAAAACCGAAAACTCGGTATGTCCCGGCCAACTGGTAAATTCAATTTTTCCAGAGTGTTGATCGATCAAACTACGGGCAATGGATAACCCCAGGCCGGTACCGCCTTCGCGACCGCTGACCATCGGGTAGAACAGGGTGTCCTGAAGATGCGACGGAATACCCGGCCCGTTGTCCTCAACGTCGATGCGGGCAGCCAGACGATAGCGCACGCCGTGCAGTGTGAGCTGGAACGCGGTGCGGGTGCGCAAAATAATTTCGCCCCCTTCCGGCCCCAGCGCCTGCAGGGCATTACGCACAATATTCAGCAAGACCTGCTCAATCTGGTCCGGATCGTGCGCCAGTTCCGGCAGGCTTGGGTCGTAGTCACGGACCAGCGTGACGTTCTCCGGCAGCTCCATCGAGACGAGTTTCACAACCCGCTCAGCCACTTTATGAATACTTTCTGAGACATGCATGCCGGGCTGTTGCGGCCCGAGCAGACGGTCAACCAGGTTACGCAGGCGGTCTGCCTGCTCAATGATGACGTTGGTGTACTCCGCCAGCGCAGGATCGGGTAGCGCTTTGGTCAGGAGTTGTGCCGCACCGCGTAAGCCACCCAGCGGGTTCTTGATTTCATGCGCCAGGCCTCGCACCAGGTCACGGGCGGCAATTTGCTGAGCATGCTGAAGTTGTTCCTGGCTCAGGCGGCGCTGATTATCCATCGGCGCCATTTCAAGCAGGATCAGTCCTTCAGGAAGCCGTTGTGCGGTAAGCGATAAAATATGTGAGCGCCCGTCGATCACCAGCGTGACTTCGTTATCGGTAAAGCCCTGACCGGCCTGCAGACTTTCCTGCATCAGGCCAATATTCAGCGAGAAATAACTCAATAATTCCGGAAGCGGGGTGCCAAACAGTTTGCGTGAACTCTGGGCGAGCAGCTGCTGCGCCGCCGGGTTGGCGTAATGTACGGCCAGCTCGTCGTCGACCAGCAAAATACTGTTAATCAAAGAATTGAGGATCTGCCCAGCATCGGGCAGCGTGCCAGTTGCCATTCAGCAGTCTCCTGGAGTTGGTTGCACTAATTTAGTGCAGTATAGCTTTTTCGTCGTAAAAAGCGCGTGAGATCAGTTTGTTGGTGGAGAAAAAAGCCCATCCGGAGATGGGCTGAAAGTTTCCACGGCAACAAATAAAAGCTTGTGAGATCGCGCGTAAAAGGGCGCGCGAAACTCATTGAAACTTAAACGCTGTAGTACAGTTCGAACTCAACCGGGTGTGGCGTCATACGCACACGGTCGTTCTCTTCAGTACGCAGGGCGATGTAAGCATCGATAGCGTCGTCAGTGAACACGCCACCCGCAGTCAGGAACTCGCGGTCTGCGTCCAGCGCCTGCAGGGCTTCTTCCAGAGAGCCTGCAACCTGTGGGATCTCTTTCGCTTCTTCTGGCGGCAGGTCGTACAGGTTTTTGTCCATAGCTTCGCCTGGGTGGATCTTGTTCTTGATACCGTCCAGACCCGCCATCAGCAGCGCTGCGAAGCACAGGTATGGGTTAGCAGCTGGATCCGGGAAGCGAACTTCGATACGACGCGCTTTAGGAGACGCCACCACCGGGATACGGATAGAAGCAGAACGGTTACGGGCAGAGTACGCCAGCATTACCGGTGCTTCGTAGCCTGGGACCAGACGCTTGTAGGAGTTAGTGGTTGGGTTCGCCAGGGCGTTGATCGCTTTAGCGTGTTTGATTACGCCGCCAATGTAATACAGAGCCTGCTCAGACAGACCGGCATATTTGTCACCAGAGAACAGGTTGGTTCCGTTCTTGGACAGAGACATGTGGCAGTGCATACCGGAACCGTTATCACCGAACATTGGTTTTGGCATAAAGGTCGCGGTTTTACCGAAACGGTGCGCAACGTTGTGCACAACGTATTTGTAGATCTGAATTTCGTCTGCTTTTTTGGTCATGGTGTTGAAGCGGGTTGCCACTTCGTTCTGACCCGCAGTCGCCACTTCGTGGTGGTGAGCTTCAACCACCAGGCCCATCTCTTCCATCACCAGACACATGGTGGAACGGATGTCCTGAGCGGAGTCGACCGGAGGAACCGGGAAGTAACCGCCTTTAACGCCAGGACGGTGACCTTTGTTACCACCTTCGTATTTGGTGGAGGAGTTCCATGCACCTTCGATATCGTCGATGGCAACGTGGGAGCCAGAAATAGAGGCACCGAAACGGATGTCATCAAACAGGAAGAATTCTGGCTCTGGCCCGAACAGTACGGTGTCTGCGATACCGGTTGAACGCAGGTACTCTTCAGCGCGTTTCGCGATGGAGCGTGGGTCGCGGTCGTAGCCCTGCAGTGTGCCTGGCTCGAGGATGTCGCAACGGATGATCAGGGTTGGTTCTTCGAAGAACGGATCAATGACCGCAGTGGAAGCGTCAGGCATCAGAACCATGTCAGATTCGTTGATACCTTTCCAGCCGCCAATGGAGGAGCCGTCAAACATTTTGCCTTCTTCAAAGAATTCGGCGTTTACCTGATGAGCAGGAATAGTGACGTGCTGTTCTTTACCTTTGGTATCGGTGAAGCGCAGATCAACAAACTTCACTTCATGTTCGTTCAGCATCGTCAAAACGTGTTCAGCGGACATACTTAACTCTCCAGATTGGTCATTGTCGTCGTGGTAACGAGGTCTTCAATTTCTGTCTTGGGCTGGCTGTGTGCCATTTTTTTGCCGTATTTTTATAAAGCGAAATCTGTGCCAACTTTTAAAACACCCCAAAAAGGCGTTATCATGCGCACCATAGTGCAAAAGTGCTGCACCACAATGGTTATGTTGCACCAGTATAGTGCTTCAGTGTGAACACTGAGCACCATATTGGTGCAATTTTCGTTAAAGTGCCCTTTTTACGCTCCGTGAAAGCGATCACAAAGCATCTCTGCAATACTTGTTTGCGGGGGATGTTTGTGATCCTGTTTTGTAGTGCGATTAATCCGTGTACAATAACGCGCTATTTCTAATGCCTGAGGCAAAGTTGTGATCGAAAATTTGCGTAACATCGCCATCATCGCGCACGTCGACCATGGTAAAACCACCCTGGTTGATAAGCTGCTGCAGCAGTCCGGTACGTTTGATGCTCGTGCCGAAACTCAAGAGCGTGTGATGGACTCCAACGATTTGGAGAAAGAGCGTGGGATTACTATCCTCGCGAAAAACACCGCTATCAAATGGAATGACTACCGTATCAACATCGTTGATACCCCAGGGCACGCCGACTTCGGTGGTGAAGTTGAGCGCGTGATGTCCATGGTGGATTCCGTGCTGCTGGTGGTTGACGCATTTGACGGCCCAATGCCGCAAACGCGCTTCGTGACCAAAAAAGCATTTGCCCATGGCCTGAAACCTATTGTTGTTATCAACAAGGTTGACCGTCCGGGCGCGCGTCCTGACTGGGTTGTTGATCAGGTGTTCGACCTGTTCGTTAACCTCGACGCGACCGACGAGCAGCTGGACTTCCCTATCATTTACGCTTCGGCGCTGAATGGTATCGCGGGTCTGGATCACGAAAATATGGCGGAAGACATGACTCCGCTGTATCAGGCGATTGTCGATCACGTACCGGCTCCGGATGTTGATCTTGATGGTCCGCTGCAGATGCAGATCTCCCAGCTGGACTACAACAACTACGTTGGCGTTATCGGTATCGGCCGCATCAAACGCGGTAAAGTGAAGCCGAACCAGCAGGTTACTATCATCGATAGCGAAGGCAAAACCCGTAACGGTAAAGTGGGCAAAGTGCTGACTCACCTGGGTCTGGAGCGTATCGACAGCGAACTGGCTGAAGCGGGCGACATCATCGCGATTACCGGTCTGGGCGAGCTGAACATCTCTGACACCATCTGCGACCCGCAGAATGTGGAAGCGCTGCCAGCCCTGTCTGTTGATGAACCAACGGTAACCATGTTCTTCAACGTCAACACCTCTCCGTTCTGTGGCAAAGAAGGTAAATTCGTTACCTCTCGTCAGATCCTTGACCGCCTGAACAAAGAGCTGGTGCACAACGTTGCGCTGCGCGTTGAAGAAACTCAGGATGCTGACGCATTCCGCGTTTCTGGTCGTGGTGAGCTGCACCTGTCAGTTCTGATCGAAAACATGCGTCGTGAAGGTTTCGAAATGGCGGTTTCCCGTCCGAAAGTTATCTTCCGCGAAATCGACGGCCGTAAACAAGAGCCGTTCGAGAACGTAACGCTGGACGTTGAAGAGCAGCATCAGGGTTCTGTTATGCAGGCTCTGGGTGAGCGTAAAGGCGACCTGAAAAACATGAATCCAGATGGCAAAGGCCGCGTACGTCTCGACTACGTGATCCCAAGCCGTGGTCTGATCGGTTTCCGTTCAGAGTTCATGACCATGACGTCCGGTACCGGTCTGCTGTACTCCACCTTCAGCCACTACGACGACGTTCGTCCAGGTGAAGTTGGTCAGCGTAACAACGGCGTTCTGATCTCCAACGGTCAGGGTAAAGCGGTTGCGTTTGCGCTGTTCGGTCTGCAGGATCGCGGTAAGCTGTTCCTGGGTCACGGTGCTGAAGTTTATGAAGGCCAGATCATCGGTATTCACAGTCGTTCTAACGACCTGACTGTAAACTGCCTGACCGGTAAGAAACTGACCAACATGCGTGCGTCCGGTACTGACGAAGCAACGGTTCTGGTTCCACCGATCAAGATGACCCTGGAGCAAGCTCTGGAGTTCATCGATGACGACGAACTGGTAGAAGTGACCCCACTGTCTATCCGTATCCGTAAACGTCACCTGACCGAGAACGATCGTAAACGTGCAATGCGCGGTGCGAAAGAAGAGTAATACGGTCAATCCGTAGGCCGGGTAAGCGCATGCGCCACCCGGCACGTAAAAAGCCGCTGAGCGATCAGCGGCTTTTTTTATTATCAGAACGAATACCTTAACCCCAGGCGGATACGGTACTGCTCGCGGTTGTAATCATTCCATCTGTCCAGCCACTGAAGCTCGAGATAGGGCAGCCAGTTTTTATCGATTTTATAGCTAAATTTGTGGGTGATTTCCCAGTGATGGTCTTTGCCATTTTTGCTGTGGTAATCGTTCACGCGCTGGAAAAAATGCGGTTCAAAGGTATAGAAAAACGCATCCGTGACCTTGAAATTCCAGTAGTTAGCGAATTCGTGAGTGTCGTTTTTATCCATCTGGCCGTTGTAGTCCGGCGTATCGTAATTGTTGTGGTTATAGCGATAGCGGAAGGTCAGATTAAACCAGTCGAGAAATTTATAATTGGTATCCAGATAGATAGCGCCTCCGGACCCGGCGCTGCTGTCATTCAGTAAACCGCCAGGCTGAAAGGTGAGTTTATCGGTCGGTTTAAAAAGCGGATACCACCCTTCAATTTCGTTATAGCTGTGCTTAAGCTCGTCCCATTTGCCCACGTTATAGGCGTTAGTGAACATCAGCCCCGCGCCCTTATCGAAGTTATAGCCAGCACGCAGGATCACTTCGTGCAGTTCAGAGGCCGTATTATAGGCTTCGCGCGTTTCGACATAGGCGCCGGCAACTGCCGAGCAGGACACAGACGACACAACCAGTGCAGTAACGATTCTTTTCATAATCAGTCCATGTATGAGGTACAGAAAGGCCCCCCTCCTGTTACACAGGAAGGGAATCAGGGCCGGATTTATTGTTATAAAGTGACTGCTGACGCTTTATTGTTGGTGGTTAACTCAGGGGGTTTTGCGGGTTGTTTTTTCCGTTTTCCAATCTCCTCAATAATAAAGGCGAAGCGTGCTTCGTTGAGTTTATAAAAGAGTCCCATGGTTATCGCGGCAACGATCGCCAGGCCGCACGGCCAGAGAAAAATTAGCTGACGGAGCCCCAGTAGCGTGCCCGCACTCTGCACGGCGTGTGGAATGTAGCCAATCTGCGTCAACATAATGCCCGGCAGGAAACCGGCGAGGGCGGCGGAGATTTTGCGCGAGAAGGTATAACCGGTATAAACCGATCCTTCGGCGCGAATGCCTGTTTTCCACTCGCCATAATCCACGGTATCGGGCACCAGCGCCCAGTTGAGGCTGTTTACGAATGCCGTACCGAAAAAGGCCATGCAGGAAAAGAGCACAAAGAGCAGGGAGCTGGTTCCCCAGAGGAAGTTCATCACGTCGCCCACGGCCCACAGCGTCAGCCCGCCAAGGTAGACCGGCTTCTTGCCGAAGCGCTTAACCGCGCCAGGCACCAGAAACACGCCAACCAGAATGCAGCCCATACTGAAAAAACCCATCCACGACAGCAGATGCAGATCGTTTAGCACGTACTGGGTGTAGTAGACCTGAATCGCCAGTTTGATATTAAACGCGGCGAGGGTGCAGAGGTTGGCGATACACAACACCAGCAACGGCGGGTTGCGGAAAATGGCACAGAAGGATTTCAGGATGCCAGGCTTATGATGATCGGGCGTGACCTCCACATAGCGCTCTTTCACACCGCTGTAGCACCACCACATGCAGAACAGACCGCCGGTGACGAACACCAGTGCGGCCACCAGATAGCCGAGGGAGGGCTGGCTGACAAACAGCGCCTGGATTGGCATAAACCCTACGGTGCAGAGCAATAACCCAACCGTTGCGCCGCCCTGGCGCCAGGCCGCAAGCTGCGCCCGCTCGTTCGGATTTTTAGTGATGGCGGGAACCATCGCGCCGTAAGAGCAGTTCATCAGGCTATAACAGAGGCCAAACATCATGAAGAGCAGGGTGGCGATAGCGGTTTTCACCGTCAGGCTAAAATCGGTGGCCACAAACTGCGCCGTGGCCACCAGGGCAACCGGCACCGAGGCATAAAGAATAAACGGCCTGAATTTGCCTCTGGCACCGATGTTACGCCGCGAATCCAGCAACACCCCGGTCAGCATGTCGGTGAATGCGGTAAAGAACTTCGCCACCAGGAAAATAATGCCGCCATAAAAAGCGGGCATGCCCAGTTCATCAGTATAAAACTTCAGCAGATACAGCGTGCCAATACAGAGCATCAGGTTAGAGCCAAAATCGCCCATCCCGTAGGCGCACTTTTCGCGCAGGCTCAGCTTCAGGGTTAACGGATCACTCTTGTGTGTCATGGTCGATCCTCACAGCGCCCCGCAGGGCGCTCTCTCAAGTCAGTTATGCTGTACGTTTGCGCAGTTCAATTTCTTCCACGATGCGCACATACATCTTCTCGTTGAGGTTGTAGAAACAGCCCATCGCCACGATGGTGATGATGGCCAGCAGACTGGGGTAGATAAATATCAGCTGCCGCAGCCCTTCAACCGTTCCGGCGGATTGCACCACGTTTGGCACATAGCCGATTTGCGTGAGCATGATGCCGGGGAAGAAGCCGGCCAGCGCCTGTGAGACCTTCCGGAAGAAGGTAAAGCCGGTATAGACCGTCCCTTCGGATCGCACGCCGGTACGCCACTCGCCGTACTCCACGGTATCGGACACCAGCGCCCAGTTGAGGCTGTTCACGAAGGCTGAGCCGAAGAAGGCCAGACAGGAGAACGCCACAAAGCTCACCGAACCACCGCCAAAGAAGTAGTTGAGCAGGTCGCCTGCCACCCAAATCAGCAGCCCGCTGATATAGACCTTTTTCTTGCCGAAGCGACGCACCGCGCCGGGCATCATAAAGACGCCGATAAAAATGCAGCCCATGCTGAAAAAGCCCATGTAGGACAACAGAATAGGGTCGTTCAGCACGTACTGCGTGTAATAAACCTGAATGGCGAGCTTGACGTTAAAGGCCCCCAGCGTGCACAGGTTGGCGATGCAGAGAATAAACAACGGTCGGTTACCGGCGATGGCGCGAAACGACTGCAGCAGGCCGGGCTTCTGGGCTGGATTGGCGGGCTGCATCTCAACGTAACGCTCGGTCACGCCTTTATAGCACCACCACATGAAGAACAGTCCGAACAGCGAGAAGAGGGTCGCGGCAAAGATATACCCAAGCTGGTCATTGCCTTCAATCAGGTTCATTACCGGCACAAACCCGACGGTACAGAGCAGCAGGCCAAGCGTGGCGCCACCCTGACGCCAGGCGGCCAGCGAAGCGCGCTCGTCCGGGTTTTTGGTAATGGCCGGCACCATCGCACCGTAGGAGCAGTTCATCATGCTGAAGAACAGGCCGTAAAGCATGAACAGCACGGTCGCCATCACTGTTTTGCCGGTGATTTCAAACGGCGTGCCGACAAAGTTTGCGATGGCCAGTAACGTCACCGGGAACGCCGCATACAGCACGAACGGGCGGAATTTGCCCTTAGGACCGATCTTGCGTCGGGAATCGAGCATGATACCCGTGCCCATATCGGTGAAGGCGGTGAAGAACTTGGCAATCAGGAAGATGATCCCGCCGTAGGTACCAGGCAGGCCAAGAACGTCGGTGTAGAACTTCAGCAGATACAACGTGCCGATATCCAGAAGGATGTTAGAGCCGAGATCGCCCATCCCGTAGGCGAGTTTCTCTTTAAACGGCAGGCGTAGCGTTGCCGGATCGGAAGCGTGTTGACGCATTATTGTTCTCCATCTGCCCGCAGGTTTCCCTGCGGGCGAGCCTTATCAGATATGACGTAAGGTGCTAAACAGGTCTGCCCATTCGCTTTGCTGGCGATAAAACACCGGCGGTTTGCCGAGCGGAGCGTCAACGGTGATGTCACCGCCCTCATGCGTTTCACCCGTCCAGGCATTCACCCAGGTGTCCTCAGGCAAATAGAGCGTCCAGTCACGATGGCCTTCTTCATGGACCGGTGCCACCAGCAGATCGCGGCCAAACAGATACTGGTATTTCAGCGTGTAGCTGCGCGCATCGTTTTCGTAATGCAGGAACAGTGGGCGCATCACCGGCAGGCCGCTTTTCGCATTCTGCGCAACGGCGGCTTTGATGTAGGGCTTCAGGGTAGTGAAGACGGTCGTCATACGCGCAAAGTGGGCGATGGTTTCGCCGTCGCCATCAAACTGCCAGTTATCGCCAGGGCGGTTGCCCTCGTGGGTACGCATCATCGGTGTGAAGGCGCTGAAGTCGCACCAGCGCAGCAGCAGCTCTTTGCTGCGTTTCATCTCAAACAGCGTGGTATAACCGCCGATGTCGCTGTGATGCAGCCCGTGCCCGGTCATTGCCAGTGAGAGTGCCGCAGGAACCACTGACGCCAGACCGTCGTCCAGGCTCCAGTCGACGTTCTGATCGCCGGCCCACATCATCACCGAGTGTTTCTGGCTGCCGGTATAACCCGCGCGCATAAAGAACAGGATCTCGCCGAGCTTGCCGGTCTCTTCCAGCGCCTCGTAGTTACATTTCGCCCATAGCGCAGGCCAGGCGTTATGCATGATTTCCGCGCTCACGCCGTTGTGCAGGAAGGTATCAGTCGGCAAATATTCACCAAAATCAGCCATCCAGCCGCCACAGCCCAGCGCTATCAGGTTCTTTTTGATGACCTCTTTGTACCAGTCGTAGGCTTCCGGATTCGTCAGGTCGATAACGCCCGCATAGAACTCGCCGAACTCGACGTGATAGTCCTGACCGTCGGCGTTTTTGGTCAGATAGCCGCGTTTCGCCGCCTCTTCACAGAGGTCTCTGTCGCTGGCCACGTAAGGGTTGATATAGGAGAGGAACTGCACGCCCTCCTGCTTCCACTGCGGGATACGTGTATCCAGCTGCGGATACAGCTCGCTGTTCCACTTCCAGTTCCACATCACGCGTTTGCCAAAGGAGGTCATCCGGATGCCGGACCAGTCCTGCGCCCAGATACCGTTCACCTTCACACCGCCGTTGCGCATGATGTCGAGCTTTTGCTGACACACGTCGGTGCCGCCCTGAACGCCCAGCGTTACCCCGTCGTAAACCCAGTCCGGCAGTTCGGGCTGGCGGCCCAGTAACCCGGTCAGTTTTTCCAGCAGATCGACATACGTTTGGGCACATTCGAAGCGCAGCGTGGCGTTATCTTCCCAGAAGGCCAGCTCATGGAACGCCGGCGCGCTGAAGTCGAAATTCATATAACAGCTGTTATCCACGTGGCAGTAGTACTTCTGGGTACTCACAAAGGTGGGTTGCGGGAAGAAGGTCCAGTAGTAATCGCCGCCCGCGTTCTCTTTGCAGTCTGCCTGCCAGGTGACGTAGGTCTGCTTATTACGGCCCACGCCCTGCTCGCTGGTCCACAACGGGAACGGCTTGCCGCGCAGGTCGAAGTAGGAGAACTGCTCTCCGCAACCATAGATATGATCCTCGGGCTGGGCTGCCAGCCGCAGCCAGATGCGGTTATGGCAGGTGGCATCATTTTTGAGTTTCAGCTCCAGGCGTCCTTCGGCATCCACACCCACGAGTAGCGTGGCGCTGACGGCGTCACCCCGGGTAAAGCGAATCGCCCAGCCCGCATTTTGCGGCGCGACGGTGGCCTCGGTCAGGGCAATTTTTTCGTTGAGTTTGTCTTTGATGCTGAAGTTGCCGCGAAACATCTCGATATCGGCTTCACCTGCGCCGATCCACAGGCAAGGGGTGTCGGCGGTGTGGGACAGAATCAGACGATCCTGCCAGCTCAGGGTGAAACCATGTTCACTGCTTTTAAGAATAATATTGTGTAGGGTACGCATAAGATCTCCGTTTTTATTATTTGGCCTGGCTATCCAGTAGTCCGGCGGCAACGGCTGGGGCTAACCCTGGCGCCAGCGGTAAGCGAGGGATCACCAGGCAATGCAGCAGATGATAAATATCCTGCTTGCCGTCCCAGACTTTGGTGGTCACTTCGTTATGGATATCCAGCTCCTGCCACCATGAACCGTTCTCGTAGTCGATCAGGTATTTGATGCAGTAATCCCACCATTTCTGATACCAGGCTTCGTACTGCGCCTCGCCGGTGACGGTATAGAGCGCATAGGCCGTTCCCATCGCTTCGACAATCGGCCAGCGCACGCGCTCGCGAACGATGGGCTTACCATCCCAGCCAACGGAATAGACAAAACCGTCGGCACCATCGGGTGCCCAGGCGTCGCGGATTGTGGCGTGGAATAAGCCTTTTGCATCTTCCAGCAGCCATGCGGGGGGTGTTTCAAAACGCGCTTCCAGCGCAGCGCGCAGGTGCAGCATCAGGCGGCCCCACTCGATCCAGTGGCCTGGCGTACCGCCGTAGGCGCGAAAACGGTGAGCGGGGTTATCAATGTTGTAATCGCGGATGGGGTTCCATTGCGTATCGAAATGCTCATTAACCCGGTACTCGCCCTTGCGTGCCACGTCGTGAATGATCACCGAGGCAATGCGCAGGGCGCGGTCGAGCCATTTACGGTCATGCGTCACGTCATACACAATCAGGAAGGCTTCGACAGCGTGCATATTGGCGTTGCCGCCACGGTACTCTTCGGTTTTGCTGAAGGCCTCATCCCAGGATTCCAGGCACATCTGCTCCTGTTCGCTCCAGAAATAACGCTCAATCACCTCGATGGCATCGTCCAGTAACTTGCGAGCCTGCGGATGGCCGGTGGTGACGGCGCTGGCCGCGCCCAGCAAAACAAAGAAGTGCTGATAGCCCTGCTTGGAGGCATCCATAACGCCTTCATCGTTAATACAGGCGTACCAGCCGCCATATTGCGGGTCACGCAGCGGGCCATTCAGGGCGTTGATGCCATGCTCCACCAGGGCATATGCGCCGGGACGCCCCATGTTTGCCGCCACGGCATAAACGTGCAGCATACGGGCGGTGATCCACAGATGCGTGCCCATATCGCTGCGCACCTGACCGTTATTGCCCAGCCAGCCAAAGCCGGTCGGCACGGCGGCGTTTTTACCGAAATCGAGAATGCGGTCAGTCTCTTGTTCAAGCCAGCGGTTATGGCTCAGGGTGTTAAACCATTTCATGTTCGGGTCCTTTCTTAACGGCGAGCCATCATTTCGTCGACGATCTCACCCAAACGCTGCAGTTTCGGCACAGAAATATCACGGAGCATCAGTTCCGTGTCCGGCAGGCCAATCACTGATGACCAGACGGCGCGGCCGGCTAAAAAGCCGGATGCACCCGCCTGCATCGCAACACGCACCGCCCTTGGGAACAACTTATCGTCCACGCCGGATGAGAGGATCACCCACGGCATGGCGATGTTCTCGTTCAGTTTTTGCGAGGCAGTCAGCAATTCCTGCTGAGAGCCTTTGCCGAACAGGGGCATCTCCACTTTGTAAAGGTCAGCTCCGCTGTCTCCCAGCTCTTTTGCCGCGTCGATAATGGCCTGTTCACGATTAAACGTCGCGCCGCGACGCGGCGGGCGGACTACCGGCTCAATAATGCTGAGCAGTCCATTGTTATGGCACAGCTGATTGAACGCCTTCACCATCTCCAGACGCTGCTGCGGATCTTCGTCGCTACGCCACAGCACCAGTAGCTTCAGCGCTTTACCGCCATCGCGCCTGACCGCCTGGGCATCAACGTTTTTATCGATGACGACGCTGTCAACGGGGATCCCGTTCCCCGGAATAAATTCGTCTGCTGCCACAATCATCGCGCAGCTTTTGGCAACGGCCTGTTGCTCAACGATCTGCTGGTAGCAAAACTGCTGATCGACAAGAATGGCGGAGGCATACGGCGACAGAATTTTGGCCGCGTTGACCTTAAAGTCGGTGAGATGCCGATCGGTGACCGGCACCGGAGCGCCCGCCGCAGCAAACATCAGGCGCATCGCTTCGCGCTGGTCGACGGCCAGCATTGCAAAACCGCCGGAAGGTCGGGTGATATCTTTCAAGGTGTACATCGTCATTCCTCAGTCCTTTCGTATCAGTGTGTTTTTTTCAGCCCGGCGGATGCGCGAACCTGTTCAAGAATGGCTGTCCAGTCTTCGCGCCCGCGTCCGGCGGCCCGCGCCTGGTTGTAGACTTCACGGGAGGCGGCGCCCAGCGGCATCGGGACGTGGAGCTGGTTTGCCACGTCCAGCGCGATCCCCAGATCTTTATGCGCGAGGTCGATCATAAAGGCCGGTGTAAGATCGCCTTTGAGTACCTTGTTAGGCCATGAGGTGGTGAAGTGGCCTTTGCCTGCTGGCGTACCGCTCATAACGCTGAGCGCCACATCGAAAGAGAGGCCGAGGGCTTCACACAGCACGGCGGCTTCAGCGGACAGCGCGTTCAGGGCAATGCTCATGTAGTTGTTAATAAGCTTCACGCGGATGCCCATGCCTGGCCCACCTGCGTTTATCAGTTCATTGCCCATCGCCATCAACACCGGCGTGGCTCGTTCAACCTGCTGCGCGGTGCCGCCAGCCAGAAGGAGTAATGTTCCGGCGACGGCATGGTCCGATGTGCGTCCGACAGGCACATCCATCATGCTGAAACCACGTTCAGCCATGTCGTGGATCAGGGCATCGGTCTGTAGCGGGTGAATGGTGGACATATCAATGACCAGCGCTTCGCGGGATAACCCTTCGCAGACGCCCTGCTCACCAAACAATACTGTGCGAACCAGGTCTCCGTTTGGCAGCATGGTGATGACAAATTCGGCCTCCTTTACTGCCTGTGCAGGCGTGGCTGCAGCCCGGGCTCCACGCGCCACCAGAGCCTGTATCGCCTGCGGGTTTACATCAAAAACGTGAAGCTGGTGGCCCTGTTTAAGCAGATTCGTTGCCATAGGCGCACCCATCTGTCCTAACCCGATAAAGGCAATTGCTGACATGCTTCTCTCCTGTCACATCGTGTCAATTATTGAGCGTTTGTGTTGTCTGTTTTTGATCGTATTTGTAATTTATAGTCAAAAAATTGACAGGGGTCACTTTTTAAACATTTCGTGAAATTAAAATGAGAGCATCAGAAAACGCAGAAGGAATCACCATGACTCGCATCGTTTGTGTCGGCATTACCGTGCTGGATCGCATCTGGTATCTCGATGATTTACCGAAAGAAGGTGGCAAATATGTCGCAAAAGACTATACGGAGGTGGGCGGCGGTCCTGCGGCGACTGCGGCGGTGGCGGCAGCGAAACTGGGGGCTGAGGTGGACTTTATTGGCCGGGTGGGTGATGACGATACCGGCAGAAGACTGCTCGCGGAGCTGGAGTCCCTGGGGGTAAACACGCGCTATACGCGGATGGTGAAAGGAGCCCGTTCATCGCAATCGGCCGTGCTGGTGGATGGTCACGGGGAGCGTGTCATTGCTAACTACCCCAGCCCCGATCTCCCGGCTACGGCGGCATGGCTGCAGGATATCGACTTTTCGCAATGGGATATCGTATTAGCCGACGTGCGCTGGCACGAAGGGGCTAAACAGGCGTTCACCCTTGCCCGCCAGCAGGGCGTCAGCACGCTGCTTGATGCCGATGTCACCCCGCAGGACATTGCTGAGCTGGTCGCCTTAAGCGATCACGCGGCCTTCTCCGCGCCGGGTTTGCGGCGTTTAAGCCAGCTGGACGACACGGAAAGCGCGCTGAGAAAAGCACAAACGCTCACAAATGGACATGTCTACGTCACGCAAGGGCGTGAAGGGTGTTACTGGCTGGAGCAGGGCGCGCTGTGTCATCAGCCGGGATTTGCGGTCGACGTGGTGGATACCACAGGTGCAGGGGATGTCTTTCACGGCGCGCTGGCGGTGAGTCTGGCGCAGCAGGGGGCGTCACCAGACGCGGTACGTTTCGCGAGCGCGGTTGCGGCACTGAAATGTACCCGGCCCGGCGGACGGGCGGGTATACCTGACTGTGATCAAACCCGCTCTTTTTTGTCACTTTTTGTATAAAATGCGGGGCGTGATGGTTTTCAGAGGACAGCCCATGAGCCTTACCGAACTGACCGGCAACCCGCGGCACGATCAACTGCTTACGTTGATTGCTGACCGCGGCTATATGAACATTGATGAACTGGCGCAACTGCTGGACGTCTCAACGCAAACCGTGCGCCGGGATATCCGCAAGCTGAGTGAGCAGGGGCTGATCACGCGTCATCATGGCGGCGCGGGCAGGGCATCCAGCGTGGTGAACACCGCGTTTGAGCAACGTGAAGTCTCCTTGACCGAAGAGAAGCGGGCCATTGCCGAAGCGATTGCCGACTACATTCCCGATGGTTCAACCATCTTCATTACTATCGGGACGACGGTGGAACACGTTGCCCGGGCACTGCTCAACCATAATCATCTGCGCATCATCACCAACAGCCTGCGGGTGGCGCATATTCTGTATAAGAACCCGCGCTTTGAAGTGATGGTGCCTGGCGGTACGCTGCGTCCGCATAACGGAGGCATTATCGGGCCTGCAGCGACGGCGTTCGTGTCAGGCTTCCGTGCCGATTACCTGGTGACCAGCGTCGGAGCAATTGAACACGACGGCGCGATGATGGAGTTTGACGTTAATGAAGCCAGCGTGGTGAAAACCATGATGGCCCACGCGCGACATATTTTACTGGCGGCCGATCATACGAAATACCACGCCTCTGCTGCCGTTGAAATTGGTAACGTGTCGCAGGCAACCGCGCTCTTCACCGATGAGCTACCGGGATCTGCGCTGCACAATCATCTCAAATCCAGCAAGGTAGAAGTCGTTGAGGTGAATTCAGGCGACGAACAGCAGGCAGGCTAACCCTTCTTAATGGCCCGATATTCAGGCTCGGGCCTTTCATTTCTGTAAGCTGAATCTGGCGCATAGCCAAACCTTATCTTTCCCGCTACAGTTACTTTTCCACGGCGAGCAGGAGATAAAAAATGCTTTATATCTTTGACTTAGGAAATGTAATCGTCGATATCGATTTTAATCGGGTGCTGGGCGCATGGAGCGACTTTAGCCGTGTCCCGCTGGCGACGTTAAAGCAGAGTTTCGCCATGGGCGAGACCTTCCATCAGCACGAGCGCGGCGAAATTAGCGATGAAGAATTTGCTGAACGTCTGTGTCATGAAATGGATGTGCCGTTAAGTTACGAGCAGTTTTCCCATGGCTGGCAGGCAGTATTCGTCGCGATCCGCCCGGACGTGATCGCCATTATGCATAAACTCCGCGAGCAGGGGCATCGGGTTGTGGTGCTGTCGAATACTAACCGTCTGCATACCACGTTCTGGCCTGACGAGTATCCTGAGGTGCAGGCGGCGGCCGATAAAATCTACCTCTCCCAGGAGATGGGGATGCGTAAACCCGAAGCGCGTATCTATCAGGCGGTTCTGCAGGCGGAAGGATTCACCGCGGCCGATGCGGTCTTTTTCGACGACAATGCCGATAATATAGAGGGAGCTAACCAGTTGGGTATCACGTCAATTCTGGTGACCGGAAAGGAGACGATACCAAACTATTTTGCGAAGCAGTTATGCTAAAAACCGTTCATCAAAAAGCCACGCATCATACTCGTCCGCTCAGGGCGTGGCTGAAACTGCTCTGGCATCGCATTGATGAGGACAACATGACCACGCTGGCGGGTAACCTCGCCTACGTGTCACTGCTCTCGCTTGTGCCGCTGGTGGCCGTCATTTTTGCGCTATTTTCCGCTTTTCCAATGTTTGCAGATGTCAGCCTGCAGCTTCGCCACTTTGTCTTTGCGAATTTTATTCCCGCCACCGGGGACGTCATACAGAACTACATTGAACAGTTTGTCGCTAACTCCAGCAAAATGACGGCGGTCGGGGCGTGTGGCCTGATCGTCACGGCGCTGTTATTGATGTACGCCATAGATAACGCGCTGAATGCCATCTGGCGGAGTAAAAAGGCGCGGCCCAAGGTTTATTCCTTTGCGGTGTACTGGATGATCTTAACGCTGGGGCCCTTGCTGGCCGGAGCGAGTCTGGCTATCAGTTCGTATCTGCTTTCGCTGCGCTGGGCCAGCGATCTCAACGGCGTTATCGATAACCTGTTGCGTATCTTCCCGCTGATTTTATCGTGGCTCTCTTTCTGGCTGCTTTACAGCGTGGTACCGACCACGCGCGTGCCTAACCGCGATGCGGTCGTGGGCGCGCTGGTCGCGGCATTGCTCTTTGAACTGGGCAAAAAAGGGTTTGCCCTTTACATCACCATGTTCCCGTCTTATCAGCTGATTTACGGCGTGCTGGCGGTGATCCCCATTTTATTTGTCTGGGTCTACTGGACCTGGTGTATCGTCTTGCTTGGTGCCGAAATAACTGTCACTCTCGGCGTATACCGCGAACTTAAAAAAGCAGCAGAAGCTGAAAAACAACAAGAAGCAGACCAACCATGATTGCATTGATACAGCGCGTAACCCGTGCCAGCGTCACCGTGGAGGGAGAGGTGACGGGTGAAATTGGCCCAGGACTTTTAGTGTTGTTAGGTGTCGAAAAGGATGATGACGAACAGAAAGCCAACCGCTTGTGCGAGCGCGTGCTGGGCTACCGCATTTTCAGCGATGCGGAAGGTAAGATGAACCTGAACGTTCAGCAGGCGGGTGGCAGCGTGCTGGTGGTCTCCCAGTTTACGCTGGCGGCCGATACCGAGCGCGGCATGCGCCCGGGTTTCTCTAAAGGTGCCGCACCGGATCGTGCAGAAGCCCTTTACGAGTACTTTGTGGCGCGTTGTCGTCAACAGGACATGAATACGCAAACCGGACGATTCGCTGCAGATATGCAGGTATCGCTGGTGAACGATGGCCCCGTCACATTCTGGCTCCAGGTATGAGCCAACTGGCGGCGTGGCCGCGGGTAACAAGAGAGAGTACAGCTATGTATCACCTTCGAGTACCGCAAACGGAAGAAGAGTTAGAAGCCTATTACCAGTTCCGCTGGGAAATGTTACGCAAGCCATTACATCAGCCAAAAGGGTCTGAGCGCGACGCCTGGGATGCGATGGCTCATCACCAGATGGTGATGGACGAAGAGGGTAACCTCGTCGCCGTCGGGCGTTTGTACATCAATGCCGATAACGAAGCTTCAATCCGCTTTATGGCGGTTCATCCTTCCGTGCAGGATAAAGGCCTCGGCACCTTGATGGCGATGACCCTTGAGTCCGTCGCCCGTCAGGAAGGGGTTAAACGCGTCACCTGTAGCGCCCGCGAAGACGCCGTCGAATTCTTCGCCAAACTCGGTTTTGTTAACCAGGGTGAAATCACCGCCCCGCAAACCACGCCGATTCGTCACTTTTTGATGATCAAACCCATCGCTACGCTGGATGATATTCTCCATCGCGCCGACTGGTGTGGACAGCTCCAGCAGGCCTGGTATCAGCACATCCCCCTGAGTGAAAAAATGGGCGTGCGTATTCAGCAGTACACCGGGCAAAAATTCATTACCACCATGCCGGAAATCGGCAATCAGAACCCCCATCACACCCTGTTTGCCGGCAGCCTGTTTTCGCTCGCCACGCTGACCGGCTGGGGGCTTATCTGGCTGATGCTCCGCGAACGCCATCTTGGCGGCACCATTATTCTGGCCGATGCCCATATTCGTTACAGCGCGCCGATCAGTGGTAAGCCGAGCGCCGTTGCCGATCTTGGCGCACTTGGTGGCGATCTCGACCGCCTGGCGCGCGGGCGTAAAGCGCGCGTACAGATGCGCGTTGAGCTGTTCGGCGATGAAACGCCGGGTGCCGTCTTTGAAGGTACCTACATCGTTCTTCCTGCGAAGCCGTTTGGCGCGTTTGAAGAGGGTGGAAACGAAGAAGAGTAGGCTCCGGCGTCCCGGCATGATTGCCGGGCTAATTCCCCGCGCCGATCCGTCTGGCAATATCCCTCAGAAGATCGCGCGCAGACGGGCTGACCCCGCCAAGCTGGAAAAATCCATGGATAACCCCCAGCCACCGCTGAGCCGTACACGTGACGCCTTGCTCAGTCAGGCGCTGATATAGCGCTTCACCTTCGTCGCAAAGCGGATCAAACTCGGCAGTAATGATGTGCACGGGAGGCAGGCCGCTAAAATCCTTTCGCCAGAGCGGGCTCGCTTCAGGATGCTGGCGTTCCGTGTTGGCCAGATAGAGCTCATATCCGCTCAGCAGCGTATCGCGGGTGATGACGTAATCCGCGCCGTTACGGGTATAACTTTCAAAAGAGGCCGTGGCATCCAGCATTGGGTAGATAAGAATGAGCTGCGCCGGCTGCCAGAGTCCGGAAGACGTGAGCCGCAGGGCAGTCACCAGTGCCAGATGACCTCCCGCGCTGTCCCCGCACAGGGTGATACGGTTTTTATCCACGCCAAACATATCCGCGTATTGCCAGATCAGATGTGCGCCTCTTTCTGCATCATCATGAGCGGCAGGGTAGGTATGTTCAGGAGCAAGTCTGTACTGGATCGCAATGACGCGGCAGTTGCCATAAAACGCTAACTGGCGCAGTTGATTATCGTGAGTATCGAAGCCGCCGCTGATAAAGCATCCCCCGTGGTAGTAGATAACGGTCGGCAGCTTTTCACCAGCATCTGGCGGAGAGAAGACGCGATATGTGATGCCTTCGAGGTTCAGCGTTTCTACGTCAACGCGCGTTTCTGTCTCACCGGCAAGCGCCGTGCTGGCAATATAGCCTGCTCTCCGGTCATCAATACTTTGGCTACGCGCAGAAGGGCGTCCTGCTGCGATGAACGCCTGAACCAGCGTATCAATCCCTTTTTCGAGTGCCATGTGGGTCCCTTTAATCTGTATGAATATACAGTGTTATAACTCAGTTTGTTGTCGAGTGAAACAGGGAAAATGAGGCTGAAAACGATTCTGGAAAGCGGCTCGCAAAAGTAAACATGGATATTAAATTTGGCTTTAGTCCTGAATAATGCACGTGTAGTTTGCCTGCACAGTGATGCTGGAAGATATGCGAGAGGAAGGCGAGGATGTTTCAGTCAACCAGATACAGGCCGGGCAAACCAACGTTGCCCGGCACTGTGAGTGGGGATTACTCCCCTTCACCCGGGAACAGGAACGGGTTAATAGAGCTGCGAGCAAAGCCCTCTTGCTCCATTTTGGCGTCCAGAATCAGCGAGGCGAGATCGTCGGCGACGGCTTCGACTTTCGGGTCTTTTTCCTGATAAAGGATCTTCAGGTAGGTACCGCAGTCGCCGCAGCTTTCAGCTTTGACCGCCGCGTCTTCATTTTCCAGCGACCAGTAGTTGAGATCGCGCGTCTGCTCGCAGTTGCTGCATTTAATACGCACCACGTGCCACTCGGTTTCACACAGGTTGCAGTGCAGATAACGCAACCCCTGAGTGGTACCGATCTGCACCATGCTGGACACCGGCATTGAGCCGCATACCGGGCAGAATTGACGCGCTTCGCCGTATTCGGCGCGGGCTTTACCCGGGATCAGGCTGGCCATTTGCGCCCAGTAAAGCGACAACGCCGCCCAGATGAACGGCGCTTTATCGCTGCTGACCAGGGAGAAATCGGACGCAAACAGCGCGCTCGCCATCTCTTCCAGCTCCTGATCGGAGGCTTTTTCCAGATTCTCAATGACCGCCAGCGCGGTACCGCTCATCTCGGGTTTCAGCTCGGCAATCAGGGAGTGCAGCAGCGTATGCCAGTGCTTATCGCGCGGCAGAACGTGGATATCCAGCGGAGGCTTACCCTGCTCGCTGGCCTCTTTGATGCGCGCGGTCAGGTCAATTTGCAGCGGGTGGTCGTACAGCACCACTTCCTGCGCATGGGCAACCAGCGCGGCAAAACGCAGAAAATCGCCCAGTGGGTTGTTCTCTGCCAGCTCGCGCAGACGCTCTGCGCGGCGGTTATAGAGGTTCTTGAGTCTGGGGAATAACAACGGCGGAATATATTCCGCCGTGCGTTTCTCGCTCGAACCCAGCTCATCTTGCGGGATTATGCGAATACTCATTCAGATGACTTTTCCTGTTTCTGGCGGACCTCTCGGTACCAGCGCGGGTGATGTTTCTTCGCCCACGTACTGGTTACCCAGCCTTCCACCATCGCGGTAATGGTGCCTTTCACCCAAAGGGCGGCGTAAATATGCACCATGATAACCACAATTAACGCCACTGCGGCAAATGAATGCAGCATCAGCGCGAATCGGATCACCGGGATTGAGAAAGCAGGCGCAAAATACGGACGCCAGATGATCACGCCGCTCACCAGCAACAGGACCAGGAAGATAATCGCCGCCCAGAATACGCACTTCTGGCCGAAGTTATAACGCCCGGTATCACCCACTTCCTCGTTGACGACGATCTTACGAATATTCTTCGCCCAAAAGATATCATCCCGATTGATTAGGTTATGGTGCCAGTATCGGAAAAACATGATGATGAACGACGCGAACATGATGACGCCAACAAACGGGTGCAGTATACGCGCCAGCTGTGGTGTCCCCATGATCTGCATCAGCCAGTTGAAGGAGGGGAAGAAGAACCCCAGCCCGCTTATCGCCGCCAGCATGAAGCAGAAGGCGGTGACCCAGTGGTTGATGCGTTCCGGCGCGGTATAGCGCACGATGGTGTCACGTTTTTTCATTTGCGCACCTCGTCTTTCTCTTCATGCAGGTTGTCGTCTTCCTCTTCCGCGCGGTTCGGACCGACACCGACATAGTGGAAGATGCTCGCTGCGAAGGTGGCAGCAAAACCCACCGCTGCCAGCGGTTTCCAGATGCCTTTCCAGAACTTCACGGTCGCGCTGATTTCCGGGTTCTCCGGCAGGCCGTGATACAGATTCGGCTTGTCTGCGTGGTGCAGCACATACATCACGTGCGTGCCGCCCACGCCGGCCGGATCGTACAGGCCTGCGTTGTCGTAGCCACGGGTTTTCAGTTCGCCCACGCGTTCAGCCGCCAGCGTTTTCATATCCTCTTTGGAACCAAAGTGGATAGCGCCCGTCGGACAGGTTTTCACGCACGCAGGCTCCTGGCCGACGTTTACGCGGTCTACGCACAGCGTGCATTTGTAGACGCGGTTGTCTTCCGGGTTCATGCGAGGGACATCGAACGGGCAGCCCGCTATGCAGTAGCCGCAGCCAATGCACTGCTCGGACTGGAAGTCGACGATACCGTTAGCATACTGAATGATAGCCCCTTCTGACGGACATGCCTTCAGGCAGCCCGGATCCGCACAGTGCATACAGCCATCTTTGCGGATAAGCCATTCCAGTTTGTCGTTCTGTTCCACTTCCGAGAAACGCATCACCGTCCAGGACTTGGCGGTCAGGTCAGCCGGGTTGTCGTACACCCCGACGTTGTGACCCACTTCATCACGGAGGTCGTTCCACTCAGAACAGGCCACCTGGCAGGCTTTACAGCCGATACAGGTGGTCACGTCGATAAGCTTCGCCACTTCCTGCTGGTGGTCCCGCGCCTGAGGCGCGGGCGTGAAACCGTTAGTCGCGGAACGACGGATAATGTCTTGAGATTGATAAGCCATAAGTCGTCTCCGTTACACCTTTTCCACGTTCACGAGGAAGGCCTTAAACTCCGGCGTCTGCGTGTTCGCATCACCGACGAACGGCGTCAGGGTGTTCGCAATGAACCCTTTCTTCGCCACGCCCTCATAACCCCAGTGAATCGGAATACCGATGGTATCCACCTGCTGACCGTGAACGTTCAGCGTGCGAATACGCTTGGTCACCACCGCCTTGGCCTTGATGTAGCCACGGTTAGAAGAGACCTTCACGGTATCGCCATGGGCAATGCCGAGCTTGTTCGCCAGCTTCTCGCCGATCTCCACAAACTGTTCCGGCTGCGCGATAGCGTTAAGCAGCGCGTGCTTGGTCCAGTAGTGGAAGTGTTCGGTCAGACGGTAAGTGGTGCCCACATACGGGAACTTGTCTTTTTTACCCAGCGCGTCGAAATCGCCCTTAAAGATGCGGGCTGCCGGGTTAGAGACCACGTTCGGGTGCAGCGGGTTGGTGCCCAGCGGCGTCTCAAACGGCTCGTAGTGTTCCGGGAATGGCCCCTCCGCCATCTTATCGATAGCAAACAGGCGTCCCATCCCTTCAGGCTGCATGATAAACGGCCCGACATCGCTACCTGGAGGGGCAGTACTGTAGTCCGGAATATCCACACCGCCCCATTTCGCGCCGTCCCATTTCAGCAACTGACGCTTCGGATCCCACGGATTACCCTGCGGGTCAGCGGAAGCACGGTTGTAGAGAATGCGGCGGTTCAGCGGCCATGCCCAGGCCCAGCCCAGCGTATTGCCGAGTCCTGACGGGTCAGCATTATCGCGGTTGGCCATCTGGTTACCTTTCGGCGTCCAGCTACCGGCAAAGATCCAGCAGCCACTGGCGGTCGTGCCGTCATCACGCAGGTGCGCGAAGGTACTGAGCTGATCGCCTTTCTTCGCCAGCACCGTTCCGGTGGCCGGGTCGATAACATCTGCCAGCGCTTTACCGTTGCTCTCCATCGCCACTTCTTCCGGCGCTGGGTTTTCCGGCGTCGAGTAGTTCCAGGTCATGTTCAGCACCGGTTCCGGGTTCGCACCGCCTTCTGCCGCATACATCTTACGCAGGCGTAAGAAGATACCGGCCAGGATCTCGCCGTCGTTCATGGCGATGCCCGGGGCGTCCGCACCTTTCCAGTGCCACTGCAGCCAGCGGCCAGAGTTCACGATGGAACCGTTCTCTTCCGCGAAGCAGGTAGAAGGCAGACGGAACACTTCAGTCTGAATCTTCGATGGGTCAACGTCATTCGACTCACCGTGGTTCTGCCAGAAGGTCGACGTCTCGGTGTTGAGTGGGTCAATCGTCACCAGGAACTTCAGTTTCGACAGCGATTCAACCACCTTGTTCTTGTTCGGGAATGAGGCGACCGGGTTAAAGCCCTGGCACAGATAGCCATTCACCTTGCCCTGATGCATCATCTCGAAGTACTGCAGAACGTCGTAACCTTTGTCCCACTTCGGCAGCCAGTCAAAGCCCCAGCTGTTTTCCGCTGTCGCTTTGTCACCGAAGAAGGCTTTCATCATCGAGACGAAGAACTTCGGATAGTTGCCCCAGTAGTTCACCTGACCTTCGAGCAGCGGTTTAGGCGTACTGGCTGTGAGGTAGGTTTGCAGGTCGGTCTGTTTTTCGCTTGGCAGGTTCATGTAACCTGGCAGGCTTTGAGACAGCAGACCAAGGTCGGTCAGACCCTGAATGTTGGAGTGACCACGCAGGGCGTTCACGCCGCCGCCTGCCATCCCCATGTTGCCGAGCAGCAGCTGAACCATCGCCATGGTACGGATGTTCTGCGCGCCGACAGAGTGTTGGGTCCAGCCGAGTGCGTAGAGGAACGACGCCGTTTTGTCTTTCGCGCTGGTTTCGGCGATAAGCTCGCACACCTTCAGGAAGTCTTCCTTCGGCGTACCACAGATGTTTTCGACAACGTCCGGCGTGTAGCGGGAAACGTGCTCTTTCAGCAGGTTCCACACGCAGCGCGGATGCTGCAGCGTCGTATCACGCTTCGCAAAGCCTTTCTCGTCCAGCTCATAGTTCCAGCTGGTCTTGTCGTATTTGCGTTTTTCGGCGTCATAACCGCTGAACAGTCCATCTTCGAAGTGGTAATCCTCACGCACGATCAGGCTGGCGTTGGTATAGGCTTCGGTGTATTCGCGGTTATATTTTTCGTTGGTCATCAGGTACAGCAATACGCCTGACAGGAAAGTGATGTCAGTACCTGAACGAATAGGGGTGTAGAAATCCGCCACTGACGCAGTACGCGTAAAGCGGGGATCGATCACAATCAGTTTCGCACCGTTGTGGATTTTGGCTTCCATCGCCCAGCGGAACCCGACAGGGTGCGCTTCAGCGGCGTTACCGCCCATCACCACGATAAGGTTGGCGTTCTTGATGTCGACCCAGTGGTTGGTCATCGCACCGCGACCAAATGTTGGAGCAAGACTTGCTACCGTTGGTCCGTGTCAGACACGCGCCTGGTTGTCGACCGCGAGCATACCGAGTGCACGCGTAAATTTCTGGGTTAAATAGCCGGTTTCGTTACTGGAAGCAGAGGCACACAGCATCCCGGTGGAAAGCCAGCGGTTGACGGTGACGCCTTCAGCGTTCTTCGCAATAAAGTTGGCATCGCGGTCTTCTTTAATCAGTTTAGCGATACGGTCAAATGCGTCTTCCCAGCTGATTTGCTGCCATTTATCGGAACCTGGCGCACGATATTCAGGGAATTTGAGGCGGCTTTCGGAGTGGATAAAGTCAACCAGGCCGGCACCTTTCGGGCACAGCGCGCCGCGGTTGACCGGATGGTCCGGGTCACCTTCGATATGGAAGATAGACGCTTTGGCGTTTTTAGCACCGTCGCCGAGGCTATACATCAACAGCCCGCAACCGACAGAGCAGTACGTACAGGTATTACGGGTTTCACGGGTGCGCAGCAGTTTATATTGCCGCGTCTCCGCCAGCGCTACACCGGGTGCAAAACCCAGTGCCGCCGCCGTGGTGCCTGCCATACCGCCAGCGCAGATCTTAAAGAACTGCCTTCTGCTGACCTGCATGGGTCACTCCTTGTTTCGACATTGCTTACATATGTAGTTTTGACTTCGCGGTTGAACGGTGACCGCAAAGGAGAAAAATTTGCGTTAATCCCTCAGTTCTACGAGGGATATCATCAGAATACCACAATGTCGGTACGCCTGTTCCAATGGCGTTAATACAAAGTGAACGTATTATCACTGTGTTGATTATAAAGTGTGACACGAGTCACATTATTGCCCCGGCATGTTAAAGGGCTGTATCACCGCCTCGGTTGCGCCTCTCCCAAATGAGTAGGTAAACTTGATGAGGATGGGTGCTGAAAAGTTGATCCATACTATGCGTATGGCCTGCGGTTTGTGATGCAATAGCAGGCTCACCTCCGTGGTTGTTCAGGAATACCGCTGTGTCTAAACAAAACCGTGTTACCCACTCGTCGCCACTGCCTGCCGGTATCGTGGAACTGTCGGTACACAGACCGCCCCACATTACCCACACCACGCCTGATTTTCTGGCGGAGGAAGTGCCCGTTGCTCTGGTTTACAACGGTATTTCCCATGTGGTGATGATGGCCTCGCCGAAAGATCTGGAGCTGTTCGCGATTGGTTTTTCCCTCTCGGAAGGCATCATTGAGCACCCGCAAGAAATTTACGGCATGGATGTGGTGAAGGTCTGCAACGGCCTTGAAGTGCAAATCGAACTCTCAAGCCGCCGTTTTATGGGGCTCAAAGAGCGGCGACGCGCGCTGGCCGGGCGTACCGGATGCGGGGTTTGCGGGGTAGAGCAGCTCAATGATATCGGTAAGCCTGTCGCACCTCTACCGTTTACCCAGACCTTCAATCTGGCCCATCTCGACCATGCCCTTGAACATCTGAATGACGTGCAACCTGTCGGCCAGCTGAGCGGATGCACGCATGCGGCGGCATGGGTTCTGCCATCGGGCGATATTGCCGGGGGGCATGAGGATGTCGGCCGCCATGTGGCGCTGGATAAACTGATGGGCCGCCGGGCGCGTGAAAGCGGCCTCTGGCAGCAGGGGGCGGCACTGGTCTCCAGCCGCGCCAGCTACGAGATGGTGCAAAAATCGGCGATGTGCGGCGTTGAAATCCTTTTTGCCGTATCGGCCGCGACCACGCTGGCGGTGGAAGTGGCGGAGCGCTGTAATCTGACGCTGGTGGGGTTCTGTAAGCCGGGAAGGGCGACGATTTATACCCATCCGCAGCGCTTAATAGTTAATCAGTAAATTTGAAAAAGAATAGCAAATCCTTCCGCTTTTAGTTGTTCATGATGAGGTCTACTATTTATCTCATCAAGGCACGGTGCCTTAAACAAACAACTAATTGAAAGGGTTTATATCATGAAAAGCATCAAAACTTTTGTCGCAGTAATCGCTCTGGCTACATCTTTCGGTTCTTTCGCTGCACAGACTGTGACCGCAACCGCCACTACCATTGATGGCGCAGAAGCCAAAATTGCTGCACAGGCTCAGGAAGCGGGCGCGTCATCTTACAAAATTACCCAGGCGTTTACGGGTAACCGCGTACACATGACCGCTGAACTGAACAAATAAGCTGCCACACCGTCGAAAGAGCGCCCCAGGGGCGCTTTTTTTATTGGATACCCGCCAGACGCAGCAATGCAGTCACGACCGCTGCCGCCACGATCACCACAATTAACGGCATTTTTCGCCATGCCAGAAACACTGCAAACGCCACGCCCAGTACGCGCGCCATACCGGCAAAATGCTCACCTTCATAGAAGGTGGTCGCCAGCGCGACGGAAAACAGCAAAACCGTTGCCGCATCTGAAAGCAGAGCCTGAGAGCGGTCTGACAGCGCCAGTCGGTTGCCGAGTTTTGCCCCACCGAGACGCATTAAATAGGTTCCCACGGAAAGCACGGCGATACCGAGAATAAAGACCGTCATATTCCCCATTATTTTTTCCTCGCAGCAAGACCCAGTAAAGAGAGCAGAACCGGTAAACCCACCGGGGCAAACGGCACGGCGGCCAGTGACAATGCAGCACCGCTGCAGGCGCGGATCAGGGTGGTGCGATTTTTAAAAGCCGGCACCACTAACGCCAGTAAAATCGCCGGGAATACCGCATCCAGCCCGATGGTTTCAAGGTTCGGCAACAGTTTGCCGACCATGGTGCCCAGCAATGTACCCAGCGGCCAGACGATCGCCACGCCTAAACCGCATAACCAGTAAGCCGCCTTACGCTGTTCGGGCGTTTTTTGCGACAACCCGAACACCACGCTTTCGTCGTTCATAATGTGGCAACCCAGAAAACTCAGGCCACGTTTACCCACCAGTTCACGCACCGTCACCCCAAACGGTACATGGCGTGCATTAACCAGTAATCCGGCAGCCGCCGCCGCCAGAGGGTTACCGCCGCTTGCCACAATGCCGATAAACATAAATTCAGAGGCACCCGCCAGCACGGTAATAGAGAGTAAAAACGGGACCCAGACCGGGAAACCGTAGGCCATTGCCAGCGAGCCATAGGACATCCCGACGACGCCTACCGCGAGACACACCAGGATGATTGCTTTTATCGTGTCGCCTTTCAGGGTGGAGAGATGATGCTTCATACAATTTTAGCCATATCGAACGTATTTCCATTATAATGAACGCATCAGAACCGTTTTTCAAGACGAACGATTCGTTCGATTTATAGAACAAAGGGGCCGTTTTTATGACGCAGCCAATCAGCGTGATCGCTAAAAGTCTGGTGCGAGAACGCCTGCGAACCGGACTTTCACTGGCGGAAATCGCGCGCCGTGCCGGGATCGCTAAATCCACGCTGTCGCAGCTGGAGTCCGGCAACGGGAATCCCAGCCTGGAGACGCTCTGGTCACTCTGTGTGGCGCTGGACATTCCTTTTGCCCGTTTGCTCGAACCGCAGCAGCCGATCACTCAGGTGATCCGCCGTGGAGAAGGAACGAAGGTGGTTGCCGGACAGGCTAACTATGAAGCCATTTTGCTGGCGGCGTGCCCGCCGGGCGCGCGTCGTGACATCTACCTGTTACTCACCCAGCCGGGTGCCGACCGCATTTCTCAGCCACATCCGGCAGGCTCAGTGGAGCATATTATTGTGACGCAGGGTAGAGCGCTGGTTGGTCTGATCGACGCGGCGGAAGAGCTTGGCCCGGGGGATTACATTTGCTATCCCGCTGACCAGCCGCATATCTTTAAGGCCCTGGAGCCGGATACGCACGCGCTTCTGGTGGCTGAACAAAATTAACGCAGATACGGAAAATCATGTCGCTTAAAGCCATTGCCAAAGAACTGGGGCTGTCTGTTACCACCGTCAGCCGCGCCCTTAACGGGTATGACGATGTCTCCCGCGAGACGCGCGCCCGCGTCGAAGCGGAGGCTCAGCGCCGTGGCTACCGGCCAAACACCTTCGCGCGTCGCCTGAAGATGGGCAAAATCGACGCCGTGGGTCTGGTTTTTCCGGTGCATCCTGTTCCGCTCAATAACAGCGTCTTTATGGACATGGTCGGCGAAATTAGCCACGAACTGGCGCGACATGAAATCGATCTCCTGCTGATTGCCGATGACGATCTGGCGGATAAGCACAGCTATATGCGTATGGTGCAAAGTCGTCGCGTGGATGCGCTGATTGTGGCGCACACGCTGGATCATGACCCGCGGCTGGAACAGCTTCAGGCCGCCGGTTTTCCCTTTCTCGCGCTCGGACGCAGCCAGCTACCGCAGCCCTATGCGTGGTTTGATTTCGACAACTATGCCGGCACGTACAATGCCACCCGCTGGCTGATTGAAAAGGGGCATCGCCGCATCGCCTTGCTGGGTGAAAGCAACAATCAGGCCTTCATCACCCAGCGCCGCCAGGGTTATCTGGATGCGCTACGCGAAGCCGGGTTATCCAGCGAATGGCTGCGCGCCATGCCGCCTTCGCGCCGCGTGGGTTACGCCACGACGAATGAACTTCTCTCCCTGCCGCAGCCCCCCACGGCCATCATTACCGACTGCAACACTCACGGCGACGGCGCGGCCATGGCGCTGGCGCAGCGGGGTCTTCTCTGCGGTGAAAACGCCGTTTCGCTGGTGGTTTACGACGGCTTACCGCAGGACAGCATTGTCGATGTTGAAGTGGCGGCGGTTATTCAGTCCACCCGCCAGGGCGTAGGGAAACAGATCGCTGACATGGTGCGTCAGTTGATTAACGGCGACGATATCGCTCAGCTTCAGGTGCTCTGGCAGCCAGAGTTCTTCCCGGGCCAGACGGCCTAAACACAGCAAAATTCCAAAGCCGATCACAGATCCGAAACGTTTTGGTTTGTATCCGAAACGTTTCGGATCAACACTCAGATCATCCCGATGACAGGAGAGGTCTGATGCACGATTCCATTTTTCGACTCGAAAGTAAGGCGGTTGACCTGGTGATCGCCACGCACCCGTTCGCCGAAATTCTCTACTGGGGGCCGCACCTTCACCACTTTTCACCGCAAGATGTGGTAAGTCTGGCTCGTCCGGTGGCGAACGGCAGGCTCGACGTTGACGCCCCGGTGACGCTGATGGCGGAGCTGGGACACGGTCTGTTTGGTTCGCCCGGTATTGAAGGGCACCGCCAGGGGCTGGACGGGTCGCCTGTCTTTAAAACCACCCATGTGCAGCACCAGGGGCAAACCCTGACGTTAACGGCGGAAGATGAACATGCCGGGTTACGTCTGACCAGCGAGCTGGTACTGGATGCAAGCGGGGTACTGGTGGTGCGTCATGGTTTAACTAACCTGCGGGCGCAGGCGTGGCAGGTTGATCGTTTCGCCGTGACGCTACCGGTCGCCGAACGCGCGCAGGACGTGATGGCGTTCCACGGACGCTGGATCCGTGAGTTCCAGCCGCATCGCGTGAAGCTTGAACACGACAGCGTTGTGATTGAAAACCGCCGCGGCAGAACCTCTCACGAACACTTCCCGGCGCTGATCGCCGGTACGTCCTCATTTAACGAAATGCACGGCGACGTCTGGGGCGTGCATCTGGGCTGGAGCGGCAACCACCGCCTGCGTGCGGAAGTCAAAACCGACGGACGCCGCTATCTGCAGGCCGAAGCCCTCTACCTGCCGGGAGAAATGGCGATTGAAGAGGGGGAAACGCTCTGGACACCACGCCTGTATGCGAGCTACTCCGCACGGGGTCTGAACGGCATGAGCCAGTCGTTCCACCGGTATCTGCGCGACAACGTTATCCGCTTCCCTGAAAACAAACCGCGCCCGGTACATCTCAATACCTGGGAGGGGATCTACTTCAGCCATGACCCGGCGTACATCATGCGCATGGCCGATGAGGCTGCGGCGCTGGGCGTGGAGCGTTTTATCATCGACGACGGCTGGTTCAAAGGCCGTAACGATGACCACGCGGCGCTGGGTGACTGGTACCTGGACGAGAAAAAATACCCGGACGGGCTGACGCCGGTGATTAACCATGTGAAAAAGCGCGGCATGGAATTTGGTATCTGGATTGAGCCGGAGATGATTAACCCGGACTCGGATCTGTATCGTGCCCATCCCGACTGGGTGCTGGCGCTGCCGGGCTACACCCAGGCAACGGGCCGTCATCAACTGGTGCTCAATCTGAATATTCCGCAGGCTTTTGATTATCTGGTCGAGCGCATGAGCTGGCTGCTGGGCGAACATGCCATCGACTACGTTAAGTGGGATATGAACCGCGAACTGGTACAGCCCGGGCACCACGGCAAAGCCGCCGCGGATGCGCAGACGCGGCAGTTTTATCGTCTGTTAGACGTGCTGGGCGAGCGTTTCCCGCACATCGAATTTGAGTCCTGCTCCTCGGGCGGCGGGCGAATCGATTATGAAGTCCTGACCCGCAGTCACCGCTTCTGGGCCTCTGACAACAACGACGCGCTGGAGCGCAATACCATCCAGCGTGGCATGAGCTACTTCTTCCCGCCGGAAGTGATGGGCGCGCATATCGGTCATCATAAATGTCACGCCACCTTCCGCCAGCACAGCATTGCTTTCCGCGGCCTGACGGCACTGTTTGGCCACATGGGACTGGAGCTTGATCCGCTCACCGTCGATGCTCAGGAGCGTGAAGGCTATCGCCATTACGCCGCGCTGCACAAGCAGTGGCGGGAAGTCATCCATCACGGTACCCAGTGGCGCGTGGATATGCCGGATGCCAGCACGCTGGCACAGGGTATAGTGAGCGAAGACAAAACGCAGGGGTTGTTTATGGTCAGCCAACTGGCCATGCCGGATTACACGCTCATGATGCCGCTGCGCATGCCGGGGCTCGACGCGCAGGCGCAGTACCGCATCACGCTGCTCGACCACCCCAACATTCGACTCACCGGTGAGGGCGGGCACACCATGCGCAAGCTACCGGCGTGGATGGAAACGTCCCAGACGGCCAGCGGTGAGTGGCTGATGCAGGCGGGGATCGCACTGCCGATTCTGGACCCGGAAACCGCCATTCTGATTGGCGTTGAACGCGTGTAAGGGTGATGGGCCGGGAGACTGGCCCTCCGTTGAGGATAAAAATAATGAACACAACAACCTGTACCCACAAAGACAACCCTAACTTCTGGATCTTCGGGCTGTTCTTCTTTCTCTACTTCTTCATTATGGCCACCTGCTTTCCGTTTCTGCCGATCTGGCTGTCGGATGTCATTGGCCTGAACAAAACCCATACCGGGATCGTATTCTCCTGTATCTCGCTTTCGGCCATCGCCTTCCAGCCCGTGCTTGGGGTCATTTCGGATAAGCTGGGGCTGAAAAAACACCTGCTGTGGATTATCACTGTGCTGCTGTTTCTGTTCGCGCCGTTCTTCCTGTATGTCTTTGCGCCACTGCTGAAAACCAGTATCTGGCTGGGGGCGCTGAGCGGCGGTCTGTACATCGGTTTTGTCTTCTCCGCAGGTTCAGGCGCGATTGAGGCCTACATCGAACGCGTGAGCCGTAACAGCGTGTTTGAATACGGCAAGGCGCGCATGTTCGGCTGTCTCGGCTGGGGGCTGTGCGCTTCAACGGGCGGTATTCTGTTTGGCATCGACCCGTCGTATGTCTTCTGGATGGGATCAGCGGCTGCGCTGCTGCTGATGCTGTTGCTGGTGGTTGCGAAACCGAAGCCAAACCAGACTGCGCAGGTGATGAATGCGCTGGGGGCCAACCAGCCGCAGATCACCGCCAGGACGGTCTTTAACCTGTTCCGTCAGCGCAGAATGTGGATGTTCATTCTGTACGTCATCGGTGTGGCCTGCGTGTATGACGTTTTTGACCAGCAGTTTGCCACCTTCTTTAAAACCTTCTTCGCAACGCCGCAGGAGGGAACGCGAGCCTTTGGTTTTGCCACCACGGCGGGGGAAATTTGCAACGCGATCATCATGTTCTGCTCGCCGTGGATCATCAACCGTATCGGCGCGAAGAATACGCTGCTGATTGCCGGGCTGATTATGGCGACGCGCATTATCGGCTCGTCGTTCGCCACCACCGCGGTGGAGGTCATTGCCCTGAAGATGCTGCACGCGCTGGAGGTTCCGTTCCTGCTGGTGGGGGCGTTCAAATACATCACCGGCGTGTTCGATACCCGTCTGTCGGCCACTATCTATCTGATTGGCTTCCAGTTTTCCAAACAGTCGGCGGCGATTTTCCTCTCTGCTTTCGCCGGGAATATGTATGACCGGATCGGTTTCCAGGAGACCTACCTGATGCTGGGCTGTTTTGTACTGGCAATTACGGTGATCTCGGCCTTTACGCTGAGCAGTAAGCAGGAGATTGCGGCGCGGCGCGCTGCGGTGGAGGCAAACTAACGCAGGACGCTGCCGCGGATGCGGCAGCGTTAACGCTTAGGGCAGGTAAAACACCGCTTTTAGTTCGGCACTCACCGGGCTGTTGTCGGGGTTCGAGGGCATTACCTCACCCATGTATTTCCACCAGCGCTGACAAACGTCGGTCTTTGCCACCGCGTTCCAGCGCGCTTCCGATTCAATTTCAACGCTCGCAAACAGCAGGTTACGCGCCTCATCGAGATAGATAGCGTAGTGGTGCGCACCGTGGTCTTTTAGTACCGCCTCCAGCTCTGGCCAGATGGGGTTATGGCGACGCGCGTACTCGTCGTGCGCGTCAGGGTTCACCTGCATCACAAATGCTTTGCGGATCATCATGCCTCCAGCCGCTTTCGCGGGCCGCTATGGGTACAAATCCAGTGCCGACTGCATCGGCGTGACGCCAAAGCGTTTACCGAGTGCTATCAGCTCTTCCCGGGTGATGGTCTGCTTCATGCCGCCCATCGACAGGACCTTCACCAGCACCTCGGCGGACTTCTCGGCGGTATCAATCAGACCAAACGTTTCGTCGAGCGTCGGCCCGCTGCCGAATACCCCGTGGAACGGCCACAGCACCAGGGAGTGGGACTGCATTTCGATGGCGGTGGCCTGGCCGATTTCGTCGGTACCCGGCACCATCCACGGCAGAATGCCGACCCCGTCGGGGAAGACCACCAGACATTCGGTGCTGCCTTCCCACAGCTTCCGCGTGAGGTAATCGCTACTGTTTTCCAGCACGTAGGTCAGGGCTATCAGGTTAGTGGCGTGACAGTGCATGATCACCCGGTCTTTGCCGTGGGTTGCCTTGATACGCTCACAGTGAGAGAGGAAGTGCGCCGGGAGTTCAGACGTGGGCACTGCATCGTCCGTCAGCCCCCAGAGGATGTGATAGCCTGCGCCGTCACTGTCCACTCTCACCACCCCAAGGTTGGCCTGCGGGTCGAGCTGAACGTTACGGAAGAATTTACCGGAACCGGTGACGATAAACGGCGTACTGGCGAGCTGCGGCATTGGCTGGCTCAGGGCGATATAGCGCGGCTTCTGATGGAACTCGGCGGCGAACGGTTCAATGTCGGCATCATCCAGGCGCAGCGTCAGGTTACCGCCGTTGCGCTCGTCCCAGCCTTTTAGCCAGGCGTCGGAGGTGGCTTTAATCATGCCCTGGACGAACCAGGCGTTAGTGATGGTCTGCATAGTGTTTCATTTCCCGTGATCGGGGTGAGCGTTTCCCTCACCCCGGCCCTCTCCCACGGGGAGAGGGGGTAAAAGTGGCCTCTTCCACAGGAAGAGGGTGAGGGCATATTTATCCGCGCTGACTCAGCACGTCTTTCTCATACATCCGCACGTTATCCAGCCACTGACTGCCCGCTGGGGTGTCGTTACGCTGGCAGTACATCTCCCACACCGCCTGCCACGGCAGGGTTTTCTGCTCTTCCAGCAGCACCAGGCGCGCGGTGTAATCGCCGTTCTCTTCCAGCTGCTTCAGGGCGCTGGTGGGCTCCAGCAGCGCACGCAGCAGGGCTTTTTTCATGTTGCGGGTGCCAATCACCCAGGCCGCGATGCGGTTGATGGAGGCGTCAAAGAAGTCGAGGCCAATGTGCACGCGGTCAAACAGATCGTGGCGAATGATTTCGCTGGCAATGGCCTGGGTTTCGTCATCCAGCAGCACCACGTGGTCGCTGTCCCAGCGTACGGGACGGCTCACGTGCAGCAGCAGGCGGGGTACGTAGAGCATGGCGGCGGAGATTTTGTCGGAGATCACCTCCGTCGGGTGGAAGTGGCCGGCATCCAGGCACAGCGCGGTCTGGCGGCTGGTGGCGTACCCCATGTAAAACTCGTTCGAGCCAACGGTGTAACTTTCCGCACCAATACCGAACAGCTTGCTCTCTACGGCGTCGATGTGGTGCGCCGGGTTCAGTTTTTCGCTGATGGCTTCATCCAGCGCCGCCAGCAGGCGCTGACGCGGGGCCAGACGGTCAACGGTGATGTCTTTCATGCCGTCCGGGATCCAGATGTTCATCACCGACGGCGTGCCGAGCTGCTCGCCAAAGTACGCGGAGACGCGGCGGCTGGCTTTTACGTGGTCAATCCAGAACTGGCGGATATCGTCGTTCGCGTGGGCAAGGGTAAAACCGTCGGCGCTCAGCGGGTGCGAGAAGCAGGATGGGTTGAAATCCAGGCCCAGCTGGTTGGCTTTCGCCCACGCCACCCAGTTTTTAAAGTGCGCAGGTTTGATCTCGTTACGCGCGACCGGCGTGTCAGATTCCAGATAGATAGCATGCAGGTTCAGCCGCTTAGGCCCCGGGATCAGGCTCAGCGCCAGCTCCAGGTCGGCGCGCAGCTCGGTGGCGTTACGCGCTTTGCCCGGATAGTTGCCGGTGGCCTGAATGCCCCCCGTCAGCGAGCCGCCCGGGTTTTCAAAACCGGCAACGTCGTCGCCCTGCCAGCAGTGCATGGAGACCGGCAGACGATCGAGCTGGCGCAGCGCCTCATCGACATCCACGCCGACGGCGGCGTAACGCTGTTTAGCCAGGTCCCAGGCTTGTTCAAGTTGAGTGGTCATGCGCAAAGCTCCTTAGTCAGTCGGTTTTGCTGAAACTGCGCCCGATAGCGGGCAATTTCATGGCAGGGATTGGGGATGAACGTGGTCAGCGTGGCGTTCGCCGAGACCACCGTGCGGAAATCGTCCACGCTGGCAAGTTCGTCCAGGGTCATGAGCTGAATGCCAATATTGCCGAGCGTCGACGCTTCAATCGGGCCCGCCACCACGGTGATCCCGCAGGCATCGGCGCAGAGCTGGTTCAGAAGCTGGTTCTGGCAGCCGCCACCGACAATATGCAGCTGAGTGAACGGCCGGCCGCGAAGGTCGGCCAGCTCGCTCAGGATCTCGGCATACAGCAGGGCGAGGCTGTCGAAAATACAGCGTGCCAGCTCTGCCGGTTTCGATGGCACGGGCTGCCCGGCGTCGACGCAGGCGGCCTGGATTTCGGCGCTCATGTCCGCCGGGTTGATAAAGCGGTCATCATTAGGATTGATCAGGAAACTGCAGGCTTTCAGTCTTTCGGTGTCGGCAATAAGCGCGGGCAGGTCGGTAATGTTCTGCTCTTTAAGCACGCGCTGGAGCAGCCACAGACCCATGATGTTCTTCAGCACGCGGTAGCGCCCCTCGGCACCGCCTTCGTTGGTGATGTTCGCGGCCAGCGCGGCATCGCTGGTGTAGGGAGTTTTGCTCTCAAAGCCCATCAGCGACCAGGTCCCGGAAGAGAGGTAGGCCGCGTCGTTACCGGCAAGCGGTGACGCAATGACGGCGCTGGCGGTATCGTGACTCGCAACCGCCACCACCGGGATCGCATTACCCTGCGGGCACATCCATTGCCCGATCACATTGCCAGGATGCGTCGGCGTACCGAACCAGGAGGGTGAAGCCCCGGTCCAGGCCAGCAGGTGTTCATCCCAGTTATCGGAGTTGATGTTCACCAGTTGCGTGGTGGTGGCGTTGGTGTATTCCCAGTTCATGTTGCCGGTCAGGCGGTAGCTGAAGTAGTCCGGGATCAGCAGTGCATGCGCCACGCGGGGAACCAGCGCCGGCTGCTGTTCGACCAGCGCGCGCAGTTGATAGAGCGTATTGAATGGCAGGAACTGAATGCCGCTGCGGCCATAAATATTCTCTTTGCCAAGCCCGGCAATCGCACGCGCCATCAGGCCGTCGGTGCGGCTGTCGCGATAGGCTATCGGCAAACCAACGCGTTCACCGTTGCTGTCCAGCAGTACGTAATCGACGCCCCAGGTATCGATGCCGATACTGTCGATACGGATACCCGCATCGCAGACCTTCTGCAGTCCGGTGCGGATCGCTGCCTCAAGGCTGTCGATATCCCACACCTCACAGCCGTCCTGCTTTTGCAGGCAGTTAACAAAGCGGTGCATCTCGCGAAGCGAAAGCGTCTGCCGCTTGCCGTCATAAGTGGCCAGCATTACACGGCCGCTGGATGCGCCTAGATCGACAGCCACGCAATGGCGAAAAGTCATGGTTGTGTCCTTCTTAAAGTCATTAGCGGTGAGTGTAAAAAAAGGAACCCATCACCACCTTCTCGCCAGTGACAGCGGTTTTCCGGGGCTGGCAAGAAAGCAAAGATGAACGTGAGGGAGTTCACAGTTTCCAGGCGTGACGGGGTTTGCAGGCAGTGTGACGCTTACCGCATTTCCTGATCTTTCAGCCTGTTTCTTGAAAAACGGACAGTTTTTGCGAGGTTTACGGTCGAAAATTTAAGGTGAGGGGACGGGGCCTTAATTAATATTTTGAGAACATTTCTCATTGGTGGGGGCCGTTATGACCGTACTGCACAGCGCGGATTTTTTTCCTTCGGGTGGGTCGTCTGTCGCGATTGAACCGCGACTCCCTCAGGTGGCGTTCCCTGAGCATCATCATGATTTTCACGAAATTGTGATTGTTGAACACGGAACGGGGATCCATGTGTTTAACGGCCAGCCGTATACCATCAGTGGTGGGACGGTCTGCTTTGTGCGCGATCATGACCGGCACTTATATGAACATACCGACAACCTGTGCCTGACTAACGTGCTCTACCGTTCGCCCGATGCGTTCCAGTTCCTGTCCGGGCTGAACCATCTCCTGCCGCAGGAGAAGGACGGCATCTATCCTTCGCACTGGCGGGTGAATCAGTCCACGCTGCAGCAGGTGCGTCAGCTGGTGAGCCAGATGGAACAGCGCGACGAGGGACAGGAGACCCACGTCATCGCCACGCGTGAGCTGCTGTTTATGCAGCTGCTGGTGCTGCTGCGTCGCAGTAGCATGGTGGCCGGGCTGGGGAATAACGATGCGCGTTTGACTCAACTGATGGCCTGGCTGGAGGACCATTTCGCCGAGGATGTCTGCTGGGAAACGCTGGCGGATGATTTTTCGCTGTCGCTCCGGACCTTGCATCGTCAGCTGAAGCAGCAAACCGGGCTGACGCCCCAGCGCTATCTGAACCGTCTGCGCCTGATTAAAGCGCGCCATCTGCTGCGTCATACCGATGAGAGCGTCACGGATATCGCCTATCGTTGCGGTTTCGGCGACAGTAACCACTTTTCGACCCTGTTTCGCCGGGAATTTAGCTGGTCACCGCGCGATATTCGTCAGGGAAAGGACGCGTCACTGCAGTAACGCGAGGGTTGTCACCGTTTCCCGTGGGCAAAAACGCTAATAATGTCAGGTTATTTGCTGTCGAGGTGGTGTCGTGGTTGCTCAGCTAATGCTTCGCAAAGTGGATTTTTTTGCCTCCGCCGGCCAGGCCGTCGCGGTGGCGGATCGCTATCCGCAAAACGTCTTTGCCGAGCACACCCATGAATTCTGCGAGCTGGTGCTGGTGTGGCGGGGCAATGGCTTGCATATCCTCAACGACCGGCCCTACCGCATTACGCGTGGGGATCTGTTTTACATCCGTGCTGAAGACAAGCACGCCTACGCTTCGGTCAACGACCTGGTCCTGCAGAATGTGATTTATTGCCCCGACAGGCTGAAACTCAACGTCGACTGGGCGGCTTACATTCCGGGTTTTAATGATACGAAGTGCGCGGCGCACTGGCGACTGAGCAGTAACGGCATGACGCAGGTGCGACAGGTGATTTCTCAGCTGGAGCAGGAAAGCCAGAAAAGCGATCCTGAGGCTCATCAGATGGCAGAACTGCTTTTCGCCCAACTGGTCATGACGTTGGCGCGCCATCGCTACGCCATTGATAACCCGTCGGCTACCGCGCAGGAAGCCCTGCTCGATAAGCTCATTACCACCCTGGCGGGCAGCCTTAACAAAAGCTTTGTGCTGGAGAAATTCTGCGAGCAGGCGCAGTGCAGCGAGCGCGCGTTGCGCCAGCAATTCCGCACCCAGACCGGGATGACGGTGAACCACTATCTGCGCCAGCTGCGCATCTGCCATGCCCAGTACCTGCTTCAGCATACGGAACTGATGGTCAGCGATGTGGCGATGCGCTGCGGCTTTGAGGACAGTAACTATTTTTCGGTGGTCTTTAACCGCGAGGTGGGGATGACGCCGGTTCAGTGGCGTCATCGCAGTCGTAACGCGGCGTAATCAGTTCGCCATGCCGAGGCCCACAATGTTGGCCGCAATAATGATCACCACGCACCCCAGACTCAGCACGCCCACCGGGCGACGCCCGGCGTTGTTCCACTCTTTCAGAAGCAGACCCACCAGCCCACCGCACAGCACGTAGAAGCTCATGTGCAGCATCCAGCTCATATAGTCATACTGCGCCGGAATACTGGCGTGACCCCACGCGTAGAAGAAGAACTGGAGATACCACATCAGCCCGCCGAGCGCCGAGAGCAGCACGTTCCCGATAATCATCTGTTTAGCCAGCGAGAAGTCGGCTTTCAGTGACAAGGTCTTCACGTTTGCCAGACGGAAAAAACAGAAACCGAGGTTAACCACCGCTCCGCCACCCATGATCACCACATAGCTTGGCAGTGCCACGTACAGCGGGTCGACGCCCAGTGCGGCAGCGGCTTCATGCATCGGTTTGGCGGCGTTCATCGCGAATGACATGCCTGCGGAGAAGATCCCGCACATCACCGCCAGCAGCAGGCCTTTCTTCAGGTTGAACTCTTCGGCTCTGATGCCCATTTTGCGCTCTTTCAGCTGCCCTGCGCGGGTGACAATGCCCACGCCAATGACGGCCACCAGCACGCCCAGCAGCGTCATCTGGCCGCCTTTGGTGTTGATGAGCACGTCGACGTTGCCGTTGAGTATCGGCGTCATCAGAGTGCCGACAATCAGCGTAATACCAATCGCGATGCCAATGCCCATCGACATGCCGAGATAGCGCATGGTGAGGCCATAGTTAATGTTACCGACGCCCCACATGGCGCCAAAAAGAAAGACCGGCAGCAGGGTGGAGGCGTTAAAGGAGGAGAAATAGCCCCAGAAATCCGGGAGCAGCATGGCGCTGATGGTCCAGGGAAGAATTATCCACGAGACCACACCGCCGACGGACCACATGGTTTCCCATGACCACTGTTTGACCTGTTTAAACGGGGCATAGAAACAGGCTGCACTGGCCGCGCCTATCAGATGCCAGAAAATACCCATCGTAATCGCATGATTCATGTTTACATCCTCATCGTTTTTATATGCCGGTGGCTTCCCACCGACTCGATGAGTGTAAAAATTAAGCAGTCGGGTAACCTTCGGAAGGTTGCCGCACTTTGGTTTTGAATGGCAATCAACGCGTTAACCGGGTGAGCAGACTCACAATTTCAGCAATAATCGAAAACCGAATAACCTTATAAAAACTACGGCATTGATAATCATTTTCAATATCATTTAATTAACTATAATGAACCAACTGCTTACGCGGCATTAACAGCTGTGCCGCCCGACAATAATGGAGAGGATTATGAGTTATACACTGCCATCCCTGCCGTATGCCTACGACGCACTGGAACCGCATTTCGACAAGCAGACGATGGAAATCCATCACACTAAACACCACCAGACCTATGTGAACAACGCGAACGCCGCGCTGGAAAGCCTGCCAGAGTTCGCTAGCCTGCCTGTTGAAGAGCTGATCACCAAACTGGACCAGCTGCCAGCTGACAAGAAAACCGTTCTGCGTAACAACGCAGGTGGTCACGCTAACCACAGCCTGTTCTGGAAAGGCCTGAAAACCGGTACCACCCTGCAGGGCGACCTGAAAGCGGCTATCGAGCGCGATTTCGGTTCTGTAGACAACTTCAAAGCGGAATTCGAAAAAGCCGCTGCGACCCGTTTCGGCTCTGGCTGGGCGTGGCTGGTTCTGAAAGGTGACAAACTGGCGGTTGTTTCAACGGCTAACCAGGACTCCCCGCTGATGGGTGAAGCAATCTCTGGCGCATCCGGTTTCCCTATCCTGGGTCTGGACGTGTGGGAACACGCTTACTACCTGAAATTCCAGAATCGTCGCCCGGACTACATCAAAGCCTTCTGGGACGTGGTGAACTGGGACGAAGCAGCAGCGCGTTTCGCCGCGAAAAAATAAGGTTGCATTGACGCCTGTGAGAAGCGAGTCTGATGACTCGCTTTTTTTGTATCTGCAGAAAGGAGCAGCGATGCATTTTCCGGTGAATGTCTTTACAGGCAAGGTAAGGGAGTACGACGGCAGCCGCCCGAGCGCTATCGCCAAAATTCAGGTCGACGGCGAGTTGACGTTAACCGACCTCGGGCTGGTGGGCGATGAGCAGGCCGAAAAGAAAATCCATGGCGGGCCTGACCGCGCGCTGTGCCACTATCCGCGGGAACACTATCAGCACTGGATAACCGAGTTCCCCGAACAGGCGGATATGTTTGTCGCGCCAGCGTTTGGTGAGAATCTCTCAACGGAAGGGCTGACCGAGAAAAACATCTTTATCGGCGATATCTACCGCTGGGGCGATGCCCTGATTCAGGTGACGCAGCCGCGCTCGCCGTGCTTCAAACTAAACTATCATTTCGGCATCAGCGACATGTCTGCCCGGCTGCAGAGCGCGGGTAAAACGGGCTGGTTATATCGGGTGGTGCTGGCAGGTCAGGTATCGGCAGATGCGCCGCTGGTGCTGGCATCGCGCCTGAGTGATGTCTCGGTATATGACGCCTGCGCGATCGCCTGGCATATGCCGTTTGATGACGACCAGTACCATCGGCTTTTGTCCGCTGCAGGGCTGTCCACGAGCTGGACCCGAACGATGCAGAAACGCCGTTTAAGTAGCAAGATCGAAGATAATTCGCGGAGATTGTGGGGGAAATAGTTTCCCCGCAGGAGAGGCAAGCCGGGTCAGCGATACCGCCGCCCGGCTAAACGGCTACGAACGTTTATACAACGGCAGCCACAGCGTTAACCGCAACCCACCCAGCGGGCTGTCGTCGGCCTTCACCCAGCCGCGATGCTGCTGCATGGCGGTTTCAACAATCGCCAGACCCAGCCCCGTGCCGCCAGATTCACGGTCACGCGCCTCGTCGGTACGGTAGAACGGACGGAAAATCTGTTCGCGGTCTTCCGGGCTTACCCCAGGACCATCGTCATCAACGATGATGGTGATCCCGTCTTTATCCACCGAGAAGGCTACCTCAATCTTCGTGTGCGAATAGCGCAGGGCGTTACGCACGATGTTCTCCAGCGCGCTTTCCAGCGTGTTAGGGTTACCGTACAGCGGCCATGGCCCCGGCGGGAAGTTGACGGTAAAGGATTTCCCCATCTGCTCCGCTTCGAACGCCGCGTTATCCAGCACTTCATGCCACAGGTGGTTGGCTTTCACCGTTTCGCTCACCAGCGCATTTTTCTGCTGATTGCGCGACATGACCAGCAGGTCGTTAATCATGCTGTCCAGACGATGCGCTTCCGTTTCAATACGTTCCAGCTCTTTGCTCTCACCGCTGCGGCGACGCAGCAGCGCGGTGCCGAGCTGTAAGCGCGTGAGCGGCGTGCGCAGCTCGTGCGAGATATCCGACAGCAGGCGTTGCTGTGCCGTCATCATGCGGTCGAGGGCGCTCACCATCTGGTTAAAACTGGTCCCGGCGGCAAGGAACTCCTGTGGACCAGCTTCCAGTTCAGGGTGTTGTCGCAGGTTACCCTGCGCCACTTCGTCCGCCGCGTTTTTCAGCTTACGCGCCGGTTTCGCCAGACTCCACGCCAGCCACAGCAGCAGCGGTGAGCTGACCAGCATGGTGACAATCAGCAGCAGAAGCGGACGGTCAAACAGCAGGTTGATGAAATCGGACTGGGAGTTGCTCGCCGGGCGGATCAGGTAAAGCTGGTAATTATCCTCGCCATCTCTGACGGAGAAGGGGCCCACCATCTCAACCCGACCGTATTTTTTCTTCTGAGGATGGTCGGCGTTATCCGCCTGACCAATGAAGTTACGGATGATCTGCATTTCATTGCGATCGGCGCCAATCACGCGCCCTTCGCTGGTCACCAGCAACAGGCGCTGGCCTGGCGGTGCCCATTTGTCGATAGCGCGAAACAGCCTGCGCCACCACATTAAATCGTTCGGCGGGTCGTTTGCCAGCTCGGCTTCCACGTGCTGCTCGATCATCACGCCCTGACGTTGCTCGCTGTCGAGAAGCTCCGTCATCTGGCGTGAGTCGAGTTTTGGCAACATCAAAACGAGCATTAAAACCAGTGCCAGCGTCAGCCAGAAAATGGCGAAGATGCGGGCTGTTAAGCTTCCTATCATGAAGCGGAAACCATCAGATAACCGCGACCACGCAGGGTTTTAAACCACGGGTGTCCGTCCTTGCGTTCCGGCAGCTTGCGGCGCAGGTTCGAGATATGCATATCGATGGCGCGATCAAACGGGGTGAGGCGTTTGCCGAGCACTTCCTGGCTCAAATGTTCACGCGATACCACCTGGCCGAGGTGCTGGGCCAGCAGATACAGCAGGGTGAACTCGGTGCCAGTCAGTTCCAGCGTTTCACCGTCAAAACTCGCTTCCTGACGGCCCGGATTCAGGCTCAGGGAGTCGACTTCCAGCGTCGGTGAACTGTTGTCGCTGTTCTGCTGCTGTTCGCTCCAGTGAGAACGACGCAGGATAGCGCGAATACGGGCAACCAGTTCACGGTCGTTAAACGGCTTTGGTAAATAGTCATCCGCGCCCAGCTCAAGGCCAAGTACACGGTCAAGTTCGCTGCCACGAGCGGTCAGCATAATTACGGGCGTCTGGTGTGTCTGGCGAAGCTCTTTCAACGTATCAATGCCGTTTTTCTTCGGCATCATCACGTCGAGCAAAAGTAAATCGATGCTGTCGTCAAGGAGACTCAGCGCCTGCTCGCCATCATGGGCAACCAGAACGTTGAAACCTTCCATGTCGAGCAACTCCTTTAAAAGGGATGTGAGCTCTCGGTCATCATCAACTAACAGGATTTTATTCATTGTTTAAATACCTCCGAGGCAGAAATTACGACATCAAGGCTATCTAATCCATGACTTTACGTTGTTTTACACCCCCTGACGCATGTTTGCAGCCTGAATCGTAGACTGTCTCTCGTTGAATCGCGACACGAAAGATTTTGGGAGCAAGTGATGCGCAAAGTTACCGCTGCCGTCATGGCCTCAACGCTGGCGTTCAGTACATTAAGCCAGGCCGCTGTAGCTATCCCCGGCGATAACGGGCCCTCAACGGAGGGGGCAACGCAGCACAGCAGCCAAAGCCATATGTTTGATGGCATAAGTTTAACCGAACATCAGCGTCAACAGATGCGAGATCTGATGCAGAGGGCACGACACGACCAGCCCCCTGTTAATGTTAGCGAAATGGAGACAATGCACCGCCTTGTCACCGCAGAAAAATTTGACGAAAGCGCTGTACGCGCTCAGGCCGAAAAAATGGCACAGGAGCAGGTTGCCCGCCAGGTAGAGATGGCGAAGGTCCGCAACCAGATGTTCCACCTGCTAACGCCCGAGCAGCAAGCGGTTTTGAACACAAGACATCAGCAGCGAATGGACCAGTTGCGTGAGGTTGCACGGATGCAGCGAAGCTCAGAAACAACGTTTTTCAGTAGCAATAGCAGTACCCGTAGTAACCAGTAAACCCTGTTTTCCTTGCCATAGACACCATCCCTGTCTTCCCCCACATGATGTGGGGGTTTTTTTTGCCCTTCATTCTGCTTTGTTAACCGTTTATTCATCCTTTGACTCCCCATGCTTCCGTTATACTAGCGGCATGACATGACAGGAGCGTTTATGAATCAATCCTATGGAAGACTGGTAAGTCGGGCAGCGATTGCAGCGACCATCGTGGCTTCAAGCCTGTTAGTGATTAAAATTTTTGCGTGGTGGTATACCGGCTCAGTCAGTATTCTCGCGGCGCTGGTGGACTCGTTGATGGATATTGCCGCCTCGCTGACGAACCTGCTGGTTGTGCGTTACTCGCTGCAACCGGCGGATGAAGAACACACGTTTGGGCACGGGAAAGCCGAATCGCTGGCCGCGCTGGCGCAAAGCATGTTTATTTCCGGCTCCGCGCTGTTTCTGTTTTTAACCGGTATTCAGCATCTCGTCTCGCCGTCACCGATGAACGATCCCGGCGTGGGCGTGGTCGTGACGATTGTGGCACTTATATGCACACTTGTTCTGGTAACGTTCCAGCGCTGGGTTGTTCGCAAAACGCAAAGCCAGGCTGTACGGGCGGATATGCTTCATTATCAATCTGATGTTATGATGAATGGCGCTATTCTTATTGCGCTCGGTCTGGCCTGGTATGGCTGGCATCGGGCCGATGCGTTGTTTGCGTTAGGGATTGGCATCTATATTTTATATAGCGCCTTACGGATGGGGTATGAAGCGGTGCAATCGCTTCTGGACCGCGCCCTCCCGGACTCAGAACGTAATGAAATTTTTTCTATCGTGACCTCCTGGCCTGGTGTCAGAGGTGCACACGATCTTCGAACGCGGCAGTCAGGGCCGACCCGCTTTATTCAGATTCATATTGAAATGGAAGACAACCTGCCACTGGTTCAGGCTCACGTTATTGCTGAGCAGGTCGAGCAGGCGATTTTGCAGCGTTTTCCTGGTTCAGACGTCATTATTCACCAGGATCCCTGCTCGGTTGTACCCGGACATGTTGAGCTTTCGTAATTGGTTGTAAAAAAGTGAGCCAGGCCAGCATTTTGTGTATAAATTACCGCCATTTGGTCTGACCTGAATCAATTCAGCTGGAAGTGATTGATATACTATTTGCAGTATTCGTTGGTCGATAAATTCTTCCGGCAACAGATTTCAATTTTGCATTCCTAAGTTCAGAGGTAGTCATGATTAAGAAAATCGGTGTGTTGACAAGCGGCGGTGATGCGCCGGGCATGAACGCGGCAATTCGTGGGGTTGTCCGTTCAGCGCTGACGGAAGGCCTGGAAGTTTTTGGTATCTATGATGGTTATCTGGGCCTGTATGAAGATCGCATGGTTCAGCTCGACCGTTACAGCGTGTCCGACATGATCAACCGTGGCGGTACTTTCCTCGGTTCTGCGCGCTTCCCGGAATTCCGTGATGAACACGTCCGTGAAGTGGCTATTGAGAACATGAAAAAACGTGGCCTCGACGCACTGGTTGTTATTGGTGGTGACGGCTCGTACATGGGTGCAAAACGTCTGACTGAAATGGGCTTCCCGTGCATCGGGCTGCCGGGTACGATCGACAACGACATCAAAGGCACTGACTACACCATCGGTTATTTCACCGCACTGGGCACCGTTGTTGAAGCGATTGACCGCCTGCGCGACACCTCTTCTTCCCACCAGCGTATCTCCATCGTGGAAGTGATGGGCCGTTACTGTGGTGACCTGACGCTGGCTGCGGCCATCGCCGGCGGTTGTGAGTTCGTGGTGGTTCCGGAAGTGGAATTCAGCCGTGAAGATCTGGTGGCTGAAATCAAAGCGGGTATCGCAAAAGGCAAGAAACACGCCATCGTAGCCATCACCGAGCATATCTGTGACGTTGACGAGCTGGCGAAGTACATCGAAACCGAAACCAAACGTGAAACGCGCGCTACCGTTCTGGGCCACATCCAGCGTGGGGGTTCCCCGGGTCCATACGACCGCATCCTGGCATCACGTATGGGTGCATACGCCATTGAACTGCTGCTGCAGGGTCATGGCGGTCGTTGCGTCGGTATTCAGAACGAAAAACTGGTTCACCATGACATCATCGACGCCATTGAAAACATGAAGCGTCCGTTCAAGGGTGACTGGCTGGACTGCGCAAAAAAACTGTACTGAGCGGTGACTTTCCCCCGGTCGCGCTGAGTTAACCGGGTCTGCAGTCCACGCTCATAAAGGCCGGGTAAGGCGATATCGCCGCCCGGTTTTTTTATGCCTGCCCGTTTTTTATTCCTCTATGTTATAGCCAATCTTTTTTTATTCTTTAATCATTGGTTAGCTTTCTGGCACGCTGCAAGCATCAAAACACTACACAAGAGATCCGGGCGATGAATAAATGGGGCGTGGGGTTAACATTATTGCTGGCATCGACCAGCGTTCTGGCTAAGGACATCCAGTTACTGAACGTGTCATACGACCCGACGCGTGAGCTGTATGAGCAGTACAACAAAGCCTTCGCGGCACACTGGAAACAGGAAACCGGCGACAACGTGGTGGTGCGTCAGTCGCATGGTGGCTCCGGTAAGCAGGCGACTTCAGTCATCAACGGGATTGAAGCCGACGTGGTTACCCTGGCGCTGGCCTATGACGTCGACGCCATCGCCGAGCGTGGGCGTATCGATAAAAACTGGATCAAACGCCTGCCGGACAACTCAGCGCCTTACACCTCGACCATTGTTTTCCTGGTGCGTAAGGGCAACCCAAAACAAATTCATGACTGGAACGATCTGGTTAAGCCAGGCGTTTCCATTATCACCCCGAACCCGAAAAGCTCGGGTGGCGCACGCTGGAACTACCTGGCGGCCTGGGGCTACGCGCTGCATCACAACAACGGTGACCAGGCGAAAGCCCAGGCGTTCGTGAAAGCGCTGTATAAAAACGTTGAGGTGCTGGACTCTGGCGCACGTGGTGCCACGAACACCTTCGTTGAGCGTGGGATTGGCGACGTGCTGATCGCATGGGAAAACGAAGCCCTGCTCGCCACCCACGAACTGGGTAAAGACAAGTTCGAGATCGTTACGCCAGGCGAATCTATCCTCGCCGAACCTACCGTTTCTGTGGTTGATAAAGTGGTTGAGAAGAAAGAGACCAAAGCGGTGGCGGAAGCGTACCTGAAGTATCTCTACTCGCCAGAAGGCCAGGAAATTGCGGCGAAAAACTACTATCGTCCACGCGATCCGGCGGTGGCGAAGAAATATGAAAGCGTCTTCCCGAAACTGAAGCTTTTCACCATTGATGAAGAGTTCGGCGGCTGGGCGAAAGCGCAGAAAGAGCACTTCTCTAACGGCGGAACTTTCGACCAGATCAGCAAGCGCTAAACGTTAGCAGGACAGACACGGTGACCCGGCGCGAGAAATCCGCCGGGTTTTTTATTTGGTCATCATTTTGCGTTACTCTTTCGCCACTATCGAAAACAGGGAACGCATTGTGAAAAAAATACTATTACTGATTCTGGTTGTCATCATTCTTGCCGCGGGTGGCTGGTACTGGATGAAAGCGGGTAATCCGAATGCGTTGCGTCATATCGTTCTCGACCAGTGTCTGCCGAATCAACTCCAGCACCGTAACCCGGCCCCGTGCGCGCAGGTGAAGCCTGATGCGGGTTATGTGGTGTTTAAAGACCGCAACGGGCCGCTGCAGTATCTCCTGATGCCGACTTACCGTATCAAAGGAACCGAAAGCCCGCTGTTGACCGAACCGAATACGCCCAACTTCTTCTGGCTGGCCTGGCAGTCACGCAACTTTATGAGCATGAAGCGCGGGGCCGAGGTGCCGGACAGCGCAATTTCGCTCGCCATTAACTCCCCGACAGGCCGTACGCAGAACCATTTTCATATCCATATCTCCTGCCTGCGCCCGGACGTGCGCGAGAAGCTTAATGCCGCACAGGGGCAAATCAGTACCCAGTGGTTACCGTTCCCGGGCGTGCTGGAAGGGCATGAGTACCTCGCCCGTCGCGTGACGGAAAATGAGCTGGTACAGCGCAGTCCGTTTATGATGCTGGCTGAAGAGCTGCCGGAAGCGCGTGACCATATGGGGCGCTTCGCGCTGGCCATGGCGCAGCAGTCGGATGGATCGTTTGTCTTACTGGCGACCGAACGTAACTTGCTGACCCTGAATCGCGCGTCGGCTGAGGAATTGCAGGATCATCAATGCGATATCCTGAAGTGACATCACCATAAATAGCGTTTACTCGTCCTGCCTGTCGCCGTAGACTTGCTGAAAAAAACGACAGGAGACAGGAATGTCGCTCTGGTTAACGCATCCTCTGTTTGTGCCCTCATTGATAGTCGGCGTCACCATCGTGCTGTGGGCGACGTCGCTATTGCCGGAATTTATCACCGCGCTGCTGTTTTTCACGGCGGCGATGACCGCCAGAATCGCCCCGGCGGAGGTGATTTTTGGTGGTTTTGCCTCGTCTGCATTCTGGTTAGTGTTTAGCGGCTTCGTGCTGGGGGTGGCAATCCGTAAAACCGGTCTGGCGGACAGGGCCGCACGGGCGCTGTCGGCAAAACTCACGGATTCGTGGGTACTGATGGTGGCAAGCGTGGTGGGGCTGAGCTACGCGCTGGCGTTTGTGATGCCGTCGAATATGGGCCGTATCGCGCTGCTGATGCCGATTGTCGCCGCCATGGCCAAAAGGGCCGCCATCCCCGACGGTTCCCGCGCGTGGTATGGCCTGGCGCTGGCCGTCGGGTTCGGAACCTTCCAGCTCTCGGCGACCATCCTGCCTGCCAACGTGCCGAATCTGGTGATGAGCGGCGCCGCGGAGGGTTCGTACGGGATCCATCTGAACTATGTCCCGTATCTGCTGCTGCATACACCCGTCCTCGGGATCCTGAAAGGGGGCATTCTGATCGGCCTGATCTGCTGGTTGTTCCCCGGCAGCCCGAAACCGGCCACCGATCTTACGCCGTCTGAACCGATGGGGCGGGATGAAAAACGTCTCGCCTGGCTGCTGGCGGTGGTGCTGGGGATGTGGGTGACAGAGAGCTGGCACGGCGTTGGACCGGCGTGGACGGGTCTTGCGGCATCGGTCATCGTCATGCTGCCACGCGTTGGGTTTATCACCGGTGAAGAGTTTTCTGCGGGAGTGAACATGCGCACCTGCATTTACGTGGCGGGGATTCTCGGGCTGGCGATTGTGGTGACCCAAACGGGTATCGGTTCCGCGGTGGGGGAGGCGTTATTGCGGTTTATGCCGCTTGATGCCAACAGACCGTTCACCAGCTTCCTGGCGCTTACCGGTATTACCACGGCGCTCAACTTCATTATGACCGCGAACGGTGTGCCAGCGTTGTATACCACGCTGGCACAGAGTTTTTCTGACGCCACCGGTTTCCCGCTGTTGTCGGTGATCATGATTCAGGTACTGGGGTATTCCACGCCGCTGTTGCCGTATCAGGCGTCGCCGATTGTGGTGGCAATGGGTTTAGGGAAGGTGCCTGCAAAGGCGGGGATGTTGCTCTGTCTGGCGCTGGCGATTGCAACGTATCTGGTGCTGCTGCCGCTGGATTATCTGTGGTTTAGCGTGCTGGGGAAAGTGTAATTTCCCTCCCCGGTGGGGGAGGGAAGTCGGTTTTTACGCCTGTTTAGCCGCTTCTGCTGCTTTAACGATCACCGCGAAAGCGTCAGCTTTCAGGGATGCACCGCCAACCAGCGCGCCATCGATGTCTGGCTGGGTGAACAGCTCAGCAGCGTTGGATGCGTTAACGGAACCGCCGTACTGAATAATTACCTGCTCAGCCACTTTCGCGTCCGCTTTAGCAATGTGGTCACGGATAAATTTGTGAACCGCCTGCGCCTGCGCAGGGGTCGCTGATTTGCCGGTACCGATCGCCCAGACGGGTTCGTACGCGATAACCGCGCCTTCGAATGCGGCAGCACCCTGCGTTTTCAGCACGGCGTCGATCTGACGAGCACACACTTCTTCCGTTTTGCCAGCTTCGTTTTCGGCTTCGGTTTCACCGATGCACAGAACCGGGATCAGACCCTGCTCTTTCAGCACCGCGAATTTCTTCGCGATAAATTCGTCGGATTCTTTGTGGTAAGTGCGACGCTCAGAGTGGCCGATGATGATGTATTTCGCGCCGATATCTTTCAGCATTTCAGCAGAGGTTTCACCGGTGAATGCGCCTGACAGGTTAACGTCAACGTTCTGTGCGCCCAGAATGATGTGGCTGCCGTCAGCGGCATGTTTAGCCAGATCCAGGTACATATCCGGCGGAGCGATAGCAACCGCGCAGCCCGTCACGCCCGCCAGCTCTTTACGCAGGTTCGCAACCAGTTCGTTTACCATGTGGCGGCTGCCGTTCAGTTTCCAGTTACCCATCACTAAAGGATGTCGCATTTCAATTCTCCACGCTAAATTAGCGAATTAAGGAATATGGCCGCCCTGTCGGGCAGCATGGTCTGTGAATCAGTATAGAGATTTTCCCTCGAAAGGCTTTGCTTTTTGTCATTAATTCGCCCCGCCGAGTGTGTCTGATAGTGCCAGCTTAATCGGTTCAACAGCGAAGGTCAGTCCTTTTTCGCCGTTATCTGCCACCACATAGCGTATGGCCCCTTCGGTATCGGCGTAGTAACGCTTGTTTTTACCGGCGGTGAGGAGTTTTTGCAGCTTTTGCTGGCTTTGCTTTTTGGTCAGTGCGGGCGTAAAAGCCTGCAGTATCGCGCTCATGTACTCGAGCGCTTTTGCCTTAGCGGCTTTCTGCTCTGGCCCCTGAATCGGCAGCCAGGTTATTTGCATGCTTTTGATTTTTAGCGTGCCGCGCTCCAGCGCAGTGGAGGCATATAAATTTTCGTTAATCTTGCTCGCAGCCCGGGTCAGGGTTGGCGTATCCCGGGAGCTGTCAATGGCGCGGAATTCATCCAGCGGTAGCGTGGGGTTGGTTTTATTGAAGGTTTCACGAAACTGGCTGATTGACTGATCGAACGAGGGCGCACCGGCCAGCAGATAGGGGGCTGTCGTCGGGGCAGTGGTTTCGGCGGCGTGCAGGGGGACACCCGCGATGAGCATCGCTAAACACAGGAAAAGAGAACGTGCCGAACTTTTCATCAACATTGCCCCTGGCCGTAAGTGTTCATGATTAAATCGATATCTGGTCGGCTTGTCAAAAGGTCACAACTCCAGGGTAAAATGCGCGCTATATGATAATAAGGAACCTTACATGACCATACAGCAGTGGTTGTTTTCATTCAAAGGGCGTATTGGACGCCGTGACTTCTGGATCTGGATGGCGACGTGGATCGTTGCCATGCTGCTTCTGTTTTTCGTGGCCTTCAACGCATGGCTCAGCACACAAACGGCGGCGTTTGCGCTGGTCTGTTTGCTGTGGCCAACAGCGGCCGTGGTGGTGAAACGTCTGCACGATCGCGGCCGTTCCGGCGCGTGGGCTTTTCTGATTATTCTGGCGTGGATGCTGGTGGCCGGGAACTGGTCGATACTTCCGTCCATCCTTCCCTGGGTGGTGGGCAGACTGCTACCAACCATTATTTTTGTCATGATGGTGGTCGATCTGGGCGCGTTTATCGGCACCCAGAGCGAAAACAAATACGGCAAAGACACCCTTGAGGTGAAATACCGCTGATCACCAGTAGTGTTCGGCAGTCATATGGCCCGGCCGGCGGCGAAGATGTTTCGTCATCTGCCGGGTATCCTTCAGAAGCTGCTGCGTGTCGCGAACCATCTGCGGGTTGCCACACAGCATGACGTGGCTGGTTTCAGCGCTCATCGGCAAGCCAATTGCGTCTTCCAGTGCACCACTCTCAATCAATGCCGGCACGCGGCCCGTCAGTGAACCTGCTGCGGTTTCGCGGCTGACCACGGTCTGAATTTTCAGTTTCCCGCCGTACTGCTTTTCCAGCGCCTGCATCTGCGGAAGATAGCTCAAGTCTGCGGCATAGCGCGCGGCGTGAACCAGCACGATGTTTTTAAAGCGCTCAAGGTCTTTGCCGTACTGCAAAATAGAGAGATAGGGGCCAATGGCCGTGCCGGTTGCCAGCATCCAGAGGGTGTCGCAGTCCGGGATTTCGTCCAGTACGAAGAAACCGGCCGCTTCACTCACAATTTGCACATCGTCACCGGGCTTAAGCGCGGCAAGGCGTGGGCTGAGTTTGCCGTCCGGGACGGTGACCAGATAGAACTCGAGATCCGGGTTATCGGGGGCATTAACGTAGGAATAGGCGCGCTGCACGCGCTCGCCGTCAACATCCAGCCCCAGCTTCGCAAATTGCCCGGCCGTAAACGGGTGGACGGGAGCATGCAGGGTGAGACTAAATAGCGCATCGGTCCAGAACTGTATTTTTGTGACTTTACCTGTTACCCAGTCCGCCATGATCTTCTCCTGTGCTTTTTCTCTGTTCTATCTTCCGGACTTGTGGCGAAGATTTCCAGCCCATTTGGGCCGGAAAGCTCTATCGATCAAACGGTTTTACAGAATGTGCGCCTGCACGTCAGGGTCTTTACGATCCAGATAGTGAACAGACTGAATGCGGCGAATGGTGCGCGATTTACCGCGGATCAGCAGGGTTTCGGTGGTGGCCATATTGCCCTTACGGGTGATGCCATCCAGCAGGTCACCTTTGGTGATGCCGGTTGCGGAGAAGACAACGTTGTCGCTGCGCGCCATGTCATCCAGCGCAAGCACCTTGTTGGCTTCAATACCCATCGCTTCGCAGCGTGCCAGCTCTTCTTCCCCAATACGGCGATTCTCTTCGCTGTCGCCTTTGACTTCATGACGGGGCAACAGACGGGCCTGCATGTCGCCATCCAGAGCGCGGATCACCGCGGCGGAGACCACACCTTCCGGCGCGCCGCCGATGCCGTAAAGCACATCCACTTCGCTGTCTGGCATGCAGGTCAGGATAGATGCTGCCACGTCGCCATCCGGGATGGCAAAGACGCGCACGCCGAGCTGTTGCAACTGGGCAATGGTGGCATCGTGGCGCGGTTTCGCCAGAATGGTCACGGTGAGCGCGCTAAGCGGTTTTTCCAGCGCCCTGGCAACGTTACGCAGATTCTCTTCCAGCGGCAGGCTCAGGTCGATAGCCCCTTTGGCGCCGGGGCCGACAATCAGCTTTTCCATGTACATATCCGGCGCGTTGAGGAAACAGCCTTTGTCCCCTACCGCCAGCACGGCCAGCGCGTTGGCCTGGCCCATTGCCGTCATGCGGGTACCCTCAATCGGGTCGACGGCGATATCCACGGCATCACCTTTGCCGGTGCCCACTTTCTCACCGATATAGAGCATTGGCGCTTCGTCGATCTCGCCTTCGCCAATGACGATGGTGCCATCGATATTGACCTGGTTAAGCACAATGCGCATGGCATGGACAGCCGCACCGTCTGCGGTATTTTTGTCGCCACGGCCAAGCCATTTATAGCCCGCCAGTGCGGCAGCTTCGGTGACGCGGGAAAACTCGATAGCCAGTTCACGTTTCATGAGGTACTCGTGCAATCAAAAGGAATTGCACGAAGTTTATCACAGAGTGGGGGTGGGTGCGGTCGGTCCCCTCTCCCCGGCGGGGAGAGGGGACGGGTGAGGGGAGAAATTACTGCTCGTGCTCTTCCCACGCCAGGGCGCGTTTCACCGCTTTCTTCCAGCCGCTGTAGCGGTAGTTACGCTCAGTGGTTTCGATGCCAGGGCGGAATTCGCGTTCGATAACCGCTTTTTCCTGCAGTTCATCCAGATTCTGCCAGAAGCCGACAGCCAGACCTGCGAGGTACGCCGCACCCAGCGCGGTGACTTCACGTACTTCCGGGCGCTCTACGCGGGTGCCCAGAATGTCGGACTGGAACTGCATCAGGAAGTTGTTGGCAACGGCGCCGCCGTCCACGCGCAGGGCGTGCAGACGAATGCCGGAGTCAGCCTGCATCGCTTCCAGTACGTCGCGCGTCTGATAAGCGATGGATTCCAGCGTCGCGCGGATAATGTGGTTCGAGTTTACCCCACGGGTCAGGCCGAAAATCGCGCCGCGTGCATACGGGTCCCAGTAGGGGGCACCCAGACCGGTAAAGGCCGGAACCACATACACGCCGTTGGTGTCCTTCACTTTGGTTGCGAAATACTCGGAGTCAAACGCATCGCTGATGAGTTTCATCTCGTCACGCAGCCACTGAATAGACGCGCCTGCCATGAACACCGCACCTTCCAGCGCATAGTTCACTTCACCGCGTGGGCCGCAGGCGATGGTGGTCAGCAAGCCGTTTTCTGATTTTACCGCTTTCTCACCGGTGTTCATCAGCATAAAGCAGCCGGTACCGTAGGTGTTTTTCGCCATCCCTTCCTTAACGCACAGCTGGCCAAACAGCGCCGCCTGCTGGTCACCGGCAATACCGGCGATTGGAATACGCGTGCCGCCTTTGCCGCCGATATTGGTCTGACCGTAAACTTCAGAAGATTTGCGGACTTCTGGCAACATCGCGCGCGGGATATCCAGCGCGTCCAGCATCTTGTCATCCCACTCCAGGGTATTGATGTTGAACAGCATGGTGCGCGAGGCGTTGGTGTAATCAGTGACGTGGACACGCCCCTGGGTCATCTTCCAGATAAGCCAGGTGTCGACGGTACCGAACAGCAGCTCACCGCGTTTTGCACGTTCACGTGAACCCTCAACGTGGTCGAGGATCCATTTCACTTTGGTACCGGAGAAATACGGGTCAACGACCAGACCGGTTGCGCTACGTACATAGTCTTCCATACCGTCGCGCTTCAGCTGTTCGCAGATTTCTGACGTACGGCGGCACTGCCAGACGATGGCATTGTAAATGGGCTTACCGGTTTCGCGCTCCCAGACGATAGTGGTTTCACGCTGGTTGGTAATACCGATAGCGGCAATCTCGTCGGAACTGATATCGGCTTTCGCCAGCACTTCTACCAGCGTGGAGCTTTGTGAAGCCCAGATCTCCATAGGGTCGTGTTCGACCCAGCCTGGACGAGGATAGATTTGCTCAAATTCGCGCTGTGACACGCTGACGATATTCGCGTCATGATCCATTACGACAGCGCGGGAGCTGGTAGTGCCCTGGTCGAGCGCAACGATATATTTTTTTTCGGTCATGGTATGTGTCCCGTAGTCAGATTACAGCGAAGCTTTTTGTTGTGCGGTAGAAGTCGTTTCCTTCTCCTCTTCCACACAGGTGTCGCACGGTAAATGGCGACCAATTAATTTGCGGTAGCTAAATGCACCCAGCGCAGCCCCGACAACCGGTGCAAACAGCGGTACCAGGAAGTAAGGGATATCTTTACCGCCGGTGAAGGCCACGTCGCCCCATCCTGCGATAAAGGCAAAAGCTTTAGGTCCGATATCACGCGCCGGGTTCATCGCAAACCCGGTCAGCGGGCCCATGGATGCACCGATCACCGCAATCAGCAGGCCAATCAGCAGCGGTGCCAGCGGGCCGCGCGGAATGCCGTTTCCGTCGTCGGTCAGCGCCAGGATAACGCCCATCAGAATAGCGGTAATCACCATTTCAACTGCGAACGCCTGCACAAAATTGATATGCGGGTTGGGATAGGTTGAGAAAATGCCTGCCAGATCCAGACTTTCGACACTGCCACGCACCATATGATGTGTCTGTTCGAAGTCGATGAAAAGATTGTAATAAAGCCCGTAAACTAACGCCGCTGCGCAAAACGCGCCGGCAAACTGAGAAAGGATGAAGGGAACAACTTTGCGTCCGTCGAAGCACGCGAACAGCCACAGCGCGATGGTCACCGCCGGGTTAAGATGTGCGCCGGAAACCCCTGCGGTCAGGTAGATGGCCATCGCCACGCCCAGACCCCAGATAATACTGATTTCCCACTGACCGAAACTGGCACCCGCCACTTTCAGTGCAGCAACACAGCCCACTCCGAAGAATATCAACAACCCGGTACCAAGGAACTCGGCAATGCACTGGCCTTTTAAGGTTGATGTCTGACTCATAATCGGAATCCTGAAGAAATTGATGTTTATTGTTAGCATGACCGCCCGTGACAGCCACGATGCCCTGTAGACATAGTGTTAATTTATCGTTAACGAGCAAAAACGAGAAATATCGAAATCAAAATGTGTGGTCTGCGTCAATAAAATGAGCGTTTTCGCGCCATAAAGCGCATTTTTACACCAATGGCAAAATGTGAGCTGAATCATTTCATTAACGAATCAGTTAACAATTTAGGGGTATATGCCGCGAACGCACCAGGACGAGGCCGAAAAGTGTTGCAAACCACGATCTGCGCGGTCTGCCGCTGGACAGGGGCGACGGGGCTTCATACAATCGGCATATCTGTTGTGCGCGTTTACGTTAAAGCGTCGCCTTGCAATTCAGGAGAGGTAGGATCATGTCTTTAGAAGTGTTTGAGAAACTGGAATCGAAAGTACAGCAGGCGATTGACACCATCACGCTGCTGCAGATGGAAATTGAAGAGCTGAAAGAGAAGAACAACAGCCTGGCGCAGGAAGTTCAGAACGCTCAGCACAGCCGTGAAGAACTGGAGCGCGAAAACAACCAGCTGCGTGAACAGCAGAATGGCTGGCAGGATCGTCTGCAGGCGCTGCTGGGGCGTATGGAAGAAGTGTAATTTCTTTCGGGAAATGCAGAACAGGCCGGGTAAGGCGTCGCCGCCACCCGGCTTTTTTATTACTCGATATCCAGCGGATCTTCGGAAAGGATAATCCCGGTGTTATCGGCATAGAGATGGTCACCGGAGAAGAAGGTCACGCCGCCGAAATTGACGCGCACGTCGCTTTCGCCGATACCTTCACCCGCAGCACCCACCGGAATGGCCGCGATAGCCTGAATGCCAATGTCCAGGTCTTCGAGATCGTCCACCTGGCGCACTGAGCCATACACCACAATGCCTTCCCACTCGTTCTGTACGGCAAGACGGGCGAGCTCAGCATCAATGAGGGCACGACGTACGGAGCCCCCGCCATCAACCAGCAGAACGCGGCCACGGCCGTTCTGTTCGAGCAGATCATAGAGCAACCCGTTATCCTCGAAACATTTCACCGTGACGATTTGTCCGCCAAACGACGACCGCCCACCAAAGTTGGAGAACAGCGGTTCAACGACGTTGACATCTTCCTGGTAGATGTCACAAAGCTCGGAGGTATCGTATTTCATAGGTTTAACGCTCAGTTGCTGCGAATGTGTTCAGTATATCGTGCTAAATGCGTTGTTGGCAAAATCATCAATTGTTAATTGATATTTGTCAGTTAACCCAGCGTCTGACTTAAGACAATCCCGATGACGAACAACAGGTTAGTCAGCAGTGCCCCTTTTACCGTACGCTCCAGCATTGGCGGCATGGCCGCAGGGCTGAGTTCACGCATGACGAATCGCGCCTGCTTAATCAGCAGCGGTGCGGCGAGTACAAACAGCCAGCCCCATATGCTGTGCAGCGAGATAACGTTAAACAGCGCCAGGCACAGCAGAGCGCCCAGCAGCAGACACGCATGATAACGGCGTGCATTAACGGGCCCCAGACGCACGGCCAGCGTGTTTTTGCCGTTCTCACGGTCGCTGTCGATATCGCGCAGGTTGTTGATGTTAAGCACCGCCGTCGCCAGCATGCCGCAGGCGGTTGCCGGCAGGAACAGGGCCGGGATCAGGGTATGTGCCTGTAAGTACCCGCTCCCCATCACGCTCAGCCAGCCGAAGAACACCAGCACGGAGATATCACCCAGCCCAATATACCCGTAAGGGCGGGTACCGACGGTATAGGTAATGGCGGCAATAATGGCGAGCAAACCCAGTACCAGGAAACCAATGAAATCGCTGGGGGTTTTAGACGCGACCGTTACCAGCGCCAGGCCGGAAAGACAAATCAGCGCCACGGTGATGATCAGCGCGCGCTTCATCTGCGCCTGGGTAATGACCCCTTTCTGCATACCGCGCAGTGGCCCGATACGGTCGGGTTTGTCGCTGCCTTTAACCGCATCGCCATAGTCGTTGGCGAGATTGGAGAGAATTTGCAGCAGACCGGCGGTAATCAGTGCCAGCCCGGCAACCAGCGGATCGAAATAGCCTTGCCACCAGGCAAGCGCCGTACCGACGATAATGGCGGCAAAGGCCAGAGGAAGAGTTTTAGGGCGCAGACTTTCGAGCCACGCCTGAGTACGGCTGATGTCAGTCATAGTAATTTAGCCAATAAAAATGGGGGCTTTAGCCCCCATTAAACGTGATGAGAATGCAGTAACCGCGATTATAGGATAAAACGGCTCAGATCTTCATCTGCCACTAACGCATCCAGGTGTTTACCCACATATTCTGCGTCAATGGTAATGCTTTGACCGTTCAGGTCGCTCGCATCATAAGAGATATCTTCCATCAGGCGCTCCAGCACGGTGTGCAGACGACGGGCACCGATGTTCTCGGTGGTTTCGTTGACCTGCCAGGCGGCCTGGGCGATGCGTTTGATACCGTCTTCAGTGAACTCGATGTTCACACCTTCGGTTGCCATCAGCGCTTTGTACTGTACGGTCACAGAGGCATTTGGCTCGGTCAGGATGCGTTCGAAATCTTCAGTGGTCAGCGCCTGCAGCTCCACGCGAATCGGCAGACGACCCTGCAGCTCCGGGATCAGGTCAGACGGTTTCGCCACCTGGAATGCGCCAGAGGCGATAAACAGGATGTGGTCCGTTTTGACCATACCGTGTTTGGTGGAGACGGTGCAGCCTTCAACCAGCGGCAGCAGGTCGCGCTGAACGCCTTCACGGGAGACATCCGGGCCTGAGGATTCGCCACGCTTACAGATTTTGTCGATTTCGTCGATAAACACGATACCGTGCTGCTCAACCGCGTCGATAGCATCCTGCTTCAGCTCTTCCGGGTTCACCAGTTTCGCCGCTTCTTCTTCGATCAGCAGCTTCATGGCGTCTTTGATTTTCAGCTTACGCGCTTTCTGCTTCTGGCCGCCCAGGTTCTGGAACATGGACTGCAGCTGGCTGGTCATCTCTTCCATGCCAGGCGGTGCCATGATTTCCACACCCATAGGGGCAGCAGCAAGATCGATCTCAATCTCTTTGTCGTCCAGCTCGCCTTCACGCAGTTTTTTGCGGAACGCCTGACGTGCCGCTGACGGCTCAGCCTGCTGTTCAGCCTGGCCCCAGTTGTTCTTCGCCGGTGGGATCAGGACGTCAAGAATGCGCTCTTCCGCCATCTCTTCGGCGCGGTAGCGGTTTTTCTCAATCGCCTGGACGCGCACCATTTTGATCGCCGAGTCGGTCAGATCGCGAATGATAGAGTCCACTTCTTTACCCACATAGCCCACTTCGGTGAACTTGGTGGCTTCGACTTTGATGAACGGGGCGTTAGCCAGTTTCGCCAGACGACGGGCAATTTCGGTTTTACCGACACCGGTCGGGCCGATCATCAGAATGTTTTTTGGCGTCACTTCATGGCGCAGCTCTTCTTCGAGCTGCATGCGGCGCCAGCGGTTACGCAGGGCAATAGCCACGGAACGCTTGGCGTTGTCCTGGCCGATAATATGTTTGTCCAGTTCGCTGACAATTTCGCGTGGGGTCATTTCAGACATGGGAGATCCTTACGCTTTAGACGGTAATTCTTCGATGGTGTGGTTGTGGTTGGTATAGATGCAGATATCACCTGCAATATCCAACGCCTTCACCGCGATATCGCGCGCGTTCATGTCGGTATTTTCCAACAGCGCACGGGCTGCAGCCTGGGCGTACGGGCCACCAGAGCCAATAGCAATCAGGTCGTTTTCAGGCTGAATGACGTCACCGTTACCGGTGATGATAAGCGAAGCGGTTTCATCGGCCACCGCCAGCAGCGCTTCAAGTTTGCGCAGCATGCGATCGGTACGCCAGTCTTTCGCCAGCTCAACGGCGGCTTTCACCAGGTGACCCTGGTGCATTTCCAGTTTGCGTTCAAACAGTTCGAACAGCGTGAAGGCGTCAGCCGTGCCGCCTGCAAAACCGGCGATCACTTTGTCGTTGTATAAACGACGAACTTTCTTCACGTTGCCTTTCATTACGGTATTACCCAGCGTGGCCTGGCCATCACCGGCGATTACCACGTGGCCGTTACGGCGTACACTTACGATTGTTGTCACGAGCAGACCCCCTGGTTACAGAATCGGGAAACAGAAGCCCTGAGCCTGTGCTCAGGGCTGAATAGAATGATAGATGGGGGGGAATTTGGGGGTTTCAACCCCCGGTAGCGAGTCGAATGCAGTTTGTGTGTCCCGCCACTTTCAAACGGGAAATGGTTCCGTCGGCATTTTCTTTGCCTTTGACCGGGCCAATCACCACGCGATTCCAGCCGTTATTGGTGGTAATGCGTGAATCAAACCCTTCAAAAGCCAGCTGTGCGCGCACCGTTTCCGCCTGCTCAGCACCTTTGAATGAACCACATTGCACCATCCAGCGGCGTTCGTCTTTTTTCTCAGCAGTCTGTTTCGGCGCATCGGTCTCTTTGGTTACCGGTGCGGCCTGCTGCGTTTTCGGCTGCTGCGCAGTGGTATGCGCCGGCGTCTGCAGCAGATCCTGATACGGCTGAGCCGCCTGTTTCTGCGGCTGGGCCTTCGGCGGTTGCTGCACTGGCTGGGACTGCGCCGTTCGCGTTTGCTGCTGATACGGCTGTTCCGTCACCCGCGGCTGCGTTTTAGGCTGCTGCACTGGCTGGGTTTGCGCCCACTGCTGTTGTTGCTGCTGTTGCTGTTGGAGCTGCTGCTGTGCCTGACGACGCTGCAGCGTTTGCTGACGCTGTTCCGGCGTCTGCTCGTTCCACGGTACTTCGTTCAGCTGCGTAGGCTGCTGGCGCATATCGGCCTGCATTTGTGCCAGCAACTGACGCTGTTCATCCGTCAACTGGCTGGCATTTTGCACTTCACCACCCGCTGAAGGTTCGGTCGGCGCACGTACGCCAGGCTGACGGCTTTCCAGCTCTTTGATATAGCGCCAGCGCTCTTCAGGCTTCGGCGGAAGGCCGTTTCCGGCAACCTTGCTGGCCTGAAGCGCCTCGGACTCTTCTTTTTTATGGTGCGTGATAAAGTACAGACCACCAATAAAGGCCACGACTACAGCCGCAGCAATAGCGACCATCGCTGGCGAGACAGCAGGCAGGTTACGTTGCTTTTTCCTTGAGCTACTCTTTTTGCGTCGCGAAGGTGCCGGCTGGCCGCGACGTACATAATCTCGTTGTGCCACTATCGTTTCGCTGTATTTATTCGTTCGTCAGCCCGCCATGTTACTTAAGCGGCGGGGCTTTGACCAGATAAGGGTGTCTGAAAGACATTTACTTTAAGTCAATGCCTGGGTAGAACCGCGCACAATCAATTCACAGTCCAGCAACCGCGAGCCGCTGTTAACTGTTTGACCATGCAGCTGATCCAGCAGAAGAAGCATCGCTTCACGCCCAATATCATAGCGCGGCTGCGCCACGGTCGAGAGTGGAGGATCGCAAAATTCTGACAGCGAAATATTATCGAATCCGATGATCGACAAATCTTTCGGTATGCGCAGGCCGCGGCGCTTCGCATACGATAATGCCCCCAGTGCCATCACATCGCTGTGACAGAACACCGCGGTCGGCGGCTCGGGCAGATCCAGCAGCTTCTCCAGCGCCTGTCCACCAGCTTCAAAGGTGAAATCCCCGCGAGCAATGTAGTGCGGGTCGACGGTGACGCCGGTACGGCGCAGCGCCTGAACGTAGCCCTGCAGGCGGTAGTGGCACAATGGCATCTCTTCCGGCCCGGCAATGCAGCCAATACGCTTGTGCCCCAGCTCCTGAAGATAGTTGACGGCGTTGAACGCGGCGGTCAGGTTATCAATATGTACCGTCGGCAGCTCCAGCTCGGGTGCAAACTCGTTGGCCATCACCATCGGCGGTAAATTGCGCTGCTCTTCAATGCTGGCATCAAACGGCAGGCGAGACCCAAGCAGCAACATGCCGTCGATCTGCTTGGTGATAATGAGGTCGATAAAGGTTTTTTCCTGCTGGTTCTGGTGAGCACAGTCGCCAATCAGCACCAGATAACCTTGTTCTGCCGCCGTCACTTCGATACCGCGAATAATCTCGCTGAAGAAGGGATCGCAGATGTCCGGCACAATCACCAGGATGGTGCGCGACTCATTGCGTTTAACGTTTCGTCCCATCGCCTGCGGGAAATAGCCCACTTCCAGCGCAGCCTGCTCTACCCGGTTACGGGTCGCCTGGGAGACTTTATCCGGGTTCATTAATGCGCGGGACACGGTTGCCGTAGAGACTTGTGCTTTCTGGGCAACGTCTTTCATGGTCGCCGTGGCAACCTCTTTCCTGGACTTCAACGTCTTCTCCTCGCCTGAACACCGAACTTCTGACGCCACCATTTTTACAGATAGTTAATGGAATCGGTTACAGAATTTTCATAAAAAGTGTGAGGAGCGTTAAATTTTTCGATCCGTCTTCAGCCTTCGATAGGATCAACGTCCAGCACCCACTTCACTTTGCGCGCTTCTGGTAGGGTATTGATCAGTACCAGCGCGCCGCTGACGATATGTTGCAGGCGGATGCGCGAAGGGTGCTGGAGCAAAATCTGCCAGCGAAAACGTCCACCACGCTTTGGTGCCAGCGCCGGCACCGGCCCCAGTATCCACAGCGAGTTATCCACCAGCGGACTGGCCTGCAGGAGGTTTCTCAGCTGCTGCAGGAAAAGCGGTGCCTGCTGGTTGTTGTGATCTTCTGCGCGGATGATGACGTGGCTGGTCCACGGCGGAAGCTGCATCGTCTGGCGTTCTGCCAGCGCCTGCTCCGCAAACGCGTCATAGCCTTTATGCAGCAGGGTTTGCAGTAGCGGATGTTCAGGATGGTGGGTCTGTAAAACCACCTCACCCTGTTTGCCTGCGCGACCGGCACGTCCGGCAACCTGGGTATAAAGCTGGGCAAAACGTTCTGCTGAGCGAAAATCGGCCGAAAACAGCGCGCCGTCTACGTCCAGCAGGGCGACCAGCGTTACGTCCGGGAAGTGATGCCCTTTGGCCAGCATCTGCGTGCCAATCAGAATGCGTGCGCCACCGCGATGCACTTCCGCCAGCTGCTGTTCCAGCGCCCCTTTGCGGCTGGTGGTGTCACGGTCGATGCGGGAAAGAGGAACGTCAGGGAAGAAAGGCTTAAGGGCCTCTTCCAGTTGCTCCGTCCCCAGGCCGACCGGCACGATATGCGTTGAGCCACATGATGGACACTGGCGTGGTACCGGCCGCTGGCTGTCGCAGTGGTGGCAGCGCAAATGGCGCTGGGCCTGATGGAACGTGTAGTAGTGGTCGCAGCGCGGGCATTCGGCAATCCAGCCGCAGTCGTGACACAGCAGCGCCGGGGCAAACCCGCGGCGGTTAAGGAACAAAATGACCTGATTACCGGCCTGCAAATGCTGGCGCATCCGGGTGATAAGCGCAGGCGCTAACCCCGCCTGCACCTGCTGGCCTTTTAGATCCAGCACATGCTGAATGGCAGGGCGTGCGTTCCCTGCGCGCCGCGTCAGGCGCAGCATGTGGTATTTACGCTGGCGAACGTTATGCAGCGTTTCGAGGGCGGGCGTCGCGGAGCCAAGAATAATCGGGATTTGCTCGCTGTGGGCGCGATAAACGGCCAGATCGCGGGCGTGATAGCGCCAGCCTTCCTGTTGCTTATAGGAGCTGTCATGCTCTTCATCGATGACGATAACGCCGAGGTTTTTAAACGGCGTAAACAGCGAGGACCGGGTGCCAATCACAATCGCCGCTTCGCCGTTTTTGGCTTTCAGCCAGGCGCTGAGGCGCTCGCTATCGTTCAGGCCCGAATGTAACACTTCAACCGGCGCATTAAACCGCTCGCGAAAACGGGCGATGGTTTGTGGCGTGAGGCCGATTTCCGGAACCATCACCAGCGCCTGTTTACCCTGCGCAAGCACGTTTTCCAGTACGCTGAGATACACTTCTGTTTTGCCGGAGCCGGTAACCCCTGCCAGTAGCCAGGCGGAGAAATGATCGGAGGCGCTGTGAATGGCTCCGACGGCGGTGGCCTGCTCGGTGTTGAGTCGCAGACGATCCCCTGAAACGGAGAAACTGTCCCGCCAGTCATAAAGGGCAGGCGCCTCGCTTGCCAGTTCGCTCAGCCCTTTTTTGCGCAGGGCCTGTAGCGCCGTTTCGCTCACCTCAAGCTCGTCAACCTGATGCCGCCAGATTTTCCCCTGACGCAGGGCCGCCAGCGCCTGCTGCTGTTTCTGCGAGCGTTTCAGGCTATTGATATCGACCGCCTGACCCTCTTCAGTGGCAAACCAGTACCACAGGGGAGCGTGGCTGGCACTTTTACCCTGACGAAGCATAATAGGCAGGGCGTGGAACAGGACATCGCCGATGGGATGATGGTAGTAATCTGCCGCCCACAGCAGGAGCCGCCAGGTGCTGGTGGAGAAAACGGGCTCGCTGTCCAGTACCTCTGCGACGGCTTTCAGCTCATTGAGCGGCAATTCGCTCTTATCGCTCACCGACACCACAATCCCAATACGCTGCTGTTTGCCAAATGGCACGGTCACGCGACAGCCCGCTTTGGCGCTCATGCTGTCAGGCAGCAGATAGTCAAAGGTGCGGGGAAGCGGAACGGGCAGGGCAACGTGAGCGACGGGCATCGAATCTTCCTGACTTGAAAAGTGGCGCGTTAGTATACACATTAGTGAAAGCGGCGTGCGGATCAGTTTGCATACGTTGGTCAAATTCTGTATGATTCGCCGCCTTTGGTGTACTTTACGCCAAAGAACTTACATTCAACATCGCGTGGTGTCTGGCGTTAGGGCTGGAAGAGCGACGCGGCCTTAACTGAGGTTCTCCCATGAAAAAAGATATTCACCCGAAATACGAAATGATTACTGCAAACTGTTCTTGCGGTAACTCTATCCAGATCCGCTCTACCGTGGGTCACGATCTGAACCTGGACGTGTGCGGCAAATGCCACCCGTTCTACACTGGTAAGCAGCGTGATGTTGCAACCGGTGGCCGTGTTGACCGCTTCAACAAGCGTTTCAGCATCCCGGGCGCTAAGTAAGTTTCCCGAAAAAAAGGCACCGCAAGGTGCCTTTTTTGTATCCGCTTCTCAGTATTCCCACGTATCCGGGTCGATACCCAGTTCACGCATGATCACCTTCGCCTCTTCCGGAATTTCATCACTACGCTCTTTGCGCAGATCTTCATCGTTTGGCAACGGTTGACCGGTAAACGCATGCAGAAACGCTTCGCACAGGAGTTCGCTGTTGGTCGCGTGGCGCAGGTTGTTCACCTGACGACGCGTACGTTCATCGGTGAGGATCTTCAACACCTTCAGAGGAATGGAAACCGTAATTTTCTTTACTTGCTCACTCTTCTTACCGTGCTCAGCGTATGGGCTGATATATTCGCCGCTCCATTCAGCCATGAGATACCTTTAATCCTCTCAGTCATTAATCTAAAGGTGCAAAACCCGTCATCGCCAGTTTTGACCGTAATCCAGCGTAGTTTACCGTAGAGACGATACCGTGGCACGGATATTGCCGCTGCAGCGTGCACTAAAGCATATAATTTTAACGGCTATTTGCGCATTGCTCAATCTATACGCAAAGAAGTTTAGATGTCCAGATGTATTGACGTCCATACTTTCAGTGTTTACTCTGGTGCCTGACTTTTCACCTCTTTTAGCCAGGAAGCCTTCACCATGACGCGTAAACAGGCCACCATCGCAGTGCGTAGCGGATTAAATGATGACGAGCAGTACGGCTGTGTTGTCCCGCCAATTCATCTTTCCAGTACTTACAATTTTACCGGTTTTAATGAACCCCGTGCGCATGACTACTCCCGTCGCGGCAACCCGACGCGTGACGTGACCCAGCGCACGCTGGCGGAGCTGGAAGGCGGTGCAGGCGCCGTGTTAACCAACACCGGGATGTCTGCGATTCACCTGGTGACGACGGTATTTCTGAAGCCGGGCGACCTGCTGGTGGCACCGCACGACTGTTACGGTGGTAGCTATCGTCTGTTTGACAGCCTCGCAAAACGCGGGTGCTACCGCGTACTGTTTGTCGATCAAAACGACGAACAGGCGCTGAAACAGGCGCTGGCAGAGAAACCGAAGCTGGTGCTGGTGGAAAGTCCAAGCAATCCATTGTTGCGTGTCGTCGATATTGCGAAAATTTGTCAGCGCGCAAGGGATGCGGGAGCGATAAGTGTAGTGGATAATACCTTCCTCAGTCCGGCCCTTCAGAACCCGCTTGCGCTGGGTGCCGATCTGGTATTGCATTCATGCACTAAATATCTGAACGGTCATTCTGATGTGGTAGCGGGCGTGGTGATTGCAAAAGATCCCGACGTTGTCACCGAACTGGCATGGTGGGCCAATAACATTGGCGTCACTGCGAGCGCTTTCGACAGCTACCTGTTGTTGCGCGGTATCCGCACGCTGTCGCCGCGCATGGAAGTGGCGCAGCGCAATGCTCAGGCGATTGTTGATTTCCTGAAGACCCAGCCGCTGGTGAAAAAGCTCTATCACCCGTCGCTGCCGGAAAACCAGGGGCACGAGATTGCCGCGCGTCAACAAAAGGGATTTGGCGCGATGTTAAGTTTTGAACTGGACGGTGACGAGCAAACGCTGCGTCGCTTCCTGAGCGGGCTGTCATTGTTTACGCTGGCGGAATCATTAGGTGGGGTTGAAAGCTTGATCTCCCACGCCGCGACCATGACGCACGCAGGTATGGCACCAGAAGCACGTGCCGCCGCCGGTATTTCTGAGACGCTGCTGCGTATCTCGACCGGTATTGAAGATTCTGAAGATTTAATTGCCGATCTGGAAAATGGCTTCCGGGTCGCAGCCAAGGGGTAATCATGAGTGTGATAGCGCAGGCAGGGGCGAAGGGTCGTCAACTGCACAAGTTTGGTGGTAGTAGTCTTGCTGATGTGAAGTGTTACCTGCGTGTCGCAGGGATCATGACAGAGTATTCGCAGCCAGGGGACATGATGGTTGTCTCCGCGGCTGGCAGCACCACCAACCAGTTGATTAGCTGGCTCAAACTGAGTCAGACCGATCGCCTCTCTGCGCATCAGGTGCAACAGTCCTTACGTCGTTACCAGAGTGAGCTGATTGCCGGCTTACTGCCTGCGGACGTCGCGGACGGATTGATTAGCGCCTTTACGCATGACCTTGAGCGTCTGGCTGCCCTGCTGGACAGCGGTATTACCGACGCGGTGTATGCCGAGGTGGTCGGTCACGGTGAAGTGTGGTCTGCGCGCCTGATGGCGGCCGTGCTGCAACACCTGGGCGTGGATGCAGCCTGGCTTGACGCGCGTGACTTCCTGCGCGCCGAACGCGCCGCTCAGCCGCAGGTGGATGAAGGCTTGTCATATCCGCTGCTGCAACAGTTGCTGGTTCAGCATCCGGGCAAACGTATTGTGGTGACCGGCTTTATCAGCCGCAGCAGTGCCGGTGAAACCGTGCTGCTGGGACGTAACGGCTCTGACTACTCAGCGACGCAAATTGGTGCGCTGGCAGGCGTTTCCCGCGTCACCATCTGGAGCGACGTGGCCGGTGTCTACAGTGCTGACCCGCGTAAAGTGAAGGATGCCTGCCTGCTGCCGCTGCTGCGTCTGGACGAGGCCAGCGAGCTGGCACGCCTGGCGGCACCGGTTCTGCATGCGCGTACGCTACAGCCGGTTTCCGGGAGCGACATCGACCTGCAGCTGCGCTGTAGTTACACCCCGGATCAAGGCTCTACCCGTATCGAACGCGTCCTGGCGTCCGGTACGGGGGCGCGAATTGTGACCAGCCATGACGACATCTGCCTGATTGAGTTCCAGGTCCCGGCGGGCCAGGATTTCAAACTGGCACACAAAGACATCGACCTGATCCTCAAACGCGCCCAGGTGCGTCCGCTCGCCGTTGGCGTGCATAACGATCGCCAGCTGCTGCAGTTCTGCTACACCGCTGAAGTGGCGGACAGCGCCCTGAAAATTCTTGATGAAGCGGGCCTGCCGGGCGAGCTTCGCCTGCGTCAGGGTCTGGCGCTGGTGGCGATGGTGGGGGCGGGCGTTACCCGCAACCCGCTGCACTGCCATCGTTTCTGGCAGCAGCTGAAAGGCCAGCCGGTTGAATTCACCTGGCAGTCGGAAGAGGGCATTAGCCTTGTGGCCGTACTGCGTAAAGGACCTACCGAGAGTCTGATTCAGGGGCTGCATACCTCTCTGTTCCGTGCGGAGAAACGCATTGGACTGGTGCTGTTTGGCAAAGGAAACATCGGCTCACGCTGGCTGGAGCTGTTCGCTCGCGAGCAGGTGACCCTCTCAGCGCGTACGGGGTTTGAATTTATTCTCGCGGGCGTGGTGGACAGCCGCCGCAGCCTGCTGAACTACGAAGGGCTGGATGCCAGCCGGGCGCTGGCCTTCTTTAACGATGAAGCGGTTGAACAGGACGAAGAGTCGCTGTTCCTCTGGATGCGCGCGCACCCGTATGACGATCTGGTGGTGCTGGACGTGACCGCCAGTGAACAGCTTGCCGATCAGTATCTTGATTTCGCCAGCCACGGTTTCCATGTTATTAGCGCCAATAAGCTGGCGGGGGCGAGCAGCACGGACAAGTACCGTCAAATCCACGACGCGTTTGAAAAGACAGGCCGTCACTGGCTGTATAACGCCACGGTGGGCGCTGGCTTGCCGGTTAACCATACTGTGCGTGATTTGATTGAAAGCGGCGACAGCATTCTGGCGCTGAGTGGCATCTTCTCCGGCACGCTCTCCTGGCTGTTCCTGCAGTTTGATGGCACCGTGCCGTTCACTGACCTGGTGGATCAGGCATGGCAGCAGGGCTTAACGGAGCCTGACCCACGCGTTGACCTCTCCGGTAAAGACGTTATGCGTAAGCTGGTGATCCTGGCGCGCGAAGCCGGTTATGACATCGAACCTGATGCCGTCCGCGTTGAGTCGCTGGTGCCTGCTGGCTGTGAGGACGACTCTGTCGACCACTTCTTCGAGAACGGCGAAGAGCTGAACGAGCAGATGGTGCAACGTCTGGAAGCGGCAAACGAGATGGGGCTAGTGCTGCGCTACGTGGCGCGTTTCGAAGCGAACGGAAAAGCACGTGTGGGTGTCGAGGCGGTTCGTCCTGAACATCCGCTGGCGGCACTGCTGCCGTGCGATAATGTTTTCGCCATTGAAAGCCGCTGGTACCGTGATAACCCACTGGTGATCCGTGGCCCGGGTGCGGGGCGCGATGTGACCGCCGGGGCTATCCAGTCCGACATCAACCGTCTGGCTAAACTGCTGTAATCTTTCTTGTTCCCTCTCCCGGTGGGAGAGGGACAGGGTGAGGGCATCAGACCGCACTCACCCGCCATCATGAACTCCCTTCATCTTCCCTGAGCATTCCTCACCATTCCTGGCGATTATTTCTGTTGACGTCCCTCCGCTTTTCCGTCATTTTTACATCTGGACGTCTAAACGTATAGAAGTTCGAAGCACAACACACAATGACACGCGATTGATGAGGTAAGGTATGAGCTTTTTTCACGCCAACCAGCGGGAAGCCCTGAATCAGAGCCTGGCCGAAGTAAATGGTCAGATTAACGTCTCTTTTGAATTTTTCCCGCCGCGCACCAGTGAAATGGAGCAAACCCTCTGGAGCTCTATCGATCGCCTGAGCAGCCTGAAACCGAAGTTTGTCTCCGTCACCTACGGTGCCAACTCCGGTGAGCGTGACCGTACGCACAGCATCATTAAAGGCATTAAGGACCGTACGGGTCTGGAAGCGGCTCCGCACCTGACCTGTATCGACGCGACGCGCGATGAGCTGCGTGCCATTGCCCAGGACTACTGGAACAACGGTATTCGCCATATCGTCGCCCTGCGCGGTGACCTGCCGCCGGGGAGCGGTAAACCGGACATGTACGCCACCGATCTGGTCGCGCTGCTGAAAGAGGTCGCAGACTTCGACATTTCCGTTGCCGCTTACCCTGAAGTTCACCCGGAAGCGAAAAGCGCCCAGGCGGATCTGCTTAACCTGAAGCGTAAAGTGGACGCCGGTGCGAACCGCGCCATTACCCAGTTCTTCTTTGATGTGGAAAGCTACCTGCGCTTTCGTGACCGCTGTGTGTCCGCGGGCATCGACGTCGAAATTATCCCGGGAATTTTGCCGGTCTCTAACTTCAAACAGGCGAAGAAATTTGCCGATATGACCAATGTGCGCATTCCACACTGGATGTCTAAAATGTACGAAGGGCTGGACGATGACCCGGAAACACGCAAGCTGGTGGGCGCAAACATCGCGATGGACATGGTGAAGATCTTGAGTCGTGAAGGAGTGAAGGATTTCCACTTCTATACGCTCAACCGCGCGGAAATGAGTTACGCCATTTGCCATACGCTGGGTGTTCGGCCTGGCGCATAACAAATAGAAGCCCTCTTCGGAGGGTTTTTTGATTTATAAGGGTTTTATTTCCCCGCCATATCAGCAATGCTGCCTTTGACGTACAGAACGCACATACTTTCAATGGGAAATTAAACGGAATTAACTATCGAATCTGTGGGTTATCTCAACTATACCTTATCAACAAGGGCGTATATCGTAACGGTAACACTGTAAAAGGGAGCATAGCGATGAGCACGTCAGACGACAGCAATAATGCGGCATCAATCGGCAAGTGCCCGTTCCATCAGGGCAGCGTCGATCACAGCGCGGGAGCAGGCACAGGCAGCCGCGACTGGTGGCCAAAACAACTCCGCGTCGATCTTCTTAATCAACATTCCAACCGTTCTAACCCTCTGGGTGAAGACTTTGACTACCGCAAAGAATTCAGCAAACTCGATTACTCCGCACTCAAGGGCGATCTCAAAGCACTTCTGACCGACTCTCAGCCGTGGTGGCCAGCCGACTGGGGCAGCTATGCGGGCCTGTTTATTCGTATGGCCTGGCACGGCGCAGGTACCTATCGCTCCGTTGACGGTCGCGGTGGCGCAGGCCGCGGTCAACAGCGCTTTGCCCCCCTGAACTCCTGGCCAGATAACGTAAGTCTGGATAAAGCGCGCCGTCTCCTGTGGCCTATCAAGCAAAAATACGGTCAAAAAATTTCCTGGGCTGACCTCTTCATCCTTGCCGGTAACGTGGCGCTGGAGAACTCTGGCTTCCGTACCTTTGGTTTTGGGGCCGGGCGTGAAGATGTCTGGGAACCGGATATGGACGTGAACTGGGGTGATGAAAAAGCCTGGCTCACCCACCGTGACCCGGAAGCACTGGCGAAGCGCCCACTGGCAGCCACCGAAATGGGGCTGATTTACGTTAACCCGGAAGGGCCAAACGCCAGCGGTGAACCACTGTCAGCGGCCGCGGCGATCCGTGCCACCTTTGGCAACATGGGGATGAACGACGAAGAGACCGTTGCGTTGATTGCTGGCGGTCATACCCTCGGTAAAACCCACGGTGCAGGTGAAGCGACCCATGTCGGTGCCGACCCGGAAGCCGCGCCAATTGAAGCGCAGGGTCTGGGCTGGACCAGTACGCACGGTACCGGCGTTGGCGCAGATGCGATCACCTCCGGGCTGGAAGTCATCTGGTCACAAACGCCGACCCAGTGGAGTAACTACTTCTTCGAGAACCTGTTCAAATACGAGTGGGTGCAGACCCGCAGCCCGGCGGGTGCGATTCAGTTCGAAGCGGTGGATGCACCAGACATTATGCCTGATCCGTTCGACCCGTCGAAAAAGCGCAAACCGACGATGCTGGTTACCGATCTGACGCTGCGTTTTGACCCCGAGTTCGAGAAAATCTCCCGCCGCTTCCTGAACGATCCGCAGGCCTTTAACGAAGCCTTTGCCCGCGCGTGGTTCAAGCTGACCCACCGTGATATGGGACCAAAAGCGCGTTACATTGGTCCGGAAGTGCCGAAAGAAGATCTCATCTGGCAGGATCCATTGCCGCAGGCGGTGTTCAACCCGACCAAAGAGGACATCGAGAGTCTGAAAGCGGAAATCATTGCCTCGGGTCTGTCCGTGAGCGACCTGGTTTCCGTTGCCTGGGCGTCTGCATCGACCTTCCGCGGTGGCGATAAGCGTGGCGGCGCCAACGGTGCGCGTCTGGCACTGGCACCCCAGCGCGACTGGGAAGTTAACGCCGCAGCGGTTCGCGCGTTACCCGCCCTGGAAGCTATTCAGCGTACCACTAACAAAGCGTCACTGGCCGATATCATCGTGCTGGCAGGTGTGGTGGGTGTTGAACAGGCGGCGAAAGAGGCCGGCGTTTACGTCAATGTACCGTTCACGCCGGGCCGCGTTGATGCGCGCCAGGATCAGACGGATATCGAGATGTTTAACCTGCTCGAACCGATTGCCGATGGCTTCCGTAACTACCGTGCACAGGTTGATGCCTCCACTACCGAGTCTCTGTTGATTGATAAGGCCCAGCAGCTGACGCTCACTGCACCAGAACTGACGGTGCTGATTGGCGGTCTGCGCGTACTGGGGGCGAACTTCGATGGCAGTCAGAACGGCGTGTTCACCCATCGTGAAGGCGTGCTGAGCAACGATTTCTTCGTGAACCTGCTGGACATGAATACCCAGTGGAAAGCGACCGATGAATCAAACGAGCTGTTTGCCGGCAGCGATCGCGCCAGCGGTGAAGTGAAATACACCGCCACGCGTGCCGATCTGGTATTCGGTTCGAACGCCGTGCTGCGCGCGCTGGCCGAGGTTTACGCCAGCAGCGACGCCCATGAGAAATTCGTCCGCGACTTTGTTGCCGCTTGGGCGAAGGTGATGGATTTGGATCGGTTTGATCTGCAGTAAAAACAATCCCCGCTTCGGCGGGGATTTTTTTACCATCCGGCAATACCGGTTACGCCCACTCCCGCAGGAACCGTTGCCCGTACTGATCGGCCACCAGCAGCGCCGCGTAAACCTGATCCGTTGACACCCCGCCTGGCATGTTGTGAATGGTTTCACCCTCTGCGCAGGCAGCCTCGGCAATCAGCCGCATTTTAAGCGGAATATCCTCTTTAATGTTCAGTTCTGCTAGCGTGATGGGCAAACCTACGCTGTGACACAGCGCCGCGACGGTTTCAATTTCCTCTACCGGGGCATTTTCCAGCACCAGTTGCGTCAGCGTCCCAAACGCCACTTTTTCACCGTGATAGAACGAATGTGCCTCCGGCACGGCGGTCATTCCGTTGTGAATGGCGTGTGCGGCCGCCAGTCCACCGCTTTCAAATCCAACGCCGCTCAGATAGGTATTGGCTTCAATGATGCGCTCCAGCGCCGGTGTGACCACGTGCTGCCCGGCCGCGAGCATCGCTTTCTCACCCTCTTCAATTAACGTGTTGTAGCACAGCTCGGCGAGGGCTAGCGCAGCCTGGGTACATTTTCCGCCCGCCATGGTGATCGCGCCACTACGGGAACAGGCGCGCGCTTCAAACCAGGTGGCAAGGGCATCGCCTATCCCGGCGGCCAGCAGACGCGGCGGAGCGCCAGCTACCACCCGGGTGTCGACAATCACCATGTTCGGGTTATGCGGCAGCATCAGGTAGCGATCGAATTCACCGCTGTCGGTATAAATGACGGAAAGGGCGCTGCACGGGGCGTCGGTGGAGGCGATAGTCGGGGCGATGGCAACGGGCACGTCCATAAAATGCGCCAGCGCTTTGGCGGTATCCAGCGTTTTCCCGCCGCCGATACCGAGCACCGCCATACAGTCGGCGCCGTCGGCCCGTTTTTTCAGGCGATCGATTTCATTTTGCGAACATTCGCCACCGAAGGGCGCGATTTCAGCATAAATTTCCGCTTTTTTGAAACTCTCAAGCAAGGTCTCTTGTGCAAAACCCAGCACAAACTTATCACCCACAACCAGCCAGCGTGTTGCCAGTGGTTTCAGATAGTCGCCGAGACGGGTGAGAACATCAGCGCCCTGGATATATTTCCCCGGCGATTGAATGATACGGTCCATAACAGATCTCCCTTAGAGGTTGAGGTTACCAAACGCGTTTTTCCAGTCGTGCTCAAACTTCTCTATGGCTGACTCTACCGCCGGGGTGCCGAGCATTTGTTGCGCTACATCTAAAGGAAGCGTGATTGCTTCACATCCGGCGAGCAGGCAGTCCAGCGCCTGACGTGGTGTTTTGAAGCTGGCGGCCAGCACGCTGCTTTCTGGGGCGTGGCGTTCGAGCAGGGATTGCAGCTCCTGTACCATACGAATGCCGTCCCCGCCCTGAGCGTCGACGCGATTAACATACGGTGCGACATATTTCGCACCCGCCAGCGCGGCCAGTAAACCCTGGGCGGCGCTGTAAACGGCCGTGCCTAACGTGGTAATGCCCTCTTTTTTCAGCATTTTTATCGCTATAAGGCCCTGTGCGGTCACCGGGATTTTCACCACGATGTCAGGAATGGCGTTACTCAGGCGTTTGGCTTCTGCCACCATCCCTTCGGCTTCACGGCTCATGGTCTGGGCAAACAGCGTACCCTGTGGCCCGATGGCGTTTTGCAGACGCGGCAGTACGTTCCAGAGGGTTTCGCCGCTGGCGGCTACAATGCTCGGGTTGGTGGTGACGCCGGCAATCGGAAAAATGCGCGCCAGGCGCTCAACCTCTGCCACGTTGGCGGTATCCAGATACAGTTCCATTATTTTTCCTTAAGTCAGAAAGGTTAACTCAAGGATAAGGTGGGGCCGCTGGCCGGGGATACAGGTCAATTTTGCCAAATACTGGACAAATGTAATGTGCTTAGTGAAGTGAGAGGGCGATCACAATGCTAGTTTTTGGCAGTCAGTTGGCTGTGATACTGGCGGCGGTATTCAGAAGGGGAGCGTTCGGTATGTTTACGAAAGAGGCGACAGAAGTAGTTGCTGTCTGTAAAGCCGCAGCGGGCGGCAATGTCTTTGATTTTTAGATCATAACCCTTGAGCAACTGGCGCGCGTGTTCCAGACGCGTTTGGGTCAGGTATTCATTGAACCCCACGTTCCCGGTCTTCTGAAACAGATGTGAAAGGTAGTTGGGTGAAATATAAAACGCCCGCGCCACGGAATCGCGGGTCAGCGGTGAGGCGTGATGTTCATCGAGATAGCGCCGGATGGCTTCAAACAAAGCACGACTGCGGCTGTCAGTATGAATGTCGCTGCCAAGAAGATCGCGACAGTGGCTGAGCATACTCAGTACCACCAGTCTGGCCGTTTTCTGTTCATCAGGCTGCATCTGCAGTTCGGCCAGCGTTTGCAGGAGAAACGCTCCGGTTCGGGGGCCGCGCCGGGCAACCTGCTGGTGCTGTATAAGCACGTTATCCCGATAAAGGCGAAGCGACAGCTGCTGTTTACCGAAGCTGATGCTGAGCGCGTGTCCGGTCTGAAGTAACCCCTCCGCAGAGGAAGAAAACCACGCTTCGCAGGCATTATCGAGGTTAATGACCAGGCAAGGCGATGTGCGGGAGTGTGGGTCGGGCGGGGTGACAAACCGTACGTCACGTAGCGCTACGGTGCCATTAATGAGGTCGGTCAGAAGGGTGCTGATGTCGTGGTGCATGGCGTGAATACCGGATATCGCCCGGCAGCGTTAGCGCTGCCGGGCCTGTATGAAGCCAATGGATTAGCCTGTGTTACGCATACCTGCCGCAACGCCTGCAATCGTCACCATCAACGCCTGTTCGACGCGTGGATCCGGCTCTTTACCTTCTTCTTCCGCCAGACGTGAACGGTGCAGCAGCTCCGCCTGCAGGACGTTCAGGGGGTCGGTGTAGATGTTACGCAGCTGGATGGACTCGGCAATCCACGGCAGATCCGCCATCAGGTGCGAGTCGTTAGCAATGTCCAGCACCACTTTGATGTCGTCTTCCAGCAGTTCGCGCAGCTCTTTACCCAGCGTCCACAGCTCAGGCTTCACCAGACGCTGATCGTAGTATTCCGCCAGCCACAGGTCTGCTTTCGAGAAGACCATCTCCAGCATACCCAGACGGGTGGAGAAGAATGGCCAGTCGCGGCACATGGTTTCCAGTTCGTTCTGTTTGCCATCTTCCACCACTTTCTGCAGCGCCGCGCCTGCGCCCAGCCAGGCGGGCAGCATCAGACGGTTCTGGGTCCAGGCGAAGATCCACGGGATGGCACGCAGAGACTCTACACCACCGGTCGGGCGGCGTTTAGCCGGGCGTGAACCCAGCGGCAGTTTACCCAGCTCCTGCTCAGGGGTAGCTGAACGGAAGTAAGGCACAAAATCTTTGTTTTCACGCACGTAGCCGCGGTACAGATCGCAGGAGATATCTGATAGCTCGTCCATGATATGGCACCAGGACTCTTTCGGCTCTGGCGGTGGCAGCAGGTTCGCTTCCAGAATTGCACTGGTGTAGAGCGACAGGCTGCTGATGGTCACTTCCGGCAGGCCGTACTTAAAGCGGATCATTTCACCCTGTTCGGTCACGCGCAGGCCGCCTTTCAGGCTTCCCGGCGGTTGTGACAGCAGTGCCGCATGCGCTGGCGCACCACCACGGCCAATCGAGCCACCGCGTCCGTGGAACAGCGTCAGTTCGATGCCTGCTTTTTCACAGGTCTTGATCAACGCGTCCTGTGCCTGATACTGCGCCCAGGATGCCGCCATGACGCCCGCGTCTTTTGCGGAGTCGGAATAGCCAATCATCACCATCTGTTTGCCCTGAATAAAGCCGCGGTACCAGTCGATGTTCAGCAGCTGCGTCATGACGTCGTTGGCGTTGTTCAGGTCATCAAGGGTTTCAAACAGCGGTGCAACCGGAAGGGCATAGTCGATACCGGCTTCTTTGAGCAGAAGGTGAACGCCCAGCACGTCAGACGGCGTTTTCGCCATGGAGATCACATAGGCAGCCACCGATCCTTTCGGCGCATCAACGATCGCTTTACAGGTGTTGAGCACCTCGCGGGTTTCGTTGCTTGGCTCCCAGTTACGTGGCAGCAAGGGGCGCTTGGAGTTCAGTTCGCGGATCAGGAAGGCTTGTTTGTCCGCTTCAGACCAGCTTTCATAGTCGCCGATGCCGAGATAGCGGGTCAGTTCGCCCAGCGCTTCGGTATGACGGGTGCTTTCCTGACGGACGTCAATACGCACCAGCGGCACGCCGAAACACTTCACGCGACGCAGGGTGTCGAGCAGTTCGCCATTCGCGATGATGCCCATTCCGCAGGCCTGCAGCGATTTATAGCAGGCATACAGCGGCTCCCAGAGCTGCTCGTTCTGGCTCAGCAGGCCTTCCGGCTTCGGCAGGCGCTGGCCTTTCAGACGCGCTTCCAGCCAGGCCTGCGTCGCCATCAGTTGGCCACGCAGTTTTTTCATCAGGAAACGATACGGCTCGCTGGCACCTTCTTCGCCGGCCAGCGCGCGCAGTTCCGGCGTGGCCTCTACCATCGACAGCTCGGAGATCAATACCTGAATATCTTTCAGGAACAGGTCGGTTGCTTTCCAGCGGCTCAACAGGAGCACGTGGCGGGTAATTTCCGCGGTGACGTTCGGGTTGCCGTCACGGTCGCCGCCCATCCAGGAGGTGAAGCGCACCGGTACAAAATCGACCGGCAGGCGGTAATCCAGATTCGCTTCCAGCTGCTCGTTCAGCTCACGCAGGTAGTTCGGCACCCCTTCCCACAGGCTATTTTCCACCACTGCAAAGCCCCATTTGGCTTCGTCGACCGGGCTTGGACGATGCTTACGAATTTCATCGGTGTGCCAGGACTGGGCAATCAGCTGGCGCAGACGGCGCATCAGCTGGTTGCGCTCGTAGTCAGCAATGTCTTTGTTATCCAGCTGCTTGAGGCAGTTGTTCACTTCCACCATTTTGTGGATCAGGGTGCGGCGAGTGATTTCGGTTGGGTGAGCGGTCAGAACCAGCTCCAGCGAAAGGGACTCCACCGCTTTTTTGATGATGTCTTCGTTGAGGTCTGGCTGGTCTTTCAGTTTACGAAGCGTACGGGCAATGACTTCCGGGTTGCTGGCAGCTTCGCCATTCGGCGAAATGCTGTGGTATTGCTCAGCGGTGTTTGCCAGGTTCAGAAACTGGCTGAAGGCGCGGGCAACGGGCAGCAGCTCATCGTTAGAAAGGTTCTGCAAGGTGGTGAGCAGCTCCTGACGACTGGCCTCGTTACCTGCACGGGAAGATTTTGACAGCTTGCGGATGGTTTCAACGCGGTCGAGGATGTTTTCCCCCAACGCATCTTTGATGGTATCTCCAAGCACTTTGCCGAGCATACTGACATTACTACGCAACGCGGAATATTGTTCGTTCATAAAAACCCAGTCACCCCATCATTTTTGTTTATGCCCAATCGAAAATCTTTTGGACAATATTTTGTCATCTCCCTTTATAAAGCCACGTAAAACCCCCGTCGTCAATTGCTGCGAAAACGGTTCAGCAAACGAATAAATGTGGGTAATTTACGAAATTTAATTCGCTTTGCGTCAGATAAGAGATGCTTATGGGAATGTGACGAAGATCGCGGGATTTGTTGCCCTTACCCTGACCCTCTCCCACCGGGAGAGGGAACCCTCAGGGGCATTTTAATGCCAGCAGAAGTGATGCACGACCTGGGTAATCAGTTCACGGGTCGGTTTGATAAAGCGCGTTTCCAGATATTCATCCGGCTGGTGGGCCTGGTTGATGGAACCCGGGCCAAGCACCAGCGTAGGACACAGGGTCTGAATAAACGGTGCTTCGGTGCAATAGTTCACCACGTCGGTTTTCTCGCCGAGCAGCTTTTCCACGACTTCAACCAGTTGATGATCCGGTGGACATTCGTAGCCAGGGATCGGCGGATGAAGCTCGGAGACCGTCAGGCGGCCCGGCCAGCGCTCGCTGACCGGCGCCAGCGCTTCGGTCAACAGGCCGTCGAGATCGCTCAGCGTCATGCCCGGCAGCGGACGGATATCCATATGCAGTTCGCAGCAGGCGCAGATACGGTTGGATGCATCGCCACCGTGCAGGCTGCCGAGGTTCAGCGTCGGGTAAGGCACGGTGAATGCGTCGTAGTGATAACGCTCTTTCAGCGAGTCGCGCAACTGCATGATGCGGCCGATGGCGTCGTGCATCAGTTCGATGGCGTTGACGCCGCGCGCCGGATCGCTGGAGTGGCCTGACTGGCCCAGCACGCGCACCGCCGTGGAGATATGGCCTTTGTGGGCGCGGATTGGCTGCAGTGACGTTGGTTCACCAATAATGGCGCAATCCGGGCGAATCGAGGTGTTTTCAGAGAAGTAGCGCGCCCCGGCCATGCTGGTCTCTTCATCGGCAGTGGCCAGAATGTAGAGCGGTTTCTTCAGCGTTGTCACGTCCACGTCACGCAGCGCATCGAGGATAAAAGCAAAAAAGCCTTTCATGTCGGCGGTGCCCAGACCGTAAAGCTTGTTGTCATGCTCGGTCAGGGTGAACGGATCGCGCGTCCAGCGGCCATCGTCAAAGGGAACGGTATCGGTATGACCGGCCAGCAGCAGGCCGCCGGCACCCTGTCCGGTACTGGCGAGCAGGTTAAATTTATGGCGTGTTCCGGGAACGGGCTGAACCTCAACGTTAAACCCAATATCGCTAAACCAACCTGCCAGCAGATTGATTAAAGACTCATTGCTCTGATCCAGCGCTTCTTCGGTCGCACTGATGGAGGGTGTGGCAATTAGGGCGCGGTAAATCTCGATAAATGGCGGTAAGTTCATTTTCATTGTTGACACACCTTAGGTCGTGATAGTATCAATATTCATGCAATAAATGTGAATAAAAATACATTAACGTTGAGCATAAAGGAACCCGATGTTGAATACGCTGATTGTAGGCGCTAGCGGTTATGCGGGCGCAGAGCTTGTAAGCTACGTGAATCGCCATCCTCATATGACCATAACCGCTTTGACCGTGTCAGCGCAAAGCAATGATGCAGGAAAGTTAATTTCCGATTTGCATCCGCAACTTAAAGGCATTGTTGATCTGCCGCTGCAGCCAATGTCTGACATCCGCGCGTTCACCGACGGCGTTGACGTGGTGTTTTTAGCTACCGCGCACGAAGTCAGCCACGACCTGGTTCCGCACTGTCTGGCGGCCGGCTGTGTGGTGTTCGACCTCTCCGGCGCCTTCCGTGTGAATGACGGCGCGTTCTACGAAAAATATTACGGTTTCACCCATCAACACCCTGAACTGCTGGAAAAAGCGGTTTACGGCCTGGCGGAGTGGAGCACAGATAAACTGAAAGAAGCGGATCTGGTTGCCGTGCCGGGCTGTTATCCGACGGCGGCACAGCTTTCTCTGAAGCCGCTGATCGACGCAGACCTGCTGGATCTGAACCAGTGGCCGGTGATCAACGCCACCAGTGGTGTCAGCGGCGCGGGGCGTAAAGCCGCTATCGCTAACAGCTTCTGCGAAGTGAGCCTTCAGCCGTATGGCGTGTTCAATCACCGCCATCACCCTGAAATCACGACGCATCTGGGTGCGGATGTCATCTTCACGCCGCATCTGGGCAGCTTCCCGCGAGGGATCCTCGAAACTATCACCTGCCGCCTGAAACCCGGCGTGACCCACGAACAGGTGAGCGAAGCCTTTACGCAGGCCTATGCGGACAAACCGCTGGTGCGTCTGTACGACAAAGGCGTGCCGGCGCTGAAAAACGTGGTTGGCCTGCCATTCTGCGACATCGGTTTTGCCGTGCAGGGTGAGCACCTGATTGTGGTGGCTGCGGAAGATAACTTACTTAAAGGCGCTGCCGCGCAGGCAATGCAGTGTGCAAATATTCGTTTCGGTTTCCCGGAAACCCAGGCTCTTATTTAAGGTGTGATGATGAACCCATTAATTATCAAACTCGGTGGTGTACTGCTGGACAGCGAAGAAGCGCTGGAGCGTCTTTTTACCGCGCTGGTGAACTATCGCGAATCACACCAACGTCCGCTGGTGATTGTGCACGGCGGCGGCTGCGTGGTTGATGAGCTGATGAAAGGGCTCAACCTGCCGGTGAAAAAGAAAAATGGCCTGCGCGTCACGCCTGCTGACCAGATTGATATTATTACCGGTGCCCTGGCGGGGACGGCGAACAAAACGCTGCTGGCGTGGGCGAAGAAACACCATATCGCCTCTGTCGGTCTGTGTCTGGGCGATGGTGACAGCGTAAAAGTGACCCAGCTCGACGAAGAGCTCGGACACGTTGGACTGGCACAGCCTGGTTCGCCTAAGCTGATTAACATGCTGCTGGAAGGAGGATTCCTGCCGGTGGTGAGCTCTATCGGGGTGACCGAAGAGGGCGAGCTGATGAACGTCAATGCAGACCAGGCGGCAACGGCTCTGGCGGCTACGCTGGGCGCTGACCTGATTCTGCTCTCTGACGTAAGCGGTATTCTCGACGGCAAAGGCCAGCGTATTGCGGAAATGACCGCAGCGAAAGCCGAACAGCTTATCGAGCAGGGCATTATTACCGACGGCATGATCGTCAAAGTCAATGCGGCGCTGGATGCCGCGCGTACGCTCGGACGTCCGGTGGACATCGCCTCCTGGCGCCACGCGGAGCAACTCCCGGCGTTGTTTAACGGCACGCCGATTGGCACGCGTATTCTGGCGTAAGCAATTTACCGATTCTGCAGGCCCGGTCAGCGCAGCGCAGCCGGGCAATGAAATTCAAAGATATTAAGGAAGCATGTTATGGCACTTTGGGGTGGGCGTTTTACACAGGCAGCGGATCAACGGTTCAAACAGTTCAACGACTCTTTGCGCTTCGACTACCGCCTGGCCGAGCAGGATATCGTCGGCTCTGTGGCCTGGTCCAAAGCGCTGGTCACCGTGGGCGTCCTGACCGCAGACGAACAGCTGCAGCTGGAAGAGGCGCTGAATAACCTGTTGGAAGAGGTGCGTCTGAACCCGCAGCAGATCCTCGCCAGCGATGCGGAAGATATTCACAGCTGGGTGGAAGGGAAACTCATCGATAAAGTCGGCCAGCTGGGTAAAAAACTGCATACCGGGCGTAGCCGTAACGACCAGGTCGCGACTGATCTGAAATTGTGGTGTAAAGATACCGTTGGTGAACTGCTGGCAGCCAACCGTCAGCTGCAGGGCGCGCTGGTGGAAACCGCGCAGAACAACCAGGACGCGGTGATGCCGGGTTATACCCACCTGCAGCGTGCGCAGCCGGTAACCTTTGCGCACTGGTGTCTGGCCTACGTTGAGATGCTGGCGCGTGATGAAAGCCGTCTGCAGGATACCCTGAAGCGTCTGGACGTGAGCCCGCTGGGCAGCGGTGCGCTGGCAGGGACGGCCTATGAAATCGACCGTGATCAGCTGGCAGGCTGGCTGGGCTTTGCTTCAGCCACCCGTAACAGCCTGGACAGCGTCTCTGACCGTGATCACGTGCTGGAGCTGCTTTCCAATGCGTCTATCGGCATGGTGCATCTGTCGCGCTTTGCCGAAGACCTGATTTTCTTTAACTCCGGTGAAGCCGGGTTTGTTGAGCTGTCTGACCGCGTGACGTCAGGCTCCTCCCTGATGCCACAGAAGAAAAACCCGGATGCGCTGGAGCTTATCCGCGGTAAGTGTGGCCGTGTGCAGGGCGCGCTGACCGGCATGATGATGACCCTGAAAGGGCTGCCGCTGGCGTATAACAAAGATATGCAGGAAGACAAAGAAGGGCTGTTCGACGCGCTCGATACTTGGCTGGACTGCCTGCATATGGGCGCGCTGGTGCTGGATGGCATTCAGGTGAAACGCCCGCGTTGTCAGGAAGCGGCGCAGCAGGGCTATGCAAACTCGACCGAGCTTGCCGATTACCTGGTGGCGAAAGGCGTACCGTTCCGTGAAGCGCACCATATTGTCGGTGAAGCGGTGGTTGAAGCCATTCGTCAGGGTAAGGCACTGGAAGCGTTGCCGCTGACCGACCTGCAGAAATTCAGTGCGGTTATCGGTGATGATGTGTATCCGATTCTGGCGTTGCAGTCTTGTCTGGATAAGCGTGCAGCGAAAGGCGGCGTGTCACCGAAGCAGGTCGCGCAGGCGATTGCGGATGCGAAAAACCGGCTGGTTTGATGAGTGCGGGCGGGTGCCCTCACCCCGCCCTCTCCCACGGGGAGAGGGAGTAAACACTAAAAATGGCAACTTCGGTTGCCATTTTGCTTTTATCCCCGGCCTTTTTTACGCAAAAAAAAGCGGACCACGGGGTCCGCAAAAGTTCACGTTGGCTTTAGTTGTTCGAGTTTTGAGAGAAACTCGCTGACGGTGCGGGGACGTCAAGGGTCAAACACGTGCCGCCTCGTCTATGTGGTGTATTATTCAACAGAATGCTTGATAGGGATAATCGTTCGTTGCTATGCTATCTATCGCCATGAACTATCGTGGCGACGGAGGATGAATAATGAATATTCGTGATCTTGAATACCTGGTAGCGCTAGCCGAGCACCGCCATTTTCGCCGCGCGGCAGATTCCTGCCACGTCAGCCAGCCTACCCTGAGCGGCCAGATCCGCAAGCTGGAAGACGAGCTGGGCGTGATGCTGCTGGAGCGCACCAGTCGTAAGGTACTGTTCACCCAGGCAGGTCTGCTGCTGGTGGATCAGGCGCGCACCGTGCTGCGCGAGGTCAAAGTGCTCAAGGAAATGGCAAGCCAGCAGGGGGAGGCGATGTCCGGCCCGTTGCATATTGGCCTGATCCCAACCGTTGGCCCGTACCTGTTGCCGCACATCATTCCAATGCTGCATCAGACGTTCCCGAAACTCGAAATGTATCTGCATGAAGCGCAAACCCATCAGCTGCTGGCGCAGTTAGACAGCGGCAAGCTCGACTGTGCCATTCTGGCGCTGGTCAAAGAGAGCGAAGCTTTTATCGAAGTGCCGCTGTTTGATGAGCCCATGATGCTGGCGATCTATGAAGATCACCCGTGGGCGAACCGCGATCGCGTGCCGATGGCCGATCTGGCCGGTGAAAAACTGCTGATGCTGGAAGATGGTCACTGCCTGCGCGATCAGGCGATGGGATTCTGCTTCGAAGCGGGTGCTGACGAGGATACCCATTTCCGCGCAACCAGCCTTGAAACGCTGCGTAATATGGTGGCGGCGGGCAGTGGGATCACATTGCTGCCGGCACTGGCCGTGCCGCGAGAACGTAAACGTGACGGCGTGGTTTATCTGCCATGCATTAAACCAGAGCCACGTCGTACCATTGGTCTGGTTTATCGTCCGGGTTCACCGCTGCGCAGCCGCTATGAGCAGCTGGCAGAGGCCATCCGTGGTTCGATGGATGGCCATTTTGACAATGCGTTAAAACAGGCGGTTTAAACCGTTCAGTGCCGCGACCCGATAGGCTTCCGCCATGGTCGGGTAGTTGAAGGTGGTGTTAACGAAGTACTCGATGGTGTTACCACCACCTTTTTGCTCCATGATCGCCTGGCCGATATGAATAATCTCCGCCGCGCGTTCACCAAAGCAGTGAATACCGAGGATCTCTTTCGTCTCGCGATGGAACAGGATCTTCAGCGTACCCACGCTCATTCCCACGATTTGTGCCCTCGCCAGATGTTTAAACTGCGCGCGACCCACCTCGTAAGGCACCTTCATTGACGTCAGCTGCTGCTCGGTTTTCCCGACGGAGCTGATTTCCGGGATGGTATAAATACCTGTCGGAATATCTTCGATAAGATGTGCCGTCGCTTCGCCTTTCACCAGCGCCTGCGCCGCGATGCGTCCCTGATCGTATGCTGCAGAAGCCAGGCTTGGATAACCGATAACATCACCGACGGCATACACATGCGGCAGGGCTGTCTGGTACATGCTGTTCACCTTCAGCTGACCGCGGCTGTCGGTTTCGAGCCCGATATTTTCCAGAGCCAGAGAATCGGTGTTACCGGTACGGCCGTTGGCGTACAGCAGGCAGTCTGCTTTCAGCTTCTTGCCCGATTTCAGATGCATGATCACACCGTCGTCGCAGCCTTCAATTTTCTCGTACTCTTCGTTGTGGCGAATCACCACGCCGCTGTTCCAGAAGTGGTAAGAGAGCGAGTCTGACATTTCCTGATCGAGGAAGGCCAGCAGGCGGTCGCGGGTGTTGATCAGGTCAACTTTCACGTCCATGCCCCGGAAGATCGACGCATATTCGCAGCCAATCACCCCTGCGCCATAGATAATCACATGACGGGGTTCGTGGTGCAGGCTCAGGATGGAGTCGCTGTCGTAAATGCGCGGGTGGGAGAAGTCCACGTCTGCCGGATGGTACGGGCGTGAACCACAGGCGATGACAAATTTTTCCGCCGTGATGGTTTCGACCGACCCGTCGTGGCATTCGAGCGCCAGGGTGTGTTCATCAACAAAGTGCGCATTGCCCTGCAAAATTTCACAGTGGTTACGCTCATAAAACCCCTGGCGCATCCGTGTCTGCTGGTTAATAACGGTATCCGCATGATTCAGGATGTCAGCAAAGGAGGAACGAAGAAGTCGGGAGTGGTCGCTGTAAAGAGGGTTCTGGTTAAATTCAATAATGCGGCTAACGGCATGGCGGAGGGCTTTGGAAGGGATGGTGCCCCAATGGGTGCAACCGCCGCCAACGTTATGGTAGCGCTCTATCACCGCTACTCTGGCTCCCTGTTTCACCAGTCCCATAGCAGCGCCTTCGCCGCCGGGGCCGGAACCTATCACAATTGCGTCGTAATCGTAGGAATGTGGCATGGTAAGGCTTACCTGTTCTTATACATAAAAGCAACAGAATCATAACATCATTGCCCGAGTAACCCAATTATCGTTGTGCTTTTTTCCGGCAGTGGAGCACAAACCGTACGTAAACAATCATTCACAAAGCCAGGCAAACAGATTAATTTTATTCTCTGGTATAGTGCCATCAGGCCTTTGGAAGGATTCAACTATCGTGATGGGCGTAAGAGCACAACAAAAAGAGAAAACCCGGCGTTCGCTGGTGGAAGCCGCATTCAGTCAACTGAGTGCCGAGCGTAGTTTTGCCAGTTTAAGCCTGCGTGAAGTTGCGCGCGAGGCCGGGATTGCGCCAACGTCCTTCTATCGTCATTTCCGTGATGTGGATGAACTGGGTCTGACCATGGTCGACGAGAGCGGGCTGATGCTGCGTCAGCTTATGCGCCAGGCGCGGCAGCGTATCGCTAAAGGGGGGAGCGTGATCCGCACCTCTGTGTCGACCTTTATGGAATTTATTGGCAATAACCCCAACGCGTTTCGCCTGCTGTTGCGGGAACGTTCCGGAACATCAGCCGCGTTCCGTGCCGCTGTGGCGCGTGAAATTCAGCATTTTATCGCGGAACTTGCCGACTATCTTGAACTCGAAAACCATATGCCGCGTGCGTTCACTGAAGCACAGGCTGAGGCGATGGTGACGATTGTTTTCAGCGCGGGTGCCGAAGCGCTGGATGTCAGCATCGAACAACGCAAGCAGCTCGAAGAGCGACTGGTATTACAGCTCAGGATGATCTCCAAAGGCGCGTACTACTGGTATCGCCGTGAACAAGAGAAACTGGCACATCAAACCGAAGAGTGAAGGTGAGTAATGAAACAGTCAGGTCAGGATAAGGGTACGCTGTTGCTGGCATTGATCGCTGGCTTATCAATTAATGGCACGTTTGCGGCTGTGTTCAGCTCGATCGTTCCATTTTCTATTTTCCCGCTCATTGCGCTGGTGCTGACGGTGTACTGTCTGCATCAGCGTTACCTGAACCGCACCATGCCGGTCGGGTTGCCTGGGCTGGCCGCGGCCTGCTTTATTCTTGGCGTGTTGCTGTATAGCACTGTGGTGCGTGCAGAGTATCCGGATATCGGTTCTAACTTCCTGCCGGCGGTACTTTCTGTGGCACTGGTGTTCTGGATTGGCTCGCGCATGCGTAGCCGCAAGCACGAGCTGCCGGAGTAAGAGAGTGTGATGGCAGGCAGGTTGACCTGCCTGCCATCACGTTACTTCGCGGTAAGAAGTACGCCGCACTCCATATGGTGCGTATACGGGAACTGATCGAAGAGAGCCAGACGTTCAACATTGTGCGTCTGGCTTAATGTTTCGAGGTTCTTGCACAGCGTTTCCGGGTTACAGGATATGTACAAAATACGCGGGTACGCCTGCACCATCTTCTCGGTTTCGCTGTCCAGGCCACTGCGCGGCGGATCGACAAAAATCGTCTCACACTGGTAACTCTTCAGATCGATCCCCTCCAGGCGATTAAACTGGCGTACGCCATTCATGGCCTGCGTGAACTCTTCTGCAGACATACGAATGATCTGCACATTGTCGATGTGATTGGCGGCAATGTTGTACTGTGCAGCGGCAACGGACGGCTTGGCAATCTCCGTCGCCAGGACGCGCTCAAAGTTACGCGCCAGCGCCAGGGAGAAGTTGCCGTTCCCGCAGTACAGCTCTAGCAGATCGCCCTTTGACCCTTCGGTCGCCTTCAGCGCCCAGTCCAGCATCTGTACGTTCATTGCTGCGTTTGGCTGGGTAAAGCTGTTCTCAACCTGGCGGTACACCATCTCTTTTCCCGCCACCGACAGACGTTCGTCGATGAAATCCTGATCCAGCATGATTTTGGTTTTTGTTGCACGACCAATCAGGTGAACATTGATGTTCTGCGCGCGCAGGGCATCGCGCAGCGCTTCTGCCTGCTCGCGCCATTCGTCATTCAGCGCTTTGTGATACAGCAGAGAGACGATCGCCTGGTTGCTTTGTGTGGTCAGATAATCAATCTGGAACAGCTTGTGGCGCAGCACAGGGTTGTTGCGTACGCCGTCGATCATCAGCGTCATGAGCTGGTTGATGAGTTCACTCGCCGCCGGGAAACTGTCAACCCGAATGCGGGACTTCGTCTGCTGATCGAAAATGATGTGGTACAGGTCGTCACCGTCGTGCCAGATGCGGAATTCCGCACGCATGCGGTAGTGGCTAACGGGCGAGCGGAACACCTCAGGAACGGGCGCGTTGAAAGGCGTCATCATACTTTGCAGGCGGACAACTTTCTCTGCCAGCTGTGCGTCGTACTGTTCTGTTGGGAGGTGTTCGGGGGTCATGATGCGTCCTGAGTGATAAAGAATTACGCGGGGATTGTAGGGATTGTGCAGTGGATGTCCAGATTTAATGGCCAATAGCTATCTGGACATCTATACGTGTCTAATTGTAGCATTCTGTTTCCGGTCTCCTGAGAGTGAAAAGGGAATCCAGTGAAAATCTGGAGCTGACGCGCAGCGGTAAAGACTGGCGGGATGAGAATTGTAGACACTGTGAAAATGGGAAGTCTTCATCCGCAAAACGCCACCTAGCCCGAAGACCTGCCGGGATCACGTCGCATTTGGTTTCGTCATCGCGTGCTATAGATGAAGCCTGCGGCATCCTTCTTATATTGTGGATGCTTTAACAATGATTAAAAAAGTATCGCTGTTGACGGCGTTGTCCGTCACGGCATTTTCGGGCTGGGCGCAGGATAGCGCCGACTCGTTGGTGGTGACAGCAAACCGTTTTGAGCAACCTGTTAATACCGTTCTTGCACCAACGTCTGTGGTGACGCGCGAGGATATTGATCGCTGGCAGGCAAACACCGTCATTGACGTTATGCGTCGCTTGCCTGGCGTGGATACTGCCCAAAACGGCGGAATGGGGCAACTTTCCTCTCTTTTTATTCGGGGAACTAATTCCAGTCATGTTCTTATTCTTGTCGACGGGATCCGTCTTAACCAGGCTGGGGTAACGGGGTCGTCCGATCTCAGCCAATTCCCGATCGCCCTGGTGCAGCGCATTGAATATATTCGCGGGCCACGCTCTGCAGTCTATGGTTCTGATGCGATTGGTGGCGTAGTGAACATTATTACTACCCGCGCAAAGGACGGCACGACGTTGAATGCGGGCGTAGGCTCGCATGGCTACCAAAATTACGGCGGCAGCACCCAGCAAACCCTGGGTGACAGCACACGCGTGACGCTGGCGGGTGATTATACCTATACCAAAGGCTTTGACGTGGTTGCGGATGGCAACAACGGTGGTCTGGCTCAGACCGATCGTGACGGCTTTATGAATAAAACCCTCTACGGTGCGCTGGAGCATGCTTTCTCTGATCAGTGGAGCGGGTTCGTTCGCGGCTATGGCTACAGCAACCGTACCGCCTATGACGGCTATTACAGTTCATTTACGCCTGATGTTTTGGTTGATACTCGCCAGCTCTATAGCCAGACCTGGGACGCTGGACTGCGCTTTAATAATGACATCGTCCATTCACAACTTCTCACCAGCTATAGCCACAGCAAAGATTATAACTACGACCCGCATCTGGGACGTTATGATTCCAATGCCACGCTGGATGAGATCAAACAGTACAACGTGCAGTGGACCAACTCCGTTGAGGTGGGCCATGGCAATATTGGCGCAGGTGTCGACTGGCAGAAGCAGAGCACCGAACCAGGAACAAGCTATGTCACAAACGGCTATGACCTGCGTAACACCGGCGTCTACCTGACTGCGCTGCAGCAGTTTGGCGACTTTACCCTGGAAGGGGCAGCGCGTAGCGACGATAACTCTCAGTTTGGTCGCCATGGCACCTGGCAGAGCAGTGCGGGCTGGGAGTTCATTGAAGGTTATCGATTCATTGCCTCGTATGGCACTGCCTATAAAGCACCCAACCTCGGGCAGTTGTATGGTTTCTATGGCAACGACCATCTTGATCCTGAGGAGAGTAAACAGTGGGAAGGCGCGTTCGAAGGTCTGACGGCTGGCGTGAACTGGCGCGTATCGGCCTATCGCAATGACGTTGATAACCTGATCGACTTTAATAACAACCTTCAGGAATACTACAACGTAGGCAAGGCGCGTATTAAAGGGGTTGAAGCCACAGCGTCCTTTGATACAGGTCCACTGACTCATACGGTCGGTTACGATTATGTGGATGCACGCAATGCGGCAACAAACCAGCTATTGGATCGCCGGGCTAAGCAGCAGGTGAAGTATCAGCTTGATACGCAGGTCTATGAATTCGACTGGAGCCTGACTTACCACTACCTGGGAACACGTTACGACACTGACTTTGGTACCTACCCGTCTGAAAAGGTGAAAATGGGCGGCGTAAGCCTGTGGGATGTCGCAGTTTCATATCCTGTCACCTCTCACCTTACAGTTCGTGGTAAAATAGCCAACCTGTTCGACAAAGATTACGAGACAGTTTATGGCTACCAAACTGCAGGACGGGAATACACCTTGTCTGGCAGCTACACCTTCTAATCCGCGTCCCACCGTGCTGGTATTTGATTCCGGTGTCGGTGGGCTTTCGGTCTATGATGAGATCCGACATCTCCTGCCGGATCTCCATTACATTTACGCCTTTGATAACGTCGCGTTCCCGTATGGGGAAAAGAGTGAAGACTTTATTGTTGAGCGTGTGGTTGAAATCGTCAGCGCGGTACAAAAGCGTTATCCCCTCTCGCTGGCGGTCATCGCCTGTAACACGGCCAGTACAGTATCGCTTCCTGCATTGCGCGAAAAATTCCAGTTCCCGGTTGTGGGCGTTGTTCCTGCAATAAAGCCTGCCGCGCGTCTGACGGCAAACGGCATTGTTGGTTTACTGGCAACGCGAGGCACGGTGAAGCGACCTTATACGCGCGAGTTAATCGACCGCTTTGCCAACGAATGCCAGATTGCGATGCTCGGTTCGGCGGAACTGGTCGAGATCGCCGAAGCGAAGCTGCACGGAAAGGCAGTGCCGCTCGAAGAGTTGCGCCGTATTCTCCGCCCGTGGCTGCGGATGCCGGAGCCACCGGACACCGTTGTGCTGGGGTGCACCCATTTCCCTCTATTACAGGAAGAGTTATTAGAAGTTCTGCCTGAGGGCACGCGGCTGGTGGATTCGGGGGCGGCTATAGCCCGACGTACGGCCTGGTTGCTGGAACATGAAGCCCCGGATGCAAAATCTGCCGATGCAAACATCGCTTTTTGTATGGCCATCACCAACGAGACCGAGCAACTTTTGCCCGTTTTACGCCGTTATGGCTTTGAAACGCTCGAAAAACTGGCGCTGTAGCACGATTTTGAGCAAAAAAGAGACGGTTGAACGTTTTTTTTAAAAGAGGGGTTGTCAACGTCTGAGAACTCCCTATAATGCGCCTCCACTGACACGGAACAACGGCTTACAAGCCGCCGGGTTAGCGGGGTTCAGAGATGAACACCAACAGAGAAAAGCAAAAATAAATGCTTGACTCTGAATGAGGAAAACGTAATATACGTGACCTCGCGACGGTGAGCTGTAAGCCACGTCGCAACTGCTCTTTAACAATTTATCAGACAATCTGTGTGGGCACTCAAAGTGACATGGATTCTTAATGTCTTCGGACAAAAAATGAATACCAAGT
>NZ_JBXWCR010000010.1:0-105275 GCF_057320345.1 Enterobacter cloacae complex sp. 394I7 | reverse complement strand
AAAAAAGTGGATAGCGCACGTGCCCTTGTTGCCGGAGGATGGCGAATAAGCCTTGTCAGTCGTTGCCTCCGGGTCTCACGTGCGCAACTGCATGCCATGGCCCGTCGGTCGAAGGACTGGCAGGATCGTCGGTGCAAGCGCAAGCCTGATGATACTGACGCGCTGGCCCGTATCCATACCGTCATCGGCGATCTGCCCACCTATGGTTATCGTCGGGTATGGGCACTGCTGCGCAGACAATCAGAAACTGACGACATGGCGGTGATCAATGCCAAACGCGTATACCGCATCATGCGTCAGAATGCGCTGCTGCTTGAGCGTAAACCGGAAATACCGCCATCGAAGCGGGCGCATACAGGGAAAGTGGCCGTTGGAGAAAGTAACCAGCGGTGGTGCTCTGACGGCTTCGAGTTCAGCTGTGATAACGGTGAAAAACTGCGGGTCACGTTCGCTCTGGACTGTTGCGATCGCGAGGCACTTCACTGGGCGGCCAGTACTGGTGGATATGACAGTGAAACCGTGCAGGACGTCATGCTGGGTGCCGTGGAGCGTCGCTTCGGTAACAGCCTGCCGACATCCCCCGTTGAGTGGCTGACAGACAACGGTTCAGCCTACCGTTCTTATCAGACGCGTCAGTTCGCCAGAATGGTAGGACTGGAGCCTAAGCATACGGCGGTACGTAGCCCGGAAAGCAACGGGATGGCAGAGAGCTTCGTGAAAACGATGAAGCGCGATTACATAAGTATCATGCCGAAACCCGACGGGTTAACAGCGGTAAAGAACCTCGCGGAGGCCTTCGAACATTACAACGAATGGCATCCGCATAGTGCACTGGGGTATCGTTCGCCACGGGAATATCTGCGGCGACGAACCAGTAATGGGTTAAGTGATAAAAAGTGTATGGAAATATAGGGGCCAATCCAAACAGCGGTAAATTCGTAATGGCGTGTTTCATAGAGGCAGACATTAAAATCCGCTTTTAGCTCTGAACTGTCTGCTATTCTGTTCAAGAAATAGGCTTAGCGTAGGATATTTTCCGTTTTCCAAGCGGAGCCCGACTACCGTAAGCCAGGCTACCAGCGCCGGCTCGAAAGCCATTCACTTGCCGTTCCTGAGGTTCAGAAGCTGATTAGCAAAGAAACTGTCCCTCATTTTTCATGCGACATCACGGATATCCGGGGGATTTCGGCATCGAAATCTATGGATCATGATATCCGGGACATCGATGAGTTTCCCATACTAAGATGCCGTGAGCTGGCAAAACCCGTGGACTGAGGAGCACCTGCGGAAAAATATGGGGCACTGGGAATTACGGCTTGACAGGATGCGGTTTGCTGAATATCCGTGGGCAGAGCGGAGGCTCTACTGGCTGAACGACGGTGGTTCACACCATTTTGGCGCTGCCCTCTATCAGGCATGCCGCCTGGGCATTACAGTTCCGCTTACCGGCAGACTCTGTCGCTACAGTGTAAATGTGCCGATGATCACCGCTTTACGTCAGAAATGGCATCTTTATGCTATTCCAGCCGACGAAATTTTCGGCAGCTTCTTCGACGCCATGAATGCCTTTGAGTGCCCGTTTGGTCATTCCGAATTGCCGCGTAACATGCATGATACAGAGAAAACCGGTGTTGCTCTCAGACTCGCCTGGCTTGAACGAGGCCATCCCAGAGCCAGTGCTGTTGCTGATGTACTCTCTGCTGCAGGCTTTCCGGATTTCGGTAAACAACTGAATCTGCTGTCCATACAAACGGCTGAAACAATATCCCTGGAACGACCTTAATCCCGCCTGAGTTTAAAATTTCAGTGTCGATCGGTTATTATTCTGACGGAAGCATGCTATGGCCCGGATTAATACCGACGCGAGCTGCATCGTATAACGAATTTTGATACAGGGAGTAGGCAAGCTTGACGCTGACAGATAAATCGGGCCATCTTGCATGGTGCGCCCTGGTGGCACTTGCGCTGGCCAGACAGGATGGTGGCGTTCTGTCGCCGGCACAGGAAAACCTCTTTCTCACCCGATGGCTTGCGACTGCGCTTAAGCAACGCCGGTTTTCGCGTGATGTTACACCCGATATCGAATGGCTTCTGAAGCAGGGGCGCCAGCTGGGCATCAGCGCGAAGCTGGCCAGCAAGCTGAATTACCTCTGGCGCTCCTGCACCGGTGAGTTGTCCGAGCAGAACGACCTGTTCCGGCTGACGTATGCCCTGGAAACAGCGAAAGATATGCACTGGAACTACCGTCTGCTGAGCGATCGGGAATGGTCCGGCCGAAATGCCGTGGCGCTCAGTGCGGGCGTGAACGTCATTTATCTGTCCCGGGACAACCTCGATGTCGCTTTTGACGACAGCGGCCGACAGATATATCCGCTGACAGCGCGTCTGACGGGGAATGTGGCGGGGGTGATTAAGCTGTTTAATCGCTGTGACTGGCACGCAGAGCCTGAGTCTGGTGCCTCCCTGCCCCACCAGTTTACGCTGATGGCCGGACAGGGAGTCTCAGGAAAGGATTAGTGGCGGATCTGCGCAAGGTCGTCTTCAGACAGACCGGTCATTTTCATGACGGTACTGCGATCGATACCGTTCTGCAGCATGGTACGGGCAATTTTAAGGGTAGCTTCACGCTCTCCTTTTTCAATACCGCGCTGTTCACCGAGCTGCAGGCCTTCAGCCCTGCCCTTCTCGATGCCCTTCTCGATACCCTTCTGTTCAAGCTGTTGTGCGATGGTCATGAGTGCGTCTCCGTGTTGCGGCACACGCTGTGCCAGTTCGCGTACAAAGGCTTCGGCGTCAGCTGTTTCGCCTGCCTGCACGATATAGTGTACCAGCGATATTACCTGGGATGAAGACAGATATCCGGCCAGCAAAATGGGTGCCAGCCGGTCAACCAGTTCAGCGAGGTCCCGCTGATGAATATGTTTCTGCAGCAAAGTCAGTGCGGCCATACTGCGATGGCCGGCGATTTCATCATCCGGAATGACGGTAACGTCTACCAGCGGGAAAGCGCTGCTGTAGAGCTTGCCTGCCAGCGCCGGATTGTCAAATTCATCCAGCCACCGGGTTGAATAAGGATACGGTCTGCGTTTACCCGTATAGAACAGCACCGGTATCACCAGAGGCAGTTTTTTATGCCCTGCCTCCAGGTGGCGCTGCATAGCGGCCACCGCATAGCGTATCAGGCGGAAAGCCATATGTTTGTCAGGCGTTGACTGGTGCTCGATCAGAACATGAATATATCCGTCGCCGGCTGTGGTTTTCAGACTGTAGAGGACGTCACTGAAATACTGGCGGAGATCTTCCTCTACGAACGAGCCGGACTCCAGCTTCAGTGTGCTGAGATCGCAGACTGAGCGCAGTTCTGCAGGCAGGTGAATTTCCATGAAATCCCGGGCAATATCCGGTTGCGTCAGGAACTGCCTGAACGTGGCATCGTGGGGAGTGGGTGTGCTGCTTTTCTTCTTCATCAGCCTGGCTCTGAAAAATGACCCCGATATGTTACCACTACTGGCTGCACGCTGCTCTATGAAGGTACATGCATTATCGCTAGTATCAAAATAGCTGAGAGAAGGCCGATCACCACAACATTAAACAGAGTGATTTTTAGCCTTCCGAGCGAACATGAAATTTCTTCTTTTTCTTTCCTGTTTGCCTGCTCTATGAGCCAGCGTGCATATGCATCATTTTTTTTAGTGGATGGCATAAGTTCTTTCTTCCTTGCCGGGAATGCCGGCGTTCGGTATCTAACTAACGCTGGCGCAGACTCTGATGACCGTCATTTTTGAAACTCCAGCCAGACGGGCTGTTTCCCGCAGCGATTTACCGTTGACCAGACGCAGAGTGCGTATCAGTTCATGTTTCTGCGCATCAGCTACCCTGCCCCGATATTTGCCCTCTGCTTTTGCCTTGCTTATACCTTCAGCCTGGCGACGTCGCCTGTCCTCGTAGTCTTTTCGGGCAATAGCGGCGAGCATATCCAGCATCATGCCATTTACGGCCTTCAGCATGCTACGGGTAAAGTCATCACTTACTGTGCTGGATAGCGCCAGATGGCTGGTTGGTAGATCAAGGCTGACGATGGCCAGCTGCTTGTCGGTGATTTGCTTTCTGAGGGTCTCCCAGCCCCCATCATCCAGACGGGTAAGCCTGTCGACTTGTTCAATGAGAATGATATCACCGGGTTCTGCATCTTCAAGAAGCCTGATTAGTTCAGGGCGGTTCATTGTCGTACCGGATACATTATCGATATACCAGCCAGCAATACGATGGCCATGTTGGTTTGCAAATGCCTTGAGTGCATTTTTTGCCCGACTGGCATCCTGCTCTGATGTTGATGCCCGGAGGTAACCAAAAACGAACATTATTTGCCCTTCTGGTAACATTTAAGTGGTCTTGTGTATTATGGTATCACTTATGTGGTCACAATAACATTCGTCGGTATCTTTGCTGATGGTATATATAGAGCATACCCCAATGTGACAGGCTGACGCGCCCGGTGGGCTTGTCCAACCCCTCCCCTGTTCAGAAACGAGTTCTGAACAGACTCACGGTTTGCGCTGCGGGTCAATAAAATTAAATACGATCACCCGAAATATTTTTTGGACACTTTTTCCGATCGTGCCTAAATGTCCAGGATTAATAGCATTTTTTGTGCGTTACTGAAGGGCCGCGACGAATGGACGAAAGTGGCAAAAATAATGCTGGACAGAATTACCTGTATGTCTAACTGCCGGAGGAATTAAACGAGAGGCGTAAAAAAGGCCGCTTGAGCGGCCTTAGCTGTTTTTAATAAATAGAAAATAGGCAACTATGCCAACACCTATACAGATGGGTGCATAAAACAGAAAATCATTATTGAACATGATTCACCTGCTGGATGTACGTTTAGGTTAAACATTATACCAGGCCAGATCCCGCCCAGCCAGCAGAACTGGACGGAATAACCTCCCTGTCCAGGTGGTGCGGGAATGAAACAGGAAGCAGCCAGAGTCCGCTGCTGATCTGCCCGGACACGTCGCCCGGAGCGCGGAATCTTGTTCAAATTATCTGGCTCGGTCGCAGGCGTTCCGGATGTTGGCCATCAGCTGCAGCTCAACGCCGGTGCGAACATAATTTGTTTTTTTACATGGAGTTAGGTTATTTTCATTACGAAAATTATCGGTGAGTTTTTTTGAGGGAAGCAGTCACGGCGGTGCGCTACGTGAATTCTGCGATTTTCGCAGGGGTGAAGGACGAAAGAATCTACGAGAAACGTCAGAAAAAAAGACCGCTGACACGACCTTTCTTTCTTGAGTTCCTGAAATTAGCTTGCGGTTTTTTTAAAAAAATAGCTGTTCCTCATTCCAGCGTTCAGGAAATCCCATTGAAGCATAGAATAATTTAGATACCGGATATTCTTCGAATAGTGCTTGAACTTCTTCCCCAAATTTCTCAAAACCAAATGCACTCAACATTTTCTGAATAACGGCAAGTGAGGTATATATCCGATTAAGTTGATCTCGGTTTGTTACATTTGTTTTCACTAGCGGAATGTCTGGGTTAAGTAAGTTCTTCACCAGCTTAGGTGCTCGTCTGTTTCTGTTAAATAAACGAGTGTGATGACAGCAATCATTACGTACTGTATGGATGACAGTTAACCAGTCCAAAAGAGTTACATAGTCTTTTGCCCCCGCAATTCTCGATGCATATCTATCCAGTTTCAAACTTGCGATAGAATAAGGATTAAAGGCTTCTAACAGGCTTTTCAGATTACCGAAGGTTAACAACTCAATTGACACCCATCCTGGAGGCAACCCCCGGTGAAACGGACAATATTCGTTAAAGTATTTTGACCTATAATGTTCTGCAAATTCTTCTTTTGATTTTCTGAATGACATGCTTACACTGGAAACAGTTCTGATATGATTATCACTATGATTAAATAGGGATGAATCTAGATACCAAAACGAATTTTGATTTTTTCCAGTAACCCAGTAATCAAAAGAACTGCGCACGGCAATTTCAATTTTTTGTATCAATTTAAAAACCAGCAGCCGTAACCCCTGATCAAACAGATATAGCTCATGCGCTTTATCAAAAGTTGCCTCTGGATAATATCTGCGGGTAGCCTCGTCACGAAAAGGAATCAGATAGGCTTTAAATCGGTAGTAACTACATCTCTCAAGTACCTTTCGCGCATTGTCAACATCAGCGATAGTTAAACCATCTCGTTGCAGTTTCTGACACAAATCAGAGCTTGACTGGTATGGTTTTTGGTATGGAATGAGATCTGACAATTCAACAATCCTATCGAAAAGCCAAAAAAAAAGCCTCCACTCTTACGACTTGAAGTCTGGAGGAAGCTGTTGTTAAGGAAAACAATACTATACTATTGTTCTTCTTTTTTAACAAAAAGTGCTATCCAGCATAGGGACTAGGGGCGATAAGGAGGTATGTTGTGAGGTTATCCCATAAGTGCTTCACCTGCTAGAAATTTGTTAGCTGTGTTTTATTGTGGACAGAATTACCTGAGTGTCCAAGCTGGTAAGGGGATTATGTAACGGAGAGTATTTGCTAGCAGTTCTGCGACCGCACCGGTGCATTGGTGGCGAGTTAGGCCCACATCTCTTCAGTTGGCCGCTCAGCTGCAGTTGACGAAATGCCATGAGAAGTAGACGGAATGACATTTAATCATTCTATGGTATGAGTGTTATCAAGTCCCAACATGTTTATTTTTAGAAAGTGAAGAGTAATCATGTCAGGAGTGTTTATGAAATACACAATAATGGCTTCATTTTCCGTATATTTAATCCTGTCTGCGTCGCAGTCTTTAGCCGCCCCGTCCCCCTCTTGTCCTGAGGGTTTGACGTATATTGGAACAGCATATAAAGAGGCTAATGCTGAGCCTGGGAATGAAGCAAAAGTGACTGCATCCCCGCCCTTTCTTGTTCCGTTTCCCCGTAATTTTAGATTAGACAAAAGCTACAGAATGAGCGGTGGAAGATGGGCCGGTGGAAGTGCTGGAGCTGTTTCTAACGACGGGGATGTGCCAAATGGATTATATGTTATGGGCGAAGGTACTGAAGGTGGTGCTAAGGGCTGGTCAGTAGGGACACCTAAACTAAAAGTCATCGAAGAAGATGACGATGGAAAGATTGTTCAGCGGGGATACGAGATCCCATTATATTGCCACACAGGAAGTGGTGTCGCAGACCAAATGGGTCATGTTAGTTGCAATGTGAGTGCAGTGGTCTGCGCTAAACAAATGGAACCAGGGTTTTGAGTTTTAAGATAAGGGGGCGCAGGTTTTTTTGATATAAAAAGGTACTGGCCCTTAAACCCTGGAAATCAAACCTCATAAATATCATTTGTGAAGTATGAAGTATGAAGTATGATTTATGATTTCATATTTCCTAAGTATAGTTCCAGTGCTTCTCTGACTATGGCACTAACGTTCTTAGGTTCCTTTCCATTTCGCTTATTCTTCAGAGCTAAATCTTCTACTTTCAACAACATAGACTCATAAAGAGAAATTGTCGTTCTGCATTGTTTTTCAGGCTTCTCTTGTTCCTGTTTGGGTTTCTCTGGATCTCCATAGGGCTTGTCAGCGAGACGCTGTGCAAGTTCGTCTGCTTGTTCCGGCGTTATTACTGGACGTGAAGAGGCCTGCTGGCTGGGTTTCTTAACCATTATCCAAATACCTCTTCCATTAGTTTCTCCATTTCCGATTTTGCAGCAGTATTATCCGTTTCTAATACTCCTAAACCAGAGCTCATGCAGTCACGGTAAACCTTTCTGAAACAAATCACTGAATCCAGAGTTTTTATCGTTGGGAATTCATCGAGATATTCAAGAAACTCTTTACGCTCATTGCCTCTTAAAACAGGGTTTGTAGTGGCCATGCTTTGAAGACAATAGACTTCCAGATCTGGATTGAGGTCTCTCATACCTTCTACTTGTTGCTGTAACTCAATCAGGGTATCTAAGTCAGGCTGGGAACATTGCAGAGGTGCGATGATTTTGTGAGCAACCACACCGCTGGTAATGAACTCTCTTGAGTTACGACCTGCAACATCAACTATTACATGCTCATACTTCTCATCCAGTGCTCGTAGTGTTTGAGTCAGGTTATCGAATTTCTCTATAAGCGTGATAGCTGGCAACACTTCAGATGCCTCCCGTTCAGCAAGGTGCTTTGCCGCTGTCCGTTGGAGATCACCATTTACGAGACAAACATCTTTACCCCTGAGAGCAAGACCTATAGCAAGGTTTACTGCAGTGGTGGTTTTCCCTGAGCCACCTTTATTACCACCAATAACTGTTATCATGATAGATCCTAATTATGAAGTGTGAAGTATGATTAGTTGGGTCGTTCATTAAGTATCATACATAATAAATCATAAATAGGAAGTGTGATTTAATACTTCATACTTGTGAAGTATGATGCAAATCAAGACAGACGAGCCTTAGGAATATCATTCCAGCGTGTTGTGTATGCAGGGGACAACATTTCTCTCTTCATTTGCCACTCAGGAGCGATGCCTCGTCCCGCAAACCACACTTTCCCCAGACCGGAATGGTTAATGCCGTCTACGACTTTCATCAGCTGGTTACTGTTGCTCCGGGGCTGAGTATCATCGAAGAGGTTCAGCTGAGAAACCCCGTCAGGAGTGAAATCATTGAGCATGCAACCCGCTTTTGCATATCGATGGCCATTCACCCAGATCCGATCCAGTGCTTTAATCGCTGCGGCAATGATGTCTCTGGTATCCTGCGTGGGAGTCATCAGCTTCTCACTGGCCACATTCCCGTAATACGGTTCGTTCACCGCGAACGGTGACGTTTTCACAAATACAGCAATATGCCTGCAAAACTGACGCTCGCCGCGCAGCTTCTCAGCTGCACGCTCGGCGTACTGACAGACTGCCTGCCGCATTGCTTCATACGTCGTGACGCGCTCCCCAAAGGACCGGCTGCAGACAATCTGCTGTTTCGGCGGAGGCGCATCTTCAAGCGAAATACAGCTTTCTCCGTTGAGTTCCCGGACGGTTCTCTCCAGCACAACGTTGAAATTTTCCTGATAAATACAGGGTTCGCGCGCGCCAGCTGCAGTGCCGTAGTGATGCCCATCGTATTAAGCTTTTTTGAGATCCTGCGACCTACTCCCCAGATTTCTTCCACCGGCTGTAGTGAGAGCAGTTTCTCCGTTCGCTTTGGATTGCCTGAAGTCAGAGCAAGTACGCCACCAAACTTCCGCCATTCCTTAGATGCCCATTGTGCGCTTTTAGCCAGCGTTTTGGTCGGCCCCATCCCGACGCCGATTGTCAGCCCCGTACCGGAGCGCACGTGCTCGCGCAGCTGCCGGCCGAAGTCCTCATAATCGATGCAGCTGTCTATACCGCGGATATCCAGAAACATCTCGTCAATGCTGTACTGCTCCACGCGCGGTGCCAGCTCCTCGAGATGAGACATAACCCTGTTCGACAGCGATGCATAAAGCTCGTAATTGCTCGAGAACGTGATGACCGGCTCCGGGAATTGTGCCGTCCTCAGCTGGAACCAGGGGACGCCCATTTTAATACCCAGCCGTTTCGCTTCAGCACTACGCGCGATAACGCAGCCATCGTTGTTGCTGAGCACCACAACGGGCCTGTTACGCAGGTCCGGACGGAACACTTTTTCACAGCTCGCATAGAACGAATTCACATCAGCGAGCGCAAACATTAGTTAGTACCCCGCGTCTTATGTATGAATGCTATCACCACGCCGAATATCTGTAGTTCCTCCGGGTAGAGGGTGGGGTAGGCGGGATTCATCGGCAGCAGGGCGATTCGGGGTTTAAGCTGCAGGCGTTTAACGGTGAATTCACCATCTGTTTCTGCGATGACAATATCCCCCTGCATGGGTTTTTCGGCCTTGTCGACAATCATCAGGTCGCCGGAGTGCAGGCCCATATCTTTCATCGAATCGCCAATGGCACGGACAAAGTAGGTCGCGCTGGGGCGACGGATACAGTAGGCGTTCAGATCCAGTTCGTCTTCGGTGTAGTCCGCTGCCGGTGACGGAAAACCTGCCGGACAGCGCTCTGTGAAAAGTGGTGCGGTGAACAGTGCTGGCTCAGATGCGGGAGCGACAAAAAGGATCATGGCTTACCTCTTAAAATACCTGTTTTTATATACAGTATTATTTAAGATATTTTCCGTCCTGCAAGGAGAATTTTACCGGCTACTGTCAGGTCATTGTTCTGGCGGATAAAACAGGCTCAGAGTTATCCACAGAAACGGTGCATAACCCTGTGAGTGGATGCCGCGTATCTCAGCGTCTGCTAGGTCAGTGGCTCAATAAGTTTCCGGCCCTGGTTACCGGGATTGCCAACTGCCCGGCTGACGGGGTGCCATGTGAAATCTCCGGCGGAAAGACTGCCCTCACGGGCAATGTCTTCCGCCTCTTTACCGGTTGTCTTTTCGCTGAGCCATTTACGTGCGGCAGCCGGTGAGTACACGAGCGGTCGCCGATCGTGAATGTCCAGCAGTCCCTCATCCGCAGCTGCCGTGACGATCAGGAATCCTTCCTGGTCATTGCCGTTTACAAATGGTTGTTTCCCGATGGCTGCGAGCAGGAGTGGATTTCCGTCCTTACGGTAAATGAAAAACGGCTGTTTCACGCCGTTTTGCTGTTTCCACTCGAACCAGCCGTCGGCAAAGACAATGGCCCGTCCGTGCTCCCAGAGTGGCCTGAACATCCGGCTGCTGGCCGCAGTTTCACTTCTGGCGTTGATGAGAGCGGGCTTGTTCCACCACTCCGGGGCATAACCCCAGTGAACAGGATCAAGATGCAGCTGCGAGCGGCGTTCACTCAGCAGCAATACCCGGGTTCCGGGCGCGACGTTGTAGCGGCCGACGGGCTCCGGATCATACGGAATATCCCGTTCAGCTTCTTCTCCGAGAAAGGCCAGGTACTCCTCGCGTGAGTTGTACTGCGTAAACCGACCGCACATTGTGTTTCTCCGCTGTGGATCTCTAATCAGGGTTCACCTCAGTTCTGAACATAGGCCGTATTTCAGGTTCCTGCCATCGTGTGGCCGCCGTGCCGCTACTGTAGCCGGGACGCTGCGAATGCAAGGGTTCACTCTGTCGGTGTCCTCACCCGGTCGCAGTTAATTTCAGAGGCATTATCCGCTGTCTTCCCGTCGTTTTCCGTCTCAATTTTCGCCGTCAAACCGTCCAGCCAGCGTCTGCTTTTTCACTGCGCTGCGGCTTGCGGCACCGCCCCTGCATTCTCCGCTTTTAACCCGGCTGTCGTATCGGCACGGCGTAACTGGCGCCGCATTTGAGAAAGGAGAATGATTATGTCCCGTTTCATCCTGGGTAACTGCGTCCATATCATGTCCGGCTTTCCGGATAACGCTGTCGATTTTATCCTGACCGACCCACCATATCTGGTAGGTTTTCGTGACCGTCAGGGGCGTACCATCGCCGGCGATAAAACCGATGAATGGCTGCAACCCGCCTGCCATGAGATGTACCGCGTACTGAAAAAAGACGCACTGATGGTGAGTTTCTACGGCTGGAACCGCGTCGATCGCTTTATGGCCGCCTGGAAACAGGCCGGATTCAGCGTTGTCGGCCACCTGGTTTTTACCAAAACCTACACATCGAAGTCCGCCTATGTGGGCTACCGCCATGAGTGTGCCTACCTGCTGGCAAAAGGCCGCCCACGTCTGCCACAAAACCCGCTGCCGGACGTGCTGGGCTGGAAATACAGCGGCAACCGGCACCACCCGACCGAAAAACCCGTAACCAGCCTGCAACCGCTGATTGAGTCCTTCACGCATCCCGGCGCGATTGTGCTCGACCCCTTTGCTGGCAGTGGCTCCACCTGCGTGGCTGCACTACAGGCCGGGCGGCGGTACATCGGTATTGAGCTGCTCGAACAGTATCACCGGGCTGGCGTTCAGCGGCTGGCCGCTGTCCGGCGTTCAATGTGCCTGCCCGCTGCCAACGGTGACTGGCTTCCGGAGGCTGCATGACGAATTACGCCGGAAACGAAGCGCTGCGTGCCGACGTTGCCGCCCTTGCAAACAGCATGTGCGATCTGCGCGCCACGCTCAATGCGCTTGAATCCCGCTACCGCTACGACGCGGAGAACCTGACGGAGCGCCTGGCCCGCCAGACAATTTGCCGCATCAACACACTTTATCCTGAAGCACACCGGCAGGCGCTGGAGCTGGACGCCAGCTTTAAAGACTGACACGGGCGGGCGGAAACGCCCGTCAGAAAACGACTCTGGAGAATCAAAATGTACGGAACACGCGAAGAACTCAGCACCCGGCTCGAAAACATGTTCACCCCCGACGAGCCGCTGGTACTGCTGGTATGGACCGAAGAAGCTTTTTACGTCGCCTGCGGTGAACTTGATGTAAAGCCGGAACCTGCCGAGATTCAGGGACTGATGGAAACAACCGGTAATACGGATATGGCTGTATATCGCAGGGAAGGCGTTACAAATTCGGGCGTATGCGACCTTCTGGTACGGCACCGTGAGGCCGTGGCACGCGAGGTAATTGTTCCCGCGGCGCTACTCATGCGCGTACTGCGGCGACAGGAAAGCGACCTGGAAAATCTCGTCGGGCAGGCATGGGAGGCGGGCCGACCCACGCCTGAATCCCTCAAACAGGCACTGCACGATGTCAGAATGCTGATGGAACGGATCTGATGCAGCCACAGGGCCGGTAGCAATCCTGGCCCTGCCGGTCCTGAAAATCAAAAGGATGTCGCCAGCTCCTCTGTTCCGGCGCGACCTCCACTGCGTTACGGCCGCGCGGTGAGTGACGTACGTGCGGCCTGCGGCTTACGCCGTGCCTCTACTTTAGCCCGAACGCTGCAAATGCAAGGGTTCACTGACGTCGATGCATTCACCCGGTCGCCGTTTGTTTAAATGCCTGTCGCGGTTCTTCCCGTCGTTATCTCGCTCAATATTCGCTCGCTAACCGTCCAGACCCTCTCCGCTGTTTACCGGCGCTGCGGCTTCATGCATCGCCCCTGCATTTTTCGCTCCCTGTCGGGCTGTCGTGTCGGCACGGCGTAAGCCGGAACTCAGACCACATCGACCTAGGAGGAATTTTTATGAGCACTACAACCACCACGCCTGCTGTCTACGTTGGCACGTATCACAAATACAACTGCGGCAGCATTTTCGGTAAATGGTTTGACCTGACGGAGTTTGACTGCCAGGAGGGTTTTTACGAGTCCTGCCAGGCGCTGCACGCCGATGAATGGGACGCCGAGTTTATGTTCCAGGACTGGGAAGGCATTCCGTCGCAGTTCGTCTCGGAATGCTCCATCGACTGGGATTTTATCGCCGCGTACAAACAGGCTGAAGAAGAGGGCAGGGAGGCCGCGTTTATCGCCTGGGCGGAGTATACCGGCGAATGTGACTATGACGCGTTTGATGATGCGTACTGCGGGGAGGCGGAAAGCGAGGAAGACTACGCACAGGAGATGGTGGAGGACAACGGCATGTTAAATGAGGTGCCGGAGCCGCTGCACAGCTATTTCGATTTTGAAGCTTATGCGCGTGACCTGTTCAGCAGCGGCTATGTGTTCCATGACGGTTATGTCTTCAGCAACTGATTATTATCCCCGGCAGGCGGTTTAGCCGCCTGTCAGCCCGCGCGCAAAACCCTGGCAGGCGCTGCCTGCCGGCGAAGTTCGCCGCGCCTGCGGCGCCGCGCATCTCCGCCAGTGCCGGATGCTCCTGTGGTGTCAGGGTATGAATACCGGTGTGCTGCAGCTGGTCGCCGTTATTTCTGTTCCGGTGCTAATACATGCGTTGCCGCTGGCAATAGTGGCCATACCGGTGGCGTACTGGTTGATATCGATTTCCTGTCGGATTTTCTTCCTGAGCGATATGACTGCGGGCGACTTCCCTTGCGGGAACCGGGGCTGTCATGCTCCGCACAGAGCCAGCATAGCTGTCTCTGCCCGGCCCCTCCGGGGCAGCGGGTTTTCATCCCTCTGTCGCAACGTCAACGGCAGGCTTGCTGCGACCGTTCCGGTCACGCCGCCCTTCACGCGCCGTATCCTGCGCTTTCTGCACCCCGGCATACTGACGCCGGGCTGTAAGGCGCAACGCCGTTTCGCGCCCGCGCGTTCCGTCGTTGCGGCGGGTTCCTGCTCATTCCTTGCCTGGTTTTTTCACCCTTTTGATTCCTTTCGCTGGGGCTGAGACAAGCACAGCCGCTGTCAGCTGTCCAGGGTAAATGGCACGCGGTAAACCGCGCCCTGGACATCCGCCATCGCCCGCGCTGGTTTACGCCCTTGCGGCGAACGGCTCTCAAACGGGTGAAGGTAACAACCAGGGGGCGCGTTCAGCAGGTCCCCGCAAAACGTCAAAACCGCGGCCCCGGCAACTCAACGGGTGATGGTTTTAAGGGCAAAACAACTGATTAAGGAGATTCATCATGACAGTACGTGGCATCAACAAAGTCATCATCGTGGGCAATCTGGGGCAGGACCCGGAAGTCCGTTACATGCCCAACGGCGGCGCGGTAGCTAACTTCAGCCTCGCCACCTCGGAGTCCTGGCGCGATAAGCAGACCGGAGAGATGCGTGAAAATACCGAATGGCACCGTGTCGTGCTGTTCGGCAAGCTCGCGGAAGTGGCGGGGGAGTACCTGCGCAAGGGTGCTCAGGTGTATGTCGAAGGCCAGCTGCGTACCCGTAACTGGCAGGACGACAATGACGTGACCCGTTACGTCACCGAAATCGTGGTCGGGCAGAACGGCACCATGCAGATGCTCGGCGGGCGTCGTGACGGCGGTCAGTCACAGAGTGCCGCACCGCAGCAGCCCGCACAACCACAGAATTCTGCCGCTCCGGCACAACCTGCTGGCACTGTTGATAAATCCCCGAAAGTGAAGGGCGCCAGAAAAGGCCGTCAGAGCGCCGCACCGTCTCAGGAGGCTCCGCAGCCGTTACCGGACGATTATCCGCCGATGGATGATGATGCCCCGTTCTGAAACCTGATGAATACGCCCTGTCGCTGGCAGGGCAGAAGGAGAGTGCATGACTATTTATAACGCCGGACCGTTACCGGATGACACTTTCACCCGCGAACAGGCCGAAGGCGTGGCGGCGGAGTTTGAGAATGTCGCGATTGAGGATGACCAGGGAACGCACTTTCGCCTCGTTGTCCGTAAGGATGGGGAGATGGTCTGGCGCGCGTGGAATTTTGAAGCGGATGCCGGGAAATGGCTTAACCGTTACATCGAACGTTACGGTATCCGTAAAACGAAGTAAGCAGTAAGAGGTGCCCTGCCGGAGCGCTAACTCCGCAGGGCCGGACAATCATCAATCTGTGAGGTATTAACTATGTCAGTAACCGATGTTAAAGCAAAAGCACCCAAAAAAGCGAGCAGCAAAAAAATCACGAAGGCGCAGGAAGAAGCCCTGAAAGCCGCCCTTGAGGCCGCCGTCATTGAGTATGTTCCGCTGTCCGATCTCGTTAAATCCCCGCTGAACGTGCGCACTATCCCGTATTCCGTGGACAGCGTTCGCGGTCTGGCTGACTCCATCGGGGCGCTCGGCCTCCTTCAGAACCTGATTGTGCATGCGCTGGCCGACGGCAGCTACGGTGTGGCCGCAGGTGGCCGCCGACTCACCGCCATGCAGCTTCTGGCAGAAGAAAACCGTCTCCCGTCCGGTTACACCGTTGCCGTGAAGCGCGTCTCAGACGACATTGCTGCCATTGCCTCCGTCGCGGAGAACGAGCAGCGTGCCGCCATGCATCCTGCCGAGCAAATCGCAGGTTTCCGCACCTTAGCAGAGCAGGGTAAAAGCCCCGCACAGATTGGCGATGCGCTCGGCTTCGGCTCCCGCCACGTCCAGCGCATGCTGAAGCTGGCAAATCTCGCGCCGTCCCTGATGGAGAAGCTCGCGCAGGACGAACTGACCGTTGAGCAGTGTCAGGCGCTCTGTCTCGAGGACGATCCTGCCCGTCAGGTTGAGGTATTCGACAGCGTGAAGGCCAGCTGGTCAAACGCGCCCGCACACCTGATTAAACGCGCCATTACTGAAACCGAGATGCGCACCGACAGCACCAGATTCCGGTTTATCGGGCGCGAAGCGTATGAGGCGGCAGGGGGTTACGTTCGTGAAGATCTGTTCAGCCAGGACGAGGGCGACGGCACGGCAGACAGCGTGCTGGTTGAGCGTCTGGTGCAGGAGAAGCTGGAGCGTATCGCTCTGGACATTCAGCAGCGTGAGGGCTGGGCATGGAGTCGCGGACGCGCAGCCCGCATCTGGTACCACGGCGAAGACGGTAAGGAGTTCGTTCAGCCTGTTGAACCCGATCCGGTGTACACCCCTGAACAGCAGCAGCGTCTTGATGCGCTGCGGGAGCAGTACGACGCATATGACAGCGTTTGCGACGAGTCGGATGCGATCGAAGCGGACATCCTCGGCATTCAGGAGGCGGCAGAAGTCAGCGCGTGGACTGACGACATGAAGTCAGGCGCGGGGGTGATGGTCAGCCTGTACGAAGGGCAGGTGTACGTGCAGCGCGGTGTGCGCCTGAAAGCGGATATGCCGGAAGAGACCGAATCCGGCAGCGTAACGGTGCCGTTCACCTCGCGTCAGACAGATGCCGCAGAGGGGATCAGCGTCCCGCTGCTCACGAAAATGACCTCCGAGCGTACGCTGGCAGTACAGGCGTCGCTGATGCAGCAGCCCGAAAAGGCGGTAGCGCTGATGGTCTGGCGCATGTGTACCTGCGTGTTTTCTGGCTGCCTGACGACGACGCACCCGTTTCGCATCAGCCTGACCGTGTCTCACGGCAGCCTGACGGAGAATGCCCCGTCCGGTAAGAGCGGCGCAGCGTTTGACCTCCTGATGACAGAGAAAGCACGTCTGAAAGCCCTGCTGCCGGAAGGGTGGGAGAAGGACTTCACCACCTTCTTCGCCCTGAGCGGGGAGGTACTGATGTCGCTGATGGCGTTCTGCACGGCCTGTTCCGTTGACGGGGTACAGACCCGCGATATGGGGAACACCTCGCGCAGTACCCTCGATACGGTCGAGGCGGCAATCGGGTTCCACCTGCGCGACTGGTGGCAGCCGACGAAGGACAACTACTTCGGCAGCCTGAAACATCCGCAGATTGTCGCCTCCCTGAAAGAGGCGGGGCTGACGGGTGCGGCGGGGGATGCTGAGAAGATGAAAAAGGGCGATGCAGCAGGGCATGCGGAGCACTTTATGCAGCACACCCGCTGGGTTCCGGCATGGCTGAAAGGACCAGATCCCGCGGGTGAGTCCGGTGCTGACGACGCTGTTTCAGATACCGACAGCCCTGACAACGACACCACCAACACGGCACACGCCGCCTGATAACGGAGCGCCGCCCTGCGGGGCGGCGATAAGGAGATACCCATGCGCACTATTCTGACCCCCGATGTACTGAAAACGATGTCCTGTGATGAGTTTGAGGACTGGCGCGACAGCGGTGAGGACTACCGCCGTGAACTGACCCACGCCGTCATGCGTGACCTGTCCTGCCCTGAAAACTGGGGCATGAACGGCGAATACCGCAGCGAGTTCGGAGGCTTCTTTCCGGTGCAAATCCGCTTCACCCCTTCCCACGGGCAGTATCATCTTGCCGTATGCAGTCCCGGTGGTATCAGTCCCGTCTGGATGGTGGTGTTCGTTCCCGCCAGCGGTCGCCCGTTCTCCGTCATTGGTACCCTGAGCGGCTACCAGCCGGAGCTTGTCAGCCACACCGTCAGCCTGACGGCGCGTCTCGATGCGGACGGCTACAGTCAGGCCAGCATCATCAGCATTCTGGCAGCGGAGGGCGCGGCATGATCCCTTCACATCTCTCTCTGGTTCCCTTCAGCCCTGAGCGACGCGCCGCGATGGAAGCCATCGCTGAGGTTGAGCGCAGGCGGTCGCGCAGCGCGGTGTCAGCGGCGTACCCGTATGCCAGCGCCTTTTTTCGCCGGCTCACGGGCAGCACGCGCATCACTGTCAGGGAAATTAATTATTTTGCGCCGGTGCTGACGGCGCGGGAGCTGCGGGGCAGCAGGGACAGCTGGCTCAGTGCCATCGATGCCCTGATTGAAAGTCGCGGGACGTGTTGCTGGCTGCCGCTTCCCGTCGGTGCCGGTCAGCGCCTCTTTCCGGAGGTTGCCTTTCAGCAGACCGAGCGCGTTCGTTGTCAGGACGCCCTGCGGGATGAAAAATACACCCGCCAGCGTCACAAAGAACAGTGTCAGCGTGAGCGGGCGTACCAGGCGCTGGCGGGCCAGGCAGAAATTGAGCTGGCATTCCATACCCCGGAAACAGTCAGCAGCTGGAGCGCACGCTGGTCGGGGACTGAGTTGCGCCAGTACGACCTGGAGGAGATGTTCTGGCGCTGGAGCGAGCGTTTCCCGTCACTGGCGTTAATGGAACGCTGGATGACGGAGAACCAGCCTTTCTGGACGGTGATGGCTGAAACGGATGCGCTGGCGCGGGAAAGCACTGAGTCTGCCAGGCAGCTGGAGCGCTGGTTGGTTCCGAACAAGCTGACCGCGCGGAGTCAGGTATGAAGTGGCGTTACTCACTGCGCTGGAAGCGTCCCGGTCCCTGTCCCGGTGAACCAGAGCTGGCGTCAGAAGTGGTGGAGGCAGGGAAGCCCGCACCTGAGTCCGTGATGTCACTGTGGGTGGCCGGAGCCGGATATGCAGTGTGCGTAGATTTTCTGGATGAAAGGAAGATAAGACGCTGGAGTGATGAACGAAAAGCAGCTGCCCGTTGGCGGAATCTGGAACGTCGTGTTAACAGAACTGCGCCGCTGTTTGCTGATGAACTCATTGAGCGGGAACTGGCGGCACGGCCTGAGTACTTTCGTGGAATATCACCAGCGTAAATCGGTTATATAATACGCGGATTAAAGTCTGTGAATGTATCAGTGCAACTTACCCGGAATGGAAACCATTTATGACAGAAGCTCAGTATGCCTTTACTCATTTTTTGCGAATGTTTGTTTTAATAGCTGTGATTAGCGCAGGATATGGATATCTCATCATCAGTGTTGTTATGACCAGGAAGCGGGCATTTATTTTCCAGTTTTTGTCTCTTGCCGGACTCGGTGCGTTATTTTCATTCCTGGTGTTCAGGAGTGACGGTATGTGGTCTGGTGCTCCGGAAGTGTCTCAGGCGATAGTCATCGGGATGTTTACTGCGACGGTCATTTTTTACATGTTCTGCCTGCTTATTCGTGCCGTTGGGTGGCTTATAGCCCAATGATATTCCTGGTCAGAAAGAGCATCTGCCCGGTATAATCGACGTGGCGCTTGAGGCTTTTTGCCTCATGACGTGAAGGTGGTTTGTTTCCTTGTTGTGCGGCAGAAAGCAGAAAGCCCCGAAGTTAATTCTCATTAACCACGAGGCTTAGTCTGTATGCCTGAACAACATCAGATTAGCCGCTTACCTGCCGAAAGGCAAGGAGAAGTCAGCTATGAAACTGCCACGAAGTACCCTGCTCTGGTGCGTGTTGATAGTGTGTCTCACACTGCTGATATTCACTTACCTGACCCGAAAATCGCTCTGCGAAATCCGGTACAGGGACACGAACAGGGAGGTGGCGGCTTTTATGGCCTACGAATCCGGTAAGTAAGCTACCTGGAGGCGGGGGAACCCCCCGCCTTTTCAGGTGCTGAGTTGCTCTGACATGCCTGAAGCGCCTTTATGAAGGGGTTACCGGTTAGATGGTAGCCCCTTTTTCCTTCCTGGCGCGACCGCACGCCTGAACTTCCGGGAAGGGCTGTTCCCCTCCGGGGAACGGGGGAAGGGGGACGCGCCTCCGGCGCTGCCCCTCTGCTCCCTCCGCCTTGTCCACACTCCAGCCTTTCCTGCCTGATTTTGCTGAAGTCAGAGCGCCGTGAGTTACCTGCTCATTCCTGGCTTCAGCTTCGTTTTCCCTGTGTTCTTCATCCCGGGCGCCATATCCGGCGTCCTGCTGGTTAACTTCCTCAGCTGCTGCTCCGTTATGGCCATAACCCAAAAAGCGGGCAGGGCGATGGCCCCCTTCGGCTCCCGGCCAGCGCTGCTGTCCGGTCGTCGAGCCCCACTCCGCCTGGGCGGCCGCTGCGCACCCGCCGGGCTCCGCCGAACCCCTTAGGGTTTCGGGCTGACGCTAGGGTCTGATGGCGAAGGTCAAGGGATGCGGCTTCTCCGGCCGTGCCGTCCGGAACGCCTTCACCGCGCCGGCTGATGCCGTCGCTTTAATGGCGCCACGCCGTTCCGACGTGTCGGGTGTGTGCATCCTGTTCCCCCGGTGAGGCCATCCCCCGTGCGTCCTCACGCGGAGGGCTGCTTGTAGCACCGTCAGTTCGTCATCCGAAGGGTGAAATGCACTCCGCCAAAACTTTTTGCGTGCCGCAAAAACTATCGTCTCCGCCCTTCTCCTGCCGCCCCGCCGTTGCTCCTTTGCCCTTGCCGCGAGAGAACTCACCAGGGAGATGGACAACCATCACCACAGGAGAAAACCAGGATGCACACACAAAACGTCAACGTCAAAACCGCCGCTCAAGAATCTACCGGAAGATGGGGTACAGACCCGAAAGTCCGTCTGGCCTGTGTTATCGCAGAGCAAAAGTCATACCTGCTGGAGCTGTGTCAGGTCTGGAACCTGCAACTGTCAGAGGCCGACGAGGCGGAAGAAGTCTGCAACATCCTTTGCGCCATGAGCAAAAACGTCTGGGACGAGGGCGTGCTCGACTGGATGCGTGATAAGCCGCTGCTGTCGTTCCATGTCGTGCAGCCGTGGTTACAGGCTAAAGCTCATGCCGTCCGGTTATACGGTGAAACGGGGCTGGCGGCGTGGGCGTATGCGAAACAGAGCCTGAAAAACTGCATGAACTTTGAATACGCCATGCTCGCAGAGTGAGTGCAATGGCCTGACTAAACACGGCGGCAGGGGATGCCGCTAGTCACAACGGAGAAACATCATGAGCATCAGCAACGGTAATGCGAACAGCACATTCAGCGTCGACGCATGGGAGAAAAGCGCGCTCAGCGAGCTTGAGAGCCTGCAAAACAAGGTCAGCAAAGCCCTGCTGAAGTATCAGAGCAATACGGAAAAAACGGCGCTGGGTGAAGCGGCAAGCATCGGTATGGACGAGCTGAAAGCAACGGCGATGCACATCGGTAAGGCAACACCTGCCATTCAGCAGAAAGTTGACGAGATTGCCGACATGCTGCACCTGATGGCGCATTTTTCCGGCATCACGTTCGACGAATAACCACCACGGCGAAATATCAACGCCATTAACCAGAAGGAGATAAACCATGCACTTACATCTGACCGAATCCTCCGCCCTGTTGGGAATTCAGGCCACCGCAGAGGCAGAGCGGGCGTACTGGCTGAGCCGGGAAAAGGCGGCGGTGAAAGTACCCGCCGAAATCGACGTTCACGCCTTCCATGATGCGCTGGGGCTGATGTACCCGATGAACTGGCGCAGCAGTGAGAACGGCGAGTGTGAAACCTTCATGCTGGCGGAAATGGTCTGCGGAAACGTGACCGAAATCTACGCGCGGATCGGTATCCGTTATTACCGGATGCGCGACTACAGCAACCTTGACCACGCGGAGATCCTGGCGCGCGTTAAGGAGGAAATGCAGCGCCAGAAATGAAACAGGCAGACTTTCGTCTGCCATATCACGCCGGATTTATTCGCCTAGGAACGATGAATCCGGCCTCAACTAAAAGGAAACATCTATGAATCATTTCAGTAGAGCGTCGATTGTTACACCGACCGCCCTGTATGTCCAGATCTGCGAGGCGGATAATCAGCCGCCTAAAAAGCAGGTGCGTATTAAACACAGTGATATCGACCGTGACGACATCAGCACCGAAATGCGGGCGCTGGGGAGACATATCGCAAAGTGCCGCAGAAAGGGGCGCTCCGTTCGCATTCCTGCCATGCGCGGAAGCGAGTGGGGACAGGTGTTACGCACGCTCGAACTGAAGCGCGCATTTAACTGACGGAGGTGCCGCCCCGCAGGGGGCGGCATTTAAGGAGGAAATATGTCTCAACTCAGTTTTGCCAGTTTCTTTGATCAGGCGAGAGAAGCCGCACCCTTAACACCCGCAAAACCCGTATTGCCCACCGTGAATGCACAGCCGATACCGCACCGGATGATGACAATCGACCAGGCCCGCCGCCAGTTTATCAGCGTGTTCAGGGATACCGCCCGCAGCCTGCGCCGCTGGGAGGTGTTCAGCGACTTTATCGCGCTGGCCGCCAGCGAGCTGGATATGGCGCGGATAAGAACGCCGGAGAATATTGAGCAGAGCCGCAAAATCTGCGCGAAGTACAGCGAGAGCGATATCAGCAACCTGCATACGCTCTTCTGCCTGATGGTCTGCGCACTGGAGGCCAAATTCCACGACTTCCTCGGCGCGATCTTCATGGAGCTTGAGCTTGGCGACGACCGCAACGGACAGTATTTCACGCCGTATCACGTCCAGTCACTGCTGGCGAGGCTGCTGATGCCGGACGTCGACGAAACGATACGTCGTGAGGGATTCGTGACCGTCAGCGATCCGGCAAGCGGTGCGGCGGGAATGATTGTGGCGTATGCAGAATATCTGCTGGAGGCGGGCTATAACCCGTCTGAGCATATGTTCGGTAGCTGCATCGATATCGATCCTGTCGCGGCCGATATGGCGTTTATTCAGCTTTCCCTTCTGGGTATTCCTGCCGAGGTGGTCACGGGAAATACGCTGACGATGCAGCTTAACAGGGTTCGGTATACTCCGGTGTACTACATCAACAACTTTGAGAAGCGCCTGGACGATCAGTGCCGTGTCAGTGCCATGCGCGAAGTTTTGCGCTGTATAAATGACGCTGCATAGCTATCCAGAAGGGCAGGGGAGTGTCCTGCCTTTCGTGGCATCAAAGGCCGCGCGCCTGCGGCGCAGAATAAGCAGGCTGCGCTGACGCGCTGCCTGCATTATTCCGGCGCGTGGTAGTCTGAAGTTCCTGTCTTTTGGTCAGGTGGTTAATATTCCTCATTCTCCTGCTGGCGATGGTCTTTATTATTCTGCTGCGGATATGGATATTATCCTTTCTTTTCCGGGCGTCGTCCCTGAAGGGACACGGCTGTCGTGAACGGAGCCGGTAAACCGTCTCCGCCCTTCGGGCGTCCATCCTGACGCAAATTCAAATTCACGCTTGCTGCATCCAGAATGGATGCGCCGCTTTCACCGTGGCGGTAATAAATTACCTCCACTCTGAAGCCCGTAACGGTAATTCGTCTTACGCCGATTTTCCGTTACGGGATGTGTGCATTCTCCTTGTGTGACTATCGCCCGATTTCATCAGTTCGCGGAGGGCTGCTTTTAGCATCAGCCAGTAAGGAAATAAAGGGGTATATAAACGCTGCGCGCCCCTTTATTTCCTTACTGTCAGCTGCTCATTGCCCCTCGCCGCTCAGTGATGAAGTCGAACGATGTAATAACCCAATGAGGAGAAAACCAGAATGCACACATTAAACGTCAAAACCGCCACTCGTGAATCAGCCGAACAATTTAAAGTCGATAAACGCCAGCGCTACTCTGTTACAGATGGTGATGAACGTCTGGATTTTATTCCTGCGCTCTTTTTTACGCCTTCTGCTGATAACATGATTGCCAGCTGGTTACGTCAGCATTCAGATTATGATGGTGGTTTCTGGCGTTACTGGATTATTCCGCAGGGCACCGGAGGAAACGTGGCTCCGAACTGTGTCAGATTCACAACCGCGCAAACAGGATATATCGCACCGGAAGGAGAACAGCGCTATAACATGGTTATTCCCGGTAATTACTTTGAAGCAGAGGTCAGTGCCGATGCTGCCGGAATTATTGCGACCCTGATGATCATGAACTGGTTGTCCTGGCAGGTTGCAGATATGGGGCCTGAATATTCGAAAGTCTGTAAACACCTCGTCGCTCGTCAGGATGCACTGAAAGACTACATCAGTATCATAAAATACCCTGAAGCAGATTTAATTTATCGGGCTATTGATTGATGAGTTAAAGACCGCATGAATAAAAAAGACCTCGTGTTGAGGTCTTTTTTATTGTTTCGGGAGGTACTGCTCTGCATTTTTATTTTCCTTTATCGCCCGATATGTTGCCTCGATTTTTCTGGCATAGACATATCTTCTCTGCGCCTGTTCTTCTGTTTTCCGGAAACCTGCATTATACGCCCCCACGGCCTGCCAGCTGACTCCCCACTTTTTGAATGCAATTGCAAGATAGTAAGCCCCGGTGTAGATATTCATACACGGATCGGAAATAAGGTGCTCCGGTTTTATTCCATAACGAGCCAGTTCGTTAAAGTGCTGGTAGTCCACCTGCATAAGTCCGGAGCCAAAGCCCGAAACAGGATTGTAGCCTTTAACGTCTGTGCGGAAGTTCGATTCATTCCAGGAGATTGCCCGAAGCAGATCCGGATCTATATGATAATCCCTTCCTGCCAGATCAAAACAATCAGCAGCGTTCAACATTCCAGAAAAAGCCAACATTAAAAACGTAAGAGCAATCCGTTTCATTTCTTCCCTCCGGGCACCATGCCGGAAATACGTTAACCCATCCCATGCCCAGACTCAACTAATATGCACTCCTCACCACCAAAAGCACCACACCCCACGCAAAATTAAAATTTTGCTGATTGGCTCTTTAAATCATGCAGTTAGAGAAATAGTAATGTGAAATAATTTATTTTAATGTGTGTAAACGACTCGGTAGTGAGTTCTATTCGACTCGGTAAAAACTCTACTCAGAGTCAATTGTGACTATTTTTAATAAATCCATTGAGTTATGACTACGGCGAGTCTATATTCGAGTCGTGAATTTTAGAAGTGTGTGTCGGCATGCAAGTCGTCTTTTTTCTGGCAGAGAGTCTGTGCCGAGTCGTGCATTTTTAGCTTTTCAAAATATTCTGATGTATAGAAGTTTTGGAAATATAAATAAGGAGAAAATTATGGCCAGAGTTCAGGTCTATGTAAGCGATGAAGTGTCAGAGAAAATAAGAGTAATCGCTGAAAAACGTCGCGCTGAAGGAGCGAGAGATAAAGATGTAAGTTTTTCGAGCATTGCATCAATGCTGGTCGAACTTGGTCTTCGGGTCTATGAAGCGCAAATGGAAAGAAAAGAGTCTTCCTTTAATCAGGCGCTCTATAATAAAACTATCTTTGAAAATGTAATGAAAACTCAATTTATTGTCAGCAAGCTACTGGCGATGGAGTCGCTGAGTCCACATCTCGCAGGAAATGGAAAATTTGATTTCAGGGATATGGTTACGTGTATACGTGAAGATGTGCAACAGATTGTTGAAAAATTCTTCCCACAGGAGGAAGAGTCTCAAGATAATTAGCTGAAAATGTTTGATAAATAGGATTTAGATCTGCCATTTTTGGGTGACAATGGCTGCTGGAATTGTTATATTTTGTACAGACCTAACTAAAATTTGATTGTCGACAACCTGTTTGTCGATTCGCCGGTACACCGGGGTAGTGACCCGATGTACCGACTATACACAGAAACCTTTCAAGGAGGCTTCAATGCACCTGCGCGATCCTAGAGATCTCTCCCAATCAAGTCAATCATTAGATGATGTTCTAAGTCATTTTGATGGCCTTTATAATTCCTCATCACTACCTTTTTGTATTCGCGATCAATCCAGAAAAGTAATTTATAAAAATGATGCTTTTTCCGATCTCTTTCATCCACTTTCGAAATCATTTTCAGGTATAAGCTTCGATTCTGACGAGGTTGAACTCGAACTATCATCTATTGAATTAGAGGCATTTGTTATGGGGCCTGAAACAGCACTATGTCGTACATTTAACTTTAACGGTGAGTTTTATCAATTGAGAGTCGAAATACGTTTAATTGATGGGGACCTTTATGCTATATGGCTTATAAATTATTTTCCAGATTACCAGGCATTATTCAAGGTAAACACTAAGGTACTGAATGACAGCTTTGATGTGGACATTTTTCTTTCTGAAATGACAACGAAAAAAATGATTACTTTATGTTTTTCTGTTCTCGGGTTTCAGCTTCATACTATGTCGAGGTGCCTTGGAGTTTCTGAATCTGCGATTACTAATAGGCTTGCTAGTGTTAAAAAAGAAATTAGAAAGCATTTCCCTGATTATGATGACTTCAGATTCTTTTGTCTGAAGAATGGTGTTTATATAAGAATGACGTCAGTAGTACTCAAGGTACTTAATGTTAAATCTTTGTTAATAAAATAGTGTAGAAAACTCGGTATTGAATAAATTGTATTTCACGTGTCACTATCCTGACGCAGGAATATGTTGAGAGGGAAAACATGATTAGACGTCACAGGCTTCGTGGCCCAACGGTAACTATGTCGATCTACCTTGACCCACAAACCGATCTTCTTATTTTGAAGGCGAAGGACAGAAGTGGTCGTTCTAAATCAGCTGAAGCGCTGATTCGGTTACGTGACCACCTGGAAAAATTCCCTGATTTCTATAACTCTGAAATGGCGGAGGTGATCCCAAACAATCTTGAACCCAAGTCACAAAACTAGTTTTTAGGATTTTTATTTCAACAAATCTATCCGGTGTAATTAAAGGATTAATGAATATGACTGATGTGTCTGTTATTAACGCTGTACCCGCGACCCCTGCAAAGAAAAAATTCAGCAAAGTCGCGTTACTCAAAGCGCTGAAGTTTGCCCTGCCTGTCGCAGCCCTTGCTGCGTTTTTCCCTGAAACGGTTCTTGCCTCGACTGCGGGTAAAGATCTGATGTCCAGCGGCGATGCAACCGTTAAAGGAACATTTGGTAAAGATTCCAGCGTGGTTAAGTGGGTTATTCTTGCCGAAGTTCTGGTGGGCGCCGTGATGTATATGACGACCAAGAACCTCAAGTTCCTGGCGGGCTTTGCGATCCTGTCCGTATTCGTCACGGTAGGTATGTCTGTCGCAGGATACTGATATCCAGCGACAGCCGTTCAGAGCCACTTCCGACTATTAAATTCCGGTTTAATTCTGAATGCCCTTCACGAGCATTCACGGGAGGGCTTTGCCTGTAATCCGGCTGGCAGGTATTTCCATACTGCCAGCTGTACCGGAGACGGAACATATATGGCAGATGAATCTCTCAAAAAATATCGCTTTCCCGAAACCCTGACAAATCAGAGCCGCTGGTTTGGCCTTCCTGTGGATGAGCTTATTCCGGCCATTGTCTGCCTGGGGTGGGGATTCTGGACCCAGCATTATATCCCCGGAATTATCGCTGCCGTACTGGCCTATCTCGGAATAAAAAAGCTCAAGAAAGGGCGGGGCAGTTCGTGGCTGCGGGACCTGGTCTACTGGTATATGCCGACCTCACTGCTGAGGGGGATTTTTCATGATGTACCCGACTCATGCTACCGCCAGTGGATTAAATAGACAGGAATAATCATATGGAACACGGAGCACGATTAAGTACACAGCGGGTTATTGCCATCGGCTTTATTGCCATGGGGGTGGTTATTCTGGGAAGTATCACCACCAATGTTATTCAGGCCGTCAACAACTACCGCCTTCAGAACGAGCAGAAGTCTATCGTCACGCCAATGCTTTTCAACGCGCCGTTTGCCGTGTCGCAGAACCAGGCAGATGCCTCCTACCTGCAGCAGATGGCCCTGTCGCTTATCGCCCTTCGCCTGAATGTCACCCCGGAGACCGTTGATGCCTCTCATGAGCAGCTGCTGGCCTATGTCAAACCCGCAGCGCAGAACGAGCTGAAAATCCGGCTTGCTGAGGATGCGAAGCGCATTAAGGACAACAACGTTAACTCGTCTTTCTATATGACCAGCGTGAAGGTTTACCCGGCAAGCAGCCGCGTGGACGTACGCGGCCAGCTGAAGACCTGGATAGGCGACTCGAAACCGTATCCCGAGCTGAAACAGTACGTTCTCAAGTTCGAGCGCGAGGACGGCATCAGCTGGCTCAGTCACTTCGGAGAAATCACCGATGAACAAAAATAGTCTCCGTGCGCTGCTGGCGTTGCTGATGCTCGCGTCCGGTCAGACGGTCGCCGCACCCGCTGCGCTTTCTGCCACGATTGTCCCGCTGACGAACGGCGGACAGGTCAGCATCGCGGTCAGCAACACCGACCCGAACCTTTTTACGGTCGCAGGTGACCGCGTGACGGCCCTGACCAGCCTCGACGGTGAGCTGACGCGTCAGGAACAGACGGCCAGCGGCGGTGTGATTGTCAGCACCCTCAACAAAAAGCCCTTCACGTTCATTCTGGAAACCGAACGCGGCCTCAACTTCTCGGTTCAGGCCGTGCCGCGTGCGGGCGCGGGGCGAACCATCCGGCTGGTCAGCGAGCTGTCCGGTACGGGCGAAGCGGCGCGCACCTGGGAAGAGTCTTCCCCCTACGAGGCCACGCTGGTTTCCCTGAGCCAGCATCTGCTGGGCGGGCAGCTTCCGTCTGGCTGGCAGGCCATTCCCGTCACGCATGAAGCCCTCGCCGCGCCCGCCGGACTATCCGCAGTCCCGGAGCGCGTCTGGGTGGGCAATCACCTTAAGGTGGTGCGCTTTCGCGTCACCAACAATACCGGGATGGCCCGCAACATCACGGAAAGCGACTTCTGGCAGAGCGGCATTCGCGGGGTGCTGTTCGGTGAAGCCTCGCGTCAGCTGATGGCGGGCGGCGCCCAGCAGGTCTTCATTATCAGCAGCGGAGGGGCGGCTGATGGCCAGCATTAATTCAGTGGTGAAGCGCAAGCAGTTTATCTGGCTGGGTATTGTGCTGGCGACCGTTGGCGTGGTGGGCGGCGGCGGCTGGTATCTGGCGGACGCACGCTACGAGGGCAGCAGCGATGCGGCAGCCGCCGGCGAGCCTGCGCCCGATATGACCGGCGTGGTGGACAGCACCTTTGACCAGAAGGTGCAGCAGCATGCCACGACCGAGATGCAGGCTACCGCCTCCGAAATGCAGAAGCAGTATGCCGAAATGCGCCGCGAGCTTGAGCTGCTCAGCAAGGGGCAGGCAGGCTACCAGCACCAGATTGATAAACTCAGCCAGGATAACGCGGCGCTTTCCGCTCAGGTCAGCGCGCTGGGGGTGAAACCCGTCACCGCATCGGGTGAGCCGGCCCCGCAGCCGCCAGCGCCTGCGCCGGGGCCTGAAGGTGAGCCGCAGCCAACCGGTTTCCCGCCGCAGACGGGGGCCGTCCCGCCGCCGACCGCGTTCTATCCGGGTAACGGCGTCACGCCGCCGGCGCAGGTTCAGTACCAGCCCATCCCCGTACCCAACCAGCTGCGCCGTCAGTCTTTTGCCCGCAGCGACGAGAGCAAAGGTCCGTCCCTGCCGTACATCCCGTCGGGCAGCTTCGCCAAATCGATGCTGATTGAGGGGGCTGACGCCAACGCCTCCGTAACCGGTAACGAGTCCACGGTGCCGATGCAGCTGCGCATTACGGGCAGGGTGGAAATGCCCAACAGCAAAAGCTACGACCTGACCGGCTGCTTTATCGGGCTTGAAGCCTGGGGCGACGTGTCCAGCGAACGCGCCATTGTACGCACCCGCAACATCAGCTGCCTGAAGCACGGCGTCACCATCGACCAGCCCATTGCCGGGCACGTGAGCTTCCGGGGTAAAAACGGCATCAAGGGTGAAGTGGTGATGCGAAACGGCAAAATCCTCGGCTGGGCCTGGGGCGCGGGTTTTGTTGACGGCATCGGTCAGGGCGTGCAGACCGCGTCCCAGCCTTCGGTCGGACTCGGCGCCACGGCATCCCTCGGCGCGGGTGACGTGATGAAGATGGGGATTGGTGGAGGTGCCTCCAAAGCCGCCCAGACCCTCAGCGACTACTACATCAAACGCGCAGAGCAGTACCACCCCGTCATTCCTATTGGGGCGGGTAACGAAGTGACTGTTGTCTTTCAGGACGGTTTTCAGCTGAAAACCATTGAAGAGCTTGCGCACGAGAATGACAGAAGCAAAGCGGAGAGCGATGAACGCAGTCCGGTTCCGCCGCCGTCAGTCCCGCAGGGCGGCATGAACGGGTTCAGTACCGACCAGATGCTCAACCAGCTGGGCAGGCTTAATCAGAGCCAGTTTATGCCGAAGGCCGACTCACAATAACCCCACGTAAAGGAACCGCAAATGAACAAGACAGTGCCTGTTGCGCTCACGCTGGCCAGTCTCCTGACGCTGTCGGGATGTGCCGGTACAACGAGCGATTTTGAGTGTAACGCGACGACATCCGATACCTGCATGACCATCGAGCAGGCCAATGAGAAAGCCAAACGACTGGAGGAGGCCAGCACGGTAAAGCCGGGTGCGACATCGCTGCCACGCCTGGCTGAGGGTAATTTCCGGACCCGGTCCTTGCAGCCCCTCACGCTGCCGGCTGAACCGGTGCATGCCATCGCATCCAGAAATACACCGCTGACGGGCGCGCCGACTCTCCCCCGTCCGCAGCCGCACTCAGCCTCACGGGCGCCGCTCTCCACGGTCACGCCGGTTATTGCGCCGCCGCCAGGGCGCGAGTCCATCGTGGATCCGAGGCCGCTTCGCGTCGGTGAAAAGACGGCCGGGCTGTGGATCGCACCCTATATCGATACGCAGGACGTTTATCACCAGCCGACGCGGGTGTTTTTTGTTGTGAAACCCTCAGCGTGGGGAACCCCGCGCGTTAACTGAATCCTGAATCGCCACCGCGTGTGGCGCCTATTTTAACAATCTGTCGTTATCACGCGTGCCCTGAAACGTGAAAAGGGATGGGCGGTAGCGTGTCCGGACAGTGTGAGCAGGGAGCGTTGATGGCAGATGAACTCGATCTCCTGCAGGAGCAGGACGAATTGCTGAACCAGCTTCATATACAGGCCGCGAGGCAGCGGTCCTGCCTGCAGGGCAAAAGCCGTAAACGGTGCGAATGCTGTGGCAATCGCATCCCCCTCAGGCGGCAGCAGGCCATCCCGGGCGTACGTACCTGTACGGAATGCCAGCTGGTTCTGGAAATACGACAAAAACAGTATCTGAGGTGAACGATGGGTAAAGCAATCTCCGGGCAGGGCAATTTTATGGTCCCGGGCAGCACGGGAAGCGGTAAGACGGTTTTCTGCGCTCAGATAGTACAGGCGCTTCTGTCAGGAAAGCGTTCTGACAGCGGGTGCAAACGCATTGAGGAAAAAGACAACGATTCAGGAGAGCGCCATGACAACCAGGGATAACGGTGGTCCGGGGAAAATCCGTCACCTTAACGATATTGCGGCCTGCTGCGAGGCGCAGGGGATGCGTGTCATCTGTGTTAATGCCGCAGAGCGCGACTCAGGTTCCGATATGGGCGTAACAAAACAGCATATGGCCCGGGTTTTCCTGGCGAAGTCTGACGTCAGCCAGATTAAAGAGCTGTATAGCGGAGAGGACGGGGAGAGGCTGGCGGCGGCTATCAGAGACAACTGTAGCGTCTGGTTTCCGCTGAATCCCGGAGGTAACGGGAATGATGCTTAAGTTTCTGTCCGTCCTGCTGTATTGCCTTCGATGGCTTGCCTGGGCTTTTCACTATCTGATTGTCTGGCCTGCGGCCACGCTGATGCTGCTGGTTATCATGCTTTTCTGGCTGGATAACAGTACACCTGGTCAGGTTGCGGCAGACGAAATAGCTGCCTCAACGCGGTATGTCAGTCACGGGGAATTCAGAATACCCGGACACTGTGGTCCAAATCTTGGGGGGCCTCTTTACGGAGAGCGTTGTCGTTCCACGGATGCTGCAGGTTATGCCGCTTTCGTACAAAACAGTGTTGATGAGTTATGGCGTGGAAACCTGAAAGCGCTTTGGGTCGTGATGGGCGTTGTGTTTTCAGGGGCGGCGCTGCTTATGGGATGCCGTCCGTATTTCTGCCTGTACGGTCAGATGCGCTCAGCGCGTTTTCGCTACGGTATCCCTGCCAGCCGCACGGCTCCTGAGACGGAAACGGTAAAAACGGCCGACAATAAAAAGGAGGATAACCGTGAGTAATCCACTGGATACCGTCACCCGCACGGTCAACTCGCTGCTGACGGCGCTGAAGATGCCCGATGCGTCCTCTGAGGCGAACGATGTCCTCGGGCAGATGCGCTTCCCGCAGTTCAGCCGCGTGCTGCCGTACCGCGACTACGATGCGGAAACCGGCCTCTTCATGAACGAGAAGACGATGGGCTTTATGCTGGAGGCGCAGCCCATCAACGGCGCCAACGAAACTATCGTGTCGTCGCTGGAAAACCTGATGCGCACCAAGCTGCCCCGCGAGGTGCCGGTGGCTGTTCACCTGGTGTCCAGCCATCTGGTGGGTCAGGATATCGAGTATGGTCTGCGCGAGCTCTCCTGGACGGGGGAAAAGGCCGATACGTTCAACGCCATCACCCGCGCCTACTATCTCAGGGCCGCAGAAGAAGGGTTCCCGCTGCCCGATCACCTCAACCTGCCGCTGACCCTGCGTAACTACCGGGTGTACATCTCCTGCTGCGTCCCCCGTAAGCGCGGAAGTAAGGCCAGCGTGATGGAGATGGAAAACCAGGTCAAAATCATCCGCGCCTCGCTGCAGGGGGCGCAGATAGCCACCCGCAGCGTGGACGCGGATGCCTTTATCCGGATTGCGGGCGAAATGATTAACCACAACGCGGATGCGCTGTATCCCACCGAACGGGAACTGGACCCGCTCAAGGATCTGAACTACCAGTGCGTGGACGATACCTTTGATCTGAAGGTGAAGGCCGACTACATGACGCTGGGGCTGCGCGGTAACGGTCGCAACAGCACCGCGCGCATCATGAACTTTCAGCTGACCAAAAATCCGGAGCTGGCCTTCCTCTGGAATATGGCCGACAACTACAGCAACCTTCTCAACCCGGAACTGTCCGTTTCGTGCCCGTTTATCCTGACGCTGGTCCTCAGCGTGGAAGACCAGGTAAAGGCGCAGAACGAGGCCAACCTGAAGTTCATGGATCTTGAGAAGAAGTCCAAGACCAGCTACGCCAAGTTCTTCCCGGGCGTGGCGCAGGAGGCAAAAGAGTGGAGCGATCTGCGCCAGCGCCTGTCGTCCGGGCAGTCCTCGCTGGTGAGCTATTTTCTGAACGTGACCCTCTTCTGCCGCGATGACCAGGAAACTGCGCTGAAGGTCGAGCAGGACGTGCTGAACAGCTTCCGTAAAAATGGCTTCGAGCTGATTTCCCCGCGCTTTAACCATATGCGCAATTTTCTCGTGAACCTGCCGTTTATGGCGGGCGGCGGCCTCTTTAAGCAGCTGCGCGAGTCCGGCGTGCTGCAGCGCGCCGAAAGCTTTAATGTCGCCAATCTGATGCCGGTGGTGGCGGACAGTCCGCTGGCCACTTCCGGCCTGCTGGCGCCGACCTACCGCAACCAGCTGGCGTTTATCGACCTGTTCAGCCGCGGCATGGGTAACACCAACTTCAATATGGCGGTCTGTGGCACCTCCGGCGCGGGGAAAACCGGGCTTATCCAGCCCCTGATACGCAGCGTCATCGACTCCGGCGGCTTCGCCGTGGTGTTCGACATGGGCGACGGCTACAAGTCACTTTGCGAGAACATGGGCGGTGTCTACCTCGACGGCGAGACGCTGAAGTTTAACCCGTTCGCTAACGTCACCGACGATACCATCGATGAGATGGCCGAACGCCTGCGGGACCAGCTGTCCGTGATGGCCAGCCCCAACGGCAACCTGGACGAGGTGCACGAAGGTCTGCTGCTCAAGGCGGTGAAGGCCACCTGGCTTACGAAGAAAAACCAGGCGCGCATTGACGACGTAGTGGACTACCTGATGATGGCCCGCGACAGCGAGGAGTACAGCGGATCGCCAACCATCCGCAGCCGCCTCGATGAGATGGTGGTGTTGCTGACCCAGTACACCCGCGACGGGGTGTACGGCAGCTACTTTAACTCCGACGAACCGTCCCTGAAGGACGAAGCCCGGATGGTGGTGCTTGAGCTGGGCGGACTGGAGGACAGGCCGTCCCTTCTGGTGGCGGTGATGTTCTCGCTCATTCTCTACATTGAGAACCGCATGTACCGCACGCCGCGCAGCCTGAAGAAGCTCAACGTGATAGACGAAGGCTGGCGCCTGCTGGACTTCAAAAATAATAAGGTCGGGGCGTTTATCGAGAAGGGCTACCGAACCGCCCGCCGCCATACAGGTTCGTACATCACCATTACGCAGAACATCGTCGATTTTGACTCTGAAACGGCCTCCAGCGCCGCCCGCGCGGCATGGGGTAACTCGTCCTACAAAATTATCCTCAAACAGTCCGCCAAAGAGTTCGCCAAGTACAACCAGCTGTACCCGGACCAGTATTCGCAGCTGCAGCGTGACATGATTAAAGGTTTCGGCAGCGCGAAGGACAACTGGTTCAGCAGCTTTATGCTGTCGGTTGAGCACCTGACGTCCTGGCACCGCCTGTTCGTCGATCCGCTCAGCCGGGCAATGTACTCCTCGGACGGTCCGGACTTTGAGTTTCTGCAGCAGCGGCGCCGGGAGGGGCTGAGTATTCACGAAGCCGTCTGGGAGCTGGCGTGGAAAAAATCCGGGCCGGAAATGGCCGCGCTGGAGCGCTGGCTTCACGAGCATGAAGGGAAGACCATCTCATGAAAAAACACGTACTCATTAACGCCGCGCTGATTGCCGGCACGCTGGCTGCGGGCGCAGGCGTAAGCTGGCTGGTCTGCCAGCTTAACCGTCCTGTGGTTGTGGCCTTCAACATGAAATCCACGGTGGATGCCTTCTTTGACAGCGCCGGTCGCCGGTCGCTGGACGAGGCGCAGACAAAAGCACTCTCAGACCGCTTTAACGCGTCACTGGAGGCCAGCCTCCGGGACTGGCAGGTCCGACATCGTGCCCTCATCCTTGTCGCGCCTGCCGTGGTGCAGGGGGCGCCGGATATCACGCGTGAAATCCAGACAGACGTGGCCCGCCGGATGAAGGAGGGGGCGTGATGCGCGCCCTTGCCCTTGGCCTGACGCTGCTGACCGGCAGCGTGACGGCCGCTGACCTCGGGACGTGGGGCGATCTCTGGCCGGTGGCGGAGCCGGATATGCTGAACGTTATCGAAAGCCGGCTGCAGACGCTGGCGCAGTCCGGCGAAATGGACAAAAAGATGGCGGAGTTTAAGGCGCGCGTGGTGCGCAACAGCCAGCGACCGCCTGCCGTTGAGGGAATAACCCGCGCGGTGCGCTACGAGCGGCGCTGGTTTGATCCGAGCGTGCGGGTGGACAAGGCGCTTGCCGACGACAGGGGCAACGTGTTTGCTCAGGCGGGGCAGATCTTTAATCCGCTTGATGTGGTGCCGTTTAACGAAACGCTGCTGTTTATCAACGGCGACGATGCGGATCAGCTCGCGTGGGTACAGCGACAGAAGCCTGACACCCTGATCACCCGCATTATTCTGGTTCAGGGCAATATTCCGCAGACGTCGGAGAAGCTCGACAGCCGCATTTTCTTCGACCAGAACGGGGTGCTGACCACCCGGTTCGGCATAAGCCAGGTGCCGGCGAGGGTAACGGCGGCACCCAGCGGAAAGCGCCTGCAGGTGGAAATTATTCCGCCCGATATGGTGCAGCATGACGCAGGAGGTGTCCGGTGAAAATACTGACCGTCTCTCTGTTCGGACTGCTTCTGTGGGGTAACAGCCACATGGCGGCGGCGGACGCCGCCTGCGAAGGGCGCTTCGTCAATCCGATCACCGATATCTGCTGGCGCTGCATGTTTCCCCTGTCGCTCGGCAGCACAAAAGTCACGGGCGGGGATTTACCGGACACGTCCAATCCCGGTAGCCCGATACAGTTTTGTCCCATGCCACCCCCGGTATTTCAGCGCGTCGGCCTGGCAATAGGGTACTGGGAGCCGATGGCCATGACCGATGTGGCGCGTTCTCCGGGCTGCATGGTGAACCTCGGCGGATTTACCGTTAATCTCGGGAAAATGGGGATGGGCACCGCCAAAAAAGATGACAAACAGGTCAATGGCGCGTTCTACCATGTGCACTGGTACAAATATCCGCTGACGTACTGGCTCAATATCATCACCTCTCTCGGGTGCCTGCAGGGCGGGGACCTGGATATCGGATACCTGTCTGAAATCGACCCAACATGGGGGGACAGCGCCCTGACCTCCATTCTGAATCCGGAGGCGGTCATTTTTGCCAACCCCATCGCGCAGGGCGCATGTGCGGCCGACGCGATAGCCAGTGCGGTAAATAAGCCTCTCGACCCGCTGTTCTGGTGCGCTGGCTCGCAGGGCTCGATGTATCCCTTTAACGGCTGGGTGAGCAATGAGTCCAGCCCCCTGCAGTCTTCCGTTCTGGTCAGTGAGCGCATGGCGTTCAAGCTTCACCGACAGGGCCAGATACTGGAGAGCGTGGGGGCGGACCGCGCGGTCTGCTTCGAATACCCGTCTCCCATTATCCCGAAAGAGCGCTGGCGCTATCAGATGGTGAACATGTTCCCGGATGCGGCGCAGTGCCATCCCTTCGGCCGCACCGTCATGCGCTGGGAAACGGGGCGTAACCCGCCGAACACGAAGAAAAACTACGGCTATCTGCTCTGGCGCAAGCGCAACTGCGTCTTCCTCTGAGAAAAAGGAAACTTCCATGAAAACTCTGTCCGGTCTGACGGCGGCGCTGCTGCTGTCAGCATACTGTTGCACTGCGCTGGCGTCAGGGGCTGATGAGGCGAACCGCGAGTTTATTCGTCAGCAGGAGTCTTTCAGCCAGCAGCTGAGGGGGCAGGACAACGCGCCGCTGCGCCAGATGCTGGAGCAGCAGGTGCGCCAGAACCCTCTTTCAGCAGACGACGCCCGTTTTATCGGGGAGCTGAAACAGCGCCAGCGCGAGGACCAGCAGGATAAACCGACGCACGGCGCGCTCTATTTCGTCTCTTTTGCCATCCCGCAGGCGGTGCTTAAGCGCATGCTGACCGAGGCGCGCCGCTACGACATTCCCGCCACCCTGCGGGGCATGGTCAACAACGACATGAAAACGACGGCAACCGCCGTGATGGCACTTGTTCAGGACGGTTCAGCCAGCGGCGTCGCCATCGATCCCACCCGCTTTCGCGAATACGGGATCGCCAGTGTGCCTTCACTGGTGGTGTACTGCGAACGTGGCCATGACGTTATCCGTGGCAATCTTCATCTGAAGCAGGCGCTGGAAAAGGTGGTGGAGAAGGGCGAGTGCAGGGATGAAGCGCAACAGTTGCTTAATAAAGGAGAGGCCAGATGAAAAGAGCAATACTGATACCGGTGCTGGCCATTGCCACCACGATGGCGGGCGTAAATGCATTTGCCGATGCTGACGCGCAGTACAGGGCGGGGGCTGATTTTGCCCGTCAGGTACAGGGGCAGGGGGAGAGCAGCCTGAAAAACTTTAACCCCTCAGCGTCTATCCCCAACTATACCGCCTCACCCGGTGAGAAAAAGTACTATGGCGGCGTGACGGCGACCGGTGATGGTGCGCTGAAAGCGGACGGTACCACGGGCTGGACTACTAATGAGGCCACAAAAGCCGTCACCGACTCGTTTGTTAACAACCCGAAGGAGCCCATTTCACCCGATGCGCCGTTTATTAAGGCCAGCCAGGATGTCCAGTCCCGCGCCGATACCATCATCGGCAAAACGGGGCAGACGCAGTGCGAAGCGCAGAACATCAGCCGCAGCGAGTTCACCAACTATACCGCCTCAGCAACGGGCGCCAGGTCAATCTGGCCGACTGGAAGGTCGTGCTGTTTATGCAGGGCCACTGCCCGTACTGCCACCAGTTTGATCCGGTCCTGAAGTCGCTGTCGGCACGGGTGGGGTTTGGGGTGATGGCCTACACCATCGACGGTCAGGGGGATGCGTCCTTTCCCGAAGCGCTGCCCGCGCCGCCGGAGGTGATGAAAACCTTTTTCCCCAACCTGCCCGTGGCCACGCCAACCACCTTTCTCGTCAACGTAAACACCCTTGAAGCCCTGCCCCTGCTGCAGGGCGCGACCGACGAACAGGGCTTTATGGCCCGCATGGATACGGTCCTTCAGATGCGCGGAGTGGGTAACAATGGCTGATCAGAACAATGCAGAGGAACACGACATGATGACTTCCGGAATGCTTCAGAGAGCTACGACGCCAGAGTTAATCGCGCTCAGGGCACGGAAAGAGGACGCACGGCTCGGCGTTTATGCTGAGTGGGCGGGCATTTTGCTCATTGCCAGCGTGCTGTCGCGCGTCTTTATGACATACGTTTTCAATGCCTGCGTCGGCGACTGGCTCAGGGACGGTCACCTGCAGGTGAAAGATTTGTGGAACGTGTTGATGTACGCCATTCCACTGATATTTATCGCGCTGAGCGGCGGGCTTGCCGTTGCAGGTGGCGTTTATGCAATCCTGAACTCGCTTTATACGAAAGGGCAAATGTTCATACTAAAACGAAAAATGGGAAAACTCGCCCTGCAGGCGAGTCGGGAGGGTGCCGATGTTCGTCCGTAAACCTCTCTCCATACTGTGTGGCCTCCTTCTTGCGTGTTCAGCGAGCGTGAGTGCCGACGTGAACAGTGACATGAACACCTTCTTTAATAAGCTGGGCTTTGCGTCCAACACCAGCCAGCCACAGGTCTGGCAGGGCCAGGCCGCGGGCTACGCCACGGGCGGCTCACTCTACGCGCGCACGCAGGTGAAAACCGTCCAGCTTATCTCCATGACGCTGCCCGACATCAACGCCGGCTGCGGCGGCATCGATGCCTATCTGGGCTCCTTCAGCTTTATTAACAGCGATCAGTTGCAGCGTTTCGCCAAGCAGATTATGTCCAATGCGGCCGGATACTTCTTCGATCTGGCGCTGCAGACCACGGTACCGGAAATCAAGACTGCTAAAGACTTCCTGCAGAAGATGGCCAGCGACATTAACAGCATGAACCTCAGCTCCTGCCAGGCGGCGCAGGGGATTGTCGGCGGTCTGTTTCCGCGCACCCAGGTCTCCCAGCAGAAGGTCTGCCAGGACATTGCCGGCGAGAGCAACATGTTTGCAGACTGGGCGGCATCCCGGCAGGGCTGCACCGTGGGCGGCAGCCTCGACAAGGTGCGCGACAAGGCCGGTACCGCTGATAAAGAGCGCATCACTAAAAACATCAATATCATCTGGAATGCGCTCGGCAAGAACGGCATGTTCAGCGGGAATAAAGAACTCAGGGAGTTCATCATGACGCTCACCGGCACCCTGATTTTTGACGAGAAGGGTAACATCACGCCGCTGCCTGCCCGCACCACGGATCGTGACATTATTAAGGCCGTGATGGAGGGCGGCACGGCGAAAATTTACCACTGCAACGACAGCGAGAAGTGCCTGAAGGTGGTGGCCGACGCGACCGTCACCATAACCGAAAAGAACGCGCTGAAGAATCAGATCAAGGACATTCTCTCCAGCATCCAGAACAAGGCTGCAACCGACACAAAGCTGACCGAGAAGGAGAAGGGCTTTATCTCCGGCACCACCATCCCGGTGTTCAAGTACCTGGTGGATCCGATGATGCTGGGCGTCTCGGACAGCCTCGTCTACCAGCTGACGGACTATATCGGCTACGACATTCTGCTCCAGTACATCCAGGAGATGGTGCAGCAGGCGCGCGCCTTGATGGCAACGGGCAACTATGACCAGGCCGTTATCGACAGCATCAATAACAACCTCAACGAGGCCACGCGACAGATAGCCTCATTCCAGGCGCAGGTGCAGGTACAGCAGGATGCGCTGCTGGTTGTTGACCGCCAGATGAGCTACATGCGCCAGCAGGTTTCGGCGCGGATGTTGCAGCGCTATCAGAACAACTATCACTTCGGGGGAGCGCGCTGATGCAGGCGATTTACGTTATCGCGGGCGGCGACTGGCTGAGCCAGACGCTGAACGCCATTGTGGCCTTTATGAACACGGACAACTGGGTCATTATCCGCCGGATCGTGACCGCGCTGTCTGTGCTCGTCGTGGCCATCACCTGGATACGCCGTCACAACGTGATGGATATGCTGGGCTGGATAGGTACCATCGTCCTGATGTCCCTTCTGGTGAGCGTGCGCACGCCGGTACAGATTATTGACAACAGCGATCTGACGAAGGTTTATCAGGTTGACAACGTGCCCGTCGGGCTGGCGTTGCCGGCGTCGCTGACGACCACCATCGGGCACGCGCTGGTGCAGGGCTATGAGATGGTCTTTTCTCAGCCGGACAGCGTGACCTACAGCAAGACCGGGATGCTGTTCGGCGCGAATCTGGTCGCGCGCAGCACCGACTTTTTGTCAAAAAATCCTGAAATCACCACGCTTTTTGCGGACTATGTGCAGAACTGCGTGATGGGCGACATCTTCCTCAACGGGAAGTACACCCTGGACGAACTGATGAACAGCACCGATCCCTACACCATTATCTTTTCTAAACCCAGTCCGCTGCGTCAGGTACAGAACTATAAGAAGTTTACGACCAGCGGTGATAACGGACAAACGGAGATAAAGGCGTTTTTATCCTGCGAAGAAGCCGCAGTGATCCTCAAACAGAAGCTGGGCCTTGATACCCAGACCGGAGGAAAAAGCTGGAGCTACTACGCACGCTGGCTGTTTGGCGGACGTCCGAATCCCGACCTGCTCCTGAGCCAGATGCTCGGCGAAAGCTATAACTATTTTTATAACTCCGGGCAGAGCGCCTCGCAAATTATCCGCCAGAACGTGACGATGAATGCCCTGCGCGACGGTATCATGGGCTATGCGGCCCGCAACGGCGATACCTCAAGCCTGCTCAACATCGCCACCACGTCCTCAATGGAGAAGCAGCGGCTCGCGCACGCAACGGTCGGGCAGGTGGCCCTGCGCTCGTTGCCCATGTCCCAGACGCTGATAGTCGGTCTGATTATCGGGATATTCCCCCTGATGGTACTGGGCGGGATGTTTAACGCCGTTACCCTTAATGTGCTGAAGGGGTACGTGCTGGCTATCATGTGGGTGCAGAGCTGGCCGCTGCTTTACGCCATCCTCAACAGCTGCATGACCTTCTATGCGAAAGCCAACGGCTCGCCGGTGGTGCTCTCTGAGCTGTCGCAGGTGCAACTTAAATACTCGGATCTGGCCACCACGGCGGGCTATCTGTCGATGCTTATCCCGCCACTGGCATGGGGGATGCTGAAAGGTCTGGGCTCCAGCTTCTCGAATCTGTACAGCCACCTGGCGTCCTCGGCCATCAGTCCGGCGGCAACGGCGGCGGCAGGGTCAATCGACGGGAACTATTCCTACGCCAACATGCAGACCGAGAATGTGAGCGGCAACAGCTGGAATACCAACAGTTCGACCATGTTTGGCCAGATGAGTCAGCAGCTGGGCAACGGAGCAACGTCCACACAGATGCGTGACGGCAGTACCGTGACTGACTCCACCCAAGCCGCGAGTAAGCTGCCCGTGAGTATTAATTTTGCCCGTCAACTGGCCTCAGCGCAGCAGGAGATGGCGCGCGAGGCCCAGACGCAGTCCCAGAGCGCGATGCAGAGCTTTAGTAGCAGCATGTCAAGCACGTGGCAGACTCTCAGCCAGTTTGGCACCAACCGGGGGAGCAGCGATTCGATGACGCAGGGCGCCGACAGCACGATGAGCGCGCAGGACTCCATGATGGCCAGTAAGATGCGCAGTGCGGTCGAGAGTTATGCGAAAGCGCATAACATCAGTAATGATCAGGCGACTCAGGAATTGGCGACCAGAAGCACACGTGATTCACTTGGGATTTACGGCGATGTAAATGCTAAAGGAAGCACGGGGCTCAAGATTTTAGGGAATGGCGTTGAATTAAGCGGCCAGGCTGGTGTTAAGGCCGGTATTGATTTTACTGATGATGACATGCATCAAGCAAGCAGTAGTTCACGTTCAAGTCAAGATGCGCGTCATGATGTAGATGCGAAAGCTTCTCAGGACTTTAAAGAGGCCAGTGATTACTTTACCAGCCGCAAGGTCAGTGAGTCCGGAAGCCATACTGATAACAACGCCGCCTCACGCGCCGACCAGCTGTCTGCGTCACTTAGCTCTGCAAAACAAAGTCTCGAGCAGTACTCGACCAGCCAGGCGCGCAGCAAGGAATATGCTGAAATGGCGTCCCGTACCGAAAGCATGAGTGGTCAGATTAATGAGGACCTGAACCAGCAGTTTGCCCAATACGTTCGTAAGCAGGCACCACATGATGCCGACACGCTGCTGACAGATACTGCTTCGCCTGAAGTGGCTAGTAAGCGCAGAGAGCTTGCCTGGTCGTTCGTTCAGGAGCAGGTTCAACCAGCTGTTGATACGGCGTATTCCTCAGGACGATCGGAAATTGGGACCTCGATGCAGGGGATTTCATCGGGCGGAAACAAAGAGGCTGTTATGGCTGACCACCAGTCTCACCGGGATGCAATAGAGGAACGCACAATGTCCAGTGGAATAACAGACAACGTTAAAGATAAGGTAGACAACATGGTCTCTGTTAACAATCAAAGTATCGGCGGAACGCACGTTCAAATCACTGGAAAATCAGAAAACATTGAAAATGAGTACAACACCTTAAAAAACCATCATAAAAAAGAGGACATGACGCAGGATAATAAATATACTGCTGAAGTAAGTGCGCAGAAAAGTTTACCCGGCGCTGACAGCCCTGAAGAATTGATGAAAAAGGCTGAGGAGTATCAAAAAAATTATCGCAAAGATTAGCGATTAAGGGGGATAAATGAGAAATGTCTTTCAGATATGTCTGGTGACCGTTGTTCTGCTTATTGCATGTGTCATCGCTGGCTGGGAACTTCCAGAAACAGTTTTCATGGCTTCGTTTGTTTTTATCTGGCAGCTTCTGTTCATTTTATTGATGATGAAAATCAGATCGAGACGACATGTTTCTAAACATAACAGTTTTGCTAATTTTTTCTGGTTGTTAATATTTCCAGTTTTCGCGATTTTCTCACCTATTTTTGTAGTGACGGCATTCATTGCTGGGACAATATGGGATTTAATCAAGGCCCAAGGGGAAACTAGAATGAATCGTTGGGTTGAGAGAAGGAAGGGTAAGGATGCTTCTTCAATCAGCCAAGAATCAGTACCGCCATCTTTCGAAAGAATTAATTACAATAGCGAAAATAATTATCCTATGGGATGGAAATTTTAGGAGGGTAATTTACAGGTCAGATCGTTCTTAGGAATATTAAAAAGCATAACTAAGTAGATAACAAGGAAATCAGGATGAAGTTAAATAAGTATACTTCTGTAATTTTATTAGGTGCGATTCTCTCCCTCTCAGGGTGTGGTGCGATGAGCACAGCAATTAAGAAACGTAACCTTGAGGTCAAAACGCAGATGAGCGAAACGGTCTGGCTTGAACCATCAAGCGAGCGTACCGTTTTCCTGCAGATCAAAAACACGTCTGATAAAGACATGAGCGGGCTCCAGTCTAAAATTACCGAAGCTGTTAAAGCCAAAGGCTACCAGGTCGTGACCTCGCCGGATAAAGCCTACTACTGGATTCAGGCGAACGTACTTAAGGCCGATAAAATGGACCTTCGTGAGTCACAAAGCTGGCTCAGCCGTGGCTACGAAGGTGCAGCGGCAGGGGCCGCGCTGGGTGCCGGTATTACCGCCTATAATTCCAGCTCTGCTGGAGCCACTCTGGGCGTAGGACTTGCTGCCGGCCTTGTTGGCATGGCCGCTGATGCGATGGTCGAAGACATCAACTACACCATGATCACGGATGTGCAGATTGCCGAGCGTACCAAAGCGACCGTGACCACGGACAACATCGCCGCCCTTCGCCAGGGAACCTCCGGTGCCAAAATTCAGACCAGCACCGAGCAGGGGAACCAGCATAAATATCAGACCCGTGTGGTATCAAATGCGAACAAAGTTAATCTGAAATTCCCCGAAGCCCAGCCTGTGCTTGAAGATCAGCTGGCTAAATCTATCGCGAACATTCTTTAATTAATACCAGGGGCGGTTTCTTCCGCCCTTTCCTCTGGATCACTCAGTCCGAATAGCATCTGTTCTCCTCATTCTCTGTTGATATAAGAAAAATGCAGAGCGGTGGCGCAAATCCTTTGTGCTGCCGGGAAGGGTTGCCGGCAGGGCAGGTGAATAAAGGAATTAATATGTCGGTATTTGCATTAGTAGTGAGTATCGAAAGTGATTATCCGAATGCTTTATTTGCTGTTCCATTTTCAGTTCTGTTAATACTGCTGTGGATATTCTTTTTCCGTAAGTGACCTCTTATTTGCCAGGCCAGTAAGTAGCCGTTCCTGAATGTAGCCTTATCATAACCGTCTAAACCCCATTTATACCGGACCCATACATCATGAGTTTTAATGCAAAGGATATGACCCAGGGCGGTCAGATCGCGAGCATGCGCATCCGTATGTTCAGTCAGATCGCCAATATCATCGTGTACTGCCTCGTCATTCTCTTCGGCATCATTGTCGCGATTACGCTGTCGGTTAAACTGACCTGGCAGACGTTCGTGAACGGCATGGTTTATTACTGGTGTCAGACGCTGGCCCCCATGCGCGATATTTTTAAATCCCAGCCTGTCTATACCATCCGTTATTACGGCCATGAGCTGAAGTACAACGCGCAGCAAATACTGCAGGACAGATATATCCAGTGGTGCGCCGACCAGGTCTGGACGGCCTTTATTCTTGCCGCCATCATCGCGGCCGTGGTGTGCGTTATTACCTTCTTTGTCACCACCTGGATTCTGGGCCATCAGGGTAAGCAGCAGAGTGAGGACGAGATAACGGGAGGGCGCCAGCTGACTGATGACCCGAAAGCGGTGGCGAAAATGCTCAGGCGCGACGGTCTCGCATCCGACATCAAAATCGGTGAGCTGCCGCTTATTAAGGACTCGGAGATCCAGAACTTCTGTCTGCACGGCACAGTCGGGGCCGGTAAATCAGAAGTTATCCGCCGTCTGATGAACTACGCCCGCCAGCGTGGCGATATGGTCATCGTGTATGACCGCTCCTGTGAGTTCGTCAAAAGCTACTATGATCCGGCCACGGATAAAATCCTTAACCCGCTGGATGCGCGCTGCGCTGCATGGGACCTGTGGCGGGAGTGCCTGACGCAGCCTGACTTCGACAACGTTTCCAACACGCTTATTCCTATGGGCACGAAGGAAGACCCCTTCTGGCAGGGGTCGGGACGTACCATCTTTGCCGAAGCCGCTTATCTGATGCGCAACGACAAGGACCGCAGCTACAGCAAGCTGGTCGACACGCTGCTTTCCATCAAGATTGAGAAGCTGCGCTCGTACCTGAAAAACTCCCCAGCGGCGAACCTGGTGGAAGAGAAAATCGAGAAAACGGCCATCTCCATCCGCGCCGTGCTGACCAACTACGTCAAGGCCATACGCTACCTGCAGGGCATCGAAAATAACGGCGAGTCATTCACCATACGCGACTGGATGCGCGGCGTGCGTGAGGATGGTAAAAACGGCTGGCTGTTTATCTCCTCCAATGCTGACACCCACGCTTCCCTCAAGCCGGTTATCTCCATGTGGTTGTCCATCGCCATTCGCGGGCTGCTGGCTATGGGTGAAAACCGTAACCGCCGCGTGTGGATCTTCGCCGACGAGCTGCCGACCCTGCACAAGCTGCCGGACCTGGTTGAGATCCTGCCGGAGGCGCGTAAGTTTGGCGGCTGCTACGTCATTGGCATTCAGTCCTACGCCCAGCTGGAAGATATTTACGGGCAGAAGCCGGCGGAAACGCTGTTCGACGTGCTGAACACCCGTGCCTTCTTCCGCTCGCCGTCGCGCAATATCGCCGATTTCGCCGCCGGCGAAATCGGTGAAAAAGAAATCCTCAAGGCATCCGAGCAGTATTCCTACGGCGTGGACCCGGTACGCGACGGTACCTCGGTCGGCAAGGACATGGAGCGCGTCACCCTGGTGAGTTACTCCGACGTCCAGACGTTGCCGGATCTCTCCTGCTACGTCACGCTTCCCGGACCTTATCCTGCCGTGAAAATGGCGCTGAAGTATCAGCAGCGTCCAAAGGTGGCACCGGAATTCATTCCGCGCACCATCGACGGGAAAGCGGAGGAACGCCTGAATGCCGCGCTGGCTGCACGTGAACATGAATCCCGCAGCATCGCCATGCTCTTTGAACCGGATGCCGATGTTGTCGCGCCAGAGGGCGGTGCGGAGAATGCTGGTCAGCCACAGCAGCCACAGCAGCCACAGCAGCCGGCAACCGCCCCCCGAGCTGCAGATACCGCATCCGTAACGGGTGCCGCCGGCACCGGCGGCGTGGAGCCTGAGCTGAAGACAAAGGCGGAAGAGGCTGAACAGCTGCCGCCCGGCATCAGTGAAAGCGGTGAGGTGGTGGATATGGCGGCATGGGAGGCGTGGCAGGCGGAGCAGGACGAACTGTCTCCTCAGGAGAGGCAGCGTCGTGAAGAAGTGAACATCAACGTTCACCGGGCGCCTGAAAAGGATCTTGAGCCGGGAGGATACATCTGATGATGAGCATCGGATCGGTAAAATCCGCCGGCAGCGCGGGCAATTATTACACCGACAAGGACAACTACTACGTTATCGGCAGTATGGGCGAGCGCTGGGCCGGAAAAGGGGCTGAAGCGCTGGGGCTCAGCGGCGGGGTGTACCAGAAGGTCTTTACGAAGGTTCTTGAGGGACGCCTGCCGGACGGCAGCGACCTCAGCCGGACTCAGGACGGGGCGAACAAACACCGTCCGGGCTACGACTTCACCTTCTCTGCGCCCAAAAGTGTCTCCGTGATGGCCATGCTCGGTGGCGATAAACGTCTGATTGAGGCCCACAACCGCGCGGTGGAGACCGCCATTAAGCAGATAGAGGCGATGGCCTCCACGCGGGTTATGACGGAGGGCAGGAGCGAGACGCAGCTGACCGGCAACCTGGTGATGGCGTTGTTTAACCACGATACCAGCCGCGACCAGGAGCCGCAGCTGCATACCCACGCCGTGGTGGCCAACGTCACTCAGCATGGCGATGAGTGGCGCACGCTCAGCAGCGACAAGGTGGGTAAAACCGGGTTTATTGAGAATATCTACGCCAACCAGATTGCCTTTGGCCGCCTGTATCGTGCCGCGCTGAAGGATGACGTCGCGGCGATGGGCTATGAGACTGAGACGGTCGGCAAACACGGCATGTGGGAGCTGAAGGGCGTACCGACGGAGCCGTATTCCAGCCGCAGCAGGACCATCAGCGAGGCGGTCGGGGATGACGCGTCCCTGAAGTCCCGCGACGTGGCGGCGCTCGATACCCGCCAGTCGAAGCAGAAGGTTGACCCCGAACAGCGCATGGCCGAGTGGATGCAGACCCTGAAAGAGAAGGGGTTTGACATTAAAGCCTACCGCGAGGCGGCAGACCTGCGGGTTGTGCAGGGGAATATTCCCGCAACGGCGCCTGAAGCCATTGATATTAACAGCAGCGTCGGGCAGGCCATCGCGATGCTGAGCGACCGGCGGGCGCGGTTCACGTATTCCGAACTGCTGGCCACCACCCTCGGGCAGCTGCCCGCGCGGTCGGGCATGGTGGAGATGGCGCGTGACGGCATCGATGCGGCGATAAAAAATGAGCAGCTCATCCCGCTGGATAAAGAGAAGGGGCTGTTTACCTCGAACATCCACGTGCTGGATGAGCTGTCGGTGTCGGCGATGACCCGCGATTTACAGCGGACGGGGCAGGCTGACATTTTTCCGGATAAAAGCGTGCCCCGCAGCCGGTCATACAGTGATGCCGTGAGCGTTCTGGCCCAGGACCGTCCGCCCGTGGCGATCATTTCGGGTCAGGGCGGGGCGGCCGGTCAGCGTGAGCGCGTGGCGGAACTGACGATGATGGCGCGCGAACAGGGGCGTGACGTGCAGATTATCGCCGCCGACAGGCGCTCGCGCAGCGCCCTTATGCAGGATGAGCGCCTCAGCGGCGAGCATATCACTGACAGGCGGGAGCTGACGGAGGGCATGACCTTTACGCCCGGCAGCATGCTGATTGTGGACCAGGGGGAGAAGCTGACCCTGAAAGAAACGCTCACGCTGCTCGACGGTGCGCTGCGCCATAACGTCCAGCTGCTGATAGCCGACAGCGGCCAGCGCACCGGGACCGGCAGCGCCCTCACCGTCATGAAGGAAGCGGGAGTGAGCACGCTCGCGTGGCAGGGCGGTGAGAAGACGCAGGTCTCGGTTATCAGCGAGCCTGACCGGCGGCAGCGGTATGACCGCCTGGCCGCTGACTTTGCCCGAAGCGTCCGCGCAGGTGAACACAGCGTGGCGCAGGTCACCGGTCCGCGCGAGCAGGCGGTGCTCGCAGGCGTAGTCCGCGAGGCGCTTAAGGCGGAAAAGGTGCTGGGCGAGCGGGAGGTCAGTATCACTACGCTGGAGCCGGTCTGGCTCGACAGCCGCCATCAGCAGGTGCGCGACCACTACCGGGAGGGGATGGTCATGGAGCGCTGGAATGCCGAAGCACGCAGCCGGGAACGCTTTGTCATTGACCGCGTGACGGGCCGCAACAACAGCCTGACGCTGCGCAACGCCCAGGGTGAGACGCGGGTGACCCGCCTGTCTGAACTCAACAGCAGCTGGTCGCTGTACCGCACCGGAATGCTGCACGTGGCCGAAGGCGACCGCCTGGCGGTGCTGGGTCAGGCGCAGGGGACGCGGCTGAAGGGAGGCGATACGGTGACCGTTAAGGCCCTCGGGGAGGCGGGGCTCGTCGTCAGCCTGCCCGGGCGTAAGGCTGACGTGGTCCTGCCCGCCGGCGACAGCCCGTTTACCGCCGCGAAGGTAGGGCAGGGCTGGGTGGAGTCGCCGGGCCGCTCGGTGAGCGACAGCGCCACTGTCTTTGCCTCGCTGTCGCAGCGCGAGCTGGATAACACCACGCTGAACAAACTGGCGCTCAGCGGCAGGGCGGTGCAGCTCTATTCCGCGCAGACGGCGCAGAAAACGACGGAGAAGCTGTCGCGTCAGTCTGCCTGGAGCGTCGTGTCTGAACAGATTAAGGATGCGGCGGGGCATGACAGGCTCGATGATGCCCTGGCGCACCAGAAGGCCGGGCTGCACACGCCGGAGCAGCAGGCCATCCACCTGGCCATTCCGGTGCTGGAGGGGAACGGCCTGGCGTTCACGAAGCCGCAGCTGATGGCCGCCGCGAAAGAATTTGAGCAGGACAGCCTCAGCCTGCAGGTCATCGAAAAGGAGGCGGACCGGCAGATACGCAGCGGCGCCCTGCTGTCGGTGCCGGTATCGCCTGGAAACGGCCTGCAGCTGCTGGTCTCACGCCAGTCGTACAATGCGGAGAAAAGTATCCTCCGCCACGTTCTGGAGGGAAAGGAGGCCGTCACCCCGCTTATGGATAAGGTTCCGGACGCGCAGCTGGCGGGGCTGACCGACGGGCAGCGGAACGCCACGCGCATGATACTTGAATCCCCCGACCGCTTTACCCTGGTGCAGGGTTACGCCGGGGTGGGTAAGACCACCCAGTTTAAGGCGGTCATGTCGGCCATCGGCACGCTGCCGGAACGGGAGCAGCCGCGGGTTATCGGCGTGGCCCCCACCCACCGGGCGGTGAGCGAGATGCGCGACGCGGGCGTACCCGAAACGCAGACGCTGGCGGCCTTTATTCACGACACGCAGCAGCAGCTGCGCGGCGGCGAACGACCGGACTTCAGCAACGTGCTGTTTCTCGTGGATGAAAGCTCAATGGTCGGTAACGCCGACATGGCGAAGGCGTACAGCCTGATTGCCGGGGGCGGCGGTCGCGCGGTCTCCAGCGGCGATACCGACCAGCTGCAGTCCATCGCCCCGGGCCAGCCCTTCCGCCTGCTGCAGAAGCGCAGCGCCATTGACGTGGCGGTGATGCAGGAGATTGTCCGCCAGACGCCGGAGCTTAAACCTGCCGTCTACAGCCTGATTAGCCGCGATATCGGCAGCGCCCTGACGACCATTGAGCGCGTGGCGCCGGCACAGGTGCCGCGCAGGGCGGATTCCTGGCAGCCGGACAGCTCGGTCATGGAGTTCAGCCGCGAACGGGAGGAGGCCATCGCGAAAGCCATGGCGGCCGGTGACCTGCTGCCCGGCGGGGAGCCCGCGACGCTGCTCGAGGCCATCGTGAAGGACTACACGGGGCGCACGTCAGAGGCGCAGGCGCAGACCATCGTTATCACCGCCCTGAACGCCGACCGCCGCCAGGTGAACGCCATGATTCATGACGCCCGTCAGGGTGCCGGCGAGGTGGGCGAAAAAGAGGTCACGCTGCCGGTTCTCACGCCTGCCAATATCCGCGACGGGGAGCTGCGGCGCATGGCAACGTGGGAGGCATCCCGCGACAGCCTGGTTCTGCTGGACAGCACCTATTACAGCATTGAGGCGCTGGACGGGGAGGCGCACCTGGTGATGCTGAAGGATGCGCAGGGCAACACCCGCAGCCTGTCGCCCGCGCAGGCGGCGACAGAGGGCGTCACGCTCTACCGTCAGGACACCATTACCGTGTCGGAAGGCGACCGGATGCGCTTTTCGAAAAGCGACAACGAGCGGGGCTTCGTGGCCAACAGCGTCTGGTCGGTCAGTGAGATAAAAGGTGACAGCGTCACGCTGTCGGACGGGAAACAGACCCGTACGCTCACGCCGTCAGCCGAGCAGGCAGAGCAGCACATCGACCTGGCCTATGCCGTCACCGTTGAAGGCTCACAGGGAGCGAGCGAACCCTTCTCCATCTCCCTGCAGGGCACGGACGGCGGACGTAAGCGGATGGTGAGCTTCGAGTCGGCCTACGTGGCGCTGAGCCGCATGAAGCAGCACGCGCAGGTCTATACCGACAACCGGGACAAGTGGGTGGCCGCGATGGAAAAATCGCAGGCGAAAAGTACGGCGCATGACATTCTGGAGCCGCGCGGCGACCGCGCCGTCGCGAATGCCGTCCGCCTGACGGCGACGGCAAAAGCGCAGGGTGAGGTGCCTGCCGGTCGCGCCGCGCTGCGCCAGGCCGGGCTGCAGCCTGAGGGCTCAATGGCGAAATTTATCTCGCCGGGGCGTAAATATCCGCAGCCGCACGTGGCGCTCCCGGCCTTCGACCGCAACGGCAGGCAGGCGGGCGTCTGGCTGAGCGCCCTGACGTCCGGAGACGGGCAGCTTAAGGGGCTCGCTGGTGAAGGCCGGGTGATGGGCAGCGGGGACGCGGCGTTTGCGGGTCTGCAGGCCAGCCGTAACGGCGAGTCGCTGCTGGCGCGGGATATGGAAGAGGGCGTGCGGCTCGCGAGGGAGAATCCGCAGAGCGGCGTGGTGGTGCGGCTCGAAGGCGAGGTGCGACCGTGGAACCCCGGCGCCATTACCGGCGGTCGGGTCTGGGCCGACGGCCTGCCCGATGGCACCGGTACGCAGCCCGCAGAAACGGTGCCGCCGGAGGTGCTGGCACAGCAGGCCCGGGAGGCTGAGGTGCAGCGGGAGCTGGATAAGCGTGCCGAAGAGGCGGTCCGCGAGATGGCCCGCAGCGGCGACAGGCCGGCCGGAGGGGCTGACGTCGCCGTCCGGGATGTGGTGCGGGATATGGATCGGATAAAAGAAACGCCAGCATCTCCCCTCACGCTGCCGGATGCGCCGGAAGAACGCCGCCGGGATGAGGCGGTGTCTCAGGTGGTGCGCGAGAGCGTGCAGCGGGACCGCCTGCAGCAGATGGAGCGCGAAACGGTGCGAGACCTTGAGCGTGAAAAGACCCTGGGAGGCGACTGATATGCGCGCTGAAAACCATCCGCTCTTCCCCCTTGTGGTGGTGGCAGACTGCTGGCTGCAGCGTCTGCTTGTGTGGACGCCGGGCCAGACCGACCTTATCAAAACCGTGGCGCTCCTCCTGATGGTGGCCGACCACATCAGCATGCTGTGCGGACTGGATAATGACTGGCTGCGTCTTGCCGGTCGGGGAGCGTTTCCGCTCTTTGGCCTGGTCTGGGCCATGAACCTCGCCCGCCATCCGCAGATTCAGCAGCGCGCCCTGAACCGGCTCTGGATATGGGCCGGGGTGGCGCAGGGCGGCTGGATACTGGCCGGGCTGCGCCCGGACCTGGGCAATATTCTGTTTGCCTTTGCGGTCAGCGGACAGGCACTGGCGCTGATACAGCGGCACGGGCCGCGCACGTGGCCGCTCTCCCTGATGCTGGTTCTGGCCTGGCTGCCGTTTTCGGCGGGAAGCTACGGGCTGGCGGGGGTAGTGATGCTGATGCTGGCCTGCGGCGTATGTATGACGGGCCGGCGCACCACGCGCACGGGGCTGGCGCTGTGTCTGGCACTGGCGATACTCGCGCTGAATGCCGCGGACAGCCCCGCCTTTGCCATCGCGGGTCTGGTAATACCCGGCGTTACCCTGACGGTGCTGAGTCGGACCTGTTGCCGCGTGCCGAGGTTCTGGCCGCGCGAATTTTTCCCGCTGTTCTACGCGGTGCACCTTGCCGTCATCGGACTGATGGTGATGTGATATCTGCCGTGTCAGAATAGGGTCAGTCAGGGGAGTATACGTGAAACAGATTTATCCGGAGGCAGGATGACAGAGCAGGGGCGCCCCACGCTGACGCTGCGCCGCAAAGCGGAGCCAGAAGGTCAGCGTGCAGTAAGCAAAAGTGAACCGGACGGTGCGGGTCCGGGCCGGGTCACGCGTAAAAAGACCGTGGTGGTGAACACGACGCCTGCCTGGAAGGTCAGGAAGCAGGCGGTGGATGAGAGCGCGAAAAAGGCGCAGGCGGACGAGAAGGCCGCCAGAAAAGCAGAGAAAGCCCGGCAGTGGGCTGAGCGACAGGCCCAGGAGAGGGAGGCCATGCGGGCGGCCAGGCGCAAACCTGCCCCGGAACCGGTGTACCGGAAGGTCATGCCGCTTGCGGACGCGCTCGCGCTCCTGAAGCGTTGCTGGCCAGCCCTGGTGACGGACGGCCAGCCGCAGCTCCTGGCGGTCAACATCCGGGAGGCAATGGTCAATGACATTCGCCGGCGCGGGCTGGAGATTTCCGTGAAGACGCTGAAACGCTGCCTTGCCGCCGTCACCCGCTCGGATGCGTATCTGGGCGCCATGACGGTGGGCGCGTGGCGTAAAAACCTTGCCGGTGAACCGGTCGCAGCGGTGAGTGCGGAGGAGGCGGCGTATGCCGTGGAGCGCAGGGCTCAGGAGCACGCTAAACGACAGCGCAGGGCGGTCAGAAGCGTCGCCACCCGTGCACGGAACGAACTGATAACAACCGAGAAGAGAAAAACACAGGATGAACATGAATAAAACCCTTTCAGTCATGCTTGCCGCAGGCCTTCTGGTCTCCGGCGTGGCGGGGGCAGCAGAGAAACCTGCCGTTGCCTTTACCCCGGAGCAGGAAGCCCGCATTGGTGAAATCGCGAAAGACTACCTGCTGGCTCATCCGGAAGTGCTGGTTGAGGTCAGCCAGAAGCTGCAGGCCCAACAGCAGGAGAAGCAGCAGCAGGCGATGACGGCCGCCGTGGTTCAGAATCAGGCAGCGCTGCTGAACGATAAAGGCACACCATCATATGGTCCTGCTGATGCGAAAGTGACGGTCGTTGAATTCTTTGATTACCAGTGCATCTACTGTGCCCGCCTGGCGCCGGAACTGGAGAAGGTAATAAAAGCTAACCCGGACGTGCGCTTTGTGTTCAAGGAATTCCCGATATTTGGCCAGCGCTGGCCGGCGTCGCTCAGTGCGGCGAAAACCGGGCTTCAGATCTGGAAGCAGAAGGGGGCCGATGCTTACCTTAACTATCACAACGCGATTTACGCTACCGCCCACAACGAGGGTAAGCTGACCGATGCTGATATCAGCGCGGCCGCAAAAGCCGTGAAGTTCGATGCGAAAACAGCCCCAGATGTTCAGGGGACCCTGGATGGCATAAACACACTTGCGCAGCAGCTGGGCTTCAGCGGTACCCCGGCCCTGGTGGTTCTCCCGTCAGCCGGCGCCAGTGCTGATAACGTGACGGTTATTCCGGGATACACCAGCGCGGAGGCCCTGCAGCAGGCCATCAGTCATGCTGCCGGTGATACCAAAAAATAATCAGGCGTCCGCCAACTGATACCGCTAAAAGAGACTGACGCCTTCGCCGTGCTCAGTTGTCCAACCCCGGAGAAGGGTAAAAGCAAGTTTTCCCCGTCTCCGGCGTTTCTGGCTAACACATCCGAACAGTATTTCTGAGGTTATTTAATGCGTAAGTTCACCTTTCGCCAGCTGGCCGTGTCCGGTCTGGTATGTCTTTCGCTGAGCTGTATTCAGCCTGCAGCAGCGGCATCCTCCGTTCAGGTCGGCTTTTCACCTGAAGGCAGCGCGTTGCAGCTGGTCCTTAAGACGATTGAGTCAGCACAGCAGGAAATTCGGCTGATGGGCTACTCATTTACGTCTCCGGAGGTGGTTAGTGCGCTTGTCAGGGCAAAACGTCGTGGTGTGGATGTGAAGATAGTGCTTGATGAAAAGGGCAACCGGAGCAAAGCCAGCCAGGCGGCGATGAACGTCGTGGTGAACGCGGGAATTCCGCTGCGCACCAACGGTCGCTACGCCATCATGCATGACAAAGTCATTATTGTTGATAATCATACAGTTGAGGCTGGTAGCTTTAACTACACTCGCTCTGCTGCATCGCGGAATAGCGAGAATGTGCTGGTTATTAATGAGGTGCCGGAAGTGGCACAAACCTACCTTCAGCACTGGCAGTCGCGCTGGGACGGAGGAACGGACTGGCATTCTTCATACTAAGTCGCATCGTCATTTGATCCGCAATCTACATCCATCCAGGTGAGTCATGCGCCAACATGGCTCACACTTACGCGTAAAGTTAAGTCGCTGATTTCAGATATCTGTAGTATTCTCTGCAAACGATCCAAGTTTGATCCTTGAGGAGGCAGAGATGTCGCAGATCGAAAATGCAGTAACTTCCTCATCGAAAGAAAAGCGTTCTTACCGAAAAGGTAAGCCGATGTCGGCGAGTGAAAGACAGCTTGCCGCGATTGCGCGTAAACGTGAAACACATAAAGAAGTGAAGGTTTTTGTTAAAAATCCTCTTAAAGATTGGATGATTACGATCTGTGAAGAGGAAGGGCTCACTCAAGCTCAGTTTATTGAGACCTTACTCGAACGTGAACTTTCTGAACGCGGCGTTCTCGATGTAAAGACTTCACATTCTTGAACGTTTTCTCATTGGATGCTAGATTACTGATCGTTTTAGTGAATTCTTGGTTGGCCACGCCATAAGGTGGCAGGGAACTGGTTCTGATGAGGTGTCTACCCGGTACCAGAAAAGCAAAAACCCCGATAATCTTCACCAGGTTTGGCGACTAAGAGAAGATTAACGGGGCCTACTTAAACTGTATAGAAGCTGTTGCTCTATGCAGGGAGTATAGTTTTATGCTCAGAAAACTGCAATACCCGTTTCTGTGCCATTTACTCCTTCCGTGCAACATAAGTGCGGGAAGGTGTGACTGACGCCCAGACCCTGTTCTCCCATTACCGTCAGGTCAAAAACCCGCATCCGGCATTCACGCCGCGTGAAGGAAAGAAGACTCTGCCGTTCTGCCGTAAGCTGATGGCGAAAGCCGAAGGCTTCACGTCCCGTTTCGATTTTTGCGTCCACGTGGCGTTTGTGCGATCGCTGGGTAAGCGTCACCGCATGCCGCCGGTGCTGCGCCGTCGTGCCATCGATGCGCTGCTGCAGGGGCTGTGCTTCCACTATGACCCGCTGGCCAACCGCGTCCAGCGCTCCATCACCAATCTGGCCATCGAGTGCGGGCTGGCGACGGAGTCAAAGAGTGGGAACCTCTCCATCACCCGCGCCACGCGGGCGCTCAGGTTTATGGCAGAGCTGGGGCTGATAACCTACCAGACGGAGTATGACCCGCAGATTGGGTGCAATATCCCGACCGATATCACCTTCACGCCGGCGCTGTTCTCGGCGCTCGACGTCTCAGACGTGGCCGTGGTGGCCGCGCGCCGCAGCCGCGTCGAATGGGAAAACCAGCAGCGCAAAAAGCAGCACCTCCAGCCGCTGGGGATGGACGAGCTGATAGCGAAGGCCTGGCGTTTTGTGCGCGAACGTTTCCGCAGCTACCAGACCGAGCGCAAGTCGCACGGGCTGAAGCGTGCACGTGCCCGCCGTGACGCGGGCAGAACCCGCCAGGACATTGTCACCCTGGTGAAACAGCAGCTGACGCGCGAGTACGCCAGCGGCCGCTTTACCGGCGGGCTGGACGCAATGAAGCGCGAGCTTGAGCGGCGCGTGAAAGAGCGCATGCTGATGTCGCGCGGGAACAACTACTCGCGTCTGGCCTCCGTCCCCATATAACCCCCCTTCGTGGAAAATCCGGCTGACGCCGGAGGATTTCGCACGCCCGCAGCACGCCGGCGCTCATTATCTGAGCGGAACGGTCGCCAGCTGCACCGGCATTCCCGTCATCCGGCCATCAGAACGGCCGTCAATCTGACCGGCGAAGCCCGTTGCGGTCGCTGAATTTATTTACCCACAATTAACTGCAAGGGCCCTTTCCGTAAGGTTACAACCGTATAGCTTACAGAGCGCCAGCCGACGTGATTTCAAAGTGCGTGGTTTCCTTTAAAAACCTGCTCTGTACTCCTTTTAAATAAATAAGATTACTTCTTATAAATAAATAACCTGTTCATCGCCTGCCCTGTGGACAGGCTCAGGAGAATGCACGCCCTTGCAGCGGACTTAACGTCCGCGCCGGTTCGGTGAACATCTCAGGTTGGTCCCGCCGCGTTGCAGCGGGCGCTGTCGCGCGCTTATAGTTACAACATACTAAAGATTTCAGAAGAGTCACCGTGCACAGCGGCAGCACCTGAGCCGGGACCCACCCCTGAAAAGCGCCGCCGCCCCCGGCCCAAAGGGCCGGGAATGATGTCGCTTTTAATGATGGATGTTGTAACTAGGCTTTTGAGTCGCTGTAAGTGGTATTGCTGGAAGTTTAGAGTGACACGCCCGTAAGCAGCCCTGACGGCCCGCTAACGCGGAGATACGCCCCGACTGCGGCTTCGCCTTGTCGTGACCACTCCGGTGGCGCACATCAGCTTCTGCGTTGCTTCTAGCTGGGTTGTTCTGGTCTGGCAGGAGGGGGGTTATTACGGCTTTAGCCGTAATACTTTTTTTGTCCTCGCTTCGCTGCGGGGCCTCCGGCGCTTTGCGCCTCCATGCCGTTTCACGGCATAATCACACCTGACGCCACGTATCGTTTAAGGAAGAGCAGAATGGAGTATTCACACGCCTTCATGCGACAGCATGAAGAGATGTGCCAGGTGGTGGGCAGCATTGTTTTTGCGCTGGCCGAAGCCGGCCATGATTCGCGCCGCGAAAACATTGTCGCCGTGGTGCACAGTGAGATTGCGGAAACAGGAAAACGGGAGCCTGACCAGGTGCTTTATCTGCAGCTGGCCATCGACCTGCCGGAACAGGCCCACTTCCTGCCGGGCAGGGAAACTGCTAACGTCAGGGGAAGACACCAGAATGTCACGAACGGTCGAAATACTGCAGTACACCTTACACAGCGACAGCGGTGACGGTTTTCACCGAATAATGCGGGATATCAGCGTTCCGCTTCATCAGCGCCACGGCATCGATGTTGTGTGGTCTGCTCCGGCTCTGCATGATCCGGATTACTACATTCTGGTGCGCGCTTTTGACAGCCCGGAAAATATGTCTGCTGCGCTTGATGCTTTTTATGCAGGCGATGACTGGCGCCATGGTCCGCGAGAAGACATTATTCCTTGTATCGACAGCTGCATCAAAACGGTGATAAGGCTGCCTGCGGAAAGCGTGGAAAAGCTTCGCGGCAAACATAACCTGTCTCCCTCTGGTCTGAAAGGAAACAACGCTCTGCCGCTGGCGGGAGAATATTGATGAGAAGTATGGAAAAAACGGGCCATCTGGCATGGTGTGCCCTTGTTGCCCTGCACACGGCGCGGGAAGACGGACTGGTGCTGTCAGAGTCGCAGGAAAACCTGTTTATCAGCCGCTGGTTTGCGCAGGCGAAAAAACAGCGCCGGTTCTCGCGTGACGTGGCTACCGATATTGACTGGGTAATTCGTGAGGGCCGTACGCTCGGCGTTCGTGCGCGGCTGCGCCATAAGCTGGATTATCTCTGGCGCAGCTGTACAGGCGAACTGTCAGAGCAGAACGATCTTTTTCGCCTGACCTACGCGCTGGAGCTGGCTAAGCAGTACGACTGGGTGTATCACGTCCTGAGCGACAGTGAGTGGAGCGGCCGGCGTCAGATTCAGCCGACGGCGTCGGTAAACAGCATCTTTCTGCTGAAAAGCGCGCTGGAAATCGGTTTTAATGATGACGGGACGCAGGTTATGCCGGTTCCGGCCAGAATTGGCGGGCGCGCTGAGGGGCTGAATGCGCTGCTGAAAACCTGTGGCTGGGAGGCCGTCAGCAACGACGACCAGTGGATACTGATGACTATCCGCACAGGCTGAAATGCACCGGATTTTAATCAGTTATTCTGTACACCTCTATCCCTGATACTTTTGTCTTCCTGATTTCCGGAGCGGTTCAGTTACGTTGCTCCCGAAACCCCAAATCCAATCTTCTCTCCACACCGCAACCTACAACTTTGCAGTGAGCAGGATTTACCCTGATTTTCGTTTATTGCGTTTTCCGTTTATTTCGTATAACCTCAGTTATAACAGTTGCCGTCATATCAAAACCGAAACCGTAAAACCGAAACCGAAAAACCGAAAAACCGAAAAACCGAAAAACCGAAAAACCGAAACCGAAAAACCGAAACCTAAACAATTGGAATACTAAACAATGACAAACTCAATTCTTGATAGCCTTAGCCTTCCGGCTAAAGGGGAGATTGAGGCAGCTGTACGTGGACAAAGGGAGCTTGCCGCCTACCTCTCCACAAAAATGGAAACACAGGAAATTTCGATTCAGGATGCAGATAACGTAACTCATCAAATCGAACTACCTACGTCTTCACTGACGTTGCTTATGTCGATTTTGGGTGAACTGGCACTTGGTAACGCGGTGCAAGTCGTTCCTGTGCATGCTGAATTGACCACGCAGGAAGCCGCCAATATTCTGAATGTTTCACGCCCTCATATGGTGAAACTGCTGGAAGATGGGAAGCTTCCTTTTCATAAAACAGGTCGCCATCGCCGCGTGCTTTTCGCCGATTTGATGAAGTACAAGGATCAGCGAGATAGCGATAGCAATAAAGCTATGCAGGAGTTGGCAGATCTAAGCCAAGAGCTTGGACTTTACTAATGAACCACACACCTTATCCTGTAGTTTTAGATGCTTGCGTACTGTACCCGTCATTTCTACGGGATTTACTGATTCGATTGGGGCTGACCGGATTGTACCAACCAAAATGGTCAGCCAGTATCGAAAATGAGTGGCAACGTAACCTGTTAGCAAACAGAACGGTTCTAACTGAAGATCAAATTAAACGCACTGCCACGCTAATGAATAAAGCCATTCCTGATGCGTTGGTCACCGGCTTTGAGCCTCTGATTGATAGCATTGATTTACCTGATGTAGATGATCGGCATGTTGCCGCAGCTGCTGTCCGTAGCAATGCTGAAATCATTGTGACGTTGAATCTTAAAGATTTTCCGGCACCTGCTCTTGATGCCTTTGGTATCGAAGTGTTGCATCCTGACGATTTTGTTATGGATTTATTTGATTTAAATAGAGCACTTGTGCTTTCGGCCGTAACTACGCAGCGCAGTAGTTTACGGAAACCGCCCGTGTCGGTTGATGAATATTTAGAAGCGTTGCTAAGGCAAGGTATGGCGCAAACCGTAAAAGAATTAAGCAAATACCGCATGCTGATTTAGGGCGCTAAGTAGCCGATAAAGCTACTGGCTATAGCTTGATGGTTAGGAGACTGGAAAATCGTTTCAAAAATATCCTGACCATGAAAACCGCTATCAGAAACGCAGTGATGACGTGAGGCCGTGTGAGTTATGGCAATAAAATGCTGTTTCCGTCGCATTTTTAACCTGAAGCCCGTTTTTCACGCTAACCTATCCTGCTGTCTGGGCCAGAAGCCATCGTTTCCGGTCGATGTTATGCAGCCTTTCAGCCACTAAATCCGTGGCGTGTCTTCCGACCTGCGCGCCGGTAAAACGCAGTCGGTTGCCGCACAGGATGGATTTGTACGGGTCCGTACGCAGGAACGCTTTGATCAGCGCGGCGAAGCCCGGCTGCTCCGGTTTTTCCGCGCCTCCATCTGCAGGGCTTCGTACACATTCAGGAGCAACTCACCCCGTTTCCGGTTAGACAAAAAGCCGTAGTAGCGCACCATTTTAAAATGCCTGGCCGGCACGTGACTGATATAGCGCCCGATCATCTCTTCCTGCGTCAGCGTCTGCTGCCGGTGCTGCTGCGTACGGTGGTCGTAATAGTGGTGCACTACGGCGCCGCCGCCGTAGTGCCTGAGCTTCGCCGCCGACACCGGCGGCCGCTTCAGGTAGCGACCCAGGTATTTGACGCTCCGCCAGGCGCCGCGGGTCTTCTTCGCGAAGTGGACCTTCCAGCGGCGTCCGTACTGTGTGGCGCAGCAGCCGGATGACCGCCCCGCGCCAGATTTCCTCCACGGGCTGCTTCTTAAAGAAAAGGCTGCGCCAGACGCCGTGCTTAACATCCAGCCCGCCGCGGGTTACGGACAGATGAATATGCGGATGCTGGTTGAGCTGGCGGCCGTACGTATGCAGGGCGCAGAAGATGCCGACCTCCACGCCCTGTTTTCGGGCCCAGCAGAGCATGGCGCGGGTGGCGGCGCCGAACAGGGCGTTGAGGAGAGGCCAGTTGTTGTTAAAAAAGGGCCACAGCAGGTGGGGCATGGTGAAGGTTATGTGCAGCCAGTCGCAGTCGGGCAGAATGTGGCTCTGCTGCGAGACCCACTGCTCAGTGGCTTTAAAACCGCAGGAGCTGCACGCTTTTGACTTACAGCTCTGGCAGAAAAAGCGGGAGTGGGTGCAGTCGGCCGATGCGCAGCAGTAGCGGCGGACTCCCATACTGGCGGTGCCACAGGCGAGCATGCGCTCGACGCAAAGGCGGGCCCATGGGCTGACGCCGTCGCCGTTCGAACCTAGGTACCTGTTCCAGCCGTCATCGACGGTGAAGAGCAGTTTTGCAGGGCGTGGAATATACATGCCGCAGAGTATAAAACGGTGCTCAGGACATGCAAACCATCGGAACCGCGAAGCGGTGACGCTCGCCCTGAAAGGGCGCTACTGTTCATGGATTTTAGCATCTTCATCCAGTCCCATTAATACTGAGAGAGCTTATACGCACCAACGGAGAGCAGAAGTGTATCGATACTTTTACGGGGCATCATGGAGAAAGGCCCTGAGGAAAATATCGTCACATCATACATATTCAAATCGGGTTATGGCAACTCAGGGGCGGGAAGTTGGCTGGGTGTTCGATTTGCAGCCGTCAGGCTGCCCTGTTCGCACGCCGGCTGACGGAGGTGTAATCCGGGCAGTGCGGTAACAGTTTCATCAGAGAGAAAGGGAATCAATAAATCTCTGAGGAGCCCTCTGGGTCAGCCGAATACGCGTTTAATTACCAGAACAGTGCTGATTGCAAGGTCAGAATAGCACTGAGGTCGATCACGTGATGTTGGGGCAGCGTCATACCAAGCATAAATGGCTTCCGCATCCAGCCAGAAGGTCAGAGAGCCACGTTGAATGAGGGCTTTGTGGTATGAAGGCCAGTTGGTGATATTGAATGTTTGCTTTGCCACGGATCGACCTGGGTTGTCAGGATATACGTGATCTGCTCTGTCAGCTCAGCTAAAGTTCGATTTAAGCAATAAAGCCTGTAAATTACTCAGTCTGGTTAATAATCAATAAGGTTTTCTATGATTAACCATAATAGTGTTTAGGAAAAATGATTTCTTATTTAAAAAAGAACAATTAAATGTTTGATTATATATTAATTGAATTAATTACGTTGAGTTGTTGATTGTAATCGGTAAAATTAACACGAAATTTACAAAAACTTCCTATTCCGCTTTCGAGATGATTTTTGTCAGCCTCATGCGGTAGCTATATCCAAATTCCAGCGCGCTTCATCTTTGCAACCTAATGTTGTTGCGGTTGATTGCCATAGCAAAGCGTACCAGAGCAGCAACAGCGGAACCTGGATCGTCGATTAATCTCATCCTACTTCAAGCTTCAGATATGTTGGCCTAGTCAGTTCATCCCGGGCACATAGCGATCTTTGTTAGCGGGGATTATTAGTCTCATCCTTGAGACTCACGCTGCGGGCCAGCGCTTGCCGCCTTTCTGCAGCTTGAATTATTCATATATAACAATGCATTAATGGTATCCCGATTATGAACAGACTGAATATTTTCCGCCTGAGCCTTCAGGTGCTTTGCCTCACCGCGATGGCACTGCTGGCAGGCTGCGGGTCATCTTCACGAGACACACCTACCCAATACAGTCTGCTGTTCCAGGCGCATCCGCAAATTAACCAGTCGGCACCTCTGAAAGTGCGCGTGTTGTGGCTGAAATCCGATGCGGATTTCATGTCGGCTGATTTTAACTCTCTGCAAAACAACGCGCAGAGCATGCTGGGCGCCAACCTACTGGACAGCGAGCAGTTCTTCCTGATGCCGGGTCAAACCAATAATATAATCGTCGGGCATAACAACCCTGGCGTGCGCTACATCGCCATCATGGCGGAATACCAGGCGCTGGATGGCAAGAGATGGCGTCTCTCTCTACCTTTACCGCAGTCTTCAGACAGCTTTTTTTATGAGGTCTGGAAGGGGGCGGATGATGAGCTACATGCCGAAGTCATTGCCGATATCAGCGGCATCCGCGTGGTGAAAAACTTACAGCGCCGGAGACAGGAGCCAACATGAGCAAAGCAGAAAAAGTGGTCTGGACTGAAGGCATGTTCCTGCGCCCGCACCATTTCCAGCAGTCTGAAAGCCACCTGCACAGCACCCTGCGTGACTGGGGTCTGGCACAGCGCCCCTATCTGTGGGGGCTGCACGATATCGAATTCGACGAGGCGATGCTGCGCCAGGGCAAAGTGGCGCTGGTCTCAGCCAGCGGGCTGCTGCCTGATGGCACCGCCTTCTCGTTTCGCGATGCGCGTCAGTCACCGCCACCGCTAAGCATTCCGGACAACCAAACCAACGTGAAAGTGGTGCTGGCACTGCCGGTACGGCGCGGCGGGCGCGAAGAGGTGATTTTCAGCGAAGCGGGAGATTCCCTAGCGCGCTTTATCAGCTTCGAACGCGAAGTAGATGATTTCAACACCATCTCGGTCGGGCAGGCGACCGTGCAGTTCGGGCGCCTGCGCCTGCGGCTAATGCTGGAGAGCGAACTGACGGCGGAATGGACGGCGATTGGCGTGGCGCGTGTCAGCGATAAGCGCAGCGACAACCAGCTGCACCTCGACGGCAGCTATATCCCGCCGATGCTTAACGCCATCAGCCAGCCGCTGCTGTACGAATATGTCGGCGATATTAACGGCCTGCTGGAGCAGCGCAGCCAGCAGATCAGCCAGCGCCTGCAGCAATCCGGGCGCTTCAATACCGCTGATATGGTCGACTTTATGCTGCTGGCACTGATCAACCAGCAGTTGGGCCACATCAGCCATGTTAAAAATCTGCCGCTACTGCACCCGGAAGCGCTGTTCCAGCAGTGGCTGGCCTTTGCCAGCGAGCTCACCAGCTGGACGCCGCAGCGCGGGCCGCACAATACGCTGCCGGTGTATAACCATGATGATCTGGCAGGTTGCTTCGGGCGACTGACGCAGATGCTGCGCCAGGGGCTGTCGCTGGTGATGGAAGAGAGCGCCATCCAGCTGCCGCTGACCGAGCGCTCCCACGGCCTTAATGTGGCGACGGTTACCGAAGCTTCAATGGTGCGCGAGTTTGGCTTCGTGCTGGCGGTGCGCGCTAACGTACCGGCCGAAGTGCTGCAAATCCACTTCCCGGCGCAGATGAAAGTCGCCCCGGTGACCAAAATTCGCGATCTGGTGCAGCTGCAGCTACCGGGTATGGTGCTGCGTGCGATGCCGTCAGCACCGCCGCAAATCCCCTGGCACGCCGGTTACAACTACTTCCAGCTGGAGAAGGGAGGGGTGTTATGGAAAGAGATGGAAAAGTCCGGGGCCTTTGCCCTGCATCTCGCAGGGGAGTTCCCGGGGCTGGAGATGGAATTCTGGGCAATCCGCAGTCAAGGGGTCTGAGCAGGGAATGAATCATCATGAAACATGAACTATACGCCGATGCGCAAGCTTGGGTTTCCGGGGCCAACAGCCATAACCCCTTGGTGGCGGCTGCCAATCCGCTGTTGAATGCTATCCCGCAAATCCGTAATTCGGTTTCCCACCCCGATCCCGCCGGCTTACGCCTGCGCCTGATCGATGAGATCCGCCAGTTTGAGATAAACTGCCAGCGCGCCGGGTTGCCGTATGAAGCGATTATCGGCGCCCGTTACTGCCTGTGCACCGCGCTGGATGAAGCCGCTGCGCTCACTCCGTGGGGCGGGGGGGGCGTCTGGCCGGGCAGCGGCCTGCTGGTGACGTTTCACAATGAAACTTGGGGTGGTGAGAAATTCTTCCAGCTGCTGGCACGCCTATCGCAGACGCCGCGTGAACAGATTGCGCTGCTGGAGCTGATTAACTTCTGCCTGCAGATGGGCTTCGAAGGACGTTACCGGGTCATGGATAACGGTCGCTCGCAGCTGGAAACCATCAAGCAGCGCCTGTTGCAGATGATCCGCTCAGTGCGCGGGAGCTATGCGCCGCCGCTGTCGGTCCACCGGAAGGATCACCCTGTGACGCGCAAGCTTTGGTGCCCGGTGGTGCCGCTCTGGGCCTGCACCGCAGTGGTGGGTTTCCTCGCCTGCCTGCTCTACATCCTGCTCAACTGGCGTCTTGGTTATTACACCAGCCCGGTGCTGGCCTCGGTTTATCAGACCGCGCTCCCGGAAGTCACTATCCACGATCCGGCGCCAGCGCCGCCTACCGCGCTGGACCTGAAAACCTTCCTGAGCCCGGAGATCGAACAGGGTCTGGTGTCGGTTCGTGACGAAGCCGATCGCAGCGTGGTGACGCTAAAAGGTGATGGCCTGTTCAGCTCTGCCGGCACATCGGTAAGCGACGGCTACGCCAGTGTGCTCAACCGCATCGCGGCGGCGATGAACAAAGTCAGCGGGCGCCTCCTGGTGGTGGGCTACAGTGACAATGTGCCAATCCGCAGCGCCCGTTTTTCCTCGAACTATGAACTCTCGCTGGCGCGTGCGCAGTCGGTCACTGAACAGCTTCAGAAGCATCTCTCCCAGCCGCAGCGCGTCAAAGCGGAAGGGCGTGGGGATAGCAACCCCATCGCGCCGAACAACAGCGCCGCCAACCGCGCGCGCAATCGTCGGGTCGAGATCACCCTGCTAGTGGCACCGGGAAATACGCATGCCCAGTTTAACGGCCAGGTGCAAGGAACTCACTGATGCTGAATCTTCTGTTTGCCGTCTTAACCAACCGCCTGCTGTGGGGCTTTGTTGGTATAACCGCGCTGTCGCTTATTATCTGGGTGATTGGTCCGGTGTTTTCGATTGTCGATTCACGCCCGCTGGAGCCGGAAGTCAATCGCCAGATCAGTATTGGGCTGCTCTACCTGGTGTGGGCACTGGGCAACATGGTGCCGCGCCTCTATAACAGCTGGCTGAACCGTAAGCTGATGGGCAGCCTGAAAACCACCCTAGGGGAGTCGCCAGATGGGGAGATCCCCTGTCTTACCAGCGAAGAACGGGGGCTGGTGGAGTGCTTTAACGAAGCCTCCGAGCTGCTGAAAAAAGCACACTTCTCTCACGACAGCGGCCGCTCTCCGTTCTGGGCGCAGCGCTTCAGCCGTCAGTATCTATATCAGCTGCCGTGGTACGTGATTATCGGCGCACCCGGGGCGGGTAAAACCACAGCACTGGTTAACTCCGGCCTGCAGTTCCCGCTCGCCGACCGCTTTGGTAAGTCCGCGCTGCGCGGCATTGGCGGCACGCGCAACTGCGACTGGTGGTTCACCAACGAAGCGGTGCTTCTGGATACTGCCGGGCGCTACACCACCCAGGAGAGCCAGCAGGAGGAGAACGCCAGCGAGTTGCAGGTCTTTATCGGCCTGCTGCGCAAATATCGCAGCCGCCAGCCGATCAACGGCGTGATCGTCACCGTCAGCATCTCCGACCTGCTGACCCTGTCGGCGGAGGCGTCGCAGCAGCAGGCGGTGGCACTGCGCCAGCGCCTGATGGAGCTGCACGAACAGCTTGGCATTCGCTTCCCGGTCTATGTACTGGTGACAAAAGCGGATCTGTTGAAGGGCTTCCGCGCTTACTTCGCCAAATTCAATAAGGCGCAGCGCGAGCAGATCTGGGGCTTCACCTTCCCGTGGGATAAAGCGCGGCTGGCCGATCTCGATCTGATGGCGGCCTTCTCTCAGGAGTTCGCCCTGCTGCAGCAGCGGCTAGATGCAGGGCTGCCGGACACGCTACTGCAGGAGAGCGATGCCAAAGTGCGCGCCGAAAGTTTCCTCTTCCCGCAGGAGTTCGCCGCGCTGCGCCCGCTGCTGGCCGACTACCTTGATACCGTGTTTGCCCGCTCCAACTTTGAAACCCAGTTCTCGCCGCGCGGAATCTATTTCGCCAGCGGCACTCAAGAGGGGCTGCCGTTTGACCGCGTGATGGGCGAACTGAATAGCGCCATGCAGCTGCCGCAGGATGACAGCGGCGTTCAGGGCAGCTGGCAGCAGGTCAGTAAAGAGGCGCCAATCCCCGGCAACAAAGGTCAGAGCTTCTTCCTGAAGGATATGCTGCAAAAAGTGGTGTTTGCTGAAGCCTGTCTTGCGGGCAGCAACCGCTGGTGGGAATTGCGCAACCGCGCGCTTCTGTGGTCCGGCTATATCGCTCTGGCCGCCGTAGTGGTGCTTGCCTCGCTGCTGTGGTTCACCAGCTACGTCAACAACAAAAGCTACCTGCAGCAAGTCCAGGCGCGGGTGCCGGAAGTGGTGCGCCAGAGCACGGCGCTGCAGAGCAGCGACCCGCGCGATCTCTTTGCGCTGCTGCCGTTCCTTAATAGCGTGCTGCACCTGCCGGAGAGCGACGAGTTTGACCTTAACTCACCGCCGCTGAACCGCCGCATGGGGCTGTATCGCGGAGCGGAAGTCAGCGATGCCACCCAGGCGCTGTACCAGAAATCGCTGCAGCAGATACTGATGCCGCATGTGGCGCAGCTGATTACCACCTGGCTGCGTAACGATAACGGCAGCGATGTCGAATACAGCTATGAAGCGCTGAAAGCGTATCAGATGCTGTATCAGCCGAATCACTACGACGGCAAATTCCTGCACGCCTGGATGATGTGGAATATCCAACGCACTCTGCCGCAAAACGTTACTCATGCGCAGGTGAAACAACTGGAGTGGCATCTCAGCCAGCTGTGGGAGAACCAGATTCAGGCCTCGCCGTATGCCCGGGATGATGCGCTGCTAAAGCGCGAACAGGCGCTGATTAATCAGATGCCGCTGTCGCAGCGCGTTTACGGACGCCTGAAGCGCCTGCTGGAACGTGATGACAGCTTACGGGCAGTGTCGCTGGCCTCGCTCGGCGGGCCGCAGAGCGAACTGGTGTTTTCGCGCAAGAGCGGGCGCTCGATTGCTGACACAATCCCGGGGCTGTACACCCCGGACGGTTACTGGAACAGCTTCGACAAAAACATCGCTGCGGTTACCAAATCGCTGCATGACGATGACCTGTGGGTGCTCGGCGGTCAGGTAAAGGGCGAGACGCAGCAGCAGACCGATGCGGCAGTGCGCCAGCTCTATATCAGCGACTATATTCGCCAATGGGACGGACTGCTGCAGGATATCCAGCTCAACAGCAGTGCCGACTTGGCGCAGCGAATCAACAGTGCGCGGCTGCTCTCCAGCAGCAGCTCGCCGCTGCGCAAGCTGGTGATTAACCTCAGACACTATCTGGTGCTGGAAAAAGTGCCGCAGGGCGTTGAAAAAGCCGCTAAACCCGCCTACAGCGTCAGCGATAACAGCGCCACGCGGACCCTGCAGGGGCTGTTCCGCTCGCGCCAGAACAGCACTGGCGCGGCGGTACAGCAGACGCCGGAGCAGGCAGTGGCTAACCACTTCGCGCCGATTATTGACCTGGCCGATCCGCTGGAGGAGGGTGGGATAATCATCGCCTTCGACGACTTCCTTAAGCAGATTGACGACCTGTATCGCTACCTGACGGCGGTGCAGGACGCCGCCAACAGCGGCATGTCTCCGCCGGCGGGTGAGGCGATCAGCCACCTACACGCTAGTGCGGGCAGGCTGCCTAGCTCGCTGCAAAACATGTTTACCAGTATTGCGGTCGGCGCCAGCAGCGATACCCAGCGCAGTGATCTCGACAACGTGCGTAAACGCATCAACGTCGAAGTCGGCAGCTTTTGCCGCCAAGCGATAGCCGGGCGTTATCCGCTGGTGCGTTCCGGGCGCAGTGAAGTAACCCCGGACGATCTGGCGCGCATGTTCGCCCCGGGCAGCGGCCTGATGGACAGTTTCTTCCGCGACAACCTGGCCAACAAGGTTGATACCACCCAGTCGGCGTGGCGCTTTACTCCAGGCATTGATGGCAAAACCCTGCCGGGCGGCGAGAGTATTCTGCGCCCGTTCCAGCAGGCGCAGAGTATTCGCGACTCCTTCTTTGCCAACGGCTCTACCACGACGTCATTCCGCGTGACGGTGCGCACTGTGCGGATGGATAACGACATCCTCACCATGACGCTGGATGTTGACGGTCAGCTGCTGCGCTACAGCCACGGCCCGCAGGCGGTAAAGCTGATGAGCTGGCCGGGCAGCGGCGGCACCAACCAGGTGCGTATGCAGCTCGGGCTGGCCAACGGCACCACCTTGACGCTGGTGACCAACGGCTCCTGGGCGCTGAACCGCTTCTTTGACCGCGCCCAGCAGAGCGCAGGCAGCAGCAGCCTGAGCCGCCAGGCCACCTTTAATGTCGATGGTCACAGTGTGACGTTGGAGTTCACCCCGAACAGTATCCGCAATCCGTTCCAGCTTCCCGGGTTCTCGTGCCCGTAGCCGTGAGGAGAAGATAATGAGCCAGACGTACGTGATTAGCTGGTACGGCAAATTGCCCAGCGCCGGAGATTTTCTCAAGCGCCGCTTTCCCAATGTGCTGTTTAACCAGTGGAGCGACTGGTTTCAGGTTGGCCTGCTTAACTGGCAGAACGGTGAAGAGCAGCCTTCAGTTTGCCAATACCCCGGTATGGAATTTCGTGGTGCCCCCCATGTTGGGCAGCCAGCAGGTGCAGATGGGCTGCCTGCTGCCGGTTAAACACAGCATGGGCCGCCGCTACCCACATCTGCACAGCGGCAACTTCACAAGCCTGCTTTTTCCGATGCTGTTCGACACGGCGACGGGTGCCAGAACCGCTCGGAATAGCCTTTATCCGCCGATATTTGAATAGGAAATCCGATGAATATCGATACGCTTCTTATCCCTGTCAGCAGCGAGCAGCCCTGCGGCGAAAACCTCGAATATGACGCCGACTATATGGCGATGGAGCAGGCATGTACGGGTAAAGCCGAGCAGCAGTTTGGCGATACCATCATCCCGGCGGAACCCGCCGACTGGAACAAAGTCGAGCATCTGGCCCTCAGCCTGCTGGAGCGCAGTAAAGATCTGCGCGTGATGCTGGCGCTGACCCGCGCCTGGACCCAGCTGAAAGGGCTGCGCGGTTATGCCAACGGCCTGCTGCTGGTGCAGCAGGCGCTGCTGCTCTATTGGGAGCCGCTCTGGCCGCTACTGGAACAGGACGGGCAGCACGACCCGTTCTACCGCGTTAACGCGCTGGCGGCGCTGAGTGATAAATCTGCGCTCAGCACCGCCCTGCGTCAGGCCGCGCTGATACGCCATGCGTCCGATGAGATCAGCCTCCGTGATGCCTGTTCTCTGCTCGACGGCAGCAAGACCGACTGCCCCGGCTATCCCGGCGGTTTGACCCGCCTGCAGGATGAGCTGGCGCGCGGCGGTCCAGGCCCTGAAGCGGTGGTGCTGATAGCCGAACGCCTGCTGACCATTCGTGAAACTGTCACCGAGCAACTGGGTAACGGCGGCATGCCGGAGATGGAGCAGTTGCTGAAAACCGTCAACACGGTTGCCTCCGCCTGTCAGAGCACCGATCTCAGCAGCCTGATCCCACAGCTTGCCAGCAGCAGCACCGCTGAGCCAACGCCTCAGAGTGCGCCGCAGTCCGCCGACTGGCACACGGTGCAGCTCAGCTCACGCGCCGATGCGCAGATGATGCTGGAGAAGGTGAAACACTATTTTTTCCGGCACGAACCCAGCCACCCTGCGCCGCTGATGATCGAGCGGGTGCAGCGTATGGTTGAGCTGGACTTTATGGAGATCATCCGCGACCTCGCGCCGGACGGCGTGCATCAGCTGGAAACTCTTTTCGGGCGTCGCGATAGCTAACGCTTGCGGCGCAATATTTGTACGCGCATATCCAATGGAGAACACCATGCCAGTCAGTAAATCCAGTGGGCAGAAATTCATTGCCCGTAATCGCGTGCCCCGCGTACAGATCGAGTACGACGTGGAGATCTACGGCGCAGAACGCAGAATCGAACTGCCTTTTATCATGGGCGTGATGGCCGACCTAGTCGGTAAACCCGTCGACGCTCAGCCGGGCGTCGACGAGCGCAAGTTCCTAGAGATCGATATAGATAACTTCGACGAGCGCATGAAGTCACTGAAACCGCGTGTGGCGTTCCAGGCTGATAACACCCTGACCGGGGAAGGGCGTCTGAACATCGACCTGACCTTCAACAGCATGGAAGACTTCTCGCCGGATGCGGTGGCACGCAAGGTTGAGCCGCTGAACAAGCTGCTGGAAGCGCGCACCCAGCTTTCTAACCTGCTGACCTATATGGACGGCAAAAACGGTGCAGAGGAGCTGATCGCCAAAATCCTGCAGGATCCCACTCTGCTGCAATCCCTCAGCCACCTGCCGAAATCAGACGATGCCGCAGTAGACAGCAGTGCTAAAGAGGAGTAACTGATGAGCAACCCATCCCAGCAGTCGCTGGCGCAGGAGCAGCAGACCTGGAGCCAAGACGAGTTCAGCGCGCTGCTGAACAAAGAGTTCCGACCGAAAAGTGATCAAGCGCGTAATGCCGTCGAGAGCGCTGTCAAAACTCTGGCGCAACAGGCGCTGGAGAACACCGTTACCGTTTCCAACGATGCTTACCGCACCATTCAGGCGCTGATCGCCGAGATCGACGAGAAGCTGTCAAAGCAGGTTAACCAGATCATCCACCACGACGATTTCCAGAAGCTGGAAGGGGCGTGGCGCGGTCTGAGCTACCTGGTGGACAACACCGACACCGACGAGATGCTGAAAATCCGCTTTATGAGCATCTCCAAGCAGGAGCTGGGCCGTACCCTCAAGCGCTATAAAGGCGTGGGCTGGGACCAGAGCCCGATCTTTAAGAAAGTCTACGAAGAAGAATATGGCCAGTTCGGCGGCGAGCCGTTTGGTTGCCTGGTCGGCGACTACTACTTCGACCACAGCCCGCAGGATGTTGAGCTGCTGAGCGAGATGGCCCGCATTGGCGCGGCCGCCCACTGCCCGTTTATAACCGGTACCGCACCGGGGGTGATGCAGATGGAGTCCTGGCAGGAGCTGGCAAACCCGCGCGATCTGAGCAAGATCTTCCAGAACACCGAGTACGCCGCGTGGCTCAGCCTGCGCGAGTCGGAAGATGCCCGCTACCTCGGCCTGGTGATGCCGCGCTTCCTGTCGCGCTTGCCTTACGGCATCCGTACCAACCCGGTGGACAGCTTCGACTTTGAGGAAGAGACCGACGGTGCGAATCACGGCAACTACACCTGGACCAACGCCGCTTACGCGATGGCCGCCAACATCAACCGCTCGTTCAAGGACTTCGGCTGGTGTACATCGATTCGCGGCGTGGAGTCTGGCGGCGCAGTGGAAAACCTGCCGTGCCACACCTTCCCGAGCGATGACGGCGGTGTGGACATGAAGTGCCCGACCGAGATCGCCATCAGCGACCGTCGCGAAGCCGAGCTGGCGAAGAACGGCTTTATGCCGCTGGTTCACCGCAAGAACTCCGACTTTGCCGCCTTTATTGGCGCACAGTCCCTGCAGAAACCTGCGGAGTACCACGATCCCGATGCCACTGCAAATGCCCGTCTGGCCGCTCGCCTGCCGTACCTGTTCGCCTGCTGCCGCTTTGCGCACTACCTGAAGTGCATCGTGCGCGACAAGATCGGCTCCTTCCGCGAGCGTGATGAGATGGAGCGCTGGCTGAACGACTGGGTGATGAACTACGTCGACGGCGACCCGGCTAACTCCTCACAGGAGACCAAGTCGCGTAAGCCGCTGGCCTCCGCCGAAGTGCAGGTGGAAGAGATTGAAGACAACCTTGGCTACTACGCCGCGAAGTTCTTCCTGCGCCCGCACTACCAGCTGGAAGGCCTGACCGTGTCACTGCGCCTGGTATCCAAACTGCCATCGCTGAAGTCGAACGACGCGTAAGTCTACGCTGAATGTACCGGTGGCCATTAGGTGCCACCGGGTTACAAAGTGAGCTTGATAAGGAGTGAACATTATTCGATGCACAAAGGCATGGCTGCTATTTTTAAGCTCCGGAAAAACTGATGCAGAAGGTTTTTACGGGTCTTGCAAGAGGCTTCATGGATATCCCTGAAGATATGTGGTTGTTGACCAAAAACTATCTAGACAGTGATAATCGTTGGAGTAATCAGACCGAAACTATACGCCTGTTGTCGCTGTTTAAAAACTAGATTATCTCATAGGGTGTGCGGAAAATAATCACCACAGTGATTACAAAATATGTATATGGACTCTCTGTAAACCAATGTACACATTTTTAAATTTAAATGCCCATCCAGCATTTAGGAAATTAGTTTAAAACTTGTCTTTGTGAAACAGATTATTTCACTGTTTGCATCGCAAGTTATTTCAAAGTTTCTGGTTTCTACAGAACTGACGGGAATATTAAGTGTAGAAATATCAGTCTCCAGTCAATCTAAAAACTTACGAGCTCAATGAACTGGATTTTGATGCATATAATATGCTCTGAGGTATGGGATATTTAGATTTTCTTTGTTTTATGTTGTAATATAATGCAAAGCCTTTCCTGTATGGAATAAAGCATCAGGAAACGAATGATAAAATCATCAATAAAGTTTTTAACTATTTTATTTATTAGTTTATTGTTTTTAGGGGGGCTGGTTTTTATTTTACGCTTTCCAGTTTATTTTCCTTTTGGTCTTGTGTTATTATATCTTCTGGATTGATTGGTGGTGGGGTTAATAAATAAATTAATTCGCGCGATAATATTAACTTTACTTATTATTGTATCGGTTGTTGTCTACTCTTTTGGCGAGAATATTAGTCCAAGAAGTTAATATTTTCTCTTGCTTTTTAAAAGGAATAACAAGGGAATAGTCACAACTAGAAAAAGATGTTTATCAGCAACAACCCTTCTAGAATAAGGAGTGGGTGACTAATAATTAACAAGGCAGTAGGCAGAAATGATAATTTCTTTTATTGGATGGATTGCAAAAAATACTGTCTTATATTGCTTCTCTCTCCTGTTTGCGTGCAGGATTAATTTTCCATTTTGGTATGGCTGGCCGCACAGTGAAGAGAGAAGTCTGTTAATTCACTATTGACTTATAGTGGTAGTTTTTTATACCGCCGTGTATAGTAAAAAACATTGCGCAAGAATGTGGGTTTCATAATTTTTACTATCTGCCAGTTAGCGCTACGCAGGGGATGTTGCTTGGTGGGTAAAAAATTTAGTTATTAACTGCAGAGCGTTGTTAATAGCTATCTCTTCTGATATATCCATTTGGTGATATTCAGAAAAAGGCAGAGGTAAAATATGGACTGTTTTATTCGACCCATTGCTTTACTGTTTGCCATATCAGTGCTTTATCTATACCCAAATTTTTCCTGAAGGAAGAAGGGTAAAAGCAAATACTTTAACTAATGAGAGTAGATAACAATGGCTATTGATATGTATATGAAGGTTGACGGCGTGACTGGCGAATCAAAAGATTCTAACCACACTGGCTGGATAGATATTGATTCATTCTCTTGGGGTGCTTCTCAACCTGGCAACATGTATGTGGGCGGTGGCGGCGGTGTCGGCAAAGTGAACTTCAACGATCTGCACGTGAACGCACTGATCGATAAATCAGTTACTGCCTTGCTTAAAAATTGCGCCAGTGGTAAGCATCTGGCGAAGGTAGAGCTGTCTGTCTGTAAAGCGGGTGGTACTCAGGTTGAATACGCAAAAATCACTCTGGAAGATGTGTTGGTGACTTCCGTGCAGTATACCGGTGCTAAGTCAGGAGACACCATTGGTGTCTCCTATGCTTTCCAGGCCTCTAAAGTTAAACAGCAGTACTGGGAACAAAGCACTTCCGGTGGCAAAGGCGCAGAAAGCAGCGGTGGCTGGAACATCAAAGAGAACAAAGAAGTGTAATGCTGCAGCCCACTCGTTACGAGTGGGCATTTTGGATTAATTCGCAATTATTGCAGAGGGAAGAGTTATGGCAGCAAGACCGGTGTTCTTACTGGCCTGGCAAAACTTCACCGTGGTCAATGTGGATGTCCCTGCCGTTGGAGAAATTATTGGCGGCAATGTGGGTAGCAATAATTATCCTGGTGCTAAAATACGACGCGGCAGCTGGAAAACTGTGTCTGGGGCAGATTAGAACTGGTATATATCAGGTTCGGGACTTACTGATTTATCTGCATAAGATGTATGGTAAACCTGATAAAACCGTGGAAAATCCTAAGGTCAGTGATTTCGAAAATATGAAAGGAATAATGGTGTTTACTGTTAACGGCTGGAGCGATGCCAGCGGCCATGCAACATTATGGAATGGTAAAACCTGCTCCGATCACTACTATTTTCCAATGCCCAGTGAGGCTTGAATATGGTTGTTACATTAAAGGTCATTCTGCCCGCTTTGCCTGCTATCTTCTCGTTTCAGGCTGTCGCCAATCCGCACTACCGTCCTGAGCAGTATCTGAAGAATTACGCATTAAGCACCTGTGCGGCTGTGGGCTACCAGTCAAAAGAAGTTAAGAATGATGCCGCCGCTGCCCCACGCGGGAGTAAGAAAGGTTGTGCAGGCGTATTTGCATAAAAAGTACGACATCCAGTCCGGTGATATGATGACGCTGGCGAAATGCATCGACACTTTTACCACAGTCAGGAGCTGTCCGCGCTGGAGAAAGAGTTTAAAGACAAAAGGATAATTAAACTCTATATTGACAGGGTCTCTAATGAAAAAGAACTCTTTGCTGGTGTGACGCATTTTGTTTGTCGTCTGATCAACAAACGTTTTGGCAGAGTATAAGGTAACGATTCAGGGTGGAAAATTTACTAAAACTATTACCAGTCACAGTGATGAAGGCAATGTTAGTTGTGACCTGTCACGCCAAAATCATAAGAATTGCAAGAGTATCACATTGGCAGGTAAGACTGTGAATTGAAACTGCGCTGCAGTGTGTGATTTTCATGGCTACAAGTTCCAAATGGCCCCTATCGCTACTCACTGTTATCCGGAAATAAAGAATAATGGGGCCTCGACGTATTTAAAAATATAAAATTAATTATTTATGACGCAAAAGATAATTAAAGTGATGAATTACAATGTGACATAAGTATTTTAAGTAATAATCGACGATACAATCTTTAATGAATAAGCAGTTATTGTCTGTCGCCCTTATCAGAAGATAAAGCTTCTGAAACATTCCCTCGCGATTATAGTTCCTGCGTTATTCATGGCGGCAAAGCCTGTTGGTTATTGAACCTTACAGGAAAAGCCTGATCGTTCGCTTAAACAGCGATAACAGGTAATTAAGCTGTAAGGCAGGACAGAAATATATTTTAATTATCGATAAAGCGCGGCCTTATTAATACCGCTACTTCCGCTGGAAAATGTTCGTCAGCCAACTACAGCCGGATGTGACCCGCATGAAAAGCATTAAGCAACTAGATAACATTCTCAAAACCGATTTCTCCGCGCCCACCGCTACCTGAATTTCGCCCGTTTTAGTTTCCCTGCCGAGACGGGCACAGTGCAGATGCCGAATACACCTGAGCAGGAACATCTTATGCGATTTACGATTATAAACACCAAACAGGGTCATCAGCCGCCGCAAAGCAGCTGCGATTTCTTGCCACCCGGCGGCACGATTGGTCGTGGCGTGGATAACAACCTGGTGCTGCCGGATGACGATCGCACCATTTCGCGGTTACAGGCGATTGTGCACATCAGCGATGACGGTGAGTGCCGTATCACCAACCGTGGCAACGTGACGCGCGTGCTACTTAACGATATTCCGCTGGAGCGCGGCCGTCAGGTGGAGTTGCAGGATGGCGATGTGCTGGGCATTGATGACTATCGGCTACAGGTCAGCGAGCTGGGCGATGTAGCGCGCCCGAAAAGTGCCGCTGCCCCGGTGGCAAAACAGGCCGCGCAGACTGCCGCCATTCCCAGCGAGATCTGGGACAGCCTGGCGCAGGAGTTCTCCATCTCCGATAACCTATCCAGCCGCCAGCAGAATAAAAGTGCAGAGAGCTATGCAAACCCGCTCACCGCGCCCGCTGCCGAAGAGCGTAACCCGGCCGACCCGCTGGCGCATCTGGTGCAGTCCAGCGAGCCGCTCAAATTCGATCGCCGCCAGCAGACGCCGGAGAGCCTGTTCGAGTCTGACCCGCTGTTCAAGCAGGAAAGCATCTTCGATGACAGCACCCCGAGCACGCTGTTCCAGCAGCCCGGTGCTAAAAGTCCGCTGCCGGATAGCAAGCCGCAGGTTGAGCAGGACCCGCTGGCACTGTTTGGCGTAGGCAGCAGCCCTGCGCAGGTTAACAGCGACGACCCGCTGTGTCTGATGATGGGTAGCGCCGTGCCGCTGGCACTGCTGTATGAGGAGCCGGGCCAGCAGAGCGCGCCAGCCGACGATCCGCTGCCGCCGCTCGCCAGTAACTTCTCGCTGTTTGGAGCTGATGCCAGCCAGCAGCCTGACAACGTCACTTTTGCCAGCTCGCCGCTGTTTGATGAGCCTGTCGATGCCGCATCCGCACCGCCGCCGCCGGAGTACAGCGGGATTGCGCTGCCGATCCCGCAGGCGATAGTGCGCCAGAACGCCCCGGTGCCAAAAGGCCGCCTGCGCATTGACCCAGTCGCCAACAGCAGCCAGCAGAGCAGCGCCGCAGCGGGCGGTAAAACCCTGGATGGCGACCTGCTCAATGCGCTCATCAGCGGCATGGGTTTGCAGGACCTGCAGCCGACGCCGCGTTTTGACCACGACTCCATCCAGGAGCTGGGGCAGATGCTGAGCATGTTCTCGCAGGGCACAGTTGCGCTGCTGTCGTCGTGTTCGATCCTTAAGCGCGCGGTGAAAGCAGAGATGACGGTGAGCCTCGACGAGGCCAACAACCCTTTCAAGCTGCTGCCTTCCGGTAAATCGGTGCTGATGCAGATGTTTGGCAGCCGCATGCCCTGTTTTATGCCGCCGAAGCAGTCGGTGCGCGATGCGCTTGTGGAGCTGCAGGCGCATCAGCTGGGGATGATCGCCGGGATCCGCGCGCTGATCGCCTCCATGCTGCAGTTGTTCAACCCGCAGCAGCTGGAGGAAGAAGCATGGGCTGAGGGAGCCACCTCGCGGCTGTCGCTGCCCAGCAGCCGCAAGGCCGCACTGTGGGATCACTTCACCAAACGCTATGGCGAAACCACCGGTGAGATAGAAGACGACTTCCACACGCTGTTTGGCGAAGCCTTTCTCCACGCCTACGACATGGAAGTGAACCAGTACAAAGACACTCAGATCAGATCGGAAGAATGATGAATATCACCATTGCCTGAATGTCGAACCAATATGAACGCGTCAGCAATCAGGATAAGATCGGCGAGATCGTCGGTGGGCGCTCGGCCTGCTTTGTGGTGTGCTATAGCTTTGCGGGGCTTCCGGCGGGCGATATCGCCGCGAGCATGACGCGTAACACCATGATGCAGCGCTTTGACGTGCAGCACTATCTGAATGTCCAGTTGATCCGCCAGCAGCAGAAAAGCGAACTTTTGCCCTCGGTATGGGTGATGAAGACCGCCATGCCAGCTACAGCAACGTGGTGCCGACGGACGAGTGGCTGACGCTGATGCTGCAGGTCACTAAGAAAAACGAACAACGATCGGAGGGCAGCCAGGATAACTAAAGCGCCTTTGCCGTCTGTGTCGGGGAGCCGCAGGACACCATGCTGCTGCACTCTCTGTCGGAAGCGGCGCAGTTTATTGCGCTGCGTGATTGAAACAGGAAAAGGATGTTATGAAATATTTGCTGTCAGGTGCGTTCACATTCCTGCTCGCGTCCAGCGCCTGAGCGCAGGATTATCAGATTGTGCAGCCCCACTCGCTCAAGCTGGATATCTGGATCGACAACGTTAAAAGCAACAGTCCGGAAAACTTGTGTGCGCGCGAGCTGCCGCTGCGCATCATCGCCAACGGCAAGAAAGACACGGCGCTGCTGGGTGATTTTCAGCCGCGCGTTGCCAGCCTGGTGCGGCGGATAAAACGCTGCTGCAAAAGCGCCTGAATGAGATACGCAATCAGTGGTCACCGTACCTGGGTAACAGCACCGACCTGACCAACAAACTGCTTGACGTGCTGCATCCGCAGCTGCAGGACCCGGAAGCCGGGGCATTCAGCACGCTTCATCAAGGAAAGACCATGCACTCATTACAACAGCTCGTGGCCGGACAGTCGCTGAATGAAGCGCTGGCCCAAGTGGAAGGCCAGATCAAACGTCAGCCTGCAGATGCCGACCTGCGCGCCAGCTTCGTCCAGCTGCTGTGCCTAGTTGGGAACTGGAGCCGGGCTCTGACCCAGCTGAAAAGCTGGCGGGCGCTGAAGCCGCAGGCGCAGCCGGCGGTCAACCTGCTGGAGCAGGCGATCGGCGGTGAGTTAAAGCGCGCCCTGGTGTTCAGAGGCCTGGCCACACCGCGTATGCCGGGCGACGATGACCGTTACCGGCTGGGATCGCTGACCGAATGGCGGCCCCTGAGCGGCGATGAGCAGCAGTTGAGCGGGCACGGCCAGAAAAGCTGGCTCAGCGCGCAGGATGACTTTCCGCTGCTGAACCTGGAGACGCTGACCTTTGCTACTGCGGAGTCTGCATCATGAGCCAGCACAGCAGAGACGCGTACGACCTGCTGCATGGCGGCTATCGCCAGCGGTGCCAGCAAAGCTTAAGCGCGCGCGACAAAATGCAGGCCTCGCTGCTCGACCGCCTGACCGATAATGCGCCCGATAAGCAGCAGGAAGCGGCTTACCACACGTTGATCTCACACAGCTCGCTGCGCCGTAACGTACTGCGCGACCTGCAGTGGCTGTTTAACACCATCAACAACGAAGCCCAGCAGGTACTGCAAGCCTTTCCGCAGGTTAAACGCTCCACGCTCAACTTTGGTATCGCGCCGCTGGCCGGACAGCGCATGTCGGACATTGAGTGGCTGGATATTCAGCGCAAGCTGACGGCGGCGATCCTCAACTTTGAGCCGCGCATTCTGCCAGGTGGACTGCAGGTCCGCTGCGTCTCCGACACGGGATCGCTCGACCTGCACAACGTGCTGTCTATAGAGATTAAGGGCCGCCTGTGGTGCGTGCCGTACCCGCTTGAATTCCTGTTTCGTACCGATGTGGACCTGGAAAACGGTCACTTTGAGCTGAAAGATATCGATTAATAAAGAAGGTCATTGTGATGGACAGCAAGCTGCTTGATTACTACAACCGAGAACTGACCTACCTGCGTGAGATGGGGGCAGAGTTTGCCGGGCGCTATCCCAAGGTTGCCGGGCGTCTGGGGATGCGCGGCGATGAAGTGGCGGACCCTTACGTTGAGCGGCTGATGGAGGGTTTCGCCTTTCTCACCTCGCGCGTACAGCTGAAGATGGATGCGGAGTTCCCGCGTTTTTCCCAGCGAATGCTGGAGATGATCGCGCCGAACTATCTCGCGCCGACGCCGTCGATGGCCATCGCCGAGCTGCACCCGGACAGCCGCAAAGGCGATATCAGCGGCGGATTCTGCGTGCCACGCGGCACCATGATGGACAGCCAGATCCTCAAGCAGAGCGGCGTGACCTGCAGCTACACCACCGCCCACGACGTGATGCTGCAACCGCTGGAAATCAAGCAGGTCGAGCTGGGCGGCATCCCTGCTAATATCTCGCTCGGCCAGCTTGGTTTGAGCCAGCTGGGGGCGGTGAGCGCTCTGCGCATCCGCCTGGAGTGCGATGAAGCGGTGACGCTGGCGCACCTTAACTTCGACAGCCTGATGTTTTTCCTCAGCGGCCCGGATATGCAGGCGCAGCAGCTGCTGGAGCTGGTGATGCAGCACTACGTGGGCGGCTTCTGCCAGAGCGTGACGGCCAGCCCGCGCCGCACGCTGCTGGATGATGGCGCGGTGCAGCAGGAGGGCTTCGCGCCGGAGCAGGCGCTGCTGCCGGATGACCTGCGTAACTTTGATGGCTACCGCCTGCTGCAGGAGTATTTTGCCTTCCCGGCGCGCTTCCAGTTTATAAGCATCAGTCAGCTGCGCCCGCTGTTGCAGTGCGCAGGGGATGGGGAGCGTGAATTTGACATCGTGCTGCTGCTGGATAAAAGCAGCGAAGGGCTGGAGCGGGTGATTGACCGCAGCCACCTGGCGCTGCACTGCACCCCGGTGATCAACCTGTTCCCTAAGGTGGCAGCGCGCCAGAAGCTGAATGACAGCGTGCATGAGTATCACCTAGTGGTGGATAACATTCGCCCGCTCGATTACGAGATCTTCTCGGTGCAGAAGCTGTATGCCAGCGGTCATAACCAGCACGAGGAGCAGCTGTTCCGCCCGTTCTGGAGCACCTTCAGCGATGACGGCGGTAACTACGGCGCCTATTTTTCGCTGCGCCGCGAGCAGCGCATGCTGTCGGAACACGCGCAGCGCTACGGCACACGCACCGGCTATGTCGGCTCGGAAGTCTTTCTCTCGCTGGTGGATGAACAGCATGCGCCGTGGCATGAAGATCTGCGCCACCTCAGTGCTGAAGTGCTCTGTACCAGCCGAGACCTGCCGCTGCTGCTGCAGGAGCAGCAGGGCAACTTTGTGATGCCGGACTCGGTGCCGATCCGCCAGCTGACGCTGCGCAAAGGGCCAACGCCGCCGCGTGCAGCGCTGGCCGAGGGCAAAATCGCCTGGCGGCTGATCAGCCATTTGCAGATGAACTACCTCAGCCTGATGGACGGTCATGACGGCGAGGGAGCTGCTGCGCTGCGCCAGATGCTTGGGCTGTACGCCAATCTGGCCGATGCCCCGGTGGCCCGCCAGATTGAGGGCATTCGCCACTGCCAGCTCAAGCCGGTGTTCCGGCGGATGCCGGAGCCGGGACCGATTGTGTTTGCCCGCGGCATTAGCGTTGAGCTGGAGATGGATGAACAGGCGTTTTCCGGCGCCAGCCCCTGGCTGCTGGGCAGCGTGCTGGAGCGGGTTTTCTCACGGCTTGTAGCGATTAACACCTTCACCGAAGTGACGCTCAACAGCCAGCAGCGTGGGGAGGTCGGCTACTGGGCGCCGCGTATGGGTAAAAGGACGCTGATATGACCGCGCAGGCTGCAGAAATTCATCGTTTGAAGCGCCTGCCCGCCGACTTCTGGCACGTGCTGCAGGCCGCGCCCTGGCGTTACGACCTGTTCCAGCTGCTGCGGCGCATCGATGCGCAGGGCGGTGAGCGCTATCCGCTGGGGCGTGCGCCGCTGCCGCGCCATGAACCGCTGCGCATCGGCCAGCTGCCCTCGCTGGCCTTTTCTCCCTCGACCATTGCCAGCGTTACGCCGCGCGACTGCAGCACGCTGCATGAGGTGTCGATCTACAGCTTCGGGCTGTTTGGCCCTAACGGACCGCTGCCGGTTCACCTGACCGAGTACGCGCGCGAGCGCATCTATCACCAGCAGGATTACAGCTTCACCGCCTTTGCCGACATGTTTCACCACCGCCTGACGCTGCTGTTCTACCGCGCCTGGGCCGATGCGCAGCCGACGGTGGCGCTGGATCGCGCTGAGCAGCGCCATTTTGAGCAGTACATCGCCAGCCTGATCGGCATGGGCCAGCCGGGCCAACTGAAAAAGGGCAGCCTGAGCGACCACGCCCGCTTCGCCGTTGCCGGGCACCTGGCGCGTCAGGGGCGCGACGGAGAAGGGCTGGAGAAGGTCCTGCGCCACTATTTTCGCGTGCCGGTAAAGCTGGTGGAGAACGTGCCGCACTGGCAGCCGATTGACGAGCGAGAACGCGCCAGCCTCGGGGCCGGACGACGTAAACCGCGCCTCGGCGAGTCGGCTTTCCTCGGCTTAGCGGTGCGCGACGTGCAGCATAAGTTTCGTATCGAGCTGGGGCCGCTACAGCTGGATAAGTATAATCGCCTGCTGCCCGGCGAACACTGGGCCGTGCAGCTGCGCGACTGGGTGCGCCAGTATCTCGGCATCGAATATGTCTGGGACGTGCGCCTGACGATGGCCGCGTCGGACGTTCAGGGCATCATCCTCGGCAGAAACGGGCGGTTGGGCTACAGCAGCTGGCTTGGCCAGCCCGCGACGCCGCAGCCGCGCAGTGACTTAATCTATAGCCCTGAAGCGCAGGAAGAAACCGTCAGCTGACCCCTTGCCTGAGGGCAGGATCCTATCCCATTAGATCTATAACCACTGAGAATAATCATGTCAGAGATAAGCCGCGCCGTACTGTTCGGCAAACTGGATACGCTGTTATTTACCTCTCTGGAAAGCGCCACCGCCTTTTGTAAGCTGCGCAGCAATCCTTATGTGGAGCTGGTTCACTGGTTGCATCAGCTGATGCAGCACCAGGACGGCGATATACAGCAGCTGATCCGCTATTTTTCACTGGATGAAGAGGCACTGACACGCGACATCGTCGAGGCGCTCGACCGGCTGCCGCGAGGGGCCAGCACGGTTTCTGACCTTGCTGAACATATCGACAGCGCGGTGGAGCGCGCCTGGGTTTACTGCTCGCTGAAGTTTGGTGTGCAGAAGATCCGCGGCGGCCACCTGCTGATCGGCATGCTAAAAACCTTCAACCTCGCCAACCTGCTGAAGGGTATCTCGCCTCAGTTCAGCCGCATCAGCATGGACGTGCTGCTGGATCAGTTCGACGCGGTATTCGACGGCAGCAAAGAGGCGGGGGAGGTTGCTGCCGCGCCGCAGGGAAACGCGGGTGAGGTGCCGCAGCATCAGGGCACGCTGGCGCAGTATGCGCAGGACCTGACTGCGCGAGCGCGCGACCGCAAGATTGACGCGGTGGACGGGCGTGATGAGGAGATCCGCCAGATGGTCGATATCCTGATGCGCCGCCGCCAGAACAACCCGCTGCTGACCGGGGAAGCGGGCGTCGGCAAAACCGCCGTGGTTGAAGGGCTGGCGCTGCGTATTGCTGCCGGCGACGTTCCGGCCCCGCTGCAGGAGGTGCAGCTGTGGCTGCTGGATATCGGCATGCTGCAGGCGGGCGCTGGGATGAAAGGCGAGTTCGAGGCGCGCCTGCAGGCGCTGATTAAAGAAGTGCAGTCCAGCCCGACGCCGATCGTGCTGTTTATCGACGAAATCCACACCCTGATCGGCGCGGGCGGCCAGCAGGGCACCGGTGATGCCGCCAACCTGCTGAAGCCGGCGCTGGCGCGCGGCCAGCTGCGCACCATCGGCGCCACCACCTGGGCGGAGTACAAAAAGTATATTGAGAAAGACCCTGCGCTGACCCGCCGCTTCCAGACCGTACAGGTCCACGAGCCTGACGAAGAGAAAGCGCTGCTGATGCTGCGCAGCACCGTCAGCCCGCTGGAGAAACATCACCGCGTGCTGCTGCTGGATGAAGCGGTGGCGGCGGCGGTGAAGCTGTCGCACCGTTACATTCCTGCGCGCCAGCTGCCGGATAAAGCCGTGGCGCTGCTGGATACCGCCTGCGCGCGCGTGGCTGTCAGCCAAAGCGCGCAGCCGCCGCAGCTGGAAGACTGCCTGCACCGCATCCACGCGCTGGAGATCGAGCGCCATATCGCCGGGCGTGAAGCGCGTCTCGGAATCGGTGAAAGCGGGCGCGTGGCGGCGCTGGAGCAGCAACTAAGCGAGCTGGCCGCCTTGCGTGACCAACTGAGCGCGCGCTGGCAGCAGGAACAGGCGCTGGTCGATGCGATTATCGCCTTGCGGGCGCAGCTGCACGATAAAAGTGTGGAAGAGCCTGAAGCGCTGCACCAGCAGCTCATAGCCCAGCAGCAGGAGCTGCGCGAGCTGCAGGGGGAAAACCCGCTGCTGTTTGCCGCGGTGGATGCCAACGTAGTGGCGGCGGTGGTTTCCGACTGGACCGGTATCCCGCTGGGACGCATGGTAAAAAATGAGATTGACGCGGTGCTCAAGCTGGCCGATACCCTCAACCTGCGGGTGATAGGTCAGCACCACGGGCTGGAGCTTATCGCCCGCCGCGTGCGCACCTCACGCGCGCGTCTTGATGACCCGAACAAGCCGGTCGGCGTGTTTATGTTGTGCGGCCCGTCAGGGGTCGGTAAAACCGAGACTGCGCTGGCGCTGGCGGAGACGCTGTACGGCGGCGAGCAGAACATCATCACCATCAATATGAGCGAGTTCCAGGAAGCGCACACTGTCTCCACTCTTAAGGGCGCGCCTCCCGGCTATGTCGGCTACGGCGAAGGCGGCGTGCTGACCGAGGCGGTCCGCCGCCGTCCTTACAGCGTGGTGCTGCTCGACGAAATTGAAAAAGCGCACCCGGACGTGCACGAGATCTTCTTCCAAGTGTTTGAAAAAGGCTGGATGGAGGATGGTGAAGGGCGGCATATCGACTTCCGCAACACCATTATCATCCTAACGTCCAACGTCGGCACCCAGCTGATTGACGCAATGTGTGCCGACCCGGAGTTGATACCGGAGCCGGAAGTGCTGGCCGGGGCGCTGCGCCCAACGCTGCTGGAGGTGTTCCCGCCTGCGCTGCTCGGTCGCCTGCTGGTGGTGCCGTACTACCCGCTGAGTGATGCGATGCTGGCGCAGATTGTTCGCATGCAGCTGCAGCGCATTCAGCGCCGCCTGGAGGAGAACCACGGTATCGCCTCGGTGGTCGACGACAGCGTGATTTCGCAGATTGTGCAGCGATGCACCGAAGTGGAGTCCGGCGGCCGCATGGTCGACGCCATCCTCACCAATACCCTGTTGCCGCAAATGAGCCAGATGCTGCTGTCTGCCAGCTCGCGCGACGAACAGTATCGACGCCTGCACGTCTCAGTGCTTGAGGGTGAGTTCCACTGTCAATTTTCTTAAGCCATCAGAGAGTCTAAACATGATAACAAGCGCACGGAGCCGAACGCACTGCCGGTCGGCTACCGCTTCAATGAGTTTGAGATTGAGCAGGTGATGGGCGGCTGCCGCTTTGGCATTTTCTACCGCGCCCGCGACCATCAGCTGGAGCGCACCATCGTTATCAAAGAGTTTATGCCCGCTTCGCTGGCGGCGCGTAACAGCGACCTGACGCTGGTGCAGCGCATTGAGCACTTCAGTAAAACCTTCCACGCCGGGCTGAACAGCTTTATTCAGGAAGTACCACCCGAATCTGCTGCACGTGCTGCGCTTCTGGATGCAGAACGACACCGCCTATATGTGTACTGCCTTTTACAGTGGCACCACGCTGTCGTAGCTGCATCAGCTGCGCCCGCAGATCATCTACGAGGTCTGGATCCGCCGCCTGCTGCCGCTGTTTGGCGCGATTAACGCCATCCACCAGAAGGGCTACCTGCACAGTGATATCTCGCTGGATAACATCCAGACCCAGGATAACGGGGTGCAGGTGCTGCTCGACTTTGGCTCGGCGCCTAAGGTGATCGGCAACCTGGCCGACGAAACCGAAACCATGCTCAAGCTGGTGGCCGCAGGGGTGCTTAAGGGGGCATCCGGCGGCGATGATGCCCCGGTGGGCGCGCAGTCGCCTGGCAACTACCAGTTTGAGGTCAGCAATCGCCGTGAAACCTGCAGTCAGAGCATTACTATTGAGCAGAAAGGTGCGTAGCTGCTGAACCCGCAGAACTGACGCTAACGCCTGCAGCGTGCGGGCACCACATTAAGGGAGCAAGATAATGTTTGATCGTATTACCGCCACTACCCCCGCCGGAGACGGCACCCTGCAGTTCTGGAAGCTGGAGGGTATGGAAGTGGTCTCGCGCAGCTTTGAGCTTACCGTGACGCTGCTCAGCACCGACGCGCGCCTTGACCGCCGGGCGATGCTCGGCCAGCCGATCACGCTGACCATTCCGACCAGCGCGCTGAACGCTGCGCCGCGCTACCTCAACGGCAAAATAACCTCGGTGAAGGTTCACAGCGCCGACCTTAACGGCACGCGCTACGCGGTGTACACCCTGGTGATGGAGTCCGACCTGTGGCCGCTGAAGCGCGACCGCAATCAGCGCATCTTCCAGAACCAGCGCCTGCCGGACATCATTAAAACCGTGCTCGGCGAGTACGGGGTCAACGTGGAGGACAGGCTGGCGGGCGACTACCGGACGTGGGAGTACTGCGTGCAGTACCAGGAGAGCAGCTACGACTTTATCTCGCGTCTGATGGAGCTGGAGGGGATCTACTTCTTCTTCCGCCACGACGCGGAGCAGCACACGCTGGTGATGTTCGACGCACCTCAGCAGCACAAGCCGTTCTCCGGCTATGAGACCATTCCTTATCACGCCACCGCCTCTGGCGGCTCGACGGATGAAGAAGGAATTGGTGCATGGTCGATAGCCGAGCAGGTCACGCCGGGCATCTACAGCCTGGACGATTACGACTTCCGCAAGCCGAACGCGTGGATGTTCCATGCGCGTCAGAACCCGTCGTCGCCGCAGCCGGGCAAGATTGACTACTACGAGTGGCCGGGACGCTTTGTCGAGCACAGCCACGGCGAGTTCTACGCGCGCATCCGCCAGGAGGAGTGGCAGGCAGAGCACCAGCGCATCGACGCTAAGGCGACCTCGACAGGCATCGTGCCGGGCTGCACCTTCACGCTGACCCAGCCGCCGTTCGCCAGCGACGCCGACGACTACCTGATCCTCAGCGCGCTGTACCACTTTGAAGAGAACACCTACGCGTCCGGCGGGGGCGAGAGCAACCACACGGTGTGGCTTACGGTGATCCCGTCGGCCACGCAGTTCCGCTCGGCGCAGCGAACCGCGTGGCCGCGCACCCATGGGCCGCAGACGGCGAAAGTGGTGGGACCGCAGGGCGAGTCAATCTGGACCGATAAATATGGTCGGGTGAAGGTGAAGTTTCACTGGGACCGTCACGCGAAGGGGGACGACACAAGCTCGTGCTGGGTGCGCGTGTCGAGCGCGTGGGCGGGTCAGGGGTTCGGCGGGGTGCAGATCCCGCGCGTCAATGACGAGGTGGTGATCGACTTTATCAACGGTGACCCGGACCGGCCGATGGTGACGGGCCGCGTCTATAATGAATCCAGCATGCCGCCGTGGGCGCTGCCGGCCGCCGCTACTCAGATGGGATTTATGACGCGCAGTAAAGACGGCACGAAAGACAATGCCAGCTATCTGTTTTTTGAGGATAAGCTGGGCAGTGAAAAGCTGGACATGCACGCCGAGAAAGACATGAAAATCTCGGTCGAGAATGATATGGTCGTGACGGTGCATGGCAACCGCATCACTGAAATCAAAAAAGAGCAGAAGGATGCTGTGACCGGAAACGCGACCTTTGATTACAAAGCCCAGCGCACCACCACCGTGGATAAACTGGAGACAAAGATCTTTAAGGAGGGTGAGAAAACCAGTATTACTAACGGTCGTGTGCTGGATATTACCAGCGGAGGGGATAAGATCACAGTCAAAGGCGATAAGACAACTATTGTTGATGGTAACGAAGAGCATCATGTCACCAGTAAGATAACTGAAAATTATGATGGTGGTCAGGATACGACAATTGCTTCAGGTGGCATGAAAGTAAATGTGAACGGCGGTAACTGGGAGCAGAATGTTAATGATGGTACTATTCACATATATAGTCCAAATGAAATAAAACTGACCAGTGGGACTTCAATAACAATGGAAGCTCCAGCTGCCCAGTTTAAGCCTAAACTTCATTCTCTGTCAGTGACAGCATTTAATGAGAGTGTGACGGGACATAATTTATCAGTAACAGGACTTAGTGAGACTGTGACGGTAAATAATGTATCATTTTCGGGAATTAGTTCAAGCCTAGGTATCATGTCTAACTCCGCAAATCTGGCCACATCTTCAATTAAGGTCAAAGACTGGTCAAAAACTCTATTCAAGGCGGAAATTAATAGCGTTAATGTGACCAGAGAGGGGATTAAGATATTCTATTCTGTCACAAATATTATCAATTCCGCATTGCATATAATTACGTAGGTTGATTATGGATATCAAGAAAGTGATCGCATCGATCTCAGGCATTGAATTATTTTTTATGATAGCCGGGATTATTGTTCCTATAATATTTATCGGTTACATTTTTTTCTTTAAGATCAAGTCTAAAGGAGTTGTTGATGCTTGCCGATTGATTAAACATGATTCATGGGCAGGAGACCTTATCAGTACAAAAATGGAATCATGGCAAAAAACCAATTTGAGTCATGGGAATAACCTTTTTTTCGATGTATTCTTTTACACAGGTGACGGTTCGGAATTGAAATCAGCCAAGGCACTTGTTGCTCTGAGCGATATGCACCTACTTAAAAAAGGATTAGATATAATTGTGAAACAAGGTGAAAAGGGAAGGGTTGCAGTATTAAAAATAAATTTTTAATACTCAGAGGTTGAATGAAACACGCTAGGGGCGTTGCTTTTTTTTCGATGTTTTGATGGTCGCCCCTCCCTTAATCAATGTAATGTCACCCTAGTTAATAATATAATTTCATTCTTGTTGGATTGATTTGTTAATGGTTTTATTATGGTGATAATTGCCTACTTCATATGTTCAGCATTTTCCTTGACTTTTATTTATGTTTTGATTTCTCTGTATCGCAGAGATCTCAGAAACAAAAATCAAAAACGAAGTCTTGAGGGATGGGGTTGATACCACAGCGGTCATCATGCAGGTTGCCAGTTGCTCTGGCGGTAATTCAGGGTGTATCAATATCTCCATAGAGTTTCGTTATCAAAACTAACGTGGTGAAGAGCTGAACGGGCAGTAACTGGCGGAGATCGACGCCATGGACAGCGCGAAATATTAACTCGGGCAGCGCATCAACATTCGTTATACCCGCACCGATGCACGGAAAACGCTTGTTGATATTCCCAATACCCTAATGAAACGGAAAAACAGATCTTCCTAAGGACGTATTCCATGAAGATTATTAAACCGCTACGCCTCAGCGTGCTAAATCGCCCCTTTCGCCTGCAGGGAAAATACCATCTTGGTGTTACGGTGCTGGCGCTGGCGGATATGGGGACAAAACCCCAGCTGCGCCCGGAAGTTGAAATGTGGCAACTGGCGGCCAGCGAGTTGCAGACCAGCGGCGGAGTGCTGGATATGGCGATCCCCAAGGCCCGCGCCGAATTTCTGGCAACAGGCTTTGCTTATACCCACCATCAGCAGGATAAAACCCTGTGCGCTGCGCGCATAGATGTCGAGTCGCGCAGCAAAACGCTCGTAATCTCCGGCGACCGAATCTGGTCCGGTTCACACCCCACGCCGCCACGCCCGTTTGAGCAGATGCGCCTTGACTGGAGCCGCGCCTTTGGCGGCGAAGGCTATGCCGATAATCCGCACGGCATCGGCGCGCTGGAGGAAACTCAGGATGGCCTCAAGTATCGCCGCCTGCCGAATATTGAACCGCTGCACCAGCGCATTACCTCACCACTCCAGCAGCCGGAACCGGTCAGCTTTGGCCCGCTGGATATGCAGTGGCCGCGCCGCATGAAGCGTATGGGTAAGGCCTATGACGCAAGCTGGATGCAGAACGAGTTTCCCGGCTTCGCGCGCGATATCGACTGGCGGGTATTTAACGCCGCCAGCCCTGACCAGTGGTGGGACGATCGCGACAGCCTGCCCGATGAAGCGGAGTGGCGCATCTGGAATATGCACCCGGAGAAAGCCCTGCTGCATGGCAGGCTGCCGCCGTGGCAGGCGCGCTGCTTTATTAATCGCCAGCGCGGCGATGAGCTGCTGTTTGAAGAGATCCAGCTGCGCGCCACCACCGTCTGGTTCTTCCCGCATAAGGAGCAGATGGTGCTTATGTGGCAGGGCAACCGGCGCATCAACGAAGATGACGCCGCCGACGTGCAGCAGCTGATGCCCGCGCTGGAAACCACTGGTGCTACCCGCTCGCTGAATCACTATCGCAAAGTGCTGGCGCAGCGGCTGGATAAAGAGAAGGGCGCATTGTTTGCCTTCCGTGAAAAAGATCTTGTGCCGGAAAACGCCATCGGACCCTGGCTGGACAGCGAAGCGCAGGCCAGCGAGTGCCCGATGCAGAACAATATGGTAAATCGCGCCAGCCAGCTGTGCGAGCAGCACCGCGCAAGGCTGGAGGCGCAAGGGGGGGATATCAGCACCCTGCTTGCCGAGGTTGAAGAGCCGGAGATGCCAAAGCTGGACGAGCTGCCCGAGTTTATCGAGAAGATGGAGCGTAAAGCGGCAGAGATGCAGCAGCAGGCCGAAGCACGCAAGCGGGAGATGGAAGCAAAATATCCCGATGCAGCCAGCCGCGATAACCTGCCGCGTGGCCCGGAATCAATGCACCGAATGCAGGAGATGCAGCACCAGCATGGCGATAAAATGACGCAGAAGAAACTGCAGCAGAGCCGCGAGGCAATGCACCAGCTGTACCTGATGTCGGTGCAGAGTCAGCAGCCGGCGCTGCGCTTGACCGGCGATCTCGCGCTGATTATCCGCCAGCGCGCAGAACGCACCATGGCGCAGTGTGGCGACTTCAGCGGGCTGGATCTGACAGGGGCGGACTTATCCGGGATGGATCTGCGCGGCGCCAATTTTCATCAAACCCTGCTGGAGTGCGCCGACCTCAGCGGCTGCCAGCTGGACGGTGCCAGCTTCACTGAAGCGATGCTGGCACGTGCCAACCTGCACAATGCTTCGCTGCGCGGCTGCGACCTGAGCAGCGCCAGCCTGGCGCTGGCGCAGTGCCAGAACAGCTGTTTCAGCGGTGCGAAGCTGAAAGAGACGCAACTGGAGCATGCGCTGCTCGACGGCTGTGATTTCAGCCACGCCACGCTGGAGAACCTCCTGCTGCGCGAAAGCGGAATCAGCGGCTGCGGCTTCCAGCAGGCCAACCTTGAGGGCTGCATATTTATGGAGATGACGCTGGCGCAGCCAGACTTCAGTCAGGCAACGCTGCGCAAAACCACCTTTCTGAAATGTCAGCTGCAGGCAGCGCGATTCAGCGGTGCAGATCTTGAGAGCTGCTCCTGGGTGGAGAGCAACGCCGACGGGGCGCGCTTTGACCAAGCGACACTGACTACCTGCGCGCTGGCTGCGGAAAGCTCGCTGGCCGGGGCCGACTTCAACGGTGCAACGCTGAAGCAGAGCAATATGCGCCAGACCGTTCTAAACGGCGCACAGTTTACGCTGGCGAAGTTAGAGAACAGTGACCTCAGCGAAGCCAACTGCCAGGGTGCCAACTTTACGCGCGCCAACTTGGTCGGCAGTTTGTTTATGCGCACCGATTTCCGCCGCGCCGATTTTAGCGATGCCAATCTGATGGGCGCCCTGATGCAGAAAACGCAGCTGGGCGGCGCCCGCTTCCACGGTGCTAACCTGTTCCGCGCCGATCTGTCGCAGTCATTCACTGATGATACAACCGCGCTGACGGGGGCCTTTATCAGGCGGGTCAAAACCTTGCCAAAGCGTGACGGAGAAGTGATATGAATGCAGCCGAACTGCAGCAGAAGATCAAAAGCGGCGAACCGATCAGTGAGATCAATCTGGACGGCCTCGACCTTAGCGGTTGTGATCTCTCCGGCGGAATCTTACAGGAGGTCTCACTGCAGGGGGCTAACCTGCGTGGCGCTAACCTGCATGAAACTGTATTTACCGAGTGCCAACTGGAGGGCGCAGAACTGACGGGCGCTACCCTGCAACAGACTGTATTTAACCAGTGCGGGATGGCGCCGCTGCATAGCAGCGACAGCACGCTTAGCGAATGCGTGTTTAACCAGTGCGCGCTTAGCGGCAGTGATTTTGCGCGCAGCGTTCTGGATAAAACCCAGTTTATGCGCTGCGCGCTGGCGCACAGCCGCTTCAGCCAGGCACGGCTTGAGCGCAGTACCTTTTTCGAATCCCCACTGACAGAAGCGCATTTCAACGGCTGCCGCTCCCTGCTGACCACCTTTTTTGGCATTGACCTGCGCAGCACCGATCTCAGCAGCAGCCAGTTTGAACGCGTTGTGTTCTTTAACTGCGACCAGCGCGGAAAAAACTATGCGCAGCAGCAGTTTACCGGCTGCCAGTTTACCGACAATCAACTGGACGGCGCCAACTTCAACGGTGCCCAGCTGACGCAGTGCAACTTCAAAGGTGCCTCGCTGAAGCAGGCTCAGCTGCGCCAGGTGAATGCCAGTCAGGCGCTGTTTATGGCGGCGGACCTGAGCGGCGCGCAGTGCCAGCATAGCCTCTTTGACCAGGCGCTGTTTGTCGGGGCCACGCTAAGCGGGGCCGACTTCAGCCACAGCCGCCTGTTTCAAAGCATTCTGCAGCAGGTCATGGCATGCAAGACGTCGTTCGCCCTGTGCGACCTAACCTACAGCGATTTTTCCGCCGCCGATTTACGCCAGGCGGATTTTCGCAGCGCCACATTTTCCCGTACCCACATGCACCGTGCACGCCAGGATAATGCCCACTTTTCGGACCGTAAGGGCATTCTTGAATATGATGAAGAGTTACTGGCTGCCGAAGCCTGGAGTATTGAGCGGCAGAGCAGCAGTTGAGGAGAAATTATGAACAATATCAATCACAAACTGGCGCAGGCGGTAATGCTGCCGGTGCAGGCTTCCGGCAGCATTACCCACGTTTTTGCCGATGGAAGCCTGAACGTTGAGAGTGAAGGGCGCGGCTGGCACTGTCAGCGTGCGGTAAGCTGCGTGATTGCCCCACAGGTGGGCGATCGGGTGTTAATCAACCACGTCGATAACCAGATCTGGCTGCTGGCGGTGCTGGAGCGGGTCAATCCGCAGGCGGCGGAGCTGAGCGTGCCCGGCGACCTGCATATTCGCAGCAGCGGTGAGCTGAGCCTGAGCAGCGCTGCGCTGCGTGTTACGGCTGACGAGGGCGACTGCCATGTCAGCACGATGAACTACAGCGGTGACAAGCTCTCCGCGTGGGTCAGCCTGTCGCGCATCGTCGGCAAACGCGCCGAGTCCGTCTGGCAGACGGTAAGCCAGATCAGCCACAACCTGCTGCGCACTACGCGCAACACCGAGCAGGTGCGCGCCGGGCAGCTGGATATGAAGGCCGAGGACTATGCGCGCCTGCATGCGCACAACACTGTGATCACCTCGAAGGCGATCACTAAAGTCGATTCTGAACAGATCCATATGGGCTGAGGAGCTTCTATGTTTGCTAACTGCCAGCTGTCTGGCGTTGACCTAGCTTTTCCCGACGTCTGCCTGACGCCGATGCCGGTGCCGACGCCGGTTCCTTATCCGGATATCGCGCTGGGGCCGACGGCAATACCTAATGCGCTAAATATTCTGTTTATGGGAATGCCCGCGCACAACATGGCAACGGTGACGCCGCTGACGAATGGTGATAACCCCGGCGTGGCGACCGGCGTCGCTTCCGGCACGGTAATGGGGCCGTCGCGCCATCTGACCGGGGCCTTTACCGTGCTGCTTAAGGGCACCCCGGCCACGCGGCTTACCAGCGTTACCCTGCAAAACTCCACCAATGCTATTGGCATGCGTATTGTGCCCAGCCAGTTCAAGGTGCTGATGCTTGCGCCTTAATTTGCTCCACATCTATTTAAACAACTGTTCGATTTTGCGTGACTAAGATGTGGAGTTAAATTAGGTTACGGCCATGATACGTGCGTTGAACAAAATGATGCTAATCGAGATGTCAGATAGTGTGCGAATTGTCTGAGAACTCAGTGATGCGAGGCGCTTTTTATCTAAATGTGCTTGGAATGACAACACCGTAGAACCCGGTGTACTGATCTGAAATGAAGTTGTACCAGGTGATGCCACGTCCTTAGCCAAAATTTTTGTTCGGTCCGGCGTTGAGCCTTTCCACCGGCGTGACAAAGCGCATTCCATCAGCTGAAGCCACCTCACCACCGCCCCTGTGGCCGGCAAGCTTCAGTGTCGACGGAAAATCAACCAGCCGGGCATTGGAACTGAACCGCCCCGGGAATCCTGGAGACTAAACTCCTTGAGAGAGGTAAACAGGATGACTAAAAATACTCGCTTTTCCCCTGAGATTCGTCAGCGGGCCGTTCGTATGGTTATTGAAAGCCAGAATGACTATGACTCGCAGTGGGCGGCCATCAGTTCCATCGCCCCTAAAATCGGCTGTACGCCCGAGACCCTGCGTATCTGGCTGCGTCAGTATGAACGTGATGCCGGTGGCGGTGATGGTGGCCTCACCACCACTGAGCGTCAGCGTCTGAAAGAGCTGGAGCGGGAGAACCGCGAGCTACGGCGCAGCAATGATATCCTGCGACAGGCCTCAGCTTATTTTGCGAAGGCGGAGTTCGACCGCCTCTGGAAAAAATAGCCCTCCTGGTGGATACCCTGAGCGATGAATACGGGGTCGGACCGGTATGCCATGAGCTGGATATCGCCCCGTCTTCATACTACCGCCACCGTGAATATCAGCTGCATCCTGACAGACGCAGCCATCGCGACCAGCGTGATGAACAACTGAAGCAGGAGATACAGCGCGTGTACGACGAAAACCACAGCGTCTATGGTGTTCGCAAGGTCTGGCGCCAGCTGCTGCGGGAGGGCTTCAGCGTGGCCCGATGCACCATCGCGCGACTGATGAAAAACATGGGGCTTGCCGGGGTGCGCCGGGGCAAAAAGGTCCGGACCACCGTCAGCCGGAAAGAAGCTGCGGCAGGCGACCGGGTCAACCGTCAGTTCGTGGCAGAGCGTCCCAATCAGCTTTGGGTAGCAGACTTCACATACGTGAGTACCTGGCAGGGCTTCGCGTATGTGGCGTTCATCATCGACGTGTTCGCCGGAGCCATCGTGGGCTGGCGGGTGTCGTCATCGATGGAAACCACGTTCGTGCTGGATGCGCTGGAGCAGGCGCTGTGGGCCCGCCGGCCATCAGGCACCATCCATCACAGCGACAAAGGTTCACAGTACGTGTCGCTGGCATAGACACAGCGGTTGCAGGAGGCGGAGCTTCTGGCTTCAACGGGAAGTACGGGTGACTCTTATGATAACGCGATGGCCGAAAGCATCAACGGCCTGTACAAAGCGGAGGTGATACACAGACAAAGCTGGAAAAGCCGTGCAGAGGTTGAGCTGGCGACGCTGGCGTGGGTGGACTGGTACAACAATCGCCGGTTGCTGGAAAGGCTGGGGCATATCCCACCGGCAGAAGCCGAACAGGCATATTATGCTTCCATCGGGAATAAGGATCTGGCAGCCTGAGTTCCCAACCAAAATACTCTCCCGGAAAACCGGGGCAGTTCACAGCGATGTTCGAACCGGGCCACCACAGCACCGTTGATTTCCAGCATCTGATGCCAGATGGTGGTCACCGAACCGGTCAGGGGATCTTCACTGTCCGTCTGCCACGATGAACTGAACAGCAGACCATCAGGATCTCTTCGCAGATGGAAGTTAACGAAGATACTGTTCCTGACGAGCAGGGAATAGTATCCTTCATAGCCCCACACCTGGTAGACAACACAGCCGTTGATTCTGACCGGCATCAGGCCGTCGCGGAGTGACGTCAGGTCCACCGTGATCCCCAGCTCTGCATGCCTGTCAATGTGGTGGGTCAGTTCACGCAGCTCGCTCCCCAGGCGGGTACCGAAGAAAATAAGCGTAAAGCCGTCCTTGTCGGCGGTCATCTCCCTGACATGCTGCAGCAGTTCGTCCACGTTGCGAACGTTTTCGGTCCGCTGCGGCGGCAGATGGCTCAGGATGCGGTAAACGTCATGAAGCATGATAATTTTTGACTTCCTGGAGCGCTTTCAACTCGCCGTATACATTGCTGTTAATGCCCCGGGCAATGATAATTTTTGGCATGGTTCCGCAAACTGACCTGGCCTCCCATGCTGTATCCCTGTTTTCAACGCTGCTGAAGGAAAAACGGGAAAGCAGGGCATCCTGAGCAAGCATGTCAGGCAGCCCGTGACTGAGAGTCAGATCGGTCTTTCTGAGGCGTTCTGTATCGACTTCAGCATGAATAAGTTCATCCCGCATACTCTGACTGAACGCCAGAATATAGGCATCAAGCGTTGTATTGAAAGCCGTTATCTTCGCCTTGAAATCTTTCTCTGGCATTAAATACCCGTCAGAGGGGGCATCTTCACGACGTTTCATTCCCTGTAGCCGACTGATAATTTGCTGCTTTGTATAATACGTGAAGATATTCTCATCCAGCGCATCCTGTACACGCCTGCTGACAGTAAGAGGCCCAGCGGAAAGATAAAAAACAATATCTGCGTAACTGCCGTAAATATTCCTGATATCTTCATAGGTGCCCATATAAATAACACCGGAAATGGTTTCGGTATCACTGAATGATGAAAATGTTCTTATGAGTCCGGTCAGCATTTCGTACCAGCCGTCTTCACTCCCGTTACTTCGGTGTTCCAGCCTGATGATGCTGTCAATAATATCAGTGACTGACTTGAACGAAAACGTCAGGCGACCGTGTGCGCCAGTGGGATAGACAAGGTCTGAATTCAGAAGTCGCCTGACAACCTCTTTCAGGGGCACATTCCTTTTCTGCATCTTTTCGGATCTGCATGGGAGAAAACCCGTAAAGTATATGATTATTTAACAAAACCAATAAAATCATATCTAATATGATAGTTATCATTAGCCATAAAATCATACCTGATATGATGTTTACTTAATTCGTTAAAAAACATTCTAAGTATCATTTTTACTTAACCTGACATTATCAGATGGTGCGTGCAGAATGGACGAAGAAATGATGTTTTCATTCAGCTATGAGCTGCTGACGCAGGAAGCAGAGGAAGAAATCAGGAAATGCGACCTTCGCCAGGATGGCCCCTACTACGTCCAGGAGCTGAACAGGGCGCCAGACATTCTCCGGTTCTGGTTTATCCTAGCGATGGGCGGGTACCCGCGAGTACCGGACATGGAGCGCATTGATGATGTTGACAGGCAGCGCCTTGAGGGGCTGATCCATGCACTCAGGGAGACAAGGGCGTGACAGATACAAAAAGCCGCCGCCCGTCACCGCTGCAGTGCCGGGTGCTGATTGTGCTGGCCGCCCTCGGTGCGAAACGTCCGGGACCGGTGGCCACTCGGGATATTGAGCGGGTACTGGAGCAGGGCGGGGACGCCCCGGTGTACGGACCGAACCTCCGTTCCTCCTGCCGTCGCATGCAGGCCGCGGGCTGGCTGCGCACCCTGCGCGCCCCGAACATGCAGCTGGCCGTTGAGCTGACGGACGCCGGCCGTGCGCTGGCCGCCCCGCTTCTGGCTGACGAACAGGCGCGCGTTCTGGCGGAGCAGCGTGCGACGGCGGTCCTGGTTCTGCCCCTGGTCCCGCACAGCTAGGCCGGTGAGGCTGACGACCGGCCGGTGGAGCTGGACGATCGCTGGCACATGGCATGCAGGGGCGACTACGTTATCCGTCATGACGGCACCACCTGCCTGCAGCTGTGGAACACGGCCGGGCAGCTGACGCGCCTGGCGGGCGATCCCCTGCAGGTCGCCGCCTGGCTGCAGGCCTGCCACGATGCGGGGATAGCGGTCCGGGTGCAGATCAATGAGAGCGCCGCGCCGGAGGCGCTGGGGGTCACCGGGCTGACTGAGGATATTCGCCTGGCCGTGGTCAGTCCTGAAGCGTCCCTGCGGGCGCTGCCGGCACCGGCGCGCCTGCTGCACGTTCTGCGCGACGCGGCCCCGCTCACGGCGGCCACATACGAGGAATATACGGAGGCCACGCTGGCCGACCTGCTCACCCGCGCGGGGTTCACGGGCGACCAGGCGCAGGCGCAGGAGCTGCAGTGGCACCGCATCCGCTGGCCGCAGATGAGTCAGGAAGAAGCTGACCGGCGCGAGCTGAACAGCCTGCTGGATGAACTGGAACAGCGACAGCTGTACTGCAACCGCGGGCAACTGACGGAGATTGTGTTTTCACCGGTCCGCAAACCTTGCGAGCACTGGACCGAACGTCTGCAGTGGCTCCTGATGACGGACGGATTCGGGTTCAGCAGTCCGCTGTCCCGTGACGCGGGCGCCCGGGCGCTGGCGATCCTGTCTGGCTACACGGGGCGGGAGGTGGCCGAGCATCTGGCCACGGTGACTGTCTGGAACGACAACAGCCGGCACCGCGCTGGTGACGAATAATGTGCGGGAATTTGAGCGGGTGCCAGAATGGATTTATTGAAAGCATTAACGGATGCTTTCGCGATGAATGTCTGAATGAACAGTGGTTCGGCGACGTCAGTCATGCTAGGAAAATCATTAATGACTGGGCGTATGTCAGCCCCAAGTGATGCGGTCTTTTCTGATGAACACGATGAAGGAAGGGCTTACAGGGGCTGGCTGTAAAGGCTGGCAAAGGCCATTAAATGTGAATTAAACAGGACGAACTGCCAGAACAATGTGTTGCATATTTTGATGCGCCGGGCGGAAGCCAAGACGTTGGAGTGTTCTTAAGGAAAGCTCTCCATGCGGATCGCCCCAGATAGTATCACCAGCCTGTTCCAGGGCATCTATTTAGCCAACAACATCGTATTTTCCTGATAGTCCATCACTTAGGTTTTTTTACCTGCGGTATTCTTTTCCACTTTTAAACATTTATTTGTTTTTATTTGAATATTAATAATTCCATCAGCACGCTAAGCTTATATCGTGTGGTGAATCCTTACAGTGCGGAAGGGTGAACCAGTAAACTGCTATCTGCAGGTATGCTGGCGATTTCTATGCTGGTGAGAAATCACCGGGAGCCACCCGGCACCACACGCTCCAGTATCTAAATAATACGTACATCGTGTTTTAAGATGCAATGATGTTAAATCCTAGATTAGCCATAAGCATCATATTTGTCTGATGGCCCCGGCCAGGTGCTTTATTAGCATGGAATGCTCATTTATTAAAATAATTCCATTGTTTTAATGGGGTGTAAAGCGGTAACGAATGTGCGATAAAAGGGGGGCAATATGTATCAATCATTATTGACATTAATTATTATCGTTATTATTTACGTTCTGTTTGAAATTCTCTTTACGTCTCTGACTGAAGTTGGAAAAATTATCATGTTCAATGGTGAGAAATTCCACAGAAGGTACAGGAAAATAAAAGAGATAGTGAATCGCCAAAAATTAGGTTTCCATTATCATCAAAAATTTTGATTTATTCAACAAGGCCTCAGTAAATTGTAGTTATAGACATTAACGCACCCTGCTTTTAATCCGAGTTATTAATTTTTTTATTTCTTTATAGTTCAAAGAAGCATAAAACACCAAATAGCATATCACACCAAAAAAAACACTTATTACGAATCTCAATTCAAGATCACTAAAAAAACAAAAAGAGCTCATTATTTTTATTGAGGAAAACATAAAGATTGCAGGTAAGACAGACCTAACCACTAGATCAATTAACTCAATATACTTAAACACCAGAATTTTTTTAGCAAAAAAAACACTGGTAAAAAATTTATTAAGTTTGCAAAAAAGTAAAGACATACCAATGTCTTTATATCGAAAAATACCCCCACACTAAAACTTACCAAAGAAAGTAACGCACCAATACAACCGAGTGAAAACAGCCACTTGGTTTTGGCATATGCCACAAATACAGTGCCGGTGGTGCTTAAAGCAGACTGTATAATTGCTGTGGGCGCTAACCACACCAATAAATCACCAACTAAAAACCATTTGGTGTCTAAAAATATTTCCGTAAAATCAGTTGATGTCGCAGCTAACCCGAGCATCATTGGAGCGCTTAGTGATAATATCACTTTAAGCGCTTTCAAATAATGATCTTTATTTTTATTTTGGCTCTCTATACCTTTACTAAAGTGCGGTAAAAAAACCCGCGAAGTAACAAGCGTCAAACTCTGCAAAGGGAATAACATAATACGATATGCAATAGAATAGGCACCAAGTGTAGTTACTGAAAAAAAAACGTCCGATTAATATTGAATCCAGGTTCCTGGTAAAATAATTAACTAAGTTAAACGATAACAAGTACCCACTAAAGTTAACGATGCCTTTCTTATCGATTTGATTAATTATTGTTTTCTTTATGGATAGATTTAAGTCTGAAGTTTTTAAAAAGGCTAAAGTAGCTATAGATATAGATGTTAGCGTTTGAATAACTAAGCTATATAAGCCAAAATCAAGATTAGCTAAAAAAATAGCCACAATTATTGCAGCAAAGCTTGCTAAAATTTCAATTTTAACCACAGCTTTAAATGCCATTTGCTTTTCGAGTTTTGCTTTATGCACTATGCTTATACTAGAGATTGGAAAACTTAGCGCAAGCAAAAAAAGTATAGGATACAAATCCACATGATTAAAGTAAAATACAATTAGTGGCGACATGATGATAACCACAAGCATAACCAAAAACCCTGTGGTTAGATTAATCTTATAAATATAATTATAAAACTCCTGTGATGGGTTTTCCCTTTGAATAACGGCTGACCCCGTCCCCAGATCGTTAAAGACATTAGCTAGATTCATCACTACAGATGCCATGGCCAACAAGCCATATTCAGAAGGTGGGATGAGATGTGTTAAATAAAATAATGCAACTAATTGCGTAAATATTTTTACGGATTGCCCCAATGTGACCCATATAAAGCCATTAACAATAGACATTATTTTCCATACCCCCTTTTATTTTTAAGTAAAAACTAAATAGCCCTGGTAAGTTACAGGCTAGTCTTCTCTTGAAGGATAACCCTGGCAGACGTTTGTAGTTATTTAATTTTAATTTAAATTCACGGTTAGTTAAGTCTTTTGACGTAAAGAGTAACGAGCCAATTAACCCTGCTATAAACTTGTCATAGGGTGCGTTATTTATTTTTTTATTTCTTTGTATTCTAATAAGCGTTCAATAGCGACCACATAACCAATAGCATGTTTGATGGACTTTTCTGATGTCATAACTGAACCATATCTAACGCGTCTAAGAAAGAGCTCCTTATCTAATACATAACAAGATGAAGCTGGATTACTTAAAATTAATTTAATATAAAACGGGTTATCTTCATGATATATATTAGGAATAAATCTGAGGCTATCTAAAGCCTCCCTTTTAAAAATATAACAACATGGCGAAACAATAGCACCACCATTTGCCATTTCACTTTCAAATAAAGTTAGCGAATTAATCTCCCCATAAATTATTCTTTTATATTCATGCCAGCTTTTCTGTTCTAGAGATTTAGTTTCAAAAAAACCTTCGCATTAAAAAAACGATTTCATACAGCTCACGCCGCAATATTTCATCTAATGCATTCAGGCTATTTTCAGCAATTTTATCATCGCTATCTACAAACCAAACATATTCACCTGATGCTATATCAAGAGCCGAATTTCTAGCAACTGATTGCCCTTGGTTAATTTGATCGAGAATTTTTATCCTGGGATCATTAAAAGATTTTAAGATTTCTAGACTACTATCTGTGGAACCATCATTTACACAAATCAATTCATAGTTTTGAAAGCTTTGATGAAGTACAGACTGAATACAGTCCTCTAGATACAATTCAACATTATAGTTACAGGCAGAGTTCATTACGTATAAATCAACTGGTGCACCGTCAAATATTCTTGGAAGGGACGCCCCTTTTGATTTCCCGCCATTCGCTGTCGATGCTAACGTCCAGCATATTCACGTTAACCTGCATTTCCAGCTCACCTTGAGTGCCAGACAAGAGAATTACAATCGTACCTCAGATCACTATCTCATTTACACAGAACACATGTGGGATAGCGGACGCTTTCTGCTTATGGGGCTGATAACACCAGCTCATGAACGTATGCCAGCGAGACATACCCGGTTACTCAGCTACTTTGCTGAAGTTGCAGAAGATTTTTAGGCATCATAACCCTCAAAATCACATCTGATACCCGACGAAAGAACGAAAAATTTGCGCTGTTTAAGCTGCCCAGCGTAATCCTGCGACGCTCAGCAGGATCATGCCGATCCAGACAAGTTTCCAGAACGATACAGCATCACCCATCCAAAACATTCCAACGATGGCTGTGCCGGCAGCGCCGATACCAGTCCAGACCGCATAGGCGGTTCCTACGGGTAGCACTCGCAACGCTATCGTCAACAAGCACAAACTGCCCGCCAACGTTACGAGCGTACCCAGCAGTAGCCATGGACGTTCAAGACCGTTTGCAGATTTCAACCCGACTGCAAATAAAATCTCCAGAAATCCGGCACAGATCAGCAGTAACCAGGATATGTTATAAGTCATTCGATGGAACCTTTGTGATGAGGAAAATAGTCTGTTGGGGATCGCTAAAGCGAGGTAAATGGTCAGTCGGCCAGCAGTTTTCCGCTGAACAAGCTGGTCACGGTTTTCACCAACAACACGGTCACTGCCATGGTGAGAAACAGCAGAATTAGAGCAGCGATTACCATTAGCACAGTGTTGTCATTTGCATGCGCATATTTAAGCGCAGCATTACTCAGGGCAGCAATCGGAAAGCTGATTGCCCACCATGAAGGGGAAAAAGGCACATCGAGACGGAACACTTTGAAGCTCAACACTACGAACAGAAACAGGCCGAAGTAGAACAATATGCTGGCAAACCGGTCTATCTCGCCGAATAAATTGGTGTATGCAAGAAAACCGACTTCAAACGGTGCTATCAGAACCATCAGCGAAGGAATCATGCCTTTGACCAACACTGTTTTATGCACCAGACGTGAAAAAATCCGGGTGAAAAAAACCAGTGCCAGTACCGCACCAACTGCAAGGGCAAACAGTTTGAACTCAGTAGCCCAGACCATTGGCATGTGCTCACCGGTAACCGCAATGTCGAGAGTGGCAACACCCGGAATAAGCCAAGCAGGAACTGCATTCAATGGATCCTGATTGCCCAACAACAGACGGTAAACCAAGAGACCTGCGAGCAATACCGTCAGTGCGCTACCCAGTATCCAGAGTACCTGTCCAAGCAATTTGCTGTGGGGGGCTGCGACTGACGAAAGCAGTAAGAGCGCAATAGTGACGGTGCCAAAAAAGTTGCTCGCAATCGGATGGTTGAACTCGGCCTTTACCGCTCCGGGGTGTTTTGCCCATTTGATAAGGTAACCCAGGAATAGCAGCGCAAATACCATCCCGGCCAGCGCAGCAATCGCTTCACCTAACAAGCCGCCGACGCCGTAATAGTGACCACTTAGGCGCCATGCCAGCGACAGACCGGCAAGGCCCATGACTGAGCCGAACAGATTAACAGGCAGGTTTTTGATGGACGCCTTGCTGGTTTGTTCCAGTTGAGAAGCTGCGACGGTGGGGGGATTGGTGAAAGTTTTCATGGTAGTCTCCAGTTTGACTGAATTTGCTGTTGAAGCTATTATCAGCCAAATAAATTTAGGCTGAAATAGTCATTATGCGACGTATTCAGACAATAATTCGACGAGGACAGACATCATGCGCATAACCTTCCTGGCATTCCCCCGTGTCCAGCTGTTGGACGTTGTCGGCCCTGCCGACGTCTTCGCCGAAGCAGCCAGACAATTGGCTAATCCAGCAGCCTATAGGGTCGAAGTGATCGGAACTTGTAAGGGAATGCTCAAAGGCTCAAACGGTTTAAAGATTGGCATCGACAAAACCTTCGAAACGTATAAAGGTAAGATAGACACCTTACTCGTGGCTGGCAGTCCACACATCGACGAAATTGCTCTTGATCCTGCACTGCAAGATTGGCTACGTCGGCAGGTGAAATCCGTACGTCGTATCGGGTCGGTCTGTAGCGGTGCTTTTCTTCTGGCCGCCGCTGGCCTGCTCGACGGACGACATGTCACCACTCACTGGAGCTCCAGCGCAAAACTCGCAAAGGAACACCCTCAAACTCACGTTCATCCGGACAGCATCTATATTAAGGATGGCAATATCTACACTTCAGCCGGAGTGACGGCGGGGATGGATCTTGCGTTGGCAATGGTCGAAGAAGACCATGGGAGAAAACTGGCGCTCAGCGTTGCCCGTGAAATGGTGATGTTCTTCAAACGGCCTGGTGGACAATCACAGTTCAGCGCACAATTGTGGGCACAAACCGCCGAGCGCAGTGTAATCAGAGAGGTGCAGGATTATGTTGTAGAGCACCTGAAGTCCGATTTGAGTGTACCCACGCTGGCCGCTCGCGCTGGTATGAGCGAGCGAAACTTTGCACGTATCTTTAAGACCGAAGTGGGTTTGACTCCGGCAGAATTTGTCGAACTGGCGCGCATCGATGCGGCCAGACGGGTAATTGAAGATACTGGCGTATCACTTAAACGCCTGGCCAATATAGTCGGTTATACAAATACGGATGGGTTCAGAAGGGCATTTATGCGGCGTATCGGAGTGAATCCACGTGATTATCGAAAGCGTTTTTCATCAGTGTGATGTTACTGCGGCAACGCAATAACAGCTTTCCGGTATATGACGGATTGAATTTAGCTGTAAATCTTGGTGTGCCCATACACTCCTCCCTGTATCACAAAGGTGGATTACTGGAACGTAGCGCCCTTTCAGGGCGATCGTCACCGCTTCGCGGTTTCGGTGGCGCATGTCTTAGCACCGCGTTACACTCTGCCGTATGTTAATTTTCTGAGTAAACCATTGGTATGCCCCGACGCTCGTGACCTTAGTATCCGAAGAGTTTTCTGGTCTCCCTTCCCCCGGATTGGGGCGGCCCCGAGAAACACCAGACAGTAGATGTATCTTAAAATAAGAGATAGGCTTAAACATATGTCTAATACTGGTTCTAATTTTGAG
>NZ_JBXWCR010000009.1:0-105727 GCF_057320345.1 Enterobacter cloacae complex sp. 394I7 | reverse complement strand
ATGCCGAACTCAGAAGTGAAACGCCGTAGCGCCGATGGTAGTGTGGGGTCTCCCCATGCGAGAGTAGGGAACTGCCAGGCATCAATTAAAAAAACCCCGTACCGTATGGTGCGGGGTTTTTTGCTTTTTGGGCTTCTTACTTCCTCCTTGAAACTTTCTCACCTTCCGCTTGCAGACTCGACATTCAGCCTGTTTCTGGGTATCGTTAGCTGTCTGGATGTCTAAACGTTTATACGTATGCTGTGAGGATATGAGGTTATGCCGATTCGGGTGCAGGACGAGCTACCAGCCGTCAATTTCTTACGTGATGAAAACGTCTTTGTGATGACGACTTCACGCGCTACAGGTCAGGAAATTCGCCCACTGAAGGTGCTTATTCTCAATCTGATGCCGAAAAAGATCGAAACAGAGAACCAGTTCCTGCGTTTGCTTTCGAACTCGCCGCTGCAGGTTGATATCCAGCTGCTGCGAATCGATGCCCGTGAGTCGCGAAATACGCCCTCTGAGCATCTGAATAATTTTTACTGTAACTTCGACGACATTCGCGACGAAAACTTCGACGGACTGATTGTGACCGGTGCACCGCTGGGCCTGGTCGAATTTAATGATGTTGCCTACTGGCCGCAGATCAAACAGGTCCTGGAGTGGGCTAAAGATCACGTCACGTCCACGCTGTTTGTTTGTTGGGCGGTGCAAGCCGCCCTGAATATCCTCTATGGGATCCCCAAACAAACCCGCACTGAGAAGCTTTCAGGTGTTTACGAGCACCACCTTGTCCAGCCTCATGCCCTGTTGACGCGCGGGTTCGATGACTCCTTCCTGGCCCCACACTCGCGCTACGCCGATTTCCCGGCGCAGCTGATTCGTGATTACACCGATCTCGATATCCTGGCCGAAACCGAAGACGGGGATGCTTACCTGTTTGCCAGTAAAGACAAGCGCATTGCCTTTGTTACCGGCCATCCTGAGTACGATCCGTACACCCTCGCGTCGGAGTATTTCCGTGACGTTGAAGCCGGTCTGAATCCGGACGTTCCGTACAACTATTTCCCCAAAAACGATCCACAGAACAAACCGAGAGCCACCTGGCGTAGCCACGGGAATTTGCTGTTTACTAACTGGCTCAACTATTACGTCTACCAGATCACGCCATACGATCTGCGCCACATGAATCCAACGCTGGAGTAATCTTCTGCACTAAACGATCTTAAAGCGTTTCAGCTATTCACATCAGGCACCTTCGGGTGCCTTTTTCATTTCCGAAATACCACTCAACAAACAATAAAAATTTAATTTCATATTAATCAATGTATTAAGTGCATTTAATAATTAAAATGGAAATTGTTTTTGATTTTGGAAAAAATATAGATAGTCTTAATTCTGCTGAGCGAAAACTACACAACGATCTTTCGTTCGCATCGGGGGCGTGATTTTGGATCTTTGATGAGGAGCAGAGTAATGACTCAACAGGCAACGACGGTCGATGAACTGGCCTTTACCCAGCCGCATGGCGAGCAAGAACAGCAAATTTTGACAGCAGACGCTGTCGAATTCCTGACCGAACTGGTGACCCGCTTTACGCCAACGCGCAATAAGCTGCTGGCGGCACGCATTCATCAGCAGCAGGAAATTGACGATGGCAAGTTGCCTGGGTTTATTTCGGAAACCGCTTCCATTCGCCGTGGTGAGTGGAAAATCCGCGGCATTCCGGATGATTTACAGGATCGGCGCGTCGAAATCACCGGCCCGGTGGAGCGCAAAATGGTGATCAACGCCATGAACGCGAACGTAAAAGTCTTTATGGCAGATTTTGAGGACTCACTGGCGCCGGACTGGCATAAGGTTATCGACGGGCAAATCAATCTGCGCGATGCCGTAAATGGCACCATCAGCTATACCAACGAAGCCGGCAAAATCTATCAACTGAAACCCAATCCGGCGGTTCTGATCTGTCGCGTACGTGGACTGCATCTGCCTGAAAAGCATGTCACCTGGCGTGGCGAAGCCATTCCGGGCAGTCTGTTTGACTTCGCCCTCTATTTCTTCCACAACCACAAGAATCTGCTGGCAAAAGGCAGCGGTCCCTATTTCTATCTGCCGAAAACACAGGCCTGGCAGGAAGCGGCCTGGTGGAGTGAAGTGTTTAGCTTCACGGAAGATCGTTTCAACCTGCCGCGTGGCACCATTAAAGCCACCCTGCTGATTGAAACGCTGCCTGCGGTGTTCCAGATGAACGAAATTCTGCATGCGCTGCGCGACCATATTGTTGGGCTGAACTGTGGACGCTGGGATTACATCTTCAGCTACATCAAAACCCTGAAAAATCATCCCGATCGTGTACTGCCGGATCGCCAGGTGGTCACCATGGATAAACCGTTCCTGAGTGCCTACTCACGCCTGTTGATTAAGACCTGCCACAAGCGTGGGGCCTTTGCGATGGGGGGAATGGCGGCATTTATCCCAAGCAAAGATGCTGAACGTAACAATCAGGTGCTCAACAAGGTGAAAGCCGATAAAGAGCTTGAAGCACGAAATGGCCATGACGGAACGTGGATCGCGCATCCGGGTCTGGCGGATACGGCAATGGACGTCTTCAACCGCGTACTCGGTGAGAACAAAAACCAGCTGTTTGTGACGCGTGATGAGGATGCCCCAACGGCTGAAGAACACCTGCTGGCACCGTGTGCGGGCGAGCGTACGGAAGAGGGCATGCGCGCCAATATCCGCGTAGCCGTCCAGTACATTGAAGCGTGGATCTCCGGTAACGGCTGCGTGCCGATATACGGCCTGATGGAAGATGCCGCTACCGCCGAAATCTCTCGCACCTCAATCTGGCAGTGGATCCACCATCAAAAAACGCTCAGCAACGGCAAGCCGGTGACCAAATCCCTGTTCCGTCAGATGCTGGCCGAAGAGATGCGGGTGATCCAGGACGAACTGGGTGAACACCGCTTCAGCAGCGGACGTTTTGATGACGCCGCACGCCTGATGGAGCAAATCACCACATCCGATGACTTAATCGACTTCCTGACCCTGCCGGGCTACCGCTTCCTGGCGTAATTCACCCCACAACAATATGGAGCATCTGCACATGAAAACCCGTACCCAACAAATCGAAGAATTGAAGAAAGAGTGGACCCAACCTCGCTGGGAAGGCATCCGCCGCCCGTATAGCGCGGAAGAGGTGGTGAAATTGCGTGGCTCGGTCAATCCGGAATGTACCCTGGCGCAGCGCGGCGCGGCGAAAATGTGGGATCTGCTGCACGGCGGTGCCAAAAAAGGTTACATCAATAGCCTCGGCGCGCTGACTGGCGGCCAGGCCCTGCAGCAGGCGAAAGCCGGCATCGAAGCCATCTATCTTTCCGGCTGGCAGGTTGCGGCGGACGCCAACCTGGCCTCCAGCATGTATCCGGATCAGTCGCTCTATCCGGCAAACTCGGTACCAACCGTGGTGGATCGGATCAACAACACCTTCCGCCGTGCGGATCAGATCCAGTGGGCGGCAGGCATTGAGCCAAACGATCCGCGTTTTATTGATTATTTTCTGCCAATCGTCGCGGATGCGGAAGCGGGATTCGGCGGCGTGCTGAACGCCTTTGAGCTGATGAAATCGATGATTGAGGCCGGTGCAGCGGCCGTTCACTTCGAAGACCAGCTGGCGTCAGTGAAGAAATGCGGACACATGGGCGGGAAAGTCCTTGTCCCAACCCAGGAAGCGATTCAGAAGCTGGTTGCGGCGCGTCTGGCGGCTGACGTGCTCGGCGTACCCACGCTGGTGATTGCCCGTACCGATGCGGATGCGGCTGACCTGATCACTTCTGACTGCGATCCTTACGACAGCGAGTTCATTACCGGTGAACGCACCAGCGAAGGGTTTTATCGTACCCATGCTGGCATTGAACAGGCGATCAGCCGTGGGCTGGCATATGCACCGTATGCGGACCTGGTCTGGTGCGAAACCTCCACGCCGGACCTGGCGCTGGCAAAACGCTTTGCCGATGCTATCCACGCCAAATATCCGGGCAAACTGCTGGCCTATAACTGCTCGCCGTCCTTCAACTGGCAGAAGAAACTGGACGATAAAACCATCGCCAGCTTCCAGCAGCAACTGTCCGACATGGGCTACAAATATCAGTTCATCACGCTGGCTGGCATTCACAGCATGTGGTTCAACATGTTCGACCTGGCGCATGCCTACGCGCAGGGTGAAGGCATGAAGCATTACGTTGAGAAGGTGCAGCAGCCGGAATTTGCTGCCGGTAAAGAGGGCTATACCTTCGTTTCGCATCAGCAGGAGGTCGGGACCGGTTACTTCGATAACGTGACCACTATCATCCAGGGGGGCACCTCCTCCGTCACCGCCTTAACGGGATCGACGGAAGAAGCCCAGTTCTGAGCCGTGTAACGCCCGGTGGCACGCTACCGGGCCTGTGAACATACTCCCTCTCCCGTCGGGAGGGGGCCGGGGTGAGGGAGCATGAACAATGTCGCGTGGTCTGGAATTACTGATTGCCCAAACTATTCTGCAGGGCTTCGATGCCCAGTACGGACGTTTCCTGGAAGTCACATCTGGCGCGCAGCAGCGTTTTGAGCACGCCGACTGGCATGCGGTTCAGCAGGCCATGAAGCAGCGAATCCACCTTTACGACCACCATGTGGGTCTGGTGGTGGAGCAGTTGCGCTGCATTACCGACGGCAAAATCCCTGACGCGGAGTTTTTACTGCGCGTGAAGGAGCATTACACCCATCTGTTACCAGATTACCCGCGCTTCGAGATTGCGGAGAGCTTTTTCAACTCCGTCTATTGCCGGTTATTTGACCACCGCTCATTATCTCCTGAGCGGTTATTTATCTTTAGCTCTCAGCCGGAACGCCGCTTTCGCACTATTCCGCGTCCGCTGGCGAAGGATTTCTTTCCCGATCGCGGCTGGGAAAAGCTCCTGCATCGCGTATTAACGGATTTGCCGCTGCGTTTGGCCTGGGAGAATAAAATCCGTGATATCGGCTATATCTCTGCGCATCTCAAGGAGACCTTCGGCGAAGAGGTGCTCGGGCAAAGCCATTTGCAGGTTGCCAATGAGCTTTTTTACCGTAATAAGGCTGCCTGGCTGGTCGGTAAACTGATGACACCGTCGGCCATTGTGCCGTTTCTGTTACCCATCCATCGTACCGATGACGGTGAACTGTTTGTTGATACCTGCCTGACAACCAGCGCCGAGGCCAGCATTGTCTTTGGTTTCGCCCGCTCCTACTTTATGGTGTATGCCCCGCTGCCTGCTGCTCTGGTGGAGTGGTTGCGCGAGATCCTGCCGGGGAAAACCACCGCCGAGCTGTACATGGCCATTGGCTGTCAGAAGCACGCCAAGACGGAAAGCTATCGGGAATATCTGCGCTATGTCACCACGGCAGATGAGCAATTTATCGAAGCCCCCGGTATTCGCGGCATGGTGATGCTGGTCTTTACCCTGCCGGGTTTTGATCGGGTGTTTAAGGTCATCAAAGATACGTTCGCGCCGCAGAAGGAGATGACCGCTGCTCACGTCCGCGCCTGCTACCAGCTGGTTAAAGAGCACGATCGCGTCGGGCGAATGGCGGACACCCAGGAGTTCGAGAACTTTGTGCTGGATAAGCAGCAGATCGATCCGGCATTAATGGCGTTATTACTGCAGGAAGCGCCGGCGAAAATCACCGACCTGGGTGACAAAATTGCCATCAGCCATCTCTATATCGAACGCCGCATGATCCCACTTAATATCTGGCTGGAGCAGTCCGAAGGTCAGGCATTACGGGATGCCATAGAAGAATACGGCAACGCTATCCGTCAGCTTGCCGCCGCGAATATCTTCCCGGGCGACATGCTGTTTAAAAACTTCGGGGTCACCCGTCACGGGCGGGTGGTGTTCTACGATTACGATGAAATTTGCTATATGACTGAGGTGAATTTCCGCGATATACCGAAGCCCCGCTATCCGGAAGATGAACTGTCCGGCGAGCCGTGGTACAGCATCTCACCGGGAGATGTCTTTCCTGAGGAGTTTCGCCACTGGCTGTGCGCTGACCCGCGCATCAGGCCACTGTTTGAAGAGATGCATGATGACCTGTTTCGTGCCAGCTACTGGCGGGGCCTGCAGACGCGCATCAAGAATGGGCATGTGGAAGATGTGTATGCCTATCGCCGCAAACAACGGTTTTGTATCCGGTATGCGGTGTAATGCCCCCTCTCCCGACGGGAGAGGGATTCAGGTGCACCCGATGTTATCGAATCCCGCCATATGCCAGCGTGACCTCTTTCGCCGCCTTAATCACCAGCGCACCTAACTCCGTGACGCGGTCATCGGTCATACGGGAAATCGGTCCGGAGATCGAAATGGCGGCAAACGGCTCGCGGTGCTCGTCAAAGATGCAGGCCGCAATGCAGCGCAGGCCTAACGCATGCTCCTCGTCATCAAACGAATAGCCGCGCTTGCGGGTCAGGGCCAGATCTTCTTTCAGATGTACCGGTGAGACCAGCGTGGCGTGGGTGTAGGCGTGCAGCCCTTTCCGGTGCAGCAGCCCGGTGACCTGCTCTTCGCTGAGCTGCGACAGAAACGCTTTCCCCGCCCCGGAGGCATGCATCGGCAACTTGCCGCCAATCGGTGCCGACATACGCATCAGTTGGGTGCACTGTACCTGGTCGATGATAATGGCCTGATGGTCGCTCTGGTCGAGCACGGCCAGGTTTACCGTCTCGCCGGAATCTTCCATCAGCTTACGCAGAATAGGGTGCACAATCGCCAGCAGGTTGCGGCTCTGCAGGAAGCTGCTGCCGACGATAAACGCATGTGCGCCCACCGCCCAGTGTCCCAGCTCGCCCACCTGGCGCACAAAGCCCAGCTGCTGCATCGTGGTCAACAGTCGATGGGTCGTTGAGTTCGGCAGGCCAGCCTGCTGTGCCAGCTCTGTCAGGGCCACGCTGCTGTGCGACTCGGCTATCCATTCCAGCAGCTTCAAACCGCGCGTGAGCGATTGAACCTGTCCGCCCTGAGAGGCGGCGGTGGTGGCAGCAGGTTTTCTGCCGCGTTTAGCGGGAACGGTCGTGACCATGACGAACTCCTTTTTCTGTATCGTGGAAATCATTTTCGTTTTATTTGGTGATTTTGCAACCGTTATCCTGACTGATCGGATGAGTGATAGTGAACATGTCTCATGTTACCGCTGTGTGACTTTTACACCCTGCGAGATTGTGCCAGTATGGACTGCTGGCCTTTTGGCCTGGTTGAGCGTTGTCGGGAGCAAGTGTGAGCAGCAAAGTAGAGCAACTGCGTGCGCAGTTAAATAAACGAATTCTGGTGCTGGACGGCGGCATGGGTACCATGATCCAGAGCTATCGTCTGAGTGAAGACGATTTCCGTGGCGAGCGTTTCGCCGACTGGCCATGCGACCTCAAAGGTAACAACGACCTTCTGGTGCTCAGCAAACCACAGGTCATTTCGGCGATCCACAACGCGTATTTCGAGGCGGGTGCGGATATCGTCGAAACCAACACCTTTAACTCGACAACCATCGCCATGGCGGATTACCAGATGGAATCCCTGTCGGCGGAGATAAACCTTGCCGCGGCAAAGCTGGCCCGCGCCTGCGCTGATGAATGGACAGCCCGTACGCCGGACAAACCGCGCTACGTGGCCGGGGTGCTTGGCCCGACCAACCGCACCGCGTCGATTTCACCCGATGTGAACGACCCGGCCCTTCGTAACATCAGCTTTGATCAGCTGGTGGCGGCGTATCGTGAATCGACCAAAGCGCTGGTGGAAGGCGGTTCCGATCTGATCCTGATTGAAACGGTATTCGACACCCTCAATGCCAAAGCCGCGATTTACGCGGTGAAAGAGGAGTTCGAGGCGCTGGGCGTCGACCTGCCGATCATGATTTCCGGTACCATCACCGACGCCTCTGGTCGTACCCTCTCCGGCCAGACCACAGAAGCTTTTTACAACTCCCTGCGTCACGCTGAAGCGCTCTCTTTCGGCCTGAACTGCGCGCTGGGTCCCGATGAGCTGCGCCAGTATGTGCAGGAACTTTCGCGCATCGCTGAATGCTATGTCACCGCACACCCGAACGCCGGCCTGCCGAACGCCTTTGGTGAATACGATCTGGATGCAGACACCATGGCGGCGCAAATCCGCGAGTGGGCCGAATCCGGTTTTCTGAATATCGTCGGTGGTTGCTGCGGTACCACGCCAGAGCATATTGCCGCGATGAGCAATGCGGTGGCGGGTCTGCCGCCGCGTCAACTGCCTACGCTGCCGGTTGCCTGCCGTTTGGCCGGCCTTGAGCCGTTGACCATCGGTGACGACAGCCTGTTTGTGAACGTCGGGGAGCGTACTAACGTGACCGGTTCGGCGAAATTCAAACGGCTGATTAAAGAAGAGAAGTACAGTGAAGCGCTGGACGTGGCCCGCCAGCAGGTTGAGAGCGGCGCCCAGATCATCGACATCAATATGGATGAGGGGATGCTCGACGCCGAAGCGGCGATGGTGCGCTTCCTCAACCTGATTGCCGGTGAGCCGGACATTGCCCGGGTGCCGATCATGATTGACTCCTCTAAGTGGGAAGTCATCGAGAAAGGGCTGAAGTGTATTCAGGGTAAAGGCATTGTTAACTCCATCTCGATGAAAGAAGGCGTTGATACCTTTATCCACCACGCGAAGATGGTGCGCCGTTATGGTGCCGCCGTGGTGGTGATGGCCTTCGATGAAATGGGCCAGGCCGATACCCGGGCGCGCAAAATTGAGATTTGTCGCCGCGCATACAAAATTCTGACCGAAGAGGTGGGCTTCCCGCCGGAAGACATCATCTTCGACCCGAACATTTTCGCGGTTGCCACCGGCATTGAAGAGCACAATAACTACGCGCAGGACTTTATCGGCGCGTGTGAAGACATCAAACGCGAGCTGCCGCATGCGCTGATCTCCGGCGGCGTATCGAACGTGTCATTCTCCTTCCGCGGTAACGATCCGGTGCGTGAAGCTATCCACGCCGTGTTCCTCTATTACGCTATCCGTAACGGTATGGACATGGGGATCGTTAACGCCGGACAGCTGGCCATTTACGACGACCTGCCGGCGGAACTGCGCGACGCCGTAGAAGACGTGATCCTCAACCGGCGTGATGACGCCACCGAGCGCATGCTGGATCTGGCCGAGAAATACCGCGGCAGTAAATCCGATGCATCGGTAAACATTCAGCAGGCGGAGTGGCGTGCCTGGGACGTGAAAAAACGTCTGGAATACTCACTCGTTAAGGGAATTACCGAGTTTATTGAACAGGACACCGAAGAAGCACGTCAGCAATCGACGCGCCCGATTGAAGTGATCGAAGGGCCGCTGATGGACGGCATGAACGTGGTCGGCGATCTGTTTGGCGAAGGCAAAATGTTCCTGCCGCAGGTGGTGAAATCCGCACGCGTCATGAAGCAGGCGGTGGCCTATCTCGAACCCTTTATCGAAGCCAGCAAAGAGAAAGGCTCCAGCAACGGTAAAATGGTGATCGCCACCGTGAAGGGCGACGTGCATGACATCGGTAAGAACATTGTGGGCGTCGTACTGCAGTGTAATAACTACGAGATTATCGATCTTGGCGTGATGGTGCCGGCGGATAAAATCCTCAAAACCGCGCGTGAAGTGAATGCTGACCTGATTGGACTTTCCGGGCTGATTACCCCGTCGCTGGACGAGATGGTCAACGTGGCGAAAGAGATGGAGCGTCAGGGCTTTACCATTCCACTGCTGATTGGCGGGGCGACAACGTCCAAAGCGCACACGGCGGTGAAAATCGAGCAGAACTACAGTGGCCCGACGGTTTATGTGCAAAACGCCTCGCGTACCGTGGGCGTCGTGTCGGCATTGTTGTCTGCCACCCAGCGTGATGATTTTGTCGCGCGTACCCGCAAAGAGTACGAGACCGTGCGTATTCAGCATGGCCGTAAGAAACCGCGGACGCCGCCGGTGACACTCCAGGCCGCACGCGATAACGATCTGGCGTTTGACTGGGCCAGCTATACGCCCCCTGTGGCGCATCGTCTGGGCGTTCAGGACGTTACTGCCAGCATCGAGACGCTGCGTAACTACATCGACTGGACACCGTTCTTCATGACCTGGTCACTGGCGGGCAAATATCCCCGCATCCTTGAAGATGAGGTGGTCGGGGAAGAAGCCAAACGCCTGTTCAACGACGCCAACGAAATGCTTGACCAGTTGAGTGCGCAGAAAAGCCTCAATCCGCGCGGCGTGGTGGGCCTGTTCCCGGCGAACCGTGTGGGCGACGACATCGAAATTTATCGCGACGAGACCCGCACGCACGTGCTGGCAGTAAGTCGCCATCTGCGCCAGCAAACCGAGAAAGTGGGCTTTGCTAACTACTGCCTGGCCGATTTCGTTGCACCGAAGCTTTCCGGGAAAGCGGATTATATCGGGGCGTTTGCCGTGACCGGGGGTCTTGAGGAAGATGCGCTGGCGGAGGCGTTCGACGCGCAGCACGATGATTACAATAAAATCATGGTGAAAGCGATTGCCGATCGTCTGGCGGAAGCCTTCGCTGAGTATCTCCACGAGCGCGTGCGCAAGGTACACTGGGGCTACGCGGCCAATGAGAACCTCAGCAACGAGGAGCTGATCCGCGAAAACTACCAGGGGATTCGTCCGGCTCCGGGCTATCCAGCCTGCCCGGAACACACCGAAAAGGGCACTATCTGGACATTGCTGGATGTAGAAGCCCATACCGGCATGAAGCTCACCGAGTCTTTCGCCATGTGGCCTGGGGCATCGGTGTCCGGCTGGTATTTCAGCCATCCTGACAGCAAATACTTCGCCGTCGCGCAGCTGCAGCGCGATCAGATTGAAGATTACGCCCTGCGCAAAGGCATGAGTGTCTCAGAGGTTGAACGCTGGCTGGCACCCAATTTAGGCTACGACGCTGACTAACGTCACTTTTCCTTACAACAAACAGGGCGCTCATTAGGCGCCCTGTCTCTTTCTTACGTTTAAACCCTTATACTGAATCATAAAAACGTATAACGATAAGGAGGAGAACCTTCCGTGCTGACCCTGTTACACTTGCTTTCCGCAGTAGCACTGCTGGTATGGGGCACGCATATTGTCCGTACCGGCGTTATGCGCGTCTTTGGCGCGCGCTTACGCACCGTTCTCAGCAGCAGCGTTGAGAAGAAGCCGCTCGCCTTCTGCGCGGGCATCGGCGTGACGGCACTGGTGCAGAGCAGTAATGCGACGACCCTGCTCGTGACCTCGTTTGTGGCGCAAGATCTGGTGGCGCTGGCACCCGCGCTGGTCATTGTGCTGGGCGCTGACGTGGGGACCGCGCTGATGGCGCGTATCCTGACCTTCGATCTCTCCTGGCTGTCGCCGCTGCTGATTTTTATCGGTGTCATCTTCTTCCTTGGCCGTAAGCAGACGCGTGCCGGACAGCTTGGCCGCGTGGGGATTGGCCTTGGGTTGATCCTGCTGGCGCTGGAGCTGATTGTGCAGGCGGTGACCCCCATCACCGAGGCCAACGGCGTTCAGGTCATCTTTGCCTCGCTGACCGGGGACATCATGCTGGATGCGTTGATCGGCGCGGTATTTGCCATCGTCAGTTACTCAAGCCTGGCCGCTGTGCTGCTGACGGCGACGTTAACCGCCGCGGGGGCGATCTCGTTCCCGGTCGCGCTGTGTCTGGTGATCGGGGCCAACCTTGGCTCTGGCCTGCTGGCGATGCTCAATAACAGCGCTGCAAACGCTGCTGCCCGGCGCGTGGCGCTCGGAAGCCTGCTGTTTAAGCTGGTGGGCAGCCTGATTATTCTGCCGTTTGTCTATCCGCTGGCCAACCTGATGGACAATCTCCCGTTACCGAAGGCTGAGCTGGTTATCTATTTCCACGTGTTTTACAACCTGGTGCGTTGCCTGGCGATGGTGCCTTTTGCTGAACCCATGGCCCGCTTCTGCGAACGGCTTATCCGGGATGAACCGGAGCTGGATGCGCGTCTGAAACCTAAGCATCTGGACACTTCCGCGCTGGATACCCCGGCGCTGGCGCTGGCTAATGCCGCGCGCGAGACGCTGCGCATGGGCGATGCCATGGAAACGATGCTTGAAGGGCTGCAAAAGGTCATGCACGGAGAGCCGCGAGAAGAGAAAGAGCTGCGCAGGCTGGCGGACGATATCAACGTGCTCTATACCGCCATCAAGCTCTACCTGGCGCGTATTCCGCAGGATGAACTGGCAGAGGAAGAGTCCCGCCGCTGGGCGGAAATCATCGAAATGTCGCTTAACCTCGAGCAGGCCTCGGATATCGTTGAGCGTATGGGAAGTGAAATTGCTGACAAATCCCTTGCAGCGCGCCGCGCCTTCTCGGTTGAAGGCCTGAAGGAGCTGGAGGCGCTGCACGAGCAGTTGCTGAGCAACCTGAAGCTGGCGATGCTGGTCTTCTTCTCCAGCGACGTACCGAGCGCACGCCGCTTGCGTCGTAACAAACATCGCTTCCGTATCCTCAACCGGCGCTACTCGCACGCCCACGTTGAACGACTGCACCAGCAGAACGTCCAGAGCATTGAAACCAGCTCCCTGCACCTGGGGTTGCTGGGGGACATGAAGCGTCTCAACTCGTTATTCTGCGCGGTCGCTTATAGCGTCATGGAGCAGCCGGATGAAGACGACGATCGAGATGAATATTAATCTCTGAAAGCGCCTTTATAAGGTGGTTAACCTGAAAACCAGCAGGTTTACGCCGGGCATGATGCCCGGTAACCGTCGGCTAATCTTTTTACCAGCCCAAACCTAAGGTATATTTCGCCTTTACAGGAGAAACTATGCTGCCAACTCAATCAACACGATTAAACAAATACATTAGCGAGAGCGGGATCTGCTCACGTCGCGAGGCGGACCGTTACATTGAACAGGGTAACGTGTTCCTCAACGGCAAACGCGCCACCATCGGTGATCAGGTCGTCCCCGGTGACGTGGTCAAAGTGAATGGTCAGCTCATTGAACCGCGTGATGCGGAAGACCTGGTATTTATCGCGTTGAATAAGCCGGTTGGCATCGTCAGTACCACGGAAGACGGCGAGCGGGACAACATTGTTGATTTCGTTAATCACAGCAGCCGTATCTTCCCGATTGGCCGCCTTGATAAAGACTCACAGGGGCTGATTTTCCTGACCAACCACGGCGATCTGGTGAACAAAATTCTGCGTGCCGGTAACGACCACGAGAAAGAGTACATCGTCACGGTCAATAAGCCGATCACGGACGACTTTATCCGCGGTATGGGCGCAGGTGTGCCGATTCTGGGGACCGTCACGAAGAAGTGCAAGGTGAAGAAAGAGGCGCCGTTTGCTTTCCGCATTACCCTTGTGCAGGGCTTAAACCGTCAGATCCGCCGGATGTGCGAGCACTTCGGTTATGACGTGGTGAAGCTCGAACGTACGCGCATTATGAACGTGAGTCTGTCCGGTATTCCACTGGGCGAGTGGCGTGATTTAACGGATGACGAACTGATTGAGCTGTTCAGGCTCATCGAGAATTCATCGTCTGAAGCGAAGCCAAAAACGAAAGCCAAACCGAAAACCCAGGCCATTAAGCGCCCGGTGGTGAAAGCTCCGCCATCAGAAGAGAAAAGCCGCGGCAAGCCTGCGGGCAAACGCTTCGTCCAGCCGGGCCGTAAAAAGAAAGGGCGCTAATTAGCGCCTTCCACGGGGTGAGGTATTGGCTGACCAGGAAAAGGTCGCTTCTTTATCGGGTTTATAAGCCTGCTCTTTTTTCAGCTTGCGGGCTTGTTTCGCCTCAGTTTCACGCTGAGCCATCAATTTATCGATGTACTCTTTTTTAACCTGATTGGTTTCGGCGTTAGTCAGCGTGCGGCCATGGGCGATACGAGCGCGGTCGAGGAGCGTTTTCAGTTCGCGCTGCTCAGCTTCCGTCATGTCTTTCTGGGTCAAACGTGGTGTAGCCATTGCTGAAGCCTCCTGAAGGGGAGGCTCCAGTGTAAAGCAAGCGAAGGAAATTAACCCTGTTTCACTGCATCTTTTTTCGCGGGCTCATTAATGGGTTTGCCTGACCAGTAGCCTGCCAGCAGCGAGCCGGACAGATTATGCCAGACGGAGAACAGCGCACCCGGCAGGGCTGCCAGCGGCGAGAAGTAGATCTTGCCCAGTGCTGCGGCCAGCCCCGAGTTTTGCATCCCCACTTCGATTGCCAGCGTACGACAGGTAGATTCGTCGAAACCAAACAGCTTCCCGCCCCAGTAACCGCCCAAAAGACCAAGGGTGTTATGCAACACCACCGCGATGATCACCACAAAGCCCACTGAGGCAATGTGCGATGCAGAGCCGGCAACCACGGCGCTGATGATGGCCAGAATACAGACCATCGAGAAGGCAGGCAGGTACGGTTCAACGGCTTTGACCACGCGCGGGAACAGATGGTGAATCACCAGGCCCAGCGCAATCGGGATCACCACAATCTGCAGAATACTGAGCAGCATCCCCATGACGTCTACCTGAATCTGCGCATCCACATACAGACGCGTTAACAGCGGCGTGGCAATCACGCCCACCAGCGTTGAAACGGAAGAGATGGTCACCGAGAGCGCCACATCACCTTTTGCCAGGTAAATCATCACATTGGATGCCGTGCCGCTGGCCACGCTGCCGACCAGCACCATACCGGCGGATAAATCTGGCGGCATTTTAAAGGCCATGGCCAGCAGCCAGGCCGCAAGCGGCATGACCAGATAGTGCAGGAAAATCCCTGCCGCTACGGGGGCCGGGCGCGACAGAACGCGTTTGAAGTCGTCAATTTTCAGGTGTACGCCCATGCCGAGCATAATCAGCATTAGCAGCGTCGTGACCCACGGGCCAATGCCCGTAAAGTGGGTGGGAGTGTAATACGCGAGTACGGAAAGCAGCAGTGCCCACAACGGGAACAGCCGGGTGATGGCGGATAACATAGATAGTCCTTGCAGTATTGTCGTGTTGTTTAGTTATAAAAAAGCCGGGTCTGTGCCCGGCTTATAGGTATTGTTTATCGTGCTAACGAATTTTATTCAAACAAATTCTGATGAAGTTTTTGCACGACCTGCTCGGCCTGATCGGCTGGCACCAGGAAGCAGAGGTTGTAGCTTGAGGCGCCGTAGCAAATCATACGAATGCTGAACGGGTCGAGTACGCCGAAGACCTCTTTGCCCACGCCGCAGGCACGCGACAGCTTGTTGCCGATGATGGCAACCAGCGCCAGATCTTCTTCCACTTCTACGCGGCACAACTCAGAGAGTTCGATCAGTAACGACTGCGTCAGCAGGGTGTCGCCGGTTGACGTGGAGCCAGTGGTGTCCAGCGTCAGCGCGATGCTCACTTCGGATGTGGTGATCAAATCCACGGAGATATTATGGCGCGCGAGGATGCCAAACACTTCCGCCAGGAAACCGCGAGAATGCAGCATATTGTGGCTGTGCAGCGTCACCAGCGTCTGGCGGCGGCGCAGGGCCAGCGCTCGGAACAATGGCGGGTTTTCGGTTTTCTTGCACACCAGCGTACCGCCTGCTTTGGGATCCTTACTGGAGCCAACGAAGACCGGGATATCGCTGCGCACGGCCGGCAACAGCGTCGCCGGGTGCAATACTTTCGCGCCGAAGGTGGCCATTTCTGCCGCCTCTTCAAACGCGATCACATCAATGCGTTTCGCCGCAGAGACCACGCGCGGGTCGGTGGTGTAAATACCCGGCACGTCAGTCCAGATATCCACACGGGTGGCATGCAGCGCTTCGCCGAGCAGGGCTGCCGTATAGTCACTGCCGCCGCGGCCAAGCGTTGTTGTACGGCCTTTGGCTTCGCTACCGATAAAGCCCTGAGTAATCACCATTCCTTCTGCCAGGCGCGGAGCCAGCTGCTGCTGGGTCAGCTCGGCCAGCATTTCAACATCCGGCTCGGCACGGCCAAAGCGATCGCTGGTGCGCATGACTTTACGCACGTCAAACCATTGGGCATGGACGTTACGCTCGCGGAGGATCTCCACGAACAGCAGCGTGGACATCAGCTCGCCGTGGCTGACCAGTTCATCGGTCAGCGCGGTGGAGGTCGCCAGAGAGGCGGCTTCAGCCAGGGTAGTGATATTTTCCAGCAGGCGTTCCACTTCCTCACGGATCACGTTCGGATTCTGCAGACGTTCAAGGATGTTGAACTGAATTTTGCGCAGTGCGTCCAGCTTAACGAAACGTTCGGTTGCTTCCAGTCCTTCAGACAGAGAAACCAGCAGGTTCGTCACGCCAGCAGAGGCGGAAAGCACCACCAGGCGGGTATTCGGATCGGCCAGCACCACATCGGCGCTGCGGTTCATGGCATCGTAATCGGCCACACTGGTGCCGCCAAATTTGGCGACCACAAAACTCGTCATAACAACCTCGTGTCAGGGAATGAATAAAGCGACCTTGGCACAAGAATGAAACGAGAACAGGTGCAGGCGCAAAATACGGCCCTATAAATAAAATGTGGGGGAGGTCCTGTCAATGCTGGGATTATGCGGATTTTTTATGGGGGGGTACCCCTCAGTAAAAGGACTTATAACAGGGCCATATTTTATGCTCCTTTTTACCGCCTTTTGACCGACATTTCGCCGCCCCTGAAGGGCGTTTCAGCAGCTATACTTTTCGGGTCTTTTCACCTGTGTTTGATGCAGGCCAGGGCAATGGCATAAAAACCATCACAATTTTTATTTGCAGGCGCTACAATCGACCGCAGTCACAATTCTCAAATCAGAAGAGTATTGCTAATGAAAAACATCAACCCAACGCAGACCGCTGCCTGGCAGGCACTACAGAAACATTATGATGAAATGAAAGACGTCACCATCGCGGACCTGTTCGCGAAAGATGCCGATCGTTTCAATAAGTTCTCCGCGACCTTCGATGACCTGATGCTGGTGGATTTCTCCAAAAACCGCATTACCGAAGAAACGCTGGCGAAGCTGCAGGATCTGGCGAAAGAGACTGAGCTGGCCGACGCCATCAAATCCATGTTCTCCGGTGAGAAGATCAACCGCACCGAAGACCGTGCCGTGCTGCACGTGGCGCTGCGTAACCGTAGCAATACTCCGATTGTCGTTGACGGCAAAGATGTGATGCCGGAAGTGAACGCAGTGCTGGAAAAGATGAAAGCTTTCTCTGAAGCGATCATCTCCGGAAGCTGGAAAGGCTACACCGGCAAACCGATTACGGATGTCGTTAACATCGGTATCGGCGGGTCTGACCTTGGCCCATTCATGGTCACCGAAGCGCTGCGCCCATACAAAAACCACCTCAACATGCACTTTGTTTCTAACGTCGATGGTACCCACATCGCCGAGGTGCTGAAGAACGTGAATCCGGAAACGACCCTGTTCCTGGTCGCGTCTAAAACCTTCACCACTCAGGAAACCATGACCAACGCCCACAGCGCGCGCGACTGGTTCCTGAAAACCGCAGGCGACAACAAGCACGTGGCGAAACACTTCGCCGCGCTGTCGACCAACGGGAAAGCCGTTAGCGAGTTCGGTATCGACACTGCGAACATGTTCGAGTTCTGGGACTGGGTGGGGGGTCGTTACTCTCTGTGGTCCGCTATCGGCCTGTCGATCATCCTCTCCGTCGGCTTCGACAACTTTGTTGAGCTGCTCTCCGGCGCGCATGCGATGGATAAACACTTCTCCACCACCGCACCTGAGAAAAACCTGCCTGTGCTGCTGGCGCTGATTGGTATCTGGTACAACAACTTCTTCGGGGCTGAAACCGAAGCGATTCTGCCATACGACCAGTACATGCACCGTTTTGCGGCCTACTTCCAGCAGGGCAACATGGAATCCAACGGTAAATACGTTGACCGTAACGGTAACGCTGTGGATTACCAGACTGGCCCAATCATCTGGGGCGAGCCAGGCACTAACGGCCAGCATGCGTTCTATCAGCTGATCCACCAGGGCACCAAAATGGTCCCGTGTGATTTCATCGCCCCGGCCATTACCCATAACCCGCTGTCAGACCACCATCCGAAGCTGCTGTCTAACTTCTTCGCACAGACTGAAGCGCTGGCGTTCGGTAAGTCTCGTGACGTGGTTGAGCAGGAATACCGCGACCAGGGTAAAGATCCGGCCACGCTGGACCACGTTGTGCCGTTCAAAGTGTTCGAAGGCAACCGTCCAACCAACTCCATCCTGCTGCGCGAAATTACGCCGTTCAGCCTGGGTGCGCTGATTGCCCTGTACGAGCATAAGATCTTCACTCAGGGCGCTATCCTGAACATCTTCACCTTTGACCAGTGGGGCGTTGAGCTGGGTAAACAGCTGGCAAACCGTATCCTGCCTGAACTGGGTGACGATAACGCGATTAACAGCCACGACAGCTCCACAAATGGTCTGATCAACCGTTATAAAGCATGGCGCGCGTAATTAAAGTGTCATGAAAAAGTGCCGGCGAAATGCCGGCATTTTTTTATCGGATAATTCCTGATGTCTGTTATTAAACTCAAATTCCGGCAGTGAGTTTAATCTGAAAATAGTCGTTAACCTGTTAATTGCTGCGGTTTATTTTAGGAAAATACGGATAATTACCATCACGAGTTCTAATTCTATTTCATTGATTTATATAAGTTATATTATTATCTAATCGTCCTTTTGTTTCCATTTTATCCAATTGTCCGAAAACCCTTCTTCTATTTACCCCTACGGCAAACCCTCACCTTTAGTTGTGTATACTCGAATCCGCCTGAAATTCTTTTTGGGCAAATCTCCATTCATTAAATGAAGGGAAATTCTTATGAAGAAAGTACTGTATGGCATTTTCGCCATATCTGCGCTTGCGGCGACATCTGTTAATGCGGCTCCGGTTCAGGTCGGAGAAGCGGCAGGTTCGGCTGCGACGTCTGCGTCTGCGGGGATTTCTACCGCGTCCAGCGCCAGCACCGTAAGTTCAGCCGTGGGTGTCGCCCTGGCGGCAACCGGTGGCGGTGATGGCTCCAATACCGGAACCACGACCACCACGACCACCAGCACCCAGTAATAACGGGTGTTTTAATCATAACCACACTTCGGTGTGGTTATTCTGGCTTTTCAGTAGCCTTCGGGACCTGTAGACCGGGTAAGCGCAGCATCACCCGGCAATAATGCGGAGAAGAGTCGTGAAGCGACCTGGGATCATCCTGATTTGTCTGCTTTTGCAGGCATGCTCGGCCACCACCAAAGGGCTGGGCCATTCACTGTGGGAAAGCATGTTCGGTACGCCGGGCGTGCATCTGACCGATGACGAACTTCAGAACATGCCCTATGCCAGTCAGTACATGCAGCTCAACGATGGCCCACAGCTGTTTGTGGTGCTCGCTTTCGATGAAAACGGGCAGCAGAAATGGGTGACGCAGGATCAGGCCACCATCGTAACGCAGCACAGCCGTATCGTGAAAACCCTGCTCGGGGGCGACAACCTGCTTGAAGTCAACAATCTCGCCGCCGATCCGCTGAACAAGCCGAACCAGATAACCGACGGGGCAAGCTGGACCCGCACGATGGGCTGGACCGAACACAAGCAGGTTCGCTATGCCACCGCCCGCTCCACCTTCCGCTGGGATGGCACGGACAGCGTCAACGTGGGCAGCGACGAAACCCGGGTTCGCGTGCTGGATGAAGAGGTCACTACCGATCAGGCAACCTGGCATAACCGCTTCTGGGTGGACGATGACGGCCAGATACGCCAGTCGTTACAGTATCTGGGTGCCGGATTCTTCCCGGTCAAAACCACGCTGATCAAGGCCGCGAAATCATGAAAACACTAATTCGCGTTGCGCTGATCGCAAGCTTTGCTACGCCGCTCGCATGGTCTGCCGGGACGGTGAAAGTCTATACGCAGGACAATACGAAGCCTAAAACATTGGCCAACGCCGGACACTTGATCGATCTCGTCGGCCAGCCAAGGCTGGCGAACAGCTGGTGGCCGGGTGCGGTCATCAGTGAACGACAGGCGACGGTGGTGGCGGAGCAACAACATAACGCGCTGCTCACCAGGCTGACAGGGCTGGCGGAGCAGGAAGAGGGTGACGACGCGGCGGCCATTAACAGCCTTCGCCAGCAGCTTAAGGCGCTGAAGGTCACCGGACGGTTGCCGGTCAATCTCGATCCGGACCACGTTCGCGTCGCGGAAACGGCTAACCCGTCACTGGAAGGCGAGTACACGCTCTGGCTACCTGTTCAGCCTTCTACCATTACCGTGTTCGGGCTTGTCAGCAGTCCGGGTAATAAGCCGTTTATGCCGGGTCGCGATGTGGCGAGCTATCTCGATGAACAAAATTTGTTGAGCGGTGCGGATAAGAGCTACGCATGGGTGGTGTACCCGGACGGCCAAACGCAGAAAGCACCGGTAGCCTACTGGAATAAACGCCATATCGAACCGATGCCAGGCAGCGTCATTTTTGTCGGTTTTGCCGACCATTTCTGGACGAAGACATATGACGGGCTGAACGCCGATATCCTTCACTCCCTGAAACAGCGGATACCGGAATAATGAAAAGAACCTATCTCTATAGCATGCTGGCGTTGTGCGTGAGTGCCGCCTGCCATGCAGAAACGTATCCGGCACCCATTGGCCCGTCTCAGTCAGACTTCGGCGGCGTCGGTTTACTGCAAACGCCTACCGCGCGCATGGCGCGGGAAGGGGAAATCAGCCTCAACTACCGTGATAACGATCAGTATCGCTACTACTCCGCCGCTGTACAGCTGTTTCCGTGGCTCGAAACCACGCTGCGCTACACTGACGTGCGCACCAAACGGTACAGCAGCGTCGAGTCCTTCTCCGGCGATCAGACCTACAAAGATAAAGCGTTCGACGTGAAGCTGCGTCTGTGGGAAGAGAGTTACTGGATGCCGCAGGTCTCCGTTGGCGCCAGGGATATCGGCGGTACCGGTCTGTTTGATGCGGAATACGTGGTGGCCAGCAAAGCCTGGGGACCGTTTGATTTCTCACTCGGTCTCGGCTGGGGGTATCTGGGCACCAGCGGCAACGTGAAAAACCCGTTCTGCTCCTACAGCGACAAATATTGCTATCGCGATAATAGCTATCAGAAAGCAGGCTCCATCAACGGCGACCAGATGTTCCACGGCCCGGCCTCGCTGTTTGGCGGCGTAGAGTACCAGACGCCCTGGCAGCCGCTGCGCCTGAAACTGGAATACGAAGGGAATGACTATTCACAGGATTTCGCCGGCAAGATTGAGCAGAAGAGCAAATTTAACGTCGGTGCCATTTACCGTGTGGCTGACTGGGCTGACGTTAACCTCAGCTATGAGCGTGGCAATACCGTGATGTTTGGCGTGACGCTGCGTACCAACTTTAACGATATGCGGCCACACTACAACGACAACGCGCGCCCTGCCTACCAGCCGGAGCCGCAGGATGCCATTCTGCAGCACTCCGTCGTGGCGAACCAGCTGACCCTGCTGAAATACAACGCCGGTCTGGCGGATCCGAAGATTCAGGTGAAAGGCGATACGCTGTACGTGACCGGCGAGCAGGTGAAATACCGCGACTCGCGGGAAGGGATCGAACGTGCCAACCGGATCATCATGAACGATCTGCCGGACGGGATCAGCACGATCCGCGTGACCGAAAACCGTCTGAACATGCCGCAGGTCACGACGGAAACGGATGTCGCCAGCCTTAAGCGCCATCTGGAAGGCGAACCGCTGGGGCATGAAACCGAACTGGTGCAAAAACGCGTTGAGCCAGTGGTGCCAGACACCACCGAGCAGGGCTGGTATATCGATAAGTCGCGCTTTGATTTCCATATCGATCCGGTGCTGAACCAGTCTGTTGGTGGGCCAGAAAACTTCTACATGTATCAGCTGGGCGTCATGGCGACGGCGGATCTGTGGGTCACCGACCACCTGCTGACCACCGGCAGCCTGTTCGGTAACCTTGCCAACAACTACGACAAGTTTAACTATACCAACCCGCCGAACGACTCGAAGCTGCCGCGCGTGCGTACTCGCGTACGTGAATATGTGCAGAACGACGCTTACGTAAACAACCTGCAGGCCAACTACTTCCAGTACTTTGGTAACGGTTTCTACGGCCAGGTTTACGGCGGTTATCTGGAAACGATGTTTGGCGGCGCGGGGGCTGAAGTGCTCTACCGTCCGGTAGACAGTAACTGGGCGTTCGGTCTTGATGCCAACTACGTGAAACAGCGTGACTGGCGCAGCGCGCAGGACATGATGAAGTTCACCGACTACAGCGTTAAAACCGGCCATCTGACGGCCTACTGGACGCCGTCGTTTGCCCCGGACGTACTGGTGAAAGCCAGCGTTGGTCAGTATCTGGCGGGGGATAAAGGCGGCACGCTGGATATCTCTAAACACTTCGACAGCGGTGTGGTGGTCGGTGGCTATGCCACGATCACTAACGTCTCGCCGGACGAGTACGGGGAAGGGGACTTCACCAAAGGCGTGTACGTCTCCATTCCGCTGGATCTGTTCTCGTCAGGCCCAACCCGCAGCCGTGCGGCAATTGGCTGGACGCCGCTGACGCGTGACGGTGGTCAGCAGCTGGGTCGTAAATTCCAGCTGTACGACATGACCAGCGATAAGAACATCAACTTCAGATGATGCGTGAGTGCCCGGTAGCGTTACGCCTGCCGGGCACCTTACAAACGCCGCAACAGTCTCGCCGGGTTCCCGGCGTAAACCCCTTTCTCGGTGATGGACTTTGTCACCACGCTTCCCGCCCCAATCACCGCCCCATCACAAATTGAGACAGCCAGAATGGTGGCCCCGCTGCCGATTGAAACGTCGTTGCCCACGCGAATGTGTCCCCAGCTGCGCCGGTCGGCATTGGGTTTACCGTCGCGGAACATATCGTTGGCGAACATCACCCCATGGCCAATGAAACAGCGCTCGCCGACGGTGACGTACTCGCAGATGAAGGTATGGGACTGAATTTTGCTGTCAGCACCGATGTGCGAGTTAGCCTGGATTTCAACAAACGGGCCGATAAAGACGTTATCGCCCAGCGAACACTCATAAAGATTCGCGGGTTCGTAAATGACGACGTTTTCGCCGCAGACAACATGACGAATAGCCGCCTGGCGTTGCTCTGGCATACATCTCCTTAGACTGGCATCGACATAATATGGAGGGTGCTGGTTTGCGCCGCAGTGACGAAGAGGGTGTCTTTGACATGTTTCAGCCCCTGCGCTTCGTAAAACCGGCGTGCGCGAGGGTTCTTTTCGAGGACTTCCAGCCACAGCAGATTTTCCGAACAGGCTTTTGCCTGGCGAATCACTTCCGCAAGGAGTTGCTCGCCGTAGCGGTGTCCTGTGGCATCCGGCAATAAATAGAGTTTATGCAGGAGCGTACCCGACAGCCCCTCGGGCTCGATGGTCTGCTGGGTTGAGAATTTTGCGAATCCGACTGGTATTTGTGCGCTGGCAATGAGCCAGTAAGTGCCCGGCTGCATCAGGCTGTCTGCTATCGCCTGCGGTGCGTATTCCTGCTCAAGAAAGGCGGCAAGCTCTGTCTGGCTTTCCCATAGATGCCCAAAGTGATGCCGGTAGCTGGCATACCCCATTTCACTCAGCTGTTTTGCATCATCCACGGTGGCGCGTTGAATGGTTAATTTCATCATCCCTTCGTCGAAATAAGCGTGTCACAGTGCAACATGCCACAGCGCTGAACATAATATAAACAAAAAATATAGATCACCGTCACATTTTTGCGTTATACAGGAACCTCGCCCTGGAGAATGAGGTGCTCTATGACATCCCTGACTCGCCCGCGTGTTGAGTTTATCTCAACAATCCTCCAGACCGTGCTGAACCTCGGTCTGCTGAGCCTTGGCCTGATACTGGTCGTCTTTTTGGGAAAAGAGACGGTGCATCTGGCGGATGTGCTGTTCGCCCCTGAACAAACCAGCAAATATGAGCTGGTGGAAGGCCTGGTGGTCTACTTTCTCTACTTTGAATTTATCGCGCTGATTGTGAAGTATTTCCAGTCGGGCTTTCACTTCCCGCTACGCTATTTTGTTTACATCGGGATCACCGCGATTGTGCGGCTGATCATCGTGGATCATACCTCCCCGCTCGACGTACTGATCTATTCGGCGGCGATCCTGCTGCTGGTGATCACGCTCTGGCTGTGCAATTCGAAACGGCTGAAACGGGAATAAAAAAATGGCGGCCCGGAGGCCGCCTAACAACAGTCACAAGTTGGGTCAATACAATACGTCTAAAGTTGAGGGTTGCAGTGGCATAACAAATGAAACTTAACCTTTCACACCGCCCGCCGTCAGGCCATTCACCAGCCAGCGCTGCGCCAGCAGGAACACGACAGTGATAGGGATGGCGGAGAGTACAGCCGCCGCAGCAAAGTCGCCCCACAAATAGTTCTGCGGATTGAGGTATTGCTGCATACCGACGGCCAGCGTATAGCTGTTGACATCACGCAGTAACAGGGAAGCGACCGGCACTTCGGTGATGGCTGCGATAAACGACAGGATAAAGACCACCGCCAGGATCGGCACCGACAGCGGCAGAAGCACCAGACGGAATGCCTGCCACGGGGTCGCGCCATCCAGCGCCGCCGCTTCTTCCAGCGAGCCGTCGATGGTTTCGAAATACCCTTTTATGGTCCACACATGCAGCGCGATACCGCCAAGATAGGCGAAGATGACGCCACCGTGGGTGTTCAGGCCGATAAACGGCACATACTGGCCCAGTCGGTCAAACAAGGCATACAACGCCACCAGTGACAGTACCGCCGGGAACATCTGGAAAATCAGCATCCCTTTCAGCAGCGTGGCCTTACCCGGGAAACGCATACGGGCAAAGGCGTAAGCACAGGTCGTGGAGAGTGCGACAATTCCAATCGCGGTAATCCCGGCAATTTTCACCGAGTTCCACAGCCATAACAGCACCGGGAACGGCGGTGGCGTGACGCGGCCATCCGCGTGTTCAACGCTGAAGCCCAGCGCTAACTTCCAGTGCTCCCAGGAGATTTCATCCGGGATCAGGCTCCCGGTCGCGAAGTTACCGGCACGCAGGGAGATGGCGATGACCATCAGCAGCGGGAACATGATTGCCGCGATAAAAATCAGCAGCCCTAAATGCGTCGCGAAGAGGCGCAGTTTCTGAGATTTGGGTTGGACCATAGACATATTCTGTGCCCTCCTTAGTCGAATTTCATGCGTGTTGCTTTCAGGTTCACAATCGCCAGAGCGCCAACCAGCAGGAAGATCAGGGTGGCAATCGCTGCCGCCAGACCGAAGTCCTGACCGCCGCCGCCTTCGAAGGCGATACGGTAGGTGTAGCTGACGAGCAGGTCGGTATAGCCTGCCGGCGTGGTGGTGCCAAGACGGTCAGGCCCACCGTTGGTCAACAGCTGAATCAGCACGAAGTTGTTAAAGTTGAAGGCAAAGCTGGCAATCATCAGCGGCGTCAGCGGCTTAATGAGCAGCGGCAGCGTAATCTTAAAGAAATTCTGGAACGGACCCGCGCCATCCATTGCCGAGGCTTCGTACAAATCGTCCGGAATAGCCTTCAGCAGGCCCATGCACAGGATCATCATGTACGGATAACCGAGCCAGGTGTTCACGATGATAATCATCGAGCGGGCGGTGATTGGGTCGCTGAACCAGGCCGGTTTGATGCCGAACAGCGCGCTCAGCATCATGTTGATTTCACCGAAGCTCTGGTTAAACAGCCCTTTGAAAATCAGAATCGAGATAAACGACGGGACGGCATACGGCAGAATAAGCAGCACGCGGTAAATGGCTTTCCCTTTCAGAGATTCCCACTGCACCAGACACGCCAGCACCATGCCCACGGCAACGGTCAGGATCACCGTCAGTATGGAGAACACCACGGTCCAGACAAAGATGGCGAAGAACGGTTTCTGGATCCCTTCATCGGTAAAGACGCGGGTGAAGTTGTCCCAGCCTATCGTCACGGTGTAGCCCGGGCTGAGCTTGTCATCACCCCATTTGCCATCAGCCGTAATGGACTGGTAGAAACCAATGTCGTTGTTTGGACGGTACTTTACGCCGCTCTGGTTGTTGGTCAGCGTGCCGTCGTCCGCCAGCGTATAGAGCGGTTGTGTCCCGGAGAACTGGCGCAGTGAACTCATGGTCACTTTGCTTTCGTCCGGCAGTTGGGCGGTAAGCTGCGTCAGCGCCTGACGGTTCTGCGTAATGATGCGCAGGTTAGCGCGTTCGCCTTCCGGCAGGGCCGCAGCCTCTTTTAAGGCCAGCTTCTGCTCGCCGCCAAATTTGAAAGCGTCAGAGACATAATTTTTGCCGGTTTCTTCGTCAGTGAGTGCTAACTTCCACTCGCTGCCCGCAGGATACAGGCCGAAGTTAAAGGTTTTGCCCGCCTGATAAGAGCGGTCCATCAGCACCTGTTGGGCGCGTTCCTGAGCAAGCTGGTTGGTGCTGCTGTAGTTGGTGAACGCGATAGCAATGGTACAAATCAGCGGGAACAGGACAAACAGACCCATCCCGGCCACGCCCGGGTAAACATATCGCCAGGCATAGGCTTTACGGTTGGCGAAAATATACAGGCCAGCAGAGCTTAAAATCAGCGTCATGATGGCGAACAGATATTCCCCTTGTACGTACATTAAAACAACAAGGTAACCCACCAGCAGACACAGCAGACCCATTACAGACCACTTCAGGGCAGAGCTTTGCCACCAGTGTTTCTTTTTAATGACATCCATGGGGTTCTTCCTCTACAACACATTTTGTTCTCCCTCTCTCCGCAGGGGAGAGAGGGGATAAAAGCCTTACTTCGTGATACGACCCTGAGCATCTTTCAGCGCAGCATCAACCGTCTGACGACCGCTTGCTGCGTTGATGACGGCGGTACGGGTGGCGTACCAGAACGCTGCCATTTGTGGGATGTTCGGCATGATTTCGCCTTTCTGGGCGTTATCCATGGTTGCCGCGATACGTGGGTCTTTCGCCAGCTGATCCTGGAAGGATTTCAGCGCAACCGCGCCCAGCGGTTTGTCCTTGTTCACTTCATCCAGACCCTGATCGGTCAGCAGGTAGTTTTCCAGGAACTCTTTCGCCAGCTCTTTGTTCGGGCTGGCAGCGTTAATACCTGCGCTCAGCACGCCAACGAACGGTTTAGACGGCTTGCCTTTAAAGGTTGGCAGCAGGGTTACGCCGTAGTTGATTTTGCTCTTGTCGATGTTGGTCCAGGCCCACGGACCGTTGATGGTCATCGCGGTTTCGCCTTTGTTGAACGCCGCTTCTGCGATGGAGTAGTCGGTATCCGCGTTCATGTGTTTGTTCTTGATGAGGTCAACCAGGAAGGTCAGGCCTGCTTTCGCGCCAGCGTTGTCCACGCCCACGTCTTTCACGTCATATTTGCCATTTTCAAATTTGAACGCGTAACCGCCGTCGGCAGCAATCAGCGGCCAGGTGAAGTACGGTTCCTGCAGGTTGAACATCAGCGCGCTCTTACCTTTCGCCTTCAGCTCTTTATCCAGTTTCGGGATCTCTTCCCAGGTTTTCGGTGGGTTGGGTACCAGGTCTTTGTTGTAAATCAGAGACAGCGCTTCTACCGCGATTGGGTAAGCGATGATCTTGCCGTTATAGCGAACGGCATCCCAGGTGAACGGGTACAGTTTGTCCTGGAAAGCTTTGTCTGGCGTCACTTCAGCCAGCAGACCCGACTGGGCGTAGCCACCGAAACGGTCATGTGCCCAGAAGATGATGTCCGGACCGTCACCCGTTGCAGCAACCTGCGGGAATTTCTCTTCCAGTTTGTCCGGGTGTTCAATGGTAACTTTGATACCGGTGTCTTTCTCGAATTTCTTGCCCACTTCGGCCAGGCCGTTATAGCCTTTATCGCCGTTAATCCAGATAACCAGCTTACCTTCTTCAATTTTGGCGAGAGCCGGTGCGGAAATCATCATTGCTGCAAGGGCGGACAATGCGAAAACGCGTGCGCCAGTCTTGATCTTCATATCTGCCATCCTTTTTTGGTGATGTGCTCGTGGATACACTGAGGTGGTTCAACGTGACTCAGTCTCCTTATTTGACATCCTCTTTCCATCCTCCCAACCCCTACGCCCCACCCCCCGTTTGTGTGATCTCCGTTACATAAATTTAAGTTATGAGTGCTGGCGCACATAAAAACACAGTGAATTTTGCAGGTGGCTTCACGAATTTCGCCTCAGCCCTCCAGCGGCGGTCGCAGAGCCTGCTCTCTCATCCTCCCGCCTCCTCCCCCATAAAAAAGCCGGGGGGTGGAGGATTCACGAAAGTAATGGATACCCCATAGTGAACTTATCTTGAATGTTTCTGTCGGTGACAGGTTGTAACGAAGGGAGAAGGGCATGGCGAGCGTACAGCTGCGTAATGTAACGAAAGCCTGGGGTGACGTTGTGGTGTCGAAAGACATCAATCTGGACATCCACGAAGGTGAATTCGTGGTATTTGTCGGCCCATCTGGCTGCGGTAAATCAACTCTGCTGCGTATGATTGCCGGTCTTGAAACCATCACCAGCGGCGATTTGCTGATTGGTGATACCCGAATGAATGACATTCCGCCTGCCGAACGTGGCGTCGGCATGGTTTTCCAGTCTTATGCACTCTATCCCCACCTTTCCGTAGCCGAGAACATGTCCTTCGGTCTGAAGCTGGCGGGCGCGAAAAAAGAGGTGATTAACCAGCGCGTCACGCAGGTGGCGGAAGTGTTACAGCTGGCACACCTGCTTGAGCGTAAACCAAAAGCCCTCTCCGGTGGTCAGCGTCAGCGTGTGGCAATTGGCCGTACGCTGGTCGCCGAACCGCGTGTGTTCCTGCTCGATGAACCGCTTTCTAACCTGGATGCCGCCCTGCGCGTCCAGATGCGTATCGAAATCTCCCGTCTGCACAAACGTCTTGGCCGCACGATGATTTACGTCACCCACGATCAGGTCGAAGCGATGACGCTGGCCGACAAAATTGTGGTGCTGGACGCCGGTCGCGTGGCGCAGGTGGGTAAACCGCTGGAGCTTTATCACTACCCGGCAGACCGCTTTGTTGCGGGCTTTATTGGCTCGCCAAAGATGAACTTCCTGCCCGTCAAAGTGACCGCGACAGCCATTGAACAGGTACAGGTGGAGTTGCCAAACCGTCAGCAAGTGTGGCTGCCGGTCGACAGCGCCAACGTACAGGTGGGGGCCAATATGTCCCTCGGTATTCGTCCTGAGCATTTACTGCCGAGCCACATCGCCGATGTGACGCTGGAAGGTGACGTTCAGGTCGTCGAACAACTTGGTCACGAAACACAGATTCATATCCAGATCCCCGCCATCCGTCAGAACCTGGTCTACCGCCAGAATGACGTGGTGTTGGTAGAAGAGGGTGCCACATTCGCTATCGGTTTGCCGCCAGAGCGTTGCCATCTGTTCCGTGAGGATGGCACCGCATGTCGTCGGTTGCACAAAGAGCCAGGCGTTTAAGCATTCCAATTACAAAGAAAAGCAATGATCTCAGGAGATAGAATGATGATTACTCTGCGCAAGCTTCCTCTGGCAATCGCCGTGACGGCAGGCATTTTGTCTGCACACGCGGGTGCCGTGGACTTTAAAGGTTATGCTCGTTCTGGCATTGGCTGGACCGGGAGTGGCGGTGAACAACAATGTTTCCAGGCAACCGGTGCACAAAGTAAATACCGTCTCGGTAACGAATGTGAAACCTACGCCGAATTGAAACTGGGTCAGGAAGTGTGGAAAGAGGGCGATAAGAGCTTCTATTTCGACACTAACGTTGCGTATTCCGTTTCTCAGCAGAATGACTGGGAATCCACCAGCCCAGCCTTCCGTGAAGCAAACGTGCAGGGTAAAAACCTGATTGAATGGCTGCCAGGCTCCACCATCTGGGCCGGTAAGCGTTTCTATCAGCGTCATGACGTCCACATGATCGACTTCTACTACTGGGATATCTCTGGTCCTGGTGCGGGTATCGAAAACATCGATCTGGGCTTCGGTAAACTGTCTCTGGCCGCGACCCGTTCTTCTGAGTCCGGCGGTTCTGCAACCTTCGCCGATCGTGATGCGAACGGCGACCGTATTTATGACAACGTAGTACCAAACGATGTCTTCGACGTCCGTCTGGCCGGCCTGGAAACCAACCCGGGTGGTACACTGGAACTGGGTGTTGACTATGGTCACACCAACATTCCTGACGACTACTATCTGCAGCCTGGCGCCTCTAAAGATGGCTGGCTGTTCACCGCTGAGCACACCCAGAGCATGTTGAAAGGCTTCAACAAGTTCGTGCTGCAGTACGGTACGGACTCCATGACCTCTAACGGCAAAGGTATTCCGCAGGGCGGTAGCATTGATAACGACGGTTCCATGTGGCGTGTGCTGGACCACGGTGCAATCACCCTGGCAGACCGTTGGGACCTGATGTACGTCGGTATGTACCAGAATATCGATCGTGACAACAACAATGGTACAGAGTGGTGGACTGTCGGCGTGCGTCCAATGTTCAAATGGACGCCAATCATGAGCACCCTGCTTGAAGTGGGCTACGACAACGTTAAGTCTCAGAAAACTGACGAGAAAAACAGCCAATACAAAATCACCCTGGCACAGCAATGGCAGGCAGGCGACAGCATCTGGTCTCGCCCGGCTATCCGTGTCTTCGCAACCTACGCGAAGTGGGATGAGAAATGGGGCTATGCGAACAACGACTCAGGCGCAGGTTACACCTCTGGCGTAGCGTATAGCGACACTTCCGCGAAAACCTTCAGCCGTGGCGACTCCGACGAGTGGACCTTCGGTGCCCAGATGGAAATCTGGTGGTAATTCGGTAGACCTGACGTAATGACCTAAAAAGAGGGGCGTAAGCCCCTCTATCCTTAGGGTGCTGCGCGCTATTGCCTGGCCACCGCAGTGCTCACGCTATCAGAGGTAATAACAATGAAAATGAAGAAAAGTCTCGTCGCGCTGTGCCTCTCTGCGGGGCTGCTGGCCTGTGTTCCGGCGATCACCTTCGCAGATGTCAATTTCGTGCCACAAAATACCAGCGCTGCGCCTGCCATCCCGGCGGCGGCGCTCCAGCAACTGACCTGGACGCCGGTTGACCAATCCAAAACCCAGTCAACCCAACTTTCTGCGGCAGGCCAACAGCTTAACGTGCCGGGGATTGCCGGTCCGGTTGCCGCTTTCAGCGTCCCGGCCAATATTGGTGAGCTGACCCTGACGCTGACCAGCGAAGTAAGCAAGCAGACCAGCGTATTTGCGCCTAACGTCCTGATTCTGGACCAAAACCTGACGCCATCTGCCTTCTTCCCGAGCGACTATTTTGGCTACCAGGAACCTGGCGTCATGAGCGCTGACCGCCTCGAAGGCAAAATGCGCCTGACGCCTGCTCTGGGACAGCAGAAGATTTATGTCCTGGTCTTCACCACGGATAAAGATTTGCAGCAGACCACTAAGCTCACCGACCCGGCAAAAGCCTATGCCAAAGGAACCGGTAACTCTGTTCCGGATATCCCGGATCCGTTAGCGCGTCATGTCACCGACGGGTTGCTGAAGCTGAAAGTCTCAACAAACAGTGCTTCCAGCGTACTGGTTGGCCCTCTGTTTGGTTCATCCGGTACAGGCCCGGTCACGGTGGGGAACACTGCTGCGCCTGTGTATGCCGCACCCGTTGCTACGGCGGCGGCTCCGGCTGCAACCGCAGCCCCGGCTCCGGCGAAGAAAGCCGAGCCGGTACTGAACGACACCGAAGAATACTTCAATAACGCCATTAAGCAGGCGGTGAAGCGCGGCGATGTCGACAAAGCGCTGAAACTGCTTGATGAAGCCGAACGTTTAGGTTCAACCACTGCCCGTTCCACCTTTATCAGCAGTGTAAAAGGCAAGGGGTAACCGTTTCCCCACAGTGCTGATTTGTTAGTAGTTTAGTGCGCCTGAGTGGGCGCACTTTTTTTGGTGTCACACGGGCTGTTGCGCTCTTGTTGCGATCGTGATCGTTAAATAACGTTTGGCCCCCCTCAATCCGCTTTTCTGCGATACAATGCCATTACGTTATGTATCGGAGAGTCTGGCATGTCACACCCCGCGCTAACGCAACTGCGTGCGCTGCGCTATTTCGACCAAATACCTGCGCTTGACCCGGAGCAACTGGACTGGCTGCTGCTGGAAGATTCCATGACTAAACGTTTCGAGCAGCAGGGCAAAACCGTTACGGTGACCCTGGTTCAGGAAGGGTTTGTCTCTTGCGCTGAGATCGCCTCTGAGCTGCCCCTGTTGCCGCAGGAAGAACGCTACTGGCTGCGCGAAATATTACTCTGTGCAGACGGTGAGCCATGGCTTGCCGGACGAACGGTTGTTCCCGAGTCCACCCTTTCCGGGCCAGAGCTGGCGCTACAACGGCTGGGGAATACGCCGCTGGGGCGCTATCTTTTCACGTCGTCCGAGCTTACCCGGGATTTTATTGAGATTGGTCGCGATGCCGAACTGTGGGGGCGTCGTTCCCGCCTTCGCCTGAGCGGTAAGCCGTTAATACTGACGGAGCTTTTTTTACCGGCATCGCCGTTGTACTAAGAGGAAGAAAAAATGGAGTGGAGCCTGACGCAGAATAAGCTGTTGGCTTATCACCGCTTGATGCGTACAGATAAACCCATCGGCGCGCTGCTGCTGCTGTGGCCGACCCTATGGGCGCTATGGGTAGCAACACCAGGGGTACCGCCGCTGTGGATCCTGGGGGTGTTCATTGCAGGCGTCTGGCTGATGCGTGCGGCGGGCTGCGTGGTCAATGACTATGCGGATCGTAAATTCGACGGGCACGTAAAACGTACGGCCCATCGTCCGTTGCCCAGCGGGCAAGTGACCGAAAAAGAGGCCCGTACGCTGTTTATCGTACTGGTGCTGCTCTCTTTCCTGCTGGTGTTAACCCTGAACACCATGACCATTCTGCTTTCAGTTGCGGCCCTGGCTCTGGCCTGGGTTTATCCGTTCATGAAGCGCTACACCCACCTGCCTCAGGTGGTGCTGGGCGCGGCGTTTGGCTGGTCGATCCCGATGGCGTTTGCGGCGGTGAGTGAGTCCGTCCCGTTAAGCTGCTGGCTGATGTTCCTGGCGAACATTCTCTGGGCCGTGGCATACGACACGCAATACGCGATGGTAGACCGCGACGATGACCTGAAGATTGGCATTAAATCGACGGCGATCCTCTTCGGACGTCATGACAAGCTGATCATCGGTATCCTGCAGGTTGCGGTGCTGGCGTTGATGGTGACGATGGGTTACCTGAACGGGCTCAACTGGGCGTTTTACTGGGCCGTGCTGGTGGCGGGAATGCTGTTTGTCTACCAGCAGAAGCTGATTGCCAAACGGGAGCGTGAAGCCTGCTTCAAGGCGTTTATGAATAACAACTATGTCGGTCTGGTGCTGTTTTTAGGGCTGGCGATGAGCTACTTTTCGTAAAAAAACGGCAGCCAGAAGGCTGCCGTTTTTGTTTTCATCGCAGGTCATTAGACCGCTGCACGCTTCACTCGCCTTGCGTCGCACTTTCAATGGTTAAACGCACATCAGACGTGATCAGTTCGGCCAGCATCTGGTACACCTTCAGCGTCTCTTCCGGCTCGGCATCGCCCGTATCACTGATAAACCCTTCATCACGCAGCGTCAGCACCAGAGAGCTGAAGACCGCTTTGTCGAAGAATTCCGGGGCGTTAATCCCGTGCAGAACAGACAGGCGCTGTGCCAGCGTCCGGCTCTCTTTCTCGAGCGTACCGCGGTTAATGGACGGATTCGCGCTCAGCAACCAGAAGGTGATGGCGTAGCGCTGCAGCGTTTCACGCGCGCCCGCCGCCAGCAGTTGCAGGGTACGGGACCGTGACGGATTGATATGCAGCTCGTCGTTCGTGACGGTAATCAGCCCCTGACGACGCAGCTCTTCGGTCAGTTTATTCAGCTCAGTCGCCAGTTCGTCCTTGTCCCAGCGCAGGAACAGCTCCGCTTTCAGCATTGGATAGAGCGTTTCAACATGACGCAACAGCTCCTGACGCGAGATGCGACGATGCTGGGTGATGATGGCCGCCATGAGCGAGGGCAGCATCAGCATATGCGCGATGTTGTTGCGATAGTAAGTCATCAGCACCGCCTGCTCGCGCGGGAGAATGATGATGTCGCCGATGGTGTCCTTTTCGACTTCAAACTTGTTCATCTGCAGGGCATGCTCGATAAGCTCGCTTGCCGTGCTTACCGGTACGGTCGAATCCACCGAGTACGGCACGTTGCGCATCATGTCGAGATAGCAATCCAGCTGCTCCGTAAGCTGTTCACGGGTCAGTGAACGCTGACGAGAGGCCAGAAGCGCCGTACAGCACAGGTTCATGGCGTTTGCCGCACCGGCGTTGTTAATGCGCACCATCAGTTCAGAGGCGATGCTGTTGACCGTAGGCGTCAGCCAGGCCGGGCGAATCGCTTCGATAGGATCGATAGACTCGCGCCACTCCGGAACATGGTTGTTCAGGTAGGTCATCAGCGGCATCGGCTCGCCAAAGTTGACGTAGCCCTGGCCAAGGTTGCGTAACTTGCTCAGGCCGCGCAGCATCTGCGGCAGGCTCTCTTTCTCTTTGGTCGCACCGCGCAGCTCTTTGGCGTAAGTGCCCACTTCCATCACGTGTTCGTAGCCAATGTAGATGGGTACCAGGGTGATCGGGCGGGTTCCCCCGCGCAGCATCGCCTGAATGGTCATCGACAGCGTGCCGGTTTTAGGATCGAGCAGACGACCGGTACGGGAGCGACCACCTTCCACGAAGTATTCAACGGAATAACCGCGGCTGAACAGCTCGCCAAGATATTCACGGAATACGGTGGAGTAGAGCTTGTTGCCCTTAAAGGTACGACGGATAAAGAACGCCCCCAGGCGGCGGAAAATCGGGCCGGCTGGCCAGAAGTTCAGGTTAATGCCGGCAGCGATGTGCGGCGGTACCAGACCCTGGTGATAGAGCACATAGGAGAGGAGCAGATAGTCCATGTGGCTGCGGTGGCAGGGGACATAGACAATCTCATGGCCATCATGGGCCAGCTGGCGTACGCGCTCGGCGTTATGAACGTTGATGCCCTGATAGAGGCGGTTCCACGTAAAGCCCAGAATACGATCGGAAAGACGAATCATCTCGTAAGAGAAGTTCGCGGCAATCTCCTCCATCAGTGCAATAGCGTTCTGCTGTGCTTTCTCATGGGAAATCTTTTTGCTGCGCGCTTCGTCTTCAACGGCCCTGGCAATCGCTTTGGAGGCCAGCAGCTTGTTGAACAGGTCCTGACGTGCAGGAAGACGTGGACCGACGGCAGCCAGACGCTGACGGGCGAAGTGCATACGCGCCACGCGCGCCAGTTTCTGCGCGATAATCTTGTCGGTGCCGTGTTCGTCCGCCATACGGCGCAGCGAAACGGACGGGGAGAAACGCACGAAGCTGTCACGTCCCAGCCAGGAGACCGCGAAGAATTTCTGAATGCCGTTAAGCATGCGCAGCGGTGGGTTCTCTTCACCTTTCTCTCTGCCCGGGCGGCGACCAAACATCACCGATACCGGCACCATCTGCACATCCAGACCCGGATTGCTGCGGTGCAGGTCGAGATAGTCGTGGAAAAGCTTGATGGACTCTTCCTTTGGCGTGTAATAGGTAAACACGCGCGGCCCGCCGTGAATGAACACATAGCGCGGCAGCAGAGTGCCGTCGACTTCGAGGGGTTCAAGCGGGTCAGGTAAATCATGCGCCAGACACTGGGCGCGAAGCGTCAGTAGGTCTGCCTTCGAGTTATAAGGCAAAACGTACATAATTGGGCGTGACGTATCGAGCCCCAATTCCAGCGCGGGTTCCGCTGGGATAGACTTGCTTTTTACCAGGACGCTTAATGGTAAATTAAGTAATTTGTAGTAAATTCGTGGCCAGCCGGACATAAACGATGTAAAGCCTCTGGTTAATAATGCAATTGCGGCGCAAGGATAACAGAAAGCGCGCAAAATTTCTGTTGTTACCCGTCATACTTCAGGCAGCAGCGAAACACGCTGCGCCTACTGTTACTGACGCTATTTTAATTAAAAGGTTCTTTTAATGGCCAATAATACCACTGGGTTAACCCGAATCATCAAAGCCGCCGGCTATTCATGGAAAGGTTTCCGTGCCGCGTGGGTCAATGAAGCCGCATTTCGCCAGGAGGGCGTCGCCGCTATCATCGCGGTGATTATCGCCTGTTTCCTTGATGTTGATGCGATTACCCGCGTTTTGTTGATCGGCTCCGTGCTGTTGGTGATGATAGTGGAAATTCTCAATAGCGCTATTGAGGCCGTGGTGGACCGTATCGGTTCTGATTTCCATGAGCTCTCCGGCCGGGCGAAAGACATGGGGTCTGCTGCCGTATTGCTGGCGATTATCACTGCGGTCATCACCTGGGTCACGCTGCTTTGGTCACATTTCCGATAAGCCTCGAGAAATAATTAAGTCCCTGGTTTTTTGTGCAGTTTTTGGTTCCAAAATCGCCTTTGACTGTATATACTCACAGCATAACTGTATATACACCCAGGGGGCGGAATGAAAGCGTTAACGACCAGGCAGCAAGAGGTGTTTGATCTCATCCGGGATCATATCGGCCAGACGGGTATGCCACCCACGCGTGCGGAGATCGCTCAGCGTCTGGGTTTCCGTTCTCCGAATGCTGCCGAAGAACACCTGAAAGCGCTGGCGCGTAAAGGCGTCATTGAGATTGTATCGGGCGCTTCGCGTGGCATCCGTCTGCTGGTGGAAGAAGAGACAGGCATTCCGCTGGTGGGCCGTGTCGCGGCAGGTGAACCTTTGCTGGCACAACAGCATATTGAAGGTCACTACCAGGTTGACCCGGGCATGTTTAAACCGAGCGCAGATTTCCTGCTGCGCGTCAGCGGCATGTCGATGAAAGATATCGGTATTCTGGACGGCGATCTGCTCGCAGTTCATAAAACCCAGGACGTGCGCAACGGGCAAGTTGTGGTCGCGCGTATTGACGATGAAGTTACCGTTAAGCGTCTGAAAAAGCAGGGTAACACCGTCCAGTTACTGCCTGAAAACAACGAGTTCTCCCCGATTGTGGTGGATCTCCGCGAACATAACTTCTCTATTGAAGGGCTGGCTGTTGGGGTTATCCGCAACGGTGAATGGCTGTAATCATGTCATAACAGGCTACGGACCTGCCGTAGCCTGATTCAATCTCCACTGCCGGTATTTTTCATGTCACTGCTGACGACATCAGATAAGGCATTGTGGCGTCTTGCACTGCCAATGATTTTTTCCAATATCACCGTCCCTCTGCTGGGACTGGTAGACACGGCTGTTATTGGTCATCTGGATTCCCCCGTTTATCTGGGCGGCGTCGCGATCGGCGCGACGGCAACCAGCTTCCTTTTTATGCTGCTGCTCTTTTTGCGCATGAGTACCACCGGGCTTACGGCTCAGGCGTATGGCGCAAAAGATCCGTTGCGTCTGGCGCGTGCGCTGGTACAACCCTTGATCCTTGCCCTGGGCGCGGGTGCGCTGATCGTGGTGTTGCGCACGCCACTGTTTGATCTGGCGCTGCATGTCGTTGGCGGGAGCGAGGCGGTACTTGAGCAGGCGCGACGCTTCCTTGAAATTCGCTGGCTCAGCGCGCCCGCATCACTGGCGAACCTGGTCCTGCTTGGCTGGTTACTCGGCGTGCAGTATGCCCGTGCGCCAGTCATTCTGCTGGTGGCAGGTAATCTTCTCAACATCGTGCTTGATGTCTGGCTGGTGATGGGTCTGCATATGAACGTGCAGGGCGCCGCGCTGGCGACGGCAATTGCAGAATACGGTACCTTTTTCATCGGCCTGTGGATGGTCTGGCGCGTGCTGGCCCTGCGCGGTATCTCGCTTACGGTGCTCAAAACCGCGTGGCGCGGTAATATCCGCACGCTGCTGGCGCTTAACCGCGACATTATGCTGCGCTCGTTACTGCTTCAGCTCTGCTTTGGCGCGCTGACGGTCTTCGGGGCGCGACTTGGGCCGGAGATCGTCGCGGTTAATGCGGTCCTGATGACGCTGCTGACCTTTACCGCGTATGCGCTGGATGGCTTTGCCTATGCCGTTGAAGCCCATTCCGGGCAAGCGTATGGCGCACGCGAAAGCGGCCAGCTCCGCGAGGTGTGGCGGGCCGCCTGTCGTCAGTCAGGCCTGGTGGCGCTGGTGTTTGCACTCATTTACGCCTGTCTGGGTGAACAGATCGTTGCCTTACTCACCTCCCTCCCATCGCTGCGCGAACTGGCGAGTCACTATCTCTTCTGGCAGGCAATCTTACCGGTGGTGGGCGTGTGGTGTTATCTGCTGGACGGCATGTTTATTGGCGCGACGCGAGGTGCGGAGATGCGCAATAGCATGGCGGTCGCTGCGGCGGGATTTGGTCTGACGTTGCTGACGCTGCCGTATCTGGGCAACCACGGTTTGTGGCTGGCTCTGGCGGTTTTCCTCGCGTTACGTGGTCTATCGCTGGCCTTTATCTGGCATCGTCACTGGCGAAATAACACCTGGCTGCCTTCCCGCCACGATATATCGTGACGGTTAAAGATTCCGAATATAAAAACAACTGCCGGATCCTTAACTACAATAATAATCACGTCCAGCAGAAAAGAACGAAGCGGACGAAACCTACAGACGCTTAACACGAGGACACGATTATGAATAAAGACGAAATCGGCGGCAACTGGAAGCAGTTCAAAGGTAAAGCGAAAGAACAGTGGGGTAAGCTGACGGATGATGATATGACCATCATCGAAGGTAAACGCGATCAGCTGGTGGGTAAAATTCAGGAACGTTACGGCTACGAGAAAGATCGTGCTGAAAACGAAGTGAAAGACTGGGAAACCCGTAACGATTATCGCTGGTAATCCTTTACTCCCCCTGAGGGCGGCTTCGGGCCGCCTTTTCTTTTGCCGTTAACGCGGCTTTTTCTTCACCAGTACCGAATGGTCGTGCTGGCACTCATCCTGGTGACGACAGGCTTCTACCTCTACGCAGGCTGAACACAGGCCGTGCGCTTCAATCACGTTATGACGCAACGCAAAGCCCATTTTGGCTGCCAGCGTATGCATAATATCTTCAACGCCTTCCGCACCTTCTTCCTTCACGCTGCCGCAGCGATCGCAGATAAACATGGCCGACGTATGGGTTGGCTGATCGAACAGATGGCACAGCACATAGCTGTTTGTCGATTCAACTTTATGCACAAAGCCCTGTTCCAGCAGGAAATCCAGCGCGCGGTACACCGTTGGCGGTTTAGCCTGTGGCTCGCTTTCGCGCAGCAGATCAAGCAGATCGTACGCGCTGATCGCGCCCTGCTGCAGGCTCATCAAACGTAATACTTCAAGGCGCTGCGGAGTCAGGCGCACATTGCGTTGCACGCACAGCTTTTCTGCCTGCGCTAACAGCTCTTTTGTGGACTTATCCATTTAGCACCCCGGATGTTATAGGCTGGAAAACCCCCACTTTATCATGTTCTGCTAAAAACACCGAGATCCGCCAGGCTGTGCTATACCTGACGCAACGCAATCCGGGGAATAAACGATGAAAAGACCTGACTGTATTCGACACTGGCGCGACATAGAAGGCGCAGATGACTCAACCTATCCCGACAGTAGTGAACGTTTTTCCATTGGCGCACCGCTGGCGCGTAAGCTCGGTCTTGGACGCATTGGTATACACCATGAGCGTTTACCGCCAGGCCGACGGACCTCTTATCCACATGCTGAAAGCGACGAAGAAGAGTTTATCTACGTGCTTGAAGGCTACCCTGAAGCCTGGATTAACGGATATTTATGGAAACTTGAACCTGGCGACAGCGTGGGCTTTCCCGCCGGAACCGGGGTCTGTCATACCTTCATCAACAACACCGGCGAAGAGGTACGGCTTCTGGTGGTCGGTGAGGCCAACAAGAAGCATAACCGTATCTATTACCCGCTTAATCCGGAGTACGCCGCCACGCGCGAAGATCGCTGGGTAGACCACCCTCCTCAGTTTTTCGGACCGCACGATGGAAAACCTGGGAAAAAATAATTTCCTCTTCTATAAATATTGAGGGCCGTCACAAATAACAACAGGCCTGGCGGGAATTTAACTTAAGGAAATAGCGGGTCTTTTTGCACTTATTCACAGCAATAGTTCGTTCCTGTTTGGGAGATAACAGACAGGGGTTATTTAATAACAGACTATAAGACGAGCATACTGTGAAAAAACATTTTAAATTTTCGGTGGTTAGCATCGCTGTCTCCTTGTTTATGGCAAATCAGGCGGGAGCAGCCAATACCTGGACAGAATCACGTAGCGACGCCATGGGGGGCACGGGTGTCGCGGCCGGAAACTATGGCAGCGGGGCGTTAATCAACCCTGCGCTACTGGCGAAGGCGAAACCGGACGACGATGTGACGGTCATTTTACCGTCCGCTGGCGTGCAGGTGACCGATGAAGACAATCTTCAGGATGAGATTGATACCATCAACGATAAAATCAACCATTACAAAGACGTGGTTGATAACCTTACACCGATTGAGATCATTACCAACCCGTTAGGTTCCATCAACCAGTTCCAGGGCGCGGCGAAAGATCTCGCCGATGAGCTGGATTATCTCAAGGGCAAAACGGCACGCGCCACGGCGGGTGCGGGGATAGCCGTCAGTATTCCTAACGATGTCCTTTCCGTGGCCTTTATGGCTAAAGGCTATGCCCACGGACGCGTCAGTTCTTCTATTGATCAGCAAGATATTGATTACCTGCGCGGTATTCAACGCAGCGATGCGGTGGCTGCCGGCGTTGCACTGGACGCTGCACTGAACGGCACCGATCAAATCACGAAAAACCTCAACTCAACGGCGTCTGGCCGGGCGGCAATTGTCTCCGACTATGGTATCGCGGTGGCGCGTCAGTTCGAGCTTGGCGGTGTTCCGGTGTCTGTTGGCGTGACTCCAAAACTGCAAAAGACCTGGGTCTATAACTACACCACCTCCATTTACGATTATGACAGCAACAAGTGGAACGACAGTCGCTACCGTACTGACGACACCGGCTTTAACGTTGATGCCGGTATCGCGGCCGATTTTGGTGAGCACTGGACGGTCGGCGTGAGCGGGCAAAACCTGATGTCACGCGATATCGACACCAAAGACATTCGCATCCGCAACGGGCGCACGGGGGAGGTGGTGAGCTATAAAGACACCTACCAGATCCGCCCTCTGGTTACCGCGGGTGCCGCCTGGCATAACGATCTGGTGACGTTAACCGCCGATGGCGATCTGACGGAAACCAAAGGCTTCAAAAGCGAAGACACTTCTCAGTATGTTGGCGTAGGCGCCGAAGTGACGCCGCTGAACTGGCTGGCGGTGCGTGCGGGTTTCCGTGCTGACATGAAAGGTAACGACAGCAATGTCTTTACTGGCGGTGTCGGTTTTGCACCGTTTAACACGGTCCATGTCGACCTGATGGGCCTGTACGGTGAAGACGAGACCTGGGGCGCAGGCGCCCAGCTGAGCATGACCTTCTAAAGTGCACCGGAGGCGCTGCGCCTCCGGCTTTTCTTTGTGCTATAGTAGCGCCCCCTTTTCACCAGATGCTTAAAACTTCGCCATGTCGTCAGAATTACAGACTGCTTTCCCTGCACACCGTTTCTCCATTGCGCCGATGCTCGACTGGACGGACAGACACTGTCGCTACTTCCTGCGTCAGCTCTCCCGCCATACGCTGCTGTACACCGAAATGGTGACCACCGGAGCAATTATTCACGGAAAGGGCGACTATCTGGCCTACAGCGAAGAAGAGCATCCGGTTGCGCTGCAGCTTGGCGGTAGCGATCCCGCTGCGCTGGCGCAGTGTGCGAAGCTTGCAGAAGCGCGCGGCTATGACGAGATTAACCTTAACGTTGGCTGTCCGTCCGATCGTGTGCAGAACGGCATGTTCGGCGCGTGTCTGATGGGCAATGCATCGCTGGTGGCAGACTGCATCAAGGCGATGCGCGATGTGGTTTCCATTCCGGTGACGGTCAAGACCCGTATCGGCATTGACGACCAGGACAGCTACGAATTTCTCTGCGATTTTATCAATACGGTCTCCGGAAAAGGCGAGTGCGAGATGTTTATCATCCATGCGCGTAAAGCCTGGCTCTCCGGACTTAGCCCGAAAGAGAACCGTGAAATCCCGCCGCTGGACTACCCGCGCGTGTACCAGCTAAAACGTGACTTCCCGCAGCTCACGATGTCGATCAACGGCGGCATTAAATCGCTGGAAGAGGCCAAAACACACCTGAAGCATATGGATGGCGTAATGGTCGGGCGCGAGGCGTATCAAAATCCAGGCATTCTGGCGACGGTCGACAGGGAAATCTTTGGCGTTCAAGGCGCAGATACCGACCCGGTTGCCGTGGTACGCGCCATGTATCCCTACATTGAGCGTGAGCTGAGTAACGGGACGTACCTTGGTCATATCACCCGTCATATGCTGGGCCTGTTCCAGGGGATCCCGGGAGCACGCCAGTGGCGTCGCTACCTTAGCGAGAACGCGCATAAAGCCGGTGCAGACATCGAGGTGCTGGAACACGCGCTACGTCTGGTCGCTGATAAGCGATAATTTTCGCTAAAAGATCGTCAAATTCACCACGCCTCGCACACCCGTGCGGGGCGTTTTGCTTTAAGAACAGCGGGTTATGGTTGGCATGATTCTTGTAATGATCGCGGTATCATTTGGGAACGCGTGGGAGAGCACCATGTTAGAACTACTTTTTGTGATTGGCTTTTTTGTCATGCTGATGATGACGGGGATTTCCCTGCTCGGGATTCTGGCGGCTATCGTCGTGGCGACGGTGGTCATGTTTATCGGGGGATTATTTGCCCTGACGCTGAAGCTCCTGCCGTGGCTGCTGCTGGCCATTGCCGTGGTGTGGGTGATACGGGCGATTAAATCACCAAAACTGCCCACTTATCAGCGCAATAACCGTTTTCGTTACTAAGGTATTGAGGTGTTCGTCACATACCTGCAACTTTTCCAGCAGCATTGCTTAGAACAGAATAGGATTTACTTATCGAATCTGTCACTATGACTGCCGCTAAAGAATTCATCGAGCTGTACCCTACATACAGCCGAACTAAAAAAAGAAAGGGCTTCCCACGGGAAGCCCAATTTCTTTTTAGGGGTCAGGGAATTAACAGACTTGAACCCTGTGTCGCTCTGCTCTCCAGCACCTCATGTGCACGCCTGGCATCGGTTAGCGCGTATTTCTGCGCCTCCGCCACATCCACTTTAATCACACCGCTGGCGATCAGCGAAAAGAGCTCGTTGCTGGCCTCGATCAGCTCTTCCCGGTTAGTGATATACCCCTGCAGGGAAGGGCGAGTCACATACAGCGACCCTTTCTGGTTGAGAATGCCAAGATTAATGCCGGTCACGGCGCCCGAGGCGTTGCCGAAGCTCACCATCAGCCCGCGACGCTGCAGACAATCCAGCGACGCCTCCCAGGTATCTTTACCCACCGAGTCATAAACCACGCGCACCTTTTTGCCGTTGGTTATCTCTTTGAGGCGCTCAGCAATGCTCTCTTCACGGTAGTTAATCACCTGCCAGGCGCCGGCCTGAAGCGCGCGCTGGGCTTTTTGTGCACTGCCCACCGTGCCGATAAGTTTTGCACCGAGCGCTTTGGCCCACTGACAGGCGATCAGCCCCACGCCGCCCGCCGCGGCATGAAACAGGAACTGCTCGTCAGGTTTGATCTCATAGGTTTTGCGCAGCAGATAATAGACCGTTAGCCCTTTCAGGAATGAGGCGGCCGCTTGTTCAAACGAGATGGCATTTGGCAGAAGGGCAGCTTTATCGGCCGGCACGTTGTGCACGGAGCTGTAGGCACCCAGCGCGGATTGCGCGTACACCACGCGATCGCCCTCTTTAATATGCTTAACGGCGCTGCCCACTTTGAGCACGACGCCTGCCGCTTCCGTTCCCAGTCCGCTTGGCATGGAGGGAGGCGGATAGAGACCGCCGCGAATATAGGTGTCGATGTAGTTAATGCCGATGGCTTTGTTTTCAACCTGAACTTCGTTTTCACCAGGCGCTGCGGGGGTAAACTCCACCGCGTTTAACACTTCTGGCCCACCATGTTTCTGGAATTCAATGCGCGTTGCCATGCTCCCTCCGTCAGAAAAATATGGTAATCTTTCGACCCACTCTTTATCTCGGTAACTCCATTCACTATGGCAGGAAACAAACCCTTCAACAAACAGACTGAACCTCGCGAGCGTGATTTCCAGGTCGCAGGATTAAAAGTCCCGCCGCACTCGATTGAAGCGGAACAGTCGGTGTTGGGCGGTTTAATGCTGGATAACGAACGCTGGGACGACGTCGCCGAGCGCGTGGTGTCCGAGGATTTCTATACCCGTCCGCACCGTCATATCTTTACCGAAATGGCACGTCTGCAGGAGTCGGGCAGCCCGATTGACCTTATCACGCTCGCGGAATCGCTGGAGCGTCAGGGGCAACTGGACAGCGTGGGTGGGTTTGCTTACCTGGCGGAACTGTCAAAAAACACGCCAAGTGCGGCGAATATCAGCGCTTATGCCGATATTGTGCGCGAACGTGCGGTTGTTCGTGAGATGATCTCTGTGGCGAATGAGATCGCCGAAGCCGGTTTTGATCCGCAGGGGCGTACCAGCGAAGACCTGCTTGATCTGGCCGAGTCCCGCGTCTTTAAAATCGCGGAAAGCCGGGCAAATAAAGACGAAGGCCCGAAAAATATCGCTGATGTGCTTGATGCTACCGTCGCGCGTATTGAGCAACTGTTCCAGCAGCCGCACGACGGTGTCACCGGCGTGAACACCGGCTATGACGATCTCAATAAGAAAACCGCGGGTCTGCAGCCGTCAGATTTGATTATCGTCGCGGCGCGTCCCTCCATGGGTAAAACGACATTTGCGATGAACCTCGTCGAAAATGCGGCGATGTTGCAGGACAAGCCGGTTCTTATCTTCAGTCTTGAGATGCCATCAGAACAGATCATGATGCGTTCTCTGGCGTCGCTGTCGCGCGTGGATCAGACCCGTATCCGTACCGGCCAGCTCGACGATGAGGACTGGGCGCGTATCTCCGGCACCATGGGTATCCTGCTGGAAAAACGGAATATTTATATCGATGACTCCTCCGGCTTGACGCCGACGGAAGTGCGCTCCCGTGCGCGCCGTATCGCCCGTGAACATGGCGGCATTGGCCTTATCATGATTGACTACCTTCAGCTGATGCGCGTGCCGTCGCTGTCCGACAACCGTACGCTGGAAATCGCAGAGATTTCCCGCTCGCTCAAGGCGTTAGCCAAAGAGTTGCATGTGCCCGTGGTGGCGCTGTCGCAGCTTAACCGCTCCCTGGAACAACGTGCTGATAAGCGCCCGGTCAACTCCGACCTGCGTGAATCGGGCTCCATCGAGCAGGATGCCGACTTAATCATGTTCATCTACCGTGACGAGGTTTATCACGAGAACAGCGACCTGAAAGGGATCGCCGAAATTATTATTGGTAAACAACGTAACGGCCCTATCGGTACGGTACGTCTGACCTTTAACGGACAGTGGTCGCGTTTCGACAACTACGCCGGTCCTCAATATGATGATGAGTAATTTCTAAGGAATTCAAATGCAAGCGGCAACTGTAGTCATTAACCGCCGCGCTCTGCGACACAACCTGCAACGTCTGCGTGAACTGGCTCCCGCCAGTAAACTCGTTGCAGTCGTGAAAGCGAACGCTTACGGACACGGTCTTATTGAGACCGCGCGAACGCTCCCCGATGCCGACGCCTTTGGCGTCGCCCGTCTTGAAGAAGCCATCCGCCTGCGCGCGGGTGGGATCACTCAACCGATTTTGCTGCTGGAAGGCTTTTTTGAAGCGGCAGATCTGCCGACCATTGCAGACCAGCATCTGCACACCGCGGTACATAACGAAGAACAACTCGCGGCGCTGGAAACCGCCGAGCTGAGTGAGCCGGTCACCGTCTGGATGAAGCTCGATACCGGCATGCACCGTCTGGGCGTGCGCCCGGAAAAGGCGGACGCGTTTTATCAGCGTCTGTGTCAGTGCAAAAACGTCCGTCAGCCGGTGAATATCGTGAGCCACTTTGCCCGTGCCGATGAACCCGAGTGTGGCGCGACCGAGCAGCAGCTGGATATTTTTAATACTTTCTGCGAAGGCAAGCCAGGAATGCGCTCCATTGCCGCGTCTGGCGGTATTTTGCTGTGGCCGCAGTCGCACTTCGACTGGGCGCGTCCAGGCATTATTCTTTACGGCGTCTCTCCGCTGGAGAACAGACCCTGGGGGCCGGATTTTGGTTTCCAGCCGGTAATGTCCCTTGTGTCTAACCTGATTGCCGTGCGCGATCACAAAGCGGGTGAACCCGTGGGCTACGGCGGAACCTGGATCAGCGAGCGCGACACACGCCTTGGCGTGGTGGCGATGGGCTATGGCGACGGTTATCCCCGTGCGGCGCCGTCCGGCACGCCGGTACTGGTCAATGGCCGTGAAGCGAACATCGTGGGCCGCGTGGCGATGGACATGATCTGTATTGACCTCGGGCCAGATGCGCAGGATAAACCGGGTGATGACGTGGTGATGTGGGGTGAGGGTTTGCCTGTTGAACGCATCGCTGAAATCACAAAAGTGAGTGCTTACGAACTTATCACGCGCCTGACATCAAGGGTTGCGATGAAGTACATCGACTAACAGACCTTTCCAGGGAGGGGTAATGTCACCATCCGAAATGGCCGCTTGTCTGGCTTATGCCCTCTCGGTCTGGCTGGCTGCCAGAAACAGTATTCACACGTGGTGGATAGGCATCATCGGCAGTGGGCTTTATGGCTGGGTCTTTTATTCGGTTCAGCTTTACGCTGACGTTACCCTGCAGCTCTTTTTCATCATCACCAGCATCACCGGCTGGGTGCACTGGCTCAAAGGTCATCGCGGGGAGGTATTGCCCGTTCGGCGTACCCCGCCCAGACATTTCTTCATCCTGCTCGCCTGCGCCCTGCTGGTGGCCGCGGGTTATGGCCTGATCTTGCATCGCTACACTAACGCCTGGGCCCCCTGGGTGGACTCCGTTATTTTGACATTCAGCGTGCTTGCACAGTTTATGTTAATGGGGCGACGCCTGGAGAACTGGTACGTCTGGCTGGCTGTAAACACGCTGGCGGTACCGTTATATGCGATGAGAGATCTGCATTTGACCGCGGGTTTATATCTGGTGTTTTGGTTTAATGCCTGGCACGGTTTATATCAGTGGCGTAAGGAGATTCGCACCCAGTGAAGCCTTATCGCGACGGTCTGGTTGTGGGCAAATTTGCGCCATTACACGTGGGGCATGAAGCGCTGATAAATGCTGCGCTGGCCCAGTGTGAGACGGTCTATATCATCAGTTATTCGCGTCCGGAAATCCCGGGTTATGACCCCGACAAGCGCCTTCACTGGTTAAGCGCGCGCTTCCCGCAATGTCATCACCTTGTGCTGACGCCGGAGGTCATCGCGACCCATGCGCTTGAACCACCGCCGAATAATGATGTGGATGCCGATCTTCACCGGCATTACGTGGCAACGCTGTGTGAAAAAATACTTCACTGCCAGCCACAGGCCGTATTTACCGCCGAAGACTACGGCGACGGATTTGCGGGGGTGTTAAGCCAGCGTTTTGGCAAGCAGGTTACGCATGTCCGCCTCCAGCGTCCGAAAGGGCCTGATGCGCCCTCGGGAACCCTGATACGTTCTGACGTCCATCGCTACCGCACGATGATGTCCCCGGAGGTCTACCGTAGCTTTGTCTTTCGGATTTGTTTATTGGGGGGCGAATCGACAGGAAAAAGCACGCTTTCCCGCGCGCTGGCGACGACGCTCAACGCCCCATTTGTCGCCGAGTTTGGCCGAGAATACTGGGAAGAGAAGAACGGCGTGCTGGGATGCGACGATCTGCTGCATATTGCCCGCGAGCAGGTGCGTCGTGAAGCGATGGCCAGCACGGCTCCCTTCCTGGTTTGCGATACCTCGCCCTTAACCACGCTGTTTTATATGCTCGACCAGTTTGACAGCGCGCCACGCGAGCTAGAGGAATTAGCCGGGCGCGCATATTCTCTGGTGGTGCTCTGTGGCGATGAGTTTCCTTTTGTTCAGGATGGTACCCGTCAGGGGGCTGCATTCCGCCAGCGACAACAGGCATGGTACATCCGCGCGTTAACAGACAGAAATATCCCCTATCTGCCTGTTTCTGGTTCGCTTGCTGAACGCATTGAACAGATTCGACGACATCTGCAGGAACGGATCTGATATCGCTCTCGATCTTCTGTCATATCCGGTTTATTGTTGAAATCCCTGCCTCATCGAATTCCGGAGAATCATCGCGTGTTTCAGAAAGTTGACGCCTATGCCGGCGACCCCATTCTCTCCTTAATGGAGCGTTTCAAAGAAGATCCTCGCAGCGACAAAGTTAACCTCAGTATTGGTTTGTATTACAACGAGGAGGGCATTATTCCTCAGCTGCAAGCTGTGGCAGAAGCGGAAGCGCGTCTTAACGCCGTCCCGCACGGGGCCTCGCTCTATCTGCCAATGGAAGGGTTAAACAGCTACCGCAACACCATTGCGCCGCTGCTGTTTGGTGCCGATCACGCCGTGCTGACACAAAAACGGGTGGCGACCATCCAGACGCTGGGTGGTTCGGGCGCATTAAAAGTTGGCGCTGACTTTCTGAAAAAATACTTCCCGGATTCTGGTGTGTGGGTCAGTGACCCGACGTGGGAAAACCACGTGGCGATTTTTGAGGGTGCGGGCTTTACGGTGCAGACCTATCCGTGGTTTGACAGCGAAACCAACGGTGTGCGCGTTGACGCGCTGCTGGAAAAACTGAATACGCTGCCGGAGCGCAGTATTGTTCTGCTGCATCCGTGCTGCCATAACCCGACCGGTGCAGATCTGACTAATGCCCAGTGGGATGCGGTAATCGACGTGCTGAAGACGCGTAACCTGATCCCCTTCCTCGACATCGCCTATCAGGGCTTTGGCGCGGGCATGGAAGAAGATGCCTACGCTATCCGCGCCGTTGCCAGCGCCGGACTGCCTGCGCTGGTCAGCAACTCGTTCTCAAAAATCTTCTCCCTGTACGGTGAGCGCGTCGGCGGCCTGTCAGTGGTCTGTGAGGACGCTGAAGCGGCCGGGCGAGTGCTCGGACAGCTGAAGGCGACCGTGCGCCGCATTTACTCCAGCCCGCCAAACTTTGGTGCGCAGGTAGTCGCCACGGTGCTGGGTGACGATCGGCTGAAAGCGTCGTGGCTCGCCGAAGTGGAATCTATGCGCAAGCGCATCCTGACGATGCGTCAGGAGCTGGTCGATGTGCTGAAAGAGGCCGTCCCAGGGCATAATTTTGACTATCTGCTTAAGCAGCGTGGGATGTTCAGCTACACCGGCCTCAGCGCGGCTCAGGTCGATCGCCTGCGTGAAGAGTTCGGCGTCTACCTGATTTCCAGCGGCCGTATGTGCGTGGCGGGGCTTAATGCCAGCAACGTTCATCGTGTTGCGCAGGCGTTTGCTGCAGTGATGTAAGCGCTCACTATCATCCCTCTCTCCCTGCGGGAGAGGGCCGAGTGAGAGCATCAGGACGCACAAAAATCTTGCCCGGTGGCGCTGCGTCTACCGGGCCTTCAGACCTCATCCGCGCTTTGTGATCTTCTTCTTTTTATTCAGCTTCATAAGTAAAAACTCCTTCCCTTCATCTCCCCCCGGGGTTATGGTCGGATAGTTTTTTGACCATTCACTCAAAATAAAACGATAACAAACTGAATATTCAGGGGAAAACATGCGCAAGATCACACTGGCGCTCAGCGCCGCCTGCTTATTGTTCTCGCTAAATAGTGCCGTCGTGGCGCGCGCTTCCGCACCGACGCCGCTTTACACCGGCACAACAGCCGCCATGCTTGCCGAGCAGGCACCTGTTCACTGGGTATCCGTAGCCCAAATCGAAAATAGCCTGTTAGGGCGCCCGCCAATGGCTGTAGGCTTTGATATCGACGATACGGTCCTGTTTTCCAGCCCGGGATTCTGGCGGGGCAAAAAAACCTACTCACCGGACAGCGAAGCGTATCTGAAGAACCCCGAGTTCTGGGAAAAGATGAATAACGGCTGGGACGAGTTCAGCATTCCTAAAGAGGTGGCGCGCGCGCTTATCGCCATGCACGTTAAACGCGGTGACAGCATTTACTTTGTGACCGGACGCAGCCAGACCAAAACCGAAACCGTCTCTAAAACGCTGCAGGATGATTTTCAGATCCCGGCTTCCAGCATGAATCCGGTTATTTTTGCCGGCGACAAACCCGGCCAAAACACCAAAACCCAATGGCTGGAACAGAAGAACATCAAAGTCTTCTATGGCGATTCAGATAACGATATCACCGCCGCGCATGACGTCGGAGCCAGAGGGATCAGGGTGTTACGCGCCTCAAACTCTACGTATCGACCGTTGCCAATGGCCGGAAAGTTTGGCGAAGAAGTAATTGTTAATTCTGAGTATTAACCGCCGGGCGGCGAGGCTGCCTCTTTTTTAATCAAATCTCGCCGCTGTGGGTTTTACCTTTCGCTTTCTTGCTGCACACTTAGAAAGATTCATCTTTCATAACGGAGCAGCACATGTGGTATCAACAGACCCTGACCTTAAGCGCGAAACCTCGTGGATTTCATCTGGTGACTGATGAAGTCATTGGGCAAATTCGCGACCTCTCGCGCATCAGGACGGGGTTACTGCATCTGCTGCTTCAGCACACGTCAGCCTCTCTCACGCTTAATGAAAATTGCGATCCCACCGTCCGGTCTGACATGGAGCAGCATTTTCTCAAAACCGTTCCGGACAACGCCCCTTATGAACATGACTATGAGGGAGCAGATGACATGCCGTCGCATATCAAATCCTCTCTGCTGGGCGTATCGCTGATGCTGCCGGTGCACAATGGTCGGTTACTGCTGGGAACGTGGCAAGGGATCTGGCTGGGAGAACATCGTATTCACGGTGGTTCGCGTAAAATTATCGCAACGCTACAAGGGGAATAAAGATGACAATTTCGGAGCTACTTCAGTACTGCATGAGTAAACCTGGCGCGGAGCAAAGCGTTCACAGCGACTGGAAAGCCACGCAGATTAAAGTGGGGGATATTCTGTTTGCGATGGTGAAAGAGGTTGAGGGTCGCCCGGCGGCGTCGCTGAAAACCAGCCCGGAACTGGCGGAGCTGTTACGCCAGCAGCACCATGACGTCCGGCCAAGCAAGCATCTCAACAAAGCGCACTGGAGCACCGTTTATCTCGACGGTTCACTGCCGGGTTCGCAAATTTACTATCTGGTGGACGCGTCTTATCAGCAGGCGGTAGAGCTGCTGCCGGAAGCGACCCGACAGCAACTCTCCGTGTGACAATTACAGCAACGGTTTGAGGAAGCGCGCGGTGTGCGAGGCTTCGCACTCTGCCACGGTCTCTGGCGTACCGGAGACGAGGATTTCACCGCCGCCGCTGCCGCCTTCCGGGCCGAGATCGACAATCCAGTCCGCGGTTTTAATCACGTCCAGGTTGTGTTCAATGACCACAATTGTGTTGCCCTGATCGCGAAGCTGATGCAGAACATCAAGCAGCTGCTGGATATCGGCAAAGTGCAGACCGGTGGTCGGCTCATCGAGAATGTACAGCGTCTGGCCGGTACCGCGTTTGGAGAGCTCACGCGCCAGCTTCACGCGCTGTGCTTCACCGCCAGACAGCGTGGTGGCAGACTGCCCCAGACGAATATAGGTCAGGCCCACATCCATTAGCGTCTGCAGCTTACGCGCCAGCGCAGGGACCGCGTCAAAGAATTCACGCGCCTCTTCGATGGTCATATCCAGCACTTCGTGGATGGTTTTGCCTTTGTACTTAATCTCCAGCGTTTCGCGGTTATAGCGTTTGCCTTTGCACTGGTCGCACGGCACGTAAATATCCGGCAGGAAGTGCATCTCAACCTTGATAACCCCGTCTCCCTGGCACGCCTCACAGCGTCCGCCGCGCACGTTAAAGCTGAAACGTCCTGGCGTATACCCGCGTGAACGCGCTTCCGGCACACCTGCAAACAGTTCACGTACGGGTGTGAACACGCCCGTATAGGTGGCAGGGTTGGAACGCGGAGTCCGCCCGATTGGACTCTGATCGATATCGATCACTTTATCGAAATGCTCCAGCCCCTGGATGTCACGGTACGGCGCCGGTTCGGCCAGCGTCGCGCCGTTCAACTGCGTCTGCGCAATCGGGAACAGCGTATCGTTGATCAGCGTCGACTTACCGGAACCGGATACGCCGGTGATACAGGTAAACAGCCCAACCGGCAGCGTCAGCGTCACATCTTTCAGGTTGTTGCCGCGAGCACCGGTCAGCTTCAGCACTTTTTCCGGGTTCGCCGGTACACGCTGTTTCGGCACTTCAATCTTGCGCTTGCCGCTCATGTACTGGCCGGTCAATGACTCCGGCACCGCCATAATATCTTTCAGCGTTCCTTCCGCGACCACCTGGCCGCCGTGTACGCCAGCGCCCGGGCCGATATCGATAACGTGGTCAGCGGCGCGAATCGCGTCTTCATCGTGCTCAACCACAATCACCGTGTTACCGAGATTACGCAGGTGGACAAGCGTGCCGAGCAGACGCTCGTTGTCACGCTGGTGCAGGCCGATTGAGGGTTCATCCAGCACATACATCACGCCGACGAGGCCTGCGCCAATCTGGCTCGCGAGGCGGATACGCTGAGCTTCGCCACCGGAGAGGGTCTCTGCGGAGCGGGAAAGCGTCAGGTAATTCAGGCCGACGTTCACCAGGAACTTCAGACGATCGCCGATCTCTTTCAGCACTTTTTCCGCGATTTTCGCGCGCTGGCCGGAGAGCTTCAGGTTGTTGAAGAAGTCCATCGCGTGACCGATGCTCATGTCTGAGATGGTCGGCAGCGCCGTGTTTTCAACAAACACATGGCGAGCTTCACGGCGCAGACGCGTACCTTCACAGGTCGCACAGGAACGGTTGCTGATAAACTTCGCCAGCTCCTCGCGAACCGCGCTGGATTCGGTCTCTTTGTAGCGGCGCTCCATATTATGCAGCACCCCTTCAAATGGGTGACGGCGCACGGAGGTATCACCGCGATCGTTCATGTACTTGAACTCGATGTTCTCTTTGCCGGAACCGAACAGCACCACTTTGTGCACGTTCGGGTTCAGGCTGGCCCACGGGGCCTCGACGTCGAATTTGTAGTGCTCTGCCAGCGACTTCAGCATCTGGAAATAGTAGAAGTTGCGGCGATCCCATCCGCGGATCGCACCGCCAGCCAGCGACAGCTCCGGGTTTTGGATCACGCGGTCCGGGTCAAAATATTGCTGTACGCCCAGTCCGTCACACGTCGGACAGGCGCCCGCCGGGTTGTTGAACGAGAACAGACGCGGCTCCAGCTCGCGCATGCTGTAACCACAAATCGGACAGGCAAAGTTGGCGGAGAAGAGCAGCTCTTCCGCTTTCGGGTTGTCCATATCGGAGACCACGGCCGTACCGCCAGAGAGTTCCAGCGCGGTTTCGAAGGATTCGGCCAGGCGGGTCGCCAGATCGTCACGGACTTTGAAACGGTCAATCACCACTTCGATGGTGTGCTTCTTCTGCAGCTCCAGCTTAGGCGGATCCGACAGGTCACACACTTCGCCGTCGATACGGGCGCGGATATAGCCCTGGCTTGCCAGATTCTCCAGCGTTTTGGTGTGCTCGCCCTTACGCTCTTTAATGATGGGAGCCAGCAGCATCAGGCGTTTACCTTCCGGCTGCGACAGCACGTTATCCACCATCTGGCTTACGGTCTGCGCGGCCAGCGGGACGTCGTGATCCGGGCAGCGCGGCTCACCCACGCGTGCATACAGCAGACGCAGGTAGTCATGAATTTCGGTAATCGTACCAACCGTTGAACGCGGGTTATGCGAGGTGGATTTCTGCTCAATGGAGATAGCAGGTGATAACCCTTCAATATGGTCTACATCCGGTTTTTCCATCAGTGACAGGAACTGACGTGCGTATGCAGAGAGTGACTCCACGTAACGACGCTGTCCTTCGGCATATAAAGTGTCGAAAGCCAGTGAGGATTTGCCAGACCCCGAAAGCCCGGTCACGACGATGAGTTTGTCGCGAGGGATTATGAGGTTGATATTCTTGAGATTGTGGGTGCGGGCGCCCCGAACTTCGATCTTATCCATTCACCTTTCCCGGTTGGAACACGGATTGCCTGGTTTGTTTGAAGGACAAACGGCTGTCAGAAACGGCTAATTATGACACAAAATGACCTGTTTGAATATACAGTATTGGAATGCATTTTCTGATTCACTGTGTAACAATGTCGAGTTCGCGAGAGATTTCGGAACCGACTACGCAACTATGCAAATTGCAGCGTGGAAATGGTACACTCGCGCGTTTACACTATTAAGAAACGTATTCAGGAGACACGAACATGGCCAGCAGAGGCGTAAACAAGGTGATTCTCGTCGGTAATCTGGGCCAGGACCCGGAAGTACGCTACATGCCGAGTGGTGGCGCAGTTGCCAACATTACGCTGGCTACTTCCGAATCCTGGCGTGATAAAGCGACCGGTGAGATGAAAGAGCAGACCGAATGGCACCGCGTTGTGCTGTTTGGCAAACTGGCGGAGGTGGCTGGTGAGTATCTGCGTAAAGGTTCACAGGTTTATATTGAAGGCCAGCTGCGTACCCGCAAATGGACCGATCAAGCCGGCGCTGAGAAGTACACCACGGAAGTTGTGGTTAACGTGGGTGGCACCATGCAGATGCTCGGTGGCCGTCAGGGCGGTGGCGCACCAGCAGGTGGCGGTCAGCAGCAGCAGGGCGGTTGGGGTCAGCCTCAGCAGCCACAGGGCGGCAACCAGTTCAGCGGTGGCGCGCAGTCTCGCCCACAGCAGCAGTCCGCGCCAGCACCGTCTAACGAACCCCCAATGGACTTCGACGACGATATTCCGTTCTGATATCCGACGGTTTAAAATAAAAAACCCAGACCTCGGTCTGGGTTTTTTTATTCATCTCAGGGATCAGGTAATCACCATCGGCCAGTCTGGCGGGGTATGGCTCATGGCTTCCACCATGACCACTTTAATATTTTCCCAGACGGCAGCGAGATCCAGCAGGGTGATGCCAAGCAGGCCCGTTGCGAACCAGCATGCTGCGCCCAACCCCAACAGGGTGCTGATGACAGCAAGGCCAGCATAGTCAGATTTACGAAACTGAATGTTTAGCGTGCTGGCCAGGAACATCAGCACCGCACTTAACAAAGGCCAGCGCAGGAGAACCATGCTGGTAGTAATGGTTGCCATAAAACCCATCCTCAACAAAGCAGACGAACTGAATGAAACAGTGTTTCTCGTTACACAATATGTGTGAACTATATCACATTTGCTGATTTATTCGCCAGCCTCAGACGGGTGAAAAAAGCAGGAATTATCACAGCCAGGCGTCGCACGAGGATTGAGGGGAAAATATATCTTTGCACGCTAATGACCCCCTTTTATCGCTTCCAGGTAATAAATTCATTGAGATAACAAAACCTCTGCAAATTGAGGTGTGCTGTAGAACGTTTACAGCAACAACCCTTTGGATTATGCTTGAGTGGATAAATAAATTTACTCGCATTCTATAATTCAGGTTTTTGAATTTTATTGGGTTTTTCTCTTTGTACGTTTTTAATTACACACAACGTCTCGCACTCCAGCTGTGCTGATATTCAGCATCCTGCTCTGGCTCGCCGATTTTTGAATCTGAAGAAAGTTGCGTCCGGTTTAACGCTTAATAATCTGCGAAAAAAATGAAAGAAAAACGACGTGAGATTGTTAATGACAGCCTGCGGGCGTTGCATGCGCTGGCAGATCTGATGCCCCAGCTTCACGCCCATTGTTCGCTGAGTGAGATGCTTGAGACGATCAACCGGGCCTTCGGGGCAAGCCTGGCCTGGATTAGCGTTGATACTGACGGGCTACAGCGCGTGGTCTGTGCCGGTGAAGTGACCTGTCACTCATTTGAGGTGGCCGATTTTCTTGCCGGTACCCTGCTGGAGAAGCATCACCGTGCGTGGCGGGTCGTCTACTGGAAAGAGAATATCGGCCGCGCATTATTCTCCGCTCATCATCCTGGCTATTCGCAATTGCAAAGCGGGGTGTTATGTAAGCTTTCAACCCATAACGGACAAGGCAGCGGCTATTTCTTTCTGGCGTTTGCTGAGCCGTTATATTCTCTGGCCATCCTGAAAAGTATTGTTGCGGTGCTGGTCGAAAAATTAAAAGACTATTTTTCAGAAATTATCGTTCGTGAAAAAACAGCGCAGGAAATGCAGCGTGTGGTGACCCAATATAAAACCCTGTTTGAACGAGCGCCTGTTTTAATGAACTCATTCGATAAATTTAACCGCTGCGTGCTGTGGAATGCTGAGTGTGAAAAAGTGTTTGGCTGGACAATGGCGGAGATCAGCGCCCATGCCGATCCGCTCTCACTGTTTTACCCCGACCCGGAAGAGCGGCGACGGGTCAGGGAGTCGGTAAATGTCTCGCCGCTAAAGGATATGTACGAGTGGCATCCACTGCGTAAAGACGGTACGCCGTTGACGGTTTTGTGGTCAAACATTCTGCTGCCGGACAGCTCAGTCCTGAATATCGGGCTTGATATTACCGAGCGTAAAAAAGCCGAACAGCAACTGGAAGTGAAAGCCACCACGGACGATCTTACCGGGTGTTTTAACCGTTCAACCATTTTACAGCAGCTGGAATCCGCGCTGGCGGCAAATGCCAGGCAGGATGCTGACAGCCATTTTTGCGTGCTCATGTTTGACCTTGATTTTTTCAAACAGATCAACGATCGGTGGGGGCATCAGGTGGGCGATCGGGCGCTTATCCACTTTTGCCAGGCTATCCGTGAGTTAAGCCCCGAGAACGCTGCGCTTGGCCGTGTGGGCGGCGAGGAGTTTTTGCTCCTGCTGGCACGAACCGACGGCAACGCGGGCGCCCTTTTTTCGGCGAGGCTACGTACTGCCCTCAAAACCAACCCGCTCGTGGTGGGAGAGAAAAAGCTGGTGCTGTCATTCAGCGCCGGGGCGGTGGAGGTTTGCCAGGGCCAACGCGATACTTCAGGATTACTGATGCGTGCCGATAAAGCATTATATGACGCCAAGCGTACGGGTCGGGGGAAAACGGTGGTGGCTGCTGATTATTTATAAATCAAAAAACAAAATACGCGCGAGTAAATAGCATAAAATGTCATGTTGCCGTTGTTGTTTTTTCACACTGCCAGAAGTTTGGCTTAATCAACGATCCTCTGTTGTGTTATCTTCAAACCTCCCGTACCCGCTGGATAATTATTTTCCTTAATTGAAACGGAACGAATACTTACAGTTTAGCTTACGGGAAAATATTATCGTCATAACGAAAATTAAGATTTTTAATACTAAAAGTCAGTTGCTAACTTCGCATGATTCATGCAACGTAATCACCTGTTAAACAAAGCATCCGGCCTTCATTACTACAGGCGTACAACATGCAGGGATATAGGGCGGGAAATGAATCGTAGCGCGCGGCGCAAGATGCTCAGGGTGGTAGGGATCATCATGGTAGTTATGCTGCCGGTGATGCTTGCGCTATGGTTTGCCCAGATAAGAGCCGTGTCGGAAACAAGCGCCCAGCTACGCACCTTTGCTGAACTGGCGTTAGACAAAACAGAGCTGGTAATTCAACAGGTTGATCTGGCCCGCGACGAGGCTGAAAAATATCAGGGTGAGCGTTGTACACCAGAACATCGCCAATATATGTTGAACGTTGTTCGCGGTCGTCTGTTTGTTGCGGATTTAATTTATGCAGAAGGTCAGAATTTTCTTTGTTCGACCGTTTTTACACCCGCCAAACCTTATCTGATATCCACGGCTAATTACACACGTAAACCTGACGTTGCTATCTATTATTATCGCGATACGCCATTTTTTACTGGCTATAAAATGACATATATGCAGCGCGGAAATTATGTTGTGGTGGTCAATCCGCTTTCCTACAGCGAAGTAATGTCGACAGATCATTCCCTTTCGTGGGGGGTATACGACACGGTAACGAATGCATTCTTTTCCGTCAGTCAGCGCGCGAATGTTTCTTTATTAAGTTCGATGATTCGGGATAAGGAATCGGTATTTCAAAAAGATAACCGTTTTTATACGGTCGTCAAATCCCCAAAACGGCCTATTGCCGCTATCGTGTCGACGTCGAATAAACGTTTTTATGAAATGCTTTATCACCAGGCGACGTTGACGCTACCGCTGGGGATGATCTGCAGCATAATTATTTTGCTGGTGTGGTCTCGCACCCATCGTGAACTCAATTCTCCCGGGCGGTTACTGCAGCGAGCGCTCAATAAACGCCAGCTTTGTGTCCACTATCAGCCGATTATTGATATCAAGAACAACCAGTGCGTGGGAGCCGAGGCGTTATTACGCTGGCCTGGCTTTAACGGACCGGTCATGAGCCCGGCTGAATTTATTCCGCTGGCGGAAAAAGAGGGCATGAGCGAGCGAATTACGGATTATGTTGTCGAAGAGGTATTCAGCGATCTGGGCACATTCCTGGCAACGCATCCGCATCTCTATATTTCGATTAACCTGTCGGCCACGGATTTCCACTCTTCACGGCTGATCGCCATGATTTCGGACAAGGCCCGACACTACGCCGTGCGTGCGCAGCAAATTAAAATCGAAGTCACGGAGCGCGGTTTTATTGATGTCCCTAAAACCACTCCGGTTATTCAGGCGTTCCGTCAGGCGGGTTACGAAGTGGCGATTGATGATTTTGGAACGGGTTACTCTAACCTGCACAACCTTTATTCGCTGAATGTCGATATTCTGAAAATCGACAAATCCTTTATCGACACCCTAACAACCAACAGCACCAGCCACCTTATCGCCGAGCATATTATTGAGATGGCACAAAGCCTGCGGCTTAAAACCATTGCGGAAGGGGTGGAAACGGCAGAACAGGTGAGCTGGTTGTTGAAACGTGGCGTTCAGTTCTGTCAGGGATGGCACTTCGCGAAAGCGATGCCGCCCCAGGAGTTTATGACCTGGCAGCAGCAACCTTTGCATTGAGAGCCATTAATTCAACTGGTGGCGATAGTCGCTCGGTGTGCGGTCAAACTCGCGGCGAAACACGCGGGAAAAGGTTTGTTGCGACACATATCCCAGATCCATCGCGATATCAAAAATGGGCCGCTGCGTTGAGCGTAAGGCCTGCGCTGCCAGCAGCAGTCTGCGCTGACGAATGTACTCACCCAGCGTCTGGTGCATAACGGTACGGAACATTCTCTGTAAATACCATTTCGAATAGCCGGATTTTTTAGCGACCACATCAATGTTCAACGGTTGGTCGATATGTTCATCAATCCATTCAATAAGTGTCTGAATAATTTGCTGATGCGACATAAGGTTGCCCCTCTGTAGATACAACTGCCCTGGTTGATTCGTCGTTTTCTCTGCGGGCGAGTATAATTCCTCAAGTTAACTTGAGGTAAAGAGGTTTTATGGAAAAGAGATTGCCGCGAATTAAAGCGTTGTTAACCCCCGGCGAAGTGGCGAAGCGAAGCGGCGTTGCGGTGTCGGCGCTCCACTTCTATGAAAGCAAAGGGTTAATTAAAAGCATCCGAAACGCCGGAAACCAGCGACGCTACACGCGTGACGTGCTCCGTTATGTCGCGATTATCAAAATTGCCCAACGAATCGGAATCCCCCTGGCCACCATCGGCGATGCGTTCGGCGTGCTGCCGGAAGGGCACTCTCTCAGCCCGAAAGAGTGGAAAGAGCTTTCCTCTCAGTGGCGTGAAGAGCTGGATCGACGCATTCACACGCTGGTAGCGCTGCGTGATGAACTGGACGGATGTATTGGCTGCGGCTGTTTGTCGCGCAGTGATTGTCCGTTGCGTAACCCGGGCGACAGGCTGGGTGAGCAGGGGACAGGGGCGCGGTTGCTGGAGGAAGACTGAGATGCGGCAGAAAACCGCACCTCATACCGCACCTCATAAAGAACTAAAGCGCCACAAAAGGGCGCTTTAGTTTTTCCCGGTCTTTGTCTTTCACTCTATCCCGCTGGTTCACGGGAGGGTTTCCCCCGACATCAGCACCCCTCATGTCGAGCGTGTTGGGGAGGTTCCGGATTGTGCTGACACTTTAATTCTATGCAAGACCCGTCTTTTCGCCAGTCGGTCAGGCCGTTTTTTAGGCGAATTTTTTTCGCGGTGTTGTTCGATTTTCTATAGTTAAAAAGTATGAATAAAAGGAGAACACAATGCTCACGGTACACCACCTGAACCAGTCCCGCTCACACCGTGTGATCTGGGCGCTGGAAGAACTTTCCCTGCCCTATGAGATTGTTCGTTACCAGCGCGAAAAGAGCATGCTGGCGCCTGAGTCGCTCAAAAAAGTGCACCCGCTGGGCAAATCGCCGGTTATTGAAGATAACGGCCTGATCCTCGCCGAGTCGGGGGCCATCCTCGAATATCTTCAGGAAACCTACGATCCTGAGTCGCGGCTTAAGCCTCTGGATCCTGCGCATAAGGTGCAGTACCGCTTCTGGTTGCACTATGCCGAAGGTTCGCTAATGCCGCTGCTGTTGATGAAGCTGGTTTTCAGTAGCCTCGGTAAGCCGCCCGTGCCGTTTGGTATCCGCACGTTGGGTAAAGCGCTGGGGCAGGGAGTGCAAAAAGCGTATCTCAACCGCCAGCTTGAAACCCATGCACGCTTTATTGAGTCGCATCTTGCCGAAAACAGCTGGTTTGCCGGCGACGCGCTCAGCATGGCGGATATTCAGATGAGCTTCCCGATTTTTGCCCTGCTGGCGCGCGGTGGCATCGATAACCTCCCGCATACCCAGGCCTGGAAGAAAAAAGTGGAGAGCAGCCCTGGCTGGCAAAAAACGCTGGAGCAAGGTGGCCCGTTATCGATTCCGGGTGGGGAGTGAAATGTAAACAAATTGCGCACAGACGATAACGTTTGCGCATCCTCTGTTTATTTCTTCAGCGTCATAAGGGAATTTTAGCGAAAAACGATAAAGTTCAGTTGAAAAGGGCGGGGATTAGGCTAGATAATCGTTTGCCTTAATTTGACCACCCGTTTGTAAGCGCGGAGCTAAACGTTTGCTTTTTCTGTGACGCCCCTTTCGTCGCAAATGCAAAACACGGATTTGACGTTTAGCTGGCAGTGGCGTCTCCACCACGCTTACGGACTTTCTATAAAAACTCTCAGGGGATGTTTTCTATGTCTACGCCATCTGCGCGTACTGGCGGTTCGCTTGACGCCATCTTTAAAATTTCGGCTCGCGGCAGCACCGTGCGTCAGGAAATCGTTGCCGGTCTGACCACGTTTCTGGCGATGGTTTACTCCGTCATTGTCGTTCCGGGTATGCTGGGTAAAGCGGGCTTCCCGCCGGCTGCTGTCTTTGTTGCTACCTGTCTCGTGGCGGGCGTTGGCTCCATCGTGATGGGCCTGTGGGCGAACCTGCCGCTGGCGATCGGTTGTGCAATCTCGTTGACCGCCTTTACCGCTTTCAGCCTGGTTCTGGGTCAGCACATCAGCGTACCGGTTGCGCTCGGTGCCGTGTTCCTGATGGGTGTACTGTTTACCGTTATCTCCGCCACCGGCATCCGTAGCTGGATTTTGCGCAACCTGCCTCACGGCGTGGCGCATGGCACCGGCATTGGTATCGGGCTGTTCCTGCTGCTGATTGCCGCAAACGGCGTCGGCCTGGTGATCAAGAACCCGCTGGACGGTCTGCCGGTGGCGTTGGGGCACTTCGCGAGCTTCCCGGTCATTATGTCCCTGATCGGTCTGGCGGTAATTATTGGTCTGGAAAAACTGAAAGTCCCGGGCGGCATTTTGCTGACCATTATCGGGGTGTCCATTGTTGGCCTGATTTTCGATCCTAACGTTCACTTCTCCGGGATTTTCGCCATGCCGTCGCTGAGCGATGACAAAGGCAACTCTCTGATTGGCAGTCTGGATATCATGGGGGCATTGAACCCGGTGATCCTGCCAAGCGTGCTGGCGCTGGTGATGACCGCGGTGTTTGATGCAACGGGTACCATCCGTGCCGTCGCGGGTCAGGCGAACCTGCTGGATAAAGACGGTCAGATTATCGATGGCGGCAAAGCGCTGACCACCGACTCCCTGAGCAGCGTCTTCTCGGGTCTGGTGGGCGCGGCTCCGGCTGCGGTGTATATCGAGTCCGCTGCGGGTACGGCGGCAGGCGGTAAAACTGGCCTGACGGCCATTACCGTTGGCGTGCTGTTCCTGCTGATCCTGTTCCTCTCTCCGCTCTCCTACCTGGTGCCGGCCTACGCGACCGCACCTGCGCTGATGTACGTTGGTCTGCTGATGCTGAGCAACGTGGCGAAAATCGATTTTGCTGATTTTGTGGATGCGATGTCAGGCCTCATCACGGCGGTCTTTATCGTGCTGACCTGTAATATCGTTACCGGCATCATGATCGGTTTCGCGTCGCTGGTGATTGGGCGTCTGGTCTCCGGCGAGTGGTGCAAGCTGAACATCGGCACCGTTGTGATTGCCGTCGCGCTGGTGGCGTTCTACGCGGGCGGCTGGGCAATCTAAGTTGTCCATTGATGCGAAAACGGGTGGCTCAGGCCGCCCGTTTTTATTTTCAGGACTCATCCCGTTGTCTTTTGCGTTACTCTGGGGAAGATAGAATAACAGGCACGACGCCTTAGGTTTGGCTTTTAAGAAACACAGCAAACAGGGAACGCATGGAAATCTTCTTCACAATACTCATCATGACTCTTGTGGTCTCGCTATCCGGGGTAGTCACACGCGTACTGCCCTTTCAGGTCCCCCTGCCATTAATGCAAATTGCCATCGGCGCGCTGCTGGCGTGGCCGACGTTTGGCCTGCACGTGGAGTTCGACCCCGAACTGTTCCTCGTGCTGTTTATTCCGCCGCTGCTGTTTGCCGATGGCTGGAAAACGCCCACGCGTGAATTCCTTGAGCACGGGCGAGAGATATTAGGTCTGGCGCTGGCGCTCGTGGTGGTCACGGTGGTCGGGATTGGCTTCCTGATCTACTGGGCGGTACCGGGCATTCCGTTAATTCCGGCCTTTGCGCTGGCCGCGGTGCTGTCACCAACCGATGCCGTGGCGTTGTCCGGCATTGTCGGTGAAGGCCGTATTCCGAAGAAAATCATGGGGATTTTACAGGGTGAGGCGCTGATGAATGACGCCTCTGGCCTGGTTGCCCTGAAATTTGCCGTGGCCGTCGCGATGGGCACGATGATCTTTACCGTAGGCGGCGCGACCCTGGAATTCTTCAAGGTGGCGATTGGCGGTATCCTGGCCGGGTTTGTGGTGAGCTGGCTGTATGGTCGTTCGCTGCGCTTCCTCAGCCGCTGGGGCGGCGATGAACCGGCGACACAGATTGTGCTGCTGTTCCTTCTGCCGTTTGCCTCTTACCTGATTGCCGAACATATCGGCGTGTCGGGCATTCTGGCGGCGGTGGCGGCGGGGATGACCATCACCCGCTCCGGCGTAATGCGCCGCGCGCCGCTGGCCATGCGCCTGCGTGCGAACAGCACCTGGGCGATGCTGGAATTTGTCTTTAACGGGATGGTGTTCCTGCTCCTGGGCCTGCAGTTGCCGGGCATCATGGAATCCTCGCTGGTGGCGGCCGAGGCCGACCCGAACGTCGAAACGTGGATGTTGTTCACCGATATCGTGCTGATCTACATGGCGCTGATGCTGGTGCGTTTCGGCTGGCTGTGGACGATGAAAAAATTCAGCATGCGCTTCCTGACGAAAAAACCGATGGAGTTCGGCTCGTGGACCACGCGGGAGCTGCTGATTGCTTCTTTTGCTGGCGTTCGCGGGGCGATTACGCTTGCCGGTGTGCTGTCCATTCCGCTGCTGCTGCCCACGGGCGATGTCTTCCCGGCGCGCTATGAACTGGTGTTCCTGGCGGCAGGGGTGATTCTGTTCTCACTGTTTGTCGGCGTGATAATGCTGCCTCTTCTGCTGCAGCATATTGAGACGGGTGACTCGACTCAGCAGCATAAAGAGGAGCGTATTGCCCGCGCGGCGACCGCCGAAGTGGCGATTGTGGCCATTCAGAAGATGGAAGAACGTCTTGCGGCGGACACGGAAGAGAACATCGACAACCAGCTGCTGACTGAAGTGAGTTCGCGCGTGATTGGTAACCTGCGTCGTCGTGCCGATGGCCGCAACGATGTGGAAAGTTCGCTGCAGGAGGAGAACCTGGAGCGCCGGTTCCGTCTGGCGGCGCTGCGCTCAGAGCGTGCCGAGCTGTACCATCTGCGCGCCACGCGGCAAATCAGCAATGAGACGCTGCAAAAACTGCTGCACGATCTGGATTTGCTGGAAGCCTTGCTGATAGAGAATCAGTAGCCCGTGCGGGCTGATGCCCTCACCCTGACCCTCTCCGCCCGGAGAGGGTCAGGGAACCCAAAACCCTTCACAGCATTTCAGCCACGCCTGCGCGCTGTGCGATAAATAAACCCCTTCGCGCCAAATCATCCCTAACTGCCAGTGCAAATCGCTTTCCAGCGGGATCCAGCGCAGGGTATTTTTATCGAGCCGTTCGCAAATCGGCTGCGGCAATATCGAAATGCCGACGCCTGCCTGCACCATCGCAGCCAGGAAATCCCACTGCCCGCTGCGCACCGCAATGCGCGGCTTCACGTTGTGTTGATTAAACAGCGCCATCAGCTGGCGGCTGAGGGCGAAATCTTCGTTGTAAATCAGCAGCGGGTGTTCACCGAGCCGTTCGGGTTTCACCGTGTCGACCTTCAGCCAGTCACCAGAGCGGGGCACCAGCACGCACAGCGGGTGGCTAAAGAGCGGCAGCGTCGCCAGACCGCTCTCTTCCTCCACAGGGAGGGCGGTCATGGCGACATCCAGCTCGCCGTTGGTGACCGCCTGTTGAACCGTTAAGCCGCCAAACTCGGAAATTTTCAGTTCAACGCCGGGATAACGCTGGCGAAACAGGCTGATGGGGCCGGCCATCATCATCCCAACCATCGGCGGGATGCCGAGGCGCAGCAGCCCTTTTGTCAGGTGATTGATATCGCCAAGCTCCGCTTCCAGCTGGCGGAACTCCGCCAGGATCGCCAGCCCGCGTTCAAAGACGACCCGCCCGGTATCGGTCAGCAGCAGCTTGCGTCCGTCGCGGATAAGCAGGGTGCAGTTCAGTTCATCTTCGAGGTTTTTCAGCATCTTGCTGATGGTGGGTTGGGTGACAAACAACTTCTCCGCTGCGCGGGTAAAACTTTGCTGACGAACCACTTCGACAAAATAGCGCAGCGTTCTTATGTCCATGATTATTCCTCGGAACTATACCTTTGATGATTTTAATTCATTTCAGTCCATTACGTGCGCTCACTATACTGGCGCCTCGTCTCATTTTTGAGGAAAACCCCCATGGCCATGGCGTTAAGCCGTGTTACGCCTGCCGTTGTGCAACGACTTCAGGTACCGGTTCAGGTACTGCTTTATGCGGGACTGTTTGTTTTCGCGGAATATCTTGTCAACTGGTTGCATCTGCCGCTGCCTGCCAACCTGGTCGGAATGGTGCTGATGCTGACGCTTATCCTCTGCCGCGTTATCCCCCTCAACTGGGTACGCGCCGGCGCGCGCTGGCTGCTGGCGGAGATGCTGCTGTTCTTTGTGCCTGCCGTGGTCGCGGTGGTGAACTATGCGCAACTGCTGAGGGTAGATGGCTGGCGCATCTTCGCGGTCATTGCGCTGAGCACGCTGATGGTGCTGGGGGCCACCGCCTGGGTGGTTGATAAAGTGTATCGGTTTGAAATCAGCAGGCAAAAGCATGACTAACTTCCAGATAAGCGTGTTGTGCCTGATTGCCACTCTGGCGATCTACTTTGCCAATAAACGCCTGTATCGCCGTTTTCACGCGCTGCCCCTGATGCCGCTGGTCTTCACGCCGATCCTGCTGGTCCTGATGCTGGTCTTCGGGCATATCTCCTGGCAGAACTACATTGGGGAATCCCACTGGCTGCTGTGGCTACTGGGGCCTGCGACCATTGCCTTTGCGGTACCGGTGTATGACAACCTGGCGATCATCAAACGCCACTGGATGTCGCTCAGCGCTGGCGTGATCACGGCCACGGTGGTGGCGGTCTGCAGTTCCGTCTGGCTGGCACGGCTGTTTACGCTGCCCGATGAAATTCAGCGCAGCCTGGCCGTCCGTTCGGTCACCACCCCGTTTGCGCTGGCCGCGGCCAAGCCGCTCGGTGGACAGCCGGATCTGGTCGCGTTATTTGTGGTCGTGACGGGTGTCTTCGGGATGGCGGTTGGCGACATGCTTTTTTTGCGGCTGTCGATCCGTGAAGGAATGGCGAAAGGGGCGGGATTTGGCGCGGCATCGCACGGTGCGGGAACGGCACGTTCGTATGAACTCGGGCAGCAGGAAGGGGTGGTGGCAAGCCTGGTGATGATGCTCTCGGGCGTGGTGATGGTATTGATTGCACCGCTGGTGGCGTGGGTGATGTTCTGATTTCCCCGGCCGGTAAGGCCGGGGAGACGAGGTTAGTGCGCACGGCCTTGCTCGACGCCCAGACCCGTTTGTGAGCGGATAAACTGGGCGCGGAATTTCTCACGCTCCAGGTTACCTTCCGGCGAGTTATCGGTCGCGGAGAAGACCCAGATACCAATAAACGCCACGGCAATGGAGAACAGCGCCGGGTATTCATACGGGAAGATAGCGCTTTCGTGACCGAGGATCTGTACCCAAATCGTCGGGCCAAGGACCATCAGAATCACTGCCGTCAAAAGCCCCAGCCAGCCGCCAATCATCGCCCCACGGGTGGTCAGTTTTGACCAGTACATGGAGAGCAGGATGATAGGGAAGTTACAGCTTGCCGCAATGGAGAAGGCCAGCCCCACCATAAAGGCGATGTTCTGCTTCTCGAACAAAATCCCCAGCAGAATAGCGACCACGCCCAGCACCAGCACGGTGATTTTCGAGACTTTCAGCTCATCACGTTCGCTTGCACCTTTGCGGATAACGTTGGCATAGAGGTCGTGCGATACCGCAGACGCGCCCGCCAGCGTCAGCCCGGCAACCACCGCGAGGATGGTGGCGAAGGCCACGGCCGAGATAAAGCCAAGGAACAGGTTACCGCCTACCGCGTCGGCCAGATGCACTGCCGCCATGTTGTTACCGCCAATCAGCCCGCCCGCCGCGTCTTTAAACGCCGGATTCGCCCCCACCAGCATGATGGCGCCAAAACCAATGATAAAGGTCAGGATGTAGAAGTAACCCATAAAGCCCGTGGCGTAGAAGACGCTTTTGCGCGCTTCACGCGCATCGCTCACGGTGAAGAAACGCATCAGGATGTGTGGCAAGCCGGCCGTACCAAACATCAGACCCAGACCGAGCGAAAGCGCAGAAATAGGGTCTTTCACCAGCCCGCCAGGGCTCATGATCGCTTCCCCTTTCGGGTGTACCGCCATCGCTTCAGTGAACAGATTATTGAAGCTGAACCCGACGTGTTTCATGACCATAAAGGCCATAAAGCTGGCGCCGAACAGCAGCAGGACCGCTTTGATGATTTGCACCCAGGTCGTGGCCAGCATGCCGCCGAACAGAACGTACATCACCATCAGCACACCCACCAGCACCACCGCGATGTGGTAGTTCAGGCCGAACAACAGTTCGATCAATTTACCCGCGCCGACCATCTGCGCAATCAGATACAGCGCGACCACCACTAGCGAGCCGCAGGCGGAGAGGGTACGAATCGGCCCCTGCTTCAGCCGGTAGGAGGCCACGTCTGCGAAGGTATAGCGGCCCAGGTTGCGCAAGCGTTCTGCGATCAGGAACAAAATAATCGGCCAGCCCACGAGGAAGCCGAGGGAGTAAATCAGACCATCGTAGCCGGAGGTGTACACCAGCGCGGAGATACCGAGGAAGGAGGCAGCGGACATAAAGTCGCCTGCAATCGCCAGCCCGTTCTGAAAACCGGTAATGTTGCCGCCTGCGGTGTAGTAATCATTACGGGAGCGCACGCGTTTCGAGGCCCAGTACGTGATGTACAGCGTCAGCAGCACGAAAATCAGGAACATGATAATCGCCTGCCAGTTGGTTGGCTGGCGCTGTACCTCGCCGGTGATGGCATCAGTGGCGTTGGCGGCAAAGGGAAGTGTGGCGGCAAGCGCCGTCAGGACTCTCTTCATGATGCTTTTACCTCTGCCAGGACTGCTCTGTTAAGACGATCGAATTCGCCATTGGCGCGCCAGACGTACACGCCGGTCAGCACAAACGAAATGATTATCACGCCAATCCCAATCGGAATTCCGCGCGTGACGCTGGTGCCCGCGTGCAGCGGCGTACCGAGCCAGTGTGGGGCAAAGGCAATCAGCAGAATAAAGCCGACGTAAATAATCAGCATGATGATGGAAAGTAAGAAGGCAAACCGTTGCCGTTTATCCACGAGCTCCCTGTAGTGCGCACTATTCTCTATCTGCTGACAAATATCGTTATTCATCAGAGGTCTCCAGAAGTATTTATAGGGGAGGTTTTTTTATTCCCTCTCCCGGGGGGAGAGGGGAGATCGCGTTACGATGGCATTGCGATGGACTGCTTCTCTTCGAGCAGTTTTTCCACCACGCCAGGATCGGCAAGCGTTGAGGTATCACCGAGGTTGCTGGTGTCACCGGCTGCGATTTTGCGCAATATGCGGCGCATAATTTTGCCTGAGCGGGTTTTCGGCAGAGAGTCGGTCCAGTGCAGCACGTCCGGCGTGGCAAGCGGGCCAATCTCTTTACGTACCCAGTTGCGCACCTCGGCATACAGCTCTGGTGACGGCTCTTCGCCATGATTCAGCGTGACGTAGGCGTAAATCGCCTGGCCTTTAATGTTGTGTGGGATCCCGACGACGGCGGCTTCGGCGATCTTCGGATGAGATACCAGCGCGGATTCAATCTCCGCGGTACCCAGACGGTGGCCGGAGACGTTCAGCACGTCGTCCACGCGCCCAGTTATCCAGTAATAACCGTCCTCGTCACGCCGGGCGCCGTCACCGCTAAAGTACATATTTTTAAAGGTCGAGAAGTAGGTCTGCTCAAAGCGCTCGTGGTCGCCGAACAGGGTACGCGCCTGGCCCGGCCAGGAATCGGTGATCACCAGATTGCCTTCGGTGGCCCCGTCCAGCGGATTACCTTCGTTATCCACCAGCGCAGGTTGTACGCCGAAGAACGGTTGAGTTGCTGAACCGGCTTTTAACTGCGTCGCACCCGGCATAGGGGTGATCATAAAGCCGCCGGTTTCGGTCTGCCACCAGGTGTCCATTACCGGACATTTTTCGTTGCCGATTTTCTTCCAGTACCACTCCCAGGCTTCCGGGTTGATGGGCTCGCCAACGGAACCGAGGATGCGCAGCGAAGAGCGGTCAGTGCCTTCAATGGCCTTATCGCCTTCCGCCATTAATGCGCGGATCGCCGTTGGGGCGGTGTAGAGAATATTGACCTTGTGTTTGTCGACCACCTGACACATGCGTGCCGGCGTTGGCCAGTTCGGTACGCCTTCAAACATCAGCGTAGTGGCACCACAGGCCAGCGGGCCGTATAGCAGGTAGCTGTGACCGGTGACCCAGCCTACGTCGGCAGTACACCAGTAAATGTCGCCCGGATGGTAGTCGAATACGTACTTGAAGGTGGTAGCGGCATAGACCAGATAGCCGCCGGTGGTGTGCAACACGCCTTTCGGTTTGCCGGTTGAGCCGGAGGTGTAAAGAATAAACAGCGGGTCTTCCGCGTTCATCTCTTCCGGCTGATGCTGGTCGCTGGCTTTTTCAATCAGATCGCTCCACCACAGGTCGCGTCCTTCGTTCCAGTCAATCTTGCCGCCGGTACGCTTGAGGACGATGACGTTGCTGACGGTTTTCACGTTCGGATTTTTCAGCGCTTCATCGACGTTTTTCTTCAGGGGAATGCCACGGCCAGCGCGCACGCCTTCATCGGCCGTGATCACCAGTTTCGAGCTGGAATCGACAATACGTCCGGCGACCGCTTCCGGTGAGAAGCCGCCAAAAATCACCGAGTGAATCGCACCGATGCGCGCGCAGGCCAGCATGGCTACCGCCGCTTCAGGCACCATTGGCATATAGATAGCCACTACGTCGCCTTTTTTAATGCCCCTTTCCAGCAGAACGTTGGCAAAGCGGCACACGTCGCGGTGCAGTTCTTTATATGTAATGTGTTTGCTTTGAGAGGCGTCGTCGCCCTCCCAGATAATGGCCGTTTCATTACCGCGTTCGGCAAGGTGGCGGTCAAGACAGTTTGCTGCCAGGTTCAGCGTGCCGTCTTCGTACCATTTAATGGAGACGTTGCCGGGCGCAAAGGAGGTGTTCTTCACCTTCTGATAAGGTTTAATCCAGTCAAGAATATGGCCCTGCTCACCCCAGAAGACGTCCGGGCTGGAGACGGAGTGCTGATACTTCTCGTGGTACTGCTCCGGGTTTATCAGGCAACGGTCCGCAATGTTGGCGGGAATGTCGTGTTTATGTACTTGGCTCATGGCTTTTTTTCTCCTTGTAAGATGTTAATAATATGTCGCAAAAACGTTAATAGTAGGGGCTTTACAAGCTTTGTTTATTATTTGGGCTACAGATCACGCATTGTTTGAAGAGTATGAAAAATGAGCGAATGAAACTTTGAAGGAAAATAATTCACCGTGCCGATTATTCACAATTTCGATTAAAAAAGCCTTTTTATAACAAAAAGTTATTGATTGGAATTGTGACAAACTCACGTCATGACCGCTTTTTGCAGCGAAATGTGCCGTTCTTTAAGGCTTGCGCAACATGCCGCGCAAATGATACTCATACGCCGCGTTAAAAAATCCCATAAACCAACGCAACACAATTCATACCCTTTCAGTATGTATCCATATTCATGCAGTTTATGTGAATAGGGCGCTTCATTGAGGAAGTCAGTTTCTATGAAAAACGTTAAAGTCAGCCTGGCCTGGCAAATCTTGCTAGCCCTTGTGCTGGGTATCCTGCTGGGTAGCTACCTGCATTATCACAGCGACAGCCGCGAGTGGCTGATTGCGAACCTGCTCTCGCCGGCAGGGGATATCTTTATTCATCTGATCAAGATGATTGTCGTACCGATTGTTATCTCAACGCTGGTCGTCGGCATTGCCGGTGTGGGGGATGCAAAACAGTTAGGCCGTATCGGCGCGAAGACAATTCTTTATTTCGAAGTGATCACGACGATTGCCATCATTCTGGGCATCACACTGGCGAACGTGTTCCAGCCAGGATCCGGGATCGATATGTCGCAGCTGGCGACGGTGGATATTTCGAAATATCAAAGCACTACCGCTGAAGTACAGAGCCACGCGCATGGCCTGATGGGAACCATCCTTTCGCTGGTGCCGACCAACATCGTGGCTTCCATGGCGAAGGGCGAGATGCTGCCGATCATCTTCTTCTCGGTGTTGTTTGGTCTGGGTCTCTCCTCCCTGCCTGCCACGCACCGTGAACCGCTGGTCACCGTGTTCCGCTCAATTTCTGAAACCATGTTCAAAGTGACTCACATGGTGATGCGCTACGCGCCGGTTGGGGTGTTTGCGCTTATCGCGGTAACCGTGGCGAACTTCGGTTTCGCCTCCCTGTGGCCGCTGGCGAAGCTGGTGATTCTGGTTCACTTCGCCATCCTGTTCTTCGCGCTGGTGGTGCTGGGAATTGTGGCGCGCCTGTGTGGGCTGAGCATCTGGATCCTGATCCGTATTCTCAAAGATGAGTTGATTCTCGCGTACTCCACGGCAAGCTCTGAAAGCGTACTGCCGCGTATTATCGAGAAGATGGAGGCCTACGGCGCGCCGGCGTCGATTACCAGCTTTGTGGTGCCAACCGGCTACTCCTTTAACCTGGACGGCTCAACGCTGTACCAGAGTATTGCGGCTATCTTTATTGCTCAGCTGTACGGCATTGACCTGTCTCTGTGGCAGGAGATCGTGCTGGTGCTGACCCTGATGGTGACCTCAAAAGGCATCGCAGGCGTACCTGGCGTCTCCTTTGTCGTGCTGCTGGCAACCCTGGGCAGCGTAGGGATCCCGCTGGAAGGTCTGGCGTTTATCGCCGGTGTCGACCGTATCCTCGACATGGCGCGTACGGCGCTGAACGTGGTGGGTAACGCCCTGGCGGTGCTGGTTATCGCTAAGTGGGAGCACAAATTCGACCGTAAAAAAGCGCTGGCGTATGAACGCGAAGTGCTGGGTCGTTTTGATAAGACCGCAGACCAGTAAAATAAAAAGGCCGGGGTTAACCCGGCCTTTTCGCATTCCCTCTCTGCCAAAAGAGAGGGCCGTGTAAGAGATTTTACTCCCCACTCAACGCGTCAAATTCTTCACATCCCGTATCAAACCCTTCGGTACAGCTCAGGTTCAGCCAGTAGAGCGCTTTCTGCTTATTCGGCGTTATAAAGCCTTTCTCGCCCTGCTGGAACAGCATTCCGGCCCAGTACTCCGCGTAACCCGTACGCGAAAGGGAGGAGCTGCGTTTGAACCACGACGCGGCTTTGACGTCGTCCTGCGCCACCTCAACGCCGTTGGCATAAATCATCCCCAGCAGCATTTGCGCATCCACCGCGGAGTCGTTGTCGATATCTTCGGTTGCCGTTTGCAGCAGTGCGATGGCCTGTGGGTAGTCAGTTTTCCCTGCCTGGGTGTTGACCAGCACGCGCGCCAGCATAATTGCGCCGCGTTTACTGCCGGCGATAGTGGCCTGCTGCGCCAGCGCTTTGGCCTGCGCGTAATCGCCCTGTGTAAACTGGATTTGCGATAACAACGCCATGGCGTCGACATCGCCCCCTTTTGCTGCTTTCTCTGCCCACTGCGCGGCCTGCTTGCTGTCGCCGGAACTGAAGTAGGTATCGGCAAGGTAATACTGGGCGCGGGCGTCACCCGCTTCCGCCTGTTGCTTGTACTGGCTGCCAATCTCATCCGCGTGGACGAGTGACGTAAAAAATAACAACATCAGAAAAATTGATTTCATGGATTCTTATCATCTGGGTACACGCCGCGCAGTATAATCGTCGTCGCAGAAGAAAAAAACGGGCGCGGTAAAGGTGAATGAACATTTCCGGGTGTCCGCCGCGTTTTGTCTCACAATAATGCTTGTGAAAGAGGGTATTAGACGCTCGCGGGAGAGATTCTCTCACTGAATTAAAATACAAAGCCGGGTATTTATTTCGGTGCTAATGACATTATTGCTGCGGGGCAGCGTGCACAATATATATTGATAATATAAATAGCTTATTAAGAAATAAAAAAGGGGTGAATAAGTCACCCCTTTTATTCATCAATTAATTAACGGCATTAACCCAACGCGCTTTCACGCAGTCTGGCTTTCAGCTTGCTATATTCGTCAATCACATACTGTTCCGCGGCGTGCTGGTCAGCAATCGGCTCCACGCGTACGGCGCAGTACTTATACTCCGGCGTTTTGGTTATCGGGCTTAAGTTCTCCGTCACCAGTTCGTTGCAGGCACCAATCCACCACTGGTAGGTCATATAGACCGCCCCTTTGTTAGGTCGGTCGCTGACCTGCGCACGGGTAATGATGCGTCCTTTACGCGAGTGCACCCAGATCAGGGCTTCATCTTCAATACCCAGACGCTTTGCGTCAGCGGTGTTGATCTGCGCATAGCCCGGTTCATCCGCCAGTGCCGCCAGCGCAGCGCAGTTACCGGTCATCGAACGACAGGAGTAGTGGCCCACTTCACGCACGGTAGAGAGCACCATCGGATACTCATCGGTGAGTTTATCGATTGGCGCGACCCAGTCGCAGGTGAAGAACTGCGCCAGTCCGTTCGGGGTGTCGAACTTCTCTTTAAAGAGATACGACGTGCCCTGATCGGCCTCTGACTCATCGCGGCACGGCCACTGGATATACCCCAGCTCACCCATTTTCTCATAGGTGGCACCGGTGAAGTCCGGACACAGTTTGCGCAACTCGTCCCAGATTTCCTGAGTGTTGTTGTAATGCATCGGATAACCCATGCGGGTGGCGATTTCGCTGATGATCTGCCAGTCGGTTTTCAGATCCCACTTCGGCTCCACCGCTTTGAAGAAGCGCTGGAAGCCGCGGTCTGCCGCCGTGTAGACACCTTCATGCTCGCCCCATGACGTTGACGGTAAAATCACATCCGCCGCCGCCGCGGTTTTGGTCATAAAGATATCCTGGACAATCACCAGTTCGAGATCCTCAAAGCCTTTACGCACCGCTGACAGCTCGGCGTCGGTCTGCAGCGGATCTTCACCCATAATGTAGGCGGCACGCACTTCACCGTGCGCCGCACGGTGCGGCAGCTCGCTGATGCGATACCCGGTATGTTCCGGCAGGCTCTCCACGCCCCAGGCCTTCGCGAATTTCTCACGATTTTCCGGGAACTTAACGTACTGATAGCCCGGATAGGTATCCGGCAGTGCGCCCATGTCACACGCACCCTGCACGTTATTTTGACCACGTACCGGGTTCACGCCCACATGCGGTTTGCCCAGATTTCCGGTCAACATCGCAAGGCTTGTCAGGGAGCGTACGGTTTCCACGCCCTGATAGAACTGGGTTACGCCCATGCCCCACAAAATGGCCGCGGTTTTCGCTCCGGCGTACATCCGCGCTGCCTGACGGATCTCTTGCGCGCTTACGCCGGTTATCGCTTCGACGGACTCCGGCGTGTAGCCTTCGACAATTTTCCGATACTCGTCAAACCCTTCCGTACGGGTCGCGACGAACGCCTGGTCGTAGAGATTCTCCTCAATAATGACGTGGCCCATCGCATTCAACAGCGCGATATTCGAGCCGTTTTTCAGTGCAATGTGCATATCCGCAATACGTGCCGTTTCAATTTTGCGCGGATCGCAGACGATGATTTTCGCCCCATTCTGTTTGGCGCGAATCACGTGGTTCGCGACGATAGGGTGAGAATCCGCCGGGTTATAGCCAAAAATAAACACGAGATCGGTGTTATCTATCTCGTTGATCGCGTTACTCATAGCGCCGTTACCGACCGACTGGTGCAGACCTGCAACCGATGGGCCGTGTCAGACGCGAGCGCAGCAGTCGACGTTATTGGTACCAATAACGGCGCGCGCGAATTTTTGCATTACATAGTTGGTTTCATTACCGGTACCGCGTGATGAGCCGGTAGTCTGGATCGCATCCGGGCCATACTTGGCTTTGATGGCGCTCAGGCGCGTGGCGACATAATCCAGCGCCTCGCTCCAGGAGACGGCTTCCAGCTTGCCACCGCGCTCGCGGCGGATCATAGGGGTTTTCAGGCGTGGGGTAAGGATTTGGGTATCGTTAATAAAATCCCAGCCGTAGTAGCCTTTCAGGCACAGCGTGCCCTGGTTGGTTTTCCCCTGGGCGGCCTCCGCCCGGACGATTTTGCCGTTATCGACCACCAGGTTGATCTTGCAACCCGAGGCACAATAAGGGCAAACCGTGACGACTTTTTTCATCAGTCTGCTCCAGTTAATCAATGCTTACGCCCCACTATGCAGCTTCTATGCCATGTTTTTATTGTGGGTATCAGCAGACTTTACGGCCAACAGAGGGGCAAAACCCTGACGAAAAACAGCCAATCGTCAAAATTGACGTGTCGAATGGGCAGTGGATGTGACATGGGTTGTAATTCCGTCATGTAAAAGTCAAATTGGCTGGAGCCGACGGCAGAATAGTTCAGACTTAACATAATCCCCTGATGGAAGCATGCGATGAAACCGGCGATTCTGGTGGTTGATGACGATACCGCAGTTTGCGAGCTGCTGCAGGATGTGCTGAGTGAGCACGTCTTTAGCGTGCTTGTCTGCCATAACGGCCAGGACGCGCTGAGTCTGGTTCAGCATGAGCCACACATCGCCCTTGTCCTGCTGGATATGATGCTGCCGGATATCAACGGCCTGCAGGTATTACTGCACCTGCAAAAGCAACGTCCGGAGCTGCCGGTGGTGATGCTGACCGGGCTGGGCAGTGAGTCAGACGTGGTGGTGGGGCTGGAGATGGGGGCCGACGATTATATTGGCAAACCGTTTAACCCGCGCGTGGTGGTTGCCCGTGTTAAAGCCGTGCTTCGCCGTACCGGGGCGCTGGCCGCAGACACCCCGGTGCCACGCGTGGCGGGCGTGACGTTCAATGGCTGGACGCTGGATACCTCCCGCTGTGAACTCAGCGATCCGCAGCGTAACCCCGTACCGTTGACCCAGGGAGAATATGGTCTGCTGCTGGCGCTCACCCAGAACGCCCGGCGGGTGCTCAGCCGGGAACAACTGCTCGAGCTGACGCACAGCGAAAGTGCCGAGGTGTTCGACCGCACAATCGATGTGTTGATCATGCGCCTGCGCCGTAAAATCGAAGCCAACCCGCATCAGCCCGCACTCATTAAAACCGTCCGTGGGCTGGGCTACGTCTTTGCTGCCGATGTGTCTCACAGCGAGAAAGCGGCTTAAATATTCTCTTTAATAAACAGCTGCAACTCGGCCAGCGTTTTTGCCCCATCAATGGCGTTCGCAGCCAGCAGGCTTGCCCGCGCGCAGGCATGGGCCAGATAAATACTCTCGACCAGCGGCAACGCTTCATGGCAGCCGTATAAGAAGCCTGCGCAGAAGGCATCACCCGCCCCGACGCTGCCGATAATCTCTTCCCGCTCCAGCAACCAGGAGGGGATCCAGCGCCCTTCATCGTCCGGTGTTAACCCCCACGCCCCTTCCGGACAGTGGATCACCACCCGCTGACGCACGCCAGCCGCCAGAAGCTGTGAGGCGGCTTCCGCGATATGGGCAATGTGCGGAGCATCGTTCTCGTCGCGCATCTCCAGCCCGCTAAACTCGCCGGCTTCCAGTTCGTTGATGACCAGATAATCAAGATGGCGCAGGGCAGGGAGGACCAGCGGCTGATAGCGCGGGTCACCCTTTCGCGAGACCAGGTCGAGCGAGGTTTCATACCCCTGATCGCGCATCTGGGCCAGCAGCCGTGCGCTGCGGGTGCCGTACTCGTCATCGGGCATATCCAGGCTGTCGAGCAGTAACAGGTAGCCGAGATGGAAAATCTTCATCGCGCCGTCGAGGCGGTCGAAGGCGGGCAGATCCAGAAGACGGTTGGCGCCCGGGGAGTGGAAAAAAGTGCGCTGCCCGCTGGGGTCGGTCATAACCTGCGACATAGAGGTTGGCGGAAAGGTCGTGCGCTGCACCCGCTGGCGGTTGACGTGATACTGGTCGAGCATCGCCAGGATGTAATCGCCGTCGCTATCTTCGCCAATCAGGCCGACGGCCTGCAGCGGCAGGCCAACGTGCATTTTGGCCAGCGTCAGCAGGACGTTCAGCGGCGCACCGCCGGTTGAACGTTCGCTGTGGGTAATTTCCGCCAGCCAGCCGCGCTCCGGCCATTGCACAATCTGGTGGACGTGATCCACCAGCATATTGCCGGCGGCGATAATCCCTTTACGTTCCATTATGCCTGCCCCGCGCTGCCAAAGATGCGCATTTGCGCGGCGACCGTATCGGTAATCGCCTCTTCTATACCCAGCAACAGTTCTGCAAATTCATCGTACAGAGGCTGACGTTTTGCCATCCGTTGCTCAACGGCAGAGAGCGCGGCCTGTGACATACCGGTATAAAAGTTGATTTTATGGATCCCCAGTTCGATGGCGCGACGAAAATCGGCATCGCTGATCCCGGAGCCGCCGTGTAAGACCAACGGCAGGCCGGTCTGCTGGCGAATGGCGTCCAGACGAGGGAAATCGAGTTTTGGCTCGCCTTTGTATTTACCGTGCGCGTTGCCAATGGCGACCGCCAGCGCATCAATGCCGGTGGCATCGACAAACTCGCGCGCCCGCAGTGGGTCCGTAAACAACGCTTCATCCGCATGGCCATACAACGCGCCACCTTCGTCACCGCCTACCGCACCCAGCTCCGCTTCTACCGATACGCCAACCGCGTGGCACATCTTCACCACCTCCCGCGTCTGGCGAATGTTTTCTTCGTAGCTCAGGGTGGAGCCATCAAACATCACGGAGCTGAAGCCTACGCGCAGCGCACGTACCACCGCCTCGAAATGCAGGCCGTGATCGAGGTTGAGCACCACCGGAATATCATGACGGGCGGCTTCAAACCTGACCGCTTCGACCAGCGACTCCAGGGAGACATACTTAAAGTGGACTTCCGCAATATTAATGATAAACGGCGAGCGTTCCTGTTTCGCGGCAGCAAACAGCGCGCGCAAAAAATGGGAGTCGAGAACGTTAAACGCGCCGAGCGCGTAGCGGTGTTTCCTGGCGTGCTCAAGACCGTCGGCAAGAGAAATCAATGGCATTATTTACTCCTTATTTCCGAAACAGGTTGTACTCGTTGCACAACACCAGCACCGCCGGTTCGTCTTCTTCGATATTGTTATAGCGGGCAATGGGCTGTAAAAAATGGTTATCGTGTTCATCGTCATTCACCGATGACACTTCCCCCACCAGTACGTCGCCAAAACCGCGTTCGCCCCAGAAACTGTGGTACAGGCCGGGGGTGAGGCAGATGCTGTCCCCGGGTTGCAGGCGTAACTGACTGCCGGGCGCGTGGGTCTGCAGACAGCCGTCGAGGGTAACGGTCACGTCGGTATTTTCAGGTTCTTGATGTGCGCCGGCATTCCATAACTCGACGATCAGGTTTCCGCCGCCACGGTTGATGATGTCTTCCCGTTTACGCCAGTGAAAATGCATGGGCGTCACCTGACCATCCCGGACGTGCATGATTTTTTCGGCATAGCACTTTTCATAGGGCACGCCGTTCGGTGAGCCATTGCGCAGGGTAAAGAGCGTTAGCCCCTGTGAGGCAAAATGGTCGCTGCCGAATGCCGTTACGTCCCAGCCAAGCCTGAGATCAAACACTTCCTGCCAGGCGGCCGGGTCAAGCTGCTGCCATTTCGTTGGCGGAAAACTGGCAAAGGGAGGGAGATGCACATCGTGCATGGAGAAGAACTGCCGCGTGTGGCCAAGGATTTCATTGATTTCGGAGCGTTTCATGGGGCCCCCTGGACGCTATGTCAGGCCTCACCCCAACTCTCCCGCGAAGAGAAGATCAGGGTGAGGGCATCAAACCGCACTACATCACTTAACTGTCCACCCCTTATAGGATCCGACGTTCTTTTTATCGATCATCGTCACCGGGATCAGCACAGGCTCTTTAGGCGCAGGTTTGCCCTGCAGAATGTCATAGCCGATCTCAACCGCTTTTGCCGCCATTACCTGCGGATCCTGAGCCGGCGTTGCGACAAACAGGGAGTTCTCACGCTTAAGCGCTTCCTCGCCGTCCGGGCTGCCGTCTACACCAACGATAAAGAATTCATTGCGTTGGGCCTGTTTTGCCGCCAGATCGGCACCGATCGCCGTCGGATCGTTAATCGCGAACACGCCGTCGATCTTCGGATTGGCCGCCAGCAGTGAGGTCATCACTTCCAGACCGCCTTCACGGCTACCTTTGGCGTTCTGGTTATCAGAGAGCACCTTGATATCCGGATGTTTTTTGAACTCGGTCTGGCAGCCTTCGACGCGGTTTTGCACTGCGGACACTGGCGGCCCGTTGATGATGACCACGTTGCCTTTGCCTTTCAGGCGGTCAGTAATGTATTTACAGGCCATTTCCCCCGCCTGGGTGTTATCGGAGGTGATGGTGGCATCCGCCCCTTCCGCCGCGACGTCAACCGCGACAACCACGATCCCGGCCTCTTTCGCGCGTTTAACCGCCGGGCCGATCCCTTTGGAATCCGCGGCGTTAAGGATGATCATGTCCACTTTGGCGGCAATAAAGTTGTCGATCTGCGCCACCTGCTGGCCGAGATCGTAACCGCTGGAGACCAGCGTCACTTTGACGTTATCCCCCGCCAGTTTGCGCGCTTCCAGCTCGGCACCTTTGGTGATCTGCACGAAGAATGGGTTGGCCAGGTCGCCCACCGTCACGCCGATGGACTTCAGATCTTTCGCCTGCGCAAACGGCGTTGCGGCAAGCAGCGCGCCAGCACAGAGCGCGGTCACTAACGGTTTCAAACGCATCTTCTCTTCCTCGCTTGTAGGGTATTGTTGTTATGCACTTTGATGGTGTCGGGTACGGTATTTGTCGATCAGCACCGCTATGATGATCACCGCCCCTTTGATCACCAGTTGCCAGAAGTAGGAGACGCCCATCAGCGTCATGCCGTTGTTAAGCGTGGCGATGATCAGCGCCCCCACCAGCGTGCCGGTGATCGTGCCGATCCCGCCGACAAAGCTGGTGCCGCCGAGGATCACCGCCGCAATCGCATCCAGCTCGTAGCCCATGCCCAGGTTGCCGTTGGCGCTGTAGAGACGCGAGGCACTCATCACGCCGCCCAGGCCCGAGAGCAGCCCGCTCATGCCGTACACAAACAACAGCACCAGCCAGACCTTAATGCCTGTCAGACGCGCCGCCTGCATGTTGCCGCCAACCGCATAGATGTGAACGCCAAGCGTGGTGCGACGCAGAATAAACCAGCACAGCACAATGACCGCCAGCGCGATCACCACCAGCCACGGAATGGGTCCAAGATAGTTATTGCCGATCCACTCAAAGCTAATGTTGGAGTTAATGACGGTCGTACCGTCCGCCAGCAGGTAAGCCGCACCGCGCAGGGCCGTATAAGTACCGAGCGTCACGATAAACGGCGGCAGCCCGGCAAAAGCCACCAGCGCGCCGTTGAACAAACCCAGCACCAGGCCGAGCATGAGCGCTGCCGGAATAGAAAGCATGGCGAACTCAGGTATTAACGACACCACCATCGCCGCCACGGCCGTGGTGCCCAGAATGGAGCCGACGGAGAGGTCGATCCCGCCGGTCAGAATGATGAAGGTCATCCCTGCGGCCAGTACGATGTTGATCGACGCCTGGCGGGTGATATTGAGCAGATTACTTTCGGTAAAGAAGTTAGGCGCGATAAAACCAAATACCGCCACAATCAGGATCAAGATGGGCAAAATGCCGACCGTCTGCATCAGATCGCTCATCAGCATTTTTTTGGCAGAGGCGGACTTCGCCACCTGCTGCGGATGGGTTGAATTTGTCATAGTTGCACCGCCTGATGATGAGAGTCGTTCACGCCGGTCGCCAGCGTCATGATGTTTTCCTGAGAAATTTCTGCTCCGTGAAGTTCACCTGCAATGCTGCCTTCACGCATGACATAGACGCGGTCGCTCATGCCGACGATTTCCGGCAGCTCGCTGGAGATCATCAGGATCGCCACGCCCTTGCGCGCCATCTGGTTCATGATGCGGTAGATTTCACTTTTCGCCCCGACGTCGACGCCGCGCGTCGGTTCGTCCAGAATCAGAATGCGTGGGCCGATGGCCACCCAGCGGGAGATAAGCAGCTTTTGCTGATTGCCCCCGGACAGGCCACCCGCGCGGACCTGTGAATGCGGCACGCGGATGTTAAGCAGGGCGATTGCATCGTCAGAAATGGTCTGCGCTTTTTTGCGGTTCAGCATGCCGAAGGTGGCGTCGCGCTCCAGCGTCGCCATGGTGATGTTCTCCTGTGCGGCCAGCTCGAGGAACAGCCCTTGTTCTTTGCGGTTCTCGGTGAGAAAACCGATCCCGTTGTCGATGGCGGCACGCGGGGAGTGGATCACCACCGGTTCGCCGTCGACCTCAATCATGCCGCCCGTGGCTTTGCGCGCGCCGAAGATCAGCTGCGCCAGTTCGGAACGTCCGGCGCCCACCAGACCTGCCAGCCCGACAATTTCTCCGGAACGCACCTGCAGACTGCAGGGGAGCACTTTCTTGCCGTCGGTAAGGTGATGCACGTTAAGACGCGGGCTGCCGAGCGGGATATCGCGCCCTTTGTTAAACAGATCGCTTAGCGGACGGCCGACCATCATCTTCACCAGCTCAGAGGCGTTCAGTTTGTCGCGCGTCAGGCTACCGACGTACTGCCCGTCACGCAGAACGCTGACGCGATCGGAGAGTTCATACACTTCCGCCATGCGGTGGCTGATATAGATAATCGCCATTCCTTCCTCTCGCAGGCGCAGTATCAGCTCGAACAGGCGATGGGTTTCACGTGAGGAGAGGGCGGCGGTGGGTTCATCCATCACCAGAATGCGGCTGTTACGGTGCAGCGCGCGGGCAATTTCAACCTGCTGCTGCTCGGCGATGGTCAGCCTCATTACCAGGTCGGTCGCCTTGAAGTGCGCGCCCAGACGGTCAATCACCGCCTGCGCCTGTGCGGCCATCTCTTTGCGCTGTACCAGCCCGGCGCGCGACAGCTCGCTGCCCAGGAAAATGTTTTCAGCGACGGTCAGATTGGGGGCAAGCTGCATCTCCTGATAAATGAGGGTGATACCCGCGGCCAGCGCATCCTTTGGGCCTTTGATGTGAAACGGCTGTCCGTCAATCAGGATCTCGCCGCGGGTGGCGGTATAGGCCCCCGCGAGGATCTTCATCAGGGTACTCTTTCCTGCGCCGTTTTCCCCCATCAGCGCGTGGATCTCACCGGGGTACACCGTCAAATCCACACCCTTGAGCGCGTGGAAATGGCCAAACGTTTTGGCAATGTTGCGCATCTCCAGTACCGGGGTTCTGCTCATGGCGGATCTCCTTGAATGTCGATATCCGCACTTCATCACAGGTTGGTAAATGCAAAATGTCAGAAGCCGTTCATATTTGTCATAGTTATGAATAGTTAACTTACATCACAATTCCCCGCTTTTTCCCTCTCAGCAGGAGAGGGCCAGGGTGAGGGCATCACATTGCACCGGAGCTTACCGTATGCCATCACACCGTCCGCCCTTCTTTGCCAGCGCCCGTGGTCGCCTGCTGATTTTTAATCTGCTGGTGGTGGCGGTGACGCTGATGGTCAGCGGCGTGGCGGTGCTCGGCTTTCGTCATGCCAGCGAGATCCAGGAACAGGTGCAGCAGCAGACGCTGGATGACATGACCGGCAGCATGAACCTCGCCCGCGATACCGCGAATGTGGCAACGGCGGCGGTGCGGCTATCGCAAGTTGTAGGCGCGCTGGAATACAAGGGCGAAGCCGAGCGCCTGAAGCAGACGCAGATGGCGCTGCGTCACTCGCTGGAACAGCTTGCCGATGCGCCACTGGCGCAACAGGAGCCCGCGCTGGTGGCGCGAATTATTCAGAGAAGTAATGAGTTACAGCAGAGCGTGACGGGCATGCTGGAGCGCGGGCAGCGGCGTCATCTGGAGCGTAACGCACTTCTCAGCGCGCTCTATCAAAGCCAGAGCTATTTGCGCCATCTGCAGGACATTAACCGCCGTTACGCCAGCAACGTCCCGGATGCGCAACAGCTTATGGAAATGGACAGACTAATCATCGCCGCTATTGAAACGCCCTCGCCGCGCGCCACGGTTCAGCAGCTGGATGCCGTGACCGCAGCGCTGCCCCGGAGCGTGACGCAGTCCGTGGTGAACGTTATCCTGCCCGATTTTAATGCCGAGCTTCACAAGCTTGTTCCGCTCTCGACGCAGCTGGAGGAGAGCGATCTGGCGATCAGCTGGTATATGTTCCACATCAAGGCGCTGGTGGCGATATTAAACAGCGACATCAATCAGTACGTTGAACAGGTGGCGCAGGCCTCCCGGCTGCGCACTGCCCAGAGTCACCAGGAGCTGCGCTCCATCAGCGTATTTATCAGCGTGTTCGCCGTGCTGGCGCTGATCATCACCGGGTGCGCCTGTTGGTATATCTACCGTAATCTGGCCTCCAACCTGACGGCCATCTCCCGGGCGATGTCGCGCCTTGCTCACGGCGAGCAGGATGTTTCCGTCCCCGGGCTGCAGCGCCGTGATGAGCTGGGTGAGCTGGCGCGAGCGTTTAACGTTTTTGCCCGCAACACCGCCTCGCTTGTCCACACCACCCGCCTGCTGAAAGAAAAAACCACGCAGATGGAGATCGACCGCATCGAGCGTCAGGGGCTGGAAGAGGCGTTGGTGCACAGCCAGAAGATGAAGGCCGTCGGGCAGCTGACGGGCGGTCTGGCGCATGACTTTAACAACCTGCTGGCGGTGATCATTGGCAGTCTGGAACTCACCGATCCTGACTCACATGACGCCCCGCGTATCACCCGGGCACTCAAGGCCGCCGAGCGTGGTGCGGTGCTGACCCAGCGCCTGCTGGCGTTTTCCCGCAAGCAATCCCTGACCCCGCACGCGGTAGAGATGAAACCGCTGCTCGAGAACCTGCGGGAGTTGATGTACCACTCGCTGCCGGCCACCCTGACGCTGGAAATTGAAGCGCAATCACCGGCGTGGCCGGCGTGGATAGACGTCAGCCAGCTGGAAAACGCCATTATTAACCTGGTGATGAACGCCCGCGATGCGATGGAGGGACAGACGGGAGTTATTAAGATCCGCACGTGGAATCAGCGCGTGACCCGCAGTGACGGACGCAGGCAGGATATGGTGGCGCTGGAGGTTATTGACCGGGGAAGTGGAATGTCGCAGGAGGTCAAATCCCGGGTCTTCGAACCGTTCTTCACGACCAAGCAAACCGGGAGCGGTAGCGGATTAGGCCTGTCGATGGTCTACGGTTTTGTACGCCAGTCCGGTGGGCGCGTGGAGATTGAAAGCGCGCCGGGGCAGGGGACCACCGTGCGGCTGCATCTGCCACGCTCGACGCTGCCTGTTCGTTCTGCTGATGAAACCCAGGCCGCCGCGGCTGCCGTTGAAAATGAACGCCTGGTACTGGTGCTTGAAGATGAAGCCGATGTCCGCCAGACCCTGTGCGAGCAGCTGCATCAGCTGGGCTATCTGACGCTTGAAGCGGACAACGGCGAACAGGCCCTGAAGATGCTGGACGCGTCACCGGATATTGGCATGTTTATTAGCGATTTAATGCTGCCCGGCAACCTCAGCGGCGCCGAGGTGATCAACCATGTGCGCAGCCATTATCCGCAGCTTCCGGTGTTGCTGATCAGCGGCCAGGATCTGCGTCCGACGCATAACCCGCAACTGCCGGACGTGGCGTTACTGCGTAAGCCTTTTACCCGTGTACAGCTGGCGCAGGCGTTGCGCAAGGTGATGGTAATTTGAGATTCCTCCGCTACCCCAGCCAGCTGTTGTTCATTACCGTAAGGCCAGTCCACCTGCGAGTCTGGTCTTATGAAACGTTACTCTACCGCTCTGTTATTTGGTCTGCTGTCACTTACCAGCCAACTGGCTCACGCCGATGTTATTGATGAAGCCATTGGCAATATTCAGCAGGCGATCAACGATGCCTATAACCCCAGCAGCAGTCGCAGTAGCGATGACGACGACGATCGCTACGATCGCAGCCGCCAGACCGACAGCCGTCAGTATGACGATCGCCGCAGGCAACTGGAGGATCGCCGTCGCCGTCTGGATGAGCGTCAACGCCAGCTGGATGATGACAGACGTCAGTTAGAAGAAGATGAGCGCCGGTTAGAAGACGATTACGATCGCTGATACGCGCGGTTTAGCATCCCTACGCCTCGCCCTCTCATTCAGAGAGGGAGTGACCTAATCCAGCAACAACGTCATTCCGTCATATCCCGCCTCGAACCCGTCGGGTAGCGGGTTATCCATCATCCATACGTCGAACTGATGACTGATATGGGTCAGGATCACCTGTGGACAGCCGATGATCTCATTTAAGGCAATAACCGTATTCAGATCGCAATGGTTGCGCGGCGTTTCGTCACGCGGCTCGTGGCTGCAGTCGATGATCATCGCCTGCGGCCGGTTATTGAGCAGGAATTTTACCGTTTTATCGGGTAATCCGGCGGTGTCGGAAAGCCAGGCCACACGGCTGTGGGCGGACTCCAGCAGGTAGCCAAAGGTGATTTTCGAGTGATTCAGCGGCAACGGTGTGACCCGCAGGCCCTGCAGTTCAAACACCACAAACGGCTCTACCGTATGGCTGAAATCCAGAATCCCCGGGTGTTTAAACAGGTCGTCACACCCCGCCTCGTCTGGTGGGCCGTACACCGGAACAGGGGCACCGACGCCCCAGCGCAGGGGGAACAGCCCCTGGACGTGATCCATATGGTAGTGGGTCAGTAAAAACTGCTGAAAGCTGCCTGCCGGCCAGTCGTCCATCAGGTGCGGGATACCGGCGTCCAGCAGCGTTACCGCATCGTTGAATTTGACTACCGCGCTACAGGGGCGACGGCGATGGTTATCCTGCAGACGCGCCCGGCGACACGCGGCGCAGTCGCAGCCAAACACCGGCACCAGCTGAGCGCTACCGGTTCCCGTTAACGTAATCGTCAGACTCATCGTGCACCTCTACAACAGTTTGGTGAAACGAAAATGGCTCTGCGTATACCCTTCACGCGCATAAAAACGGTGAGCGTCCAGGCGCTTCACGCTGGTGGATAGCTCTGTCAGTTCAGCACCCGCCTGCCGCGCCACGTTCTCCGCCCAGGCCAACAGCTGGCTGCCCACCCTGAGACCGCGCGCCTGTGGCATGACCACCAGCTCCTGGATCTCGCCAATCCATCTGGCGTGGTGCAGGTGAAACTGCATATGCAGTCCAATCATGCCCACCACCTGGCCGTTTAATTCAGCCAGCTGGTAGCGCATATTGTGGTCCTGCAGATTGGCAATATACCCGGCGTGGAACGCCTGATGATCAAACTCACTCTGCTTGAGTTCGCAAATCAGCGCGTAAACAATCTGCGCATCGTCGGCAGTGGCGGGGCGAAGCTGGCAGTCAGGCATGCTGTCTCTCCTTCTGACGGATAAGCGTTAAAAAGTTATCGACTGACTGTAGCAAACTTCCGTCGTTATTGAGGATATGACAGTTCGATGGGGTATAGCGCGCCGCACGTTCAAGCCGCTGCTCGATCTCTTTGGCGTTTTCGCGACCCCGGCTCTGCAACCGGCTGCGCAGCACATCAGGCGAGACCTGCAGACAGACCGGCAACAGCGCTGCTTCATAGCGGGCGCGCGCTTGTTGAAGGTGTGCGCGTGAGCCGTTGACCAGCACGTCGAACCCGGCGTGCAGCCACAGGTCTGTCTCGATGCCTATCCCGTAGTAATAACCGTTGGCGTGCCAGCTGAGCGCCAGCAGATTTTGCCCGGCGCGCGTGAAAAATTCCGGCTCGCTCAGGGCGATATGGTTCTCACTCCCGGCATTCGCCGCACGGGTGATATAGCGGTGCGCAACCAGAAGCTGGGGATGTTCCCGCTGCCGTAACGCGGACAGCAGGCTGTCCTTACCAGAGCCTGACGGCCCCATTAGCCAGATTAGTCTTCCCATCAGAACACCCGTTTTCCCTGACGCCAGACGTGGTCGATATGGATGTGCTCGCCCTTACGGTGAACCAGCACCAGATCCGCCCGTTTACCTTCAGCTATCTCTCCACGATCGTGAAGATTGAGTGCCGTTGCCGGGTTTTTCGTTACCAGACGAATCGCCTGCGGCAGCGTAAAGCGATTGTTTTCGTCAGCCGCGACCCGGAAGGCGGCGTCCAGCAGGCTGGCGGGGTAGTAGTCGGACGAGAGGATATCCAGCAGACCTAGCGACGCGAGCGCGCTTGCCGCCACGTTGCCGGAGTGTGAGCCGCCGCGCACGATATTCGGCGCCCCCATCAGGACGTTCATGCCATGGGTGCGGGAGGCTTCTGCTGCTTCAAACGTGGTGGGAAATTCAGCGATTACGCTGCCAAGCTGGTGTGATTCGCGCACATGTTCATGCGTCGCATCATCATGGCTGGCTAAGGCAATGTTGCGATCCCGACACATGGCGGCAATGGAGAGTCGGTTTGGTTGAGACCACTGCGCCGCAAGCTGTCGCTGTTCCTCTTCATAACGCGCCATTTCCTCGTTGGTCAGCGCATATTTTCCCTGATAGTACTCGCGGTATTTCTCTATTCTGGCGAACTGACGCTGCCCCGGCGAGTGGTCCATCAACGAGACCAGTGAGACCGGCTCGCGGTCCACCAGCTTTTCAAACAGCGGCAGAGTGGTGTGATGCGGGAGTTCACACCGCAGGTGCAGACGATGCTCGGCGCGGTTAAGGCCGCGTTTTTGCGTCTCTTCCACGGCGTTGATCATCTTCTCAAGGTTTTCCAGACGGTCGCCGCCGTCGCGCACGTCGCCAATCGCTACGGCGTCCAGCACGGTAGTGATGCCGCTGGCGACCATCAGCGCGTCATGGCTGCTCATCGCGGAATGAGCTGGCCAGTCGACTTTCGGACGCGGGGTAAAGAATTTATCCAGATTATCGGTGTGCAGTTCGATAAGGCCCGGCAGCAGCCAGCCCCCTTCACCGTCCATCGCTTCCGGGGCGCGGCTCTGGGTTTCCGCAAAGGCGCGGATCTCTCCGGCCTGGATCTCAATCGAGCCATCAACGACTTCATTTTCCAGCACCAGCTTTACGTTATTCACGATCATGCGAGCGTCCCCATCGGGTGCAGCCTGTCTGCGACGCGGGAGCGAACGGTGTCGTCGTGGAAGATCCCCACGATCGCCGCGCCGCGTGCTTTGGCCTGTTCGATCAGTTCAACCACCGCCGCGCTGTTCTTACTGTCGAGCGAGGCAGTGGGTTCATCAAGCAGTAAAATCGGGTAGTCGACGATAAATCCGCGGGCGATATTCACCCGCTGCTGCTCGCCACCGGAAAAGGTCGACGGGGCAAGGTGCCAGAGGTGTTCCGGCACGTTCAGGCGCGTGAGCAGGCCGGCGGCTTTCGCGGCACAGGTCTCGCGCGGAACGCCCAGGTCCAGCAGCGGCTGCATGACCACGTCCAGGGCGGAGATCCGTGGGATCACCCGCAAAAACTGGCTGACCCAGCCGATCGTCGAGCGGCGCACGTCCAGCACCTTACGCGCCGGCGCCTGCACCAGATCGACCCATTCATTGCCATGACGAATATAGATGTGGCCTTCGTCCGGCAGATAGTTGGCGTACAGGGAGCGCAGCAGCGTCGATTTGCCGCTGCCGGAATGGCCGTGCAACACCACGCATTCACCCTTGCTAACCTCCAGAGAGGCGCTGTGCAGGACCGGCAGGCGCACGCCGTTTTGCTGGTGGAGCACAAAGGTCTTACTGACATTTTCTACGCGGATCATGGGGGCCTCTTAATTCTGCAATACCGATGACACCAGCAGCTGGGTGTACGGATGATGGGGATCGTCGAGTACGCGGTCGGTCAGCCCACTTTCCACCACCTGACCCTGCTTCATCACCAGAAGACGGTCCGCCAGCAGGCGGGCAACGCCTAAATCATGGGTGACAATCACCACGGCCAGGTTCAGTTCCACCACCAGGCCGCGCAGCAGGTCGAGCAGACGCGCCTGAACGGAGACGTCCAGCCCACCGGTGGGTTCGTCCATAAACACCAGCTTCGGGTGAGTGACGAGATTGCGGGCAATCTGCAGGCGCTGCTGCATACCGCCGGAGAAGGTGGTGGGCAGGTCATCAATGCGCGAGGTGGGGATCTCCACATCGCTCAGCCATTGCTGTGCCGTGGCGCGGATGTTGCCATAATGGCGTGCGCCGGTGGCCATCAGCCTTTCACCGATATTGCCTCCGGCCGAGACCTGGCGGCGCAGGCCGTCCATGGGATGTTGATGCACCACGCCCCATTCGGTGCGCAGCAGGCGACGGCGTTCGGCCTCGCTCATGCCGTACAGCGACCGGCCCTCATATAAAATGTCGCCCTTTTGCGGCGTCAGTCGTGCAGAGATAGATTTCAGCAGGGTGGTTTTGCCCGAGCCGGACTCGCCGACAATGCCCAGCACCTCACCTGGCCACAGCTCAAACGAGACGTCGCTGAAGCCTTTGCCCGGCGCGTAAAGGTGGGTCAGGTTATTAACCGAAAGCAGCGGTTTCATTGGCTTTTCGCCTCGCTCTGTTGGCGGCAGAAGTCGGTGTCGGAGCAGACAAACATCCGTTTGCCCGTGTCATCCAGCACCACTTCGTCCAGATAGCTGTGTTTTGAGCCGCAAATGGCGCACGGCTCGTCCCACTCCTGCACCGTAAACGGGTGGTCGTCGAAATCGAGACTTTCCACGCGGGTGTAAGGCGGTACGGCGTAGATGCGTTTTTCACGCCCGGCACCAAACAGCTGCAGGGCAGGCATCATGTCCATCTTCGGGTTGTCGAATTTGGGGATGGGGGACGGGTCCATCACGTAGCGTCCATTGACCTTGACCGGATAGGCGTAGGTTGTGGCGATATGGCCGAAGCGGGCGATATCCTCATACAACTTCACCTGCATGACGCCGTACTCTTCCAGGGCGTGCATGGTGCGGGTTTCCGTTTCACGCGGCTCGATAAAGCGCAGGGGCTCCGGAATAGGCACCTGAAAAATCAAAATCTGATCTTCCGTCAGCGGTGTTTCCGGAATGCGGTGACGGGTCTGGATCAGCGTCGCATATTCGGTTTTTTCGGTGGTATTGACGCCCGTCACCCGTTGAAAGAACTGGCGAATCGACACGGCGTTGGTGGTGTCATCAGCCCCCTGGTCGATGACCTTCAGCACGTCCGACTCGCCAATGACGCTGGCGGTCAGCTGAATGCCGCCGGTACCCCAGCCGTATGGCATGGGCATTTCGCGGCCGCCGAACGGCACCTGATAACCGGGGATAGCCACCGCTTTCAAAATGGCGCGGCGGATCATGCGTTTAGTTTGTTCATCCAGATAAGCAAAGTTGTAGCCGCTTAAGTTAGTCATGTGCGCGCTCCCGTTGCAGGCGTTTCAGCAGTTCCAGTTCGGCCTGGAAATCGACGTAGTGCGGCAGCTTGAGGTGGGAAACGAAGCCCGCGGCCTCGACGTTATCCGCATGGGCCAGCACGAACTCCTCGTCCTGCGCCGGGCCGGAGACCGCTTCGCCGTAGTCCGGTGCCTGCAGGGCACGGTCGACCAGCGCCATCGCCATCGCCTTGCGCTCACTCATGCCGAACACCAGCCCGTAACCGCGGGTAAAATGCGGGGCCTCGTTCTCGGGGGCGACAAATCCATTCACCATTTCGCATTCGGTCATGAGCAGTTCGCCGATGTTCACCGCAAAACCCAGCTCTTCGGGCACGATCTCGACGTTAAGGTAGCCGCTACGAATCTCCGCCGCGAACGGATGGTTGCGGCCGTAGCCACGCTGGGTGGAGTAGGCCAGCGCCAGTAAATACCCCTCGTCGCCGCGCATCAGCTGCTGCAGGCGCGACGAGCGTGAACAGGGGTAAACCGGCGGCGTGCGGGTGATGTCGTCAGGTTGCGCGCCAGTATCGTCTTCGGCCTTCGCCAGACCCTGTTTCGCCAGCAGGCTAAAAACGTGCGGGGAGGGAACCTGCTCTGCATCCGAGGTGCTCAACTGGGGCGTTTCGCCGTTCGCCAGCAGGGTGAAATCCAGCAGACGGTGGGTGTAGTCATAGGTGGGCCCAAGCAGCTGGCCACCGGGGATGTCTTTATAGACCGCCGAAATACGACGTTCCAGACGCATTTCTGCCGTATTGATCGGTTCGCTCACCGCCAGTTTCGCCAGTGTGGTGCGATAAGCACGCAGCAGGAAGATGGCTTCGACGTTGTCGCCGCTGGCCTGTTTCAGCGCCAGCGCCGCCAGTTCGCGATCAGCGACGCCGCCTTCAGTCATTACCCGGTCGACGGCCAGATTGAGCTGCTGCTCAATCTGGGTGACGCTGAGCTCGGGAAGCGCGTCATCACCCCGTCGTCTGTGCGCCTGCAAGGCATGGGCGGCGGCGATAGCCTTCTCGCCCCCTTTGACGGCAACGTACATCAGCACACCTCCACATGAGTGGTACGAGGGATGGCCAGCAGGCGTTCTCCGCAGGTGAGGATCAGGTCTATACCGAGCGGGAACGGGTGCGGGCGTTCGGTCAGTTCATGAATGATGCACTCCGGCAGCTGTGGCGCGACCATGCGCTCTTCGGCAATACCCGCCCCCGTGAGGCGCAGCATGCGGCCACCGCTCAGGCTTGATACCTGCAAAATCAGCGTGGCGCTGGTCTCCGGTGCCACCGCGCTTCCTTCGCTCAGGGCATTAAGCTGCTCGTGGCTGATTTGCTCGTCGGCCACGGCAAACACCGCCTGCCGGGGTTGTTCAACCAGCGGGGCGTTGGTGTGAAAGCGCAGGTTCTGGCTGGCGATATCATTCGATAACGCGCCAGAGAGCCACACCGGGGTGTCGTTGTCGGCGAGCGTCAGCAGTACGCTGGTGGTCGCCAGATTCAGCGGCAGCCAGCCCTGAGAGAGCTGATGCAGCGAGACGATGACGCCCGGTTCGCTCATGGCTTTCAGCAGGCGACGAAAACTTTGTTGGGCATCCTGGACGGCCAGGGTAAAAGCGGGTTGAAGCGTCATGCGTTATCTCCGCGAACGAGCGTAAAGAAGTCGACCCGGCTGGTGTTTATCTGGGCCTGGCGGGCGGCAATCAGTGCGGCACGGTCGGCTTCCAGCGGGGCAATAAGGGTTTCCATCAGAGTCTGGAAATGAGGGTGTTCCTGTAACAGGGCGTCAATCACCGCGCAGCGTTCGGCGTGTGGTTTGTCGCGCCCGAGCACGTAGCTGTAGCCCAGCGTGCCGCTGTTCAGGCGGATCACTGCGCGGGTGAGGGTGGCATCGCCGGCGAAGAAGCGCTCACCGGTACCGCCCATACGCGCCTGGATCTGCACCAGACCGATTTCCGGCGCGCGGATGAGGTCATATTCCGGCGTCAGATTCAGCGCCTGCATGCGGTCCGAAAGCGCTGCGGGCTGGCTGTGCGCCAGGACGCCCATCCAGCGCTGGCGGGTGGAGGTATCGAAATGCATTCAGTGCTCCATGGTGAATTCGATCATGTCGGCGCGGGTCAGGCTGACGGAGTATTCCGTCGCGTCGATCTCGCCGTCACGGTGGTTGAGGGTGCGAACGCAGAGCAGCGGAGCCATGTTGGGGATCTCCAGCACGTTGCTCTCTTTGGCCTGCGCGCGGCGGGCGCTGATGCGCGTCTGGGTACGTTTAAGCGCGATGCCCGTGGCATCCTGAAGAAAATCATGCAGCGAGCCGCTGGAGAAATTTTGCAGCACCGGCCACAGCGCCAGGTCGGCGAAGTAGTGGTCTATCTGGCACACCGCCACGCCGTTGACCCGACGCAGGGTACGCAGGTGGATGACATTGTCGCCCTCCTGAATGCCCAGCGCGTCCGCGACGTGGCTTGAGGCCGGGCGCAGCACCGACAGCAGTTTTTCGCTGGTCGGGTGGCTGCCCTGATCCAGCAGGTTCTGGCTAAAACGCGCCTGCGCATTGAGCGGATAGTCAAACGGACGCATCAACACCAGCACGCCGACACCCTGACGGCGCTGCACCCAGCCGCGCTCGACCAGCTGATCAATGGCGCGGCGCAGCGTGTGTCGGTTCACTTCATAGCGGTCGGCAAGCTGCTGCTCGGCAGGCAGGTAGTCTCCGCAGCGGTAGTGGGTGCGAAGTTCCACCTCGAGTTTTGCCGCTATCTCTTGCCAGCGGGTGGGGTAACTGGTCGGATGTCTGGATAAGTGCATACAAATCAAAGCCTCGCTTCTCAGATGAAGTGCTTACGCAAACGTTGAGACATAAAATCCAGCAGGCTGACGGTGATGATAATGAGCACCATCAGGGCGCAGGTTTGCTGGAACTGGAACCCGCGAATCGCTTCCCACAGCGTGACGCCAATACCGCCTGCGCCCACCATGCCGACGACGGTGGCGGAACGAACGTTGGATTCGAAACGGTACAGGGAGTAGGAGATCAGCAGCGGCATCACCTGGGGCAGTACGCCGAAGAGAATTTCTTCAATTTTGTTGGCGCCCGTTGCGCGGATCCCTTCGACCGGGCCCGGCTCAATAGCTTCCACCGCCTCGGAGAGCAGCTTGGAGAGCACGCCGGTGGTATGAATAAACAGCGCCATCACCCCGGCGAACGGACCCAGGCCCACGGCCACCACGAACAGCATGGCAAAGACCATTTCGTTGATGGCGCGGCAGGCGTCCATCAGGCGACGCATCGGCTGGTAAATCCACCACGGAACGATGTTCTCGGCGCTCATCAGGCCGAACGGAACAGAAAGGATGACGGCCAGGGCGGTGCCCCAGACGGCGATTTGCAGAGTGACCGCCATTTCGCTGAGGTAATCCTGCCACTGGCTGAAATCAGGCGGGAAGAAGTCGGCGGCAAAAGTGGCCATATTGCCGGCATCTTTAAACAGCAGCAGCGGATCCATTTCCGCGCCCTGCCAGGAGATAACGAGCACCGCAAGCAAAATGGCCCAGCTAAAAAGCGAGAACCAGCTGCGTTTCGGCGGTGGGAGGGTGATGGTTTGCATGTGTGCCCCTTTGGTCTGAATGCCCTCTCCCACCGGGAGAGGGCGGTAAGCGTTATTGCACCGCTTTATTCACGCTGCTCATGGCGCCGAGCGCCGCGGTCAGGCGGTCAAGGTCTTCGAGCTGAGCCTGAATCGCAGCCACTTTGCTGCTCTTCTCCTCCTCCTTCAGACCCTTGTTGTCCTTCACGCCCTGCATCTCTTTAAACAGCGCCAGCTGGCGAATCGGGACCAGCTGCAGGTCGCTTGACGGGCGGAAAGGTGCCCAGCCCAGACGTTCCAGAACCGTTTTTTCTTCCGGCGTTTTGCCGTAATTCATAAAGAAGTCGTACACCTTGTCTTTGGTGGTCTCAGACAGGTTTTTGCGCCAGACGATGGGGTCGCCCGGGATCAGAGGGGATTTCCAGATAACCTTCAGCGCTTTCAGCTTGTCCGGTGCCGAGGTTTTCAGCTTGTCGAGGTTCTCGGTGTTATTCGTGGCGACATCCACCTGCTTATTGGCCACGGCCAGCGCGTTGGTTTCATGGCTGGCGTTCACGGTGCGCTTAAACTCGCTGGCAGAGGCGTTGTTTTTAGCAAAGACGTAATAGCCCGGCACCAGGAAACCAGAGGTGGAGTTGGGATCGCCGTTACCAAACGTCAGCTCTTTACGTTTGGCGAGCATGTCGTTCAGGTTGTTGATGGGGCTGTCTTTATTGACGATCAGTACGCTCCAGTAACCCGGAGAGCCATCCGCGGCAACGGTCTGGGCAAAGACCTGGCCGTTCGCGCGATCCACCGCTTCCATGGCGGAGAGGTTGCCGTACCAGGCGATGTCGACTTTGTTAAAGCGCATCCCCTGAATGATGCCCGCATAGTCCGGGGCGAAGAAGGCGTTCACTTTGATCCCCAGTTTGGTTTCCATATCTTTCAGGAACGGTTCCCACTGAGGTTTCAGGTTCTGCTGTGATTCCGTCGAAATAATGCCAAAGTTCAGCGCTTTTTCCTGCTCCTGGGCGTACGCAGGGCTTAACAGAGTGCTTATGCTGAACATGCTGGTAAACGCCAGCGCGGCAACGGCTTTGTAGCTCATGTACTTTCCTCGGATCGGTTTTAATTAAGCAGCCTGCGCGTTCTCTTCGACGCGGTTAATGCTGCGGTAGAGATGGTCGAAACGGTCGTTATCAAACTGATGGCTTGGGCCATCAAAGAACACATGCCCCTGACGCAACGCGACGATGCGCTCGCAATAGCGCAGGGCGTAATCCACCTGGTGCAGCGTCACCACCACGGTGATGCCGTCGTTGAGGTTGATGTCGCGCAGGGTTTCCATCACGATGCGAGCCGATTCCGGGTCCAGCGAGGCGATGGGTTCATCGGCAAGAATGATTTGCGCTTTTTGCATCAGGGCACGGGCGATAGCCACGCGCTGCTGCTGTCCACCGGAAAGTGTGGAGACGCGCTGGTGGGCGAAATGCGCCATTCCGACGCGGGTCAGCGCCTGCAACGCTTCCTGCTTTTGAGAGGGGGAGAACCAGCGCAGACAGGTACGCCAGAACGGGGTGCTGCCGAGCGCGCCAATCAGCACGTTCTCCAGTACCGTCAGGCGATTGACCAGGTTGAACTGCTGGAAGATATAGCCCGTCTGGGCGCGGCTTTTGCGGATATCCCGCGCCAGGCGTCCTGCACGCTGCACGGTGTTGCCCAGCAGCTCGACGTGGCTTTCTGAGGTCTTATCACAGGTGATAAGGCCGCTTAAATGACGCATAAGGGTGGATTTACCAGAGCCGGATGGCCCCAGGAGCGCCACCATTTCGCCCTGCAGGACGGTCAGATCAACGGCATGCAGGGCCTTGTTGTGATGAAAGGTCTTGCTCAGTTTCTCGACGCGGATAACAGTTTGCATATGCTGGGCCTCACAATAAATGTGGCCTCATGCTGGCGCATCAATATGACATTTGGGTTAAGTCTCGGTTGCGGGAGTTTGAAGAGTTGAGGGGAGTTTGATGACAGGCGGGGGCAGACTGCCCACCGCCAGAAGATCACTGCTGTTGCTTAACGACGTTAATCATCCACGGCACGCCGTATTTGTCGGTGACTTTACCGAAACCGTGCGCCCAGAAGGTCTCCTGCCAGGCCATTTCGATATGGCCTTCCGCGGCCAGATTGTCGAACCAGCGTTTGCCTTCTGCCACGTCCTGGGTGTCCAGCACCAGCGTGAACCCGGCATACTGCGCTTTGCTGCCGGGCGGCTGCCCATCACTCATCATGATATCGCTGCCCGCAATGCGAACATTCGAGTGGGCGATCGCCGAATCCGGAAACTGCATGCCAGACGGACAGCCTTCTTCGCTGCTGTCGCCTTTTGGCATTTCACCGAAGGTGATTTTATAGAGGAGCTCTGCGCCGACGGCGTGCTGATAAAAGGCGGAGGCCTCGGCACAGTTACCGGCGAAAGAGATGTAGGGACTTAACGGCATAATCTATACCTCACGTAAGAAGAGCCCGTTAAGTGTAGTTCTCGCCAGCCCGGTAAGCGAAGCGCCACCGGGCGGGTAAATCAGTTCTTTTTCACAAACTCTGATTTCAGTTTCATCGGGCCAAAGCCGTCAATTTTGCAGTCAATATTATGGTCGCCTTCTACCAGACGGATATTCTTCACTTTAGTGCCGATCTTCAGCATGGAAGAGCTGCCTTTAACCTTCAAATCTTTAATCACGGTGACGCTGTCGCCATCAGCCAGCAGATTACCGTTCGCATCTTTTACAACAAGCGTATCAGTATCGTGCGACGGCTCGGCGTCATTCCATTCGTGAGCGCATTCCGGGCAGATGAACATGCCATTATCTTCATAGGTGTATTCAGAATTGCATTTCGGGCAGTGTGGGAGTTGCATTAGGGTATCCTCAAAAAGTGCGTAACACGCTGGAAAGTGCCAGCAAAATGACGGCTGGGTGCCGAAAAAGGGGGCAAGTATAACGCAAATCCACACCGTTGTCGGTGATATTCTATTTAAAAAAAAAGCAAAAAGCGTGTCGCCAGTGACATTTCCTGTCAGTCAGTTAAGCGATGCTTACGGCATTAACACGGTGGAAAGAAATGGCAGTAAATATATCGAATATTTTATTGCAGCAAATTGCTACGCACCTCCATTTCGGATAAGGTGAAGCGACACATTGTTATTTATCTCCTGACTTCCCCGTCATCCATATCTTATGGCGGTGACGCATTACCTCTCTTTTTAGGTGGGTAAATAATGATGATATATCCTGAAGTTTCTTAAAAATGGGCCATGCTTTTATCTTTTGGCTGTCATGCCAGAGGGGAAGCTTTACACGCCATGCAAGGATAGCGATTTATTTCTGATTATCTTCAATCAGTTATATTTCGGTGAACATGTTTTCCACACGTGATCATATAAGCCTGAACAACATAATTAAAACCAGTGGCTTAATAAAAGTAATAAATTTGCGTTAAGGAAAGGCTTTTATCATGCACACACAGACCATTTTTGAATTAAGCCAGGAAGCAGAGCGTTTGTTACAGCTCGCCCTGCAAAATCTTGATACGTTGAAATCAATGCCGACGGCGAAGCTAGAAAGCACCGCCGCAGCCATTACGGGTGAAAAGAACAACGTCTTACCTTTGCATTTTAGTGCGCGGGGTGTCGAAGCCCAGCAGGCTATGCTGAATAATGAATTACGGAAAATAACCCGTCTGGAAATGGTGCTGGCAATTGTGGGCACCATGAAAGCGGGGAAATCGACCACCATTAATGCCATTGTCGGAACCGAAGTGTTGCCGAACCGCAACCGACCGATGACGGCGCTTCCGACATTGATTCGTCATACGCCGGGTCAGAAAGAGCCGGTGCTCCATTTTGCTCACGTCTCTCCTATCGATGAATTAATCCTCCTGTTACAGAAAAAGCTCTGCGATTACGATCGCGGTAAGCTGGCGCAGCGTCTGGAAATTGATAAGGACATGATTACGCTGCTGGAAAGAATTGAAAAAGGGGAGGCTTTCGAGAAGCATCACCTTGGTGCGCAGCCAATATTTCATTGTCTGAAAAGCCTTAACGACCTGGTGAGGCTCTCACAGGCGTTAGGCGTCGAGTTTCCGTTCTCTGAATATGCGGCCATCGAACACATTCCGGTGATCGAAGTGGAGTTCGTGCATCTCGCGGGTCTGGATGCCCACCTTGGGCAACTGACGCTGCTTGATACCCCCGGGCCGAATGAGGCCGGGCAACCGCATTTGCAAAAAATGCTGAGCGAGCAGTTATCTCGCGCGTCGGCGGTGCTGGCGGTGATGGATTACACCCAGCTCAAATCGATTTCCGATCACGAGGTCCGGCAGGCCATTTCAGTCGCCGGTAAATCGGTGCCGCTGTATGCGCTGGTCAATAAATTCGATCAGAAAGATCGTAACAGCGACGATGAAGAACAGGTTAAAGCGATGATCTCCGGCACCTTAATGAAAGGGAATATTTCGCCGGGGCAAATTTATCCCGTTTCGTCGATGTGGGCGTATCTGGCGAACCGCGCCCGTTATGAGATGACTACCCACGGTCAGCTACCGGATCACAAGGAGCAGCGCTGGGTTCAGGATTTTGCCGAAGCCGCGCTGGGACGCCGCTGGCGTACGGAGGATTTGGACGACATCGACCATATTCGTCATGCTGCCGATTTGCTGTGGGAAGATTCGTTATTTGAACAGCCGATCCGCAAGCTTATTTATGCCGCCTATGCCAATGCATCGCTCTTCGCTCTGCGTTCGGCGTCGCATAAGCTGCTTAACTATGCCCAAAACGCCCGGGAGTATCTCGACTTCCGCTACCAGGGGCTGACGGTCGCTTTTGAGGCGCTGGAATTGAATATCGCGCGCCTGGAAGAGGACATGGCCCTACTGCATACGCGTCAGCGCGTGGTGAGCGACGAAGTGAAGCATGAAGTGGAGCAGGCGCTTAACGCCACCGCTGACTTTATGATGTCGCAGAATACTTCACTCCAGCAGGCGATTAGCCATGTGTTTAGCGCCCGCTCTGTTCTCGACCTGGCGGGCATCGAACCGCGGGATCTTCGCCGTGACGAGCCGCAGGCGCTGAAACAGCTGGTACTGGATGATGAAGGGCAGGCGCAAATTGCGCTGAGTAAAATCCGCTCCTCCTGCGAGCTGATCATGCTGGATGCGCAGACGAAGATCGGCCGGGAGCTGGCGTTACGCTTCGATCAACTGGAGTCGACGCTGGCGCGCTCGCTGAATGAAGCCATGCGGCCAATCGAAACGCGTATTAAAGAACAACTCAGCCATGCGGGTTTTCGCGCGCGGATAAGCTTCCCGGCGTTTCAGGCGCATCAACTTAACTTCAACACCCGGGCGCTGTTTAACGATGCCATTGCGCAGGATCACCGCCCGGCAGGCCAGCCAGCGGGCGCGGCGAGCATGCGTGAAACCGTCTCTCGCTGGCTGAATAACCCGGGCTGGGGCTGGGAAGATTATGTTGTTGCACGCACACGCTATGTCATTGACATTGAACCGCTGCATGAAAAATTCAAGCAGCATATCGATCAGTTCTGTGAACAAATCCGTAAAGCTTTGACCGCCCAGGTCGATGTCTCTGTTACGGCGGGGATGGCAACGTTCTTTGCGGAATTTTCGTTATGCCTGACCGGGTTACAGGAAAGTTTGCGTGATAGCCTCGCAGTACGTCAGCAAAATGAGCATTCGACCCGAGCGCTCAGCCAGCTGTTAAAGCAAAGTATCACGACTGCGACGTGGATACAGGAAGATACCCGACTGTTACGCGATGATATTCAAACCCTATTCGCGGCAGAACAACCATGACAACACAACTACTGGACGGCCCCGGGCGAACGCTGGAGTGTATTCATCCAAAATTTATGGTCGATCTGGTTCAGGGGGTGGACGCGGCGCGTCATCCCCACCCGGGACCACAACAGCTGCAGTTTCGTGAGCGTTTGACCCAGGAGATCATGACGCATACCCGGCTAAGGCCTTGGGCGATGGCGGGTATGCTTAATGAAAATGCGGCGCTGCGCCTGGGGCTGGCGGAAAAGCTGGCCGGTATGCTTGACCCCGGGCACCTTGCGCTGACGCTGATGGCAGACAAATTGATTGCGCTGCGTCAGCAGACTAACCCGCGGGCCCAGCAGTCGCCCGGCCTGATTCAGCAGTACGCTGAGCTTTCCGCTCATTTTACGCAACGAGCCGCCTATAAAGAGAAGGCGCTCTCCCAGCGAGGGCTGACGGTGCAGGCGGGTGAGCACAGTGAACAAATTTTTACCCGCTGGCGAGCCGGCCACTACGATGGCTGGTCGCTGGCCGGGCGTTGCTATGTCGTCCTGGAAGAGCTGCGCTGGGGCGCATTTGGTGATGCCTGTCGCCTGGCGAATGAAGACGTGGCGGCGATGCTCAAGGATAACTTACGCAGTATGGCGGCAAACTATCTTGCGCAGGGCATCAACGCTTCTCCTTCCACCCGCCATTTCTACCATCAGTGGCTGACAACGCCCGCGTCGCCGGGACTGATAGATCATAAAGACATGCTCGGTTGGCTGGGCGACTGGTGTCAGGCGGATAACCATCCGGTGAGCTGGTCGGTGACGCAAAGCTGGCACACTGTCGCGCTGGGTATGCCGAGGCTGTGCTCGGCAAAACGGCTTGTGGATGGGATGGTGGAAGAGATTTTTGGTGGCTGAAATCCCCCTCTCACCGGGAGGGGGAGCATCGGTTAGTGGTGTGTTTCAACAGGCTTAGGCTCTGTCTGAACCTCAGCAACATGTCCGACACGTTTTGCGTACAGTGCGGTGATGATGGGAACCAGAATCGCGGTCACAATCACGCTGGCTGCAACCAGTGCCGTCGCGGACGCGGCCACCGGTTCAAAAGCTGGGTTAATCTGCGCAATGATCACCGGGTTGGCCACGGCTGCACCTGCGGCTGAAGAGGCGGCTATCCCCGCCGTTCCGTTTCCTCCCCCAATGACCCGGTCGGCAATAATCAGCGGAATACCGGTGATGATGATCACCGCCACGCCCAACACGATACCCAGCAGACCCGTATCGAGGATGACATTCAGGTTGATGGTGTTACCCAGCGCAAAACCGAAGAACGGGATCAGCACCGGCGTGGCTTTGCTGAAGAAATCACGCAGATCGTGATCCAGGTTACCCAGAGCAAAACCGATCAGGAAGGGCAGGATCGCGCCGATAAAGTGGTGGGGTTCAAAGGACGCCAGGCCAGCAGAGCCCAGAATCAGCATGGTCATCAGCGGACCGGACTCCAGAGACATCAGGACAAATGCACCTGACTCTTCTTTGGTGCCGTACTGGTTCATCAGGCTGGCATACAAACCGCCGTTGGTCATATCCATCGCAGAGACAATTGCCAGAACCGATAATCCGGCGAAGAATCCGGTCTGAATTCCATTCTCCGGAATGAACATCGCACAGATCATTGCCACTACCCAGGCCACGGCAATTTTCGTAATCACCAGCGTGCCGGATTTCCGTAATACGGTGCCTGTTGCCCGTAAATTAATTGAGGCGCCGATACAAAAGAACCAGACGGCCAGAATGGGAACGGTGCCCGTAATCATCCCTTTTGTGAACCCGCCAAAATAAGCGCCGGTTTCAGGAGCCAGGGTATTCAGGATAGCGCCCAGTACAAGCGGAACTAGCATCATACCGCCCGGTATGCGTTCAATCGTGGCTTTAATCTTCATAGATAACCCTCAAATCGTATCCCGCATGGCGGGCGGCAAAAACTAAAAAATAAATCAATAAATTCAATGAATTGAATGTCTTTGGGTTCGATGGTGTCATTACCCATGCAATAAAACTAAAAAAGCGATCCTGGTAAACGCGGTGCCACAGCACCGGGAACGTGGTATTCGGAATTATCATGCGATCATTGGAATGATGATTCAATGAAAATAAAACAGTGTTTTAGTTATCTGCATCACATATTGACGTAAACGTTTTAAACGCGCGTCGGAGGGTTAGAATTTATGTAAATCTGATGTGAAGTAATGGGGTTTCATTTTCCGTTGTCCGGGAAATAATGACGTGTGTGAGGATGTGTTTTTATGGCGATTGAGAACGTGTAGATTTGCGCTAATTGACAAAAACTGCAGCCAGCTGACGTAACATAAATATATGTGTGAAGTTGATCACAAATATAAACGCTGGTAGGGTAAAAAGGTCATTAACTGCCCAGGCAGGCGTCAACAGGTTCGGTTGTATCGACGTAAAACGTCAATGTAAGTAAACCTGCTACGCTTGAATAAGGCGATTCGCATGGAGCGGATCCCATGGTTCACAGATCGCATACGGGACTGTGAAACGGACAGGGCCGAGTCTACGAGGATAGCTATGCTCAGAAGGAAAAAAATCAAACCCATCACGCTTCGCGACGTCACCATTATTGATGACGCCAAACTGCGCAAAGCGATCACCGCCGCCTCGCTGGGTAATGCGATGGAATGGTTCGATTTTGGTGTTTACGGCTTTGTGGCCTATGCGTTAGGTAAAGTGTTCTTCCCCGGCGCCGACCCCAGTCTGCAGATGATTGCCGCGCTGGGTACGTTCTCCGTCCCCTTCCTGATTCGCCCGCTGGGTGGTCTGTTCTTCGGTATGCTTGGCGATAAATATGGTCGCCAGAAGATCCTTGCTATCACCATTGTCATTATGTCGATCAGTACGTTCTGTATCGGCCTGATACCGTCCTATGCCAGCATCGGCATTTGGGCTCCGATTCTGCTGCTGCTTTGTAAGATGGCCCAGGGCTTCTCCGTAGGCGGTGAGTATACGGGTGCCTCTATCTTTGTCGCAGAGTATTCCCCGGACCGTAAGCGCGGCTTTATGGGAAGCTGGCTGGACTTCGGCTCGATTGCCGGGTTTGTCCTGGGGGCGGGCGTAGTGGTGCTGATTTCTACCGTCGTCGGTGAAGAGAACTTCCTCTCCTGGGGCTGGCGTATTCCGTTCTTCCTGGCGCTGCCGTTAGGGATTATCGGTCTTTACCTGCGTCATGCTCTTGAAGAAACGCCGGCGTTCCAGCAGCACGTTGAGAAGCTGGAGCAGGGCGACCGCGAAGGGCTGCAGGATGGCCCGAAAGTCTCCTTTAAAGAGATTGCGACGAAGCACTGGCGCAGCCTGCTGACCTGTATTGGTCTGGTCATCTCCACGAACGTGACCTACTACATGCTGTTGACCTACATGCCGAGCTATCTGTCGCATAACCTGCACTATTCAGAAGACCACGGTGTGCTGATTATTATCGCCATCATGGTGGGTATGCTGTTTGTGCAGCCGATTATGGGGCTGTTGAGCGACCGCTTTGGCCGTCGACCGTTCATTATTCTGGGGAGTGTCGCGCTGTTTGCCCTGGCAATCCCGGCCTTTATTCTGATTAACAGTAATGTGCTGGGTCTGATTTTTGCCGGTCTGCTGATGCTGGCGGTGATCCTTAACTGCTTTATCGGGGTGATGGCCTCGACGCTGCCTGCGATGTTCCCGACACACATTCGGTACAGTGCGCTGGCGGCTGCCTTTAACATCTCGGTGCTGATTGCCGGTCTGACCCCGACGCTTGCCGCCTCTCTGGTGGAAAGTACGCAGAACCTGATGATGCCGGCTTATTACCTGATGGTTATCGCGGTGATTGGTTTGATTACCGGTATTACCATGAAGGAGACGGCGAATCGTCCTCTTAAAGGGGCCACGCCTGCGGCGTCTGATATCCAGGAAGCGAAAGAGATCCTGCGCGAACACTACGATAATGTAGAGCAGAAGATTGAAGATATTGATGCAGAGATTGAAGAGCTGCAGCAAAAACGCTCCCGCCTGGTGGACCAGCATCCACGAATCAACGAGTAATAAAAAACCCGCCGCTGGCGGGTTTTCTTTTATTAGCAGCCTGCGGCGATGTAATCGCCATTGGCGCTGATGGGGAGTACCGTCAGGAACAGCACGGTCGCGAACAGGATCAGGACTATCCCTCCGGCTATTTTAAAGACCGGGACCAGCCAGCTGAGTGAAGCCCCGCCGCCAAACCAGGCCACCGTCCGCTCTCGGGCATAACGTACCGCCAGTGAGAGGCCCATAATCGACAACGCCGTTCCCAGCGACATGGTCATGACCGCGGCCATCCCCCAGGTAACAATACCCAGCGCATTTGAAAACATCAGGATCATGATCGCCCCGCTGCACGGACGCGCACCAATCGCCAGTATGACGCCCAACCGGGTTTTCCAGTCGCCTTGCGCCAGGTCTGCACCTACACCGTGATGACCACAACCACAGTGTTCATTATGTTGATGAAGGGGCGTGATGGCTGAGATAGCCATCCGGCGAGGTCGCAGGCTTTTCAGCGCCTGGTAAATGACAAATACACCAAATGCACCGATGAGCACCGCGCTTATCTTCTCGACGTACCAGCGGCTGGTACTGATATCCCCCGATGCGAGGTTAAACCCTACCGCCAGAATAAAGACAAAGAGAATGGCGCTGACGCCCTGCATCAGGCTGCCAAGAAAAGGAACGACCCGGGCGGCCCGTTCGCTTTCTTTATTTGTCGTGAGGTAGGTCGTCACAATGAATTTCCCATGCCCCGGCCCGATGGCGTGCAATACGCCATAGAAGAAGGCGCCGGTTAATAGCCATAACCCGCCGCTGTACTGGTGGTTGTTAAGCTGGAGCAGGTACATCACCAGATAACGGTGCAGGGTAATTTGCGTGGCAAGGCACCACTGAAGAAAGGTGTTCCAGTGCGTATGCAGGGTAAACCCGGCTAAGAGGATCGCCAGCAACATGATGCCTGCTGTAGGAAGGCGCCAGTCACGCGTCAGTTGTTGTGTGGTCATGGGGTGGCCTGGTGGGGGAATATTTGTCGCTAGTATAGTTGATCTTGCCTGTTAATCCGTAGGATCGCACAGAGATCCCGCCTCAATTGTGGATAAGTCTGTGCGTAAAAGGGTATAAAGCGGGGTTTTGCTGGGGAATACAGCAGTCAGTCATCTTTTTGCAACTTTTAGGTTGCGGCCTGCAGAGAACTCCCTATAATGCGCCTCCATCGACACGGCAGATGTGAATCACTTCACAGATAACCCGGTCGGTTGAAGAGAAAAAATCCTGAATTTCAGGGTTGACTCTGAAAGAGGAAAGCGTAATATACGCCACCTCGCGACGGTGAGCTGTAGGCCGCGTCGCAACTGCTCTTTAACAATTTATCAGACAATCTGTGTGGGCACTCAAAGTGACATGGATTCTTAATGTCTTCGGACACTAAAT
>NZ_JBXWCR010000008.1:0-155972 GCF_057320345.1 Enterobacter cloacae complex sp. 394I7 | reverse complement strand
GAGTGGACAGTCATTCATCTCATTTAGTGCAGATAGCAAAAACCCCGCCGTAGCGGGGTTTTGTAAGAAGTTGAAGCTGACCGATAAGCCGCGTTCTTTCATAGAAAGCGGAGTGGACAGTCATTCATCTCATTTAGTGCAGATAGCAAAAACCCCGCCGTAGCGGGGTTTTGTAAGAAGTTGAAGCTGACCGATAAGCCGGGTTCTGTCGTGGACAGTCATTCATCTAGGCCAGCAATCGCTCACTGGCTCAAGCAGCCTACCCGGGTTCAGTACGGGCCGTACCATGTGAACCCCTATTTGGCCTTGCTCCGGGTGGAGTTTACCGTGCCACGGACTGTTGCCAGCCGCGCGGTGCGCTCTTACCGCACCCTTTCACCCTTACCTGATCCCGCTTGCGCGGGCCATCGGCGGTTTGCTCTCTGTTGCACTGGTCGTGGGTTTCCCCCCCAGGCGTTACCTGGCACCCTGCCCTATGGAGCCCGGACTTTCCTCCCCTCCGCCCGTCTCCCCCCGAAAGGGGACGACGACGAAGCGGCGACTGTCTGGTCAGCTTCGGCGCGCAGTATAGAGGGTTTGTGCCCCGCTGTCACCCTTGGGCGTGCATCCCTATCTGCAAAGTGGCGGCGATATTGCGCGAGGCGCGGTAAATATTGTCAAACGCCCCACGGTAAGCCTCTTCCAGCGACTCGACGCGACTCAGCACGCTGAATACCGCGTCGATGCCATACTGATGCACGACCCCCACATCCCGGGTCAGACTGCCGGCAATGCCGATTACCGGCTTATGGTATTTTTTGGCGATACGGGCGATACCGACGGGCACTTTGCCCTGAATGCTCTGGCTGTCAATGCGCCCTTCGCCCGTCAGTACCAGCGTGCAGTCGTGAATATGTTCTTCGAGGTTAAGTGCCTGGGTGACAATCTCAATACCGCTCTTCAGTTCCGCGCCGAGGAAGGCCATCAGCGCCGCCCCCATGCCCCCCGCGGCACCCGCACCGGGAACCTGTTTCACGTCAATTCGCAGAGATTTTTTTATCACATCGGCATAGTGGCTGAGGTTAGCGTCGAGAGTGAGGATCATCTCCTCTGTCGCCCCTTTTTGCGGGCCAAAGATACGGGAAGCGCCTCTCTCGCCAACCAGCGGATTCGTGACGTCGCACGCGACGTGGATTGTGCAATCTTTTAGCCTGGCGTCGAGGCCGGAGAGATCGACGCTGTTGAGCGCCATCAGGCTGCCGCCGCCATAACCCATTTCAGTGCCGTTGGCGTCGCGGAGCGTGGCCCCCAGCGCCTGCATCATTCCGGCGCCGCCGTCGTTGGTGGCACTGCCGCCAATGCCGATAATGATATGTCGGGCACCTTTATCCAGCGCGCTGAGAATAAGCTCCCCGGTACCCCGGGACGTGGTGACGAGCGGGTTACGTTGGGTGGCCGGGACCAGTGACAGACCGCTGGCGGCGGCCATCTCAATAAATGCCGTGCGGCCATCGCCGGACATGCCCCAGCGGGCGTTTACCTGTTCACCCAACGGGCCCGTGACCCTGGCATGCTGTTCTGTGCCCTGGGTGGCGGCGATCAACGCGTCAACCGTACCTTCCCCGCCGTCAGCAACCGGCACCGAAACATAAAGTGCGTCGGGGAAAATTTCCCGAAATCCTTTTTCAATCGCCTGAGCAACCCCGGAGGCAGAAAGGCTTTCTTTCCAGGAATCTGGCGCGATTACGATTTTCATAGTTGTCGCCTGTTACCGCACTCGGCAAAAATAGCGGACGCGTTCCCGCGTCCGTTTTTATTAGCGAGAGACTTCCACCTTCGCCAGTTTTTCGTAGTAGCACGCAATCGCGCTGTGGTCGGCAGTGCCCAGACCATCCGCGCGCAGGGCCTGCATCATCTCCATGACGGCGGCGGTCAGCGGCAGCTGCGCGCCCACGCCGTGGGAGGTATCCAGGGCATTCGCCAGATCTTTAATGTGCAGGTCGATTCTAAAACCGGGCTTGAAGTTACGATCCATCACCATGGGCGCTTTGGCATCCAGCACGGTGCTGCCCGCCAGGCCGCCACGGATCGCCTGATACACCAGATCAGGGTCAACGCCCGCTTTGGTGGCCAGCGTCAGCGCTTCCGACATTGCAGCAATGTTCAGCGCCACAATCACCTGGTTTGCCAGCTTGGTGACGTTACCCGCCCCGATATCGCCGGTATGCACCACGGATCCCGCCATGGCTTTCATCAGGTCGTAGTATTTATCGAAAACAGCTTTGTCGCCGCCAACCATCACCGACAGGGTGCCGTCGATGGCTTTGGGCTCTCCGCCGCTGACCGGGGCATCCAGCATATCGACGCCCTTCGCGTTTAGCGCCTCACTGATTTCACGGCTTGCCAGCGGCGCGATAGAACTCATGTCAATCACCACCAGGCCGGGTTTGGCACCGTCAATGATGCCGTTCTCCCCCAGGGCCACCTCTTTCACATGCGGGGAGTTTGGCAGCATGGTGATAATGACATCGCACTGCTCAGCAATCGCTTTGGCGTTTGCTGCGTTTTCTGCGCCTGCGGCAATCACCTCGGCCACGGCTTGCGGATTATGGTCTGCAACCACCAGGGAGTAACCTGCTTTTATGAGGTTTTTACTCATGGGTTTACCCATGATCCCAAGGCCAATAAAACCCACTTTCAGCGTCATAATTCGTTTCCTCAATGATGGTTATTTTTTAAAGGCGTCCGCTAACTTCTGCGTGGCCGAGCGGAATACGCCGAGGTCGCTACCGACGGCAACGAAGGTCGCTCCCCACTCCAGATAGCGGCGGGCATCAGCCTCAACCGGCGCCAGAATGCCGCACGGTTTGCCGTGCGCGTTGGCACGGGCAAAGATGTGCTGAATAGCGCGCTGCACCTCCGGATGACCCGCATTGCCCAGATGGCCGAATGCCGCAGCAAGATCGCTTGGGCCAACGAAGATGCCATCCACACCGTCGGTGGCAGCGATAGCGTCGACGTTATCGACCCCCTGCTGGCTCTCAATCTGTACCAGGATGGTGATGTTGCTGTTGGACTGTGTGAAGTAGTCCGGGACGGTGCCAAACATGTTGGCGCGATGGGAAACGGAGACCCCGCGGATCCCTTCCGGCGGATAACGTGTTGACGCCACGGCCTGCACCGCCTGCTCTTCCGTTTCCACAAACGGGATCAGGAAGTTGTAGAACCCAATATCCAGCAGACGTTTGATGATTACCGGCTCGTTGGTCGGGACGCGAACCACCGGCGCGCTATGGCTCCCTTTGAGCGCCATTAACTGCGGAATAAAGGTGCTGATATCGTTCGGCGCATGTTCGCCGTCCAGCACCAGCCAGTCGAAACCGGCCAGGCCCAGTACTTCGGTGCTGATGGGGCTTGCCAGCGCGGACCAGCAGCCAATCTGGATCTGGTGCGCCGCGAGGGCCGCTTTAAACTTATTCGGGAAGATATCATTATTCATCACGTTTACCTTTTTAATTCCGCAGTCTTATTCAGGTTCATATTTATATTTTCAGACGCAGCGTCAGCGTTATATTTATTTCCTGACTTAATTTAGGCGTTATAAAATCGTCATTCAGTATAATCCTCACGTCATAACAGCACATTGTTTTAATGCTCAAGCATTGCGGCGTGTTTTGATAATATTTTGAGCATATGCACAACGTGATGGGCGCTGATGCACAGAATCAGGCATTGCTGGCCGGGTGGCATCTGCGCCGGGTTTAAGGAGCGATCGGGATCACATTTTGATATCTCGTCTCCTGACATTCTTTATTGACTCAAGCCGCGTCTTTATTTCTGCGATAAGAAAATAAACATCCCCTGGCTGCATTTACTATCAGACATTTTGCTGGAGAATATTGAACAATGGCCGACATTGAAATTCGACAAGCGTCGCCGACGGCGTTCTATATCAAAGTTCACGACACGGATAATGTGGCGATAATTGTTAACGACAACGGTCTAAAAGCGGGAACTCGTTTCCCGGATGGGCTGGAGCTGACTGAACATATTCCGCAGGGGCATAAAGTCGCTCTGGTGGATATCCCGGCCCACGGTGAAATCGTGCGGTATGGCGAAGTTATCGGGTATGCGGTTCGCGCTATTCCTCAGGGGAGCTGGATTGAGGAGTCGCTGGTTGAGCTACCCGAAGCGCCGCCGCTGAACACGCTCCCCCTGGCCACCCGAGTTCCTGAGCCACTGCCCCCGCTGGAAGGGTACACATTCGAAGGGTACAGGAATGCGGACGGCAGCGTAGGCACCAAGAATCTGCTCGGTATCACCACCAGCGTGCACTGCGTGGCAGGCGTGGTGGATTACGTGGTGAAAATCATTGAGCGCGACCTGCTGCCGAAATACCCGAATGTCGACGGCGTGGTAGGTCTGAACCATCTGTACGGCTGCGGTGTGGCCATCAATGCTCCGGCGGCCGTGGTACCGATTCGTACCATCCATAACATCGCGCTGAACCCGAATTTCGGTGGCGAAGTGATGGTCATTGGTCTCGGTTGCGAAAAGCTGCAGCCAGAGCGTCTGCTGCAGGGCACCGAAGATGTGAATGCCATTCCGGTCGACGAGGCCAGCATTGTTCGTTTACAGGATGCGCATCACGTCGGATTCCGTTCAATGGTTGACGATATCCTTCAGGTGGCGGAGCTCCATCTGGAAAAACTGAACCAGCGCCAGCGCGAGACCTGCCCGGCGTCAGAGCTGGTGATAGGCACTCAGTGCGGCGGCAGCGATGCGTTTTCAGGCGTCACGGCGAACCCGGCGGTGGGCCATGCCTCGGATCTGTTTGTCCGTTGTGGCGCCACGGTGATGTTCTCCGAAGTGACCGAAGTGCGTGATGCCATCCATCTGCTCACCCCACGCGCCATCAATGAAGAGGTGGGCAAACGCCTGCTTGAGGAGATGGCCTGGTACGATAACTATCTCGACATGGGACAAACCGATCGCAGCGCCAACCCCTCTCCGGGCAATAAAAAAGGCGGTCTGGCGAACGTGGTGGAAAAAGCCCTCGGCTCGATTGCCAAATCCGGCCAGAGCGCCATTGTTGAAGTGCTCTCCCCGGGCCAGCGCCCCACCAGACGCGGCCTGATTTACGCCGCGACCCCTGCCAGCGACTTCGTCTGTGGCACACAGCAGGTGGCATCCGGCATTACGGTGCAGGTCTTTACCACCGGGCGCGGCACGCCGTACGGGCTGATGGCGGTACCGGTGATTAAAATGGCCACCCGTACCGAGCTGGCAAACCGCTGGTATGACCTAATGGACATCAACGCGGGCACCATTGCCACTGGCGAAGAGAGTATTGAGGATGTCGGCTGGAAGCTGTTCCACTTCATTCTGGACGTGGCAAGCGGCCGTAAGAAGACATTCTCCGATCAATGGGGGTTACATAACCAGCTGGCGGTGTTTAACCCGGCACCGGTGACGTGATCGTTTTCCCCCTCTCCCAAAGAGAGGGGGGCAACTTATCCCTTCACCAACACCACATCTATCCCGCTCTTACGCAGCCCTTCCAGGCTCTCAGGCGGAATCCCTTCATCGACGATAATCATATCAATTCTCTGGGTATCGATGATTTTATGCAGGCTCGAACGGTTAAATTTGCTGGAGTCAGTGACCACGATAATACGCTCTGCCACCTCGCACATCCGCCGGTTCAGTCGGGCTTCATCTTCATTGTGGGTACTGACGCCGCGATCGAGGTCGATGGCATCGACCCCCAGAAAAAGCAGATCAAAGTGGTAATTCTGTAAGGACTGCTCTGCCTGGTCGCCGTAAAAGGATTGCGACTGGCGGCGCAAGTGCCCACCGGTCATCAGCAGCTCCACCCCTTCCGCTTCCAGTAATGCATTCGCCACGTTCATTCCGTTGGTCATGGCAATAACATCCGTGTGCTGACGCAGCATACGGGCGATTTCAAACGTCGTGGTTCCGGAATCCAGAATAATGCGATGACCCGGCTTCACCAGCGCGGCGGCCGCCTGCGCGATACTGCGCTTAACTGCAGTATTGAGCGAACTTTTGTCCTCCACGGAGGGTTCAGTGCCAGGCGCATTGCCTTCACAAATCAGCGCTCCGCCATAAGCACGAACGGCAATGCCCTGCTTCTCAAGAAACGCCAGGTCGTTACGGATCGTCACCGTGGAAACGCCATATAAATGAGAAAGATCGTTAACCTGCACGCTTCCCTGTGCCCGCAACCGCTGAATGATCTGCTCTCGCCTTTCACTGGTGCCGGTGACGCGCTTCTCCGCGGATGAATCGGTGCTGCTCATGCGAGCTCCTTAATAAATGGTCTTTCGTTTCATTTCGTTTTGTCTATTAACGCCTTTCTTTTATGGGAATGCAAGCCCTGCCTGCTTCCAGTCAGCGCACTCCCTCGTCGCTGAAACCTTTCATTATGTTTCTTTTGTGAAACAGATCGGAAAACTATTATCTTTCGTTTTATTTTTATACCACCATGATGCAGGATTAAATGAAACAAAACGAAAGATGAAAACCATCACCATCCGAAATGGAGAGGAAAGTGAAACATCTGACAGAAATGGTGGAACAACATAAACGGGGGAATGCGAACGGGATTTATGCCGTTTGTTCCGCACATCCACTGGTACTTGAAGCCGCAATTCGTTACGCCCAACTGCATCACACGACGCTGCTGATTGAAGCCACCTCTAATCAGGTGGATCAATTTGGCGGTTACACCGGTATGACGCCCGCCGATTTTCACGGGTTCGTCTGTAAGCTGGCGGAATCCCTTGGTTTCCCGACATCGCAACTGATCCTCGGTGGCGATCATTTAGGGCCAAACCGCTGGCAAAACCTGCCTGCCCGGCAGGCGATGGCGAATGCCGAAGATCTGATCAGAAGCTATGTCGCCGCCGGGTTTAAAAAGATCCACCTCGACTGCAGCATGTCCTGCGAAGACGATCCAGTACCGTTAACCGACGCCATCGTTGCCGAGCGCGCGGCGCGCCTGGCGAAAATTGCGGAGAAAACCAGCCTGGCGCACGCTGATGTCGCTGACCTGGTCTATGTCATCGGTACGGAAGTGCCGGTTCCGGGCGGCGCGCATGAAACGCTCACCGAGCTTGCCGTCACGACCCCAGAAGCCGCGCGTGCCACCCTTGAAGCTCACCGCCACGCGTTCGAGAAAGAAGGGTTAAGCGACATCTGGCCACGCATTATTGGCCTGGTGGTTCAGCCTGGCGTTGAGTTTGACCACGCACATGTGTGTGACTATCAACCGCAAAACGCCGTCGCCCTGAGTCATATGGTTGAAGCTTACGACACGCTGATATTTGAAGCGCACTCTACCGACTACCAGACACCGCAGGCGCTGCGCCAGCTGGTGAAAGATCACTTCGCCATCCTCAAAGTTGGCCCGGCACTGACCTTTGCCCTGCGTGAAGCGTTGTTCTCGCTGGCCGCCATTGAAGAAGAGTTGCTGCCTGCAAAAGCCTGTTCGGGCCTGCGTCATGTCCTGGAAAACGTGATGCTCGATCGCCCCGAATACTGGCAAAGCCATTATCACGGTGATGGCAATGCGCGACGCCTGGCACGCGGGTATAGCTACTCCGATCGGGTGCGCTATTACTGGCCGGACAGCCAGATCGACGAAGCCTTTGCGCGACTGGTACGCAACCTGGCAGACGAACCGATCCCGCTGCCGCTGATCAGCCAGTACCTGCCGTTGCAGTACAGCAAAGTTCGCGAGGGTGCTCTCAAGTCGACACCACGGGACCTCATCCTCGACCACATTCAGGACATACTCCAGCAGTACCATGCCGCCTGCGAAGGCGTAACGACTCAAAACGCATAATTAAAAAGAGGAAAGCGCTATGCCAAACATTGTCTTATGCCGCATCGATGAACGCCTGATCCACGGTCAGGTAGGTGTGCAATGGGTTGGGTTTGCGGGGGCCAACCTGGTGCTGGTCGCTAATGATGAAGTCGCTGAGGATCCGGTTCAACAAAACCTGATGGAGATGGTGCTCGCAGAAGGGATCGCCGTGCGTTTCTGGTCGCTGCAAAAAGTGATCGACAACATTCATCGCGCTGCCGAGCGCCAGAAAATTCTGCTGGTCTGCAAATCACCCGCGGATTTTCTGACGCTGGTCAAAGGCGGCGTGCCCATCACCCGTATCAACGTAGGAAACCTGCATTACGCCAGTGGCAAAAAACAAATTGCCAAAACGGTCTCTGTCGATGCGAACGATATCGCCGCATTTAACGGCCTGAAAGCCGCCGGAGTGGGATGCTTCGTTCAGGGTGTTCCGACTGAGACTGCTTTGGATCTCTTTAAACTGCTCTGAGGGATTCACAATGGAAATTAGTCTCTTGCAGGCATTCGCGCTGGGCATTCTCGCCTTTATCGCGGGCCTGGATATGTTTAACGGGTTAACGCACATGCACCGCCCGGTGGTGCTCGGGCCGCTGGTTGGCCTCATTCTGGGCGATCTGCACACCGGTATTTTAACGGGCGGTACGCTGGAGCTGGTCTGGATGGGGCTGGCTCCGCTGGCCGGCGCGCAACCGCCAAACGTCATTATCGGCACGATTGTCGGCACCACGTTTGCGATCAGCACCGGTGTGAAGCCGGATGTCGCCGTTGGGGTCGCCGTCCCGTTTGCGGTTGCGGTACAGATGGGGATCACTTTCCTGTTCTCCGTCATGTCCGGGGTGATGTCACGCTGTGACCGCATGGCAGCCAATGCGGACACGAACGGCATCGAAAGAGTCAACTATCTGGCACTGCTGGCGCTCGGTATCTTCTATTTTCTGTGTGCCTTCCTGCCGATCTACTTTGGCGCTGAACACGCGAAAACCGCCATTGATGTGCTGCCGGAACGTCTGATTGACGGCCTCGGCGTCGCCGGCGGCATCATGCCCGCGATTGGCTTCGCCGTATTGCTGAAAATCATGATGAAAAACGTCTATATCCCTTACTTTATCATCGGCTTTGTTGCCGCAGCCTGGTTGAAACTGCCGGTGCTGGCGATTGCCGCGGCTGCGCTGGCAATGGCGCTGATTGACCTGATGCGTAAATCGCCTGAACCGGCGACACCTGCAGCCCAGAAAGAGGAATTCGAAGATGGCATCTAATCAAACTACGCTGCCTGGCGTTTCTGACCACGAAGAGACGCTGCTCACGGGCGTGAATGAAAACGTCTATGAAGATCAACATATTGGTGCCGAGCTGACGAAAAAGGATATTAACCGTGTCGCCTGGCGTTCGATGCTGCTGCAGGCCTCGTTTAACTATGAACGTATGCAGGCTTCCGGCTGGCTGTATGGCCTCCTGCCCGCGCTGAAAAAGATCCATACCAACAAGCGGGATCTGGCCCGCGCCATGAAAGGCCATATGGGCTTCTTCAATACGCATCCATTTCTGGTGACATTTGTCATTGGCATCATCCTGGCGATGGAGCGCTCCAAGCAGGATGTCAACAGTATCCAGAGCACCAAGATCGCCGTGGGGGCACCGCTTGGCGGCATTGGCGATGCCATGTTCTGGCTTACGCTATTGCCAATTTGCGGCGGGATCGGCGCAAGCCTTGCCCTGCAAGGCTCCATACTGGGTGCGGTGGTCTTTATTGTGCTGTTTAACGTAGTGCATCTTGGCCTGCGTTTTGGCCTGGCACATTACGCCTACCGGATGGGTGTGGCAGCCATCCCGCTGATTAAAGCCAATACCAAAAAGGTCGGCCACGCGGCTTCCATCGTGGGGATGACGGTCATTGGCGCGCTGGTGGCAACCTACGTACGTCTCAACACCACGCTTGAAATCAAGGCCGGGGATGCGGTGGTCAAGCTGCAAGCCGATGTTATCGACAAACTGATGCCCGCTTTCCTGCCGCTGGTCTATACCCTGACCATGTTCTGGCTGGTTCGTCGCGGCTGGACCCCACTGCGCCTGATCGGTATCACCGTTGTGCTGGGGGTTGTCGGTAAGTTCTGTCACTTCCTGTAAAGCAAAGAGGTCGCAATGTTAGGCATTATTTTGACGGGTCACGGCGGGTTTGCCAGCGGGCTTGAACAGGCGATGAAACAAATCCTCGGCGAGCAGCCGCAGTTTATCGCCATCGATTTTCCTGAAAGCTCCACCACCGCGCGGCTGACCGCGCAGCTTGAACAGGCAGTCAGTGAACTGGACGGGCAGCACGATATTGTGTTTCTCACCGATCTGCTCGGGGGGACGCCGTTCCGGGTGGCATCAACACTCGCCATGAAAAGACCCGGCAGCGAAGTGATTACCGGTACAAACCTGCAGCTGTTGCTTGAGATGGTGCTGGAGCGCGACGGGTTAAGCAGCGAAGCCTTTCGTCTGCAGGCCCTGGAATGCGGGCATCGAGGCCTGACCAGCCTGGTGGATGAGCTGGGGCGCTGTCGTGAGGAAGCCCCCGCTGAGGAAGGGATATGAGCCAGGTACTGCGCGCGCGTCGGCTGCTGACCGAGCGGGGCTGGCTGGACGATCACCAGCTACGCATGGAGAGCGGAATTATCACCGCCATCGAGCCGATCCCAGCTGGCGTGCATGCCCGGGATGCCGACCAGCTTTGCCCGGCGTATATCGATACCCACGTTCACGGTGGCGCGGGTGTGGACGTGATGGATGATGCCCCAGAGGTGCTGGACACGCTGGCGATGCATAAAGCGCGTGAAGGCACAGGGGCTTTTTTACCGACGACCGTCACCGCACCGCTGGAGACTGTCCACCGGGCGCTCGCACGCATCGCCCGGCGCTGTATGTCCGGGGGTCCCGGCGCGCAGATACTGGGCAGCTATCTTGAAGGTCCCTACTTTACGCCACAGAACAAAGGAGCACATCCGCCAGCGCTGTTTCGTGAGCTGGATGTCAGCGAACTGGACTCGCTGATAGAAGTATCGCAACACACCCTCAGGGTTGTCGCTCTGGCACCGGAGAAACCCGGTGCGTTGCAGGCCATTCGCCACCTTAAGCAGCGTGGGATACGGGTCATGCTGGGTCACAGCGCCGCGACGTACGATCAAACGCTTGACGCTTTTGAGGCGGGCGCTGATGGGTTAGTGCACTGTTATAACGGCATGACCGGGCTCCATCATCGTGAACCCGGTATGGTCGGTGCAGGCTTGACGGACCCGCGGGCATGGCTGGAACTGATTGCCGACGGGCATCACGTTCACCCGGGTGCTTTGCGGCTGTGCGCCTGCTGTGCCAAAGAGCGGATCGTTCTGATTACCGATGCCATGCAGGCCGCAGGGATGCCCGACGGACGTTACAGGCTATGTGGCGACGAGGTCAACATGCACGGTGGGGTGGTACGCACCGCTTCCGGTGGGCTTGCAGGCAGCACGCTGTCTCTCGATGCCGCCGTGCGCAATATGGTGGCGCAGGCGGGAATAACGCCAGCGGATGCGATCCATATGGCCTCGCTGCACCCTGCCCGATTGCTGGGTATTGATCACCAGCTCGGTTCATTAAAACCGGGCAAGCGTGCCAATATGATTGCGCTGGATGAAGGCTTATACCTTCAGCAGATCTGGATCCAGGGTTTGGCTCTTCCCCTTTAGACCTTTCATTGTCCCGTTATTGGGCCTTGCGGCAAGCGATCGCAAGGTCTTTCTTTTCTTTTCCTTAATCAATGCCTTTTCTTTGCCGATCACACTTTTCGTTTTATTTCTTTTCTTTCATTGAACTTTCGATTTCTTTTCTATAGATTTTATTTAACTGCTTAAGTGAACAAGTGAAACGAAACGAAAGATAGCGACACGTTTGCCAGCGTCTGATGTGGAATTCACACGACTAAGGACTGAGTTATGTCAGAAACCAACACTACCGCCACCACCGGCACATGGACCGAAGAAGAGATCCGCCAGCAACCTGCCAGCTGGATCCGCTCACTCAACAATATCGATAACCTGCGCGCGTCGATCGATAACTTCCTGACGCCGCTGCTGCGCAAGCGCGAGCTGCGGATCGTGTTGACGGGGGCAGGCACCTCGGCCTTTATCGGCGACATCATTTCGCCCTGGCTCGCCAGCCACACCGGGAAAAACATTACCGCCGTACCGACGACCGATCTGGTCACGAATCCGATGGACTACCTGAGCGCCGCACACCCGCTGCTGCTGGTGTCGTTTGCCCGTTCCGGCAATAGTCCGGAAAGCGTAGCCGCCGTTGAACTGGCAAACCAGTGTGTGCCGGAGTGCTACCACCTGTCGATCACCTGTAATGAGGCGGGAAGCCTTTATCAGACCGCGGTAAACAGCGATAACGCGTATGCGCTGCTGATGCCTGCCGAAACACACGATCGCGGGTTCGCGATGACCAGCAGCATTACCACCATGATGGCAAGCTGCCTGGCAGTCTTCGCCCCGGAGACGATCAACAGCCATACCTTCCGCGATGTGGCCGAACGCTGCCAGACGATCCTCACGTCACTGGGCGATTTCAGCCAGAGCGTCTTTGGCAACGATCCGTGGAAAAGGATCGTCTATCTGGGAAGCGGGGGTCTGCAGGGGGCCGCTCGTGAATCGGCGCTGAAGGTGCTGGAGCTGACGGCAGGCAAGCTGGCGGCGTTCTACGATTCCCCAACCGGTTTCCGCCATGGCCCTAAATCGCTGGTGGATCGCGAAACGCTGGTGGTGGTGTTTGTCTCCAGCCATCCGTATACGCGGCTGTACGATCTGGATCTGCTTGCTGAGCTGCGCCGCGATCGTCAGGCCATGCGCGTGGTGGCCATTGCCGCCGAAACCGATCCGGTCGTTGAGGCTGGCCCGCATATCCTGCTGCCCCCTGCTCGCACGTTTATCGATATGGAGCAGGCTTTCTGCTTCCTGATGTACGCCCAGGTCTTTGCTCTGTCCCAGTCACTTCGTGTGGGCAATACCCCGGATACACCGTCCGCCAGCGGCACGGTTAACCGTGTCGTGCAGGGCGTCGTTATTCATCCGTGGCAGGCTTAAGAGGATCCGATCATGAGTATTATTTCGACAAAATATCTTCTGCTGGACGCCCAGGCGAAAGGCTATGCCGTACCGGCGTTCAACATCCATAACGCGGAGACGATCCAGGCGATCCTCGAAGTGTGTAGTGAAATGCGATCGCCGGTGATCCTCGCGGGCACGCCGGGCACCTTTAAGCACATTGCACTGGAAGAGATCTACGCCCTGTGCAGCGCGTACTCCACCACTTACGAGATGCCGCTGGCGCTGCACCTCGATCATCACGAATCGCTCGACGACATTCGTCGCAAAGTTAACGCGGGTGTGCGCAGCGCGATGATCGACGGCAGCCACTATCCGTTTGAGCAAAACGTAAAGCTGGTGAAATCAGTGGTCGACTTCTGCCACCTCAACGATTGCAGCGTTGAAGCCGAACTGGGCCGCCTGGGCGGCGTGGAAGATGACATGAGCGTGGACGCTGAAAGCGCGTTTCTGACCGACCCGCAGGAAGCGAAACGCTTCGTTGCGCTGACCGGCGTCGACAGCCTGGCCGTGGCCATCGGAACCGCCCACGGTCTTTATACCAAACGTCCGAAAATCGACTTCCGGCGGCTGGCTGAAATCCGCGACGTGGTGAGCGTACCGCTGGTGCTGCACGGGGCGAGTGATGTGCCGGATGACGATGTTCGCCGCACCATAGAGCTAGGCGTTTGCAAAGTGAACGTGGCAACCGAGCTAAAAATTGCGTTCTCTGGCGCCGTTAAGGCCTGGTTTGCTGAGAACCCGCAGGGCAACGATCCGCGTTTCTACATGCGGGTTGGCATGGATGCCATGAAAGACGTGGTCAGAAGCAAAATCACCGTGTGCGGCTCGGCGAACCGATTGCTGCTCCCGGCGGAAGCCTGATCTCATCGCATAGAACATCAATAACTCAAAAATAACTATAAGCCTCGCAAATATGAAGGCGCGTCCTTAAGCCAGACAGCGCCTTCCATTACGATAAATAATTCCGAGGAGTCCCTACATGACACAGGAAAAGTCGTTTAAATCGAAAGCGTGGGAGTTTTTTCAGAGCCTGGGAAAGACCTTTATGTTCCCGGTCTCCCTTCTGGCCTTTATGGGGTTATTGCTGGGTATCGGTAGTTCTGTTACCAGCCCCTCCACCCTCAAAAGTTTCCCCTTTCTGGGCGGCGAATTAACTCAGCTCACCTTTGGCTTTATTGCCATGGTCGGCGGCTTCGCCTTTACCTATCTTCCCCTCATGTTTGCCATGGCGATCCCAATGGGGCTGGCCAGACGCAACAAAGCAGTGGGCGCTTTTTCCGGGTTTGTTGGCTATATGCTGATGAACATGAGCATCAATTATTACCTGATTGCGACCCACCAGCTTGCCGATGCCGCCTCCATGAGACAAGTCGGGCAATCGATGGTGCTGGGCATTCAAACCCTGGAGATGGGTGTGCTGGGCGGTATCGTGGTTGGGGTCATTACCTTTTTCCTGCACGAACGTTTTCAGGACACCGTTTTACACGACGCGTTCGCCTTCTTTAGCGGCATTCGTTTTGTGCCGATTATCACCGCCCTCACCCTCTCACTGGTGGGGCTGTTTATTCCCCTGCTGTGGGAGTACGTTGCGCTGGGCATTACCGGGATTGGCCATATTATCCAGAGCACCAGCGTGTTCGGCCCGTTCCTCTACGGCGTGGGGGTACTACTGCTCAAACCCTTTGGCCTGCACCATATTTTGCTGGCGATGGTGCGCTTCACGCCCGCGGGCGGTATTGAGATGGTCAATGGTCATGAAGTCGCCGGGGCGCTGAACATTTTCTACGCCGAACTGAAAGCGGGTCTGCCGTTCAGCCCGCACGTTACCGCGTTCCTGTCGCAGGGCTTTATGCCGACCTTTATCTTCGGCTTACCGGCGGTGGCATACGCCATCTATCGCACGGCCCGCCCGGAAAACCGCCCGGTGATTAAAGGCCTGCTGCTCTCCGGCGTGCTGGTCTCCGTCGTCACTGGGATCTCCGAGCCAATTGAATTCCTGTTCCTGTTTATCGCTCCTGCCCTTTACGCCTTCCATATTGTGATGTCGGGCCTGGCCCTGATGGTCATGGCTCTGCTGGGGGTGACCATCGGCAACACCGACGGCGGCATTCTGGACCTGCTTATCTTCGGGGTCATGCAAGGGATGTCGACCAAATGGTATCTGGTATTCCCGGTAGGCATTGCCTGGTTTGCCCTCTACTTCTTCGTCTTCCGCTGGTACATCCTCAAACACGATATTAAAACGCCGGGCCGTGAAGTGGACACCCAGGGTGCACAGCAGGCCGTCGAGGCCAATACCCGGGCACGCGGAAAATCGAAATACGATCATGGGCTTATCCTGCGTGCGCTCGGCGGTAAAGAGAACATCGAGTCGCTTGATAATTGCATTACCCGGCTGCGTCTGGTGGTGAAAGACATGAGTCTGATCGACCAGCAGGCGTTAAAAGAGGCCGGTGCATTGTCCGTCGTGGTGCTGGATGCGCACAGCGTCCAGGTGATCATCGGCCCGCAGGTGCAAAGCGTAAAAACCGGCATTGAAGCCTTAATTTAACAGGGGGTTGTGGTGTTTAATTTTGACGAAATCATTGAGCGTAAAAGCGACCGGTGTCGAAAATGGGATCACGCCTTTGTCCGCTCGCGCTTTGGTGATGTGCCTGAAGGCTTTATCCCGCTGTGGATTGCCGATATGGATTTCACCTCCCCACCTGCCGTGACAGAAGGTTTCCAGCGCATCGTGGAGCATGGCACCTTCGGCTACACCTGGTGCTTTGACGAATTTTACGATGCGGTTATCGCCTTCCAGCGCGAACGTCATCAGGTTGACGTCGATAAATCGTGGATCACGCTGACGTACGGTACCGTCTCCACGCTGCATTATACGGTTCAGGCGTTTTGTAAACCTGGCGACACGGTGATGATGAACACACCGGTGTACGATCCGTTTGCCATGGCCGCCCAGCGTCAGGGGGTAGCGATACTGGCAAACCCACTGAGCGTGAGGGAAAATCGCTACCAGCTTGATTTTAATCTGGTGGAAGAACAGCTCAGAACATACCGTCCAAAACTGTGGTTCTTCTGCTCGCCGCATAACCCTTCCGGCAGGATCTGGCACGCCGATGAGATACGCCAGGTTTCAGACCTCTGTCAACGCTACGGCACCCTTCTGATGGTTGATGAGGTCCACGCCGAACATATTCTGGACGGTCATTTCGTCAGCTGTGTGGCATCCGGCTGCGCGGCGCAGGACAATCTGATCCTGCTGACCTCCCCGAATAAAGCGTTCAACCTTGGCGGGCTGAAAACCTCCTACGCCATCATTCCGGATGCCACCCTGCGCCAGCGCTTTCGCCACCAGCTTGAGAAGAACGCCATCACCTCACCCAATATATTCGGGATATGGGGAATTATTCTTGCCTACCAGCATGGTTTGCCGTGGCTCGACGCGTTGAATGGTTATCTGCGCCGTAACGCTGGCTATCTGGCAGAGGCCATCCAGACCCACTTCCCGGCCTGGAAAATGATGAACCCGGAATCATCGTATCTGGCCTGGGTTGACGTCAGCGCAGATGAACGTAGCGCCACTGAATTGACCCGACATTTCGCCCATCAGGCTGGCGTCGTCCTCGAAGATGGCAGCCACTACGTTCAAAACGGCGAACACTACCTGCGCATTAATTTCGGCACCCAGCGCTACTGGCTGGAGCAGTCCATCACCCGAATGCTGAAGCATTACTAATAAGGATCTTACCCTGATGAAAAAAGTGCTCACACTCTCGATGCTTGCCTTGTGTGTTTCTCATGGCGCGGCGGCAGCGCAATACGCGCTCGATAACGACTCCATTGCCCTCTCGTTTGATGACGCCAGTTCAACGGTGGTAGTGAAAGACAAAACGGCTAACCATCCGCTTACGCCGCAGGAGCTGTTCTTTCTGACCCTGCCGGATGAAACCAAAATTCATACTGCAGACTTTACAATTAAGCATGTAGAAAAACAGGACAACGCGATTGTCATTGATTTCACCCGTCCGGATTTTAACGTGACGGTGAAGCTGAATCTGGTGAAGGGAAAATATGCCAGTATTGATTACACCATTGCGGCCGTCGGCCAGCCGCGAGAGGTGGCGAAAATCACCTTCTTCCCGACGAAAAAGCAGTCTCAGGCGCCGTACGTTGATGGCGCCATCAACAGCTCGCCCATTATTGCTGATTCGTTCTTTATCCTGCCGGATAAGCCAATCGTGAATACGTATGCCTATGAAGCGACGACCAATCTGAACGTGGAGCTGAAAACGCCGGTTCAGCCTGACGCACCGGTTAGCTTTACCACCTACTTTGGCACGTTCCCGGAAACCAGCCAGCTGCGCCGTAGCGTAAACCAGTTTATCGACGCCGTGCGCCCACGGGCGTACAAACCCTATCTGCACTACAACAGCTGGATGGATATCGGCTTCTTTAACCCCTACACCGAACAGGATGTGCTGGGGCGGATGGATGAGTGGAATAAAGAATTTATCACCGGACGCGGCGTGGCGCTGGATGCATTCCTGCTGGACGATGGCTGGGACGATCGTACCGGACGCTGGCTGTTTGGCCCGGCCTTCAGCCACGGCTTTGGTAAGGTCAGGGAAAAAGCGGACAGTCTGCACAGCTCCGTCGGGCTGTGGCTCTCACCGTGGGGAGGTTATAATAAGCCGCGCGATATTCGCGTCTCCCACGCCAAAGAGTACGGCTTCGAAACGGTAGACGGGAAGCTGGCTCTCTCGGGCCCGCGCTACTTCAAAAACTTCAATGAGCAGATCATCAAGCTGATTAAAAACGAACATATCACCTCGTTTAAGCTCGACGGGATGGGCAACGCCAACTCGCATATTACTGGCAGCCAGTTCGCGTCCGATTTTGATGCGTCTATCGCCCTGCTGCATAACATGCGCAGCGCAAACCCCAATCTGTTTATCAACCTGACAACGGGTACCGACGCCAGCCCGTCCTGGCTGTTCTATGCCGACTCCATCTGGCGTCAGGGGGATGACATCAACCTTTACGGCCCCGGCACGCCGGTACAGCAGTGGATGACCTACCGCGATGCTGAAACATACCGCTCTATTGTGCGTAAAGGCCCACTGTTCCCGCTGAACTCGCTGATGTACCACGGGATAGTCAGCGCGGAAAATGCCTATTACGGACTGGAGAAGGTGCAAACGGACAGCGATTTTGCCGATCAGGTCTGGAGCTACTTCGCCACGGGGACGCAACTGCAGGAGTTATATATCACGCCATCAATGCTGAATAAGGCGAAATGGGACACCCTGGCGCAGGCAGCAAAATGGGCGCGAAATAACGCCAGCGTGCTAGTGGATACGCATTGGATCGGTGGCGACCCGACGGCGCTTGAGGTTTACGGCTGGGCCTCCTGGAGCAAAGACAAAGCCATTCTGGGCTTGCGAAACCCGTCAGATAAGCCGCAAAGCTATTATCTGGATTTGGCAAAAGACTTTGAAATCCCGACAGGGGGCATGACGCAGTTCAGTCTGAACGCCGTGTACGGCAGTAACACAACCGTACCAGGAGAGTATCAAAAGGCCGTGGTGATTACGCTGCAGCCGCTGGAAACGCTGGTGTACGAGGCCATTCCCGCGAAGTAAAATTAACTGGCCCGGCGTGATTGCCGGGCCGATATATTACCCCTGCTGCTCCAGCGCATACTTATACAGTGCGTTTTTCTTCACGCCGTGGATCTCTGCCGCCAGCGCAGCCGCTTTCTTGAGCGGCAGTTCAGCCTGCAGCAGCGCAAGTGTACGAAGCGCATCGGCAGGCAATGCGTCCTCCTGCGCCTTATGTCCTTCGACAATCAGCACCATCTCGCCCTTGCGGCGGTTTTCGTCTTCCTTCACCCACGCCAGCAGTTCTCCTACCGGTGCGCCGTGAATGGTTTCCCAGGTTTTGGTCAGCTCGCGTGCCAGCACCACGTAGCGGGCTTCCCCCCAGACGGTCACCATATCTTCCAGGCTTTCCAGCAGGCGATGCGTAGATTCGTAGAAAATCAGGGTGCGCGGTTCAGCTTCCAGCGCTTTTAACACGTCGCGTCGGCCTTTGGATTTGGCAGGCAGGAAACCTTCATAGCAGAAGCGGTCGGAAGGCAGACCCGCAGCGCTCAGCGCCGCGATAGCCGCACATGGGCCAGGCAGCGGCACCACGCGGATCCCGGCTTCACGGCAGGTACGCACCAGATGGTAGCCGGGGTCGTTAATCAGCGGCGTACCCGCATCGGAGACCAGGGCAATGTTCTGCCCCTCTTTCAGCTTCGCCACCAACGTTTCGGCTTTTTGTTGCTCATTGTGATCGTGTAACGCGAACAAACGCGCGCTAATGGCGAAGTGCTGGAGCAGTAAGCCAGTATGTCGGGTATCTTCAGCGGCAATTAAATCAACAGCCTGCAATACGGTAAGCGCACGTTGGGTAATATCAGATAAATTCCCGATAGGAGTAGGTACAATATAGAGCTGGCCTTGAGAATTATCTGCCGTTTCGTGTTGTTTCATTGTTTCGTCCGTATTGCCGATTTAATATTGAGCATTGCGTAAAAAAAATCACTGGATACAGTATGGTACCGTTAACGTTTCTTCGAAAAAAAGCCACGCGCAGCGTGCCGCTCCTGCTGGCAGCCCTGATCTTTGCAGGCTGTGGCACCCAGGCACCCGACCAGAGCACCGCCCATTTGCAGGGTTCTGCTCAGGCTGACTCTGGCTTTTATCTGCAACAAATGTCGCAGAGCTCAAATGATACCAAGACCAACTGGCAATTACTCGCCATTCGTGCACTGCTGAAAGAGGGTAAAACCCAGCAGGCTGCCGAATTGTTCAACCAGTTGCCAAAAGATCTGAATGATGTTCAGCGTCGTGAGCAGCGCCTGCTCTCTGCCGAGCTGAAAGTCGCGCTGAAAGATTACGATGCCGCGAAAAAGATCCTCGGGGATATCGACGTGAGCGCGCTGGACAAAAATCAGCAGGCTCGCTTCTGGCAGGCGGGCATTACCGCTGAACAGGGCCGCCCTTCCCTGACGCTGCTCCGTGCGCTGATCGCCCAGGAGCCTCTGCTCGGCGGAGCTGATAAGCAGAAAAATATCGATGCCACGTGGCAGGCGCTGGCCTCTATGACGCAGGAACAGGCGCGTGCACTGGTGATCAATGCAGATGAAAACGTCCTGCAGGGCTGGCTGGATCTGCAGCAGATGTGGTTTAACAACCGCAACGATCCGAAGATGCTGAAAGCCGGTATCACTGACTGGCAGACCCGCTACCCGCAGAATCCGGGCGCGAAAATGCTGCCGACACAGCTGGTAAACGTGCAGAACTTTAAGCCGGCCTCGACCAGCAAGATTGCACTCCTTCTGCCCTTAAACGGTCAGGCGGCGGTATTCGGTCGCACTATTCAGCAGGGTTTTGAAGCCGCGAAAAACGGCACGACGCCAGTGACGGGCAGCGCAGTGCCGACCCAGGCGGCACAGGCGGCAAACGTGAACGATGTGGTCAGCCCTTCCGCCGCTGAAACCAGTGACCTGACCACCGCGCAGACGCCAGCACAGGGAACGATGCAGAACCCGGTAACGGCCCCTACGACGCCTGCGACGACTACGCCAGCGCCAGCTGAAACTCAAGCAGCTCCGGCGACTGACGCCGCGTCTGAACAACCTCAACCGCAGAACGTTCAGCCTGCACCGCCCGCCACGCCGGCGCCGGCTGAAACTCAAGCAGCCCCGGCGACTGACACCGCGTCTGAACAACCTCAACCGCAGAACGTTCAGCCTGCACCGCCCGCAGAACAAACGGCACAACCTGCCGCGCAAACACCGCCAGTGGCCACCACCAGCGCAAACCCGGGTGCTGAGCTGAAAATCTACGACACCAGTTCGAAGCCGCTTGACCAGGTACTGGCGCAGGTTCAACAGGATGGTGCGAGCATCGTTGTCGGCCCGCTGCTGAAAAACAATGTCGAAGAGTTGATGAAGAGCAATACCACGCTGAACGTGCTGGCACTCAACCAGCCAGAGCAGGTTCAGAACCGTGCCAATATCTGCTACTTCGCGCTGTCGCCGGAAGATGAAGCCCGCGATGCGGCGCGTCATATTCACGAGCAGGGTAAACAGGCTCCGCTGTTGCTCATCCCACGCAGTACGCTGGGGGATCGCGTTGCTAATGCTTTTGCCGATGAGTGGCAGAAGTTGGGCGGCGGCATTGTGCTGCAGCAGAAATTCGGCTCCGCGTCTGAACTGCGCGCGGGCGTCAATGGCGGAGCGGGCATTGCCCTCAACGGCAGCCCGGTCAGCGCAAGCCTGCCGCAGCAGCAGAGTGTGACCATTGGCGGTCTGTCGATCCCTGCGCCACCTACCGACGCGCAGATCAGCGGTGGTGGTAAAGTGGATGCAGCGTATATCGTTGCCACCCCGCAGGAAATCGCCTTCATCAAACCGATGATTGCAATGCGTAACGGTAGCCAGAGCGGCGCAACGCTGTACGCCAGTTCACGCAGCGCGCAAGGTACCGCCGGCCCGGATTTCCGTCTGGAGATGGACGGCCTGCAGTACAGCGAAATTCCCATGCTCGCAGGCAGCAACCCGGCCCTGATGCAGCAGGCGCTGAGCACCGTCCGCAACGACTACTCTCTGGCACGTCTGTATGCCATGGGTGTCGATGCCTGGGCGCTGGCGAACCACTTTACCCAGATGCGTCAGGTGCCGGGCTTTGAGCTTAACGGCAATACCGGCGATCTGACGGCCACTCAGGATTGTGTGATTAACAGGAAGTTATCATGGCTCAAATACCAGCAGGGACAAATCGTCCCGGCCAGTTAAGCCGTAAAGAGACCGGTGACGCGTGGGAATTAAAAGCGCGTCGCTGGCTTGAAGGCAAAGGACTGCACTTTATCGCCGCTAACGTTCGCGGACGTGGCGGCGAAATCGACCTCATCATGAAAGACGGTGAGGTCATCGTGTTTGTAGAAGTTCGCTACCGACAGTCTTCCCGTTTTGGCGGCGCTGCCGCCAGCGTGACGTTCGCCAAACAACATAAATTATTACAGACTGCCCACTTGTGGCTTGCCCGCCATAATGGGAGTTTTGATACTGTGGATTGCCGGTTCGATGTGGTAGCCTTCACCGGCAATGCGATCGAATGGCTGAAAAACGCTTTTGGCGAAGACGCATAATTAAGATTTAAAAGGGATAACGTGCTCGAAAGAATTAAAGTGTGCTTCACTGAAAGCATCCAGACTCAGATTGCAGCGGCGGAAGCCCTTCCGGACGCTATCTCTCGTGCCGCCATGACGCTGGTGCAATCCCTGCTCAACGGCAACAAAATCCTCTGTTGTGGCAATGGCACTTCAGCCGCCAACGCACAGCATTTTGCTGCCAGCATGATCAATCGTTTTGAAACAGAACGACCGAGTTTACCCGCCATTGCACTTAATACCGATAATGTGGTCTTAACAGCGATTGCTAACGATCGTCTGCATGATGAGATTTACGCAAAGCAGGTGCGAGCCCTGGGTCATGCCGGAGATGTTCTGCTGGCAATCTCCACGCGCGGCAACAGCCGGGACATTGTCAAAGCCGTTGAAGCCGCCGTCACCCGCGACATGACTATCGTTGCCTTAACAGGCTATGACGGTGGTGAGCTGGCGGGTTTGCTTGGGCCGCAGGATGTGGAAATCCGCATTCCCTCTCACCGTAGCGCGCGCATTCAGGAGATGCATATGCTCACGGTGAACTGCTTATGCGATTTGATCGATAACACGCTTTTCCCTCACCAGGATGATTAAGGAGTTCTTATGAAGGCTTTATCGACCCTCGCAGTCCTTATGTCTGCATTACTGCTTCAGGGATGTATCGCTGCGGCTGTTGTGGGTACCGCCGCGGTTGGTACTAAAGCGGCAACCGACCCGCGTTCCGTAGGGACACAGGTCGATGACGGTACGCTGGAGCTGCGCGTCAACAGTGCGCTGTCGAAAGACGAACAAATCAAGAAAGAAGCACGTATCAACGTCACGGCCTATCAGGGCAAAGTGTTGCTGACGGGCCAGTCGCCGAATACCGAACTCTCCAGCCGCGCAAAACAGATCGCAATGGGCGTTGAGGGCACCACGGAAGTCTTCAATGAAATCCGTCAGGGGCAGCCAATCAGCCTGGGTACCGCGTCGTCTGATACCTGGATCACCACCAAAGTACGCTCCCAGCTGCTGGGCTCGGACCAGGTGAAATCCTCAAACGTGAAAGTGACAACGGAAAACGGCGAAGTGTTCCTGCTGGGTCTGGTCACCGACCGTGAAGGGAAAGCGGCGGCCGATATCGCCAGCCGGGTGAGCGGCGTGAAACACGTCACCACCGCCTTCACCTACATCAAGTAACCAGAACGTCTGACAGAAAGCCCGGTAAGCGGTAACGCTACCGGGCTTTTTTTATACCAGTGCAATACTTCCTACCATCACCCCGCTCAGCGCCACCAGCCCCGCGGTCAGCCACAGCGCTTTCGCCGGGAATGACTTACGCAACATGACAAGCGACGGCAGGCTGATTGCAGGCAAGGTAATCAGCAGCGCCAGTGCAGGCGCGGTGCCCATCCCGGCCAGCATCATGGTCTGAACAATGGGAATTTCAGCGGCCGTTGGGATCACGAACAGGCAACCGGCAACGGCCATTGCAACGACCCACAGCAGCGTGTTGTCGATAGCCCCGTCCGCATGCGGGAACAGCCAGACGCGCGCCGCGCCCAGCACCAGAACCGCCAGGATATAGACCGGAATGGTGCTCCAGAAAAGTTGCCACAGCGCCCTGCCCCAGCGCGCGAAGAAGCCGCCCTGCGGTTCGCTGATATCCACGTCAACTGGCGCAGGCGCTACGGTTTTGTCTTTCACCAGATATTGCACCAGGGTCGCCACGACCAGCACCGTCAGCAGCCCGGCCACCAGACGAATAAAGGCGAAATGCCAGCCCAGCACAAAGCCCATAAACACCAGCGTCGCCGGGTTTAACAACGGGTTCCCCATCCAGAAAGCAAGCGCACCGCCCATTGAGACGCGCTGACGACGCATCCCGGCGGCCACAGGCGCTGCACAGCATGAGCACATCATGCCCGGCAGGGAGAAAATCGTCCCCAGCAGCGTACCCTGAAAGCGGGGCTGACCGAGGGTTTTCACCAGCCAGTGACGCGGGATAAGCACCTGAATCAGCGAGCCCAGCAGGACGCCCAGTACCGCGGCTTTCCAGACGGCAAGGAAATAGACCATGGCGTAATCCCACGCCGCCTGAAGCGGGCTGGAATCAGCCTGAGCGAGAATAGATTTTCCGATACTGTGCGTTTCGGCGGCCGTGAAGGCTTTACCGTAGTACGGCTGCCATTTCACATACCAGAGGCCGATGATGACCACGAGAAAGAAGAGCGCGGGCTTCCACCATTGAACAGGTGAAGCCGCCTGAGATGAAGACTGACCAGTCATAGCATTCCCCGGAGAGTAGTAGGTTATTAGCCGGGGGAGTTTACGCCTCGCCCTGTGCGATTTCACGCAGTTTTGCCGACGGGATGATATTCACGCCCTCCTGCGATGGCGAGAGCCCTTCTTTTAGCATCGCACGCGCCACGTCCGCTGCCTCAATGGATTTCCAGTTACCCGGCAGGATGCGGAACAGAGGCGCGAAAAACGATTCGTTAAAACGGCGTTCATCCCGATGCCCGAGCAGCATGGAGGGGCGAACAATGGTCAGTTGCTCCCACTTCTGGGCAATCAGCGCCTCTTCCATTTTGCCCTTCACCTTGTTGTAGAAAAAAGGTGACCCGGCATTGGCACCGAGCGAACTGATCACCACAAAATGTGTGGCCCCCAGCTTTTTAGCCGTCAGCGCCGTATCGACCACCAGCGTGTAGTCCGCATGCACAAAGGCCTCTTTACTGCCCGCTTCACGCAGCGTTGTACCGAGGCAGCAAAAGGCGATATCAACAGGATCCTGTACCTGCGCCAGTGCATCGGTAAGCTGCGGGTTGTGGGGGTTAAAGACGCCGGAGATATCCGCGAGAGGCCGACGCGTCGGGGCGGCAATATAGTTAACCCGGTGCTCCTGAAGCAGCAGCCGCAGCAGATGTCCGCCCACCAGCCCGGTCGCGCCGGTAATCAGTACCTGACTCATCTCATCTCCCCTTTACAGAATTGTCCGTTTGCGAACTCAGCGTCGTCGACCACACTTAGAAGTCTGTTACAGGTAAGTATTTACCACAAGCGGAGAAAAATCTGTCTGAAGCCAAAACAACGGAGGAAGCATGGGCAAGAAAATCGCAGTCTTGATCACCGACGAGTTTGAAGATTCAGAATTCACCTCGCCAGCCGAGGCATTTCGCAAGGCAGGACATGAGGTCATCACCATTGAGAAAGAGGCGGGTAAAACGGTGAAAGGCCATAAGGGCGAAGCCAGCGTGACCATCGATGAAACCATCGATAACGTCAGCCCGTCAGATTTCGATGCCCTGCTGTTACCCGGCGGTCATTCACCGGATTCCCTGCGCGGGGATGAACGGTTCGTGACCTTCACGCGAGACTTTGTCTCGACGGGCAAACCGGTCTTTGCCATCTGCCACGGTCCGCAACTGCTCATCAGCGCAGATGTCGTGCGCGGGCGTAAACTCACGGCCGTAAAACCGATCGTTATCGATTTGAAAAATGCGGGGGCTGAGTTTTACGATCAGGAGGTTGTGAACGACAAAGACCAGCTGATCACCAGCAGGACCCCGGACGATCTGCCCGCGTTTAACCGTGAAGCGCTACGCCTGCTCGGCGCGTAGCCAGTGAAGCTTTGTGCCAAAGCCCAGGGTGTTGTCGGTAAATTTCAGCTCATCAAGGCGGATTTCCCACACCGGAGCTTTTAGCGCAATGGCAACCGGAAAGCGGCGCGTGTAGCGTTTTCGCTGCGCGTCGCTCTCTTCTCCGTCCAGGCGGCGGATCTCCCCTTTAAACTGCAGGCCACGAATCAGCGCAACCGTTTTAGGCTGGCCGTTCACCGTGCCCGCCACCTTCGCCTGCGAACCCGACATTTGCGCATGACGGGTTTTATCCTCGCTCAGGACATAAAAGGCGACGCGCTCTGGATCGTAGTAATAAAACGCGTTTGCACACCACATTTCACCTTCGTCATACACGCACCAGGTGACGACATGCTGTTTTGCCAGCCAGCGGTTAATGGTGGTCAGAGTTTCCATTTTCGCTCTCTCTCATGCTAAGGTGCGTTCACCTTAACATACTGAATCTGTTTACCGTGTGCTGGTTTCTCTATCTTGTTCGTACCGCCGATAACGCCCTGTACACCGGGATCACTACCGATGTGGCGCGGCGTTTTCTACAACATCAAACGGGGAAAGGTGCCAAAGCGCTGCGGGGGAAAGGGGAATTACAGCTCGCCTTTTCAGCGCCCGTTGGCGACAGATCGCTGGCGCTCAGAATGGAATACCGCATTAAGCAGCTGACGAAGCGTCAGAAAGAGCGCCTCGTCACCGGAGACGGCTCCTTTGAGGCGCTTCGCGAGAGCCTGATTAAAAGCGATTGAAATGGTCGTGGTACTCAACCAGACCGTTCACGCCATTAAGCGCGTCATCCGCCAGACGGTGCACCTGGAAGGCGGATTCCGTTCCCGGCCAGCGGCAGCGGAGATCGTAATGCGCTGCCGGTTCGAAGCCTAAACGGCCATAGAACGTAGCATCTCCCAGCGTCACCACGGCGGCATAGCCAAATTCGTTGAGCGAGTCCAGCCCTTCGTAAACCAGCTGGCGCGCCAGCCCCTGGCCGCGGTAGTGCTCATCAACCGCCAGCGGTGCCATTCCTACCCACTGTAGCTCTTCTCCCTGAACGGTAACCGGGCTGAAGGCAACATAGCCCACCACCTGACCTTCGTCATCGGTGGCAACCAGCCCCAGCGTAATCAGGCCGTCTTCGCGGAGATCGTGGACCAGTTGCGCTTCGTCATCCCGCGCAAAAGAGCGGCGTAACAACGCATCGATACCCGGTGCATCAATCCCAATTTCGACTCGAATCAGCATGGCTCACCTACTGAAGTGTGTTTACTTTCCGGCGGGGTTTTCAGCCCCGCCTCAACGAAATCTGCCATTTGCATCAACATCACACGCAGCGCTTTCGGCATCTGCTCCAGCTCAATGGCATCCATTAAATTCTTCACGTACAGACCAAGTTCCGTATCGCCTTCGATAACCAGTCGGCGCTGGAAGAAGAGTGTGTCCGGATCCTGCTTACGCGCGGCGATCATCAGCAGATCGCTGGCGCTGGCGCTAAAGCTCACATCCGCGTCGGCGGACTCACGGACGATCAGTTGGTCATTCTCAACAGAGGTAAACCAGCGCAGCCCGATATCGTGGACGTCAATGCTTAACCAGCGCCCTTCCAGGAACGCCAGCTCACCGTCCTGCAGTGCCTGGCGGAATTGCCAGCTCAGCACCTGCTCCAGCACCTGGCGTTTAAGCGCGAACGGGGCCAGTTTTACCGGCACGCTCAGCATTGATGGACCAAATTGTACGAGACGTGAACGCAGTTTATCCAGCACGAGCTTTACTCCCTGATAGCTATAGTCCTGCTATTTTGCCATATCCGAAGCACAACATAGCGGCGTAAATCAACAAACTGTCGTCAGGTGTACCTCATTATTGGTGCCATCAATACGCCATTAGCTGCCTTAAATCAAAAATTGTCGCGTATGGGTTAATTAAAATCCCAGCTCGTTAACAAATTTGCGATCGACTACATCAGGATAAATTATGGAGCTGCTCTGCCCAGCCGGAAATCTTCCGGCGCTTAAGGCGGCCATCGAAAATGGGGCCGATGCGGTCTATATCGGGCTGAAAGATGATACCAACGCCCGCCATTTTGCTGGCCTCAACTTTACGGAGAAAAAGCTTCAGGAAGCCGTTACCTTCGTCCACCAGCACCGCCGCAAACTGCATATCGCCATCAATACCTTCGCCCATCCTGATGGCTACGCCCGTTGGCAACGCGCGGTGGATATGGCAGCACAGCTGGGCGCCGATGCGCTGATCCTCGCCGACCTCGCTATGCTTGAGTATGCGGCAGAACGCTATCCCCATATTGAGCGTCACGTCTCCGTTCAGGCATCTGCCACTAACGAAGAGGCGGTGCGTTTTTATCATCGTCACTTTGATGTTGCCCGCGTGGTGCTGCCACGCGTGCTCTCTATTCATCAGGTTAAGCAACTCGCGCGCGTCACGCCAGTACCACTGGAAGTTTTTGCCTTTGGCAGCCTGTGTATCATGGCCGAAGGCCGTTGCTATCTCTCCTCCTATTTAACCGGCGAATCCCCCAATACCGTTGGGGCCTGCTCACCCGCCCGCTTTGTTCGCTGGCAACAGACGCCGCAGGGGCTGGAATCGCGCCTGAACGACGTGCTGATTGACCGCTATCAGGACGGCGAAAATGCCGGTTACCCGACGCTGTGCAAAGGCCGCTATCTGGTAGACGGCGAGCGTTACCACGCGCTGGAAGAGCCAACCAGCCTTAATACGCTGGAACTGCTGCCAGAACTGCTGGCCGCCAATATCGCCTCGGTGAAAATTGAGGGCCGCCAGCGCAGCCCGGCGTACGTCAGCCAGGTGGCAAAAGTCTGGCGCCAGGCTATCGATCGCTGCATGGCAGACCCGCAGAACTACGCACCGCAACCGGCGTGGATGGAGACACTCGGTGCGATGTCCGAGGGTACACAAACCACGCTTGGCGCGTATCACCGTAAATGGCAGTGAGATAATCATGAAATATTCATTAGGGCCGGTGCTCTACTACTGGCCAAAAGAGACGCTGGAAGATTTTTACCACCAGGCCGCAACCAGCAGCGCAGATGTGATTTACCTCGGTGAAGCGGTATGCAGCAAGCGCCGCGCCACCAAAGCGGGCGACTGGCTGGATATGGCGAAAAGCCTCGCCGGAAGCGGTAAACAGGTGGTGCTCTCAACGCTCGCCCTCGTCCAGGCCTCCTCCGAACTGGGTGAACTCAAACGCTACGTAGAGAACGGTGAATTCCTGCTGGAAGCCAGCGATCTGGGCGTAGTGAACATGTGCGCCGAACGCAGACTGCCGTTTGTCGCAGGCCATGCGCTGAACTGCTATAACGCCGTGACGCTGCGCCTGCTGCTTAAACAGGGGATGACGCGCTGGTGCATGCCGGTCGAACTCTCGCGCGACTGGCTGGCTAACCTGCTCAACCAGTGCGAAACGCTGGGCATTCGCAATCAGTTTGAGGTGGAAGTACTGAGCTATGGTCATCTGCCGCTGGCCTATTCTGCCCGCTGCTTCACCGCCCGCTCTGAAGACCGTCCGAAAGACGAGTGTGAAACCTGCTGCATCAAGTACCCGAACGGGCGCAGCATGCTGTCGCAGGAAAATCAGCAGGTGTTCGTCCTGAACGGTATCCAGACCATGAGCGGCTATGTGTATAACCTCGGCAATGAACTGGCGTCGATGAACGGTCTGGTCGACATGGTGCGCCTGTCACCGGTGGATACGGGCGTATTCGCCATGCTGGATGCCTTCCGCGCCAATGAAAACGGTGATGCTCCGCTGCCGTTAACCGCTAACAGCGACTGTAACGGCTACTGGAAACGCCTCCCCGGGCTGGTGTTACAGGGCTGAAGAAGAAATGTAAAAGCTCACTTTGTTAACAACGGTTATTAAATTTTAATGCACTATTAAAAGATTCACCGTCGACAAAGTGAGCTGTTATGACTGATAAAACCATTCCGTTTTCGGTGCTGGATCTGGCGCCGATCCCTCAAGGCTCCTCAGCTCGAGAAGCCTTTACCCACTCTCTCGATCTCGCTCGCCTGGCAGAAAAACGCGGTTATCACCGTTACTGGCTGGCTGAGCACCACAATATGGTTGGTATCGCCAGTGCCGCGACCTCCGTGCTGATTGGTTACCTGGCGGCGAACACCACCACGCTGCACCTTGGCTCCGGTGGCGTGATGCTGCCGAACCACGCCCCGCTGGTGATTGCCGAGCAGTTTGGCACGCTGAATACACTCTATCCTGGTCGTATCGACCTGGGTCTTGGCCGTGCACCGGGCAGCGACCAGCCGACCATGCGCGCCCTGCGTCGCCATATGAGCGGCGACATCGATAACTTCCCGCGCGATGTGGCTGAACTGGTAGACTGGTTTGACGCGCGTGACCCTAACCCGCACGTGCGCCCGGTGCCAGGCTACGGTGAGAAGATCCCGGTGTGGCTGCTGGGCTCAAGCCTGTACAGCGCGCAGCTTGCCGCGCAGCTGGGGCTGCCGTTCGCCTTTGCCTCACACTTCGCGCCTGATATGCTCCACCAGGCGCTTCACCTCTATCGCACAAACTTCAAACCTTCAGAGCGTCTGGAAAAACCGTATGCGATGGTGTGCATCAACATCGTTGCCGCCGACAGCAATCGCGATGCGGAATTCCTGTTCACCTCCATGCAACAGGCTTTTGTGAAGTTGCGTCGCGGTGAGACCGGCCAGCTGCCGCCGCCGGTGGAGAATATGCATCAGCTGTGGTCGGCATCCGAACAGTATGGCGTTCAGCAGGCGCTGAGCATGTCGCTGGTGGGGGATAAGGCAAAAGTGCGTCACGGGCTGGAGGCGGTGCTGCGTGAGACGCAGGCGGATGAAATTATGGTTAACGGCCAGATTTTCGATCATCAGGCACGCTTGCATTCGTTTGACCTGGCGATGCAGGTGAAAGAGGAAGTGTCAGGTTAGCGCGGTTTGTTCCCCTCTCCCGTCGGGAGAGGGTGACAGGTGGTGTTACTGATACACCGGCAGCAGGTTAAAACTCGACAGGACATGCACCAGCGCGTTGCCAATACCGAACACCAGAATCAGCGCAATCATCGGCTTTCCGCCCCAGACGCGGAATTTCGGGCTGCCGAAGCGTTTACGTGATTTGCGTGCCAGCAGCGCAGGCACAATCGCCGCCCAGATGGTGGCCGCCAGCCCGGCATAGCCGATGGCATAGAGGAAACCATTCGGCCACAGCAGACCGCCAACAATCGGTGGCAGGAAAGTCAGCAGCGCGGTTTTAAAGCGCCCCATAGCAGAATCATCAAAACCAAACAGATCGGCCAGGTAGTCAAACAGGCCCAGCGTCACGCCGAGGAAAGAGCTCGCGACGGCAAAGTTAGAGAACACCACCAGCAGCAGATCCAGACTGCGGCTGTTCAGTACGCCGCTCAGCGCCTGTACCAGCACATCAATGTTACCGCCCTTCTGCGCAATGCCGATAAATTCAGGACGCGGGATATTGCCCATCGTCCCCAGCAGCCAAATCACGTACAGCGCCAGTGCCAGCAGCGTGCCGTAGATCAGGCACTTCACAATCGTGCGTGGATCTTTACCGTAATACTTCATCAGGCTCGGCACGTTACCGTGGTAACCAAACGATGCCAGACAGAACGGCAGGGTCATCAGCAGGTACGGCGTGTAAGTGGTATTCGCCTCCGCCACGTTGAACAGCGTGGCCGGCGTAACGTGCCCAAGCAGGCTGCCGAAGGTCAGAAAGAAGGTGATCACCTTCGCGCCCAGCACAATCGCCGTCATGCGGCTCACCGCTTTGGTGCTCATCCAGACGATAAACGCGACGCCCAGCGCGAAGCACAAGCCCGCCACTCTTGCCGGCACGTTCAGCGACAACTCCGAGAATGTGTGATGCAGAATGGAGCCGCTCGCTGAGATGTACGCGTAAGTCAGGATGTAGAGCACAAAGGCAATGGAGAGGCCATTTACCAGGTTCCAGCCTTTGCCTAACAGGTCTTTAGTGATGGTGTCGAAGCTGGAGCCAATGCGGTAGTTCAGGTTGGCTTCGAGGATCATCAGCCCGGAATGAAGCATACAGAACCAGGTAAACACCAGTGCCGCCAGCGACCAGAAGAACCACGCACCGGACATAACCACAGGCAGGGAGAACATCCCGGCACCAATGATGGTTCCGCCGATGATCACCACGCCGCCAAGCAGCGAAGGTGACGTTTGGGTGGTGGTAAGTGTCGCCATACAGCCTTTTCTCCTGTCAATAATGCGGTTATGCATGTTAATGTGCAGCACTGTACCAGTACAAGAGTACAAAAGGAATAAAAAAAGCCCCGACAGTGTTTATCGGGGCTGTATAGATTACTTTACGTCAGAAACGAAAGACTTACGCGTCACCGAAACGACGACGAGCGGTACCTTCTTCACGACGTGGGCCACGGCTTTCGCGACGCTCGCCAGAGAAACGACGACCTTCGCCTGCACCAGCGCGGTTGCCTTCGCTACGACCGCCTTCACGACGCTCGCCACCGAAACCACGACCACCGCCACGACGTTCGCCACCACGGTCAGTACGTGGCTGGGCATCGCCCATCAGCTGCATGTTCATCGGCTTGTTCAGGATGCGGGTGCGAGTAAAGTGCTGCAGTACTTCGCCCGGCATGCCTTTTGGCAGCTCGATAGTAGAGTGAGATGCGAACAGCTTGATGTTACCGATGTAACGGCTGCTGATGTCGCCTTCGTTAGCGATCGCGCCAACGATATGACGAACTTCAACACCATCATCACGGCCCACTTCAATGCGGTACAGTTCCATTTCGCCAGCGTCACGACGCTCACGACGTGGACGCTCTTCGCCACTGCGCTCTGGACGGTCAGCACGTGGACCACGATCGTTACGGTCGCCACGGCGTTCGAAACGCTCATCACGGTCACGGAACTCACGCTTAGGACGCATCGGTGCATCTGGTGGCACGATCAGGGTACGTTCGCCCTGTGCCATTTTCAGCAGTGCTGCGGCCAGTGTTTCCATATCCAGCTCTTCGCCTTCAGCGGTAGGCTGAATCTGTGCCAGCAGCGCACGATACTGGTCCAGGTCGCTGCTTTCCAGCTGCTGCTGTACTTTCGCGGCGAATTTTTCCAGACGGCGTTTGCCCAGCAGTTCTGCATTTGGCAGTTCCGCTTCTGGAATGGTCAGCTTCATGGTGCGTTCAATGTTACGCAGCAGACGACGCTCGCGGTTCTCAACGAACAGCAGCGCACGACCTGCACGACCCGCACGACCGGTACGACCGATACGGTGAACGTAGGATTCGGAGTCCATTGGAATATCGTAGTTAACAACCAGGCTGATACGCTCAACGTCCAGACCACGTGCTGCCACGTCGGTTGCAATCAGGATATCCAGACGACCGTCTTTCAGGCGCTCCAGCGTCTGCTCACGCAGAGCCTGGTTCATGTCACCGTTCAGCGCTGCGCTGTTGTAGCCGCTACGCTCCAGCGCTTCAGCCACTTCCAGGGTCGCGTTTTTGGTACGAACGAAGATAATCGCCGCATCAAAATCTTCCGCTTCCAGGAAACGAACCAGCGCTTCGTTTTTACGCATACCGTATACAGACCAGTAGCTCTGGCTGATGTCCGGACGAGTGGTCACGCTGGACTGAATGCGCACTTCCTGCGGCTCTTTCATGAAGCGGCGGGTAATGCGACGAATCGCTTCTGGCATGGTTGCAGAGAACAGAGCGGTCTGATGACCTTCCGGGATCTGCGCCATAATCGTTTCTACGTCTTCGATGAAGCCCATACGCAGCATTTCATCTGCTTCATCCAGTACCAGACCGCTCAGTTTAGAGAGGTCAAGAGTACCGCGCTTCAGGTGATCCAGCAGACGGCCCGGCGTACCGACAACAATCTGTGGACCCTGGCGCAGGGCACGTAACTGCACGTCATAACGCTGGCCACCGTACAGGGCCACCACGTTTACGCCGCGCATATGTTTAGAGAAATCAGTCATAGCTTCTGCAACCTGAACAGCCAGTTCACGGGTTGGAGCCAGGACGAGGATCTGCGGTGCACGCAGTTCCGGATCGATGTTGTGCAGCAGCGGCAGCGAGAACGCTGCGGTTTTGCCGCTACCAGTCTGGGCCATGCCCAGCACGTCACGACCAGACAACAGATGTGGGATACATTCTGCCTGGATCGGAGATGGTTTTTCGTAACCCAGATCGGTAAGGGCTTCAAGGATAGGAGCCTTCAGGCCCAGATCTGCAAAAGTGGTTTCGAATTCAGCCATGTAGTACGAGTGCCTCAATGTCAATGGCGGCCAGTCTACTTAGCTCATCGTGAAAATGATTAGCAATTTTCATTGAAAAGTGTGAACCGGCTCAAAGTAGATGTATTGACGAACAACAACGCCCTCACCAGTTAAGGTGATGGCAATCAAAAGATTACGGGCTGATGTTTATGTCGTCAGCTATTGCTGGTCCGATTCTGCCAGGTCGTCTTGCTCCTGGCCCAAGAGCGATAATTCCAACAATGCATAACGGTGCTCAACGAAGTTGTGTACGTTGTTAGCAACCGCTAATTTGAACAGTGCCGTAGCGCTGTCCTTATCCCCCAGACTTAGGTAGTACTTACCTAAATAGAAGTTGGTTTCACTGAGATGCTCAGCGAGCGAGGTGTTATCCGTTGCGTCCGCCTTGAGGCGTTCCATCAGCGTTGCTTCGCTAATGTTGCCCAGGTAGAACTCGACAATGTTCCATCCCCACTGTTCCTTGTCCGATTTATCGAAGCGCTGTTTCAGTGCTTCTTTTGCCTGCTTCTCATCGAGCTTCTGCTCAACGATGTATAACCACAGACTGCGGAAAGGATCATTAGGATCGTCTTGATAAAACGCCAGCAGATCATCTTGCGCTAACTTATCACGACCGCCGTAATACAGGGCGATACCGCGATTCAAGTGCGCGTAGTTGTAAGTTGGATCAAGCTCAAGTACAGAATCAAACGCTTCATAGGCAGCATCAAAATTGCCTGCCTGCGTTAAATAAATGCCTAAGTAATTGAATACTTCAGGCATATCAGGTCGGATTGCCAGCGCTTGTGAGAAATCATTCCGCGCTAATGCCCTCAGACCGAGACTATCATACAACACTCCGCGCTCATATAAAAGCTGTGCGCGTTCGTCATCGGTTAAAGCCCGACTGGCAAGAATTTGTTCCATGCGTGCCAGAATCACTTCCTGCTGCAAAGTCGGTTGCAATGGCACTGCGAGGACTTCGCTCTTACGCCAGGCAGAGTTGCTGCATCCTGCCAGCGTTAAAGCTGTCGCAACGAAACACCAGCGCAAAAAAGGCTTCATTTCCCACTCCCGAAGACAACTATTGGATGAACGTCCTGTCCCCCGGCGGCTTAACAAGGCGTCCTGCCTGATAATAGGCCCTCCGCCGAAGCGGAGGGCAAATGCAACTTACTCGCCTTGCTGTTCTGCTGCCGATGCTTCTGGCGCAGCAGCCGGCTGAGACTGCTCGGTTGCTTCTTTAATGCTCAGACGGATACGGCCCTGGCGGTCAACTTCCAGAACTTTAACCGGGACTTCCTGACCCATCTGCAGGTAATCGGTCACTTTCTCAACGCGCTTGTCAGCGATTTGAGAGATGTGAACCAGACCTTCTTTACCGCCACCGATGGCAACAAACGCGCCAAAGTCAACGATACGGGTCACTTTACCATTGTAGATACGGCCCACTTCGATTTCTGCAGTAATTTCTTCGATGCGACGAATAGCGAATTTCGCTTTCTCGCCGTCGGTCGCTGCAATTTTCACCGTACCGTCATCTTCGATTTCGATAGTGGTGCCAGTCTCTTCGGTCAGAGCACGGATAACGGAACCGCCCTTACCGATAACATCTTTGATCTTGTCTGGATTGATCTTGATGGTGTGGATACGCGGAGCGAACTGAGAAATGTCGCCACGTGGCGCGTTGATCGCCTGTTCCATCACACCCAGGATGTGCAGACGAGCACCTTTAGCCTGGTTCAGCGCAACCTGCATGATCTCTTTGGTGATACCTTCAATTTTGATATCCATCTGCAGCGCAGAGATACCGTCGCGGGAACCCGCAACTTTGAAGTCCATATCGCCCAGGTGGTCTTCGTCGCCCAGAATGTCAGACAGAACAACAAAGTTCTCGCCTTCTTTCACCAGGCCCATTGCGATACCCGCAACGGCGGCTTTGATTGGCACGCCTGCATCCATCAGCGCCAGAGATGCACCACACACGGAAGCCATGGAAGAAGAACCGTTAGATTCGGTGATTTCAGAAACCACACGAACGGTGTACGGGAATTTGTCAGCATCCGGCATCACTGCCAGCACACCACGCTTCGCCAGACGACCGTGACCAATTTCACGACGCTTAGGCGAACCCACCATACCGGTTTCACCTACGGAGTATGGAGGGAAGTTGTAGTGGAACAGGAAGCTGTCAGTACGCTCGCCCATCAGTTCGTCGATGTTCTGCGCGTCACGTGCTGTCCCCAGGGTCGCGGTAACCAGCGCCTGCGTTTCGCCACGGGTGAACAGTGCAGAACCGTGAGTACGTGGCAGAACGCCAGTACGCACGTCCAGACCACGGATCATGTCTTTTTCGCGGCCATCGATACGCGGCTCACCCGCCAGGACGCGGCTACGAACCACGTTTTTCTCGATAGTGTGCAGAATTTCGCTCAGCTCGTTAGCATCCAGCGTTTCGTCTTCAGCAATCAGCGTTGCGATAGTTTCGTCTTTGATCACGTCAACCTGAGCATAACGCTCCTGTTTGTCGGTGATGCGATAAGCATCGCTCAGACGAGATTCAGCCAGCGCAGCAACGCGTGCATTCAGCGCGTCGTTGACGGCTTCAGGCTGCCAGTCCCAACGTGGTTTGCCCGCTTCTTTAACCAGATCGTTGATGTTCTGAATAACGATCTGCTGCTGATCGTGGCCAAAGACCACCGCGCCCAGCATCTGGTCTTCGCTCAGCAGTTCCGCTTCGGATTCAACCATCAGCACAGCCGCTTCAGTACCAGCAACAACCAGGTCCAGCTTACTTTCTTTCAGCTCTTCCTGCGTTGGGTTCAGCACGTACTGGTCGTTGATGTAACCAACGCGTGCAGCACCGATTGGGCCATTGAATGGAATACCAGACAGTGACAGGGCCGCGGAAGCACCGATCATCGCAACGATATCCGGGTTAACCTGTGGGTTAACGGAAACAACGGTCGCGATAACCTGCACTTCGTTCACGAAGCCTTCTGGGAACAGCGGACGAACCGGGCGGTCAATCAGACGCGCAATCAGGGTTTCGCCTTCGCTTGGACGGCCTTCACGACGGAAGAAGCCACCCGGAATTTTACCGGCAGCGTAGGTACGCTCCTGGTAGTTAACGGTCAGCGGGAAGAAGTCCTGACCTGGTTTTGCTTTTTTCTGGCCAACTACGGTTACGAATACCGCAGTGTCATCCATGCTTACCATAACGGCAGCAGTAGCCTGACGTGCCATCATGCCGGTTTCCAGCGTGACGGTGTGTTGACCATACTGGAATTTACGAACGATCGGATTCAGCAAAGTTCTGTCCTTTCTTAAATGTATGACAGCACACCACCGGTGTGCTGACGATTTAACCCGACCTTCTTCGCATCCTCGCGACTAATGACAACCAACACCCCCATGGGTGAAGCCTCTCATTAGCCGCGCGAACCTCTGCAATGAAGATCATTTATAGCAACAATACAATAGTTTCCAGTGAATTGCTGCCGTCTGGTTGAAAAAAGGGGCCATCAGGCCCCCTTTTCTGAAACTCGCAAGACTTAGCGACGCAGACCCAGACGCTCGATCAGCGCGGAGTAACGTGCAACATCTTTACGTTTCAGGTAGTCGAGCAGTTTACGACGCTGAGAAACCATACGCAGCAGACCACGACGGCTGTGGTGATCTTTTTTGTGCTCTGCAAAGTGACCCTGCAGGTGGTTAATCTGTGCAGTCAGCAGTGCAACCTGAACTTCGGTAGAACCGCTGTCGTTAGTACCACGACCAAACTCAGAAACGATTTTAGCTTTAGCTTCAACGCTTAGAGACATTTTCAAACTCCAGAATATAAAGAATGTAAGGATGCCGATCTCTAATTCAGCAATCCCAGTATACGTCCCGCAATATGTTAAACAATTTGCCGAACGTTAAGCCGCGATATTCTACTCGTCTCCCCTGCTTATCGCAAGGCGAGCCGTTATCGCTATCAGGCTTCAACCGGATACTCAACGACCAGGCGACGCGGCGCGACGCGCCCTTCGCCATCCATTTCCCCCATGCCGATAAACTTACCTTCATCCCCCTCGGTCACGCGCACCAGACCTTCAGAAGGAGCACTGGTAGTACGAACCGGGTTTCCGTTCTTAAAGTAAACGGAGGATGTTAAAGGAAGATTAACAACCGGGAAATCGGCCGCCGGGCTGTCCATTGGCATCAGCAGCGGATCGAGCAAATCGGCAGGCGCAATCTCCTGCGCTTCCGCCTGCTCAACCAACTCGCGCAGATGTTCAAGGGTGACCATTCGCTCAACCGGGTACGTGCTGACAGCCAGGCGACGCAGGTAAATCACGTGCGCACCGCAACCCAGTTTTTCACCCAGGTCGTCAATGATGGTACGAATATAGGTGCCTTTCGAACAGTGTACTTCCAGCTCCAGCTCATCGCCTTCGTGACGAATAAAGAGCAGTTCGTACACGGTAATCGGACGGGGTTCGCGAGGAACGTCAATGCCCTGGCGTGCATATTCGTACAGTTTCTTACCCTGGTACTTCAGCGCCGAATACATTGACGGTACCTGCAGCGTGTCGCCACGGAAACTTTCCAGCGCGGCATCAAGTTGCTCCGCGCTGAAGGTCACCGGACGCTCCTCTACCACCTGACCATCGGCATCGGAGGTATCCGTGCGCTGGCCTAGTCGGGCGATGACCCGATAGCGCTTATCGGAGTCCAGCAGGTACTGGGAAAACTTTGTCGCTTCCCCCAGGCAGATCGGCAGCATGCCGGTCGCCAGCGGATCGAGCGCGCCGGTATGGCCCGCACGGTTGGCGTTAAAAATACGCTTAACTTTTTGCAGCACGTCGTTGCTGGAAGCGCCCTGGGGTTTATCCAGCAGCAGCACACCATGCACGTCGCGACCGCGACGACGAGGACGACTCATTAGTCCTCCTTGCTGTCGTCCGTTGGGTTAACACGACGTTCGTCGTCATGTTTCACCACGCTGGTCACCAGGTTAGACATGCGCATACCTTCGACCAGAGAGTTGTCGTAGAAGAAAGTCAGCTCAGGCACGATACGCAGACGCATCGCTTTGCCGAGCAGAGAGCGGATGTAGCCAGAGGCTTCCTGCAGCGCTTTAATGCCGTTTTTTACCGCGGCTTCGTCCTGATCGTTCAGGAAAGTCACGAACACTTTGGCATACGCCAGGTCGCGGGACATTTCCACGCCGGACACGGTGGTCATCACACCCACGCGTGGATCTTTAATTTCACGTTGCAGGATGAGGGCGATCTCTTTCTGCATTTCTTGCGCTACGCGCTGCGGGCGACCAAATTCTTTCGCCATAATAAATTCTCCAGACAAAAAAGGGGCAAAAAGCCCCTTTTAAAATTATTACCGGGTGGCGCTTTGCTTACCCGGCCTGCATCGATGATTAAGCAATCGTACGCTGAATTTCGATGATCTCGAACACTTCGATCATGTCGCCAACGCGAACGTCGTTGTAGTTCTTCACGCCGATACCACATTCCATGCCGTTACGGACTTCGTTAACGTCATCTTTGAAGCGGCGCAGGGATTCCAGCTCGCCTTCGTAGATAACCACGTTGTCACGCAGTACGCGGATTGGGTTGTGACGTTTGATGATACCTTCGGTAACCATACAGCCCGCGATCGCACCAAATTTCGGTGATTTGAACACGTCACGCACTTCAGCCAGACCGATGATCTGCTGTTTCAGCTCTGGAGACAGCATGCCGCTCATCGCTGCTTTCACTTCGTCGATCAGGTTATAGATGACGGAGTAGTAACGCAGATCCAGGCTTTCAGCATCAATCACTTTACGTGCAGACGCGTCAGCACGTACGTTGAAGCCGACCAGGATTGCATTGGATGCAGCAGCCAGGGTGGCGTCGGTTTCGGTGATACCCCCTACGCCAGAACCGATGATCTTCACTTTAACTTCGTCAGTAGACAGTTTCAGCAAGGAGTCGGAGATCGCTTCCACAGAACCCTGAACGTCGGCTTTCAGAACGATGTTCACTTCGTGAACTTCGCCTTCGGTCATGTTCGCAAACATGTTCTCGAGTTTAGATTTCTGCTGACGAGCCAGTTTAACTTCACGGAATTTGCCCTGACGATACAGTGCAACTTCACGCGCTTTCTTCTCGTCACGTACGACGGTCACTTCATCACCCGCAGCCGGCACACCGGACAGGCCCAGGATTTCCACTGGAATGGACGGACCTGCTTCCAGAACTTCCTGACCCAGTTCGTTACGCATCGCACGAACACGACCGTATTCGAAACCACACAGGACGATATCGCCTTTATGCAGCGTACCTTCACGAACCAGAACGGTTGCAACCGGACCACGACCTTTATCCAGGAAGGATTCGATAACCGCGCCGCTCGCCATACCTTTACGAACCGCTTTCAGCTCCAGAACTTCAGCCTGCAGCAGGATAGCGTTCAGCAGGTCGTCGATACCGGTACCGGCTTTCGCAGATACTGGGATGAACTGCGCTTCACCGCCCCACTCTTCCGGCATAACACCGTACTGGGAGAGTTCGTTTTTAACGCGATCCATGTCAGCTTCTGGCTTATCGATCTTGTTCACTGCAACCACCAGAGGCACCTGCGCCGCTTTCGCGTGCTGGATAGCTTCAATGGTCTGTGGCATCACGCCGTCGTCTGCAGCAACAACCAGTACAACGATATCCGTTGCCTGAGCACCACGAGCACGCATAGAGGTAAACGCTGCGTGGCCCGGGGTATCCAGGAAGGTGATCATGCCGTTGTCGGTTTCTACGTGGTACGCACCGATGTGCTGGGTAATACCACCCGCTTCACCGGAGGCCACTTTCGTCGAACGAATGTAGTCGAGCAGAGAGGTTTTACCGTGGTCAACGTGACCCATGATGGTCACTACAGGCGCGCGCGGTTCTGCCGCTGCGCCGGTGTCACGGTCGCTCATTACTGCTTCTTCCAGCTCGTTTTCACGACGCAGGATAACTTTATGGCCCATCTCTTCGGCTACCAGTTGCGCAGTTTCCTGGTCGATAACCTGGTTGATGGTGGCCATTGCGCCCAGTTTCATCATCGCTTTGATGACCTGAGAACCTTTAACCGCCATTTTGTTGGCCAGATCGCCAACGGTGATGGTTTCACCAATCACTACGTCACGGTTAACAGCCTGAGCTGGCTTCTGGAAGCCCTGCTGCAGTGCGGAACCTTTACGCTTGCCGCCTTTACCACCGCGGATCGCTGCACGTGCTTCTTCACGGTCAGCTTTAGATTCAGCGTGCTTGTTGCCTTTTTTGGCTGGGCGAGCAGCTTTGGTGCTGCGAGTACGGCCACGACCACCTTCAACTTCACGGTCATTATCGTCTTCTGCCTGGCGCGCATGCTGAGAAGTGGTGACGTGATAATCGCTGGTGTCTTCAGACGCTTCAGCAGGGTTCACACCGTTCTTCTCGTTTTCTTCAGCCATACGGCGCGCTTCTTCAGCTACACGGCGAGCTTCTTCTTCAAGCTTGCGGCGGGCTTCTTCTTCCGCTTTACGCTTCAGCTCGGCAGCTTCATTTTCACGGCGGGCTTTTTCAGCCTGGGCGGTTTTTGTCATTTCGTCGGTCTGTTGATTGCTCACTTTGTCTTTTTCCGCAGCTTCACGCTTCACTTTATCACTTGCGTCGCGTTTCGCTTTTTCTGCGGCCTCACGTTCAGCTTTTAATTCTGCTTCACGTTTGGCAGTCGCTTCTGCCTCACGCTGAGCTTGTTCTTCCGCTTCACGCTGTGCCTGCTCTTCCGCAGCAAGGCGTTCTGCCTCTTGCGGATCACGTTTTACAAAGGTGCGTGTCTTGCGGACTTCAATTTGTACCGATTTGCTTTTACCACCGGTACCAGGGATATTCAACGTGCTACGCGTTTTGCGCTGCAGCGTCAGCTTGTCAGGCGTCGAACCGTGTTCACGGTTCAGGTGCGCTAACAAGGTTTGTTTTTCTTGCGCGTTCACCGAGTCATCAGCGGACTTCGGGATCCCTGCATCAGCAAATTGCTGTACCAGGCGGTCCACGGAGGTCTGAATCTCGGCAGCCAGCGATTTTACAGTTACATCAGTCATGCTGTTCCTTCCTGCTACAGTTTATTACGCTTCGTCGCCGAACCAGCAAATATTACGTGCGGCCATGATGAGTTCGCCGGCTTTCTCGTCGGTTAAACCTTCGATATCGGCCAGGTCATCAACGCCTTGCTCAGCGAGATCTTCCAGCGTACAAACACCACGGGCAGCCAGCTTGAACGCAATCGCACGATCAAGACCTTCCAGATTCAGCAGGTCATCAGCCGGCTTCTTATCGCCAAGGCTTTCTTCCTGAGCCAGTGCCAGGGTGGTCAGTGCGTTTTTAGCGCGTTCACGCAGGGCTTCAACGGTGGCTTCATCAAGACCGTCGATTTCCAGCAGCTCTTTCATTGGCACATAGGCCAGTTCTTCAAGGGTAGAGAAACCTTCTTCAACCAGAACAGTGGCGAAATCTTCGTCAATATCCAGGTATTTCGTGAAGGTATCGATCGCCGCATGGGCTTCAGCCTGATGCTTAGCCTGCAGGTCATCAACGGTCATTACGTTGAGTTCCCAGCCGCTCAGCTGTGACGCCAGGCGTACGTTCTGACCGTTACGGCCGATTGCCTGCGCCAGGTTGCCCGCTTCAACAGCGATATCCATGGTGTGTTTGTCTTCGTCAACAACGATAGACGCCACATCCGCCGGAGCCATTGCGTTAATCACGAATTGCGCCGGGTTGTCGTCCCACAGGACGATATCGATACGCTCGCCGCCCAGTTCGGTAGAAACCGCCTGAACACGCGCACCGCGCATACCTACGCAAGCACCGACCGGGTCGATACGCTTGTCGTTGGTTTTCACCGCGATTTTCGCGCGTGAACCCGGATCGCGGGCAGCCGCTTTAATTTCGATAACTTCTTCGCCGATTTCCGGTACTTCGATACGGAACAGTTCAATCAGCATCTCTGGCTTGGAACGGGTCACAAACAGCTGTGCACCACGCGCTTCAGGGCGTACGGCATACAGAACGCCACGAATACGGTCACCCGGGCGGAAGTTTTCACGCGGCAGCATGTCTTCACGCAGGATAACGGCTTCAGCGTTACCTGGCAGCCCTTCAGATTTGATTTCCAGAGAGATGTTGTCGCGGTTTACTTTCTTCACCACGCCGGTAATGATCTCACCTTCCTGATCGCGGAACTGATCGACAACCAGCGCGCGCTCAGCTTCACGGACTTTCTGGACGATAACCTGTTTTGCGGTTTGCGTGGTGATACGGTCGAAGGTGACAGATTCAATCTGATCTTCAACATAGTCACCCACGTTCAGGCTTTCGTCTTCAAAACGCGCCGCTTCCAGGGTGATCTCTTTCGTCGGCTGGGTCACCTCTTCAACGATTACCCAACGACGGAATGTATCGAAGTCACCGCTTTTACGATCGATTTCTACGCGAACATCGATCTCTTGTTCGTATTTTTTCTTGGTTGCTGTAGCCAGTGCACTTTCCAGCGCTTCGAAAATCTTCTCACGCGGCAGTGATTTCTCGTTGGAGACGGCTTCAACAACAGCCAAAATTTCTTTGTTCATCGCGGGCTTTTCACCTCAATCCAGACTGTTAAAAGTGGGGAACCAGGTTCGCCTTCTGGATATTACTCAGCGCGAACACTTCATCTTTGCCTTCGACTGTAACCGTGATCATTTCACCATCAACGGCTTTGATAATTCCCTGCCATTTACGGCGGTTCTGTACGGCCATACGCAGAACGAGAGCCACTTCTTCACCGGTAAAGCGCACATAGTGCTCGGCCGTGAACATCGGGCGATCGAGGCCGGGTGAGGAAACTTCCAGGTTGTACGCAACGGTAATCGGGTCTTCAACATCAAGAACCGCACTCACCTGGTGGCTAACATCAGCACAATCATCAACATTGATGCCATCTTCACTATCAATATAGATGCGCAGCGTCGATGTGCGGCCGCGAACGAATTCGATGCCGACCAGTTCGTAGCCCAGTGCTTCGACCGGTGCAGTAATCATCTCTGTTAATTTTTGCTCTAATGTGGACAAGCCCACCCCCAAGACATAAAAAAAGGGCGTAAAGCCCAGTTATTCTGTAGTCAGATAACAAAAAACCCCGATAAATCGGGGCTTTAGATAACTGAACCCTATAGCCGCAACTGCGGCCTGGAGCACTCTCCGAAAGAATTTTTTCAAATCCAGCTACGAAGGCTCTAAGTCTTCACAGTATATTTGAAAAAGAACTTTATGGGAAAGTGGTTGCGGGGGCCGGATTTGAACCGACGACCTTCGGGTTATGAGCCCGACGAGCTACCAGGCTGCTCCACCCCGCGCCTGAAACGTGGCAAATTCTACGCGTTTTGGAGAGAATTTGCAAATAATGCTGGGATTTGGTACCGAAGACGGGACGTAAAATCGGCGTTTAGTATATTGATAGTGAACCCCACCTGTCAAGCCAGTTTCCGCCAGGTCAAACAAAGGGAAAATTTTACAAAAAACGCACGAGTCTCTTCCGGTCATCGACAAAAGATGATTAAATGAATACTCACTTATTTTGCATAAACATGCATCGAGAGCGAAAGCGGTCTCTTAATCAGTCAATCAAGCAGGGTTTTATTTTATGACGACGATTCTCAAGCATCTTCCGGTAGGACAACGTATTGGCATCGCTTTTTCAGGCGGCCTGGATACCAGCGCTGCACTGCTGTGGATGCGCCAAAAGGGAGCGGTTCCGTATGCATATACTGCGAACCTGGGTCAGCCGGATGAGGACGATTATGATGCAATCCCTCGTCGCGCTAAAGAGTATGGCGCAGAGAACGCGCGCCTGATTGACTGCCGTAAGCAACTGGTCGCTGAAGGTATTGCTGCTATTCAGTGTGGTGCTTTCCATAATACTACCGGCGGCCTGACCTATTTCAATACCACCCCGCTGGGCCGTGCAGTGACCGGTACCATGCTGGTTGCCGCCATGAAAGAAGATGGCGTAAACATTTGGGGTGATGGCAGTACGTATAAAGGAAACGATATCGAACGTTTCTATCGTTATGGCCTGCTGACCAACGCCGAGCTGCAGATTTATAAACCGTGGCTCGATACCGACTTTATCGACGAGCTGGGCGGCCGTCATGAAATGTCCGAGTTTATGATCGCCTGTGGCTTTGACTATAAGATGTCCGTTGAGAAAGCCTACTCTACCGATTCCAATATGCTGGGTGCGACGCACGAAGCGAAGGACCTGGAATTCCTGAACTCCAGCGTGAAGATCGTTAACCCGATCATGGGCGTGAAGTTCTGGGACGAAAACGTCAAAATCCAGGCGGAAGAAGTTACCGTGCGTTTCGAGCGCGGCCATCCGGTTGCCCTGAACGGCAAGACCTTCTCTGACGATGTGGAACTGATGCTGGAAGCTAACCGTATCGGTGGCCGTCACGGTCTGGGCATGAGCGACCAAATTGAAAACCGTATTATTGAAGCAAAAAGCCGTGGCATCTATGAAGCCCCTGGGATGGCGCTGCTGCACATCGCTTATGAACGTCTCCTGACCGGTATTCACAACGAAGACACCATCGAGCAGTATCACTCTCATGGTCGTCAGCTCGGTAAACTGCTGTACCAGGGCCGTTGGTTCGACCCACAGGCCCTGATGCTGCGTGATGCACTGCAACGTTGGGTGGCAAGCGCGATCACCGGCGAAGTGACGCTGGAGCTGCGTCGCGGGAATGACTACTCGATTCTGAACACCGTGTCCGACAACCTGACTTATAAAGCAGAGCGTCTGACCATGGAGAAAGGTGAATCCGTGTTCTCTCCGGACGATCGTATTGGCCAGCTGACCATGCGTAACCTGGACATCACCGATACCCGTGAGAAGCTGTTCAACTACGTTGAGAATGGCCTGCTCTCCGCAAGCGCCGGTAATGGCCTGCCGCAGGTTGAAAACCTGGAGCACAGCGTTAAGAAGTAAGGCTTACGCAGAAATGCAAAAGGCGCCCAGTGGGCGCCTTTTTTACGATCGCTGCAGAACCGGTCCCGCTGGCACGAACGTACCCGCCGACGAAAACGCTCCTTCTACAGACGAAATCTACAGACGAAAAAAAAGACGTCTTTCGACGTCTTTCTTCTGGAATATTGGTACCGAGGATGGGACTCGAACCCACAAGCCCGTTAGGGCACTACCACCTCAAGGTAGCGTGTCTACCAATTCCACCACCTCGGTACTGAATACTTAGTGCGGGATATCGCTGGTCGGCTTAGCCGGTGCAGCTGGCTGAGTCTGCTCAGTTTTCGCTGGCGCGCTCAGATTTTCCCACTCGCTTCCTTTGCTGGTCTTGTTGCTGTTGATATTGCCAAGCGCCAGACTGATGATGAAGAACAGCGTAGCCAGAATCGCCGTTGTGCGGGTCATGAAGTTCGCAGAACCACTTGAACCAAACAGCGTACCGGAAGCGCCTGCTCCGAAGGAGGCTCCCATATCAGCGCCTTTACCTTGCTGCAGCATGATCAGCGCTACGAGAGCGATGGCTACAATAAGGAAAATAACTAAAAGAGCTTCGTACATAATCAACCTGTTCCTTGCGGATTTGCCGCATACCAATGCTTCGACCAATTAGCAGGATTTTTGTTTCCCACTGAAGCGGGTGTGAATACTAACCAAAGCGAATGTGCTTCGCAAGGGCAATTTTGACGCATTGTATCAACTGCGGAAAAAAACAGCAAAAAGCCATCAATTGCTCAAAACAAAGGCGGCAAGCGCCGCCTTTTTAATCACTTAACGTGAAAAACTATGCAGCTTTTACGGCATCCGCAATACGGTGTGCAAATTCATTCACCTGCGCCTCGTCTTCGCCTTCCACCATTACGCGGATCAGCGGTTCGGTTCCAGATTTACGCAGCAGAACACGCCCACGGTTGCCCAGGGCTGCTTCAACGTCAGCCATCACCGCTTTCACATTTTCATTTTCCAGCGGATCGCCTTTACCGGCGGTGAAACGCACATTCACCAGGATCTGCGGGAACATTTTCATGCCGCTGCAGAGATCGTGCAGGCTCATATGGTTGCGCGCCATGGCGGCAACAACCTGCAGCGCAGCGACGATACCGTCTCCGGTGGTGGTTTTATCCAGCAGGATCACGTGGCCTGAGTTTTCAGCCCCGATGCGCCAGCCTTTTTCCTGCAGTTTTTCCAGCACATAGCGGTCGCCCACTTTTGCACGGACAAACGGAATACCCAGCTGTTTCAGCGCCAGCTCCAGACCCATGTTGCTCATCAGCGTGCCTACTGCACCGCCGCGCAGCTGGCCCTGACGCAGACCTTCACGCGCAATGATATAGAGGATCTGGTCGCCGTCGACCTTATTACCTTCGTGATCGACCATGATCACGCGATCGCCGTCGCCATCCAGTGCGATGCCCAGATCGGCTTTTTCCGCCAGAACGCGCGCCTGCAGAGCACGAACGTCAGTCGCCCCCACCTGTTCGTTAATGTTCAGGCCATCAGGCTCACAGCCGATGGTAATCACGTTCGCACCCAGTTCGCGGAAAACATTCGGCGCAATGTGATAGGTCGCACCGTTGGCGCAGTCCACCACAATTTTAAGATGGGCCAGGCTCAGTTCGTTCGGGAAAGTACCTTTACAGAATTCGATGTAACGACCCGCGGCATCGACAATGCGGTTCGCTTTACCCAGCTCGGCGGAGTCGACACAGGTGATCTCTTTTTCCATCTCCGCTTCGATTGCCTCTTCCACTTCATCCGGCAGCTTAGTGCCGTCGATGGAGAAGAATTTAATGCCGTTGTCATAAAACGGGTTATGCGAGGCCGAAATCACAATCCCTGCTTCAGCACGGAAAGTACGCGTCAGATATGCCACAGCAGGCGTTGGCATTGGGCCAGTGAAGGAAGCGGAAAGCCCCGCGGCAGCCAGACCGGCCTCCAGCGCTGACTCCAGCATATACCCGGAGATACGGGTATCTTTACCAATGATGATTTTACGGGAGCCATGACGTGCAAGCACTTTACCCGCCGCCCAGCCCAGTTTCAGTACAAAATCAGGGGTGATTGGCGCATCACCCACGCGCCCACGAATACCATCGGTACCAAAATATTTACGATTACTCATAGCGTTTGTTTTCCTTCGCTGCCAGTGTAGCTTCCACTACACGCATGGCTTCTACTGTTTCTTTAACGTCATGGACACGAATAATGTGCGCGCCCTGCATCGCCGCAATTACAGCGCAGGCCAGGCTTCCGCTCAGACGTTCGCTCGGCCCTACATTCAGTAACTGACCAATCATCGACTTTCTCGACATACCAACCAGCAATGGCAGGTCGAAATGATGGAATTCCGATAAGCGCGCAAGCAGCTCATAATTGTGAGAGAGATTTTTACCGAAACCGAACCCCGGGTCGAGCAGCAATTTCTCTTTTGCGATACCCGCACGTTCACAACGTGCAATATGCTCAATAAAGAAGCGATTTACGTCGGCATAAACATCGTCATACTTTGGCGCTTCCTGCATGGTTTTCGGCTGTCCTTGCATGTGCATCAGGCAAACCGGTAGCCCGGTATCCGCGGCCGCCTCCAGTGCGCCAGGCTCCGTCAGCGAGCGAATATCATTGATGATGTGAGCACCCACTCTCGCGACTTCACGGATCACTTCAGGTTTAGACGTATCGACGGAGATCCACACTTCGAACCGCTGTGCGATAGCTTCAACCACAGGCACCACGCGCGCCAGTTCTTCTTCCACCGAAACGTCTGCCGCCCCAGGGCGCGTCGATTCCCCGCCTACGTCAATGATGGTGGCGCCCGCGTTAATCATCAAATTTGCGTGTTTCACAGCCTCGATAAGCGTGTTATGCGTGCCGCCGTCAGAGAAGGAGTCAGGCGTGACATTCAGGATACCCATCACATGCGGATGTGAGAGATCGAGATGCGAGTCCTGGGCGAATAGTTTCATGGTCAAATCCCTGGTATCAATATGGTTTTACAGAAAAGAAAAACCCCGGAGCAAGCTCCAGGGTTTGAGGTGCAAACATAGATTTCAACAGCAGTGACTTACTTGTCGCCCAACTGTTCTGACATGGTGTTGCCCGGGTTCGGCGTACGCGGTTCATCGACCGGACGCGGCGCACGCGGTGTGCCATTGTTGTCAGAATTGTTGGAAGCGCCTGGGTCTTCCCAACCCGCTGGCGGACGCACTTCGCGGCGAGCCATCAAGTCGTCAATCTGCGGAGCATCGATGGTCTCATATTTCATGAGCGCATCTTTCATCGAATGCAGAATGTCCAGGTTATCGTTCAGGATCTGACGGGCGCGATTGTAGTTACGCTCGATCAGCAGCTTCACTTCCTGGTCAATGATACGTGCGGTTTCATCGGACATGTGTTTCGCTTTCGCCACGGAGCGGCCCAGGAACACTTCGCCTTCTTCTTCCGCATACAGCAGGGGACCCAGCTTCTCGGAGAAGCCCCATTGGGTCACCATGTTACGCGCCAGGTTGGTCGCGACTTTAATGTCGTTGGACGCACCGGTCGAAACATGCTCCGCGCCGTAAATAATCTCTTCAGCCAGACGACCGCCGTAAAGGGTTGAAATCTGACTTTCCAGCTTCTGACGACTGGCGCTGATGGCATCGCCTTCCGGCAGGAAGAACGTCACACCCAGCGCACGACCGCGCGGAATAATCGTCACTTTATGCACCGGATCGTGTTCCGGCACCAGGCGACCGATAATCGCGTGACCAGCTTCGTGGTAAGCCGTGGACTCTTTTTGCGCTTCCGTCATCACCATGGAGCGACGTTCCGCACCCATCATGATTTTGTCTTTCGCTTTCTCGAACTCCACCATCGACACAACGCGTTTGTTACCGCGAGCAGCGAACAGTGCAGCTTCGTTGACCAGGTTTGCCAGGTCAGCACCGGAGAAGCCCGGCGTACCACGCGCGATGATTGCCGCGTCGACATCCGGTGCCAGCGGTACGCGACGCATGTGAACTTTCAGAATCTGTTCACGACCGCGTACATCCGGCAGACCAACCACAACCTGACGGTCGAAACGGCCTGGACGCAGCAGCGCAGGGTCAAGAACGTCCGGACGGTTAGTCGCCGCGATAACGATAATACCTTCGTTACCTTCGAAGCCATCCATCTCAACCAGCATCTGGTTCAGCGTCTGTTCACGTTCATCGTGACCACCGCCCAGGCCTGCGCCACGCTGGCGGCCTACGGCGTCGATTTCATCGATGAAGATAATGCACGGTGCTGCCTTTTTGGCCTGCTCGAACATGTCACGCACACGAGATGCACCAACACCCACGAACATTTCAACGAAGTCAGAACCTGAAATAGTAAAGAACGGCACCTTCGCTTCACCCGCGATGGCTTTCGCCAGCAGGGTTTTACCGGTACCCGGGGGCCCTACCATCAGAACGCCTTTCGGGATCTTACCGCCCAGTTTCTGGAAACGGCTCGGTTCGCGCAGGTATTCAACCAGTTCGCCCACTTCTTCTTTTGCTTCGTCGCAACCTGCAACGTCGGCAAACGTGGTCTTGATCTGATCTTCCGTTAGCATACGCGCCTTGCTCTTACCGAACGACATGGCACCTTTGCCACCGCCGCCCTGCATCTGGCGCATAAAGAAGATCCAGACGCCAATAAGAAGCAGCATCGGGAACCAGGAGATGAAGATAGAAGCCAGCAGGCTTGGTTCTTCTGGCGGCTCGCCTACCACCTTGACGTTTTTGGTCAGAAGGTTATCAAGCAGCTTAGGATCGTTCACCGGGATGTAAGTCGTGTAACGGTTACTATCTTTCTTGGTAACGTTGATCTCACGTCCGTTGATACGCGCTTCGCGAACCTGGTCCTGATTGACCTCCTGCAGGAAGGTAGAATAATCCACCTTGCGGCCATTCGACTCGCTGGGCCCAAAGCTCTGGAATACTGACATCAGCACAACGGCAATGACCAGCCAGAGTATTAGGTTTTTCGCCATGTCACTCAAGGGATTAACCTCATATTACAACTGTGTTAAAAACAGCGTCAGGATACTCTATATCCCGTGTCATTCAAACTTTCGTCTGAAAGACGCGGGTTATCATTTTCGCCCGGTCGCTACAATATACACTTCTCGGGAACGGGCCCGGGAAGAGTCCGGCTTACGAACTTTAACCTTCGCAAACAGGGAGCGAATTTCCTTAAGATACTCCTCGAAACCTTCGCCCTGAAACACCTTCACAACAAAACTACCACCAGGCGCTAGTACATCACGACACATTTCTAACGCTAGCTCCACCAAATACATGGCGCGGGGGATATCCACCGCCGGTGTTCCACACATATTTGGTGCCATATCTGACATGACAACCTGGACCTTACTATCACCTACACGCTCAAGTAGCGCTTTCAGCACTAATTCATCACGAAAGTCGCCCTGAAGGAAGTCGACACCGACGATGGGATCCATTGGTAAAAGGTCGCATGCGATGATTCGGCCCGTTCCGCCGATCTGCGTAACCGCATACTGGGACCATCCGCCAGGTGCTGCACCGAGATCGACAACCGTCATTCCCGGCTTAAAAAGTTTGTCACTTTGCTGTATTTCATCAAGTTTAAACCAGGCACGGGAACGCAACCCCTTTTTCTGTGCCTGTTGAACATATTTATCGCTAAAGTGTTCCTGAAGCCAGCGGCTGGAGCTGGCAGAACGCTTTTTACCTGTCATTTAACATTTCCGTCCTGGTTCATCGTTACTTGCCTGTGACGTAAATTTCTACGCAGCTATTTGGCGATATAAGGGAGATGGCGGTAGAATGAACCGTTTTCAATCCCAACGTAAGCAAAAATATACGATGAATCTGAGTACTAAACAAAAACAGCACCTTAAAGGTCTGGCACATCCGCTCAAGCCTGTAGTCATGCTTGGCAACAATGGTTTGACCGAAGGGGTGCTTGCCGAGATTGAACAAGCGCTGGAACACCACGAGCTGATCAAGGTGAAAATCGCCTCTGAAGACCGAGACACTAAAAACCTGATCGTGGAAGCCATCGTGCGTGAAACGGGTGCCTGTAATGTACAGGTCATCGGTAAAACGCTGGTGCTCTATCGCCCATCTAAAGAGCGTAAAATCTCGCTGCCACGCTAAGGATATCCTGAATCGAACACATTTTCTGTGTAAAACGAGGGATTTCTGTCAGCAGGTGAGCAAAATGCCACGCTCCTTGAGTTGATAAAAGGCCGCTATGCGGCCTTTTTCTTTTCTTTACAATGTATCAACATCTTAGTCGAGATGCGAATTACAGGTATTCAACCTTAATAATTTCGTATTCCACTTCGCCACCCGGGGTGCGGATAGTGACAACATCATCCTGCTCTTTGCCAATCAGGCCGCGAGCAATCGGGGAGTTCACCGAAATCAGATTCTGTTTAAAGTCCGCTTCATCATCACCCACGATGCGATAAGTCTGCTCTTCGTCATTGTCCAGGTTCAGCACGGTAACGGTTGAACCAAAAATGACGCGGCCATTGTTAGGCATTTTGGTGATATCGATAACCTGCGCATTGGACAGTTTTGCTTCGATATCTTTAATACGCCCTTCACAGAAGCCCTGCTGCTCACGCGCCGCGTGGTATTCAGCATTCTCTTTCAGGTCGCCATGCTCACGCGCATCCGCGATAGCGGCGATGATTTCAGGGCGACGAACGGATTTCAGAAAATCCAGCTCTTCGCGCAGTTTTTCGGCACCACGTAAGGTCATCGGAATAGCTTGCATTTGTTATACCTCTTAAACATTCCTGTTGGGAGCAGTGTTCCCTGCCCCGGCCCCCATGAGCGGGCCAGAAGCAAAAAGAAAACCGACCCGGGAGCGAAGCCCCAGGTCAGCAACAATTTTCAATTTGATACGCATTTTACCGCGAAGTTCACTATGGGTCATCGTTTACTTTGCAGTGCTATGCACCGTAGTATGACGGTTTGTTTTCGGGTTGTTAGCGCGAGATTATGCGATTTTCCAGATTTATCATCGGATTGACTACCAGTATAGCGTTCAGCGTTCAGGCCGCGAATGTTGATGAGTACATTAATCAGCTCCCCGCAGGTGCCAACCTTGCCTTGATGGTGCAGAAGGTCGGGGCGCAGTCGCCAGAGATTGACTATCACAGTCAACAGATGGCGCTGCCTGCCAGTACCCAGAAGGTGATCACCGCACTCGCCGCCCTGCTTCAGCTTGGACCTGACTTCCGTTTTACCACCACGCTCGAGACCAAAGGCAACATCGAGGGTGGCGAACTGAAAGGCGATCTTATCGCTCGTTTCGGGGGAGATCCTACGTTTAAACGCCAGGATATCCGCAACATGGTCGCGTCGCTGAAAAAATCTGGCGTGCAGAAGATTGATGGCAATGTGTTAATCGACACCTCTATTTTTGCCAGCCACGATAAAGCGCCAGGATGGCCGTGGAACGACATGACGCAGTGCTTTAGCGCTCCGCCAGCCGCCGCGATTGTGGATCGTAACTGCTTCTCCATTTCACTTTACAGCGCGCCAAAACCGGATGACTTAGCGTTTATTCGCGTGGCGTCTTACTACCCGGTGACGATGTTCAGCCAGGTTCGTACCCTCGCAAAAGGCTCCCCGGATGCGCAGTATTGCGAGCTGGACGTGGTGCCAGGCGATCTTAACCGCTTCACGCTGACCGGGTGCCTGACACAGCGCGCCGACCCATTGCCGCTGGCCTTTGCGATACAGGATGGCGCAAGCTATGCGGGTGCCATTCTCAAGGATGAACTGAAGCAGGCGGGAATAACCTATTCCGGTACCCTGCTGCGCCAGACGCAGGTTAATCAACCCGGTACGGTCATCGCCAGCAAACAATCTGCGCCGCTGCACGATTTGCTACGGATTATGCTGAAAAAGTCTGACAACATGATTGCTGACACGGTGTTCCGCATGATTGGTCACGCGCGTTTCGGCGTGCCAGGAACCTGGCGTGCGGGTTCCGACGCCGTACGTCAGATCCTGCGCCAACAGGCGGGGATCGATCTTGGCAACACCATTGCCGTCGATGGCTCCGGGTTATCGCGGCATAATTTGATCTCCCCGGCAACGATGATGCAAGTACTTCAGTACATTGCACAACATGACACTGAGCTAAACTTTATTTCGATGCTGCCACTTGCCGGGCATGACGGTTCGCTTCAGTACCGTGCCGGCCTTCATGCGGCCGGGGTGGACGGAAAAGTTTCAGCCAAGACAGGTTCACTGCAGGGGGTTTATAACCTTGCAGGCTTCATCACTACCGCCAGCGGGCAACGCATGGCATTCGTGCAGTATCTTTCCGGCTATGCCGTCGAACCGACCGACCAGCGTAATCGTCGTATTCCACTGGTTCGCTTCGAAAGCAGGCTTTATAAGGACATCTACCAGAATAACTAGCGATGAAACTACTCATAGTTGAAGACGATCTGTTATTGCAGGAAGGGCTGGCTCTGGCGCTGGCCAATGAAGGATATGCCCTCGACTGCGCCGCCACGGCGGCTGAGGCGGATGCCCTGATCCAGAGCGGCGAATACAGTCTGGTGATCCTCGATTTAGGCTTACCGGATAAAGACGGCGCTACGCAGCTAAGCCAGTGGCGCCGCCGGGGTATCGCCAATCCGGTATTGATCCTGACGGCACGGGATGCCATTGAAGATCGTATCAACGGCCTCGATTCTGGCGCTGATGATTACCTGGTGAAACCGTTTGCCCTTGCGGAGCTTCAGGCGCGGGTACGGGCGTTGATTCGTCGTTATCAGGGACACAGCGATAACTTACTGACCGACGGCGATATTACGCTGAATCTGCAAACCCAGCAGGTGCTGTGCCAGTCCCTACCGGTTGAAGTAACCCCTAAAGAGTTCGCGCTGCTGACGCGCCTGATTATGCGCAGCGGACAAACGGTACACCGCGAAACCCTGCAGCAGGATATTTACTCCTGGCAGGACGATCCGGGCTCAAATACCCTCGAAGTGCATATTCACAATCTGCGTCGCAAACTGGGTAAAGACCGGATTAAAACTGTCCGTGGCGTAGGCTATCGTCTGGAGAGCCAGAAATGAACAGCATGCGTCGGCGATTAATGGTTCTGCTGACGGTCATTCTGTTATTTTTCCAGCTGATAAGCGTGATCTGGCTCTGGCATGAAAGCCGTGAACAGATTGGTTTTCTGGTCAACGAAACGCTCTCGGCGAAATCGCGCAATAATCATGTCGAGAAAGAGATCCGTGAAGCGATTGCCTCGCTGCTGGTCCCCTCTCTGGTGATGGTCGGTTTTACGCTGTGCTTCTCATTCTGGGCGGTCACCTGGATAACCCGGCCGCTGAATCAACTGCGCGTCAGCCTGGCGAACCGCTCGGCGGATAACTTAACCCCGCTCCCTGTCTATTCCGACATGGAAGAAATTGGTGCCGTCACAACCTCGCTCAACCAGCTCCTCGCCCGTTTGGATCACACCATTCAACAGGAACGTCTCTTCACCGCGGACGCCGCTCACGAGCTGCGAACGCCGCTTGCGGGGATCAGACTGCATCTGGAACTGATGGCACAGTCTGGCTCTCCACAGGCCACGACGTTAATTACCCGTATCGATCAGCTGATGCACACGGTTGAGCAACTGCTGATGTTGTCCCGTGCCGGACAGGCGATGGCGAGCGGTCACTATGAAACCGTCAACTGGACAGACGATATCATCATGCCGCTCGGTCTTGGACATGAAGCCAAAGAGCACACGGTGATATGGCCGGACAAAAGTCCGCTCACGGTGCAGGGTGATGCGGTACTTCTGCGTTTGATGCTGCGCAATCTGCTTGAGAACGCCGGGCGCTACAGTCCGTCAGGCACAACGATTCGCGTGACTCTGGCCGACGTTGACGGGGGAACACAGGTCAGCGTTATCGATCAGGGGCCGGGGATAGATGAAGCGCACCGCCAGTTGATTACTGAACCGTTCCGTCGTCTTGACCAGCGCTACGGTGGCAGCGGCCTGGGGCTGAGCATTGTGCAACGTATCGTGCAGCTCCACCACGGCAAGCTGACGCTGGAGAATGGTGCTGAGGGCGGCTTAATCGCCAGCTGCTGGCTGCCGTCCAGCCTGCAATAAAAAAGCCCCCTTCCGGGGGCTTTAAACTGCGATTAGTGCTTGTAGATGAACTCGACACCTTCTTCGTCGTCTTCATCCCAGTCGTCGTCCCAGTCTTCTTCCTCTTCCACTTCCAGCTCTTCGAGCTGTTGGCGGTGGTAGTCATCCCACATGAATTCGACTTTTTCTGGCTGTTTCGCTTCTTCAGCCTGAACAACCGGGTTCTCGATGATAAAGGTCATCACATCCCAGCACAGATCTTTCACGCCAACCTGGCTTGCCGCGGAGATCAGGTAGTATTTATCTTCCCAGCCCATCGCTTCAGCAATGGCTTTCGCTTTCGCTTCCGCTTCGGCTTTATCCATCAGATCGATCTTGTTAAAGACCAGCCAGCGCGGCTTGTTCGCCAGTTTTTCGCTGTATTTTTCCAGCTCGCCGATAATGATGCGGGCATTTTCTACCGGATCGGAACCGTCGATTGGATCGATATCGATGAGATGCAGCAGTACGCGGCAGCGCTCAAGGTGTTTCAGGAAGCGGATACCCAGACCGGCACCTTCTGCAGCACCTTCAATCAGACCCGGGATATCAGCAACCACAAAGCTCTTCTCGTTATCCATACGGACAACGCCCAGGCTTGGTACCAGCGTGGTAAAAGGATAATCCGCCACTTTTGGCTTGGCTGCAGAGACCGCACGAATAAACGTCGATTTACCGGCGTTTGGCATACCCAGCATCCCGACATCGGCCAGAAGCATCAGCTCCAGCTGCAGATCGCGCTTGTCGCCCGGCGTACCCATCGTTTTCTGACGCGGGGTACGGTTTACGGACGATTTGAAACGGCTGTTACCCAGACCGTGCCAGCCGCCTTTCGCCACCATCAGACGCTGACCGTGTTTGGTCATATCGCCCATGGTTTCGCCCGTCCCCTGGTCAATCACACGCGTACCGACCGGAACCTTAATGGTCACGTCTTTACCGCGTTTGCCCGTACAGTCACGGCTTTGACCGTTCTGACCACGCTCAGCGCGGAAGGATTTTTCGAAACGGTAGTCGATCAGCGTGTTGAGGTTCTCATCCGCCTCCAGCCACACGTCACCGCCGTCCCCGCCGTCACCGCCGTCAGGACCGCCACGTGGAATATATTTCTCACGGCGGAAGCTCACGCAACCATTGCCGCCATCACCTGCCACGACCAGGATTGTCGCTTCATCAACAAACTTCATTTTACTCTCCGTAACTCATTCGCCTGAGCGGGGGACTACTACGACCGCTTCATTTTTGCGCCAACGCCCCCAAAGACGATGACCAATGGCGGAATACATCGCGCCCGCAACCACGACAAACGCACCGAGATAGCCCAACATGTTGAGCATCGGTCTGACGAAGACATCGGGCCAGGCCATTGATAACAAATCTGAAAATAACAGCGTAAACAGCGGGGTAAGCGTAATGAGTGCGCTCACCTGTGCTGCCTGCCAGCGCGCCATCGCTTCGGCCAGCGCGCCATAACCGACCAGCGTGTTCAGCCCACAAAAAATGAGGCACGCCAGTTGCCAGTCGCTAAGCTGGGTGATCACACCCGGTTTTGCTAACGGCAATAATGCTATTGTACACAAAGTGTACAGCAAAAAGAGGATCTGCTGTGAGGCCAAACGACGCAATAACACCTTTTGCGCGACGCCATAGCTCACCCAAACCGTTGCTGCTCCCACTCCGAAGATCACACCCCAGGTGTAATCCGTCAGTCGGGTAAAAATCTCTATCAGACTGGTGTTGAAGAACATCACCAGACCACAGAGCAACATGCTCGCCCCGATAATTTGCGTGCCACGCATCTTCTCCTTGAGGATAAAGACGCTGGCGACCATCATGCCGACCGGTGAAAGCTGACCAATCACCTGCGACGCCGTGGGGCTAAGATACTGCAGGGAAGAACTGAACAGTATGAAGTTACCGAACAGGCCACCCGTCGCGATAGCCAGCAACACCAGCCAGCGCGGTTTACGGAAGATACGCAACGGCGGAAGCTTACCTTTGATCGCGAGGATGGCCCCAAGGCCGATACTTGCCATCAGAAAGCGATAAAATACCACCGTTGGCGGCTCCATCACTTCCAGTACCTGCTTCATTGCAATTGGCAGCGCACCCCAGCACATTGCGGTCGTGAGCGCCAAAAGAATACCAATGCCGGCCTGCTGCTTCATGCCCGTTTTCCCTACAGAAAAAATTACCGGGTTTCCAATGTAAAAAGCCCCGCAACAGGTTGCGGGGCTTTAATCCGTTACCGGACCGAGAAAACCTTACTCAGCAACGATGCTGATGTATTTACGGTTGTTCGGGCCTTTAACTTCAAATTTCACTTTACCGTCTGCTTTAGCAAACAGAGTGTGGTCACGACCGCAACCTACGTTGTTGCCAGCGTGGAATTTGGTGCCACGTTGACGAACAATGATGCTACCCGCCAGAACGGATTCGCCACCGAAACGCTTAACGCCCAGGCGTTTAGCTTCTGAATCGCGACCGTTACGTGTGGAGCCGCCAGCCTTTTTATGTGCCATTTAAATCTCTCCTCAGGTCTTAGGCGCTGATGCCAGTAATTTTCACATCAGTGAACCACTGACGGTGGCCCTGCTGCTTACGGTAGTGTTTACGACGACGAAACTTAACAATTTTAACTTTCTCGCCACGACCGTGAGCAACAACTTCAGCTTTGATAACGCCGCCATCAACGAAAGGAACGCCGATTTTGACTTCTTCACCGTTTGCGATCATCAGAACTTCTGCGAACTCAACAGATTCGCCAGTTGCGATGTCCAGCTTTTCCAGGCGAACGGTCTGACCTTCGCTTACTCGGTGTTGTTTACCACCACTTTGGAAAACCGCGTACATATAAACTCCGCTTCCGCGCACATCCTCGTATGAATCAGAGTGCGCTATAAATATTCACAATAGGGCGCGAATATTACGCAAAACGCGAGCCTTTGACAAGTGCTACCATCAATACATGAAGAAAAAAAACACAACGCGTAAGGTAACGTTTATCTGAGCCGTTTTTTCAGTACAATCAGCACTACTATTGATAAACCTAACCCTTCGTTACCCCATTGAAGATGGGATAAACAGGATAAAAAGCCCGGCTTTTGCGATGAATTTAGAAAAAATCAACGAGTTAACCGCGCAAGATATGGCGGGTGTGAATGCAGCAATCCTGGAGCAACTCAATTCTGACGTTCAGCTGATCAATCAGTTGGGCTATTACATCGTCAGCGGCGGCGGTAAACGCATTCGCCCGATGATTGCCATCCTGGCTGCCCGAGCCGTCGGCTATCAGGGAAATGCTCACGTCACGATCGCGGCACTGATCGAATTTATTCACACTGCGACGCTTCTTCATGATGATGTTGTGGATGAATCAGACATGCGCCGGGGTAAAGCCACCGCCAACGCCGCCTTTGGCAATGCTGCCAGCGTCCTGGTGGGGGATTTTATCTATACCCGTGCCTTCCAGATGATGACCAGCCTGGGTTCGCTGAAAGTGCTGGAGGTCATGTCTGAAGCCGTTAACGTGATTGCTGAGGGCGAAGTGCTTCAGCTGATGAACGTCAACGACCCTGACATCACCGAAGAAAACTACATGCGCGTGATTTACAGCAAAACTGCGCGCCTGTTTGAAGCGGCTGCACAGTGTTCCGGCATTCTGGCTGGCTGTAGCGAAGCCCAGGAAAAAGGGCTGCAGGACTATGGCCGTTATCTGGGTACCGCATTCCAGCTGATTGATGATTTGCTGGATTACAGTGCAGACGGCGAAACGCTCGGCAAAAACGTGGGTGATGACCTGAACGAAGGCAAACCGACGCTGCCGCTACTCCATGCGATGCGCAACGGGTCAGCCGACCAGGCGAAAATGATCCGTGAAGCGATCGAGCAGGGAAATGGTCGTCATCTTCTGGAACCCGTGCTGGAAACAATGGCCATTTGCGGATCGCTGGACTGGACGCGTCAGCGTGCCGAAGAAGAGGCGGATAAAGCCATCGCCGCACTTCAGGTTATCCCGGACAGCCCATGGCGCGATGCGCTCATTGGTCTTGCCCATATCGCCGTTCAGCGCGACCGTTAATCCTGCTCTCCCCTCCCCGCGGCCCTCGCGGGGAGATTCCAGTACACACCTGTATATTCCTCTTTCACGTAAACGCACCGGTTTACAGACCGCATGAATAAAGCCATGCCTTATTCTGAATATCCCTACCAGTAACGCGAACTTTTTAGAACAAGAAATTGAAATGGGTATAGTAAGGCCAGTCGTTTCAGACGAAATGGCGTAAGTGAATCCGAACTTAAGGACAGCGTTATGGACACGAAATTTATCGACTGGCACACAGCAGATATCATTGCGGCACTGCGCAAAAAAGGCACATCACTGGCTGCGGAATCTCGCCGCCATGGCCTGAGTTCTTCAACCCTGGCAAATGCCCTGACGCGCCCCTGGCCGAAGGGAGAGTTGATCATTGCGACGGCGCTGGATACGCATCCGTGGGTGATCTGGCCTTCACGTTACCACGATCCCATTACCCATGAATTTATCGACAGATCGCGCATGATCCGCCAGAGGAAAGTGAAGAAAGACCCGCAGGAATAGCGGTTTTTTTGACAGGAACAGCAACCCCCCGGTCATTTCTGGCAGGGGGCTGCCGGAACGATTACTCGCCCTTCACACGCTCGATATTCGCACCCAGCGCGCGCAGTTTATCTTCGATACGTTCATAGCCACGATCGATGTGATAAATGCGATCAACGACCGTCGTCCCTTCCGCAATACAACCCGCCAGCACCAGGCTTGCAGATGCACGCAGATCGGTTGCCATCACCTGAGCACCAGACAGTTTCTCAACGCCGTGGCAAATCACGGTATTACTCTCGATCTCAGCATGTGCGCCCATACGGATCAGTTCCGGTACGTGCATAAAGCGGTTTTCAAAGATGGTCTCGGTAATGAACCCCGTCCCTTCCGCCACCAGGTTTAACAGGGTGAACTGAGCCTGCATATCGGTCGGGAAAGCAGGATGCGGAGCTGTACGCACGTTTACCGCTTTTGGACGGTTGCCGTGCATGTCCAGGCTGATCCAGTCTTCACCGATTTCGATATCAGCGCCTGCGTCACGCAGTTTCGCCAGCACCGCATCCAGGGTATCTGGCTGCGCGTTGCGGCAGGTAATTTTCCCGCCTGAAATCGCGGCAGCAACCAGGAACGTCCCGGTTTCGATACGGTCTGGCAGGACGCGGTACACACCGCCGCCCAGACGCTCAACGCCTTCGATGGTGATACGGTCGGTGCCCTGGCCAGTAATCTTCGCACCCAGCGCTACGAGGAAGTTCGCGGTATCCACAATCTCCGGTTCACGCGCGGCGTTTTCGATGATGGTAGTACCTTCTGCCAGCGTTGCCGCAGACATGATGGTGACGGTGGCACCAACGCTCACTTTGTCCATGACAATGTGCGCGCCTTTCAGACGGCCATTCACAGATGCTTTAACATAACCTTCTTCGAGTTTGATCTCGGCGCCCAGTTTCTCCAGGCCAAAGATGTGCAGGTCAACCGGACGTGCGCCGATTGCGCAGCCACCCGGCAGGGAAACCTGACCCTGACCAAAACGTGCCACCAGCGGGCCAAGCGCCCAGATGGATGCACGCATGGTTTTCACCAGATCGTAAGGTGCAGAAAAGTTGTTAACGTTGCTGGCGTCGATCCAGACGGAACCGTTACGCTCAACTTTGGTGCCCAGCTGGCTGAGTAACTTCATGGTGGTGTCGATATCTTTCAGCTTCGGTACGTTCTGAATTTCTACCGGCTCTTCCGCGAGCAGCGCAGCAAAGAGGATGGGCAGCGCGGCATTTTTTGCGCCAGAAATTGTGACTTCGCCCTGGAGACGCGTTGGCCCCTGTACACGAAATTTATCCATTGTGTGCTCTCTTATAAATTCAACCGTGCTGCGGGCGTGTCGCCCACAACTCAAAAACCGTTTAGTTTGCGATCGCGTGCCCACTCTTGAGGGGTGAACGCTTTAATCGACAGGGCGTGGATGCGGTTATCCGCAATGTATTCCATCAGCGGCGCGTATACAGCCTGCTGTTTCTTCACACGGCTCATACCGTCGAACATCTCACCCACAGCAATAACCTGGAAGTGACTGCCATCGCCAGTGACGTGGGCTTCCTGAAGGGAGAGTGCATTCATCAGCACTGTCTGGATTTCATGATTTTCCATGGGTTCTTAATCATCTGATAGTGAAAACAAGCCCAACATCTTAGAGCAAAGTGGCGTCGTCTTAAACAAGCAAAAAGCCCCGACGATGAATCTGTCAGGGCTTTCAGAAGTAACGCACTGAAAATATTAACGAGGCAGTACGTCCTGAGGGAGATTATAGAGCTGGGCCAGGGTGACCACGTTATCGCTCGCCGCGTGCAGCGTAACGCTTGTCCCCTGCTTTTTCCCCACGGCAACAAGATGGGCCAGCAGCGCGACGCCTGCCGTGTCCACCCGTGAAATGCCGCTCAGATCGATAACCGTCACGCCCTGCATCGCTTCAAAACGTTTGTCCCAGAGCGGGTTCAGCAGATCCTGGTCGAGTTCACCCGTCAGCTTCAACGTCTCACCCTCACGCGACCAGCTCAGTTGATCCGACATTACTTCTTCTCGTCCAGAGAGATTTTCTGACGCGAGATAGACTGCAGCTGTGCGGTCAGGCCATCAATGCCTTTGGTGCGCAGCAGGTCACTCCACTCGTTCTGTTTAGTGGTGATCATGCTCACCCCTTCCGCAATCATGTCATAGGCCTGCCAGTGACCGGTCTGGCTGTTTTTACGCCACTGGAAGTCCAGGCGTACTGGCGGACGGCCGTTAGGATCGATAATCGTTACGCGGATAGGAATGATAGTCGCGTCGCCCAGCGGCTGCTCTGGTGCAATCTGATAGGTCTGACCGTGATACATCGCCAGTGCCTGACCGTAAGCCTGTTTCAGGTATTCACGGAACGCGGCAAAATAGGCGTCGCGCTGCGCCGGGGTCGCGTCTTTGTAATAACGACCCAGAACCAGCGCACCCGCATATTTGATCTGCACGTACGGCAGCAGCTCTTGATCAACCACGTCGCGCAGATAATCAGGATTGGAACGAATTTTCGGCTGTTCGTTTTTAAGCCGGTCGAAGGTCTTCTTCGCAGCCTCATCCATCAGTTTGTACGGGTTACTCTGATCCGCAGCATGCGCCGCGGTGAGAGGGGCAATGACCAGCATGGCAACCATTAACAGTCGTTTAAACATGAATGACTTCTCCTGAAATTAATTCGTCGTGCCTGGTGTCGGTGCGACACTGGCAGGATCTTCGCTCTGCGCAGGGGCAGCGTCGGACTTCTTATCATCTCCTTTACTGTTATAAAGGAACTGACCAATCATATCCTCCAGTACCATCGCGGACTTCGTATCCTGGATTACGCTACCGTCTTTAAGGATAGTCGTTCCCAGCTCCGGGTCTTCAAAACCGACGTTAAGCGCCAGATATTGCTCACCCAGGAGGCCGGAAGTGCGAATAGAAAGCGAGCTGGTGTCCGGGATATGGTTGTAACGCTCTTCAATATCCATCGACACGCGCGGCAGATAGGTTTTCTCATCAAGCGTAATGTCAGAGACGCGCCCGATGACCACCCCGCCTATACGTACCGGCGAGCGCGCCTTCAGCCCGCCGATGTTATCAAAGGTCGCATAAATGCGATAAGTCGGCTCGGTGCGCACAGACGTGATATCCGCCGCTCTCAGGCAGATAAACAGCGCGGCCAGCAACGCCAGTAACAGGAACACGCCGACCCAAATTTCATTTTTTCTCGTTTGCATGAACTCAATTCCCAAACATCAGTGCGGTGAGCACAAAATCCAGACCCAGTACGGCCAGCGACGAATGTACGACAGTACGTGTAGTTGCACGGCTGATGCCCGCCGAGGTCGGGATCGCATCATAGCCATTGAACAAGGCGATCCAGGTGACCGTAATGGCAAATACCACGCTTTTAATCAGGCAGTTAACCAGATCCATTCGCAGATCGATGGCGTCCTGCATGGCCGACCAGAAGAAGCCCGCATCGATGCCCTTCCAGTGAACGCCAACCAGCGAGCCGCCCCAGATACCCACGGCGACAAAGAGGATCGTCAGGAGCGGTAAGGAAATCACCCCCGCCCAGAAGCGTGGCGAGATCACGCGACGCAGCGGGTCGACCGCCATCATCTCCATGCTGGAAAGCTGCTCGGTCGCACGCATCAGGCCAATTTCAGCGGTCAATGCCGACCCTGCACGCCCGGCGAACAACAGCGCCGCCACCACCGGCCCCAGTTCACGCAGCAGCGACAGCGCCACCAGCATGCCGAGGCTGGTTTCGGCGCTATAGGTCGTCAGAACGAGGTAGCCCTGCAGCCCCAGCACCATGCCGATAAACAGACCGGAGACAATGATGATGAGCATCGACAGCACGCCGACATTATAGAGCTGCCGCACCAGTAGCGGTGCATGCTTACGAAATTCCGGCTTGCCGACCAGCGCGTTGAACAACATCAATCCGGCGCGCCCGAACGTCCTGATGGTTTTTATGCCACGGTGTCCAAGAGCGGCCAATGCATTTAACAGCATCAGTGGCTTAACTCCCTATTCCCAGTAAATCGTCACGATAGTCGCCCGCCGGGTAGCGGAACGGCACAGGCCCATCCGCAATGCCGTCGAGGAACTGCCGTACACGCGGATCGCAGTTTTCCTGCAACGCCTGAGCGCTGCCATGCGCGACGATCCTTTTGTCTGCCACAATGTAGGCATAGTCGGCGATGCTCAACACTTCCGGTACATCGTGAGAAACCACTATGCAGGTTACGCCGAGCGCGCTGTTCAGTTCAGAGATGAGCTTCACCAGCACGCCCATCGTAATAGGGTCCTGCCCGACGAACGGTTCGTCGAACATGATTAAATCGGGTTCTAAGGCGATGGCGCGTGCCAGCGCGGCGCGGCGTGCCATACCGCCGGACAGCTCTGAGGGCATCAGTTTTGCAGCCCCTCGCAGTCCCACGGCTTCAAGCTTCATCATCACCGTACTTTTCAGCAGCTCTGGCGGCAGACTGGTGTGTTCGCGCAGCGGATAAGCCACGTTATCAAAGACGTTCATGTCAGTGAACAACGCTCCCGACTGGAAAAGCATACTCATGCGTTTACGAACAGTATACAGGCGCGATCGTGACATCTCGGGGATGTTTTCGCCGTCAAAGAGGATTTCACCGCTATCGGGTGGGATCTGGCCACCAATAAGGCGCAGCAGGGTCGTTTTACCGATCCCGGACGGCCCCATGATGGCAGTGATCTTGCCACGCGGTACGGTCAACGAAATATCATCGAATATCAATCTGTTGGCGCGAGAAAAACTCACACCCCGGACATCAACTAAATTCGCCATAGTTTGGCTCATTTATGGTTCCTTTCTTACCCTGCTCACGTTAAGCATGCAGACTGAATCAGCCCTAAACTCAGCATTTTTACAGAATATTAGCCGTTGAGGTTAGCGAAAGCTGGCATTTGTTTTACTTTTCCGGCGCATAAAGTCAAAATTAGGAATTCGTTACGCCTCAGACTGTATGCAGTCCTGCCATTCCATTCCTGCGCGATGGACCGACGAGTATACCTGAAGAAAGGACTTTTGATGCTTTTAGCAACAGCACTGTTAATAATTGGTTTACTTTTGGTGGTCTACAGTGCTGACCGTTTGGTATTTGCTGCATCTATCCTGTGCCGCCTGACTGGCGTACCGCCTGTCGTCATCGGGATGACCGTGGTCAGTGTCGGCACCTCGCTTCCTGAAATCATCGTCTCTGTCACGGCATCACTGCACGGTCAGTTAGACCTTGCCGTCGGCACCGCGATTGGTTCCAACATCGTCAATATCTTACTGATCCTTGGCCTGGCGGCCCTGCTCCATCCATTTCGCGTGCATTCTGATGTTCTGCGCCGTGAATTGCCGCTAATGTTAATCGTAAGCCTGCTGGCAGGGTGCGTATTTTATGATGGCGTACTGAGCTACGGTGACGGCATTTTCTTGCTGGCGCTGGCCGTTATCTGGCTGCTGTATAGTGTTAAAATCGCCCGTCTGGCAGAAAAACAGGGCCAGGACAGCCTGACGCGAGAGCAGGTCGCCGAGCTCCCGCGTGAAGGCACGCTGCCTGTGGCGCTGCTGTGGCTCGGCGTCGCGCTGATCATCATGCCGATGGCCACGCGCATGGTCGTCGATAACGCCACGGTGCTGGCGAACTATTTCGCCATGAGTGAGCTCACCATTGGCCTGACGGTCATTGCCATTGGCACCAGTCTGCCAGAACTGGCCACCGCTATCGCAGGGGCACGTAAAGGTGAAGATGACATTGCCATAGGCAATATTATCGGTTCAAACATTTTTAATATCGCCATCGTGATGGGCCTGCCGGCCCTGATAACGCCCGGGCCTTTTAACCCCCTGGCATTCTCACGCGATTACGGGGTGATGTTGCTGGTCAGCGTCATTTTTGCCCTGCTCTGCTGGCGGCGGCAACGACAGATCGGCAAAGGCGCAGGGGCGCTGCTGACGGGTGGATTTATCGTATGGATGGCGATGCTGTACTGGCTTTCGCCTCTTCTCTCTGGGTAAACGGAAACGCATTATGTCGCAAATAGAATTGCAGCCGGGTTTTGACTTTCAGAAAGCAGGCAAAGAGGTTCTGGAGATTGAACGTGAAGGTCTGGCGCAGTTAGATCAGTACATTAATCAGGATTTTAGTCTGGCATGTGAGAAGATGTTCTACTGTGCCGGTAAAGTCGTGGTGATGGGCATGGGCAAGTCCGGTCACATTGGGCGCAAAATGGCGGCAACGTTTGCCAGCACCGGAACCTCTTCCTTCTTTGTACACCCGGGGGAAGCCGCGCACGGCGATCTGGGCATGGTAACGCCGCAGGATATCGTCATCGCGCTGTCGAACTCCGGTGAGTCTAATGAGATTCTGGCGCTGATCCCCGTGCTGAAGCGGCTGCGGGTTCCGCTTATTTGCATGACCAGCCGCCCGGAAAGTAGCATGGCGCGCGCGGCGGATATTCACCTGTGCGTGAAAGTGCCTAAAGAAGCCTGCCCGCTGGGTCTTGCTCCAACCTCCAGCACGACCGCTGCGCTGGTCATGGGCGATGCGCTTGCCGTTGCGTTGCTGGAAGCCCGCGGTTTTACCCCGGAAGATTTCGCGCTTTCCCACCCAGGTGGCGCGCTCGGGCGTAAGCTTCTGCTTCGGGTTAACGATATTATGCACACTGGCGATGAGATCCCTCACGTCAGTAAAGAGGCCTCCCTGCGCGATGCGCTGCTGGAGATCACCCGCAAGAATCTGGGTATGACGGTTGTGTGCGACGACCTGATGAAGATCCAGGGGATCTTCACCGATGGCGACCTGCGCCGCGTGTTCGACATGGGTGTTGATGTTCGCACGCTGGGCATCGCTGATGTGATGACGTCCGGCGGTATCCGTGTTCGTCCGGGTACGCTGGCGGTGGATGTGCTGAACCTGATGCAGTCCCGTCATATCACCTCAGTGATGGTTGCCGATGGCGACCAGTTGCTGGGTGTGGTACATATGCATGATCTGCTGCGCGCAGGCGTAGTGTAATGAAGGATAAGACAATGAGTAATGCGGGTGCATCCCTTGCAACCTGTTATGGTCCGGTCAGTACCCATATGATGGCAAAGGCGGAAAACATTCGCCTGCTCATCCTGGATGTGGATGGGGTACTCTCTGATGGCCTGATTTACATGGGCAATAATGGTGAAGAGCTGAAAGCGTTTAACGTTCGCGATGGCTACGGTATTCGTTGTGCGCTCACATCAGGCATCGACGTTGCTATCATCACCGGTCGGAAAGCTAAACTGGTAGAAGACCGTTGTGAAACGTTAGGCATTACCCATCTGTATCAGGGTCAGTCCGATAAGATGGCGGCGTTCAACGATTTACTGGGTAAACTGGCTGTCGCGCCGGAAAACGTGGCCTATGTCGGGGACGATCTGATTGACTGGCCGGTGATGGCTGAAGTCGGTCTGAGTATCGCCGTGGCCGATGCGCATCCGCTGCTGATCCCGCGTGCTGACTATGTCACCCATATTAACGGTGGCCGTGGTGCCGTACGTGAAGTCTGCGATCTGCTTTTGCTGGCGCAGGGCAAGCTTGATGAGGCCAAAGGGCAATCGATATGAGTAAAACCAGACGTTGGGTTATCATTCTGCTTTCGCTTGTCGCACTGGTATTGATTGGCGTGAACCTTGCCGATCGCGACGATACGCAGACGGAAGTGGTCAATACGAGCGAGCCAACCTATAAAAGCGATCACAGTGACACCGTGGTCTACAGCCCGGAAGGTGCGCTGAACTATCGCCTGATTGCCCAGCATGTTGAATATTTTTCAGATGACGGTATTTCGTGGTTTACCCAGCCCGTCATGACCACGTTTGATAAAGACAAAGTGCCGACGTGGTCGATTAAATCTGACCGGGCAAAACTGACGAATGACCGTATGCTTTATCTGTATGGCCACGTTGAAGTCAACGCCCTGACCGCTGACTCACAACTGCGCAAAATCACGACGGATAATGCACAGATCAACCTCGTGACCCAGGACGTGACGTCGCAGGATCTGGTCACACTGTATGGCACAACATTTAATTCCAGCGGTTTAAGAATGCGCGGGAACTTACGCAGCAAAAACGCCGAGCTGATTGAAAAGGTTAGAACCTCCTATGAAATTCAAAACAAACAAACTCAGCCTTAAAGTAATTATCGCCAGTGCGATGCTGGCGACCAGTCTTCCCGCGCTTGCTGTAACGGGCGATACTGACCAGCCTATCCATATCGAGTCCGACACGCAGTCGCTTGATATGCAAGGCAATGTCGTTACCTTTACCGGTAACGTCGTCATGACCCAGGGCACCATCAAAATCAACGCCGACAAAGTGGTCGTTACCCGTCCCGGTGGCGAGCAAGGCAAAGAGATCATTGATGGCTATGGCAACCCGGCAACCTTCTACCAGATGCAGGATAACGGCAAACCCGTGAAAGGCCGCGCCACGCATATGCACTATGAGCTGGCGAAGGACCTGGTCATCCTGACCGGTAACGCTTATCTGGAACAGCTGGACAGCAACATCACCGGCGACCAGATCACCTATCTGGTGAAAGAGCAAAAAATGCAGGCCTCCAGCGAGAAAGGCAAACGCGTAACCACCGTGCTGGTTCCGTCGCAGCTGCAGGACAAAGGTAAGGGTCAGGCCCCGGCACAGAAGAAGAGTAACTAATTCGTTATGGCAACATTAACTGCAAAAAATCTCGCGAAGGCCTATAAGGGCCGCCGTGTCGTAGAAGATGTCAGTCTGACCGTCAACTCCGGCGAAATTGTAGGCCTGCTTGGCCCTAACGGTGCGGGCAAGACCACAACCTTCTACATGGTCGTTGGCATTGTGTCGCGCGATGCGGGCAACATCGTCATTGATGATGAAGATATCAGTCTTCTGCCGCTGCATGCGCGTGCGCGTCGCGGTATCGGCTATCTGCCGCAGGAAGCCTCCATTTTCCGCCGCCTGAGCGTCTTTGATAACCTGATGGCCGTCCTGCAAATTCGTGACGATCTGACCAGCGAACAGCGTCAGGACCGGGCTAACGAGCTGATGGAAGAGTTCCATATCGAACATCTGCGCGACAGCCTCGGTCAGGCGCTGTCCGGCGGTGAACGCCGTCGCGTTGAGATTGCGCGTGCGCTGGCTGCAAACCCGAAATTTATCCTTCTGGATGAACCGTTTGCAGGCGTTGACCCCATCTCCGTTATCGACATTAAACGTATCATTGAGCATCTGCGCGACAGCGGGCTTGGCGTACTGATCACTGACCATAACGTCCGTGAAACGCTGGCCGTGTGCGAACGCGCATACATCGTGAGCCAGGGCAATCTGATCGCCCACGGTACGCCGCAGCAGATCCTCGAAGATGATCATGTTAAGCGTGTCTACCTTGGGGAAGACTTCAGACTCTGATAGGGTAGAGGTAATGTAACGCCGAACCGGAGAAAAATGCTCTGAACATGAAGCAAGGTTTGCAATTACGGCTCAGCCAACAACTGGCGATGACGCCGCAGCTACAGCAGGCGATTCGCCTGTTGCAACTGTCCACCTTAGAACTCCAGCAGGAGCTCCAGCAAGCGCTGGATAGCAATCCGTTGCTGGAGCAAGCCGATCTTCATGAAGAGGTAGATACCCAGCAGTCGCAGGATACTGAAGCACTCGACACCGCCGATGCGCTCGAACAAAAAGAGATGCCGGACGAGCTTCCGCTGGATGCCAGCTGGGATGAAATCTACACCGCCGGAACCCCTTCCGGTACGCGTGCAGACTACCAGGACGATGAGCTACCGGTTTATCAGGGTGAAACTACCCAGTCACTGCAGGATTACCTGATGTGGCAGGTGGAACTTACCCCCTTCTCCGATACCGACCGCGCGATCGCGACATCCATTGTCGATGCCGTGGATGACACCGGTTATCTGACCGTCACGCTGGACGAAATTCTGGAAAGCATGGGTGACGAAGAGATTGAACTCGAGGAGATAGAAGCCGTTCTGAAGCGCATTCAGCGTTTCGATCCGGTTGGGGTGGCCGCAAAAGATCTGCGCGACTGCCTGCTTATCCAACTTTCTCAGTTCAGCAAAGAGACGCCATGGCTTGATGAAGCCCGCTTGATCATCAGCGACCATCTGGATCTTCTGGCCAACCACGATTTCCGCAGCCTGATGCGCGTCACGCGCCTGAAAGAAGAGGTGCTGAAAGAGGCGGTCAATCTGATTCAGTCCCTCGATCCGCGCCCCGGTCAGTCCATTCAGACCAGCGAACCCGAGTACGTCATCCCGGATGTGCTGGTCAGAAAACACAATGACCGCTGGGTCGTTGAACTGAACTCAGACAGCATCCCTCGCCTGCAAATCAACCAGCAGTATGCCTCCATGTGCACCAGCGTGCGTAACGACTCCGATAATCAATACATTCGTAGCAATTTGCAGGAAGCGCGATGGTTGATCAAAAGTCTGGAGAGCCGAAATGATACGCTGCTCCGCGTAAGCCGCTGTATTGTCGAACAGCAGCAGGCGTTCTTTGAGCAGGGCGAAGAGTATATGAAACCGATGGTGCTGGCGGATATCGCCCAGGCCGTCGAGATGCATGAATCAACCATTTCCCGCGTGACCACGCAGAAGTATCTGCACAGTCCACGCGGTATTTTTGAGCTTAAGTATTTCTTCTCCAGCCATGTGAATACCGAGGGCGGCGGTGAAGCGTCGTCAACGGCCATTCGCGCCCTGGTGAAGAAGTTGATCGCCGCGGAGAACCCCGCGAAGCCACTGAGCGACAGTAAGTTAACCACCATACTGTCCGACCAGGGTATTATGGTGGCACGCCGAACTGTTGCGAAGTATCGAGAGTCTTTATCCATTCCGCCGTCTAACCAGCGTAAACAGCTGGTCTGACACAACCGATAAGGAAGACACTATGCAGCTCAATATCACAGGACATAACGTCGAGATTACTGAGGCTTTACGTGATTTTGTGAATGCTAAATTCGCGAAACTCGAGCAGTATTTCGAAAGGATCAACCAGGTCTATGTTGTATTGAAAGTGGAGAAAGTGACTCATATCTCGGATGCGACCCTGCATGTCAACGGGGGTGAGCTCCATGCCAGTGCGGAAGGGCAAGACATGTACGCTGCTATCGACGGCTTGATTGATAAGCTTGCACGACAGCTCAATAAACATAAAGACAAACTGAAACAACACTAATTGTCCGGGCAGTTAACGGGTGCAGGAAGGCCTGTTGTGAAACACAACAGGCCGTTTGTACAGTTAGCGCTTAGGTGAAATTATGATGAACAACGATTCCGCTCTTCAACTGAGCAATGTCCTTAACCAGGAATGTACGCGCAGTGCTGTTCACTGCCAGAGCAAAAAACGTGCGCTGGAGATCATCAGTGAACTGGCCGCAAAACAGCTGGGCCTGCCGCCGCAGGTCGTGTTCGAGGCGATCCTGACCCGTGAAAAAATGGGCAGTACCGGCATCGGCAACGGCATCGCGATCCCGCACGGCAAACTGGAAGAGGACACCCTGCGTGCCGTCGGTGTGTTTGTGCAGCTGGAGACGCCTATCGCCTTCGATGCCATCGATAATCAGCCCGTCGATCTCCTCTTCGCGCTGCTGGTGCCTGCCGACCAGACGAAAACCCATTTGCATACGCTTTCGCTGGTCGCAAAACGCCTGGCCGATAAAACCATTTGCCGTCGACTGCGCGCAGCCCAAAGTGATGAAGAGCTATATCAAATTATCACTGAAGCAGAAGGCAATCAGGATGATGCATAACCAGGAGATGGCCTTCACATCTGTTGTCCTGAGGAGAAACGGAACATGGTGCTGATGATTGTCAGTGGCCGTTCAGGGTCCGGGAAATCCGTGGCCCTGCGCGCGCTGGAAGACATGGGGTTTTACTGCGTAGATAACCTGCCGGTCGTTCTGTTGCCCGACCTGGCACGCACGCTTGCGGAGAGGCAAATCTCTGCCGCCGTCAGTATCGACGTTCGTAACATGCCTGAATCGCCAGAAATTTTTGAACAGGCAATGAGCAACCTGCCTGATTCATTCTCGCCTCAGCTGCTGTTCCTCGATGCAGACCGCAATACTCTGATCCGTCGCTACAGCGATACCCGTCGTTTGCACCCGCTTTCCAGCAAGAACCTCTCACTGGAAAGTGCTATCGACGAAGAGAGCGATCTGCTGGAACCGCTGCGTTCCCGTGCTGACCTGATTGTCGATACGTCCGAAATGTCCGTGCATGAGCTGGCGGAAATGCTGCGTACCCGTTTACTGGGCAAACGCGAGCGTGAACTGACGATGGTGTTCGAGTCATTCGGCTTTAAGCACGGTATTCCTATCGATGCGGATTATGTTTTCGACGTGCGCTTCCTGCCGAACCCGCACTGGGATCCGAAGCTGCGTCCAATGACCGGTCTCGATAAGCCCGTCGCGGCCTTCCTCGACAGACACACAGAAGTTCACAATTTTATCTACCAGACGCGAAGCTACCTTGAGCTATGGTTACCTATGCTGGAGACAAACAATCGTAGCTACCTGACCGTGGCGATTGGCTGTACCGGTGGTAAACATCGTTCGGTCTATATCGCCGAACAGCTGGCCGACTATTTCCGCTCACGCGGGAAGAACGTTCAGTCCCGTCATCGCACGCTGGAAAAACGTAAAACATGACCGTAAAACAAACCGTTGAGATCACCAATAAGCTGGGCATGCATGCACGTCCGGCGATGAAACTGTTTGAGCTGATGCAGGGTTTCGATGCAGAAGTTCTGCTGCGTAACGATGAAGGTACCGAGGCGGAAGCGAACAGCGTGATTGCGCTGCTGATGCTGGACTCCGCCAAAGGCCGCCAGATTGAAGTAGAAGCTACCGGTCCACAGGAAGAGGAAGCGCTGGCGGCGGTGATTGCGCTGTTTAACGCCGGGTTTGACGAAGACTAACGCCTCTTTCATGGCGGGTAGCGCTACGCTTACCCGCCTTACATCAATTTATTTCTCGCCATAAACCCTTCTCCTCCCAGCTGCCGCATCTGGCGCATGATCCACGCCTGTCGGTTTCGCACATAGCCTGAGGGGGCATCAGCCTTAAAGCGAATTGGGTTAGGCAAGACCGCGGCCAACAGCGCAGCTTCAGAGAGGCTCAGCCGGCTGGCAGGTTTATTGAAATATCGCTGCGACGCGGCTTCGACACCAAACACGCCATCACCAAACTCGGCAATGTTCAGATAGACCGTCAGAATACGTTTTTTGCTCCAGACCGTTTCCATCCCCAGCGTCAATCCGGCTTCCAGCCCTTTTCGCACCCAGCTGCGGCCATCCCACAAAAACAGGTTTTTGGCCGTCTGTTGTGACAGCGTCGATGCGCCGCGCACGCGGTTTTCATGGCGTTCATTATGGGCGAGCGCTTTCTCGATTGCCGCCACGTCAAACCCCCAGTGCTCCGGGAATTTCTGATCCTCCGCCGCTATCACCGCCAGCCCCATCCACGGGGAGATTTCATCTGTGCTCACCCAGTCAGAGTGGGCAACATAGCTGAAGTCACCGGTGAACCACGCGCTCAGCTGACGCTCAACCATCACGGCAGAAAACGGAACCGGCAGAATGCTGAATAATGCCAGTCCGCCGCCCCAGAACACCGCCAGCACCAGCACGGCACGCCAAAGAATACGTTTTACCCAGGCGCCTGCGGCGAATTGACGCCTCATTCAGTCAGCACCAGCACTCTGGCCACCAGCTTTTCAATGCCTGAAGCGGCTTCCGCGATAGTCTGCGCCAGCATATACGCAGGTGTGGTGACGATTTTATTGTCTTCATCCACCACAATGTCATCCACCGGACAAGGGATGTGCTCGCCTCCCATCTCCTCGATGATTTCCGCTGTATCAATATCGGTCCCGATGGTCAGGCGCAGCGGGAAATCAAAAATTGTCGGAAGCATGGCCGGAGCGATACAGATAAAGCCCTGCGGTTTACCCGCCGCATGCATGGCCTGTGATAATGCTTTTAAATGCGGATCAACCTGACACCCGGCGCCTTGCGTGGCAAACGTGCTGAGGTTTTTAGCCGCCCCAAACCCGCCCGGCACAATTAACGCATCAAGCTCTGCCGCGTCCGCCTGAATCAGAGGATGAATTTCGCCACGCGCAATACGCGCGGCTTCAATCAGGACGTTACGGGTTTCCGCCATCGGCTCCCCGGTCAGATGATTAATGACATCAGCCTGATTTTTGTCTGGCGCGAAGCAAATGACTTCAGCCCCCTCTCTTGCCAGGGCCAGCAATGTGATGACGGCTTCGTGTATCTCAGAACCATCGTAAACGCCACATCCGCTCAGTACGACACCAATCTTTTTCATCATGACGATCCTTCTCTGCAACTCGCTGAAGCACATAATTAATTTTGATTAAAACGCTATGCTTCACACATTTCACTGATTCCTGTAACAAACCATTTAAGATTTGCTATCTTATTTGCGTGCGGCCTAAATTTTCAGGCGGCGTCCATACGAAAACAACACAAAAAACAGGCGCAGCCACAATTTCCCTGGTGTTGGCGCAGTATTCGCGCACCCCGGTTAAGCCGGGGTCATTTTTTTCTGGCGTCCACCCAGGCTTTAAGCACCGCCACATCGTTCTGCCACTCTTGTTTCATCTCTTCAACCCAATCACCTACGTTATCTTCCCAGGCAGGTAAATCAGGTGACTGAATCTGTTGTCCCAGCTGTTGCAGGTGACGTAAGCCGACCGAGCCGGCCGCACCTTTGATTTTATGCCCTTCTTCCACAATGCCTTTCTGATCCCGCGCTGTCAGATTTGACTCCAGCACGCTCAGATAGCCCGGCATCATTTTTTCAAATACCGCCAGACCGTCGGTAATCAGTTTTGGACCAACCAGATCGATGTACTGCTCCAGCATCGCGGTATCGAGTATCGTTTGGGCTTTCGCGCTATCCACAGACGTCATGGTGTTCTCCTCTTCATCATGGGTATCCCAGAACTTCTTGATCATGGCGGTCAGGGCAGGCACCGCCAGCGGCTTGCTAAGTACATCATCCATACCGGCATCGAGGTACTCTTTTTTATCTTTCAGCACGTTCGCCGTCAACGCCACCAGCGGCGGCAGTTCGTCGGCAGCGTACTGGCTCGTCAGTTCACGGGAAATATCCAGCCCGGTCATGTCCGGCAACTGAATATCCAGCAGAACGAGATCATATTCACCCGGCTTAAACATCTCCAGCGCGGCTTTACCGGTCATCGCCACATCCACACTGTTGCCCAGTTTTTCCAGGACAGAGCGTGCGACAATCACGTTAAGCTCAATATCTTCCACCAGCAGGACATGCAGCGCGGGCAGCGGCATATCGTCGTTTTCGAAGGTATCTTCCACCTCTTCCGCCACCGCCGGCGCGTGCACCGTCAGCGTGAAGGTTGAGCCTTTGCCCGGATGGCTGGCGACGGTAATATCACCGCCCATGCTCTTCGCAAGACGTTTAGACACCGCCAGACCAATTCCCGTGCCGGTAGCGGGCTTGCCGCCGTTGCTGTCCTTCACCTGATAGTACATCGCAAAGATTTTGTCCTGCTCTTCCTGCGGAATCCCAATGCCGGAGTCTTCCACCTCAAAGTGCAGCATGTCGCCCTGGTCATAGCGAATACGTACCGAGACCTGCCCTTTCTGGGTAAATTTGACCGCATTGCTGATAAGGTTCCACAGGATCTGGCGCAGACGCGTGCCGTCGGTAACCACCTTGTGCGGCAGCGGCAGCGTGGGATCCATGACAAAGCTCAGCCCCTTCTGTTGCGCCTGCAAACCCGACAGGTTTTCCAGATCGGCAAGGAAACCGGTGAAATCAACCGGCTGGTTATCAAGCTGCACTTTGCGGCGTTCCATCTTATCCATATCGATAATATCGTTGAAGATATTCCCCAGCGTGACCGCTGAGACATGGATGGTTTTAAGGTATTTTTCCTGTTCTGCGGTGAGATCGGTGTCCAGCAGAATGCGGCTCAGGCCGACAATTCCGTTAAGTGGCGTACGCAGTTCATGGCTGATGGTGGAGATGAAGGTGGTTTTATCGCGGCTGGCACGTTCAAGGGCATCCTGATAGCGCTTACGCTCGGTGATATCGCGGCCAAACCCCATCAGACCGTGGCGTTTCCCCACGCGGTCGTAGTACGGCACCTTACGGATCTCAAAGCAGGCTTTGCGCCCGTCGGGGTAATCCAGCCACTGTTCATAGGTCAGCGAAACGTTATGACGGAACACTTTTTCGTCCGTCTCCATCACTTTGGCGGCCGCCTCTTCGGAGTATACGTCCTGCGGCTTCAGGTGAATCAGCTGCTTCTCACTCTTCCCGGTCAGCAGTTCCATCGCCCGGTTACAGCCGGAAAACTCTTTATCTTCATTACGGTAGAAAACCAGATCCGGTGATGCATCAAGGAACGAGCGCAGGAAAGAGGATTGCTGCTCAAGCTGGATCTGCGTCACCTCGCGCTCTTTCATTTCGATTTTCAGCTGCTCCAGCGTCGCCTGGCGTTCAGCCTCCGCCTTCTCACGATCCGAAATCTCCTGGTTCAGTTGGGCGATATTATCCTTTAGCTGAACGTTGAGCTTCAGATCGCGATCGCGCATCTCTTCCAGTTTATCGACCAGTTTTGACAGGCGCTGACGGGACTCCTCCAGTTGTTCAACTACCACAGAGAGGAAATAGACCGCCCAGGGTGTAATCAGCAAGCCAAAGAAGATGGAGCGGATCACGTCGATACTCTCGACCTGACCGTGCAGAACCATGGTTACGGCCATCTGTACGACAATGGCCAGAACGACCAGTGCCAGTGCCAGCAGCATGGAGAAACGCACCAGCCCAAGCTTCATCATCAGATCGACGTAGTACTGGGCCAGCATTCGAATTTGCTTCATAGAGGATCCCTTCACGACTTTATCGCTCAATAATACTCAAATTCGCGACGGGGCGTTGAAGGTTGTGAGAAAAAGTGCGGGGTGAAACAGGAGATTAGCCTCGCTTCCGGTTCTCCGGAAGCGAGGAGAGGTCTGTCAGGAGCGTTTTAGCATCAGCCAGAGGCTGATCAGGAAGAAGCTGGCACTTGGCAGCAGCGCGCCGATAACAGGCGGAATGCCATAAACCAGCGTCAGCGGGCCGAAGATCTGATCGAGAACATAGAACACAAAGCCGAAGCTGATCCCGGTCACCACGCGCACGCCCATCGGCACGCTACGCAACGGGCCAAAGATAAACGACAGTGCCATCAGCATCATCACCGCCACGGACAAAGGCTGGAAGATTTTGCTCCACATGTTGAGCTGATAACGTCCGGCGTCCTGTCCGCTCGACTTCAGGTATTTCACGTAGTTGTGCAAACCACTGATGGAGAGAGCGTCAGGATCCAACGCCACCACGCCGAGTTTGTCCGGCGTGAGTTTGGTTTTCCACATGCCCGACACCGTCTGAGAGCCGGAGATCTGTTTTGGATCGGTCAGGTCTGACTCATCCACCTGCGACAACCGCCACTGCTTATGCTCGGCGTCAAACTTGGCCGAAGAGGCGTGACGCACGGAGAGCAAACGACGATCGTTATTGAAGGTGTAAATACTCACGCCCCCCAGTTCGTCATCGCCCTTCACACGTTCGATATAGACGAAGCTGTCACCATCTTTTGCCCACAACCCTTGCTGCGTTGAGAGCAGTGAGCCACCGTACATCGCCTGCGCACGATAGTTACGCGCCATCTGCTCACCCTGCGGTGCCACCCACTCGCCAATTGCCATGGTCAACAGCACCAGCGGGATCGCGGTTTTCATCACCGACAGCGCAACCTGCATACGGGTGAAGCCCGAAGCCTGCATAACAACCAATTCACTGCGCTGTGCCAGCATCCCTAAGCCCAACAGCGCACCCAGCAGGGCCGCCATCGGGAAGAAGATCTGCACATCTTTTGGCACGCTGAGCAGGGTATACATGCCCGCACCCAGCGCGTCATAGCTCCCCTGCCCGGCTTTTTTCAACTGATCGACAAATTTGATAATGCCGGAGAGCGACACCAGCATGAACAACGTCATCATGATGGTGGAAAAAATAGTTTTACCGATATAGCGGTCAAGAACGCCAAACGCCTGCATTAGAGGGCTCCTTTACGCGAGAAGCGGGCACGAATGCGGCGCACAGGCACCGTATCCCACAGGTTGAGTCCCACCGCCAGCAGCAGATACAGACCATTGACCACCCAGGTCCAGACGAACGGGTCAATTTTACCCTTACCACCATTAGACTTAATTGAGGTCTGCAACAGGAAGAACACCAGGTACAGCAGCATGGCTGGCAACATTGACAGCACGCGTCCCTGACGTGGGTTAACCACACTCAGCGGAACGACCATCAGAGCCATCATAAATACGGCGAATACTAGCGTGATACGCCAGTGCAATTCGGCACGCGCACGGTTGTTGTCCGTATTGAACAGGGTACGCATATCCATTTGCTCGGTATCACTTGGATCGAGCGCCACGGTCTGGTGACCAATAATGGCCTGGTAGTTCTGGAAATCGGTGATGCGGAAATCGCGCAGCATCGCAGTGCCTTCGAAGCGCGTGCCTTTATTCAGCGTCACTACCTGAGAGCCATCTTTACGCTGTGACAGTTGACCCGAATCGGCCACCACGACGGAAGGACGGGCATTCCCTTTGGTGCGGAGCTGCGCAAGGAACACATCGTTAAAGCGGCTACCATCCACGCTTTCGATAAAGAGAACAGAATTCCCGTCCGTCGCCTGCTGGAACTGGCCCTGCGCCAGTGCGGCCATACCCGGGTTTGCTTTGGCTTCTGCCAGCACTTCATCCTGGTGACGGGAAGACGTTGGGCCCGCCCACATCACATTCACCGCCGCAACGATACCTGTGAAAAGCGCCAGAACCATAGCGGCTTTCACCAGTACGGCTTTACTCAAGCCGCAGGCGTGCATCACGGTGATTTCACTCTCGGTATAAAGCTTGCCGAGCGTCATGAGCAGACCGAGGAAAAGACTTAGCGGCAGGATAAGCTGCGCCATTTCCGGGATCCCTAAACCAAGCAGGGAAAGCACCAGATTCGTAGGAATTTCGCCGTCAACGGCCGCACCGAGGATCCTGACCAGCTTCTGACAGAAAAAAATCAGCAGCAGGATGAAGAGGATCGCCAGCTGGCTTTTGAGCGTCTCCCGCACCAGATATCTTATGATTATCACTTTAAATACGCCCGTAAAAACCCGTCTCTTTGCTGGAAAATCGCTTGTTTCATGGCTTAAACGTCATTTATTCTCTTGAGTCGTCGAAATCATCGCTAAGATTAAAACATCCGGCGGATTCACGCTTCAGGACTTTTTCTGACGTGTCGAAACCGTAGTAACGTAAGATTAACACGAAGTCACCACAACAGCGGACATGAGTTACGAAAGGTTTCAATTCTATCTGTAGCAGCCGCTGTTGTCTTTAAGATTCAGGAGCGTAGTGCATGGAGTTCAGTGTAAAAAGCGGTAGCCCGGAGAAACAGCGGAGTGCCTGCATCGTTGTGGGCGTCTTTGAACCACGCCGACTCTCCCCGATCGCCGAGCAACTCGATAAGATCAGTGATGGCTACATCAGCGCCCTGCTGCGCCGTGGCGAACTGGAAGGCAAACCTGGGCAGACGCTGTTACTGCACCATGTTCCAAACGTACTGTCTGAACGTATTCTGCTGATTGGCTGCGGTAAAGAGCGCGAGCTGGATGAACGTCAGTATAAGCAGGTTATTCAGAAAACGATTAATACGCTGAATGATACCGGCTCAATGGAAGCCGTTTGCTTCCTGACCGAGCTGCACGTCAAAGGCCGTAACACCTACTGGAAAGTGCGTCAGGCGGTCGAAACGGCAAAAGAGAGCCTGTACAGCTTCGACCAGCTGAAAACCAACAAAAGCGAGCCACGTCGTCCGCTGCGTAAAATGGTCTTTAACGTACCGACCCGTCGCGAGCTGACCAGCGGTGAACGCGCTATCCAGCACGGTCTGGCAATTGCTGCCGGGATTAAAGCCGCAAAAGATCTGGGCAATATGCCGCCTAACATCTGTAACGCAGCCTATCTGGCCTCTCAGGCACGTCAGCTGGCTGACGCCTACAGTAAGAATGTCATCACCCGCGTCATCGGCGAACAGCAGATGAAAGAGCTGGGAATGCACTCCTATCTGGCAGTCGGCAACGGCTCCCAGAATGAGTCGCTGATGTCGGTTATCGAATACAAAGGTAACCCGTCTGAAGATGCGCGTCCGATTGTGCTGGTTGGTAAGGGTCTGACCTTCGATTCCGGCGGTATATCCATCAAGCCTGCCGAAGGCATGGACGAGATGAAGTACGACATGTGTGGTGCAGCAGCAGTGTATGGCGTGATGCGTATGGTGGCGGAACTTCAGCTGCCGATAAACGTCATTGGCGTGCTGGCGGGCTGTGAAAACATGCCTGGCGGTCGTGCGTACCGTCCGGGTGACGTTCTGACGACCATGTCCGGCCAGACCGTTGAAGTGCTGAACACCGACGCCGAGGGCCGTCTGGTGCTGTGCGACGTGCTGACCTACGTTGAGCGCTTCGAGCCTGAAGCGGTCATTGACGTGGCCACGCTGACCGGTGCCTGTGTGATTGCGCTGGGCCATCACATTACCGGGCTGATGTCGAACCACAATCCTCTGGCGCACGAGCTGATTGGCGCGTCCGAACAGGCCGGTGACCGCGCATGGCGTCTGCCGCTGGGTGACGAGTACCAGGAACAGCTGGAGTCTAATTTCGCCGATATGGCGAACATCGGCGGTCGTCCTGGCGGGGCAATTACTGCGGGCTGCTTCCTGGCGCGCTTTACCCGTAAGTACAACTGGGCGCATCTGGATATCGCAGGTACCGCCTGGCGTTCCGGTAAGGCCAAAGGCGCAACCGGTCGTCCGGTCGCGTTACTGTCGCAGTTCCTGCTCAATCGTGCGGGTTTTAACGGCGAAGAGTAATTGCCGTCAGATGCCCGGTAGCGCTACGCTTACCGGGCCTACGGAAAGATGCCGTTTGTAGGCCGGGTCAGCCCGGCCTTGCATTTAAATCCATAACAAGAAGCCCCATATATGAAGAATGCAACGTTCTACCTTCTGGACAACGACACCCATCAGGACGGCCTCAGCGCAGTTGAACAGCTGGTGTGTGAAATTGCCGCAGAACGTTGGCGCGCAGGTAAACGCGTTCTGATTGCCTGCGAAGATGAGCAGCAGGCCATCCGCCTTGACGAAGCACTCTGGGCACGCCCGCCGGAGAGTTTTGTTCCGCATAATCTGTCTGGCGAAGGCCCTCGTGGCGGCGCACCGGTAGAGATTGCCTGGCCGCAAAAGCGCAACAGCAGCGCGCGCGATATTCTGATTAGCCTGCGGATAGATTTTGCAGATTTTGCCACCGCTTTCACAGAAGTGGTAGACTTTGTCCCTTACGAAGAATCTTTGAAACAACTGGCGCGCGAACGCTATAAAGCGTACCGCCTGGCTGGTTTTAACCTGAATACGGCAACCTGGAAATAATGGAAAAGACATATAACCCACGCGATATCGAACAGCCGCTTTACGAGCACTGGGAACAGCAGGGCTATTTCAAGCCTAACGGCGATGAAAGCAAAGAGTCCTTCTGCATCATGATCCCACCGCCGAACGTCACCGGCAGTTTGCATATGGGTCATGCCTTCCAGCAGACCATCATGGATACCATGATCCGCTACCAGCGCATGCAGGGCAAAAACACCCTGTGGCAGGCGGGGACTGACCACGCGGGTATCGCGACCCAGATGGTGGTTGAGCGTAAAATTGCCGCTGAAGAAGGTAAAACCCGCCACGACTACGGTCGCGACGCGTTCATCGATAAAATCTGGCAGTGGAAAGCAGAATCCGGCGGTACCATCACCCGTCAGATGCGCCGTCTTGGCAACTCCGTGGACTGGGAGCGCGAGCGCTTCACCATGGACGAAGGCCTTTCTAACGCCGTTAAAGAAGTGTTTGTCCGTCTGTACAAAGAAGACCTGATTTACCGTGGCAAGCGCCTGGTAAACTGGGACCCTAAACTGCGCACCGCTATCTCCGACCTGGAAGTGGAAAACCGTGAGTCTAAAGGTTCCATGTGGCATATCCGCTATCCGCTGGCCGACGGCGCTAAAACGGCAGACGGTAAAGATTACCTGGTGGTAGCGACCACCCGTCCGGAAACCCTGCTGGGCGATACCGGCGTGGCCGTTAACCCGGAAGATCCGCGTTATAAAGATCTGATTGGCAAATTCGTGGTGCTGCCGCTGGTTAACCGTCGCATTCCCGTTGTGGGCGATGAACACGCCGACATGGAAAAAGGCACCGGCTGTGTGAAAATCACCCCGGCACACGACTTCAACGACTACGAAGTGGGCCGTCGTCACGCCCTGCCAATGATCAACATTCTGACGTTCGACGGTGATATCCGTGAAAGCGCGGAAGTGTATGACACCAAAGGTAACGAATCCGATGTTTACTCCAGCGACATTCCGGCTGAATTCCAGAAAATGGAACGTTTTGCCGCGCGTAAAGCGATTGTCGCTGCAGTAGATGCACTCGGCCTGCTGGAAGAGATCAAACCTCACGATCTGACCGTGCCGTACGGTGACCGTGGAGGTGTTGTTATCGAGCCAATGCTGACCGACCAGTGGTACGTGCGCGCCGACGTGCTGGCGAAACCGGCTGTTGAAGCGGTCGAGAACGGCGACATCCAGTTCGTGCCGAAGCAGTATGAAAACATGTACTTCTCCTGGATGCGTGATATTCAGGACTGGTGTATCTCCCGTCAGCTGTGGTGGGGCCACCGTATCCCGGCCTGGTACGACAGCGAAGGCAACGTCTATGTTGGCCGCAGCGAAGATGAAGTTCGTCAGGAAAACAACCTGAGTGCCGATGTCGCCCTGCGTCAGGACGAAGACGTACTGGACACCTGGTTCTCCTCCGCACTGTGGACCTTCTCCACGCTGGGCTGGCCGGAGAACACCGACGCGCTGCGTCAGTTCCACCCAACCAGCGTGATGGTGTCCGGCTTCGACATCATCTTCTTCTGGATCGCCCGCATGATCATGATGACCATGCACTTCATCAAAGATGAAAACGGCAAGCCACAGGTTCCGTTCCATACCGTCTACATGACCGGTCTGATTCGTGACGACGAAGGCCAGAAGATGTCCAAGTCCAAGGGTAACGTTATCGACCCGCTGGACATGGTTGACGGTATCTCCCTCGAAGAGCTGCTGGAAAAACGTACCGGCAACATGATGCAACCGCAGCTGGCAGAGAAGATCCGCAAGCGTACTGAGAAACAGTTCCCGAATGGGATCGAACCTCACGGTACTGACGCCCTGCGTTTTACTTTGGCGGCACTGGCTTCAACCGGTCGTGACATCAACTGGGACATGAAGCGTCTGGAAGGTTACCGTAACTTCTGTAACAAGCTGTGGAACGCCAGCCGCTTCGTGCTGATGAACACCGAAGATCAGGATTGCGGCTTCAACGGCGGCGAGATGACCCTGTCTCTGGCCGATCGCTGGATCCTGGCAGAGTTCAACCAGACGGTAAAAGCCTTCCGCGAAGCGCTGGACAGCTACCGCTTCGATATCGCGGCGGGCATTCTGTATGAATTCACCTGGAACCAGTTCTGTGACTGGTACCTGGAGCTGGCAAAACCGGTAATGAACGGCGGTTCTGAAGCGGAACTGCGCGGTACGCGCAACACGCTGATTACCGTTCTGGAAGGTCTGCTGCGTCTGGCGCACCCGATTATTCCATTCATCACCGAAACCATCTGGCAGCGTGTGAAAGTGATTGCCGGCATCAACGCCGACACCATCATGCTGCAGCCGTTCCCGGAATTCGATGCAGCGAAGGTCGATGAAGCGGCGTCAGCCGATACCGAATGGCTGAAACAGGCGATCGTGGCGGTACGTAATATCCGTGCCGAAATGAACATCGCCCCGGGTAAACCTCTGGAGCTGCTGCTGCGCGGTTGCAGTGAGGCTGCTGTTCGCCGTGTCACCGAGAACAACACCTTCCTGAAAACCATGGCGCGTCTGGAAAGCATCACCGTGCTGCCTGCGGATGACAAAGGTCCGGTATCCGTGACCAAAATCATCGACGGCGCCGAGCTGCTGATCCCGATGGCAGGTCTTATCGACAAAGACGCTGAGCTGGCTCGTCTGGCAAAAGAAGTGGCTAAGGTCGATGTGGAAATTGGCAAAATCGAAAGCAAACTGGCGAACGAAGGCTTTGTTGCCCGTGCGCCGGAAGCGGTTATCGCGAAAGAGCGTGAGCGTCTGGTTGCCTTCGCCGATGCTAAGACCAAACTGATCGAGCAGCAGGCGGTTATTGCAGCCCTGTAATGCTTTTACCCCTTACGCTTCAGGGCGTAAGGGGTATCCTTCCTGAAAACTCCTCGCTTGCGCTCCCTTTACTGCGGTGCTATTAACAGCAGTTGTGTGTCAATTTTTGTAATGAGTAAGACTATGAGCGTGATTACCCCCGTCGCGACGACGATGCGTCGGATCACTGAGCAGGACAACCCGGCTATTGCCGCCGTTATCCGAACGGTTTCCGCAGAGTATGGCCTGACCGCCGACAAAGGCTATACCGTTGCCGACCCGAATCTGGATGAGCTGTTTCAGTTGTACAGCCAGCCGGGCTACGCCTATTGGGTTATTGAGCAGAACGGCCAGGTGGTGGGCGGCGGTGGCGTGGCGCCTTTAAGCTGCAGCGAGCCGGATATCTGCGAACTGCAAAAAATGTATTTTCTGCCGTCGGTACGCGGGCAAGGGCTGGCGAAAAAGCTGGCGCTTATCGCCCTTGAACATGCGCGTACTCAGGGTTTTAAACGCTGTTACCTGGAAACAACCGCCTTCCTCAAAGAGGCCATTGGCCTGTATGAACATCTGGGCTTTACGCATATTGATGCGCCGCTGGGCTGTACCGGCCACGTCGATTGCGAAGTCAGGATGCTGAAAACTCTGTAAAGGGCATTCCTGCCCTCTTCTGTTAAGCGACTGTAAACTGAATGCTCTACACTCTCAGTTCACACCATAACGGGGGAAACACGATGTCGAAGATAAAAAGCTACGCCGCACCGCAGGCGGGTGCAGAACTTGAGCTGTACGAATACGATGCGGGCGACCTAAAAGCAGAAGACGTCGAAGTGCAGGTTGATTACTGCGGGATCTGCCACTCCGATCTCTCCATGATCGACAATGAATGGGGCTTCTCACAGTATCCACTGATTGCCGGCCACGAAGTCATTGGCCGCGTTGTGGCGCTCGGTAGCGCCGCACAGGACAAAGGGCTGAAGGTCGGCCAGCGCGTAGGTATTGGCTGGACGGCGCGCAGCTGTGGTCACTGCGATGCCTGTATCAGCGGTAACCAAATTAACTGCCTCGAAGGCGCAGTCCCTACCATTCTGAACAAAGGCGGTTTCGCCGATAAACTGCGTGCCGACTGGCAATGGGTTATTCCCCTGCCGGACAGCATTGATATCGAATCTGCCGGTCCGCTGCTGTGCGGCGGTATCACCGTATTCAAACCGCTGCTGATGCATCATGTCACCGCCACCAGCCGTGTGGGTGTCATCGGGATTGGTGGTCTGGGCCATATCGCAATTAAACTGCTGCACGCGATGGGCTGTGAAGTCACGGCGTTTAGCTCGAACGCGGCCAAAGAGAAAGAAGTGCTGGCGATGGGGGCGGATAAGGTAGTCAACAGCCGCGATCCGCAAGCGCTTAAATCGCTGGCAGGTCAGTTTGATCTGATCATCAATACCGTTAACGTCGATCTCGACTGGCAACCGTACTTTGAAGCGCTGGCCCACGGCGGTAACTTCCACACCGTCGGTGCAGTGATGAAACCGCTGCCGGTGCCTGCGTTTACGCTGATCGGGGGGGATCGCAGCGTCTCCGGTTCAGCAACCGGTACGCCGTTCGAATTGCGCAAACTGATGAAGTTTGCCGGGCGCACTAAAGTGGCGCCCACCACCGAACTGTATCCGATGTCTAAGATCAACGAAGCTATCCAGCATGTGCGTGACGGTAAAGCTCGTTATCGCGTGGTGTTGAAAGCGGATTTTTGATGTGAACGCGCGGGATGCGTGCGGCCTGATTGCACGCATCGCCACCCTCTCCCGTCGGGAGAGGGTGGAATACTCAAAACGCTACCGTTTTGCTGCGGTCATTGCCTTGAACACCTCTGCCACCGCCACGGCCCCCGGGTCGGTCACCCCCTCCAGGTTCTCTTTGTTGACATACGACGAACGTCCGGCACCCGCTTTCACCATATTCGCTGTCGCCTCAGCGCCCGCGTTCGCAGCCTGCGCAGCAGCCTGAAGGTCGCCTTTCTGCAATGCCTCCAGCGCCGGTTGCAGGGCATCGATCAAGGTGCGATCGCCAAGATCTGCCCCACCATACTGCTTCATCTGCGCCAGCCCGCTTAAGAGCGCTTCCGGCAACGGCTGACCGTCGTGCAACGTCTGCCCGGCAGCGGTAAAGAAGATCGACATCAGCACACCGCTTGAGCCCCCCATAACCGTTGCCAGTCGCTCGCCAACCAGCAGCAACAGCGTCGACACATCATTTAGCGGAAGCTGTTTCTTCTCCAGACGCTGCGCAATATCCCGCGCCCCTTGCGCAAAGGTAGAGCCCGTATCGCCATCACCCACTTTGGCATCCAGCGCATTGAGGCGGTTTTCCAGCTGGATCAGCGTCTGCGTGACCGTGGAGACGATCTCTGCGACCCGTGGATTGTCCGAGGCGGTATATTCCACGCGGTCATGGATCGCGCTATGTTCCTGCACGCGCAGCGGCGCAAACGCCACCGGCTTCTGCCAGCCCAACGTCTCCACCTCTTCATGGAGAGCTTTTTCGAACAGATCGTTAAGCTTCAGCAACGTCAGCGAAAAGCCTTTCATATCCAGGGCACTCACCAGCGGTGCCGGACCAATCAGATAAGCGATATTCTCTTTCAGCGCCGAGTGGGCCAGCTCTTTGGTGAGCAACGCCATCTCCAGCGCCGACACGCCGCCGAGGTTATTGATAAGCACCGCAAAACGCCCGTTACCGGCCTGCGCTTTGAGCGGCTCGACCAGCGTGTCGATGATGGCTTTGCTGTTTTGCGTATCGACAACCGAGGCACCAGGCTCCCCGTGGATCCCAAGCCCCAGCTCCACGTGCCCCTGCTTGATCCGCCCCTCTTCTTCATCACTGCCCGGCAGGTTACAGGTTTGCATTGCCACGCCCAGGCTCCAGAGATTATCGCAAGCCTGCTGCGCGATATCGCGCACCTCGGTCAGTGATTTGCCGTGCTCTGCCGCATAGCCCGCGATTTTATGAACCAGTGCCGTACCGGCGATACCGCGCGGCTGCTTGTTATCCGGCAGGGCAATATCATCGGCGACAATGACCATCTCGACCTTCAGGCCATAGCGCTTGGCTTTTTCTGCCGCCAGGCCGAAATTAAGCCGGTCGCCGGTGTAATTTTTCACGATCAGCAGACAACCCCGATCGCCCGTTACCGCCACAATGGCGTTCAGCACCGCATCAACGCTCGGCGAAGCAAAAAGATCCCCGCACACCGCTGCTGTGAGCATCCCTTTGCCGACAAACCCGGCGTGTGCAGGTTCATGACCAGAGCCACCGCCTGAAATAACCGCCACCCGGCTTTTATCCCAGTCGCTGCGCGCCACCACCCGAATGGCCGGATCGATATCAAGTTTGACGAGATTAGCGTGTGGTGCCGAAATCAGTATGCCTTCGATGGCGTCGTTGACCAGCTGTTTGCGATCGTTAAAGAAGAATCTGGACATAGTTTTCCAAAATTTTGTGAACCGTATGCAAAAGCATAGTCCGCGCTGGATAATGCGCCGCAAAGTCAGCAATTTACTCAGCCATTTTGCCGTCAGGTTGCCTATACTCGACCGAGGACTAAGAGAGGAAGCGCATTATGAGTACACCATTGTTAATTGCCCGCACGCTGGACAAAGAGCTGTTTTTACTGTCCGCGATGGCCAACCGCCACGGTCTCATCACCGGGGCCACCGGGACGGGGAAAACCGTGACCCTGCAGAAGCTGGCAGAGTCGCTTTCAGAGATCGGCGTACCGGTCTTTATGGCCGATGTAAAAGGCGATTTAACCGGTGTGGCTCAGGAAGGCACTCCGTCCGAAAAACTGCTCGACCGACTCAAAAATATCGGCATCACGGACTGGACACCGCACAACAATCCGGTCGTGTTATGGGATATTTTTGGTGAGAAAGGTCACCCTGTACGTGCAACCGTCTCCGATCTCGGTCCGCTGCTGCTGGCTCGTCTGCTCAACCTCAACGATGTGCAGTCCGGTGTGCTGAACATCATCTTCCGTATTGCCGACGACCAGGGTCTGCTGCTGCTTGATTTCAAAGATCTGCGGGCCATTACCCAGTACATCGGTGATAACGCCAAATCGTTCCAGAACCAGTACGGTAATATCAGCAGCGCCTCAGTCGGGGCCATCCAGCGCGGGTTACTGACCCTGGAGCAACAGGGTGCCGAACATTTCTTTGGCGAGCCGATGCTGGATATCAAGGACTGGATGCGCACCGACAGCAACGGGAAAGGCATCATCAATATTCTGAGCTCAGAGAAGCTCTACCAGATGCCGAAGCTCTACGCCGCCAGCCTGCTGTGGATGCTCTCTGAACTGTACGAGCAGTTACCTGAAGCCGGCGATCTCGACAAACCCAAGCTGGTCTTCTTCTTCGACGAAGCGCACCTGCTGTTTAACGATGCGCCACAGGTTCTGCTGGATAAGATTGAACAGGTGATCCGCCTGATCCGCTCTAAAGGCGTCGGCGTCTGGTTTGTTTCGCAAAACCCGTCCGATATTCCTGACAACGTGCTGGGACAGCTTGGCAACCGCGTACAGCATGCCCTTCGCGCCTTTACGCCGAAAGATCAGAAGGCCGTCAAAGCCGCCGCACAAACCATGCGAGCGAACCCGGCATTTGATACCGAAGCGGCCATCCAGGCGTTGGGCACCGGTGAAGCGCTTATCTCTTTCCTGGATGCAAAAGGCAGCCCGTCCGTTGTGGAGCGCGCAATGGTGATTGCCCCTTGCTCCCGTATGGGGCCCGTGACGGACGATGAACGCAACGGCCTGATTAACCGCTCCCCGCTGTATGGTAAGTATGAGGACGACGTGGATCGCGAGTCGGCATTCGAGATGCTGCAAAAAGGGGTACAGGCCACCACCGAATCCCAGGACGCGCCTGCCGCCAAAGGCCAGTCTGTTGCCGTGGACGACGGCATCCTGGGCGGGCTTAAGGATATCCTGTTTGGTACAACCGGACCACGCGGCGGCAAACGCGATGGCGTCGTGCAGACCATGGCGAAAAGTGCTGCGCGTCAGGTCACGAATCAGATTGTACGCGGCATGCTGGGGAGCCTGTTAGGCGGTCGTCGCCGGTAAGCGGGGAACCCAGGGGCGACCAAGCGCCGATCCCTGTACGCCGTGCTCTTGCAGATAACGGTCGATTTCCACCATCCCCGTCCAGCGGTTCTCACACCAGAGCGGTGCAAGAAGCGTTGGACGGCGGGCGCTGGCGGAGATGCGGTGGTAGACAATCTCCGGCGGGGTGTGCCGAATCATCTCCCCCGCCGTCATCGTATACGCGTCAAGCTCAATACCGGTTAAGCGCCCGGCTTCCCAGGCTTTGGCCATGATACTGCCCTTTACGATGTGCAGTGGATGCAGCTTAATTCCGTCTACACCGGTCTCGACCACCTTTTCCAGCGTCTCAAGACCGTGCTGCTGCCCTTCGCCTGGCAGGCCGACAATCAGGTGCGAGCACACCTTTAGCCCACGCTCACGCGCGAGACGTGTGGTGCGCTGGTAACAGGCGAAATCATGTCCACGGTTGATGCGGTGCAGAGTTTTGTCGTGCGCACTTTGCAGGCCCAGCTCCAGCCAGATCTCATACCCCTGCTCCTTGTACTCGCTGAGCAGGTCCAGTACCGCTTCCGGCACGCAGTCCGGGCGGGTGCCCACACACAGCCCTACGATACTGGCCTGACTTACCGCCTGCTGATACATGGAGCGCAAGACCTGTACTTCCGCCCATGTGCTGGTGTAGGCCTGGAAATAGGCCAGATACTGTTTCGCACGGTTGACCAGACTCGCCTGATGGGACAGCTGTTCGACGATGGAACGATGCTGCTGCGCTTCGTCAGCAAAAGACGCCACATTACAGAAAGTACAGCCCCCGCGCCCGATCGTCCCGTCACGGTTCGGGCAGCTAAAACCGCCATGCAGCGTCAGCTTGTGAACCTTTTGCCCATAACGCTGCAAAAGATCCCCACCAAACATGTTGACTAATTTCTGTAACTGCATAATCTGATAGACCGTCCCAAAGAAAGGGGACAAGCCTGCCATTTTTAGCCTCTGTCGGCGATGACCTGGATCAATCGCCCTGGACGGCCTTTATCTCTATGAATAAATACTCAGGATTACTGCAATTTCATTCATGCCGATTATGATTACTTTTCCTTATGTTCTGATTGTTTTTTTCACTTATAGCGCCAGCACTGAAAAACAGTGACTTTATGCGGGTTTGCATTTCATCATAGAGAATTATTCTGCTAAAAAACGGCTATTCAGCACGCTACATCGATAATACCGCTTTCATATAGTGAGTCAGATCACACTCCGCTGCGTCTCACCACAGCTTACAAACGTTGTAAATAGAGTTGAATTTCTTTTATATACAAATAGTTAATAGATCTTTAGCACATTTTTGTATAAATAAGATTGCCATTTGACCTGTGTACCAATTCCCGATAAGTTGGAAATCCGCTGGAAGCTTTCTGGATGAGCAGCCTGCTCATCATATTTATGCAGTAATTGAGATTCCCTCTGAAGCAAGTCCTCAAACTTGTTTACCTGCGCGAAAGGATGAAAAAGAGGGCGAATGCGAGGTACGCGTATGAAACGCAAACCCCGTCGCCATGCTCTTTCTGTGCCTGTGCGCCACGGTTCAGTGGGAAGCCCGACGAGCCTGGGGAGGTTCACTGATATGTTGTACGATAAATCCCTTGAGAAGGATAACTGTGGTTTCGGCCTGATCGCCCACATAGAAGGCGAACCTAGCCACAAGGTAGTGCGTACTGCTATTCACGCACTGGCCCGCATGCAGCACCGTGGTGCCATCCTTGCTGATGGTAAAACCGGCGACGGTTGCGGTCTGCTGCTGCAAAAACCGGATCGTTTCTTCCGTATCGTTGCGGAAGAGCGCGGCTGGCGTTTAGCCAAAAACTACGCTGTCGGTATGCTGTTCCTGAATCAGGATCCTGAAAAAGCTGCCGCCTCACGCCGCATCGTCGAAGAAGAACTTCAACGTGAAACCCTGTCTATTGTTGGCTGGCGCGATGTGCCAACCAACGAAGGGGTACTCGGTGAAATCGCCCTCTCCTCGCTGCCTCGAATTGAACAGATTTTTGTTAATGCCCCTGCGGGCTGGCGTCCGCGTGATATGGAACGCCGTCTGTTTATCGCCCGTCGTCGCATTGAAAAACGTCTCCAGGACGACAAAGAGTTCTACGTCTGTAGCCTCTCTAACCTGGTGAACATCTATAAAGGTCTGTGTATGCCGGCTGACCTGCCGCGCTTCTACCTGGACCTGGCGGACCTGCGTCTGGAATCGGCCATCTGCCTCTTCCACCAGCGCTTCTCCACCAACACCGTCCCTCGCTGGCCGCTGGCACAGCCGTTCCGCTACCTGGCGCACAACGGCGAGATCAATACCATTACCGGTAACCGCCAGTGGGCGCGTGCTCGTACCTATAAGTTCCAGACGCCACTGATCCCTGACCTGCACGATGCCGCGCCGTTCGTTAACGAAACCGGCTCTGACTCCAGCTCCATGGATAACATGCTGGAGCTGCTGCTGGCAGGCGGTATGGATATCGTGCGCGCCATGCGTCTGCTCGTGCCACCGGCATGGCAGAACAACCCTGATATGGATCCAGAGCTGCGCGCGTTCTTCGACTTTAACTCCATGCACATGGAGCCGTGGGATGGCCCGGCGGGCATCGTTATGTCCGACGGTCGCTTTGCTGCCTGTAACCTGGACCGTAACGGTCTGCGTCCGGCACGCTACGTCATCACCAAAGATAAGCTCATCACCTGCGCCTCTGAAGTCGGTATCTGGGATTACCAGCCTGACGAAGTGGTTGAGAAAGGCCGCGTTGGCCCGGGCGAGCTGATGGTTATCGACACCCGCGGTGGGCGCATTCTGCACTCTGCTGAAACCGATAACGATCTGAAGAGCCGCCATCCGTACAAAGAGTGGATGGAGAAAAACGTTCGTCGCCTGGTGCCATTCGAAGATCTGCCGGATGAAGAAGTGGGCAGTCGTGAGCTGGACGACGATACGCTCGCCAGCTTCCAGAAACAGTTTAACTACAGCGCCGAAGAGCTGGATTCCGTGATCCGCGTACTCGGTGAAAATGGCCAGGAAGCGGTCGGCTCCATGGGTGACGATACCCCGTTTGCCGTGCTCTCCAGCCAGCCACGCATCATTTATGATTACTTCCGTCAGCAGTTTGCGCAGGTGACCAACCCGCCAATCGATCCGCTGCGTGAAGCACACGTGATGTCACTGGCCACCAGCATCGGTCGCGAGATGAACGTCTTCTGCGAAGCTGAAGGCCAGGCGCACCGCCTGACCTTTAAATCGCCGATCCTGCTGTACTCTGATTTCAAACAGCTCACCACCCTGAAAGAGGATCACTACCGCGCCGACACGCTCGATATCACTTTCGACGTGACCGAAGCGACCCTCGAAGAGACGGTGAATGCGCTGTGTGACAAAGCGGAACAGATGGTGCGTAACGGTACCGTTCTGCTGGTGCTCTCTGACCGCAATATTGCGAAAAACCGTCTGCCGGTACCGGCCCCAATGGCGGTAGGTGCTATCCAGACGCGTCTGGTCGATAAGAGCCTGCGCTGCGACGCCAACATCATTGTTGAAACCGCCAGCGCCCGCGATCCGCACCACTTTGCCGTGCTGTTAGGCTTTGGTGCGACGGCTATTTACCCGTACCTGGCCTACGAAACGCTGGCGCGTCTCGTGGATACCCGTGCTATCGACAAAGATTACCGCACGGTGATGCTGAACTACCGTAACGGCATCAACAAAGGCCTGTACAAAATCATGTCCAAAATGGGCATCTCGACCATCGCCTCCTACCGCTGCTCGAAGCTGTTTGAAGCGGTCGGTCTGCATGACGACGTGGCGACACTTTGCTTCCAGGGTGTTATCAGCCGTATCGGCGGTGCCGGATTCGCTGACTTCCAGCAGGATCTGATGAACCTGTCGAAACGCGCCTGGCTGGCACGTAAGCCGCTGGATCAAGGTGGTCTGCTGAAGTATGTCCACGGCGGTGAATATCACGCTTATAACCCGGACGTGGTGCGTACGCTGCAACAGGCCGTTCAGAGCGGCGAGTACAGCGATTACCAGCAGTATGCTGAACTGGTGAACAGCCGTCCGGCGGCGACGCTGCGCGACCTGCTGGCGCTGAACCCGGGTGATGAAGCCGTCAGCATTGACGACGTTGAGCCTGCCACTGAACTGTTTAAACGCTTTGACACCGCGGCAATGTCCATCGGTGCGCTCAGCCCGGAAGCTCACGAAGCGCTGGCTGAAGCGATGAACAGCATCGGCGGCAATTCAAACTCCGGTGAAGGTGGTGAAGACCCTGCCCGTTATGGCACCAACAAAGTCTCACGTATCAAGCAGGTTGCATCCGGTCGCTTTGGCGTCACGCCAGCGTATCTGGTTAACGCCGACGTGATTCAGATTAAAGTCGCTCAGGGTGCAAAACCGGGCGAAGGCGGCCAGTTACCGGGTGATAAAGTCACGCCGTATATCGCCAAATTACGCTACTCCGTACCGGGTGTGACGCTGATTTCTCCGCCACCGCATCACGATATTTATTCTATCGAGGATCTGGCGCAGCTGATTTTCGACCTGAAACAGGTCAACCCGAAAGCGATGATCTCCGTGAAGCTGGTTTCCGAACCGGGCGTTGGCACCATCGCGACCGGTGTGGCAAAAGCCTATGCGGACCTGATCACCATCGCCGGTTATGACGGTGGTACCGGGGCAAGCCCACTCTCCTCCGTGAAATACGCGGGTTGTCCGTGGGAGCTTGGCCTGGTGGAAACCCAGCAGGCGCTGGTGGCTAACGGTCTGCGTCATAAGATCCGTCTGCAGGTGGATGGCGGCCTGAAAACCGGCCTCGACATCATCAAGGCGGCGATTCTGGGTGCGGAAAGCTTTGGTTTCGGCACGGGCCCTATGGTCGCGCTCGGCTGTAAATACCTGCGTATTTGCCACCTGAACAACTGTGCAACCGGTGTTGCAACCCAGGACGAGAAGCTGCGTAAGAACCATTACCACGGCCTGCCGTTCAAAGTGACGAACTACTTTGATTTCATCGCCCGCGAAACCCGTGAGCTGATGGCACAGCTGGGCGTGAAACGCCTGGTGGATCTGATTGGCCGTACCGACCTGCTCAAAGAGCTGGAAGGCTTCACAGCCAAACAGCAGAAGCTTGAGCTGTCTAAGTTGCTGGAAACTGCCGAGCCACATCCTGGCAAAGCGGTCTACTGCACCGAGAATAACCCGCCGTTCGACAATGGCGTGCTGAACGCGCAGCTGCTGCAGCAAGCGAAGCCGTACGTGGATGACAAGCAGAGCAAAACGTTCTGGTTTGATATTCGCAACACTGACCGTTCTGTCGGTGCATCGCTTTCCGGTTACATCGCGCAAACGCACGGTGACCAGGGCCTGGCGGCCGACCCGATTACCGCGCACTTCAGCGGTACCGCGGGTCAGAGCTTCGGCGTGTGGAACGCCGGCGGCGTTGAACTGTATCTGACCGGTGATGCCAACGACTATGTCGGTAAAGGCATGGCGGGTGGTCTGCTGGCGGTGCGTCCGCCGGTCGGTTCAGCCTTCCGTAGCTGCGATGCCAGCATCATCGGTAACACCTGTCTGTACGGCGCGACCGGCGGTCGTCTGTTTGCAGCGGGTCGTGCAGGTGAACGTTTTGCCGTACGTAACTCCGGTGCCATCACCGTAGTTGAAGGTATCGGTGATAACGGTTGTGAATACATGACGGGCGGGATTGTGTGCGTCCTGGGTAAAACCGGCGTGAACTTTGGCGCAGGCATGACGGGCGGTTTTGCTTACGTCCTGGATGAAGACGGTGAGTTCCGCAAACGCGTGAACCCTGAACTGGTGGAAGTGCTGGACGTTGAAACGCTGGCTATCCACGAAGAACACCTGCGCGGTTTGATTACCGAACACGTGCAGCATACCGGTTCTTCGCGCGGCGAAGAGATCCTGGCCAACTGGCCGGCGTTCTCTGCGAAATTCGCGCTGGTTAAACCGAAGTCCAGCGATGTTAAAGCCCTGTTGGGTCACCGTAGTCGTAGCGCAGCAGAGCTGCGTGTGCAGGCGCAGTAAGGAATTCAGATGAGCCAGAACGTATACCAGTTTATCGACCTGCAGCGTGTTGATCCGCCAAAGAAACCGCTGAAGATCCGTAAAATTGAATTTGTAGAAATCTATGAGCCGTTTTCAGAAGGCCAGGCCAAAGCACAGGCAGACCGCTGCCTGTCCTGCGGTAACCCTTACTGCGAATGGAAATGTCCGGTCCATAACTACATCCCGAACTGGCTGAAACTGGCCAACGAAGGACGTATTTTTGAAGCTGCCGAGCTGTCTCACCAGACAAACACCCTGCCGGAAGTATGCGGCCGCGTGTGTCCTCAGGACCGTCTGTGTGAAGGTTCCTGTACGCTGAACGACGAATTTGGCGCGGTGACCATCGGTAATATCGAACGCTATATCAACGATAAAGCCTTCGAAATGGGCTGGCGTCCGGATATGACCGGCGTGAAGCAAACCGACAAGCGTGTGGCGATCATCGGTGCGGGCCCGGCGGGCCTGGCCTGTGCGGACGTTCTGACCCGTAACGGCGTGAAGGCGGTGGTCTTTGACCGCCATCCGGAAATCGGCGGTCTGCTGACCTTCGGTATTCCGGCCTTCAAGCTGGAAAAAGAGGTCATGACCCGCCGCCGTGAAATCTTCACCGGTATGGGTATTGAGTTCAAACTGAACGTGGAAGTCGGTCGCGACGTGCAGCTCGACGACCTGCTGAAGGATTACGACGCCGTCTTCCTGGGCGTGGGAACCTATCAGTCCATGCGCGGTGGTCTGGAAAACGAAGATGCGCCGGGCGTATTCGACGCACTGCCGTTCCTGATTGCCAATACCAAACAGATCATGGGCTATGGCGAAACCGCCGATGAGCCGTATGTCAGCATGGAAGGCAAACGCGTGGTGGTGCTGGGCGGGGGTGATACCGCGATGGACTGCGTGCGTACCTCCATTCGCCAGAATGCGGCACACGTGATCTGCGCCTATCGTCGTGACGAAGAGAACATGCCGGGCTCTAAACGCGAAGTGAAAAACGCGCGTGAAGAGGGTGTGGAATTCCAGTTCAACATCCAGCCTCTGGGTATTGAAGTGAATGCCAACGGCAAAGTGAGCGGCGTGAAAATGGCGCGCACTGAGATGGGTGCGCCGGATGCGAAAGGTCGTCGTCGCGCAGAGATCGTGGCAGGCTCCGAGCATGTGATCCCGGCCGATGCCGTAGTAATGGCGTTCGGTTTCCGTCCTCACAGCATGGAGTGGCTGGCGAAGCACAGCGTAGAGCTGGACTCTCAGGGTCGTGTTATTGCGCCGGAAGGCAACGAAAACGCGTTCCAGACCAGCAACCCGAAAATCTTTGCTGGCGGTGATATCGTTCGCGGTTCCGACCTGGTCGTTACCGCGATTGCCGAAGGCCGTAAAGCCGCTGACGGTATTCTGAATTACCTGGAAGTGTAAAAAATAAGCCGGATGGCAAATACCATCCGGCTTTTTTTATGCGGCTAACCGCCGTTGATTCTCCCCCTGCAGCTCCGCTTTTCTGTGGTGCCGCAAAAAGAAGGGTTACTTCGTCAATAAGCTCCAGGTCAAATCACTTTCCAGCGTAGTTTGATCTGTCAGATGGCTGAACGCGCTTTCGTTGAGAACCGGTGAGAGCGTTACGTTGAAACTCATCTGCTGGCCGGAAGGAACCTGGTTATTCTCAAGCGCAATCACCGCCTCGTTATTACGCAGATAGAACGGCGTCGGTGTACCGTTTTCCGGCGTAAAATTCAGCTGATCGACCGTTTTACCCACGGTGTAACTTTTGCCATCGACGGTCATGTTGTCAATTTTGACTGCGACACCGCCGGACTGCCCAAAAAGAAACCGCCCCTTATCTCCCGCTGTACCGCGCAGTATCACCGCCATCTGCTGAGACTGAGGGCAAAAAACATTTACCGTGATGTCACGATCGGCCATTTTATGCCAGTCCTGCTGCGTCGTTTCGATCGTATCCCGGCGCATCTCGTGATAATCCACCACCGGCTGTGAGAGACTGAGCTGGCACTCTTCAGCATGGGTTATTCCTGTCACACCGAGCATCAGCAAGGCCACTAAGCCCGATAAGTGTCGACTGTTCATCGGCAGACTCCGTTCACTTCTTCATAGAAGGCATTTTCGTCACGCTTATCAGCCAGGGTGTAATCAATCTTACATAGTCGGTTATTGTCACCGTCTAGCGCGTACAGCGCACTCAGCTGATCGGCATCGTTAATAAAGACGTGGCCATCATCAACCGTGGTCACGATATAGTTACCTTTCTCATCAACAATCGAGATCCCTTTACTCAGGGGCTGACCGTCAGCCTGCTTAACGCTTAGCATGACGCGGCGGCTGTTGAGTACTTTGAAATCAATCTCGCTGACCGAGGCATGGCCTGCGGCAATATATTTCGTGCCGTTAGCCAGCGTCATACTCTGCGGCAGCTTATTAGCATCAATTTCTATGCGGGAGTTATGCCATTCGTTGAGTGAAGGTACCACGGCCTGGCCCCATGGATCGGTCCAGACGGTACCTTGCGGAGTGGAGATTTCAACACCGCTCTTCTTCTCGCTCAGTCTGGCAATCGCGAAGGTGTCCTGAATCGTATACGGCGAGAAAGTCACACCCTCTTTATGCATGGCCACGCCACCCGACAATGTCGCATTGTAGTTCCGCTGATTATCCCCACTGGTTCCGCCCCCCACGCTCAGTTGCGTATAGCGCAGGTTAGTGTTGATGTTGCCGTTGAAGCTGTTGTCTTTCGAATCCTGATCGCGATCGGCTGAGATGTAATAGTTCGTATTGTCTCCCAGCGAGCCGCTGTTAGACGCGCCATAGGAGGTGCTATCACCCTGTTTACGCATATAGGTACTGATGGACTGACTGCCGCCGAGCGGGATGCTCACATTGACGTAGAACATCTCATTGTCCTGATCGTCATCGACATTACCGACCGCACTTTGCCAGTTCATGGATACTGACGCGTACGTAAAGGTCTTGCCCCATGACAGCAAGAGGTAACGTGAATCTTCACCGTCACCGCTGGTCTGGTTGTAGTTGAACCCTGCGCTAAACACCCCCGCCAGAGGGGAGGAGAAACGAACGTTGCCGGAATAGGTGTTGTCATATCCCTGATAATCATCGTCCATCGCATCAGCCAGTTCGCGATACTCTCCGCTGTAATGCGTCGCACTGCCTGAAAGACCGACGTACTCGTTCAGGATGTAATCACTTTGCAGCTCGGTTTTTACCCCGCTGCTGCTGTCACCAAAGCTCGCATTGCTGACTGCCGCGCCCGTTGAAAGGGTCCAGTCATCGCTTATCAGGAACTCTGTCCTGCCGCCTGCCGCCTGGTAGTTTTCCGCAGCGGCACCTGAAGCCAGGAGATTCATCCACGGAGAGACACGCCAGCCGTCAGAGATGTTCATCACCAGCGGATCGTTATAGTCGCTGTCGATGCTGCGCACCTGACCTACAGAAAGGGTTAGCCCCTGCGGGCGTGAAAGGTTGCGCGCCCTTACCTGAGACGCCGGGACGATGAAACGGTTAGTTGCGCCGTCGGATTCCACCACCGAGACGTCCAGATCCACATTGTTGCGAACCACGGGCACGTCATCCAGCGTGAAGGGGCCGGCTGGCACAAGGGTACTGAAGACCAGTTGACCGTTCTGGCGGATTTCGACACGTGCCTGGGAAGACTGGGCAATACCGGAAACGCTCACGCCAGAGCTTGCTCTCGCCAGACCGCTGGTCGGCATAAACTGAACGCCGGTAATCGGCACCCCGCTCAACACGTTGGACATGGCGTTGATTTCACCCACCTGCATCGTCATTTTTTGCGCGGTAAAGACATGCTCTGCATAGGTGTAAATGCTTTCGGCATTTCGGCTACCGTCGTCATCCGTCAGGATATAACGGCTGCGCAGTGCCCAGTCCATCGTGTTGAATCCGGCTTCCAGGCTGGCCTGAGAGTAGCGGCTGCTGTCATTGTCACCATAGTCGTTATGGGTGCTGAACAATGAATAGTTCAGCAGCGCCGCCGTTCCGCCATGCTGGAAGTTTTTGATATCCGATGACAGACTGTTCACCGCTTCAGCTGGCAGATAGAGTTCAACGGCCTCCTGGTTAGGCAAGGCGTTGATGACGGCTTTAGGATAGTTATCCCGAATATCATGACACTCCTCACCGGACTTTATTGACACAGGCATCAGCCCAGCAAACTCCATGAGATCGTTATCAAAGCAAAGCATGCCATCTTTGTTGAAACGAACTGCAGCCATTCCTCGCTCTTTCCCGTTGACCTTCACCGAAACGGAGTGGGTTCCGGGTAAAAAGCGTGGTGCTTCTGCGAAGTAATGGTTGAGATCTTTATTCAACCCCAGCGTTTGCATTATCCCCGTGTCGAAGGTGACCTCCCTCGCCAGTACAGATGTTGAATCAAGTAACACCAGAGGTAATGTGCCGCAAAGAATGGCGCGGACACAAAGTGCAAGGCGGCTTTGTTTACTCACCGTCATATCCCTATTTTATTTATTTAATTCCGACGTAAAGCTCGGTACCTCAACGCCATAGCGGCTGGCCGGGAAAAACTTAACGCTGCTGTCACCGCTGACTTTCTTACTCATATCAGCCGTTAGCGTTTCGCCAGGAAGAATGTAGGTTTTGGACAGAGAGGCACTCACCCCTGAAGGCAGCAGCATCACGTTCTGCCCAAGACGGACCACATATTTGCTGGGATTGTTCACGGTGACGGACGTGCCGTTTGAGGACCACTTCAGGAACTTCCAGGCATCAGTGACCACTCCCAGGGATGCCGGACGAATAAGCACGGGGATATCCTGGCGAATGTTAATGCCGATCTTTATTTTTTTATCATCTTTTTTAGGCGGAATACCGTCGAATGTGACGCGTTTATAATGCTCTACATCCAACGGCTGTTTGTTCTGAAGAATAAAGCGCAGCTGCTGCGTCTGACCTGGCTCAAGACGTACCACCGGCTGCGTTGCAATAAGCTTAAGACCGGTATCGTCCGGCAGGTCAACGACATTCGTATATAAAAGTGAAGGATGCGAATCGGTATTCTTGACGTTAATGGTTCCACTGTGCGTTGCTTCATCAATGATTAACAGACTGGTTTCAGGCACCATGCCTTCTGCATGTACAGCAACACTGGCAGATAATAACGCGGCAGTAATAAGCGTGTTAAATAAAGTGGATTTTAAACAATGCATAATAATATCTCCTTGAAAGCAACAACAGAACAGTCCATGTTTATCGCGCCGTTAAAAAGAGAGTAAATGCAGCGCATTTACTCTCCGGTTAATTAAATTACGTTTACTCGATTAAAAGTCTTACAGATAACGCAGGCTGATAGTCACCTGACCATCAAGCTGGGTGTCATCAGTGATCGCCAGCGTGGTGGTATCCTGGATCGCCAGAGAGGTCACCAGTGGGAAGGTCGCGGTCTGGAACGCCAGTGGAGCCAGGGTGCCAACAGTTGCAACGGTGAAATCACGATAGTTATCGCGCTGAGTAGAACCGTTGGTGCTCTTCGTCCAGTTACCCGTAGCATTCTGCTGGTAAATTGGGTCAACTTTAGCGCCGTCAGCCATTACGCTGTCAGTTTTAACAAACAGTGAGTATGTTCCGATGTTCACTGGTGTTGCACCTGTTGTTTTACCTACACCGTAAGTCTGGCTTTCAGACGAATTAGAACCACCACCAAACAGGCCATTCTCAACGGTGAGTTTCGCGTTAGAATCAGCGCGATCGTCCATCATGTTCCAGGACACTTTTGTTGCTGCGGTGCAGGTAATAGTCAGTTCGATGTCTTTCTGGCCCAGCTGGTTAACTGCCGTTGAGCTTAAACCACCCAAACTAATTGTGCCGTAGTCAACCGTTCCGCCGTTGCTTAACTGAGGCGTACAGGCTGAATTAGTCAGCGTACCTTTGACTTTCAGAACGGCAGTCGGATTAGCCGCAAAAGCGGATGTCACACACAGAGAGAGCGCAGTAGCGAGTAAAACCTTTTTCACTTGTTATTCCTTAACATATGAGTAATTGCAATATTAAATACAGCAGGGATAAATAAATTTACCTCATACTGTTTATCGTCATGCTTGAGAGCATGCGTAGATAATATAATCTTTATAAATACAAGCAATTTAGAAAAATTAATTTATGGATTTAGAATAACGTTATCAATAAGTGATATTTATTTATAAGAGTGTATATAGCTTTAAAACGACATATTATATTCAGCGGATATATAGCTTGAAATTATCCGAACGGTGGGGGCAGGCAAAAAAGAAGGGATGTATATAATTTACTTTATTAAACGTTTTGACATAAAAAGACATAAAAAAATCCAGCTAGTCTGAATAACTAACTGGATAGTCGATAAAAATGCTTTTACTACTTCACAACGCGCAGTGCCGGACGGCCTCCGCGCGGCGGCGGATCGTCATCAGGATCGTCATTGTGATCGGGCTTGTCACCCTCAATGACCGACATCAGCGTTTCGCTTTCGTTTTCCGAAGCGCCGTTTTCGTCATTCAGGCCGACAACATCCTCGTCATAAGCCGCTTCCGGCTCAAACATGGTGCCTGCACCGTTTTCACGCGCATAAATCGCCAGCACCGCAGCCAGCGGTACAGAAACCTGACGCGGCACACCGCCGAAACGCGCGTTAAAGCGCACTTCGTCGTTGGCCAGTTCAAGGTTACCCACCGCGCGCGGCGCGATGTTCAGTACGATCTGTCCGTCACGTGCATATTCCATAGGAACCTGCACGCCCGGCAACGTCACATCCACAACCAGGTGCGGCGTGAGCTGGTTATCCAGCAGCCATTCATAGAAGGCGCGCAGCAGATACGGACGGCGTGGGGTAAGTTGTGACATTTCCACAGTCATTAGCCTCGGCCGAGACGCATTTCACGTTCCGGTTCAGTTAAAGATGCCAGGAAAGAATCGCGTTCAAATACGCGAGTCATGTAGCCCTTCAGCTCTTTCGCGCCCGGACCGCTGAACTCTACGCCCAGGGTTGGCAGACGCCAGAGCAACGGCGCCAGGTAGCAATCTACCAGGCTGAACTCATCGCTCAGGAAGAATGGTTTCTGACCAAACACAGGGGCAATCGCCAGCAGCTCTTCACGCAGTTGCTTACGTGCAGCGTCTGCTTCAGCAGAGGAACCGTTGACGATAACGTTCATCAGCGTGTACCAGTCTTTTTCGATACGCTGCATGTACAGGCGGCTTTCACCACGTGCAACAGGGTAAACAGGCATCAGTGGTGGATGCGGGAAACGCTCATCCAGATATTCCATAATGATACGGGATTCCCACAGGGTCAGCTCGCGATCCACCAGCGTCGGTACGCTTTGGCTCGGGTTGAGATCGATCAGATCCTGAGGCGGGTTATCCTTTTCCACATGCTCGATCTCAAAACTGACACCCTTCTCGGCCAGCACGATACGAACCTGATGGCTATAAATGTCAGTAGGACCAGAAAACAGCGTCATTACCGAACGTTTGTTGGCAGCGACAGCCATGAAAACCTCCAGGTATATTCAGAATTTTTACTGCTACCAGCCCAAACAGGGCCAGCCAGATGTTGTATCGCCCATCCCAGAGAAAACACATTGTTCAAGAATCGAACAAAAAACGAGTATTCACCGATATTTGGGCAGAAAATTGGATGATAGTTTACCAGATTTTGATGGCTTTGTGGTGAGGGGATTCTGGAAATGTGGAAAAAGAGAAGATATATGCAGTGATGCTGTGGATAACCTGCACATTATCCATAAAAAAAACCCGCCGAAGCGGGTTTTTCGCCAATCGTTTCTGCGTAAGCAGAAAAGGATTAACGTTTGGAGAACTGTGGACGACGACGTGCTTTACGCAGACCCACTTTCTTACGTTCAACCTGACGAGCGTCACGAGTAACGAAGCCAGCTTTACGCAGTTCAGAACGCAGGGATTCGTCGTACTCCATCAGAGCGCGGGTGATACCGTGACGGATCGCACCTGCCTGACCGGAGATACCACCACCTTTAACGGTGATGTACAGATCCAGTTTTTCTACCATATCAACCAGTTCCAGCGGCTGGCGAACTACCATGCGGGCAGTTTCACGACCGAAGTACTGTTCCAGAGAACGTTGGTTGATTACGATTTTACCACTGCCCGGTTTGATGAACACGCGAGCTGCGGAACTTTTGCGGCGACCAGTGCCGTAGTATTGATTTTCAGCCATTGCCTATAATCCCGATTAGATGTCAAGAACTTGCGGTTGCTGTGCCGCGTGGTTGTGCTCGTTACCTGCGTAAACTTTCAGTTTACGGAACATAGCACGACCCAGCGGGCCTTTTGGCAGCATGCCTTTAACCGCGATTTCAATCACACGCTCAGGACGGCGAGCAATCATCTCTTCAAAGGTCGCTTCTTTGATACCACCGATGTGGCCAGTGTGATGGTAGTACATTTTGTCTGTACGCTTGTTGCCGGTTACAGCAACTTTATCTGCGTTCAGAACGATGATGTAATCACCCGTATCAACGTGCGGAGTGTATTCCGCTTTATGCTTACCGCGCAGGCGACGAGCCAGTTCAGTAGCCAGACGGCCCAGAGTTTTACCGGTCGCGTCAACAACATACCAGTCGCGCTGTACGGTTTCTGGTTTAGCTGTAAAAGTTTTCATTAAAAGCTTACCCAAATAATAAGTTACACGTTGGTGAACACCCAAACGTTTAGTCAGTTGAGGTTCACACGACAAAGTCCGGCAAACCTACCCCTTCGAATAGCTAATGCCGACACATAGAAAGTTTCGGGAAAAAAACCTTCTCGTAACGTGGGGTCGCAAGATTATAGAGAAGTTGAGGTCAAAGATCGACCCTTAAATGTGATTCGAGGCGGGTTTTTCGGGGGTAAGGTTTTTGCGGTCTGCCGCCCTCACCCCCAGCCCCTCTCCCACAGGGAGAAGGTCGCATTTATGGCATATGCTGAAGCTTAAGATACTCCTCGCTTTGCATCTCCTGCAGGCGCGACAGACAGCGCTGGAACTCAAACTTCAGCCGCTCGCCTTTATACACCTCATATAAAGGTACCTCGGCGCTGACCACAAGCTTCACGTGACGCTCATAGAACTCATCGACCAGCGCAATGAAGCGGCGCGCTTCGCTTTCCATCAGCGACGTCATGACCGGCACGTTGAGCAGCATCACGGTATGGAACAGGCGCGAGAGCGCGATGTAGTCATGCTGACTGCGGGCATCCACACAGAGCGTTGCAAAGGAGACGGCCAGGGTTTGATTTTCGACACCCAGGGTTTGCAGCGGGCGATGGTTAATCTCAAGCTCAGGGGCATGAGCCCGTTTTGCCCCCGCCAGCGCCAGCCACAGTTTATCCATCTGCTGCGTGGTCTCATCGTTTAAGGGAGAGAGCCACAGATGCGCCTGAGTTAAGGTACGCAGGCGGTAATCCACCCCGGCATCAACATTCATGATGTCGCAGTGCTGTTTGATGACATCAATAGCGGGCAGGAAACGCGCGCGCTGCAGGCCATTACGGTAAAGCTCATCCGGCGGGATATTCGAGGTCGCCACCAGCGTTATCCCGCGCGCGAACAGCGCTTTCATCAGGCCACCCAGCAGCATGGCGTCAGTAATATCGGAGACAAAAAACTCGTCAAAACAGAGTACGTCCGTTTCCGCCTTAAACCTGTCGGCCACAATCTCCAGCGGATCGCTTTTGCCCTGCAGTGCTGTCAGCTCTTCGTGAACCCGCAGCATAAAGCGGTGGAAATGCAGACGCTGCTTACGGGTACCCGGCAGGCTCAGATAAAAGAGGTCCATCAGCCAGGTTTTCCCGCGCCCGACGCCGCCCCACATATACAAACCGCGCACCGGCGCATGAGTCTGTGGCTCTTTTTTTCCGAGCAACCGCCCCAGAGCCGCCTTCAACCCACCGCTCTGTTCACCCTCTGCAGGTTTTGCCGTGAGCTCCTGATAAATCGTATCCAGACGATTCACCGCTTCACGCTGAACGTCATCCGGCTGATGTGTACCCTCATTTAGGGCAAGTTGGTATCGCGATGCAGGGGACAGGTTTTGCATAAACGTATTGTTATTCCTTCAAATAATACTCACCAGCAGACGTGACTGATGAAAAAAAGGCCGTTCTACACTACGCGATGATACGTCAGGATTCCACTTCTGCGGAAATAGCGGTTATAGTGGCAATATCAGGCACAGGCAGGAGCCGAGCCAACACCCTACGGAACAACAAGACAACGGGAGAAGTTCATGACCTGGGAATATGCGCTAATCGGTTTAGTCGTCGGCATCGTCATTGGTGCTGTGGCCATGCGTTTCGGTAATCGCAAATTGCGTCAGCAGCAGTCACTGCAGTACGAACTGGAAAAGAACAAAGCCGAACTGGAAGAGTATCGTGAAGAGCTGGTCAGCCACTTTGCCCGTAGCGCCGAGCTGCTGGACAACATGGCGACCGACTATCGTCAGCTCTATCAACATATGGCAAAAAGCTCCAGCAGCCTGCTGCCAGAAATGACCGCGGAATCCAATCCATTCCGTAACCGTCTGGCCGACTCTGAAGCCGGTAACGATCAGGCCCCTGTTCAGATGCCACGCGACTATTCAGATGGCGCGTCTGGCCTGCTGCGCGGCGGTGCAAAACGCGATTAATCGCACAACCTGAATTTATTTTACGGGCGCTGCTATTGCGCCCGTGCTTTCTTCATGACCCCAGCTATTATTGAGTAAGCACTTCATTGTTCAGCTGTTTAAAATTCAATAACATAAACGTGTTTTAGGGCCGTTTTTCCTTTATTCCAGGTTACGAGAGTCAGCATCGATGAAGAAAAAAAACCAGCTGTTGAGCGCTATAGCGTTAAGTGTCGGGTTATCTCTCTCGGCGTCCTTCCCTGCATCTGCCGCCCTGCCTTCCCAGGTACCCGGCCAGGCGGCAATTCCAAGCCTTGCGCCAATGCTGGAAAAAGTTCTGCCTGCGGTAGTGAGCGTGCAGGTAGAAGGCACGGCATTACAAAATCAACGCGTACCTGAAGAACTGAAAAAATATTTTGGCGATGAGTCGCCCGACCAGCAGGCGCAGCCTTTTGAAGGTCTGGGTTCTGGCGTCATTATTGATGCGGCCAAAGGTTATATTCTGACCAACAATCATGTTATCAGTCAGGCCGATAAAATCAGCGTACAGCTGAACGATGGGCGTGAGTTTGAGGCCAAACTGATTGGCGGCGATGACCAGAGCGACATCGCACTGCTACAGGTGCAAAACCCGAGCAATCTGACTCAGATTGCCATTGCGGACTCCGATAAACTGCGTGTCGGTGATTTTGCCGTCGCCGTGGGGAATCCGTTTGGTTTAGGGCAAACCGCTACCTCCGGGATAATCTCGGCGCTGGGTCGCAGCGGTCTGAATCTGGAAGGCCTGGAAAACTTTATCCAGACCGATGCCTCAATCAACCGCGGGAACTCCGGCGGGGCCTTGCTCAATCTCAACGGCGAGCTGATTGGGATTAACACCGCTATCCTGGCGCCGGGCGGCGGCAGTATCGGCATCGGTTTTGCTATCCCCAGCAATATGGCCAAAACGCTGGCGCAGCAGCTCATTCAGTTCGGTGAGGTCAAACGCGGGCTGTTGGGCATCAAAGGGATGGAGATGAGCGCTGACATCGCGAAAGCGTTCAACATCAATGTGCAGCGCGGTGCGTTTGTCAGTGAAGTGCTGCCAAACTCCGGCTCGGCAAAAGCTGGCGTGAAGTCGGGCGATGTGATTGTCAGCCTGAACGATAAACCGCTGAGCAGCTTTGCGGAACTGCGCTCGCGTATTGCCACCACCGAACCGGGTGCCAAAGTGAAGTTAGGCCTGATTCGTGATGGTAAGCCGCTGGATGTCGAAGTGACGCTTGATAAGAGCACCTCATCCTCTGCCAGCGCGGAGCTTATCGCCCCGGCGCTGCAAGGGGCAACGCTGAGCGATGGGCAGCTGAAAGACGGGACGAAAGGAATTAGTGTCGATACCGTCGAGAAGAGCAGCCCTGCCGCGCAGGCCGGATTGCATCAGGATGATGTGATCATTGGCGTGAACCGCAATCGCGTGCAATCCATCGCAGAACTGCGCAAGGTGCTGGAAAGCAAACCGGCGGTTATTGCCCTGCAGGTTATGCGCGGCAACGAGTCTATCTATATTCTGTTGCGCTAAGCATTTGCGATTCCGGACATCACCGCTGCGTGTGATGTCCGGATAACTCATGTTATGCTGCAAATCGTTCCTTTATTAACGACACGCGCATCATGCTTTTAAAGCTCTTTCGTTCAATTGTCATCGGTTTGATTGTTGCCGGCCTGCTGCTGGTCGTCATGCCGTCTTTACGCCAGTTCAATAAGCTGTCGGCGCCTCAGTTCGACAGTGCGGATGAAACGCCTGCGACCTACAACCAGGCCGTTCGCCGTGCCGCGCCTGCCGTGGTTAACGTTTATAACCGTGGCCTCAATAGCTCAGCCCATAACCAGCTGGAGATCCGCACTCTCGGCTCTGGGGTAATTATGGACGAGCGCGGCTACATCATTACCAACAAACACGTGATTAACGATGCCGACCAGATCATCGTTGCCCTGCAGGATGGCCGCGTGTTTGAGGCCCTGCTGGTGGGCTCGGATAGCCTGACCGACCTGGCTGTTTTGAAGATCAACGCCACGGGCGGTTTACCGGTTATTCCTATCAACCGTAAACGAACCCCTCATATTGGCGACGTCGTGCTGGCTATCGGTAACCCTTATAACCTGGGCCAGACGATCACGCAGGGGATTATCAGCGCCACCGGTCGCATTGGCCTCAACCCGTCGGGACGGCAGAACTTCCTGCAAACCGATGCGTCCATCAACCACGGTAACTCCGGCGGTGCGCTGGTCAACTCGCTGGGCGAACTGATGGGTATCAATACCCTCTCGTTCGATAAGAGCAATGACGGTGAGACGCCGGAAGGGATTGGGTTCGCCATTCCATTCCAGCTGGCGACCAAGATCATGGATAAGCTGATCCGCGATGGCCGTGTGATCCGCGGTTATATTGGTATTGGCGGTCGTGAAATTGCGCCTATGCATTCGCAGGGCGGTGGCATCGATCAGATTCAGGGCATCGTGGTCAACGAAGTGTCGCCTGGCGGCCCGGCGGCTAACGCGGGAATTCAGGTTAATGATGTCATCGTGTCGGTCAACGGCACACCAGCGGTATCGGCGCTGGAGACCATGGATCAGGTTGCGGAGATCCGTCCTGGCTCTATCATCCCGGTTGAAGTCATGCGTAACGATAAGAAGCTGACGCTGCAGGTGACGATTCAGGAATACCCGGCCACCAACTGACAGGCATAAAAAAACGGAGCGCATTGCTCCGTTTTTTTTGCCGGGCGGCATGACTGCTTACCCGGCCTGTGGGGACATCCGTTTTACTTGTTAACGAACTCTTCGCCCAGAGTGATATCTTTCTTCAGCGTATCCAGCATGCCTTCCATCGCGTTCTGTTCAAACGCGCTCAGCTTGCCAATCGGCTGATGTTCTTCGATACCGTTTTTACCCAGCAGCAGCGGCTGAGAGAAGAAACGAGCGTGTTCGCCGTCGCCTTCAACATACGCGCATTCAACAACGCCTTTCTCGCCCTGCAGTGCACGAACCAGTGACAGACCGAAACGTGCCGCCGCCTGGCCCATAGACAGGGTTGCAGAACCGCCACCCGCCTTCGCTTCCACCACTTCGGTGCCCGCGTTCTGGATGCGTTTGGTCAGATCAGCCACTTCCTGCTCGGTGAAGCTAACACCAGGGATCTGCGACAGCAGAGGCAGAATGGTGACACCAGAGTGACCGCCGATAACCGGCACTTCAACTTCTGAAGGCTGTTTGCCTTTCAGTTCAGCCACAAAGGTGTTGGAACGAATGATGTCCAGCGTGGTCACGCCGAACAGTTTGTTCTTGTCGTAAACACCGGCTTTTTTCAGCACTTCTGCCGCGATAGCAACCGTGGTGTTCACCGGGTTGGTGATGATACCAATGCACGCTTTCGGGCAGGTTTCAGCAATCTGCTGCACTAGGTTTTTCACAATACCCGCGTTGACGTTGAACAGGTCTGAACGATCCATGCCTGGCTTACGCGCCACACCAGCGGAGATCAGCACCACGTCCGCGCCCTGCAGGGCAGGACGAGCATCTTCACCGGAGAAGCCTTTGATTTTCACAGCTGTCGGGATGTGGCTCAGGTCAACCGCCACACCTGGGGTTACCGGAGCAATATCGTACAGGGAGAGTTCTGAGCCTGAAGGCAGTTGGGTTTTCAGTAGTAGGGCAAGCGCCTGGCCGATACCACCAGCAGCACCGAGGACTGCGACTTTCATCCTAAACTCCTTATTATGGTTAACTTAAGTATCTGTAACTCCGTTGCGGCGACCATAATTCAGCAGGTAATTAATTACAATTTTCGTCACTAAATAATTTGAGGTCGCGCGACTTTATCTCTCACCAGAAGGCTATCTGACGACAGACGACAACGAATTAAGAGGGGGTTACAATACACCCTGCCACGCCACCAAAACAACATCATTTTGATAACATTTAATTTACTTTTAAGCTTATTTGCTTGCCGTGACCCAGGCATGTTTTCTGATAACGAAATCTGATAAAATCACTCCCTTTCATAACATTATTTCAGCCTAACCGCTGGCAGATAATTTGCATAAAAATTCATCCACATGCATAATAATGTTGTTTCTTTCGTCATATTCCGGGTGACTTATGCGAAGCTCGTCTAAGCAAGAAGATTTAGTGAAGGCGTTTAAAGCGCTACTCAAAGAAGAGATATTCAGTTCTCAGGGAGAAATTGTTCAGGCTTTACAGGAACAAGGCTTCGATAACATCAACCAGTCGAAAGTCTCCCGCATGTTAACCAAATTTGGTGCGGTACGTACGCGTAACGCCAAAATGGAGATGGTCTACTGCCTGCCTGCAGAACTTGGCGTGCCAACCACCTCCAGTCCGTTGAAGAATCTGGTTCTCGATATCGATTACAACGATGCCGTTGTCGTGATCCATACCAGCCCAGGTGCTGCACAGTTGATTGCACGTATGCTGGACTCACTGGGTAAGCCCAAAGGCATCCTTGGGACGATTGCGGGTGACGATACCATCTTCACTACCCCCGCCAATGGCTTCTCAGTGAAAGATCTCTACGAAGCGATTCTGGACCTGTTCGAGCAGGAACTCTGATTACCCTCCCCGTGGCGTCCTGCTGCGGGGATCATTCTGCTTCTGCCGCGTTTCCCCCTGTTTTATCCCGCCCTTTACTTTAACAAATAGTGCTTTTTACCGCTCATTAACATTCACTTGGTGAATGATAAATCAAAAAATCGCACAAAAAATCAAAAGCTGATATCCATATGATTTTCTTAGATATACAGCCACAAATTGAACAGTAAATGTACAATTTTATGCCATTAGGTTATAAAAAACAGGCTAGTTAATACGTAATAACAACAGAAACAATTAGTCTGGTATTAATTTTTACCGTTATTAGTGTATACTTGATTTTGTGATGAGGGTCACGAAACAAAGACCCCACTAAAAATTCGACGAGGTAAAGAATCATGAAAATCAAAACTACTGTAGCGGCGCTCAGCGTCCTGTCTGTCCTGTCATTCGGTGCTTTCGCCGCTGACGCTATCAATGCCGAGCAGGCACAATCCCGCCAGGCAATCGGTACGGTTTCTGTCGGCGCAATCGGCACGTCTCCAATGGACATGCATGAGATGCTGAACAAAAAAGCGGAAGAACAAGGTGCGTCATCTTATCGCATCATTGAAGCGCGTTCAGGTGACCACTGGCACGCAACCGCTGAGCTGTACAAATAAGTTTTAGTAATAACTGAAGACCAAAATCTCTACTCAACGGCACCAGGCATAAAAATAGCAGTTCAACCCTTCTCGCCGTTGAGCAAAAACCCTATTCAGGAGCAAAAACTATGAAAACCAAATTCATCATCGCAACCCTCGGTCTGGCATCCGTTCTCTCTTTCGGCGCAAGTGCAGCCGTACAGCAAGTGAACGCTGACCAGGCGCAGAATCTGCAGTCTATGGGGAGTGTGTCTGTGACGTCCGTTACCGGCTCTCCAATGGATATCCGTCAGGCACTGGCCGCTAAAGCTGAAAAAGCAGGCGCCAGCAGCTATCGCGTCACCGAGCTGAACCAGGGTGACCACTGGCATGCAACGGCTCAACTGTATAAATAAACCCTCGTCGTATCTCATCATACGACTTGCCCCTGGCCTTCTGGTCAGGGGCTTTTTTATGGCTTGATCAATGGCGCGCGTTGAAGCGTAGCTGCCCTTCCAGCTCTTCTTCCGCTTCATCAAACAGCAAAATGAGTGCGCCAAACCGTCTGCGCAACTTTTCAGGCAGATGGATAAACTCAATTTCCAGCGGTAACGGCAGCAGGCTGCCGGTCACCACGTCCCACAGCGTGTCCAGATTGGTGACGCTTTCCCGTTCAAGATCAAACACCCGGATAAATTCACGATAGAAGTCATCCTGACTGTCGATCTCGTCAAAATCAAAGGTATAGGTTTTCATTGCCAGTCACCCAGTCCAGGCGAGCGGCCTTCGCCGCCCTGATTATTATAATCCCCCAATATGCAGGGTTTTGACTTCCAGATACTCTTCCAGTCCCAGCACGGACCCTTCACGCCCAAGGCCAGACTCTTTTACCCCACCAAACGGCCCCAGCTCTGTGGAGACGGCACATTCGTTAATTCCTATCATCCCGCTTTCGATGGCCTGCGACACGCGGAAGACACGTGCCAGATTTTGGGTATAGAAGTAAGCCGCCAGGCCATATGGCGTGTTGTTGGCACGCTGGATAACCTCATCTTCCGAGGTAAAACGGAAGCAGGCCGCAACCGGGCCAAACGTCTCTTCTTCAGCCAGTTTCATGCCTTCATGGCAATCGCCCAGGACAGTTGGCATCCAGAAATTGCCGCCAAGCGAATGGGGTTTACCGCCCGCCAGAACGGTCGCCCCCCGGGCCACGGCATCTTCAACGTGTTCACGCACCTTATCGACGGCGGAGGATTCGATCAGCGGCCCCACGATGACGCCCTCTTCGAGACCATTCCCGACCTTCAGGGCCTTCACCGCATCGGCAAGCTTATTCACAAATTTGTCGTAGACGGTTTCCTGGATATAGAAACGGTTAACGCTGACGCAGACCTGGCCGGCATTGCGGAATTTATTGGCGATAGCCCCTTTAACGGCAGCCTCAATATCCGCATCTTCAAAGACGATATACGGCGCATTGCCTCCCAGCTCCATCGACACTTTCTTCATGGTTTCTGCGGCGTTACGCACCAGCGTTTTGCCGACAGAAGTCGAGCCGGTAAAGGAGATTTTCCGCACCTCATGGCTCGCCATAATCGCGTCACTGATTTCATGCGTATTCCCGGCTACGGCGTTGAGTACCCCATCCGGTACACCGGCCTGTTTTGCCAGCGTAAGCAGCGCGAAGGCGCTGAGAGGTGTGTTATTTGCCGGTTTGATTACCCCGGTACACCCTGCCGCCAGCGCCGGACCTAATTTACGGGTGAGCATGGCCATCGGGAAGTTCCACGGCGTAATCGCCGCGACCACGCCGATGGGCTCGCGGGTCGCCAGGATGCGGGAGCCCGGTTTGATCGGTGGAATAATTTCACCGTTCGCGCGCTTGGCCTCTTCGGCGAACCACTGGATAAAACTCGCGGCGTATTCCACCTCGCCTTCCGCTTCTTTCAGGGGCTTGCCCTGTTCGGTGGTCATTAAACGCCCGAGCCAGCTTTTGTTCTCAATGATCAGTTCGTACCAGCGGTAGAGAATTGCCGAACGCGCTTTCGCGGTTTTGGCGCGCCATGCCGGGAAGGCTTTGGCCGCCGCGGCAATGGCGTCTTCGGTTTCTGCTTTGCCGGCTTTGGCTACTCTGGCGATGACCTCACCGGTAGCCGGGTTCAGCACATCAAACGTCGTGTCCAGCGTTTTCCATATGCCGTTGACCAGATAACCGGTCTGAAAAAGGTGATTATCCTGAAGCGCCTGGGTTGTCATGTGTCCTCCCTTCCTGAATGTAAGAGCATGCTGGAATAAGTATAGCCACAAAAAAACCGACGCTTTTGGCGTCGGCTTTTTTACTTCAGTCAGTTATCCGTAAGGGCGTTCTGATAGCGATGCAGCATAAACACCAGCCGTCCTACCGGCTCTGTCACCTGAGGCGGTGCTTCCCAGACTTTCAGCTTCTCCTGGTAGATATCCAGCTCTTCAAGCAGTTGCTTAAAGTAACGACGTCGTTTGTCATCGCTGGAGGCAGAAAGCACGTGGTCGGCCGTCCGACGCAGCTGGCGGTGGAAAGCCGACAGATCGTCATTGATGGGCACGGGGGCATTACGTAAACGCTGGTGCGCGATAATCATGGTCAAGGCCAGACGGAACTTGGCGATGTCACCCGGGAACTTGTTCAGCAGTAAAAACAGCTGCTGATAGAGCGCCGGCAGGTGGTTCTCTTTGCGACGCGCGGTATTGGTGGTCATGGACGACACGGCAGCCGAGACAAACTGATTCAACAGCACGCGGCCCGTCCGTGCCTGAGAGTTATCCCGTACCAGCAGAATGACCATCATCGCCAGGAAACAACCCACCAGCTGACCTAAGGCGCTGTCTAAGAACTGGCTAAAATGGAAGGTCATCGGGTTATCCAGCACAATGATGTTAATCGTACTGGCCAGGGCACCCAATGAACCCAGCCGGCGCTTTTGCACTTCGATTCCGATAAAGAATGCCATCACCGCGAGGCTAATACAGAGCAGTAACATGCTCTGCTGGGTTGAGGGAATGATCACCAGAAAATAGAACGCGCCAATCGGCAGTGCAGCAATTGTGCCGAACAGGAAATCAATGGCCACCATGCGCGGATTCGGAAGACGCATCGCCAACGCGGTAACGACGGCGATCATCACCATCGCGCCGCTGCCGGAGGTCCAGCCGGTCCACAGCCAGAACAGCGTGCCGAGCATACAGGCAAGCGTTGTACGCCAGAAGTTAACCATTGCGTGATGGCGTTCGGCGGATTCTGCCTTGATCACCACTTCACCCTGCAGCACCTCTTCTTCTACCGCGCTGATTTTGGTGTTACTGATCACACCGCGTTTCAGCAACAGGTAGCGCGTCGCGGCCCCGACCCAGGTATAGATCGTCACTGGCGTATCACGATCCCCGGTCCAGGCAATGACCCGGCGCATGCGTTTAAGCTGTTTGTGTACGTCCTGAACGGTTTCCACCGGCTCCGCAAACAGCTCGCGGAAGGTATCGGTTACCGCGTCCGGGCGGGTGTTTTGGATCAGATAGGTTTCACACGCCTGGGTAATCAGCGTTAAGGAGACGGTGTTGATGGCTTTAAGGCGTCGGTTGGCACGGGCCCAGCGCGAAGACTCCATGTTCAGATTGCTGCGCATTCCTTCCAGCGCCGTGGTGCGGCGCACCAGAGCGCTCCAGGCTTTATCCACCTCTTCGCTGTCACCATGCTTAATACAGAGTTGCATCAACTGATACTGGGCAACAATCAGCGCATCCAGTTCACGATCCACTTCCTGCTTAATGGAGCGAGGAGAGAAAAGCAGGTCAGCGACAATCGCACTGACAATACCGATGACAATCTCACTGCAGCGTTCCACGGCAAACTGTGGGGCAAGCAGCGGTTCGCTTTGAATGGTGATGATAATAATCAGCGCGGTATAGCCGGCCAATCCCCAGGCGTAGGAGTTCTCCACCTTCACCAGTGACGAGAGCCAGGTGCAGAAGCCCGCCCAGATACAGCACACCATCAGCATCAGCAGCGGCGTGCGGATCATCAATATGATGATGGTCAGTGCGGCGAAACAGCCAATAAATGTCCCGATGATGCGCAGCATCCCACGGTAGCGGATCGCCCCGGAGTAAGGTTCCCCGCCCGCAGCAAAGGCAGGCCCTGCCGCGACAATCGCCGCCGTCAGTACGGCCCAGCGGGGGGTTTCCAGCTGAAAGTGGAAGCCGACAAACAGCGCCAGCACAATGGCACACGCCAGCTTAACGGCGAAGCGAATGTGCTGGCTGGCGATGGAAAAGATACCCATAACGATTAACCAAACTCGCGCAGGCGATGGGCTATTTTACGGAAGATGGAGTCCTGGCTGGCGTCACGGTCTTTTTCACCGGTGATCACCACCGTCGCTGTGGTCCCGGCAGGCCACAGATTGCCCTGCTGTTCATCCAGGTGGATACGCACCGGCACACGCTGGGCCAGACGTACCCATTCCAGGTTGGAATCCACCGTCGCCATCCCTTTAGTATCGTTAGAGCTGCTGGAGTTAGTGACCCCCGCGGCTACGCTGTCGACGGTGCCTTTCAGCACTCGGTTACTGCCAAGCGGCGTAATTTCAGCCCGGAACCCCGGACGCACGCCTTCCAGTTTGGTCTCTTCCATATAGGCGAGCACGTAGAAGGAGTTCTGTTTAACCAGCGCCACGGCGGTTGAGCCGCGGTTGATAAACTCCCCGGCATAAACATTCAGGTTGGTGATCCAACCATCGGCTGGTGCGCGGATCACGGTGCGCTCAAGATCGAGCCGGGCAAGATCGCGCGTCGCTTGCGCTTTGGCCAGCTGATGCAGCACGGTTTGCAGGACGTTATTGGACTGGTCAATCTCTTCGCGGGACATCGCCTGAACACCCAGTTGGTTACGGCGACCTGCCTCACGACGTTTCTCGGAAGCCAGCGCCTGATAATAGGCCACATCCGCTTCGGCTTCTTCTAACGCTTTCTGATAACGCGGCTGGTCGATGGTGAACAGTACCTGATCTTTTTTCACCAGCTGGTTATCGTGGACATTGACCGCAGTGATGAGACCCGCCACGTCGGGGGCGATTGCCACGACATCGGCGCTAAAGCGTGCATCACGCGTCCACGGTGATTCGGTGTAGTAGACCCAGGCGCGGAAAATAGCGATGAACGCGAGGATAACGAGCGCCATGGTGATGGCAGTGCGGGAGATTTTTCTTGTTAGCGTTTTCACATCAACCTCAGACAAACATGCGCGATATCAGGTAAAACAGGCAGCAATACAGCGCGGTATTGAACAATGCAGGATGCCAGACAAAATCGTAGATCCCGGTGGGGACCAGCACCTTGCGCACCAGCCAGAAAATCGCCAGTGATAAAAGAAGCTCGAAAAATATCGGTGGGAACGACAAACCGAACACCACGATAACGGGAAACAGACTCATGTTGACCTTGATTAGAGAGAGTGCAGGCTTCAGACTTTTTTAGCGCACGCCACCGCAGGAGAGCAAGAAACGCCGGGCGAGAATGGCGCAGCCGTTATGTAATTAATAATATATTAACGTAACTGTTATGCTGTTATCTATAATATGTGATCTAAATCACTTTTAAGTCAGAGTTAACAATGGAACGTCTAAAACGGATGTCGGTCTTTGCCAAAGTGGTTGAACTTGGCTCTTTTACCGCCGCTGCACGTCAGCTTCAGATGAGCGTCTCTTCCATCAGCCAGACCGTGTCCAAACTGGAAGATGAGCTGCAGGTCAAGCTACTCAACCGCAGCACCCGCAGCATTGGTCTGACGGAAGCGGGTAAGATTTACTATCAGGGTTGTCGCCGCATGCTGCTCGAAGTGCAGGATGTGCACGAACAACTTTACGCCTTCAACAACACGCCTATCGGTACGCTGCGCATCGGTTGTTCTTCAACTATGGCACAAAATGTTCTCGCCGCCATGACCGCTGACATGCTGAAAGAGTACCCGGGATTAACCGTCAATCTGGTCACGGGCATTCCCGCCCCGGACCTGATTGCCGACGGGCTGGACGTGGTGATCCGCGTGGGGGCATTGCAGGACTCCAGCCTCTTCTCCCGGCGGCTGGGCAGTATGCCAATGGTGGTCTGCGCCTCGAAAAGCTATCTGGCTCAGTACGGGGTACCGGAGAAACCCGCCGATCTCACCAACCACTCCTGGCTGGAGTACAGCGTTCGCCCCGACAATGAATTTGAGCTGATTGCCCCGGAAGGGATTTCCACCAGACTGCTGCCGGAAGGACGGTTCGTCACCAACGATCCGATGACCATCTCGCGCTGGCTGGTGGCCGGCGCCGGGATCGCGTATGTGCCGTTAATGTGGGTAATCAACGAGATCAACAGCGGTGTACTGGAGATCCTCTTCCCGCGCTATCAGTCCGATCCGCGTCCGGTGTACGCGTTGTATACCGAGAAAGACAAACTGCCGCTCAAGGTTCAGGTATGCATAAACTATCTGACCGAGTATTTTGTGGACGTGGCGGAGTTGTTTCAGGGAATGCGCGAAAGAAGAAAGGAATAACCTTTAATTTCCGAAATGTATATTTGTGATGAATATTCCAGGATGATACAGATCGTCATTCAGGAATATTCCTTCCCCCCTGCCAGGAATAGCGAATTGACACTGCCGCCATCTGCGCCTTACCTTATAAACAGTCTGACAGTCAGGCTGTTATTAATTTGTTACCGATATGAATAATAAAATGTATTTTTCAGGATGACGTTAAACAAGGAAAAGAAATGAATATATTTGAACAAACACCGCCTTCACGCAGGCGCTATGGACTCGCCGCGTTCATTGGTTTGATTGCAGGGATTGTCTCCGCCTTCGTAAAATGGGGAGCAGAGGTGCCGCTTCCGCCGCGAAGCCCTACCGATTTATTCACCAGCGCATGCGGACCGGAACAATTAATAAGAGCCGCAGGTCAGATTGATTGTTCCCGCAATTTTTTAAATCCTCCTTATGTATTTTTACGCGACTGGCTGGGCATTACTGACCCTAACGCCGCGGTTTATACCTTTGCCGGACATATATTTAACGCGGTCGGCGTAACACATATTATTTTCTCTATCGTCTTTGCAGTAGGGTATTGTGTAGTTGCTGAAGTCTTCCCGAAAATTAAACTCTGGCAAGGTTTACTGGCGGGTGCGTTAGCGCAGCTTTTTGTTCACATGATCTCCTTCCCGCTGATGGGGCTGACACCCCCGCTGTTCGAACTGCCCTGGTACGAACACGTCTCAGAGATCGTGGGGCATTTGATCTGGTTCTGGTCGATTGAAATCATTCGTCGTGACCTACGCAACCGCATCACGCACGAGCCAGACCCGGAGATCCCGCTGGGTAACGCACGTTAAAAAAAATGGCGCGACTTTTACAATCGCGCCATTTTTTCAGATTGGTTCAGGTCAGGCGGTGCCGCCCACCGTCAGGTTATCCACTTTCAGCGTTGGCTGACCGACGCCAACCGGCAGGCTCTGGCCCTCTTTACCGCAAACACCAACGCCGTTATCCAGTTTCAGATCGTTACCGACCATGGAGATCTGCTGCATGGCTTCAATACCGGAGCCAATCAGGGTCGCCCCCTTCACCGCTTTGGTCACTTTGCCTTTCTCAATCAGATACGCTTCTGAAGTGGAGAAGACGAACTTACCAGAGGTGATATCCACCTGACCGCCACCAAAGTTTGGCGCGAAGATGCCGTAATCAACGGACTCGATGATCTCCTGCGGTGTGGATTTACCCGGCAACATGTAGGTGTTTGTCATACGCGGCATCGGCAGATGCGCGTAGGATTCACGACGGCCGTTGCCCGTTGGCGCAACGCCCATCAGACGCGCGTTGAGTTTGTCCTGCATGTAGCCTTTCAGGACGCCATTTTCGATCAGCACGTTGTACTGCCCGGGCGTACCTTCATCGTCGATTGAAATCGAGCCACGGCGATCCTGCATCGTGCCGTCATCAACCACGGTACAGAGTTCAGATGAGACGCGTTGTCCCATCTGGCCGCTGAATACGGAGGTGCCGCGACGGTTAAAATCGCCTTCCAGGCCGTGGCCCACCGCTTCGTGCAGCAGCACGCCAGGCCAGCCTGCGCCGAGTACCACCGGTAATGTACCGGCGGGTGCCGCCACGGCAGACAGGTTCACCAGCGCCATGCGCACGGCCTCTTTTGCCCACGCGTCAGCGCGTGCTTCACCGTCAACATCGCCCAGGAACCAGTCATAACCAAAACGACCGCCGCCACCGCTTGAACCGCGCTCACGCTTACCATCGTCTTCAACCTGCACGCTGACAGAAAGACGTACCAGCGGACGCACATCCGCTGCCAGCGTGCCGTCTGTCGCCGCGACCAGGATCAGTTCATAGACACCGCTCAGGCTGGCAGAGACTTCCTGCACGCGTTTATCCGCAGCGCGTGCGACTTTATCCACGCGGCGCAGGATATCCAGTTTCTCTTCACGGCTCATGCTCTGCAGGGGATCGATACTGGTATAGAGTGCAGAGTGCTGCACTTCACCCAGCGTCTTCACGCGACCGTCACCGGTTTCGCGCACGATAGTCCGCGCGGCCAGCGCGCTCTGCTCCAGTGCGGCCAGGCTAATCTGGTCGGCATAAGCAAAACCGGTTTTCTCGCCGCTGACGGCACGTACACCGACACCCTGGTCAATGTTATAAGAGCCATCTTTAATGATGCTGTCTTCTAAAACCCAGGATTCGTGATAGCTCGACTGGAAATAGAGATCGCCGTAGTCGAGACGGCGTTCGGTCAGTTGACCAAGAATGGAGAACAGGTCCTGATGGCTCAGGCCGTTCGCTGCGAGCAAATGTTCACTTACCAGGTTCAGACTCATCGTATTGCTACTCGTTCGTTGCCGCCCGTGGCGGTATATAAATCGTATTTATTGAGAGTGAGGCAATTACCTGCCCACGTCAAATCATTGCTGTGCATCTTTGCGCGGCTGGCGCAGCACTTCATTAATCTGCGGTTTATCCACCGGCCCGGTGATGCGATAGCGCAGAATAGAGACTTTGCTCCACAGCGGCCCCAGCACTTTACTGGCGGCAAACACCGCCGCACCGACAATCGGGTTCACCACAAAAGCCGCCGCGACGCCGACGGTGGCAGAAATTTCAGGTGCTACCACCGCTTCCATATCCAGTTCGCGGCGCACGAGGTTGACCGAGCCTTTCATCGCAATATCCGCTTCCAGGCCGTCCACCAGCGTATCGTCGGTATGCAGCACCCCGTCTTTGATCCATGCCGTACTGCGGATGGAGTCGTAATAGAAACCTTCGCTGAAGGTATCGCTAAAGTCGAAACGCAGCTTACGCAGCAGGGCATCAAAGCTCAACAGACGCAGTATCTGGCCCGCATGCCCGGTACTCACATCGGCAATCTCACCCTTGCCAAAGCGGGTTTTCAGAATGCCGTTCAGTGAGGCTTCATCCGGCGTCCACGGTGCCGCACGCCAGTGGAGATCGTAATTCACGTCAAATGATGACCCCCGCAGCGGCGTGCTGATGCCAAAGAAGTTAGCCACGGAATCCAGTTTATTGCCCTTGATGTCGCCCTTCAAAGAAGTTCGCTGCTCGCCCGGGTTATTAACCCACTCCCCGGCGGCCCTCAGACGGCCAAAGCCGGTGTCGATAAGCCCGCCCGCAAGGCTCAGCGTATTCCCCTTAATGGCGAAATCGCCGTCAATACGGCCATACTTTTGACCCCAAAGCCAGCACTCAGCACAGCGTAGCTGGAGATCGGGCCAGCCGCTGAAGTCGATACGGGTTGGGTTATTCAACGGCGCCGTATTTGACGGACGATCTTTTCCGCTCGCGGTGGCCGGGTTGTAGTAAAGATAGCGAATCGCCGCCTGCCACGGCGCGTTGTCGCGCATGGTCAGCGTGCCATTGATCTCCCGGCCCTGGGCTTCGACTTTTGAACCGTTCGCCGTCGGCTGCGAAACAATGCTCAGGTTATTCCACTGCTGTCCACCCAGCATCAGCGACGGCGTACGAACAGTAATGCTCTGCGGGAACTGGGCAGCCTCATCAACGTTTTGGCCCACGCCCTTCTGGAACAGGGCCAGCCACTCGGCCCCGTCCATTGGCGGCAGATTAAGCTCAATGCCGGTGTGATCGGGCAGCGGCGGCGTGGTGCGGCTGTCCGTCGTCCAGATTGCTCTGTCGAGCGTGAGCTTACGGTTAAGCAGCCAGCGGCTGTTGAAATGGTTTTTCTCACCCGCACTACCGGTCAGCGCGAAGCTGTTAAGATTGCCATCGACGTTAACCTTTATTGGCAGCGGTTGACCGGACGATTTATCCAGCGGTGCAGGCAACTGGCTCTGAATGTTTTTCAGATCGCCAGTGATATCAACTTTATAGCGCGCACCGGCGTGATAAGGCAGTTCAATTGCCACCTTGCCATTCCAGGAGACTGCACCGTTAACGGACTCCTCAATCGGCTTCGGCAGAACATCCATGCGCGATGGCTGCCAGTTGCCGTCCAGGTTGACGGCTACCTGATAAGCTTTCTCGCCCTCGGTGGTCGAGAAATCAATATTCACAGGCTGATTAAACCAGCTGGCCTTGAGCGGCTCGCTCTTCAGGTTACCGTTCTCAAAGCTAAACTGCCCGCTGAGGTTCTTCAGGGTGCTTTCAAGCGGCTTAATATACAGGCTGTTGTTATTGAGACGGACGTCGCCTTTGGCGGTGGTCATTTCACCGTCGAGCGGGATATCAAGATGTAAGCGAGCACTCACATCGCCATCCAGCTGCAGCTGCTGAAGGGTGGCTGCCAGTGACTCTTTCAGCGGTGTGTCTTCGAAATAGGGGCCGACCGCTTTCCCGGGGCCGTTAATGTCGGCATCGATCAAAAGCTTCTCTTTTGAGTAATCCGGAATGTTTGCCGTCAGGTTACTGGCCGTTACGCCGCCCAGCGCCACGTTGTCTGCCTTCATCCATAATCCGTCATTGATAAAATTAAGTTCAATGTCGAGATTTTTCAGCGCAGGCCAGCCCGGCTGGAAAGCGAAGGTGGCGTTGTGCAGCGGCACCAGCACCTGGAATTGACCTTCATTATGCTTGTACGGGAAAAGATGCGGATTACCGCCGTAGACCAGGGTGGCATTATCCGCCTGGCCGCCCTGGATCGCGCCGCTCAGATAGTCCACCAGCGCTTTGCCCATCAGGTTCTCGGGGAAGTAGCGCCAGGCCTGAGAACCGTCGTTAGTGCTGATCCCGGCCAGAATACCCAGCCACGGCTCTTCACCTTCAGGCTGCAGATAGCGGAAATCGCCACGCGCATGCACCGCTTTGGCTTTCACATCGATATGGCGCCCATCCAGCTGGAAGCCTTTATCGTTACGCAGCCAGTTGAGCACCGCATTGCCTTGTTCAATTTCCAGCGGCGCACGGAAGACCGTTTCGTAAGGCATTCTGGCGTCATGCATATCGACCGTTAGCCTGCCGTTCTCAACGCTCCCTTCCAGCTTACCGCTGAAGTTTTCCGCCCCCGGTAACATCTTCCACTGCTTCCAGGCCAGACCTTTCCATGCGGCCTGAAAACGGGTCTTTTCCGTGGCCTGAAGCGGGATATCCAGCGCCAGCGAATCTATCTTTCCGCTTGGCTGCGTTGCCAGCCAGATCTCACCCAGGTCCGGAGAGAGCTTGGCGGCCATTGAGCGCAGACCTTCTATTGCGGCCAGATCAAGGTTGCTGGCGCGAATACGCAGCTCGTCACTGCGTTTGCTGGTCGCCCCACCGACATCCTGTTCCGGCATCCAGGCCAGCGTCAGAGCACCGCGCGGCCAGGGTTTGTTATCCATGGTGATGCGTGTGTCCGGAATGGCAAACTGCCAGCCCTCTCTCTCTTTCGTCACGTGCGCGGTGAGGTTATCGACCGAAAGTTGATGCTGCTGTTTTTCGCCCTTCCAGCTTGCGCCCCCCTGCTTAAGCCAAATATCGCCGCTGGCAAATTCCCCTTTCGTCAGGGTCATCCAGCCTTCAAGGCTAAAACGGGCGGTTTCCAGCTGCATATTTTGCTGTAACCAGTCGCCGAGCCACGGCTTAACATCCACGTCGTCGGCCTGCAGCCATACCTTGCCGTTATTTAACAAACCGTCGTCGTCGCGCAGATCCATACGAACCTGCATCACGCCGTGCTGGCCGTTCAGACTGGAGAGATTCACCTGTCCTTCCGCACGATGGCGTTCTTTGCCGTTAAGCCAGGTCAGCTGTGGGATAGCCAGTTCAGCGCGCTGCCCGGAGAGGGTAATAAAGCTCACTTCACTGTCGCGCAGATCGAAATGATCAAACTGACGCAGGAAGAGATCGCTGAAGCGGTTGGTTTCAAGGCTCTGATTGCTATCGCCGCCGGACAGCGGGGTATTGGTCAGAAACTGAAGCTGATAAAAGGTGAGATCGCGGAACTGCCAGCGAAAATGGAGCAGGCTTTGCCAGACATCCAGCGCCAGGGTGACGCGTTTGATTTTCAGATAGCCGCCATCTTTCAGGCTGGCATTGATATCCCGGACATCAAGCGTCGGACCAAAATTCTGCCAGCTGGCGCTTATCTGGCTCACGTCCACCGGGACACCGGTGGTGGATTCGATTTTTGCCAGCAGCTGCGGACGCCAGCTGTCCAGATGCGGTAAAACGAGGCGCAGCCCGCTCACGAGCAACGCGACAATCACGACCAGCGTTGCCCCTGTAAGCAATAAAATCCCCGGCAATCGCCTCACTCATCTCTCCTTGTCAGCTTTGGTCACGCGGCGTACCGCGTCTTACATCATCACGACGTCAAACTGCTCCTGGTTATAGAGCGGTTCGATTTGAACTTTTACCTGTTTGCCGACAAAGATTTCCACTTCCGCCAGCGCGTGCGACTCTTCGCCTTTCAGCGCTTCAGCCACCGCAGGGGAAGCATAGACCAGAAAACGATCGGAGTCGTAGGCATGATGAACGCGAACGATTTCACGCATGATCTCGTAGCAGACGGTCTCAACCGTCTTTACTGTGCCACGTCCGTGGCAGGTTGGGCATTCATTGCACAGCACGTGCTCCACGCTTTCGCGGGTACGCTTACGCGTCATTTCCACCAGCCCCAGCTGTGAGAAGCCGTTGATGCTGGTTTTCACGCGATCTTTACTCAGCGCCTGCTCCAGCGAGTGCAGCACACGACGGCGATGGTCTTCATTACTCATATCGATAAAGTCGATGATGATAATGCCACCCAGATTGCGCAGGCGAAGCTGGCGGGCGATGGCCTGCGTGGCTTCGATGTTGGTATTAAAGATGGTGTCATCCAGGTTGCGATGGCCGACAAACGCGCCGGTGTTGATATCCACCGTCGTCATCGCTTCGGTCTGATCGATGATCAGATAGCCGCCGGACTTCAGTTCAACCTTGCGTTCCAGCGCTCGCTGGATCTCATTTTCGACGTCATAGAGATCGAAGATAGGCTGACGCCCCGTGTAATGCTCCAGCAGGCCAGGCATTTCGGGAATGTATTCGGCGGTAAATTCCAGTAGTGCTTCATAGGTCAGGCGGGAATCCACGCGAATTCTGTCGAGCTGTGCATCGGCAAAATCACGCAGGACGCGCTGAGCCAGCGCCAGTTCGCCGTAAAGCTGGTAGCGGGTCTGGTTGCGTTTTTTACGCTCCATGACTTTGGTCCAGACGCGCTTGAGGTAGGCCGCATCAGATGCCAGATCGTCTTCACTGATCCCTTCTGCGGCGGTACGGATGATAAACCCGCCCTGTTCATCGCAGTAAGCGCTGACCACTTTTTTAAGCCGCTCGCGCTCGCTTTCGCTCTCAATGCGCTGCGAAACGCCCACGTGCGACGCGCCAGGCATAAAGACCAGATAACGGGAAGGCAAGGTAATGTCGGTAGTCAGACGGGCGCCTTTCGTGCCCAGCGGATCTTTGACGACCTGTACCATCAGATCCTGGCCCTGACGCACCAGTTCGGAGATATCGCGCACGGCAAACTGCTTTTGCTCTTCGCCCGCGACGCACTCGGTATGCGGCATAATGTCGGAGGCATGTAAAAATGCCGCCTTATCCAGTCCAATATCTACAAAAGCCGCCTGCATACCCGGTAGTACACGACTGACACGACCTTTGTAGATATTGCCTACTATTCCGCGCCGCGCTTCACGCTCAATATGAATTTCCTGAAGAATGCCACCATCAATATAGGCCACACGGGTTTCCGATGGCGTTACGTTTACCAACAATTCAGCCGTCATAATTATCCCTTCCCTCACGCAGTGAGTTAAAATTGCTCAGCAACTCATACGTTTCCACCAGCGGTAAGCCGACTACGGCGTGATAGCTGCCATTAATCTTCCTGACAAAACAGCCACCCAGCCCCTGAATACCGTATGCACCTGCCTTATCCATCGGTTCACCGCTGGTGATATAAGCGGCGATCTCGTCGTCGGTAAGCACTCTGAATGTCACGTCCGTCACCACCAGGCAATCCAGCACGTGCTGGCTGTCCGCCAGCGCGACGGCGGTCAGTACCTGATGTGTTTGTCCGGACATTTTGCGCAGCATGCGCGCCGCATGTTCAGCGTCGTGCGGTTTCTCAAGCACTTCACCGTTAAGAATAACGATGGTATCTGCCCCCAGCACCGGCAAGTCACGCGGCGTTTGCGCCACGCCTGCCTGCGCTTTCTCACGCGCCAGTCGAGAAACGTACTGCTGGGCACTTTCGCCTTCAGCGCGTTTCTCTTCGATGCCCGTAACAATGCGTTCAAAGGAGACGCCCAGCTGAGTGAGCAACTCCTGACGACGCGGAGAACCAGAAGCAAGATATAGAGACGTCATAGAAACCTTTTATTGCACAGCAAACTGCTGGCGAACCTTACGCATCAGCAGGAACAGCCACGGCCAGAGCACACCGTTTACTACACTACTCCAGAACACTTCCGGTCGGAAAGAGACGTTGATCACTAAAAACTCTGCCCAGAAAACAACGATATCCGCAGCAAGCGACAACAACATCACCACCAGCGCCTGTTGCCAGAGCGCGAGGTTACGAAAGAGCTGGAATTTAAGTGCGACGAGGTACGCAATAATACTCATGGACAAGGCGCGCACGCCAAGCGTAGAGCCACTAATGAGATCCAGTATGGCACCCATCACAAAACCTGTGCCGACATTTACGCGGTGCGGCAGGGCAAGGATCCAGTAGAGCAAAATGAGCAATACCCAGTTTGGCCGGAAAACGAGAATGTCGTCCGGCCAGGGCATGATTTGCAGTAACAGCGCAATGAGAAATGAGAGCCAGATAACCCAGCGTCCCTGGCTACGATAACTTGCCACTACTGCCCTCCCGAGGAGAGTTTAGGCGGTGGCGGTGCATCCGGCAGCGGCTGCGTTAGCCCCGTAGCAGGGGCCGGTACTGGCGCAGGGGGTCCCATGGCATCCGGTGCCGGCAGAACCTGCGGCATCATTTGCATCAGGCGTTCATTCGCGACGCGATGAACATCTTCAGGCGTCATGGGGTTAGCACCATTGCGGTCGGCGCCCCACAGCAGCAGCAGGTAGCGAAGACGCTGTAAACCCGCGGTTGGACGCGCCTGAATCACGGTATAGGCACGCTGCGTATCAAGCTTCACCGAAGAGACAACCGCAACCGGATACCCTTCAGGGAAACGTCCACCCAGACCCGACGTCACCAGAACGTCGCCCACACGAATGTCCGTGTTAGCCGGCAGATGTTCCAGCTGGAGATCGTCGGTACACCCGTTACCGGCCGCGATGACGCGAATGTCATTACGCAGTACCTGAATCGGCAACGCATGCGTGGCATCGCAGATCAGCAGAACGCGGCTGGTCAGTTTGGCCACAGCAACAACCTGGCCTACAACGCCTTTATCACTGATAACAGGCTGACCTTCATACACACCGTTCACGCTTCCTTTGTCGATCACAACCTGATCGCTGTAGGGATCGTTGACGGTGGAGATCACCTGCGTCACCATCTTCTGCTCATCCTGACGCAGCGGCGAGCCAAGCAGCTCACGCAGACGCGCGTTTTCCTGCTTATATTGTCCCAGCATCAGCAGCTCGCTGTTTTTCAACAGCAGTTCCTGACGTAATGCCCGGTTTTCGAGTTCGAGTTGGTCACGTGAAGACAACGTTTGAGAAACGGAGTCGAGCAACTCACGGGGACCATTTGAAATAAAGTAGAAAGGACTGACGGCGGTATCCATGTACGTTCTGATCTGACTGAACGTACCGAGGCGGCTATCGGCAATAATGACCCCAAGCGCAACCAGGACCGCCAGAATGAGGCGAAACTGTAGCGATGGGCCACGGCTAAAAATTGGCTTCATAGGCTATGCGTATTCTCGTGTCAGAGAGAAAGGGTAGCGATACGCTACCCTTTCACAATGACTACTCTTCGCTGAACAAGTCGCCGCCGTGCATGTCGATCATTTCCAGCGCCTTGCCACCACCACGGGCGACGCAAGTCAGTGGATCTTCTGCAACTACGACAGGAATACCTGTCTCTTCCATTAACAGGCGGTCGAGGTTACGCAGCAGCGCACCACCACCGGTCAGAACCATACCGCGCTCGGAGATGTCAGACGCCAGTTCTGGTGGGCACTGTTCCAGGGCAACCATCACTGCGCTCACGATACCGGTCAGAGGTTCCTGCAGCGCTTCCAGAATTTCGTTGGAGTTCAGGGTAAAGCCGCGTGGAACACCTTCAGCCAGGTTACGGCCGCGAACTTCGATTTCACGCACTTCATCGCCCGGGTAAGCGGAACCGATTTCATGCTTGATACGCTCAGCGGTCGCTTCGCCGATCAGGGAACCGTAGTTACGACGCACATAATTAATGATGGCTTCGTCGAAACGATCGCCACCGATACGCACGGAAGAGGAGTACACCACGCCGTTCAGGGAGATAACGGCCACTTCAGTGGTACCACCACCGATATCCACCACCATAGAACCGGTCGCTTCAGAAACAGGCAGACCCGCACCGATTGCCGCCGCCATTGGCTCTTCAATCAGGAACACTTCACGCGCGCCTGCACCCTGGGCTGATTCACGGATTGCACGACGTTCAACCTGGGTGGCGCCAACCGGCACACACACCAGAACACGCGGGCTTGGGCGCATGAAGCTGTTGCTGTGAACCTGCTTGATGAAGTGCTGAAGCATTTTTTCAGTCACGAAGAAGTCAGCGATAACGCCGTCTTTCATTGGGCGGATTGCGGCGATGTTGCCAGGGGTACGTCCCAGCATCTGCTTCGCGTCATGACCCACCGCGGCTACGCTTTTCGGCGAGCCGGCACGATCCTGACGAATGGCCACAACGGAAGGCTCATTCAATACGATGCCTTGTCCTTTAACGTAAATAAGGGTATTCGCGGTACCCAGGTCAATGGACAGGTCATTGGAAAACATGCCACGAAATTTTTTCAACATACTAAGGGATAATCCTGAAAGCTGGGGCGGAAAACAAAATCCGCTTACTTTACCAACCACACGCAGCAGCGACAAGGCGCAAAAATCATCTGCAGCGGTGAAAATTTGTGCAGTACGTATCCTGATGTTACAAATCTTTCCCTGATTCCCTCAGGGCTGAGTACACAGTAGCGTCCCTCACTGACATTTGTAACCCGCTAAAGGTCGTTCACTGGCTTTTTGCTCGTCATACTCAAAGCTACAGGCGCGATATTCTACGTGAAAACGGATTAAACGGCAGGTCAAACAGAGTATCTTTGCAAATATTTTTTCACATTGGTGTCAAGCGGCTGAGAGGAGGCAAAAAAATCCCCTTGACCGCCCGTCACACCGCGCTCTGTCAACATCTGCCATTCGCTTCTGGAGCGCACGCCCGTGGCAAAGACTTGTGTTCGCGTTCCCTTGCACGCTTCTACCAGACTCTGTACCAGCAGCTGGTTTTCTGTGCGCTTTTCAATGTTCCTTACCAGCCCCGGATGCAGCTTTAATAACTCCACATCCAGTTCCTTAATCCAGTTAGTACTGACCAGCGTTAAACCCGCCTGCGTGACCGCGACACGGGCACCTAGCGCATTAATCAACCGTACTACCGGACGTAACCGGCTGATGTGTTGACCCACATCCGCCTCAGCAAGTTCAAAAATAATGTGTTTGCGTTGCGATTTTTCGCATTGCATTAATGTATCACGCAACCAGCGCTGAAAACGCGGGCGAATTAACGACTCCACGGTAACCTGTAGCGCCAGGTTTTCTTCAAGCCAGAAGGATAAAAACGGCATGAGTCGGGTGATCTGCTGGCGGTCATACTCTTCAGAAAGCCCAAACTGCAGCACCATCGGTAAATATTCCGCGGAGATGACCTCTTCCGTACCGTCAAAAATACGGCACATCAGCTCACGGTGATGAACGATCCCGTTTTTCATCACCGCCGGTTTTTGATAAATGCGCGGCCCGCCGCGGCTGAGCATTTGCTCTATCAACGTTCGCCAGCGCACATTGCCGCGCCCTTTTTCTGGTAACGAATCGTCGTACACTGCCCAGCCGTTAGCGCCCTGCAACACGGCGTTACGGGTTGCCGCTTCAGCATGTTCCATCACCTGTTCCGTCGACTGGCCGCCGCGCCAGGCACAGATGCCCATATGAACCATATCGTCCCTGTCGAGCATTTTGCTCTGCGGCAGCGCATCCACCGCTTTCAGCAGCTGGCTGGCGATGCTTTCTGACTCTTTCAGCGTACGGTGAGGCAGCAGCACGGCAAAGTCGCTGCGGTGATAACGGGCCAGCAGCGCACCCGGATAACGCATAATAAAGGTGGAGAGCAGGTTGATCAGCGTAAAGAGATTCTCTTCCGCCACGCGCTGTCCCCAGGTGTCGCGCAGCAGATCGAAATCGGGCAGGCGAATCATCATGACAACACCGTGCGTCCCGACTTTTTCCGGATCGTCCAGCAACGTGGCCAGTTGATTATCAAAGAAAAGACGGTTGTTCAGCCCGGTTTTATTATCCTGCGCAGCGTAAGAGCGGATCAGCGTGTCCATACGGCTGCGCTGGTCGCTGGCGAACTGAATTTCTGAGAGCAGCATATCCAGCGCACTGCTGGCACGTGCAGGCCATTCATGGATCGAGCCACGCACCTGCGGGCCGCGTTCACCGTTCAGTATTCGCACGGAACGCATCTCCAGCAGTTCCTGACCAGAGAGCTGACGGCGCAGCCAGCGAACCGCGAGAAAAATCAGCAGGACAATAAACGCGACGGCGACGGTGAGCGGCGCGGTGGTCATCATCGAGCGGAAGTAGCTGGCCATTGGATCGAGGTAGACCATGTTTATGGTCATGCCCGGGTTTTTAAGGGAGTGCACCGTCACTTCCCGGTACTGGCTTACCACGCCCGCAGGCCGATAGCTGTCCTGCCGGGCATGGCTTAAAACATTATGCTTTCCCTGCAGAATGTCGATTTGGACAATATCGACAGGCACCATCAACTCATCCAGCTCGCGGGACAGCGCCGGCAGCGGGGTGGTGAGGAGACGATTATCAATCACCGACGCGACAGACTGCACCCGATTAACCAGCTTGTCCTGAATGGCGTTATAAAAGCTCAGAGAACAGCCAAGGAGCGTGACAAAAATGGTCAGCCCCGTCAGTAAGGTGATAAAAGCCGAGAACTTCGTCGTTAATCGCATCCTTGAGATAACTCCGTGGGTTGAGGGGTTAGCGAGTAAGCGCTAACTTGCATTTCAAATGCGGCATACTATCAAACCTGGCGTATCTGGCAATTTATTGCGTTAAATCGGCATTGCTTTTCCCTGAGGGAGTATAGTCTTCAGGAGCTATTTTCCAATCATCTGAGTCGTGAGGACCCTGTATGCAGGCTTTGATCTTAGAACAGCAGGACGGCAAAACGCTTGCCTCGGTGCAGGCCGTTGAAGAGAGCCGACTGCCGGCAGGCGAAGTGACCGTCGACATCGACTGGTCCAGTTTAAATTATAAAGATGCGCTGGCTATTACCGGGAAGGGTAAAATCATCCGAAATTTCCCTATGGTGCCAGGTATCGATTTTGCGGGCCGGGTTCATGCGAGCGAAGATCCGCGCTTCCATGCCGGCCAGCAGGTGCTGCTCACGGGCTGGGGCGTGGGTGAAAATCACTGGGGTGGGCTGGCGACACAGGCGCGCGTGAAAGGCGACTGGCTGGTGCCGATGCCACAAGGCCTGGATGGTCGTAAAGCGATGATCATCGGTACCGCAGGCTTTACCGCCATGCTGTGCGTGATGGCGCTGGAAGATGCCGGTATTCGCCCTGAATCGGGTGAGATCGTCGTGACCGGTGCCAGCGGTGGTGTGGGCAGCACGGCGGTGACATTACTGCACAAACTGGGTTACCAGGTTGCGGCAGTTTCCGGGCGCGAGAGCACCCACGCGTACCTGCGTCAGCTCGGCGCTAATCGCATTCTGAGCCGCGACGAGTTTGCCGAAACCCGTCCACTGGAAAAACAGCTCTGGGCAGGTGCGGTAGATACCGTCGGTGACAAAGTGCTGGCAAAAGTGCTGGCGCAGATGAACTACGGCGGCTGCGTGGCAGCCTGTGGTCTGGCGGGCGGTTTTGCCCTGCCCACCACCGTGATGCCCTTTATTCTGCGTAACGTTCGCCTGCAGGGTGTTGATTCCGTGATGACCCCGGCGGCGCGCCGCATTGCAGCCTGGGAACGTCTGCAGCGCGATTTGCCGGACACGTTCTTTACTCAGAGCGCAACCGAAATCACGCTTAGCCAGGCGCCTGAATATGCCAGCAAGATCATGGACAACCAGTTCCACGGCCGCGCGCTGGTGAAAATTGCCTAATCTTCAAATTTTCGTGACATATTCGCGCTAATCCCTCTCCTCCGTCATGCTTAGAAAAACGCATGACGGAGGATGCCATGAAAACCCGAAAACTGACGGAAGCCGACGTAACGTCTGAATCTGTCTTTATGTTACAGCGCCGCCAGATCCTGAAAATGCTTGGCATCAGCGCCACCGCACTGACGCTTTCCCCTGCGGCTCATGCCGACCTGCTCGACTGGTTTAAAGGTAACGATCGCCCCAAAGCCCCTTCTGGCGCCCCACTCACCTTTACGAAGCCCGCTCAGTGGCAAAACACACTGACGCTCACGCCGGAAGACAAAGTGACCGGCTATAACAATTTCTACGAATTTGGTCTCGATAAGGCCGATCCTGCGGCCAACGCGGGGAGTATGAAAACCGATCCGTGGACGCTGAAAATCGACGGTGAAGTGGCAAAACCGCTGACGCTGGACCATCACGATCTCACCACCCGTTTTCCACTGGAAGAGCGTATCTACCGCATGCGCTGCGTGGAAGCCTGGTCGATGGTTGTGCCCTGGGTAGGCTTCCCGCTGCATAAACTGCTGGCGATGGTTGAACCCACCAGCAACGCAAAATATGTCTCTTTCCAGACGCGCTACGCCCCGGACGAGATGCCGGGCCAGAAAGATCGGTTTATCGGCGGTGGGCTTGCGTATCCGTATGTCGAAGGGTTACGGCTCGACGAAGCGATGCATCCTCTTACGCTGCTGACCGTCGGTGTTTACGGCAAAGCACTCCCGCCGCAGAACGGCGCGCCTGTTCGCTTAACGGTGCCGTGGAAGTATGGTTTTAAAGGGATTAAATCTATCGTCAGCATTAAGCTCACCCGCGAACGTCCACCCACGACCTGGAACCTGGCGGCGCCCGACGAATATGGCTTTTTTGCCAATGTGAACCCGCACGTCGATCATCCCCGCTGGTCGCAGGCCACCGAGCGATTTATCGGTTCCGGCGGCGCGCTGGATGTGAAGCGTCAGCCGACACTGCTGTTTAACGGCTACGCTGATGAAGTGGCGTCGCTTTACCGTGGCCTTAATTTACGGGAGAACTTCTGAGTGCGTTTAACGGCAAAACAGATAACCTGGCTGAAAGTGCTGTTGCACTTAGCCGGGTTGCTTCCTTTTATCTGGTTATTCTGGGCCGCCAGCCAGGGGCTTTTTAGCGCTGATCCGGCAAAGGATATCCAGCACTTTACCGGTCGGATGGCTCTGAAATTTTTACTGGCGACCTTGCTGGTGTCACCGTTAGCGCGCTACGCTAAACAGCCATTATTGATACGCACCCGCCGGCTTTTGGGGCTATGGTGTTTTGCCTGGGCGACGCTCCATTTGACCAGCTACGCCTTGCTGGAACTGGGCGTTAACAACCTGGCACTGCTGGGCCGCGAACTGGTTACCCGTCCGTACCTGACGTTAGGTATCGTGAGCTGGCTGGTGTTACTGGCATTAGCACTGACATCAACGCAATATGCACAACGTACATTGGGCAGGCGCTGGCAACTGCTGCACAACTTCGTCTATCTTGTCGCGATCCTCGCACCCATCCATTATCTGTGGTCGGTGAAGATCCTCTCCCCGCAGCCCATACTCTACGCGCTGCTGGCTGTGGCGCTTTTAGCATGGCGTTACAAGAAGTTCCGTCAGTGGTTGCGATAATTCGCGAAACTGTGCGTTTTCCCGCAGAATCCCTGTCAACCGCGAATCTTTTTCGGATAGCGGTTGATAATCTTCCCTGATAAGACCAGTATTTAGCTGCCAAATGCTACGAAATCGTTATAATGTGCGACTTTGGTTTACCCGACAGCGGTTTTAGGCCTCTGAAAAGGTGACAATCGTGCTTCGAAGGTATATTTTGTTTTTTACCGGAGAATCGCAGGAGATAGCGGCACAATGGCTGATAAGTTCCATATCTTAGTTTTAAACGGACCGAACCTGAACATGCTCGGCACCCGCGAGCCAGAGAAGTACGGCTCGCTAACATTGAGTGAAATTGTTAACCGTCTGAGCACGGAAGCAACGTCGCTGAATGTGGATTTGGATCATTTTCAGTCTAACGCGGAGTACGCAATCATCGACCGTATTCATCAGGCTAAAGACACTGTGGACTATATCCTGATCAATCCGGCCGCGTTTACGCACACCAGTGTTGCTATTCGCGACGCACTGCTCGCAGTGAGTATCCCGTTTATCGAGATCCACCTGAGCAACGTGCACGCCCGAGAGCCGTTCCGCCACCATTCCTATCTATCAGATATCGCCGCTGGCGTTATTTGCGGACTGGGCGCTGACGGCTATTCATACGCTTTACAGACAGCGGTAAAACGCTTGTCACAATCACACTAAACAAGAGTACGGAACCCACTCATGGATATTCGTAAGATTAAAAAACTGATCGAGCTGGTTGAAGAATCAGGCATCTCCGAACTGGAAATTTCTGAAGGCGAAGAGTCTGTACGCATCAGCCGTGCAGCCCCAGCCGCTAGCTTCCCGGTAATGCAGCAGGCTTATGCTGCGCCAGTGCAGCAGCCTGCGCTTTCCGCAGCCGTTGCACCAGCAGCTGAAGCCGCACCTGCCGCTGCAGCAGAAATCAGTGGTCACATCGTACGTTCCCCAATGGTTGGTACTTTCTACCGCACCCCGAGCCCGGACGCGAAAGCGTTCATCGAAGTGGGTCAGAAAGTCAACGCAGGCGATACCCTGTGCATCGTTGAAGCGATGAAAATGATGAACCAGATCGAAGCAGACAAATCAGGCACTGTGAAAGCGATTCTGGTCGAAAGTGGTCAGCCGGTTGAATTTGACGAGCCGCTGGTCGTCATCGAGTAACGAGGCGAACATGCTGGATAAAATTGTTATCGCCAACCGCGGCGAGATTGCACTGCGTATTCTTCGTGCCTGTAAAGAACTGGGCATCAAGACCGTCGCTGTGCACTCAAGCGCGGATCGCGATTTAAAACACGTATTGCTGGCGGATGAGACGGTCTGTATTGGCCCGGCTCCGTCCGTAAAAAGCTATCTGAACATCCCGGCTATCATCAGCGCCGCTGAAATCACCGGCGCGGTGGCAATTCATCCGGGTTATGGCTTCCTCTCTGAGAACGCCAACTTTGCTGAGCAGGTTGAGCGCTCTGGCTTTATCTTCATCGGCCCGAAAGCTGACACTATCCGCCTGATGGGCGACAAAGTGTCCGCAATCACCGCGATGAAAAAAGCCGGTGTTCCAACCGTACCGGGCTCTGACGGTCCTCTGACCGACGACATGGATGCTAACCGTGCTCATGCGAAACGCATTGGCTATCCGGTTATCATCAAGGCGTCCGGCGGCGGCGGCGGTCGCGGTATGCGCGTTGTGCGTAGCGATGCTGAACTGGCTCAGTCCATCTCCATGACCAAAGCGGAAGCGAAAGCAGCTTTCAGCAATGACATGGTGTACATGGAAAAATACCTGGAAAACCCACGCCACATCGAAATTCAGGTGCTGGCTGACGGTCAGGGTAACGCTATCTATCTGGCAGAACGTGACTGCTCCATGCAGCGTCGTCACCAGAAAGTGGTTGAAGAAGCGCCAGCACCGGGCATTACGCCGGAACTGCGTCGCTACATCGGCGAGCGTTGTGCTAAAGCCTGTGTCGATATCGGCTATCGCGGTGCGGGTACTTTCGAGTTCCTGTTCGAAAACGGCGAGTTCTACTTCATTGAGATGAACACCCGTATTCAGGTAGAACACCCGGTTACCGAAATGATTACCGGCGTTGACCTGATCAAAGAACAGCTGCGTATCGCTGCGGGTCAGCCTCTGTCCATCAAACAGGAAGAAGTTGTGGTCAAAGGCCATGCGGTGGAATGCCGTATCAACGCCGAAGACCCGAATACCTTCCTGCCAAGCCCGGGTAAAATCACGCGTTTCCACGCGCCGGGTGGCTTTGGTGTGCGTTGGGAGTCTCATATCTACGCGGGTTACACCGTACCGCCGTACTATGACTCCATGATCGGTAAGCTTATCTGCTACGGCGAAAACCGTGACGTGGCAATTGCCCGCATGAAGAACGCCCTGCAGGAGCTGATCATCGACGGTATAAAAACCAACGTTGAACTGCAGATGCGTATCATGAGCGACGAGCACTTCCAGAATGGTGGGACTAACATCCACTATCTGGAGAAAAAACTCGGTCTGCAAGAGAAGTAAGCGCGCAGTCACGCCAAAAAGGCCGGATAATCCGGCCTTTTTTTATTTCTGGGGATCGGAAAGCCCCATCATGTACAATCCCCGCTTTATTCATCCACAAGGGACAAAAAATGGACAAGCGTTTTGTTCAGGCCCATAAAGAAGCGCGATGGGCGCTGTGGCTGACCCTTCTCTATCTTGCCGCATGGTTGGTGACCGCTTACTTACCTGACTCAGCTATCGGCATTACCGGCCTGCCTCACTGGTTCGAAATGGCCTGCCTGCTGGTGCCGCTGGTCTTTATCCTGCTGTGCTGGGCAATGGTGAAATTTATCTACCGGGATATCCCGCTGGAGGATGATGATGCAGCTTGAAGTCATTCTGCCGCTGGTCGCGTACCTGGTGGTCGTGTTTGGTTTGTCCGTTTATGCAATGCGTAAGAGAACCACCGGCACTTTCCTGAATGAGTATTTCCTCGGCAGTCGCTCGATGGGCGGTGTCGTGCTGGCCATGACGCTTACCGCCACCTATATCAGCGCCAGCTCGTTTATCGGTGGCCCCGGTGCAGCCTATAAATACGGGTTAGGCTGGGTGCTGCTGGCAATGATTCAGCTGCCTGCCGTCTGGCTCTCGCTGGGTATACTGGGTAAAAAGTTTGCCATTCTGGCACGGCGTTATAACGCCGTGACGCTCAACGATATGCTGTTTGCGCGCTACCAGAGCCGTCTGCTGGTGTGGCTGGCAAGCTTAAGCCTGCTGGTCGCGTTTATTGGTGCAATGACGGTGCAGTTCATCGGCGGGGCACGTCTGCTGGAAACCGCTGCTGGGATCCCCTATGAGACGGGCCTTATCATCTTTGGGGTGAGCATTGCGCTGTATACCGCGTTTGGCGGATTTCGCGCCAGCGTGCTAAACGATACGCTGCAGGGGATGGTGATGCTCGTCGGCACAATCGTTCTGCTGGTGGGAATTGTCCACGCCGCAGGTGGTCTGAGCCATGCCGTTGAAACTCTGGAAGCGATTGACCCGAAACTGATTTCCCCGCAGGGTGCGGATGATATCCTTTCGCCAACATTTATGACGTCGTTCTGGGTGCTGGTGTGCTTTGGTGTTATTGGCCTGCCGCATACCGCCGTGCGTTGTATCTCATATAAAGACAGCAAAGCCGTTCACCGGGGTATTATTATCGGGACGGTCGTTGTTGCAATCCTGATGTTCGGCATGCATCTGGCGGGTGCGTTAGGACGTGCGGTGATCCCCGACCTTACGGTTCCCGATTTGGTGATCCCAACCCTGATGGTCAAAGTGCTTCCGCCTTTTGCCGCGGGGATATTCCTCGCCGCGCCAATGGCCGCCATAATGTCGACCATTAACGCCCAGCTACTGCAGAGTTCCGCTACGATCATTAAAGATCTCTATCTGAACCTGCGTCCTGAGCAGGTTCAAAATGAACGACGCCTGAAGCGTATGTCGGCGGTGATTACGCTCGTTTTAGGCGCACTGCTGCTGTTAGCCGCATGGCGTCCGCCGGAGATGATCATCTGGCTGAACCTGCTGGCGTTTGGCGGCCTTGAAGCCGTCTTCCTGTGGCCGCTGGTATTGGGCCTCTACTGGGAGCGCGCCAACGCTGCCGGCGCCCTGAGCGGCATGATTGTCGGCGGTGTGCTGTATGCCGTGCTAGCTACATTTAAAATTCAGTACCTGGGCTTCCATCCTATTGTGCCTTCGTTACTGTTAAGTTTACTGGCGTTTGTGGTCGGGAACCGTTTCGGTCAGCCTGTCCCACAGCCCGCTACGATTTCTACTGATAAATAAAGAGTTTTGCCATGCCGTGGATCCAACTAAAACTGAATACAACCGGCGCTAACGCCGAAGAGCTAAGCGATGCGCTGATGGAAGCCGGTTCGGTCTCCATCACCTTCCAGGACACGCATGACACGCCGGTGTTTGAGCCACTGCCGGGCGAAACCCGCCTGTGGGGTGATACCGACGTTATTGGCCTGTTTGATGCAGAAACTGACATGAAAGAGGTTGTCGCGATCCTGGAAAATCATCCGCTGCTGGGTGCGGGTTTTGCACACAAAATCGAACAGCTGGAAGACAAAGACTGGGAACGCGAGTGGATGGATAACTTCCACCCGATGCAGTTCGGTAAACGTCTGTGGATCTGCCCGAGCTGGCGTGACGTTCCGGATGAAAACGCGGTAAACGTGATGCTGGATCCGGGCCTGGCATTTGGGACCGGTACTCACCCGACGACTTCTCTGTGCCTGCAGTGGCTGGACAGTCTGGATCTGGACGGCAAGACGGTGATCGACTTCGGATGCGGATCCGGGATCCTCGCTATCGCGGCGCTGAAACTGGGCGCGGCCAAAGCCATTGGGATCGATATCGATCCACAGGCTATTCAGGCCAGCCGTGATAACGCTGAACGCAACGGCGTTTCTGACCGTCTTGAACTGTATCTGCCTGATGCGCAGCCAGAAGCCATGAAAGCCGATGTGGTGGTGGCGAACATTCTGGCCGGCCCATTACGCGAACTGGCCCCGTTAATCAGCGTACTGCCCGTTGACGGCGGTCTGCTAGGGCTTTCCGGGATCCTGGCAAGCCAGGCTGACAGCGTTTGCGAAGCCTACGCCGATCTTTTCGCCCTCGACCCGGTGGTCGAAAAAGAAGAGTGGTGTCGTATTACGGGCTGTAAAAAGTAAGCCATTGGCGTGGTCATCTGACCACGCCTCTCTTCCTCCGATAATCCTCTCTTCCCGTGCCCTTCTCCGGTAAAATACCCACACAAATCATATTGATAAAAATGGTTTGAACCACAATAATTCACCGGAAGAATACTATGACCCACTTTACTGGCAAGGCAGCGCTCTTTGCGCTGAGCATTATCTCGGCTTCAGCCTGTGCATCACACTGGAGCTACGAAGGCGAAGGCGCACCGGAACACTGGGGCGAACTGGACGAGGCTTACAAAACCTGTCAAAGCGGGATGAACCAGTCCCCCATCAACATTGAATCCACCGCGAACGCGCACCTCTCCCCGCTGCAAACGCATTACATTGATGGCCCTGTGACGCTGACGAACAACGGCCACACCATTCAGGCAAGTGAAAAGCCGGAAACCCGCGATACCCTTACCCTCGATAAGCAAACCTGGACCCTGCAACAGTTCCATTTCCACGCGCCGAGCGAAAATACCGTGCATGGCAAGAAATTTGCGATGGAAATGCATCTGGTGCACAAAAACGCGGCCGGTGAGCTGGCGGTGGTGGCGGTCATGTTCGATAAAGGGGCCGCGAACCCGGAGCTGAATAAGCTGTGGAGCGTCATGCCTGAGCAGGCCGAACAGAACGTCTCGATTAAGCAGGATCTCAATCTGAACAAGCTGATTCCAAAAGATAAAACGTACTGGCGCTTTAGCGGCTCGCTGACCACACCGCCGTGCTCAGAGGGGGTAACCTGGATTGTACTGAAGCACCCGCTGACCGTCTCTGCAGAGCAGCTTGAGAAATTCTCCCACACGATGCACCACGAAAATAACCGCCCGGTACAACCCCTTCATGGTCGCGTAGTCGTCGAATAATGCGCATTTTTCGCATGCAGATCATGTTCTAAAATGCGACTCAGATCGCAAACAAGCGGGATAATCTGCTGCTAAAAACAGCAGATTATCCCGCTCAAGTGATGCATTTATTCAGAAATGATGAGAAGTTACGGGAAATTGTAAGCGGCTATAAAATAATCATTCTATCATAACTTTATGATTTAACAGGTTTATAATTTTCACCTGAAGGACAGAGCGGCGATTCCTTGATCTACAACAGTGGATTGTTCAAAGTTTGGCCTTTCATCTCGTGCAAAAAATGCGTAATATACGCCGCCTTGCAGTCACAGTATGGTCATTTCTTAACTCATGCGCATCGGACACTACCAGCTCAGAAATCGCCTGATCGCAGCCCCAATGGCAGGTATTACCGACCGGCCGTTCAGGACGCTGTGTTATGAGATGGGGGCAGGTTTAACCGTTTCCGAGATGATGTCGTCTAACCCACAAGTGTGGGAAAGCGATAAGTCCCGCCTTCGGATGGTGCACGTTGATGAACCAGGTATTCGCACCGTGCAAATTGCCGGAAGCGTGCCTGAAGAGATGGCAGATGCCGCGCGGATTAACGTGGAAAGTGGCGCCCAGATTATTGATATCAATATGGGTTGCCCGGCCAAGAAAGTGAATCGCAAGCTTGCAGGTTCAGCCCTTCTGCAATACCCCGACCAGGTGAAGTCTATCCTGACCGCGGTTGTCAGCGCAGTGGACGTTCCTGTTACGTTGAAGATTCGCACGGGTTGGTCGCCGGAACACCGTAACTGTGTAGAGATTGCCCAACTGGCCGAAGACTGTGGCATTCAGGCCCTGACCATCCATGGACGCACTCGCGCCTGTTTGTTCAATGGTGAAGCTGAATACGACAGCATTCGGGCAGTTAAGCAGAAAGTTTCCATTCCGGTTATCGCGAATGGTGACATTACTGACCCGCTTAAAGCCAGAGCTGTGCTCGACTATACGGGAGCTGATGCTCTGATGATAGGACGTGCCGCTCAGGGAAGACCCTGGATCTTTCGGGAAATCCAGCATTATCTGGACACTGGGGAGTTGCTTGCCCCACTGCCACTGGCAGAGGTAAAGCGCTTGCTTTGTTCGCATGTTCGGGAATTGCATGACTTTTATGGTCAGGCAAAAGGGTACCGAATTGCGCGTAAACACGTATCCTGGTATCTCCAGGAGCACGCTCCAAATGACCAGTTTCGGCGCACATTCAACGCCATAGAGGATGCCAGCGTACAGCTGGAGGCGTTGGAGGCATACTTCGAAAATCTTGCGTAATGAAATAAAGAGCTGACAGAACTATGTTCGAACAACGCGTAAATTCTGACGTACTGACCGTTTCTACCGTTAACTCTCAGGATCAGGTAACTCAAAAGCCCCTGCGTGACTCGGTTAAACAGGCACTGAAGAACTATTTTGCTCAACTGAACGGTCAGGATGTTAATGACCTGTATGAGCTGGTACTGGCTGAAGTTGAACAGCCACTGTTGGACATGGTGATGCAATACACCCGCGGTAACCAAACCCGCGCTGCCCTGATGATGGGTATCAACCGTGGTACACTGCGTAAGAAACTGAAAAAATACGGCATGAACTAATTTCGGTTAGCGAAATGCTTGTTTAAAAAGGCGCTACCTGGCATGGGGATGCGCCTTTTTTATTGCCCGCGCCTGTCACCGTCAAGGCTGTGTAAACCTTCGTTTATCCCCCTTTTAAACCGCGACTTTTCGTGTATATTTCCACCACCTCACTGAACCTCTTCGCCCGGAACGATACGCATGATTCGTAAATACTGGTGGCTGGTTGTATTTGCTGTCTCGGTTTTCCTCTTCGACGCGCTCCTGATGCAGTGGATTGAACTGATGAGCACTGAAGCCGATAAGTGTCGCAATATGAATTCCGTAAATCCGCTAAAATTAGTGAACTGCTCAGAACTCGACTAACCGCCTGACGTCGCTAAACTCACTGTTAAGACCCACTAAAAACGGGGATTTAAATCCCTTTGAGCCGTTACCTTACGATGATAATGTCTCGCCCTTCTCAACCGCGCCTGCGTAACCTCACACTCGAGTAGAACCGATCATGCTGGTTAGCCAATACAACCATATCCTCGTAGTCCTCTCCTTTGTTGTTGCTATCCTTGCTGCCTATACCGCGCTGAATATGGCTGCTCGTGTTGCCGGGAGTCAGGGCGTGGCTGCGCGCGTCTGGCTGGCCGGCGGCGGTATTGCCATGGGGATTGGCGTGTGGGCCATGCATTTTATCGGCATGCTGGCGATGGACCTCTCCATGAGCATGCGCTACAACGCAACCCTGACGGTGCTATCCATGGTTATCGCCGTGGGCTCGTCACTGTTTGCGCTGTGGCTTGTTAGCTGTGAGCAGTTACGTTTGCGCCGTCTGCTGCCCGGTGCGTTAGTGATGGGCTGCGGCATTGTGGCGATGCATTACACCGGCATGGCGGCGCTGGAAGTCTCTCCCGGTATTATCTGGGACAAAAAATGGGTGGCCATTTCGGTTGTCATTGCGCTTGCGGCTTCACTCGCCGCATTATGGCTGACGTTCCGCTTGCGGCATGAAGCGTCTCAGGTGTCGCTGATGCGTCTTGCCGCCGCCGTTACGATGGGGATCGCCATTGCCGGTATGCACTATGCCGGGATGAAAGCCGCTCAGTTCCCAATGTCGACCATGACACATCATGAAGGTATTAACGGCAGCTGGCTGGCAGTACTGGTCAGCGTCGTCGCACTCGCCATACTGGGGATCACGCTGCTGGTCTCGATGCTGGATGCCCGCCTTCAGGCACGAACCTCCCTTCTGGCCTCATCCCTTGCAGAAGCGAACCGCGAACTCGCTCAACTGGCTTTGCAGGATACGCTGACGCGTCTGCCGAACCGTGTTTTGCTGGAGGACCGACTCGATCAGGCCATCAGCAAAGCTGACCGTGAAGGCACCCATTTTGCACTGATGTTCATGGATCTCGACGGGTTTAAAACCATCAACGATGCGTACGGCCATGATGTCGGTGACAGACTGCTTGTCGCCGTGACGCAGCGCCTGCTCACGCCCCTGAAGGGTCAGTTCACCCTTGCCCGTATCGGTGGTGATGAGTTTGTTCTGCTGGCTGAAGGAGAAGGTCCGGATGATGCGGCCTCGCTGGCCAACTCGCTGGTTCGCGCTATCGATAGCCCATTCAATCTGGATCCCTATGAACTGGTGGTAACCCTTAGCATTGGTATCGCGCTCTATCCCCACGACGGTAAAACCGAGCGCGAGCTGATGTTTAACGCCGATGCGGCGATGTACCACACGAAGCACATGGGCCGAAACGGTTATCACTTTTTCCAGCCCTCCATGAACACCCTGGCGCAGACCCATCTCCAGTTGATGAACGATCTGTGGCTGGCTATCGATCGTAATGAACTGCGCCTGCTTTATCAGCCAAAATTCCACGCACCGGCGGGTCCTGTCCTTGGGTTCGAGGCGCTATTGCGCTGGCAACACCCGAAACAGGGATTACTGACGCCAGACCTGTTCCTGCCGCTGGCGGAAAAAACGGGGCTGATCATCCCGATTGGTAACTGGGTGCTTAATGAGGCCTGCCGTCAGTTGCGGGAGTGGCACCTTCAGGGGCATCAAAACTGGTCGATGGCGGTGAACCTGTCGACACTGCAGTTTGAGCAACCTTCACTGGTTAAAACGGTGCTCGACTGCCTGACGCGTCACAACGTACCGCCGGAGATGCTGATCCTTGAAGTGACGGAAACCACGGCGATGAGCAACCCGGATGAGAGTGTGCGCGTGCTGACAGAGCTGACGGATGCGGGCGTGAAAGCGTCCATTGATGATTTTGGTACCGGCTATTCCAGCCTGCTTTATCTCAAGCGTCTGCCGGCCTGTGAATTGAAAATCGACAGAGCGTTCGTGAAAGAGTTAAGCGGTGAAAGCGAAGACGCCACCATTGTCTCAGCGATTGTGGCCCTGGCAAAAACGCTAAATCTGAAAGTCGTGGCGGAAGGGGTGGAAACCGAAGCACAGCAAACCTTTTTGACGGCGCTGGGCTGCAACACGCTTCAGGGCTATCTGTTGGGCAAACCGGTCAGTGCACAGACCATCGAAACGCTCTGCGCGCAAGGGGAAATGTTACCTGGCGCTGAGCTAAAATCATCCTCATGAGGCGACACCCGCACGACAGGGAGTGTCGCCAGAATACTATCGACCAGCGCAGGAGCCTGCTGGTAAAGATTAAAACTGCTGTTATTCATTAACCAGTTTTTAATGATCCCGCTGAAAAAACCGTGGAAAACAATCAGGATCAGATCAACATTTACCTGTGACGAAATGAGGTTCCGCGAAATACAGTCCTGCAACGTGGCACGTAAAGACTCATAATTAAAACCAATACGTTTTCTGATTTCACACTCTGAAATCATATCGCTATTAAATTCACACTTATGATACAAAATTTGCAAAAGAGCACATTGCCGAGGCTCATGTGCAATATATTGCAACGCAGCAATAAATTGCTCACGAAGCATTAACAAGGGATCGCTGCCCGCAGAAAGAGAAAGTCTGTCACGAATGATGTCACGAAACGGTAATTGCTGTTCCCAGATGGCATTAAATATTTCTGATTTACTGGTAAAATGCCAGTAGATGGCACCCCGTGTAACATTTGCTGCATCCGCGATATCCGTCAGCGTCGTGTTCGCCACGCCCCGCGTCGCAAACTGCCCGATAGCTGCTTCAATCAGCTGCTGACGGGTTTGTTGAGCCTCTTCTTTCTTTTTACGCGCCATAGACGACTACTCGTTACTCACAAGGTTTATATTTACACGGATCAGGTACACGAAAGTATTCACTACTTTGCGTTTTAATTTTGCACAAAAAAAGTCAAATCGCTTAATTAATAATTTAGACAAATGCATGGATACAATTAAATTCATGAGATAAATACTTGAACCACGGTAAATGCCATTTATCTGATTAACCAGCCAGAAGTATATCCCCGCTAACACCAGGTTTGATTCTGATTTTTGCCTTAAGGCCTGTTCATTCGCACTTATAAATTAAAAAACATTAATTACCCTCATTATTATACGCCCTACATTTTATTTTTATCCCTCTGCCCTGCTACCGATTCACGGCAATTATCGGTTCATGGGTATTTAAAGGAACAGTAATGACGAATTATTTCAGACGTTTGCCCTTATCCGGTTTTATTGTCTGCGCGGTACTGCTCGCTGGATGCGATGGTCAGGAAAACCAACCACCACATCCGCAGGCGCCTCAGGTCAGCGTGCATATAGTGAAAAGCGCCCCTCTGGCTGTCACCACCGAACTCCCGGGCAGAACAGATGCCTTTCGCGTTGCGGAGGTTCGTCCTCAGGTGAGCGGCATCATCTTGCGTCGTAACTTCACAGAGGGAAGTGATGTAAAAGCCGGCGAGTCACTTTATCAGATCGATCCTGCCACCTATCAGGCCGCGTATGACAACGCGAAAGGTGAACTCGCGAAGGCCCAGGCGGCGGCTAACATTGCGCACCTGACGGTAAAACGTTATCTCACGCTGGTTGGCACGCAGTATGTCAGCAAGCAGGAATACGACCAGGCCGTGGCGACAGCGCAGCAAGCAGATGCCAGCGTCGTTGCCGCACAGGCAGGCGTTGAAAGCGCGCGCATTAATCTTGCCTATACCAAAGTGACGTCTCCCGTCGAGGGTCGCATCGGTAAATCCAGCGTCACCGAAGGCGCGCTGGTGACCAACGGGCAAGCCGCAGCCCTGGCAACGGTTCAGCAGCTTGATCCGATGTATGTCGACGTCACCCAGTCCAGCAGTGATTTTATGCGTCTGAAGCAGACGAGCCTGCAAAAAGGAGAGGCCACCAGCACCGTTGAGCTGGTGATGGAGAATGGTCAGCCCTACCCGTTGAAAGGTACGCTGCAGTTCTCGGATGTCACGGTCGACGAAAGTACCGGCTCTATCACCTTGCGCGCGATTTTCCCAAACCCACAGCACCTGCTGTTGCCTGGCATGTTTGTCCGGGCCCGCATTGATGAAGGTACACAGCCTGATGCGATTCTGGTCCCACAACAAGGCGTGACCCGCACGCCGCGCGGTGATGCATCCGTTCTGGTGGTTAACGATAAAAACCAGGTTGAGTCACGTACCGTCGTTGCCCCTCAGGCGATTGGCGATCGCTGGCTGGTGACGGAAGGGCTGAAAAATGGCGACCGCGTCATTGTCAGCGGCTTACAAAAAGTCAGACCGGGCGCTACCGTCGTCGCGACGCCTGATACCACCACGACTCCAGCCGGTTAAGGGACGACGACATGGCTAATTTCTTTATCCAACGGCCGGTTTTCGCCTGGGTGCTTGCCATCATTTTGATGATTGCAGGCGGGCTGGCTATTCTCAAACTGCCCATCGCGCAGTATCCGACCATTGCCCCTCCCGCCGTGGCTATCACCGCAACGTATCCGGGTGCTGATGCGCAAACGGTGCAGGATACCGTAACGCAGGTTATCGAACAGAACATGAACGGTATCGATAACCTGATGTATATGTCATCCACCAGCGATTCCGCAGGTAATGTCACCATCACGTTGACCTTCCAGTCTGGAACAGACCCGGACATTGCGCAGGTACAGGTGCAGAACAAACTGCAGCTCGCCATGCCGCTGCTACCCCAAGAGGTCCAGCAGCAAGGGATCGGTGTTGAGAAGTCCAGCAGCAGCTTCCTGCTGGTCGCAGGCTTTGTTTCCGATAACAAAGACCTCACGCAGGATGACATCTCTGACTATGTCGCGTCTAACGTGAAAGATGCCATTAGCCGCACCACGGGAGTTGGTGATGTGCAGCTGTTTGGTGCCCAGTATGCGATGCGCATCTGGCTCGACAGCAACGCGATGAACAAATACCAGCTGACGCCACTGGATGTGATTAATCAGCTGAAAACGCAGAACGACCAGATAGCGGCCGGCCAGTTAGGCGGAACGCCGTCAGTACCGGGGCAGCAGTTGAACGCCTCGATCATTGCACAAACGCGTCTGAAATCTCCGGAAGAGTTTGGCCGCGTGACGCTCAAGGTGAACCAGGACGGCTCCATGGTTCATCTGAAAGATGTGGCCCGCATTGAGCTGGGGGGCGAAAACTACAATATGGTCACCAAAATCAACGGGCAAGCGGCAACCGGCCTGGGGATTAAGCTGGCTACCGGTGCAAACGCACTGGACACGGCCGCCGCCATCAAGAGCAAACTGGCCCAGCTCCAGCAGTTCTTCCCGCAGGGGCTGAAGGTAGTCTACCCCTACGACACCACGCCTTTTGTGAAGATCTCTATCCACGAAGTGGTGAAAACCCTGTTCGAAGCGATCATTCTCGTCTTCCTGGTGATGTATCTTTTCCTGCAAAACCTGCGGGCGACGCTTATCCCGACAATTGCGGTGCCGGTCGTGCTGTTGGGTACGTTTGCGATCCTGGCGGCGTTCGGTTTCTCCATCAACACCCTGACCATGTTCGGTATGGTGCTGGCGATTGGCCTGCTGGTTGATGACGCCATCGTGGTGGTTGAGAACGTCGAACGCGTCATGGTTGAGGACAAGCTGCCGCCAAAAGAGGCGACGCAGAAGTCGATGGGGCAGATACAGGGCGCACTGGTGGGTATCGCCATGGTGCTCTCAGCGGTCTTTATCCCCATGGCCTTTTTTGGCGGTTCAACGGGAGCCATCTATCGTCAGTTCTCGCTGACCATTGTCTCGGCTATGGCGCTGTCAGTGCTGGTCGCTCTGATTCTGACACCGGCACTGTGCGCCACCTTGCTTAAGCCCGTCTCCAGCGATAGCCACGAAAAGAAAGGTGGCTTCTTCGGCTGGTTTAATGCGCTCTTTGACCGGAGCGTGAAGCATTACAGCAATAGCGTAAGCGGCATTTTGCGTAAGACCGGGCGCTATCTGGTGGTATACGTCATCATCGTCGGTGGCATGGCCGTACTGTTCCTGCGCTTACCCACCTCCTTCCTGCCCGAAGAGGATCAGGGGGTATTTATGACCATGGTCCAGCTCCCCGCCGGTGCCACCCAGATGCGAACCCAGCAGGTGCTTGACCAGGTTCAAAACTATTATCTCAACAACGAGAAGGCTAACGTTGAATCGGTGTTTACCGTGAACGGCTTTAGCTTTAGTGGTCAGGGTCAGAACTCCGGTATTGCGTTCGTTAGCCTAAAGCCCTGGGAAGCGCGTCCCGGAGCAGAAAATAGCGTTGAGGCGATTGTAAGGCGTGCGACAAAGACCTTCAGTCAGATTAAAGATGGCCTCGTGTTCCCGTTTAACCTGCCTGCGATTATCGAGCTGGGTACCGCAACGGGCTTTGACTTTGAGTTGATTGATCAAGCTAACCTGGGGCATACCCAACTGACCCAGGCGCGTAATCAACTGCTCGGCATGGTGAGAGCGCACCCCGATCTGCTGGTTCGCGTTCGTCCTAACGGTCTGGAAGATACCCCACAGTTCAAACTGGATGTCGATCAGGAGAAGGCACAGGCGCTGGGCGTCAGCCTCTCTGACGTCAACCAGACGATCTCGACGGCATTGGGGGGAACCTATGTGAACGACTTTATCGATCATGGACGCGTGAAAAAAGTGTACGTCCAGGCCGACGCTCACTTCCGTATGTTGCCAGGGGACATCAACAACCTCTACGTGCGCAGCGCGAATGGTGAAATGGTGCCGTTCTCCTCCTTTAGCAGCTCGCACTGGGTGTATGGCTCGCCTCGCCTGGAGCGCTACAACGGAATGCCTTCGATGGAGATCCTCGGTGAGTCCGCGCCGGGTAAAAGTACCGGTGAGGCGATGGCCTTGATGGAGAACCTCGCCGCAAAACTGCCTTCCGGTATCGGCCATGACTGGACGGGAATGTCTTATCAGGAACGACTTTCTGGTAACCAGGCACCTGCCCTGTACGCCATTTCATTGATTGTAGTGTTCCTGTGCCTGGCTGCGCTTTATGAAAGCTGGTCTATTCCCTTCTCGGTCATGCTGGTTGTGCCGCTGGGTGTCACGGGCGCGCTTCTCGCCGCATCGATTCGCGGGTTAAACAATGATGTCTATTTCCAGGTCGGCCTGCTGACAACGATTGGTCTGTCGGCGAAAAACGCCATCCTGATCGTCGAGTTTGCTAAGGATGTGATGGATAAAGAAGGTAAAGGGATCATTGAAGCCACACTGGAAGCATCCAGAATGCGTCTTCGACCGATCCTGATGACGTCGCTGGCCTTTATCCTTGGCGTGATGCCGCTGGTCATCAGCAGAGGAGCCGGGAGCGGCGCGCAAAATGCTGTCGGGACAGGCGTTATGGGAGGGATGCTTTCCGCAACGCTTCTGGCAATTTTCTTCGTGCCCGTCTTCTTTGTGGTTGTCCGGCGCCGGTTTACGAAACATAAAGAGTAATGTTTCTCAAAAAAGGCACCTCAGGTGCCTTTTTTATTTTTAGCATAAACAATGAATTAGATATGTCATAATCACAGCATTAATAGTTAACCATTTGCATTAAGTAAAAACGCCGCGTTACGTCTTCATATTTTCTCCATTAATTCATCCTGACAGCGACTTTTCTCCACGATTTTTACAAACAACATAATTTGAGATTATTCCCCGTGCAACGTTGCCTTATCCCGGTGGTAAAATAGTCTCCAGTTCGTTAATAGCCCTCCTGGCTGTATAGCGAATGAGAAATAATACTGAGGTAACATCATGAAAAGATTCATTTCCGTTGCACTACTCGCTGCGCTGCTTGCTGGATGCGCGCACGACTCTCCATGTGTACCGGTATACGACGATCAAGGCCGACTGGTTCATACCAATACCTGTATGAAAGGCACCACTCAGGACAACTGGGAAACAGCAGGTGCTATCGCCGGTGGTGCTGCCGCAGTGGCAGGTTTGACGCTGGGTATCGTTGCTCTGACGAAGTAACATCAGAACGTATCATGTGTGTAGAAAGCGCGGCTCTGTCCGCGCTTTTGCTTTTAAAGAGTGCAGCGTTTTCAGATAAGTAAAAAAATAGCCCCGTCTTTACCCAGCCTGTTTATTTCATCCTGCGGACAGTCACATATTTTTAATGCACAGCGTTAAATTACATATTCTATCGTGATGATTTTCACATACTAATTACATTTAATACCCTGCCAATATTCACCCCAGAAACTATCTCTTCTTTTTAAGGCATAGCCCATGAAAGTTTTGCTCCGATTTGTGGCACAGGTTGTAATTTCGCACCGTTTCGGGGCGCTCTCTTTATTTAACCCTGTCTACACTCAGCATTATGCGCTCACTGGTCACCTATTTTGTTGAGCGCAAAACCTGGCATTACGTTTGCTTTATAAACGTTGGCCAAAGCCACAGACAGGTAAAGCGTTTAAAACGCCTCTATAACGATAAATTTCGCCACACAGGATGCATTATGAAAAAGACGATGATAGCCAGCCTGGCCGCCGCGGGCATGTTGTTTGCTGTAGCCGGTCAGGCCCATGCGGGTACGACACTGGATGCCGTTAAAAAGAAAGGGTTTGTTCAATGTGGGATCAGTGACGGTTTACCTGGCTTCTCTTATGCCGATGCAAACGGCAAATTTACCGGTATTGATGTTGATGTCTGCCGTGGTGTTGCCGCCGCCGTTTTCGGTGACGACAGTAAAGTAAAATATACCCCGCTGACGGCGAAAGAACGTTTTACTGCATTACAGTCTGGCGAAGTTGACATGCTTTCCCGTAATACCACCTGGACCTCCTCACGTGATGCAGGCATGGGAATGGCATTTACTGGCGTGACCTATTATGACGGTATCGGTTTCCTGACCCACAATAAAGCGGGCCTGAAAAGCGCCAAAGAGCTGGATGGCGCGACCGTTTGTATCCAGGCCGGTACCGATACCGAGCTGAACGTCGCGGATTATTTCAAAGCAAATAACATGAAATATACCCCTGTGACATTCGATCGCTCCGATGAATCGGCCAAAGCGCTGGAATCCGGTCGTTGCGACACGCTGGCTTCTGACCAGTCACAGCTGTACGCCTTGCGTATTAAGCTGAGCAACCCGGCGGAGTGGATTGTCCTGCCCGAAGTGATCTCCAAGGAGCCTCTTGGACCGGTTGTGCGTCGTGGCGATGAAGACTGGTTCTCCATTGTTCGCTGGACCCTGTTTGCCATGCTGAATGCCGAAGAGATGGGCATCAACTCGAAAAACGTCGACGAGAAAGCCGCTAAACCGTCCACGCCGGATATGGCGCATCTGCTGGGAACAGAGGGCGATTTCGGGAAGGATCTGAAGCTGGATAACAAGTGGGCTTACAACATCATCAAACAGGTGGGTAACTACGCTGAGATCTTTGAGCGCAACGTGGGATCGGAAAGCCCTCTGAAGATCAAACGCGGCCAGAACAATCTCTGGAACAACGGCGGTATTCAGTACGCGCCACCAGTACGTTAAGTCATTGCTGTAACGGGCACTGTTAAGGCAGTGCCCGCCCCAGAGTCATGGTTACCGAGGTTTCTTTATGTCCCATCGCCGCTCAGCCGTAAAAGGATCGCTATCCTTTTCTCATCCCGCGGTCCGCGCCTGGCTATTCCAGGTTATTGCGATTATTGCGGTTGTTCTTATCGCCGTGTATCTCATCCATAACACTATAACCAACCTGAATAATCGCGGTATTACCTCCGGCTTTGCTTTTCTGGATCGCAGCGCGGGGTTTGGCATTGTTCAACACCTTATTGATTATCAGGAAGGCGACACGTATGGACGCGTGTTCGTGGTCGGTTTACTGAATACGCTGCTGGTCTCTGCACTTTGTATTGTTTTTGCCTCCATACTGGGCTTCTTTATTGGTCTGGCACGTTTGTCCGAAAACTGGCTGCTGCGCAAACTGTCTACTTTTTATATTGAGACGTTCCGTAATATCCCGCCGCTGCTGCAGATCTTTTTCTGGTATTTTGCCGTGCTGCGCAACCTGCCGGGGCCACGTCAGGCTGTTGATGCTCTTGATCTGTTTTTCCTGAGTAATCGCGGGTTGTATATTCCTTCTCCGCAGCCGGGTGAAGGGTTGTATGCCTTCATTGCCGCCCTTGTAATAGCGCTTGCTCTCTCAGCCGCCATGTTCCGCTATAACCGCACGCATCAGTTCAAAACCGGGCAGCTTCGTAAAACCTGGCCAACCGCCGCAATCCTTATCATTGGCCTGCCACTTCTGGCACACTGGCTGTTTGGGGCCGCCCTTCACTGGGATATTCCGCAGCTGCGTGGCTTTAACTTCCAGGGCGGAATGGTTTTAATTCCTGAGCTGGCAGCACTGACACTGGCGCTTTCGATTTATACCTCTGCATTTATCGCCGAGATTATTCGTGCGGGGATCCAGGCCGTTCCTTACGGGCAACACGAGGCGGCGCGCTCGCTGGGATTACCCCATACGGTGACGCTTCGTCAGGTCATTATTCCGCAAGCGTTACGGGTCATCATTCCGCCGCTGACCAGTCAATACCTCAATATTGTCAAAAACTCATCGCTGGCGGCCGCCATTGGTTACCCCGATATGGTGTCGCTGTTTGCCGGAACCGTGCTTAACCAGACCGGACAAGCCATTGAAACTATCGCCATCACAATGTCTGTCTATCTGATCATCAGCCTGGTGATTTCGTTGCTGATGAACCTCTATAACCGTCGTATAGCACTGGTCGAGCGCTAAGGATCTATGATGACAAAAGCGATACTGTCGCACTCCTCGCGCCCTGCCGGTTCGACAGGCGGACGTTTTATTCTCTGGGCGCGTAAGAATCTGTTCTCCAGCTGGAGTAACAGCCTGCTGACAATTGTATGTTTGTGGCTTATGTGGGAATTAATTCCACCGCTGCTGAACTGGGCTTTTTTACAGGCTAACTGGTCGGGATCCACTCGCGCAGACTGCACAAAAGCAGGGGCCTGCTGGGTGTTTATCCATGAGCGTTTTGGCCAGTTCATGTATGGATTGTATCCGCATGAACAGCGCTGGCGGATTAATCTGGCACTGGCCATCGGGCTGCTCTCCATCGCCGTAATGTTCTGGAAAAAACTGCCTCATCGGGGCCGTTATATTGCCTGTTGGGCAGTGGTGTATCCCATTATTGTTTGGGTGCTGTTGTATGGCGGCTTCCTGGGGCTGGAACGTGTTGAAACACGTCAGTGGGGTGGGTTAACGCTGACGCTGATTATCGCGTCCGTTGGGATAGCCGGCGCACTGCCATGGGGTATTTTGCTCGCGCTTGGGCGGCGCTCAAAAATGCCTGTCGTACGTGTGCTTTCCGTTATTTTCATTGAATTCTGGCGTGGCGTACCGCTTATCACCGTTCTGTTTATGTCTTCGGTCATGTTGCCGCTGTTTATGGCAGAAGGGACAACGATAGACAAACTGATCCGTGCCCTGGTCGGGGTCATCCTTTTCCAGTCCGCTTACGTTGCGGAAGTGGTGCGTGGGGGCCTGCAGGCTCTGCCTAAAGGTCAGTACGAAGCGGCGGAATCACTGGCGCTTGGCTACTGGAAAACGCAGGGACTGGTGATATTGCCACAAGCACTCAAGCTGGTTATCCCGGGCCTGGTCAATACCATCATTGCCCTCTTCAAAGATACCAGCCTGGTGATCATCATCGGGCTGTTCGATCTCTTTAGCAGCGTGCAACAGGCGACCGTTGACCCTGCCTGGCTGGGTATGTCCACCGAGGGATATGTCTTTGCTGCTCTGATCTACTGGATCTTTTGTTTTAGCATGTCGCGCTATAGCCAGCATCTGGAAAAGCGCTTTAACACCGGGCGTACACCGCACTGAGGAAATTATGAGCCAGATTACTATGACACCTGCCGACGCGATGATAACGCTGGAAAACGTGAATAAATGGTACGGGCAGTTTCATGTTTTGAAAGACATTAACCTCAAGGTTAAGCAGGGAGAACGGATCGTTCTTTGTGGCCCTTCCGGGTCCGGGAAATCCACGACCATTCGCTGTATTAACCACCTTGAAGAACATCAGCAGGGGCGCATTGTTGTTGATGGCATCGAGCTGAATGAAGATATTCGTAACATCGAACGGGTGCGCCAGGAAGTGGGAATGGTGTTTCAGCACTTTAACCTGTTTCCCCATCTCACCGTTCTGCAGAACTGTACGCTTGCGCCAATTTGGGTACGAAAGATGCCTAAAAAGGAAGCTGAAGCACTGGCGATGCACTACCTGGAACGGGTACGTATCGCAGAGCACGCCAATAAATTTCCCGGCCAGATATCAGGCGGTCAGCAGCAGCGCGTGGCTATCGCCCGTTCGCTCTGTATGAAACCGAAAATTATGCTGTTTGATGAACCGACATCCGCCCTGGATCCGGAAATGGTGAAAGAGGTACTGGATACCATGATTGGACTGGCGCAGTCCGGGATGACCATGCTGTGTGTGACGCACGAAATGGGGTTTGCCAGAACCGTGGCCGATCGGGTGATCTTTATGGATCGTGGGGAAATCGTTGAGCAGGCACCGCCGGATGAGTTCTTCGCACATCCTAAATCTGAACGTACGCGGGCTTTCCTGTCACAAGTGATCCATTAAACGTGTCTTAGCCCGGTGGCGCTTCGCTTACCGGGTCTGACTTTTTCCGGGAAACATAACGCAAAAAGGCCATCCTTTCGGATGGCCTCTTCACTTGTTTGATGTCTGGCAGTTCCCTACTCTCACATGGGGAGACCCCACACTACCATCGGCGCTACGGCGTTTCACTTCTGAGTTCGGCATGGGGTCAGGTGGGACCACCGCGCTAAAGCCGCC
>NZ_JBXWCR010000007.1:0-181639 GCF_057320345.1 Enterobacter cloacae complex sp. 394I7 | reverse complement strand
TTTATGGGGTGACTGCGTACCTTTTGTATAATGGGTCAGCGACTTATATTCTGTAGCAAGGTTAACCGTATAGGGGAGCCGAAGGGAAACCGAGTCTTAACTGGGCGTTAAGTTGCAGGGTATAGACCCGAAACCCGGTGATCTAGCCATGGGCAGGTTGAAGGTTGGGTAACACTAACTGGAGGACCGAACCGACTAATGTTGAAAAATTAGCGGATGACTTGTGGCTGGGGGTGAAAGGCCAATCAAACCGGGAGATAGCTGGTTCTCCCCGAAAGCTATTTAGGTAGCGCCTCGTGAACTCATCTTCGGGGGTAGAGCACTGTTTCGGCTAGGGGGCCATCCCGGCTTACCAACCCGATGCAAACTACGAATACCGAAGAATGTTATCACGGGAGACACACGGCGGGTGCTAACGTCCGTCGTGAAGAGGGAAACAACCCAGACCGCCAGCTAAGGTCCCAAAGTCATGGTTAAGTGGGAAACGATGTGGGAAGGCACAGACAGCCAGGATGTTGGCTTAGAAGCAGCCATCATTTAAAGAAAGCGTAATAGCTCACTGGTCGAGTCGGCCTGCGCGGAAGATGTAACGGGGCTAAACCATGCACCGAAGCTGCGGCAGCGACACTATGTGTTGTTGGGTAGGGGAGCGTTCTGTAAGCCGTTGAAGGTGTCCTGTGAGGGGTGCTGGAGGTATCAGAAGTGCGAATGCTGACATAAGTAACGATAAAGCGGGTGAAAAGCCCGCTCGCCGGAAGACCAAGGGTTCCTGTCCAACGTTAATCGGGGCAGGGTGAGTCGACCCCTAAGGCGAGGCCGAAAGGCGTAGTCGATGGGAAACAGGTTAATATTCCTGTACTTGGTGTTACTGCGAAGGGGGGACGGAGAAGGCTATGTTAGCCGGGCGACGGTTGTCCCGGTTTAAGCATGTAGGCGGAGGTTCCAGGTAAATCCGGTTCCTTATTAACGCTGAGGTGTGATGACGAGGCACTACGGTGCTGAAGTAACAAATGCCCTGCTTCCAGGAAAAGCCTCTAAGCATCAGGTAACATCAAATCGTACCCCAAACCGACACAGGTGGTCAGGTAGAGAATACCAAGGCGCTTGAGAGAACTCGGGTGAAGGAACTAGGCAAAATGGTGCCGTAACTTCGGGAGAAGGCACGCTGATATGTAGGTGAAGCCCCTGCGGGTGGAGCTGAAATCAGTCGAAGATACCAGCTGGCTGCAACTGTTTATTAAAAACACAGCACTGTGCAAACACGAAAGTGGACGTATACGGTGTGACGCCTGCCCGGTGCCGGAAGGTTAATTGATGGGGTTAGCGGCAACGCGAAGCTCTTGATCGAAGCCCCGGTAAACGGCGGCCGTAACTATAACGGTCCTAAGGTAGCGAAATTCCTTGTCGGGTAAGTTCCGACCTGCACGAATGGCGTAATGATGGCCAGGCTGTCTCCACCCGAGACTCAGTGAAATTGAACTCGCTGTGAAGATGCAGTGTACCCGCGGCAAGACGGAAAGACCCCGTGAACCTTTACTATAGCTTGACACTGAACACTGGTCCTTGATGTGTAGGATAGGTGGGAGGCTTTGAAGCGTGGACGCCAGTCTGCGTGGAGCCAACCTTGAAATACCACCCTTTAATGGCTGGTGTTCTAACGTAGACCCGTAATCCGGGTTGCGGACAGTGTCTGGTGGGTAGTTTGACTGGGGCGGTCTCCTCCCAAAGAGTAACGGAGGAGCACGAAGGTTAGCTAATCCTGGTCGGACATCAGGAGGTTAGTGCAATGGCATAAGCTAGCTTGACTGCGAGAGTGACGGCTCGAGCAGGTGCGAAAGCAGGTCATAGTGATCCGGTGGTTCTGAATGGAAGGGCCATCGCTCAACGGATAAAAGGTACTCCGGGGATAACAGGCTGATACCGCCCAAGAGTTCATATCGACGGCGGTGTTTGGCACCTCGATGTCGGCTCATCACATCCTGGGGCTGAAGTAGGTCCCAAGGGTATGGCTGTTCGCCATTTAAAGTGGTACGCGAGCTGGGTTTAGAACGTCGTGAGACAGTTCGGTCCCTATCTGCCGTGGGCGCTGGAGAATTGAGGGGGGCTGCTCCTAGTACGAGAGGACCGGAGTGGACGCATCACTGGTGTTCGGGTTGTCATGCCAATGGCACTGCCCGGTAGCTAAATGCGGAAGAGATAAGTGCTGAAAGCATCTAAGCACGAAACTTGCCCCGAGATGAGTTCTCCCTGAGACTTTAAGTCTCCTGAAGGAACGTTGAAGACTACGACGTTGATAGGTCGGGTGTGTAAGCGCAGCGATGCGTTGAGCTAACCGATACTAATGAACCGTGAGGCTTAACCTTACAACGCCGAAGATGTTTTGGCGATGAGAGACGATTTTCAGCTGATACAGATTAACAGAATTTGCCTGGCGGCTTTAGCGCGGTGGTCCCACCTGACCCCATGCCGAACTCAGAAGTGAAACGCCGTAGCGCCGATGGTAGTGTGGGGTCTCCCCATGCGAGAGTAGGGAACTGCCAGGCATCAATTAAAAGAACCCCGTACCGTATGGTGCGGGGTTTTTTGCTTTGGTTCTTTCCCGCCACCGGAGACGGCGTCAGACTGCACACCGCCACACCAGCCAACGACCCTTAGTCTTTATCCTATAACTTACCTTGCTAACAGAAAATGTGATCTTACTCTCAATGTTATTTATAACAAAATAATAACATTTGCTTTACAAGATCGTGAGTTCTCAGGACTCAGCATGCCGTTTTTATGGCAGGAGCATAATCACAATGACAGAAAGCATAACATCGAACGGGACGCTGGCTGCCAGTGATTCCCGTAGAAGGGTATGGGCAATCGTCAGTGCCTCTTCAGGGAACCTGGTGGAATGGTTCGACTTTTACGTCTACTCATTCTGTTCACTTTACTTCGCACATATCTTCTTCCCGTCCGGAAACACCACCACACAGCTTCTGCAAACGGCTGGCGTATTTGCTGCGGGCTTCTTAATGCGCCCCATTGGTGGATGGTTGTTTGGACGGATCGCAGACCGTCGAGGACGTAAGGCATCCATGCTGATTTCGGTCTGCATGATGTGCTTTGGCTCGCTGGTGATCGCCTGTCTCCCCGGTTATGATGCTATCGGGACATGGGCGCCGGCTCTTTTGCTACTGGCTCGTCTGTTCCAGGGACTTTCTGTTGGAGGAGAATACGGTACCAGCGCCACTTACATGAGTGAAATTGCCCTCGAGGGCCGGAAAGGATTTTACGCCTCTTTCCAGTACGTCACGCTTATTGGTGGCCAGCTTCTGGCCATTCTGGTGGTGGTTATTCTGCAGCAGGTCCTTACCGACAGCCAGCTTCATGAGTGGGGATGGCGAATTCCTTTCGCGATGGGCGCTGTACTGGCGGTCGTCGCACTTTGGTTGCGTCGTCAGTTGGATGAAACCTCGCAAAAAGAGGTCCGGGCGCTGAAGGAGGCGGGGTCGTTTAAAGGGCTGTGGCGTAACCGCAAAGCTTTCCTGATGGTTCTCGGGTTCACCGCGGGCGGTTCTCTCAGCTTTTACACCTTCACCACCTACATGCAAAAATATCTGGTGAACACCACGGGCATGCACGCCAACGTCGCCAGCGCTATCATGACCGCCGCGTTGTTCGTCTTTATGCTGATTCAGCCACTTATTGGCGCGCTCTCCGATAAAATAGGGCGTCGCACATCAATGCTGATCTTTGGCGGCATGTCCGCGTTATGTACTGTTCCCATTTTAACTGCGCTTCAGCACGTTTCCTCACCGTATGCCGCCTTTGGTCTGGTCATGCTGGCGATGGTCATTGTCAGTTTTTACACATCGATCAGTGGGATCCTGAAGGCTGAGATGTTCCCGGCACAGGTACGCGCTTTGGGGGTAGGGCTTTCTTATGCGGTCGCCAATGCGCTGTTCGGTGGCTCTGCGGAGTACGTCGCGCTGTCGCTTAAATCATGGGGAACGGAAACAACTTTCTTCTGGTACGTGACGGTGATGGGGGCACTGGCCTTTATTGTCTCCCTGATGTTGCATCGAAAGGGTAAAGGTATTCGTCTCTAATAGCGAGCCATCTGCCACACGGCATAGCCGGTCGTGGCACCGGCTACGTCCCAGGCAAAGTCTTTCCAGCTCCAGCCGCTCCCCGCGGGGCGGCTATCCCACAGTTCTTTTGAAGCCCCAAGGCTTACAGAGAACATCAGGCCGATTGCCGCACTACGATCCCGGCTGTACCCCTGATGTTGTGCATACTCATTACCGGCAGCGGACAACATCGCGGAGGCGAGAAAGTGTTGCGCTTTATCCTGCCCGGACCAGCTATCGTTAGCCATATGGCTACAGCCACTGAGAAAGAGAGCACTCAGCAAGAGAAGAATACGCATTAGCGGACTCCAAAAAAAAGCCCTGTCGCTGACAGGGCCTGGACATCACAGAATACGGCTGATAAGTCTGTCAATACGGATTCGACGCAGGCGACGAATAAGCTTGCGGACTTTCACCGGGTAATCGGCAATGCTCTGCAGTTCACGGTAATGCTGAACCACAGTGGTATGTGTGCGAATAAGCTCAAGCTCACGTTCACGACTGGTCGCTAACTCATGTTTCGGGTCATGGATCAGGATGGCATTTTCGAGATCCAGACGCCAGGCGCGAGGGTTCAGGTTATTGCCCGTAAGCAGCATCCATTCATCGTCGACCCACATCCCTTTCAGATGATAACTGTTGTCTTCATCTTTCCACAGACGCACGACCAGCTGGTCAGTGTTAACGTAATACTGTAAACGGCTCAGGAAACGGCGCAGGTTAATCTCATAGAGATAAGGGAGGGCACCGATAATCTTGAACGGTTGATCTTCAGGAATAAAGAAGTCGTTAGCCGTTTTGTCACCGACGATAATTTCAACTTTTTTACCATCACGCAGCAGCTGAATGATATTACGCACCAGCACGGCGGGAAGGTTGAAGTAAGGGGTGCAGATGATGAGTTTCTGCTCCGCACACGGCATCAGGTGGAAAATCGTTTTGTTCAGCAGGCTTGATTTGCCTAACCCCACCAGCGGTGTAACGGATAGCTCTTCGTTATTGGCATCGCCCTGGAAATGGTAGACCGCATCACGCAGTTCCTGGCGGAACGCGCGGATATCATTTTTAATTTCCGGGCTTTTAGGACGGTGTGGATCGTCAAGACGATTTACGCCGCGACCCTGTACTAAGTTCTTATCAACCCAATTAAACATGATATCCGCCATCTGCGGATTACGAACCAGATGGTAACGGTCATATCGATATTTATCGAGCTGATGAAGGTAAACATCATTCAGGCTCGCGCCGCTGTACAGCACGCTGTCATCAATGATGAACCCTTTGAAATGAAGGACGCCGAGCGCTTCTCGGGTATTTACAGGTACGCCGTAAACGGGCACATCGACGCCAGGATTTTCCTGCGCCGTGCGGCAATACCAGTCAGCATTGGTGTTTGAAGCAGCAGCGCCTATACGGCCACGCTGAGCGCGGTGCCAGTCGACCAGCACGCGAACATCCAGTTCCGGACGTTGACGCTTGGCTTCATAGAGCGCATTTAAGATCGCGCGCCCACCTTCATCTTGTTCAAGATACAGGGCCACAATGCAAATGCGACGCGTAGCGCCGGCAATCTTTTCCAGAAGCGTCTCCCGAAAATGGGCGGGAGCGTAAAAGAACTCTACATCATCAACTGACTGAGAAATCTTCGGTAGTTGAGCAAGGTGTTGTTGATGTTTATTACGCTTAAATTTTGACAACATCACAGTGCGTTTCTTCTCTGTTCATTGAAGGGTTGTCTGTACCATGCAAACAACATAAGCGGACAATGATACCACCAGTCCCGTCCAAAGTGGGTAACATTTCCAGTAGCTTACTCGGCTTTATCCGCTGATATCAGGCTCAGGGATAAGGCCACAATACCTTCGTCCAGCTGAATATCAACGTCAAATCCAAGTTTTCGCGCCAGGGTCACCATACCGCGATTGTTAGGCATAGTAATGCCATTGAGGCGTAACAATCCGTGATCTCGCGTATAACTGATGAGTTTTTCCAGCAGCCGTCGCCCCAGACCCAACCCTTTCAGATCGGAGCGCACCAGCACAGCAAACTCCGCATCAACATTATCCGGGTCGGAAATAGCACGCGTAACGCCGAGGATCTCATCGCCCTTATCGGAACGACGAACGGCGACAAATGCCATTTCTCGATCGTAGTCGATCTGGGTCATATTGGCTAAATCATCGTGGGTAAATTCGTTGATTTCGCTAAAATAGCGATAGTAAAGATCCTCTTTCGTTACCTGAGAGATGAACGTGCGCAGCTGCGGTTCATCTTCCGGCAGGATAGGGCGGAACAACGCGCGCTCCCCGTTTTTCATCTCCACCCACTCCTCCAGCTGCAGAGGATACGGACGGATCGCAAGGCGGCTCTCTCTGTCACCCTCGAAAGGCGCGATATCCAGCGTGACGTCCAGGGCCGTAAACTCACTGCCGGAGGCGAGCAGCGGGTGGATGTCCAGCCGCTGGATCTCCGCGCAATCAACAATCAGGTTAGACACCTGCACCAGGAACTGACTCAACCCGGCAATATCAAGAGGGCGCAGCGCGCTTCGGCCCCGTATTTTTTTGCTCTTGATGGCCTGAATGATCAGATAACGCGCCAGGTTCATGTTCAGTGGTGGCAAAGCCACGACCGTCTGCTCCTCAGGACGCCACTCGACGCCGCCTTCCCCCAGCATGATAAGCGGGCCAAAGACGGGATCGTATTCAACCACCACGCGCAGCTCCTGAGCGCCAGCGCGATTAGCCATGCTTTGCACCAGCAGCCCGTGGATCCGCGCCTGAGGCCAGGCCATTTTGACCCGGTCGAATATGGCATCAGCGGCTTGCTGTACCTCGGTCGCAGTCCGCAGGTATAACATCACTCCCTGGACATCAGACTTATGCGGGATATCCGGTGAGCGAAGCTTGAGGGCAACGGGATAGCCAATTTGTTCGGCAATATGCACGGCTTCGGCGCTGTCGCCGGCAATCCAGGTGGGCAGGGTTTGCATCCCGTAACTGCCCAGAATCGGCTGCACTTCGTGCGTATCAAGCGAGGTGGCTCCCTCTTCGATAGCCTGCTGTAAAAGCCGATGAACATCGGCGGTGTTCGCCGTCAGGTTACCCGGTAAAGCCGGGGTTTCACGGAGCTGCTTCTGGTTGCGGCGATACTCCACCATATGCATAAACGCCGTAATCGTGCCTTCCGGAGTGCGGTAGGTGGGCAGACCGGCTTCACTGAACAGGCGTCGTGCCTCCTGGGAAGAGAACTCACCGCACCAGTTGGTCAGCAGGGTGACATATTTTCCACGAGGATGGTTCCGGACGGCGTCAATCAGTGCGCGCGCGCTTTCACTCCCGGGAGCGACCGCGCTGGGGGAGTGAATAATCATCAGCGCGTCGAAATCCTGGCTATCCAGTAAAAGGGAGATCGCCCTGATATAGTGATCGCTACTGGCGTCATCGCGCAAATCGAGGGGATTGCCTGGGCTAACGCTTGCCGGCAGCGCCTCTTTCAGGCGTTGAAGCGTCTCCTCACCTAGGGTGGCCAGCTTGCCATTGCGCAGCCACAGTTCATCCAGTGCAAGTGCGGCAGGAGCCGCGCCATTACTGACAATCATTAACTTCTCACCGCGTAACGGACGCATATGGCTTAACGTCTCGACGGCGGAAAAAAGCTCGTGTGTATCCTGAACCCGCAGCAAACCCGCGCGTTGAATCGCGGCATCCCAGGCGGGATCCATGCCGGAATGCGACTGCAGCAGACGCTGGGCGGCGGGGCTACGCCCGCTTTTGATCACCAGAATCGGTTTGTTACGGGACGCGCTACGGGAAGCTGATACAAAACGACGGGCGTCGCTCAGATGCTCAAGATAAAGAAGAATGGCGCTGGTTTTGCTGTCGCGAGCCAGAAAATCGAGCAGTTCATCAACGTCGATGTCCAGGCTGTCACCCAGAGCAATGAAGTAGGAAAAACCCATCTCACGCTGTTGCGCCCAGTCGAGGATCGTGTTCGATACCGCAGCCGATTGCGAAATGAAAGCGAGTTTGCCTTTGCGGATAGGGACCGGGGAGAAGCTGGCATTCAGCCCCTGCCACGGGGCGAGCAGGCCCAGACTGTTTGGCCCAAGAATGCGCATCTGATAGCGACTGGCGCATGCCAGAAGCTCCGGCTGCTGTTCGGGCGGAGACGAGAGAATAATGCAGGTTTTACATCCTTTCCTGCCGAGCGACTCCAGCAGGGCTGGATTACGTTTCGCATTTGTACACAGGATGGCAAGGTCCGGTATGAAAGGCAGGCTCTGCACGTCCGGCCATGCCAGCACCCCCTGAACAGCCTTATAGGCAGGCGTCACGGGCATGACGGGGCCATTAAATCCGCCAGCCAGCAGGTTACGCATCATCAGATAGCCTGCGCGGTCCGGTTTCATTGATGCGCCGATAACGGCAATGGATTTAGGACGAAGTAGCGCTTCTAACCCTCGCTGGCTCATGCAGGCCTCCTGTGAATGCAAGCGACCTGATGATTTTAAACGTTTTCTGTCTCAGTTGCTGTGACGCTGCCCTTATGAACGGTTTTTCCTGCCAGGTAACGTTCACGAAAGCGGGAGAAATGGCTCCCCAGCGCACCTGCCGCGACGGTATCTCCCGCTAAATCCAGAAGGGCAATCGCCACTTCAGCGGTACAGTACTGCCCGTCAGCATGCGCTTCTCGCAGGCGGTAGGCCGAGACGCGTGAAAGGTCGACCGAAATCACCGGCAATGAATCGAGATAAGGACTTTTGCGGAACATTTTTCGCGCTTCGGTCCAGGTTCCGTCCAGCATAATAAACAGCGGCGGTTTACCAGATGGCGGTGCCGAAAGGACCTGGCGATCTTCGCCAGCATACGAGGCCGGAAATACGACCATTGGCTGATAGTCCGGGTTTGCCACTAAGTCGAGCAGGGCCTGCGGAGGTTCCGTGCGTGACCACTGAAATGCCGCGGTATCCGGCAGAATGTCGGCAATAAGGCGTCCGGTATTGCTGGGTTTCATTGGTTCGGTATCGAACATGACCAGGCAAAAACGACTCTTCGCGGTGCTCGGCGCAAGGGTCTCGCACAGACAAACTTTTAGCGGCAGCAGACAACGCTGACAGCGGCGAATACGATTGCCGCGGGCAAGAAAAGGGCGAGTCGCGCGGGCCAGGCGTGCGGCACGCAGTTGAAGAACAGCGTTATCAGTCATGGGCGAAGTGCAGGAAAAACCCTATTTTCGCAGAGGAAGGAACGGGGCACAAGATGCGCCCCGTTAATGTTACAGCGATTCGTTTAACCAGCTATCAAACGGTGCTTTAGGAACAGCACCGTTAAGCATGTCGATCACTTCACCATTTTTGAAAATCATGATGGTTGGGATGCTGCGAATGCGAAAGCGTGCGCTCAGCTCACGTTCTGCTTCGGTATTGACCTTAACAAAACGCATTTTGCCGCTGCGTTCTTCGGCAACATCTTCGAAGACAGGCGCGAAGCTACGGCACGGACCACACCACGGTGCCCAAAAATCGACAACCACCGGAAGATCGTCCTTGAGGAGTTTGTCCAGCGTAGCACCCGTAGCGTTGATAACATCGCCATCAAACAGTTCATGGCCACAACGCCCGCATTTCGCACCATCTTCAATCCGATCGTCCGGAATGCGATTAAGAGCCTGACAGTTGGCACATACGGTATTCATAACTAACCTCTGATAGAGCCGTGGGACAGCGGCAGAATGCCGATAATGTTTCTAATATGTTACATATTATCATTCAGCCTGTTTGAAACGACAATGCGTTTTATTCAATGAGAACAATAGTCACAGGCTTTTGTACGAATTTATGGCTATGAGCTTGCACATCGGGTAATCTGCGCGCTTCGCGCAGCGCTGGTGGAGAAAAGCATGAACGACGAAATGAAAAACAAAAGCGGCAAGGTCAAAGTGATGTATGTCCGCAGTGATGATGACTCTGATAAACGCACCCAAAATCCGCGTACCGGAAAAGGTGGCGGGCGTCCGGCGTCTTCTCGTGCAGACGGTGGCCGTCGCCCCGCCCGCGATGACAGAAATAACCGCGGTGATGACCGCAAACGTGATGACCGCAAGCGTGACGATCGTAAACGCGATGATTTCTCGCGCGAGGGTTCATCCCCCTGGCGTACCGTTTCTCGTGCCCCTGGTGAAGAGGCGCCTGAAAAAGCCGATCACGGTGGTATCAGCGGGAAAAGCTTTATTGACCCGGAAGTGCTGCGCCGTCAGCGTGCAGAAGAGACCCGAGTCTATGGCGAGAATGCCTGCCAGGCGCTGTTCCAGAGCCGTCCTGAGTGCATCGTTCGCGCATGGTTTCTCCAGAGCGTAACCCCGCGCTTTAAAGAAGCGCTGCGCTGGATGGCGGCAAACCGTAAAGCCTACCATGTGGTGGATGACGCTGAGCTGACGAAAGCATCAGGCACTGAACACCACGGTGGCGTGTGCTTCCTGATCAAAAAACGTAACGGGACTACCGTACAGCAGTGGGTTAGCCAGGCGGAAGCCGATGACTGCGTGCTGGCACTTGAAGATGTGGGCAACCCGCATAATCTGGGTGCAATGATGCGTAGCTGCGCGCACTTTGGCGTGAAAGGCGTGCTGTTACAGGATGCCGCGCTGCTGGAATCGGGTGCCGCGATCCGTACCGCAGAGGGCGGGGCAGAGCATGTTCAGCCGATCACCGGCGACAGCGTTCTGGATGCTATTGAGCAGTTCCGTAATGCGGGATATGCCATCGTCACAACCTCCAGCCATGCCGCTACGCCGCTGTTTAAAGCGACACTGCCGCGTAAAATGGTGCTGGTGCTGGGTCAGGAGCGTGATGGCCTGTCGGATGCTGCGCTTTCCAGCGCGGATCTGAGCGTCTCTATCGACGGTACAGGCAATGTTGAAAGTCTGAACGTTTCCGTTGCGACTGGCGTACTGCTGGCGGAATGGTGGCGTCAGAATAAAGCATAAGACTGTGCATCGGGTGTGCCCGCTAAAACGGGCACATTCGCTGCGTTACTCACTCTCAGCCGGTAACACTGGCAGCCAGTCAATTGGCGTTTCGCCACGTTTTTCCAGCCACTCGTTCGCCAGAACAAAATGATTACAACCAAAGAAACCACGATGCGCTGACAGCGGTGACGGATGCGGTGCCTTCAGGACATGATGACGCTGCCTGTCGATAATCGCCCCTTTCTTCTGCGCGTGGGAACCCCACAGTAAAAACACCACCCCTTCACGATGCTCGTTGATAAGGCTGATGACTTTATCGGTAAAGGTTTCCCAGCCCAGGCTGGCGTGAGAATGTGCCTGACCGGCACGTACGGTGAGTACCGTATTCAGTAACAGCACGCCCTGGCGCGCCCAGCTTTCCAAATAACCATGAGTGGGCCGGGTAAACCCGGGCACGGTCTTTTCGAGTTCTTTGTACATGTTCAGAAGCGAAGGGGGGATAGCAACCCCAGGACGTACAGAGAAAGCAAGCCCGTGAGCCTGTCCCGGTCCGTGGTAAGGATCCTGACCGAGGATAACAACTTTTACATCGCTGAGTTCGGTATAGCGAAACGCGTTGAAAACATCTTTTTGTGGCGGATAAATCGTCTGGCCAGACTGCCGCTCTGCCGCAACGGTGCTGAGGGTGTTAATAAAATAGGGCTGCTGTTTCTCTTCTGCCAGCACATCGTGCCAGGTCAACGGTGTCGTCATCTCGCTCTCCTGCGAATCACATTCTGCGCCTAGCTTAACCGCTAAAACCCGGGGTGCAAAATCCCAGGCATAAAATCACCGTAAGTCATTCAATTTATTTTGAATAGATGCGAAAGGAGTTGAGCTGGCAAAGCAATGAAATTGATCTGGAACAATAAAATCAAACCACACTCTTTGTGTGGTTGGTGTTTTTGTTGATTTAAATCAATAAATGACCGGGGTGCGAGTGATATATATACACACAAGAAACAATGGTTTTACCAATTGGCCGCGCGAGGCCGACACCAGTTAATGTAGCCTAAGGGAGGCAACACATGATTACAGGTATCCAGATTACTAAAGCTGCAAATGACGACCTGCTCAACTCTTTCTGGCTGCTGGACAGCGAGAAAAATGAAGCGCGCTGTGTAGTAGCGAAAGCGGGTTTTGCTGAAGATGAAATCGTTCCGGTGAACAAACTGGGCGAAATCGAATACCGTGAAATCCCAATGGAAGTAAAACCGGAAGTGCGCGTTGAAGGTGGTCAGCACCTGAACGTGAACGTGCTGCGCCGTGAAACGCTGGAAGATGCGGTTAAGCACCCGGAAAAATACCCACAGCTGACCATTCGTGTATCAGGTTATGCAGTACGTTTTAACTCTCTGACCCCGGAACAGCAGCGCGACGTTATTGCGCGTACCTTTACTGAAAGCCTGTAAGGTTTCAGTCTCGGGGGTGGAATAAAAAAGCCGGGTTTTTCCCCGGCTTTTTTTACTCTTCAGTTTTCGTCTCTGGTGCGGAAGAGCTTGGTTTACGGCGTTTACCAATATTCTTGGTATCGCGGTGGCGCTGCTTCACGCGCGGCTTCTCTTTTTCTTTCTCTTTTTTCTCAGCACGTTTTGCGAGCGCTTTTTTAGACGGTTTGCCCGTCATTTTTTCACTCGGTGCACGTGTGGTCGGGCGAAGCTCATCAATAACGCGTGCTTTCAGTGGCTCATCAACGTAGCGGCCAATTTTCTGCAGCAGCAGGTAGTCATGCGCTTCGACCAGAGAGATCGCGATACCTTTGCGTCCGGCACGGCCGGTACGGCCAATGCGGTGCAGATAGGTGTCGCCGCTGCGTGGCATATCGAAGTTAATGACGTGACTGACGTCCGGAATGTCGATCCCGCGTGCAGCAACGTCTGTTGCGACCAGCACGTTCACGCGACCATCAGTCAGACGTTTAATCCCTTCGGTACGCTTAACCTGCGCCATCTCGCCTTCGAGATAGCAGTTATTGATTCCGGCATTACGCAGCATTTCAGCCAGTTCATGCACACGCTCGCGCTTACGCACAAAGACGATGGTACGGGTGGCATCGTCCTGCTTCAGCAGGTGCTTAAGTAACTCAACCTTGTGTTCAAGGTTATCTGCACGGTAATACCACTGGTGGATCTTCTTGCGCTCGCGCGTGGACGGCGTCGCGGAAACTTCCACCGGATCTTCCAGCAGGCGCTCTGCGAAGTCTTTGATCGCGTCCCCTTCAAGGGTGGCAGAGAACAGCATCGTCTGGTTACGCCAGCGTGTCTCACCCGCGATATGTTCGATATCCTGCGCGAAGCCCATGTCCAGCATGCGGTCAGCTTCATCCAGAATCAGTGTTTCTACCGCGCGGCAGTCGAAGTTCTCTTCTTTAATGTACTGCAGCAGGCGACCGGTCGTCGCAACGACGATGTCCTGGTTTTCGCTGAACACTTCGGCGTGGTTCATATACGCAACGCCGCCAGTGATCGTGGCGATATCCAGATGGGTATTGGCCGCCAGCTCGCGGGCGTGATCGGCAACCTGCATCGCCAGCTCGCGCGTCGGCGTCAGGATCAAAATACGCGGCGGGCCTGATTTTTTACGTGGAAAATCGAGCAGATGCTGCAACACAGGCAGCAAGTAAGCTGCTGTCTTCCCCGTGCCGGTTGGCGCAGAACCGAGCACATCGCGGCCCTCAAGCGCAGGCGGAATGGCCGCTGCCTGAATGGCGGTCGGGCGTGTAAAGCCTTTGCTCTCAAGTGCATTGAGCAGGCTTTCATCGAGTTCAAGTTCGGAAAAAGTCGTTACAGTCATGTTCTACCTCTGTGTGGGGCGCTGATTATAGACGTTACGGCTGTAATCTTCATCTGTTTGTATGGATATCGCTTTGCGGCCACTTCGCTTTCCCCTATGCTACTCCAGTTTCACTTAGAAGGTTGCCCTGACATGTCTCAACTCAAAGCGCAGTTGCGCCGCGATGGTTTTACGTTTAAACAATTTTTTGTCGCTCACGATCGCTGTGCCATGAAAGTCGGTACAGACGGTATTTTACTGGGTGCCTGGGCACCTGTCGCAGGTGTAAAGCGTATTCTGGATATTGGGACGGGCAGCGGGCTGTTGGCGCTGATGCTGGCGCAACGTACCGAAGCACATGTCACCATAGATGCGGTGGAGCTGGATGCGCAGGCGGCAGAGCAGGCGAGTGAAAATGCGGCTGAATCTCCGTGGGCCGCCCGGATTAACGTTGGATGTGCAGATGTGCTCGACTGGACGCCGGAGCAAACCGCGCGTTACGACCTGATTGTCAGCAATCCTCCCTACTACGCGCCCGGAGTTGAGTGCGGAACGCCTGAGCGTGAACAGGCCCGTTATACCGGCTCCCTCGACCATAAGGCGCTGCTGATCAGTGCCGCAGAGCTTATTTCAGAAGAGGGGTTTTTCTGCGTGGTTCTGCCAGAAAGCACCGGCAATGCGTTTATTGGCATAGCGCAAGAGATTGGCTGGAAATTACGTTTACGCACCGATATTGCAGATACCGAAGGGCGATTGCCGCACCGTGTGCTGCTGGCGCTCTCACCCAAAGAAGGTGAATGCTTTAACGACCGAATGGTGATCCGTGGGCCAGACCAGCGTTATTCCGAAGATTACACCGCTCTGACCCAGGCGTTTTATCTGTTTATGTGAACCTGTGGGGAGAGGATCGACGGGCCGGACTCGGCCAGCTGATCGGGGTAGTCGAGGGTATAATGCAAACCGCGGCTCTCTTTGCGCATCATCGCGCAGCGAACAATCAATTCAGCAACCTGAACCAGATTGCGCAGCTCCAGCAGATTATTGGATACGCGGAAATTGGCATAATATTCATCGATTTCCTGCTGTAACATCGTGATACGGCGTAATGCGCGTTCAAGACGTTTCGTGGTCCGCACAATCCCGACGTAGTCCCACATAAACAGCCGCAGTTCGTGCCAGTTATGCTGAATAACGACCAGCTCATCCGGGTTCTCCACGCGGCTTTCATCCCAGGCAGGCAGGTTTTCAGTCTGACGGGCGTAAGGCATGCGCTTCGTGATATCTTCCGCGGCAGACCAGCCGTAAACCAGACACTCCAGCAGTGAGTTCGACGCCATCCGGTTCGCGCCATGAAGCCCGGTATAACTTACTTCACCGATAGCATACAGGCCATCCACGTCGGTGCGACCATGATCGTCAACCATTACGCCCCCGCAGGTATAGTGGGCGGCAGGCACGATGGGCACCGAATCGCGGGTTAAATCAATCCCCAGACCCAGCAGCTTTTCGTAGATCATCGGGAAATGCTGGCGGATAAACTCTGCCGGCTTATGGCTGATGTCCAGATACATGCAGTCTACGCCAAGACGCTTCATTTCATGGTCGATGGCGCGGGCAACGATATCACGCGGTGCCAGCTCGCCTCTGGGGTCAAAGTCCGGCATAAAGCGGGAGCCGTCAGGGCGTTTCAGGTATGCGCCTTCACCGCGCAGAGCTTCCGTCAGCAGGAAATTACGCGCCTGAGGATGGAACAGGGCGGTCGGGTGAAACTGGTTGAATTCAAGGTTTGCCACGCGACAACCGGCGCGCCAGGCCATGGCGATCCCGTCTCCGGAGGCAATATCGGGGTTGGTGGTATATTGATACACTTTGGATGCACCGCCAGTCGCCAGTACCACGGCCTTCGCCTGACAGGTCTCAACCTTTTCTTTATTGCGATTCCAGACCCAGGCACCCACGACACGACGCGTACCCGGAAGGCCAATCTTGTCGGAAATAATCAGGTCAACGGCATTGCTGCGCTCAAGGACCCGAATGTTAGGATGGCTGAGGGCTTTGCTGACCAGCGTGGTTTCGACTTCTTTACCGGTAGCGTCTGCGGCATGCAGGATACGGCGGTGGCTATGCCCGCCTTCGCGGGTCAGGTGGTAGCTCTCTTCACCGTTTGGCTGCACCTGTGTATCAAATAATACGCCCTGATCGATCAACCACTGCACGCAATGACGGGCATTACTGGCCACAAACTCTGCGGCATGCGCATCCACGATCCCGGCCCCGGCAATCAGCGTATCGTCGACATGCGACGCAATGCTGTCTGTCTCATCAAACACGGCGGCAATACCGCCCTGGGCATAAAACGTAGAACCTTCACTTATCGGCCCTTTGCTCAGAACGATCACGCTCTGATGTTCGGCCAGACGCAGTGCCAGGGAGAGACCGGCAGCGCCGCTACCGATGATCAGTACATCACAATGCAGTTCAGGTGTTGTGTTCATGATTTTTGTTTAATTTACTAAACAGTGTTTGGTCAGAATAGCATCCGAATGCGAGATATCGCACGTTTTTTTTGATGTGAGTTGTAACCGCTAAACTCGAGGCGGAGGATTAAAACCACGTAAAAGAAAGAAAATATTTTGCGAAGCAGATCGTTAGCGTCAGATTTTGTGGTGAAATAAAGACTGGGTTGCGTTACTCTTCTGGCGGGAAAAGAGATGTTTCTTGTCATAAAGTGGTGCGTATCGTGAACAGACTTATAATGAGAGAAAATGAACAGTCTGCGGCGCGATGAACAAAAACAAAGGCGTTACGGAACTTATTGAAGATCAGACACTCTAATTCGGTGCTTGCTCAAAGTGCGGTTTTTTAAGAGTGGCGTTTCGATAACGCGTGGAATTTAGGTTTGGGGAGACATTACCTCGGATGAGCGAGCAGTTAACGGACCAGGTCCTGGTTGAACGGGTCCAGAAGGGAGATCAGAAAGCCTTTAACTTACTGGTGGTGCGCTACCAGCATAAGGTGGCGAGCCTGGTTTCCCGCTATGTACCGTCAGGCGATGTGCCTGATGTAGTACAAGAGTCTTTTATTAAGGCCTATCGCGCGCTGGATTCATTCCGGGGAGATAGTGCTTTTTATACCTGGCTGTACCGTATTGCGGTCAATACGGCAAAGAATTATCTGGTCGCTCAGGGCCGCCGTCCGCCTTCAAGTGATGTGGACGCAATCGACGCCGAAAACTTCGAAAGTGGCGGTGCGCTGAAAGAAATTTCGAACCCTGAGAACTTAATGTTGTCAGAAGAACTGAGACAAATCGTTTTTCGCACGATCGAGTCGCTCCCGGAAGATTTACGCATGGCAATTACGTTACGGGAGTTGGATGGTCTGAGCTATGAAGAGATAGCCGCCATCATGGATTGTCCGGTCGGCACGGTACGTTCACGTATTTTCCGTGCGCGAGAAGCAATTGATAATAAAGTTCAACCGCTTATCAGGCGTTGACGATAGCGGGATACTGGAAAAGGTATTAGGCATGCAGAAAGAAAAACTTTCCGCTTTAATGGATGGTGAAACGCTGGATAGTGAGCTGCTCAACGAGCTGTCTCATTCTCCCGAAATGCAAGAGACCTGGGAGAGTTACCATCTCATCCGTGACACCCTTCGCGGTGACACCGGCGAGGTTCTCCATTTCGATATCTCAGCTCGCGTGATGGCGGCCATTGAAAATGAGCCTGTCCGTCAGACCACTCCGCTGATTCCTGAAGCTCAACCTGCGCCTCACCAGTGGCAGAAAATGCCGTTCTGGCACAAGGTGCGTCCGTGGGCCAGCCAGCTCACCCAAATGGGTGTGGCTGCATGCGTATCGCTTGCAGTTATCGTTGGCGTCCAGCACTATAATACTCAGTCTGAAACTAATCAGCAGCCAGAAGCGCCAGTGTTCAACACACTGCCGATGATGGGCAAAGCCAGCCCGGTAAGTTTGGGTGTTCCGGCTGATGCATCCGCCAGCGGCGGCCAGCAACAGCAGGTTCAGGAGCAACGCCGTCGCATTAATGCGATGTTGCAGGATTACGAGTTGCAGCGTCGTCTGCACTCTGAACAGCTTCAGTTTGAGCAGGCACAAACCCAGCAAGCGGCTGTGCAGGTGCCCGGAAACCAAACTTTAGGAACGCAATCGCAGTAATGAAGCAACTTTGGTTCGCCATGTCTCTGATGGCGGGTAGCCTGTTCTTCTCTGCCAACGCCTCGGCTGATGTTTCATCCGGGGCGTTGTTGCAGCAAATGAATCTGGCCAGCCAGTCACTCAATTACGAGTTGGCATTTATCAGTATCAATAAGCAGGGCGTCGAGTCGTTACGATACCGCCATGCCCGTCTTGATAACCAGCCGCTCGCCCAGCTTTTACAGATGGATGGCCCGCGTCGGGAAGTTGTCCAGCGTGGTAACGAAATCAGTTATTTCGAACCCGGTCTGGAGCCTTTCACGCTGAATGGCGATTATATCGTCGATTCTCTGCCATCGCTTATCTACACCGACTTCAAACGTCTTGCGCCTTACTATGATTTCATTTCAGTAGGGCGTACGCGCATTGCGGACAGACTGTGTGAGGTGATCCGCGTTGTTGCCCGTGACGGAACGCGCTACAGCTATATCGTCTGGATTGACGCCGAAACCAAGCTGCCAATGCGTGTAGACCTGCTGGACCGTGATGGTGAAACGCTGGAGCAGTTCCGCGTTATCTCCTTTAGCGTGAACAATCAGGTGGGTAATAGCATGCAGAATCTGGCGAAAGCCAGCCTGCCGCCGCTGCTTTCGGTACCGGCGGGTGATTCCGTCAACTTCAACTGGGTTCCTTCCTGGATCCCGCAAGGGTTTAGCGAAGTCTCCAGCAGCCGTCGACAACTGCCAACCATTGAAACACCGGTTGAATCGCGTCTTTATTCCGATGGTTTGTTCAGTTTCTCGGTGAACATTAACCGCGCATCGGCAAACAGTTCTGAACAAATGCTTCGTACCGGACGCAGGACGGTCAGCACCACGGTTCGCGATAACGCAGAGATCACCATTGTGGGTGAATTACCGCCACAAACGGCGAAGCGTATTTCCGACAGCATTAAATTCAGGGCTGCACAATGATTAAAGAGTGGGCTACGGTCGTATCGTGGCAGAATGGCATTGCGCTGGTGAGCTGTGATGTTAAGGCCTCATGCAATAGCTGTGCTTCCAGAGCCGGTTGCGGTAGCCGCGTGCTGAACAAGCTCGGGCCGCAAACCTCGCATACCATTTCCGTGCCAAGCGATCGGCCGCTGATGGTGGGGCAAAAGGTGGAGCTGGGAATTGCAGAAGGTAGCCTGCTCACGTCCGCCATGCTGGTTTATCTCTCTCCGCTGGTGGGGCTGTTTGTTATGGGCGGCGTATTCCAGATGCTGTTTGGTACCGATGTGGCCGCCATGTGTGGTGCGGCATTGGGCGGCGTAGGGGGATTCTGGCTGGCCAAAGCTCTTTCCCCGAAGCTTGCCGCACGCGAAGAGTGGCAGCCTGTTATTCTCAGCGTAGGGCTGGCACCCGACCAGCTTCGTGTTGAGACGCTCTCTTCTGAGGCCCGATGATCCATCGGGCTTTGTCCTTTTTTACGTCCTAAAATAGAAAACGTCATTTCTTCACGCTATACCTGGCGCTAAGTACATTTCCAGGTAACGGGGATGTAGTGTAGAATGCGGCGTTTTCGCACTGAAAAACGTCAGGCTAAGAACAGCGGCCTCCAGGAATTCGTAAGGCATAATTATTTAACTATATGAAGAACATACGTAACTTTTCGATCATTGCTCACATTGACCACGGTAAGTCGACGCTGTCTGACCGTATTATCCAGATTTGCGGTGGCCTGTCTGATCGTGAAATGGAAGCCCAGGTTCTGGACTCCATGGACCTGGAACGCGAACGCGGTATCACCATCAAAGCGCAGAGCGTTACGCTTGATTACAAAGCGGCTGATGGCGAAATCTACCAGCTGAACTTTATCGACACCCCAGGCCACGTTGACTTCTCCTATGAAGTTTCACGCTCGCTGGCGGCCTGTGAAGGCGCGCTGCTGGTTGTGGATGCCGGGCAGGGCGTTGAAGCCCAGACCCTGGCAAACTGCTATACCGCGATGGAAATGGATCTCGAGGTTGTGCCGGTTCTGAACAAAATTGACCTGCCAGCTGCCGATCCTGAGCGCGTAGCGGAAGAGATTGAAGATATTGTCGGCATCGACGCGACCGATGCGGTGCGCTGCTCCGCTAAAACGGGTGTGGGCGTAACCGACGTGCTGGAACGCCTGGTGCGTGATATCCCGGCACCAGAAGGTGACCCGGATGCCCCGCTGCAGGCGCTGATCATCGACTCCTGGTTTGATAACTACCTGGGCGTTGTCTCGCTGGTGCGTATTAAAAACGGCACCATGCGTAAAGGCGACAAAATCAAGGTAATGAGTACTGGCCAGGTTTACAACGCTGACCGTCTGGGTATCTTCACGCCAAAACAGGTTGACCGTACCGAGCTGAAATGTGGCGAAGTAGGCTGGCTGGTCTGCGCCATTAAAGACATCCTCGGCGCGCCAGTGGGCGATACCCTGACCGGTGCACGTAACCCGGCAGACAAAGCGCTGCCAGGCTTTAAAAAGGTTAAACCGCAGGTTTACGCGGGTCTGTTCCCGGTCAGCTCTGACGACTATGAAAACTTCCGTGATGCGCTCGGCAAGCTGAGCCTCAACGATGCTTCCCTGTTCTATGAACCAGAAAGCTCTACGGCGCTGGGCTTCGGCTTCCGCTGCGGCTTCCTTGGTCTGCTGCACATGGAGATCATCCAGGAGCGTCTGGAGCGTGAATACGATCTGGATCTGATCACCACGGCACCGACCGTTGTGTACGAAGTGCAGACCACCAACAAAGAGATCGTCTACGTCGATAGCCCGTCCAAGCTGCCACCGCTGAACAATATCGAAGAACTGCGCGAGCCCATTGCAGAGTGTCATATGCTGCTGCCGCAGGAGTTCCTGGGTAACGTTATTACGCTGTGTATTGAGAAGCGTGGCGTACAGACCAACATGGTCTACCACGGTAATCAGGTTGCGCTGACGTACGAAATCCCTATGGCGGAAGTGGTCCTCGACTTCTTCGATCGTCTGAAGTCTACCTCTCGTGGCTATGCGTCACTGGATTACAACTTCAAACGCTTCCAGGCGTCTAATATGGTGCGTGTGGACGTGCTGATCAATGGCGAGCGTGTGGATGCGCTGGCACTCATCACTCACAACGACAATGCGCCATACCGTGGCCGTGAGCTGGTTGAGAAGATGAAAGAGCTGATCCCGCGTCAGCAGTTTGATATCGCGATTCAGGCCGCCATCGGTAACCACATTATTGCCCGTTCTACTGTGAAACAGCTGCGTAAAAACGTTCTGGCGAAATGCTACGGCGGTGACGTCAGCCGTAAGAAAAAGCTGCTGCAGAAACAGAAAGAAGGTAAGAAGCGTATGAAGCAGGTCGGTAACGTCGAACTGCCGCAGGAAGCATTCCTTGCCATCCTTCATGTTGGTAAAGACGGCAAATAACCCTAAGGAGTTGGCATGGCGAACATGTTTGCCCTGATTCTGGTCATTGCTACCCTGGTGACAGGTTTGTTGTGGTGTCTGGATAAGTTTATTTTCGCCCCAAAACGCCATGAACGTCAGGCTGCCGCACAGGCAGCCACTGGCGATGGGCTGGACGCGAAAACCCTGAAGAAAGTCGGCCCGAAACCGGGCTGGCTGGAAACCGGGGCATCGGTATTTCCGGTGCTGGCGATTGTGCTGGTTGTCCGCTCGTTTATTTACGAGCCGTTCCAGATCCCGTCTGGTTCAATGATGCCAACGCTGCTGATTGGCGATTTTATTCTGGTTGAGAAGTTTGCCTACGGGATTAAAGATCCGATCTACCAGAAAACGCTGATCGAAACCGGTCATCCAAAACGTGGCGACATCGTGGTGTTTAAATACCCGGAAGATCCGCGTCTGGATTACATCAAGCGTGCAGTGGGTCTGCCGGGTGACAAAGTCACCTACGATCCGGTGGCGAAAGAAGTTACCGTTCAGCCTGGCTGCAGCTCCGGTACCGCGTGTGAAAACGCGCTGCCAATCACTTACTCAAACGTTGAGCCAAGTGATTTTGTGCAGACCTTTGCTCGCCGTAACGGCGGTGAAGCGACCAGCGGTTTCTTCCAGGTGCCCAAAGGCGAGACCAAAGAGGACGGTATTCGCCTGGTTGAACGTAAAGAGACGCTGGGTGATGTGACCCACCGTATCCTCACCGTGCCAATCGCGCAGGATCAAGTGGGGATGTACTACCGGCAGCCAGGCCAACAGCTGGCCAGCTGGATCGTACCACCGGGACACTACTTCATGATGGGTGATAACCGCGATAATTCCGCGGACAGCCGTTACTGGGGCTTTGTGCCGGAAGCGAATCTGGTAGGTAAAGCGACCGCTATCTGGATGAGTTTTGAGAAGCAGGAAGGCGAATGGCCGACCGGCGTTCGCCTGAATCGTATCGGCGGGATCCATTAATTCTCATTAAATGAACGCGTAGCCGCGTTAATTAGCGGCTACGTGAATTATTTCAGCGATAAATCTCTTTGGACTAACGACATCCCCTGTCGTTGTGTATAGAATATTCCCCCGAAGTTTAAGGTTGGCCCTGCAAGGGTGCCACGGCACACGAAACCGCGTTGGTCTTCTCAGGTCGGTTTCGTGTGCTGCATTTTTGACGCATTCATTTACTGGTATCGCATGAACCCCATCGTAATTAATCGGCTTCAACGGAAGCTGGGCTACACTTTTCATCATCAGGAGTTGTTGCAACAGGCATTAACCCACCGCAGTGCCAGCAGCAAGCATAATGAGCGCCTCGAGTTCCTGGGTGACTCTATTTTAAGTTTCGTGATCGCGAATGCGCTTTATCATCGTTTCCCACGTGTGGACGAAGGTGATATGAGCCGCATGCGCGCGACGCTGGTTCGGGGTAATACCCTGGCGGAAATCGCTCGTGAATTTGAACTGGGCGAATGTCTGCGACTTGGGCCGGGTGAACTGAAAAGCGGCGGCTTCCGTCGTGAATCTATTCTTGCCGACACGGTCGAAGCATTAATTGGTGGTGTGTTCCTGGACAGCGATATTCAGACCGTAGAAAAGCTGATCCTTAACTGGTATCAAACCCGTCTGGACGAAATCAGTCCGGGCGATAAACAAAAAGATCCGAAAACGCGTCTGCAGGAATATTTGCAGGGTCGCCACCTCCCGCTGCCATCCTATCTGGTGGTGCAGGTGCGGGGCGAAGCGCACGATCAGGAATTTACCATCCATTGCCAGGTCAGTGGCCTGAGTGAACCGGTGGTCGGCACAGGTTCTAGCCGTCGTAAGGCTGAACAGGCTGCCGCCGAACAGGCGTTAAAAATGCTGGAGCTGGAATGAGCCAAGAAAAAACGTATTGCGGGTTTATTGCCATCGTCGGACGTCCGAACGTTGGCAAATCTACCCTGTTGAATAATCTGCTTGGGCAGAAAATTTCCATTACTTCCCGTAAGGCGCAGACCACGCGTCACCGCATCGTCGGTATCCACACGGAAGGCGCCTATCAGGCGATCTACGTTGATACCCCGGGCCTGCACATGGAAGAGAAGCGCGCCATCAACCGCCTGATGAACAAGGCTGCGAGCAGCTCGATTGGCGACGTAGAGCTGGTGATTTTCGTGGTGGAAGGCACCCGCTGGACGCCTGACGACGAAATGGTGCTGAACAAACTGCGCGACGGTAAAACGCCGGTGATCCTTGCGGTCAACAAAGTGGACAACGTGCAGGAAAAAGCCGATCTGCTGCCGCACCTGCAGTGGCTGGGAAGCCAGATGAACTTCCTTGATATCGTCCCGCTGTCTGCCGAGACCGGTCTGAACGTCGATACCATCGCAGGCATCGTGCGCAAACATCTGCCGGAAGCGATTCATCACTTCCCGGAAGATTACATCACCGATCGTTCTCAGCGCTTTATGGCCTCTGAGATCATCCGTGAAAAACTGATGCGTTTCCTTGGCGCGGAACTGCCGTACTCCGTAACGGTTGAGATTGAACGTTTTCAGACCAACGAACGCGGCGGCTATGACATCAACGGCCTGATCCTCGTTGAGCGCGAAGGGCAGAAGAAGATGGTGATCGGCAACAAAGGTGCCAAGATCAAAACCATCGGCATTGAAGCGCGCAGAGACATGCAGGACATGTTTGAAGCCCCGGTTCACCTTGAACTGTGGGTGAAGGTGAAATCAGGCTGGGCCGATGATGAGCGTGCATTGCGCAGCCTCGGTTACGGCGACGACGTCTAAGACTGAACATCGTGGATGGATGGCAGCGTGCCTTTGTCCTCCATAGCCGTCCGTGGAGCGAGACCAGCCTTATGCTGGACGTTTTCACGGAAGAGTCGGGCCGTGTGCGCCTTGTTGCTAAAGGCGCACGTTCCAAACGCTCCGGCCTGAAGGGCGCCTTACAGCCTTTCACTCCGCTGCTGGTACGCTTCGGCGGGCGTGGGGAAGTCAAAACCCTGCGCAGTGCCGAAGCCGTCTCTCTGGCGCTCCCCCTTTCTGGTATCACGCTGTACAGCGGTCTCTATGTCAACGAACTCATCTCACGTGTTCTGGAGCATGAGACTCGCTTCTCTGAACTTTTCTTTGATTACCTGCACTGTATCCAGGCGCTGGCCGGCGCAACCGGTACGCCCGAACCTGCCCTGCGTCGTTTTGAGCTGGCGCTGCTTGGACACCTGGGCTACGGGGTCGATTTTTTGCATTGTGCAGGGAGCGGAGACGAGGTAGAGGATGCGATGACCTATCGCTACCGTGAAGAAAAAGGCTTTATCGCCAGCGTCGTGATAGATAACAGCACCTTTACCGGGCGACAGCTTAGAGCGCTGTATGCGCGCGAGTTTCCCGATCAGGATACCCTTCGCGCAGCAAAACGCTTTACCCGGATTGCGCTCAAGCCGTATCTTGGCGGCAAGCCCTTAAAGAGCCGCGAATTGTTCAGGCAGTTTATGCCGAAACGTTAACGTATCAGACCCTCGCTCCAGCCCTCTCATTGAGGGAGAGGGAGGCAGGGACACGAACTAAAATACCGAGGATTGTCATGGCTGAATTACTGTTAGGCGTCAACATTGATCACATCGCCACGCTGCGTAATGCACGCGGCACGGCTTATCCCGATCCGGTTCAGGCGGCGTTCATCGCTGAGCAGGCTGGCGCCGATGGCATTACCGTTCACCTGCGTGAAGACCGCCGTCATATTACCGACCGCGATGTGCGCATTTTGCGTCAGACGCTGGACACCCGCATGAACCTGGAGATGGCGGTCACGGAAGAGATGCTGACGATTGCCTGCGAGACGAAGCCGCATTTCTGCTGCCTGGTACCGGAAAAACGTCAGGAAGTGACCACCGAAGGGGGCCTGGACGTGGCGGGTCAACGCGACAAAATGCGTGATGCCTGCAAGCGTCTGGCTGAGGCAGGTATCCTGGTCTCTCTGTTCATCGACGCCGATGTAGCACAGATCAAAGCGGCTGCCGAAGTGGGCGCGCCCTATATTGAAATTCATACCGGCTGTTACGCTGATGCGAAAGACGAAACTACGCAGGCCAAAGAGCTGGAGCGTATCGCCAATGCGGCCACCTATGCCGCGAGCCTGGGTCTGAAAGTTAACGCCGGGCATGGCCTGACCTACCATAACGTCAAGGCTATTGCAGCCCTGCCAGAAATGCATGAGCTGAATATCGGCCACGCTATTATTGGCCGTGCGGTAATGAGTGGCCTGAAAGAGGCGGTCTCAGAAATGAAACGCCTGATGCTGGAAGCGCGTCAGTAATGGCTATTCTGGGCTTAGGCACCGATATCGTTGAAATAGCCCGCATTGAAGCGGTGATCGCCCGTAGCGGCGATCGTCTGGCACGACGCGTGTTGAGCGATAACGAATGGGCCATCTGGGAGACGCATCAGCAGCCGGTACGTTTTCTGGCCAAGCGCTTTGCCGTCAAAGAGGCGGCAGCCAAAGCCTTCGGCACCGGTATTCGTAACGGTCTGGCGTTTAACCAGTTTGAAGTGTTTAACGATGAGCTGGGTAAACCGCGCCTGCGTTTATGGGGTGAGGCGCAAACGCTGGCAGAGAAACTCGGCGTAAATCACATGCATGTTACGCTCGCCGATGAACGCCACTACGCCTGCGCGACGGTGATTATCGAAAGTTAAAGTTTGTCCGCGTGATGCAGCAGGACAAATTTATCCCAAAGCTGCTCTTCGCTCTCGACGTGTGCCGGATCTTTCAGGATGGTATTGGGGATTGGGCACACTTTCTGACAGGTCGGCGTTTCGTAGTGGCCGATGCATTCAGTGCAGCGGTCGCTGTTAATCTCATAAATGCTCTCGCCCATCGAAATCGCCTGGTTCGGGCATTCCGGTTCGCACATATCGCAATTGATGCATTTTTTGGTGATTAACAGCGCCATCAGGAAATTCTCAGAAACAACACAAACAGGGCGGGCATTATACGCTCATTACCTGTTCAAACCAGTTTTTTTACCAGCTCTTCACTGTGCCGGATACGCTCTGGCGCGTGTTCCAGATCCTGTTGCACCAGGGCCATAAACAGCAGGTCGGTCAACATCATTTGCGCACTTGTCGAGGAGATCGCCGCGCTGCGCGTGGCCTGCTCTTCCGCGATAGTATATAAACAGCGCGTAGCCCGCTGCTGCAGCGCGTTGGGAGTAAACCCGGTGATGGCCAGAATCTTACCGCCTACGCGTAAGGCTTCATCGGTAGCCATATTGATCTCGCGGCGTTCGCCGGAATAGGAGATCGCCAGCAGCAGATCGTTAGCATCCATCGCCTGCACGGTCGCCAGCAGGGCGTGCATATCCTGCTCGACAATGGCGTTGTAACCTATTTTTGTCAGCTTCCAGCCAAAGTTACGTGCCACCAGTCCGGACGCTCCTATCCCGGTCAAAATAATACGTCGCGCTGCACGCAACATCGCCACGCTTTCCAGTAATTTTTCTTCGGTATTCACATCAAGGGTGGCATGCATGGCCGCGACATTCTCTTTGATGAGCTTCTCTCCCACCAGACGCATCGGGTCATCGCCACGAATCTGATTATGCACCGGCATCGACTGCGGGTTGGGGTTACTCACCAGGGCTTCGCTAATCGCCAGCTTGAGAGCCGGGAAGCCTTTAAAGCCAATCTTCTGGGCAAATTTCACCACGCTCGACTGACTCACTCCGGCCTCACTCGCCAGCTGCTGCGAGCTGAGATGGCGGGCATGGTCGGGCTGAGAGAGCAGAAAATCCGCCAGCTTTTTATCGCTTTGAGCAAAGCCTGCATAACGCTGGCGAATGCGAATTAAACAGTTCATAGGTTCTCCTGGCGAAATTGTGATTGTCTGCGCAAATACGAATTTTGCTCGCCTGAATGAATTTTATATTCCATTATAGTGAGATTATTATGAATTAAAAATTCTTGAGGTACAAAAGATGAATCTTGGCTCACTTGTTTCTGAAACGCGTAACCCACAAACCATGGATCTGGATGCGCTCAGCACCCTGGAGCTGGTTAACCGTTTTAATCAACAGGATACGCTGGTCGCGCAGGCAGTGAAAGAGACATTACCGGAGGTGGCGAAAGCCGTCGATGCGGCGGCGGAAGCACTGAAGGCCGGTGGTCGCATTATCTACATGGGCGCCGGAACCAGCGGGCGTCTTGGTGTGCTGGATGCCTCTGAATGTCCGCCAACGTTTGGTGTGCCGCACGGTCTGGTGGTCGGGTTGATTGCTGGCGGCCCTGGCGCGCTGCTGAAAGCCGTGGAAGGGGCGGAAGACAACAAACAGCTCGGCGAGGATGACCTGAAGGGGCTAAATCTGACCGCTCAGGATCTGGTTGTTGGGCTGGCGGCATCCGGGCGCACGCCGTACGTTATCGGCGGTCTGGAGTATGCCAACAAGACGGGCTGCACCACGGTGGCGATTTCCTGCAATCCTGGCTCGCCGATTGCGCAGGTTGCTGCTATCGCTATCTCTCCGGTTGTCGGCCCGGAAGCGTTAACCGGCTCTACGCGCCTGAAATCCGGCACCGCGCAAAAGCTGGTGCTCAACATGATCTCCACTGGCGCGATGGTGAAGTTTGGCAAGGTTTATCAGAACCTGATGGTGGATATGCAAGCGACCAACGTCAAGCTGGTGGACAGAGCCTGCCGTATGGTCATGGAGGCGACGGGAGCAAGCCGCGAAGAGGCGGAAGCGGTACTGAAACAAACCGATCACGATGTTAAACCGGCCATTCTGATGATCCTGAGCGGACTGGACGCTGCGGCCGCCAGAGCAAGGCTCAATGCCCATAACGGGTTCTTACGGGCGGCATTAGAAAACTAACAGAGGCGTGTATGGACAAAACAGCAGCGCTCGCCAGCGATATCCTGCAGGGGATCGGTGGGGAAAAAAATATTCAGCGTCTGGAAAACTGCATGACGCGCGTGCGCGTCGAGGTACATAACGACGAGCAGCTTGATGTGCCGCGTCTGAAGCAGCTTTCCGGCGTGAGTGGTTACGTTAAACAGGGGCAACAGCACCAGCTGATTGTCGGGCCGGGAAAGGCGGCGCAGGTTGTGGATGCCATGCGTGCGCTGATGGTCGGCGGCGAAAGCGTGGCGATCGATGACGTCGAACGTACGAAGGCGCAGGCAAAGGCCCGATACAAAGCCCCCATGAGCGATGCGCTGCGACAACTGGCCAACGTCTTTATTCCGCTGATCCCGGCGTTTATTGCCTCTGGCTTAATCACCGGGATCATCAATATTCTTAAGCGTCCGGATATCGTAGGGGACTTCGCGACCCAGTATCCTAATTTATTAGGCATTCTCGGGATTTTCGGCAGCGCCGTGTTTGCCATTATGAACATTCTGGTGGGGGTCAACACCGCGAAGGTCTTTGGCGGCTCGCTGGCCATGGGCGGGGTGATGGCAGGTATTCTGTCCAGCCCACAACTGGCGCAGATAACCCTGTTTGGTGAGGCGCTCCAGCCTGGCCGCGGCGGGGTGATTGCCGTGCTGCTGGTGGTCATCCTGATGTGCTGGTTCGAGAAGAAACTGCGCACCCTCCTGCCTGGATCAATTGAGCTGATCCTCAATCCACTGTTAACGACGTTGATCACCGGCAGCGTGGCTATTGTGGCGTTGCAACCGCTAGGTGGCTGGATCTCTGAGGCCATCGCCCATGGCGCATCGCTGGCTATCGATCGCGGCGGTCTGTTAGTGGGTGCCGTGCTGTCAGGCACCTTCTTGCCGCTGGTACTGACCGGTCTGCATCAGGGGCTGGTGCCGATCCACGTCGAGCTGGTGCAGGCGCACGGTTACAACGCGCTGCTGCCCATCCTGTCGATGGCTGGCGTGGGGCAGGTCGGGGCGGCGATTGCCGTACTGATGAAAACCCGCAACGCGCGGCTGAAAAAAGTGATCAAAGGTGCGCTCCCGGTCGGATTACTCGGAATTGGCGAGCCGCTGATTTTCGGCGTCACGCTGCCGCTGGGGAAACCGTTCCTCGGTGCTTGCCTGGGAGGGGCGGTAGGCGGAGCGCTGATTAGCTACTGGAAAGTGGCAACGGTGATCACCTTCGGGATCTCCGGGCTGCCGCTGGCGCTCACCATCGTGACCGGAAAAGTTATGCTCTATCTGTTAGGCTATCTGGTAGCGGTGATCGCCGGGTTCCTGTTTACCTGGCTGTTAGGATTCAACGATCCAGAGGAGTAAGGTTTGGCAAATCACGAGCGTCGCGTTGTTTTTTTCGACCTGGACGGTACGCTGCATCAGCAGGATATGTTTGGTACGTTTATGCGCTACCTGCTGCGGCGTCAGCCTTTGAATGCGCTGCTCGTATTACCTCTCTTACCCGTAATTGGCATTGCGCTGCTGCTAAAAGGCCGGGCAGCGCGCTGGCCAATGAGCCTGTTGCTCTGGGGCTGTACCTTTGGACGCAGCGAAGCGCGGCTTAAACAGCTTCAGCAGGATTTTGTGCACTGGTTTCGCGGGCATGTGACCGCGTTTCCGGTTGTTCAGGCAAGGCTCACCAGCTATCTCGACGCGAACGATGCCGACATCTGGTTGATTACCGGATCCCCGCAAGCGCTGGTGGAACAGGTCTATTATGATACCCCGTGGCTGCCGCGGGTGAATCTTATCGCCACGCAAATTACCCGCGGGTACGGCGGATGGGTACTGACCATGCGCTGCCTGGGACATGAAAAGGTGGTGCAACTGGAGAAGCGAATCGGTACGCCACTGCGTCTTTACAGCGGCTACAGCGACAGCAAGCAGGACAACCCGCTGCTCTATTTTTGCCAGCATCGCTGGCGCGTCACGCCCGCAGGCGAACTTCAGCAACTCGAATAGTCTTATCTATAGCGGGTGTGTATAATGCCGCCCGCTTTTAGACTGGAGTATCAACCGTTGTGCAACCCTGAACGCGATCATGAATACTGGATGCGCCATGCGCTTACGCTTGCCCAGCGCGCCTGGGACGAGGGGGAAGTGCCCGTGGGTGCTGTGCTTGTTCACAATAACCAGGTGATAGGGGAAGGGTGGAACCGCCCGATTGGCCGTCACGATCCGACTGCGCACGCTGAAATCATGGCCCTTCGTCAGGGCGGAATGGTGCTGCAAAACTATCGTCTGCTTGATACCACACTGTATGTCACGCTTGAGCCGTGCGTTATGTGTTCCGGCGCGATGGTGCATAGCCGTATCGGCACGCTGGTCTTTGGCGCGCGGGATGAAAAAACCGGAGCGGCCGGTTCGCTGATGGACGTACTGGGACACCCGGGTATGAACCACCAGGTGCAGACTATCGGTGGGGTACTTGCACCAGAGTGTGCGGGGCTATTAAGTGATTTCTTTCGAATGCGCCGTCAGCAGAAAAAGCAACAAAAGGCAGAATTGAAGTTGTCGGGCGAGTAAGTTCGTCCGGTGCCACCACCGGATAACTCTGGGCCAGCTGATTTGCCTCTGCCGCCTCTTTTTCCTTCTCCAGCAGATAACCCACCAGGCTAATCTGATATTTACGGATATTTTCCACGTAGGCGTAGGCTTCATGCCCGCGCGCGTAACCGTAGGTCAGCTTGTTGTACCACGGCTTCTGGCTCAGCAGCGGCAGGCGCTGTTTTACGTCTGACCAGCTGTCCGGGTTACCTTTCGTTTTCGCCGTCAGCGCGCGCGCGTCAAGCATGTGCGCGTAACCCATGTTGTAGGCTGCCAGCGCAAACCAGATCCGTTCCTCTTCAGGCACCGTCTCCGGCACTTTGCCCATCATATCCTGCAGATACCGTGCGCCGCCGCTGATGCTCTGTTCTGCATCGGTGCGGTCGGTCAGCCCAAGGCTCTGAGCGGTATTTTTAGTGAGCATCATTAAGCCGCGAACGCCAGTGGGCGAGGTGGCCTGAGTATCCCAGTGGGATTCCTGATAAGAGATCGCTGCCAGTAATCGCCAGTCGATCTCCTGGGCATACTTCTCAAATAACGGCTGCAGGTCTGGCAGCACGCTATCGACCGCGCGCAAGAAGCTTCGGGTGTCGACGTAATCAAAATCGTCACCGTGGCCGAGGTATTTCTCTTCCAGACGCGCCAGCGTACCGTCTTCATTGATGGTGTTGAAGAAATCGAGCATCGCCGCAGAGAGGGTCTGATCGTCATCAAGCTGGCTAAACCAGGTCACCGGCTGTTCGTCTGTCACGTCCAGCGCCACCGCGATTTCGGGGTGCACGCGCTGGAAAAGGCTGATCGCGACCGAATCAGCGATGGTGTAGGGCAGTTTTTTATCTTTTACCTGGTCCAGCAGCTCAGTCGTACCGAGCTTAGGATCAACGGTCCAGCTCAGGTCCGGGAATTTCTTCTCCTTGAGCTCACGCAGATCGTCAATCACGACGTGACCCGGGGCGATGGTCAGCTGTTGTGCATTAATCGCGGCCAGCGTTCGCGGGCGCAGGCTCCCGACCCGGTAGACCAGCTGTTGCGAAACGGAGTAGTAGGTTGGGCCTGGCTGATAGTTCTTGCTGCGCTCGCTGTTGTACACCAGCCCGGCCGCAAGGATATCGGCATCGTTGTTATCCAGGTCATCAAACAGCTGGCTGATATTCTGACGGACGGTAATTTTGAGCTTCACGCCAAGATAGTCGGCAAACTGCTGCGCCAGTTCATAATCCAGGCCAATCGTTTTGCCGTTAATGTCGCTGTAAATCAGCGGCGAGTTGAGGGTACTGACGCGCAATTCCCCCCGCTCCTGTATGGCGGCGATACGGTTTTCGGCTTTACCGAACCAGGGGATGGAAGGCCAGAGGGCCACTGCCAGCAGCAACGTTACAATGCCGATGAGCAGATAATTAATCTTTAATTTTTTCAATTAGTTAATTCTCTGCGACGCCGGGTGCCTCAGTATGCTGTAGCCATGTTAAGAATAAGGTTTGCCATTGAATGAGCGGCATTTTGCGTAAAGTTACGCCACTTGGCAACAAATTAGAGAGAGAGGTCACATCTATTGTTAAACGTAAACGTTGATTTTATTTCGACGCAAACGGTTTCGTCGACGCTCAGGATTCTCTATAATGACGCCCGTTTTCCCCCCTTGCGCACACTGTAAGCGCCCCGGCGCTTCGAAGACGAGAGACTTATGATGGAAATTCTGCGTGGTTCGCCTGCACTGTCTGCCTTCCGTATCAATAAACTGCTGGCACGTTTTCAGGCAGCCGACCTTCCGGTAAGCAATATTTACGCTGAGTATGTCCATTTTGCTGACCTGAATGCACCCCTGAATGCAGAGGAGCGAGTACAGCTGGAACGCCTGCTCAAATATGGTCCAAGCCTGAGCAGCCATACGCCAACCGGCAAACTGATCCTTGCGACGCCTCGTCCAGGCACCATCTCCCCCTGGTCTTCCAAAGCCACCGACATCGCCCACAACTGTGGTCTGAACCAGATTAACCGTCTGGAGCGCGGCGTGGCGTACTACGTTGAAGCCTCTACCCTGACCGATGCGCAGTGGCAAACCGTTGCCGCTGAGCTGCACGACCGCATGATGGAGAGTGTCTTTGCCTCTCTGGACGATGCGCAGAAACTCTTCTCCCACCATCAGCCTGCGCCGGTACAGAGCGTCGATTTGCTGGGGCAGGGCCGTCAGGCGCTGATTGACGCCAACCTGCGTCTCGGTCTGGCACTGGCAGAAGACGAAATTGACTACCTGCAGGATGCGTTTGTTAAGCTGAACCGCAACCCGAACGACATCGAACTTTACATGTTCGCTCAGGCAAACTCTGAGCACTGCCGTCACAAGATTTTCAACGCCGACTGGATTATCGACGGTGAAGAGCAGCCGAAGTCGCTGTTCAAAATGATCAAAAACACCATGGAAAAAACGCCTGACCACGTGCTGTCTGCCTACAAAGACAACGCCGCGGTGATGGAAGGTTCTGAAGTGGGCCGCTTCTTCGCCGATCGCGAAGCAGGGCGCTATGATTTCCATCAGGAGCCGGCGCATATTCTGATGAAAGTCGAAACGCATAACCACCCGACGGCGATCTCGCCGTGGCCGGGTGCGGCGACCGGGTCTGGCGGGGAAATCCGCGACGAAGGCGCAACCGGACGGGGGGCTAAACCAAAAGCCGGTCTGGTCGGTTTCTCCGTCTCCAACCTGCGCATCCCGGGCTTTGAACAGCCGTGGGAAGAAGATTTCGGCAAGCCGGAACGTATTGTGACCGCGCTGGATATCATGACCGAAGGCCCACTGGGCGGGGCGGCGTTCAACAATGAATTTGGACGTCCTGCGCTGAACGGTTACTTCCGTACCTACGAAGAGAAAGTGGAGAGCCACAACGGCGAAGAGCTGCGCGGCTATCACAAACCGATCATGCTGGCTGGCGGGATCGGTAACATTCGCGCCGATCACGTGCAAAAAGGCGAGATCGTAGTTGGTGCGAAGCTGATCGTTCTGGGTGGCCCGGCAATGAACATCGGCCTGGGCGGTGGGGCTGCATCCTCTATGACCTCCGGTCAGTCTGATGCGGATCTCGATTTTGCATCCGTACAGCGTGATAACCCGGAGATGGAACGCCGTTGCCAGGAGGTCATTGACCGCTGCTGGCAGCTGGGTGATGCCAACCCCATCCTCTTTATTCATGACGTAGGCGCGGGCGGTCTGTCCAACGCCATGCCGGAGCTGGTCAGTGACGGTGGTCGTGGCGGTCGTTTCAACCTGCGCGACATCCTGAGTGATGAGCCAGGCATGAGCCCGCTGGAAATCTGGTGTAACGAATCCCAGGAACGTTATGTTCTGGCCGTCGCTGCCGATCAGTTGCCGCTGTTTGACGAGCTGTGCCGCCGCGAGCGTGCCCCGTATGCCGTCATCGGTGAAGCGACCGAAGCGCTGCACCTGTCCCTGAGCGACACCCATTTCGACAACCAGCCGATCGATCTGCCGCTGGACGTGCTGCTTGGCAAAACGCCGAAAATGACCCGCGACGTTGAGACCCGTAAAGCAGCTGGCAAAGCGCTGGATCGTCAGGGCATTACCGTGGCTGACGCGGTCAATCGCGTTCTGCACCTGCCGGCCGTGGCGGAGAAAACCTTCCTGGTCACCATCGGCGACCGTACCGTGACCGGTATGGTGTCGCGCGATCAGATGGTTGGCCCGTGGCAGATCCCGGTGGCTAACTGTGCCGTCACCACCGCGAGTCTCGACAGCTACTACGGTGAAGCGATGGCGCTGGGCGAACGTACCCCGGTCGCTCTGCTGGACTTCGCCGCGTCTGCTCGCCTTGCCGTTGGTGAAGCGCTGACCAACATTGCCGCAACGCAGATTGGCGACATTAAACGTATCAAACTTTCCGCGAACTGGATGGCCGCAGCGGGCCACCCGGGCGAAGATGCGGGCCTGTATGAAGCCGTGAAGGCGGTGGGGGAAGAGCTCTGCCCGGCACTTGGCCTGACCATTCCGGTGGGTAAAGACTCCATGTCGATGAAGACCCGCTGGCAGGAGGGTAACGAGCAGCGCGAGATGACCTCTCCGCTGTCGCTGATCATCTCCGCGTTTGCCCGCGTAGAAGACGTGCGCCATACCGTGACGCCACAGCTGGTGACTGAAGATAACGCCCTGCTGCTGATTGACCTGGGTAAAGGCCATAACGCGCTGGGAGCGACCGCGCTGGCGCAGGTTTATCGTCAGCTGGGTGATAAGCCGGCAGATGTGCGTGATGTGGCGCAGTTAAAAGGTTTCTACGACGCCATCCAGGCCCTGGTGGCACAGCGTAAACTGCTGGCCTACCACGACCGTTCCGACGGTGGCCTGCTGGTTACTCTGGCTGAGATGGCCTTCACCGGCCACTGCGGCGTTGAAGCGAACATCGCGACGCTGGGCGAGGATCGTCTGGCGGCGCTGTTTAACGAAGAGCTGGGCGCGGTGATTCAGGTGCGTGCCGCAGATCGTGACGCGGTTGAAAGCGTACTGGCTCAGCACGGCCTGGCAGACTGCGTGCATTATCTGGGTAAAGCCGTGCAGGGCGACCGCTTTGTCATTGAAGCGGATGGCCACGCGGTGTTCAGCGAGAGCCGTTCTACCCTGCGTATGTGGTGGGCTGAAACCACCTGGCAGATGCAGCGCCTGCGTGACAACCCGGAGTGTGCCGATCAGGAACACAACGCGAAGGCTAACGACAACGATCCTGGCCTGAACGTGAAGCTCTCCTTCGACATCAACGAAGATATCGCCGCGCCGTACATTGCGACCGGCGCGCGTCCGAAAGTGGCCGTACTGCGTGAGCAGGGCGTCAACTCCCACGTTGAGATGGCTGCTGCCTTCTACCGTGCGGGCTTTGATGCCATCGACGTTCACATGAGCGACCTGCTGGCCGGGCGTACCGGTCTGGAAGATTTCCAGGCGCTGGTCGCCTGCGGTGGTTTCTCTTACGGCGACGTGCTGGGTGCAGGTGAGGGTTGGGCGAAGTCCATCCTCTTCAACAGCCGTGTCCGCGACGAGTTTGAAACCTTCTTCCACCGTCCGCAAACGCTGGCGCTGGGCGTATGTAATGGTTGCCAGATGATGTCCAACCTGCGCGAGCTGATCCCCGGTAGCGAAGCCTGGCCGCGCTTTGTGCGTAACCAGTCTGACCGCTTTGAAGCGCGTTTCAGCCTCGTGGAAGTGACCCAAAGCCCGTCTCTGCTGCTGCAGGGCATGGTAGGGTCGCAGATGCCAATCGCCGTTTCCCATGGCGAAGGCCAGGTTGAAGTGCGCGATGCAGCTCATCTGGCTCAGCTTGAAAGCAAAGGCCTGGTGGCGCTGCGCTTTGTCGATAACTTCGGCAAGGTGACAGAATCCTACCCGGCTAACCCGAACGGTTCGGTGAACGGTATCACTGCGGTGACCAGCGAAAGTGGTCGTGCGACCATTATGATGCCGCACCCGGAACGTGTGTTCCGTACCGTGAGCAACTCCTGGCACCCGGAAAACTGGGGCGAGGACAGCCCGTGGATGCGTATCTTCCGTAATGCGCGTAAACAGCTAGGTTAAGCGTACCGCTACTCCCACAGCAGGCCCGGTGCGCGAAAACGCCACCGGGCTTTTTTGTGCCTGTCGCAAAACCGCGACAATCCGCTATTCGTGGTGTCTCCAAAAGGAGACATTTAACTCATTGAATTGTATAGAGTGTGATGGGTTGTCGTTAAGGTGTTGCTTTTTAGCGACACTTAGCCTGGAAATCATTCAGCTGGCAATTAACGGCATAATTGCATAAAATAGTTAAATATCAACAAGATAATTTATTGTTTTGCATTATGGCACGAGTGTTGCATAATATTAATCAGTGGCTCATTCACCTTCTTATGTCAGCCCCTTCGGGACGTGCTACATAAACTTCGAATGACGCACAAAAAGGTGCCTGCCGTCCAACTACTGATCATAGCGTTGCTTTATCAGGCCAGGGCGAAACGTCGAGTTAGGCACCGCCTCATTCCATGACAAAGCCGGGTTTTTACCCGGCTTTGTTGTATCTGAAGGGCAGACTCAGTTACGCTCTCCTCAAACCCCGATAAAGAGAGTAATGCGTTGAAACGCTGGCCCGTTTTTCCTCGTTCCCTGCGACAGCTTGTCATGATGGCCTTTCTGCTGATCCTGCTGCCTTTGCTGATCCTGGCATGGCAGGCGTGGCAGAGTCTCAACGCGCTGAGTGCGCAGGCGGCACTGACTAACCGCACGACGCTGATCGACGCCCGACGCAGTGAAGCGATGACTAACGCCGCGCTGGAGATGGAACGCAGCTATCGGCAGTACTGCGTGCTTGACGATCCTACTCTGGAAAAGGTCTATCAGAATCAACGTAAACGCTACAGTGAAATGCTGGACGCCCATGCAGGGGTGCTGCCGGACGATAAGCTTTATCAGGCGTTACGTCAGGATTTGAACGATCTGGCGCAACTGCAGTGTAAGAACAGCGGCCCGGATGCCGCAGCGGCTGCCCGTCTGGAAGCCTTTGCGAATGCCAATACCGAGATGGTGCAGTCTACCCGCACGGTTATCTTCTCGCGCGGGCAACAGCTGCAGCAGGAGATTGCGGAACGTGGCCAGTTCTTTGGCTGGCAGGCGCTGGTGCTGTTCCTCGTCAGCCTCGGTCTTGTTCTGCTCTTTACCCGCATGATCATCGGCCCGGTGAAGGGTATCCAGCGCATGATTAACCGCCTGGGCGAGGGGAAGTCTCTCGGGGATACGGTCGCCTTTAAAGGTCCTCGCGAGTTGCGCTCCGTTGGCCAGCGCATTATCTGGCTTTCTGAACGTCTGGCATGGCTGGAATCCCAGCGCCATCAGTTCTTGCGTCATATTTCCCATGAGCTTAAAACGCCGCTTGCCAGCATGCGCGAAGGAACGGAACTGCTGGCAGATGAAGTGGCGGGGCCGCTTACGCCCGAACAGAAAGAGATTGTCGACATCCTGGATGCCAGCAGCCGCAATCTGCAAAAGCTGATTGAGCAACTGCTGGACTACAACCGCAAGCTGGCGGATGGCGCGGTGGTGCTGGAAAACGTCGATATTGCGCCGCTGGTGGATATGGTGATCTCCGCCCATAGCTTGCCAGCAAGAGCTAAAATGATGCATACCGGGGTGGAGCTCAGTGAGCCAACCTGCCTCGCGGAACCGATGCTGTTGATGAGCGTTCTGGATAATCTTTACTCCAATGCGGTGCACTATGGTACTGAATCCGGTAACATTTATATCCGAAGTTATACGAATGGTTCACGGGTGTTTATTGACGTCGCTAACACCGGCACTCCAATCCCTGATGACGAAAAAACCATGATCTTTGAACCCTTTTTCCAGGGAAGTCATCAGCGGAAAGGGGCGGTAAAAGGAAGTGGGCTGGGCCTGAGTATTGCCCGGGACTGCATACGACGCATGCAGGGTGAGCTGAAAATTGCCACGGACGAACGGTCAGATGTTTGCTTCCGTATTGAACTGCCCCTGAGCCGGAAAAATCAATGAAATGAATCTATGCCTGGTGAGTATGTCACACGTCTTTTCCCGCGCCGTGCGCGCGGTGTTTTCCAGCAATATGTTTCGCCTGAGCCTGCCCTGTTTATTTCTGGCGGGCTGTGTTTCCCATGTGCCGCAAAGTGCGATTAGCGATAAACAACAAGATAAATGGCCAGATAATCAGCTGGCAGATTTTCTGTCGACCCGCTGTGACGACATCTGGAACCTGTCGGGGCATGACGTCGAGAGCAATCCGCTGTTCTGGCTACGTGGAATAGATTGCGCCCAGCGTCTGGCGCCGGTTGAGGCGCGCTCGCAAGCGGCGATGCTCAGTGACGATACCTGGCAGGACGCGTTCAAGCGTGGAATTTTACTCGCGGATGCGAAAATCACCCCCGTTGAGCGTCGCACCAACGTCACGCGGCTGGACACGTTTGTCGGAAATCTTCCGGCGCAGGTGCGCCCGGTATATCAGCTCTGGCGTGATGGTCAGGCGTTACAACTGCAGTTGTCTGAAGAGCGTTTTCGCTACAGCAAATTACAGCAATCCACCGACAGCGAGCTTGATACGCTGCGCCAGCAGGAGCAGCACTTGCGTGCTCAACTGGATACCACAACGCGCAAGCTTGAAAACCTGACCGACATCGAAAGACAGCTCTCGACGCGTAAACCGGCCGGAAATTATCTGCCTGACGCGCCAAAAGGGTCAGCCGCGACGCCAGACGGTGATGCGCAGAAACAAGAGGATGTGAAGCCATGACAAGCCGAAAACCTGCCCATCTCTTACTGGTGGATGACGATCCGGGGCTGTTAAAGCTGCTGGGGATGCGTCTGGTCAGTGAAGGCTACAGCGTGGTGACGGCGGAAAGCGGGCAGGAGGGGCTGAAAGTCCTGAGCCGCGAGAAGGTTGATCTGGTGATTAGCGACCTGCGAATGGATGAAATGGATGGCCTGCAGCTGTTCGCGGAGATCCAGAAGCAGCAGCCTGGCATGCCGGTGATCATCCTGACGGCGCACGGATCGATTCCGGATGCCGTTGCCGCGACGCAGCAGGGGGTATTCAGCTTTCTCACCAAGCCGGTAGATAAAGATGCCCTCTATAAGGCTATCGACAGCGCGCTTGAGCACGCGGCTCCGTCGAATGATGAAGCGTGGCGGGAGTCTATCGTCACCCGCAGCCCGATTATGCTGCGTCTGCTCGAACAGGCCCGGATGGTGGCGCAGTCAGACGTTAGCGTGCTGATTAATGGCCAGAGCGGTACCGGGAAAGAGATCCTTGCCCAGGCTATCCATAACGCTAGCCCGCGCAGCAAAAACGCCTTTATCGCGATTAACTGTGGTGCGCTCCCTGAACAACTGCTTGAGTCTGAACTGTTTGGTCATGCCCGCGGGGCGTTCACCGGGGCGGTGAGCAGCCGGGAAGGGCTTTTCCAGGCGGCAGAAGGCGGCACACTTTTCCTGGACGAGATTGGCGATATGCCGGCACCGCTGCAGGTCAAATTGCTGCGTGTTTTGCAGGAGCGAAAAGTGCGCCCCCTCGGCAGTAACCGCGATATCGATATTAACGTGCGTATCATTTCGGCCACGCACCGCGATTTACCAAAAGTCATGGCGCGCAACGAGTTTCGTGAAGATCTCTACTACCGTCTGAACGTGGTGAACCTGAAAATTCCGGCACTGGCCGAGCGGGCGGAAGATATTCCGCTGCTGGCAAACCATCTTTTGCGCCAGGCGGCCGATCGGCATAAGCCTTTTGTCCGGGCGTTTTCCACCGATGCGATGAAACGGCTGATGGCCGCAAGCTGGCCGGGCAACGTGCGCCAGCTGGTGAACGTTATTGAACAGTGCGTGGCGCTGACCTCGTCACCCGTCATTAGCGACGCGCTGGTGGAGCAGGCGCTGGAAGGGGAAAACACCGCGCTGCCGACGTTTGCAGAAGCGCGTAATCAGTTCGAACTGAACTATCTGCGCAAGCTCCTGCAGATAACCAAAGGCAACGTAACCCATGCGGCGCGTATGGCCGGGCGCAACCGTACCGAGTTCTACAAGCTGCTCTCCCGCCATGAGCTGGAAGCAAACGATTTTAAAGAGTAGTACCGCAAAATCTGAATGAGTATGATACTGTGAGCAACCGATTACGAAGCAGCTTACAGGCAAGAGTTTAAGGACCCACCATGAAAAAGATTGATGCGATTATTAAACCTTTCAAACTGGATGATGTGCGTGAAGCGCTGGCGGAAGTGGGCATCACCGGGATGACAGTGACGGAAGTGAAAGGTTTTGGTCGCCAGAAGGGCCACACCGAACTTTACCGTGGCGCAGAGTACATGGTGGACTTTCTGCCAAAAGTGAAAATTGAAATCGTGGTGAGCGACGATATCGTGGATACCTGTGTGGATACCATTATCCGTACGGCGCAGACCGGCAAAATTGGCGACGGTAAAATCTTCGTCTTTGATGTGGCACGCGTGATCCGTATCCGTACCGGTGAAGAAGACGACGCCGCGATTTAATCGTCAGTACCTGATTCCTGATTCAGCCGGGTGGCGCTATGCTTACCCGGCCTGCAAAACCTCACCGGCCGGGAAAGTGTAGCGCCATCGGGCGATTACAGTACTTTATGCGGCCCGAAACATTCGTAATGAATGTTGTCTTTATTCACACCCAACTCCACCAGCTGCTTCGCGGCATACTGCATAAACGCGACCGGTCCGCAGACGTAAAACTGCATCTCCGGCGCGCTGAATGCCCCTTCGTGCTGACTCAAATTCATCAGACCTTCGCTGTCAAAGCGTGCGGCTGCACGGTCGGCATCCGTCGGCAGACGATACCAGGTATGGGCGGTAAAGTGTGGCAGAGAGGAAGCCAGCGCATTCACTTCATCGGCAAACGCGTGCACTTCACCGTTCTCGGCGGCGTGGAACCAGTTTACCTGCGCGCTGTGGTTTGATTTAGCGAGGGTATCGAGCATCGCCAGCATTGGCGTCTGACCCACCCCGGCTGAGATCAGGGTAACCGGCGTATTCGCCTCAACCGCCATAAAGAAGTCGCCCGCAGGCGCGGCCAGATGAACCACATCACCCACGTTAGCCTCGTTATGCAGCCAGTTTGATACCTGGCCGCCATCTTCTCGTTTTACGGCAATGCGATAACGTTTACCGTCTGGTTTGCGGGTCAGGGAGTACTGGCGAATCTCCTGGTGCGGGAAACCTTCAGGCTTCAGCCACACGCCCAGATACTGCCCCGGCTGATAATCAGCGACCGGCTTGCCATCCACCGACTCGAACTCAAAACTGGTGATGAGCTGGCTGCGCGGCGTTTTCTCGACGATGCGGAAAGCGCGGGTACCTTCCCAGCCGCCTGCCTTACTGGCGTTTTCGCTGTAGATCTGTGCTTCACGGTTAATGAACACATTTGCCAGCACGCCGTAGGCTTTCCCCCACGCGTCCAGCACCTCCTGGCCCGGGCTAAACATCTCATCCAGTGTGGCCAGCAGATGGCCGCCGACGATGTTGTACTGCTCGGGTTTGATCTGGAAGCTGGTGTGCTTCTGCGCAATTTTTTCCACGGCAGGCAGCAACGCCGCCAGGTTTTCGATATTACTGGCGTAGGCTGCGATGGCGTTGAACAGGGCTTCGCGTTGATCGCCGTTACGCTGGTTGCTCATGTTGAAAATCTCTTTCAACTCCGGGTTATGCGTAAACATACGATCGTAGAAATGGGCGGTGAGTTTCGGGCCGGTTTCGACCAGCAGGGGAATAGTGGCTTTAACTGTGGCGATGGTTTGAGCGTCGAGCATAGCAGCGTCCTTCAGTGGTGTTTTTAATGATGTATTTTAAATGCATCTTATAAAAAATACCCCTGCGTTGTAAATGGTTCTTTGCAACGTGAAAAATATGCATCACAAACCTGAAAAGAAATCCGTTGAAAATGATGAGGGCTTTATTCCTCAAACCCTTGCGTGGCGGGTAGGAAAACGTTTGCGTAAAATCGTTTGTCAAGACCTGTTATCACAGAACTAATCAGTTATACTGTTGCCCGTCGTCCAACAGGACTGCCTTTTCAGGCCAAAATTTTATTGTTAGCTGAGTCAGGAGATGCGGATGTTAAAGCGTGAAATGAACATTGCCGATTATGATGCCGAACTGTGGCAGGCTATGGAGCAGGAAAAAGTACGTCAGGAAGAGCACATCGAACTGATCGCCTCCGAAAACTACACCAGCCCGCGCGTAATGCAGGCGCAGGGTTCTCAGCTGACCAACAAATACGCTGAAGGTTACCCGGGCAAACGCTACTACGGCGGTTGCGAGTACGTTGATATCGTTGAGCAACTGGCCATCGATCGCGCTAAAGAACTGTTTGGCGCCGACTACGCTAACGTACAGCCACACTCTGGCTCTCAGGCTAACTTCGCGGTCTACACCGCGCTGCTGCAACCGGGCGATACCGTTCTGGGTATGAACCTGGCGCAAGGCGGCCACCTGACTCACGGCTCTCCGGTTAACTTCTCTGGCAAACTGTACAACATCATTCCTTACGGCATTGATGAGTCCGGTAAAATTGACTACGAAGACATGGCGAAGCAGGCGCAGACCCACAAACCGAAGATGATTATCGGCGGTTTCTCTGCTTACTCCGGTATCGTTGACTGGGCAAAAATGCGTGAAATCGCAGACAGCATCGGTGCTTACCTGTTCGTTGACATGGCGCACGTTGCCGGCCTGATTGCTGCAGGCGTTTATCCGAACCCGGTTCCGCATGCTCACGTTGTGACCACCACCACGCACAAAACCCTGGCGGGCCCACGCGGTGGCTTGATCCTGGCAAAAGGTGGCGACGAAGAGCTGTACAAAAAGCTGAACTCTGCCGTATTCCCAAGCGCGCAGGGCGGCCCACTGATGCACGTTATCGCGGCGAAAGCGGTGGCGCTGAAAGAAGCGATGGAGCCAGAGTTTAAAGTTTACCAGCAGCAGGTTGCTAAAAACGCCAAAGCGATGGTGGAAGTCTTCCTGAACCGCGGTTACAAAGTGGTTTCCGGTGGTACTGAGAACCACCTGTTCCTGCTGGACCTGGTTGATAAAAACCTGACCGGTAAAGAAGCTGACGCTGCCCTTGGCCGTGCCAACATCACCGTGAACAAAAACAGCGTGCCAAACGATCCGAAGAGCCCGTTCGTGACCTCCGGTATCCGTATCGGTTCTCCGGCTGTTACTCGCCGCGGCTTTAAAGAAGCGGAAGTGAAAGAGCTGGCAGGCTGGATGTGTGACGTTCTGGACAATATCAATGACGAAGCGGTTATCGAGCGCGTTAAAGGTAAAGTTCTGGAAATCTGCGCACGCTTCCCGGTATACGCATAATCTTTCTGTTTTGCAGAAATAAAAAAGGCCGCGATTGCGGCCTTTTTTTATGGGTTAACGCCGGTCAAGGGAGAGGGCTCCCGGTCCCACTATCGCCAGTAAAATAAACGCTCCGGCAATACTGATATTCTTGAAGAAGTTAATCATATTCGGCATGACGGCATCACCGGTCATATCCCAGTAGTGGTGGCCGATAATCGCGGTACCCAGCGTGTAAAATACAAAGAGTACGGCAACAGGGCGGGTGAAAAAGCCCAGCACGATCAGGATGGCGGCAGGCACCTCCATTACCACAGCAATAATGGCCGCCAGCATGGGCATGGGTGTACCCAGCGACGTCATATATTGTACGGTCCCGCTAAACCCCGTCAGTTTTGGATAGCCGAAGATAATAAACAGTACGACAAGCGCGATACGACCTATTAACAGCAACAGGTGACGTGCCTGGCCGAAATCTAAATAGCGAAGTGAGTTCATGGCAGAAATACCTCTGCAAGTGGAGTAATTTAAACGTAATACACATTTTCATTCCCTGCCATAAGTCAGATGACTGCACAATATGTTAAATTTTCGTTAATTTATAGCAGGCTATCGACTTGCTTAATTTTTGTATTCTCGCCAGACTATGGCCTCCATTTCGGGAGGGATTCATGGTCTTGCATTCCACGCGCTGGCTGGCGCTCAGTTATTTCACCTATTTCTTTAGCTACGGTATTTTTCTGCCTTTCTGGAGCGTCTGGCTCAAGGGGATCGGCCTGACGCCCGAGACCATAGGTATCCTGCTTGGCGCTGGTCTGGTGGCACGTTTCCTGGGAAGCCTGCTGATCGCACCGCGCGTCAGCGATCCCTCCTTGCTGATTAAGGCGGTACGCATTCTGGCGCTGTTGACGTTGGTCTTTGTCGCCTGTTTCTGGGTGAGCCACCAGTTTGCATGGCTGATGGTGGTGATGGTCGGTTTTAACCTCTTTTTCTCGCCGCTGGTTCCGCTGACGGATGCCCTGGCAAACACCTGGCAAAAACAGATAACGATGGATTATGGCCGCGTGCGGCTGTGGGGCTCAATTGCCTTTGTCATCGGCTCTGCATTGGTGGGTAAACTGGTTAGCCTTTACGATTACCGTGCGATCCTTGCGCTGCTGAGTATCGGCATTGCCTCCATGCTGCTGGGGATGCTGTTGCGTCCATCGGTAATGCCGCAAGGTGAGAGCCGTCATCAGGAAAGCGCCGGCTGGCCGGCCTGGCGAAGCCTGGTGGCACAAAGCTGGCGTTTCCTGGCCTGCGTCTGTCTGCTGCAGGGCGCGCACGCGGCGTACTATGGTTTCAGCGCCATCTACTGGCAGGGGGCAGGATACTCCGCATCTGCAGTGGGTTACCTGTGGTCGCTCGGTGTGGTCGCTGAAGTGATTATCTTCGCGCTGAGCAAAAAGCTGTTCCGGCGCTTCGGCGCGCGCGATCTGCTCCTGCTTTCTGCAGTCTGTGGTGTTATACGGTGGGGCATTATGGGCTGGACGACGGAACTGCCGTGGCTGATCGTGGCGCAAATTCTGCACTGCGGCACCTTCACGGTATGTCACCTGGCGGCCATGCGCTATATCGCCGCGCGTGAAGGCGGGGATGTCATTCGGTTGCAGTCGGTTTATTCGGCGGTGGCGATGGGGGGCAGCATTGCGGTGATGACGGTCTTTGCGGGCTTCCTTTACCAGCATCTGGGACACGGGGTCTTCTGGGTCATGGCGCTTGTCGCCCTACCGGCGATGTTCGTTCGTCCTAAAGTCGCCGCGCGCGCGTAGCTACGATTCCAGCATGGCGCGAATATGTTCTTGCTGCTGCGTGTTCAGCGTCTCAACGGCGTGGATCAGCGGTGGTGAGAACAGGGGCAGGGCGGTCGGATAAGGGGTGATGACCAGCGCCGCTTCGCGCGGTGCCCCCTCTTTCTGATAGGCCTGCAGCGTCTGATATCGAATGTTGAGCGGCAGCAACGTCAATTCGCGCAGTTGCTGCTCTATCACGTCCTCACAGGATTTATCCTCTCCCGTCAATAACACCACCTGCTTCTCATGCAGATCGGTCTCCTGCATCAGCCAGGCGCCGAAAATGACCGCCACCAGGCTCATCTCTTCATCAGAAAAACGCAGCCCGAATTCCGCTTCCAGCTCAAACAACGCCTCTTTGGTGGTGCGTAACAGGCGGGGGTAGAGACGATGGATCTCTTCCGGCAGGCTATTGTCGATGCCTATCTCAAACAGCGAGCGGTCCAGCGCCTGGGCCAGATGAATATAAAGCTGATCGGTCAGCCCCTGTTCATCGCTGAAGTTCATCCCGGTTTGCGCCCGAAAACGGGCGACCATGCGCACAATCGCCCGACGCAGGCGCTGATCCTGCTGATGCTTATCAAGCACAGGGTCAGGGGTGCGCAGCATCATAAACAGCAGCGCGAGAAAAAGTTGTTCCTCGCTGTGGGTCCCTTGTGGCACACGGCGTTTCCAGTGACGAACAATCTCCTGAGCGGTGAAATATTCCCCTCTTGATTGCGTCCAGTTACGCTGCACCGATGAAAACTGCGGGGTATTCCCCAGATGATGCTGCATCAGGCAATACTGCAGATAGAGTTGCAAAAACTGTACGTCCCGGCAATCAAACGGGCGCTGAAGCTTGCGCGAGCAGAAGCTGATCAACGCCCGCAGGTTGGTATCGTCATAGAGAGGACGGGCAATGCCCTGCTGTTTAAGCGCGGTTTTCAGCGCGGGGGTAAACTGATGCGAAACGAATTGCGGACACAGCCGCATAGCCCTGCGCAGCCAGTGCAACAGGCATAAACGTTGATTCAGGGCTGAGCCTTCAATCCGGTAGCTGCCGTCATGGTACGTGACGATGTCGAGCCGGTGATAGCGCTGGATTTCATCGCGCGTCTCGGCTATATCTTGCCGTGCCATAGCGTCGTCCACGCCATTGGCAGCGATAATGCTCTGTGCGGTAACGGCAGCATCGGGCAGGTAAAGCATTAAAAGCACCTGGCAGCGGCGCTGCGAACTGGAAAGCACAGATGGAATTTCAAGCGTCGTCATCATCTGTCGGGTATCCAGTGGGAATGTTTGATAAGAATAGCTAAAGGATGGGCGCTGAAAAGCGCGCCGGCAGGCCTTTCACTCAGGATTGCTGGCGAACATCACAGAATTTATGACGTGAGGAATTGATGCAAACAGTTAAACAAAGCGCAATGGCGTTATTTTTGACGGTGATCCCCTTTGCTGTCGTCGCGCATCCTCACAGTTTTATCAGCCTGAAAACCGAGCTGGTAACGGACGGAACGCAGCTCAGTGGCCTGAAAATGCGCTGGACGATGGATGAAATCACCTCGGCTGACCTGCTGTACGATGCCGGGAATGCAAAACCCGGGGATGAAATCTGGAAAAAGCTGGCGGCGGAAGTGATGGCCAACGTGCTTGGTCAGCACTATTTCACCGAGTTCTGGCACAACGGACAAAAAGTGAAATTTATGAATCGGCCGACGGAATATGGCATGACCCGCGACGGACATCAGGCGGTACTGACGTTTGTCCTGCCGCTGGCGCATCCGCAACCGCTGGCTGGGCAGACCTATACGTTTTCCACCTTTGATCCCACTTACTATGTCGATATGCATTACGCAGAGGAGAGTGATGTGACGCTACCGGCAGCCCTGCAAAAAACCTGCAAGATGGCAATGCACACGCCAAAACCGAGCGAAGAGACGCTCAATTTTGCGGTCTCTCTCGATAAAGAAGATGCACCACCCGAAGACATGGAGCTGGGTAAACAGTTCGCACAGCAGGTGACGTTGCAATGTCAGTGATCGCGTCTCCGGCACGAAAATCACGCCGCTGGCTTCATCTCTGGCCGCTGGCGCTCTTTTTGCTGCTGGCCGTGTGCGGCGCGTTGTGGCTATGGCACGCCTGGCCGCAGGTGATGATGAAAAGCATTGTCTGGCAGCGCGAGGTCAACCAGCAGATGAGTGGCTTACTGAAGGCGGTGGCGGAAAACCCGACGAAGGCAGGCGGTTCTCTTCTGGCCTTCAGTTTTCTCTACGGTGTCCTGCATGCGCTGGGGCCGGGACACGGCAAAATCGTGATCGCGACCTGGCTTGCGACCCATCCGTCCAGGCTCAAATCAAGCATTGGGTTGACCCTCGCATCTTCGCTGCTTCAGGGCGGCATGGCGATTGCGCTGGTGGTGGTGGTCCTGTCGTTATTACGCCTTCCTGCTCGTCAGCTGCATGCCAGCAGTTTCTGGCTGGAGAAGGGCAGTTACGCGCTGGTCGGTGTGCTGGGCTTGCTCCTGTGCTGGCGGGCACTGAAAAAACTGCGGGCTTTACTGCACAAACCCCAGTTCAGGGCTTTTACGCCGCACCATGAACACACTGCGAACTGCGGCTGTGGGCATCAGCATCTGCCGACGCAGGCGCAGCTACAGAACGGTGATGACTGGCGAGCGCGGCTGATGGTTGTGCTCTCAATGGGCATGCGTCCGTGTTCAGGGGCAATCATGGTGCTGCTGTTCAGTAAGGTGATGGGTGTATTTGGCTGGGGAATGCTCTCGGCATTGGCCATGGCGGCCGGGACGTCACTCACGATTTCGTCACTGGCACTGCTGGTGCACAGTTTCCGTCAACTGGCGGTCAAACTCAGCGGCAATAAAACGCCGGTGCTGTGGCGGCAGGTCGGATGGACAACGCTCGCGCTGGCGGGCGGGATGATTCTGCTGGTGGCTGCGGTAACGATGTGGATGAGCGCGGTGCCGGTGGGAAGGGGATTAAGGCCGTTTTAGTCAGGTACAGCATGGTGCCCTTTCCCGGCGGGAGAGGGCACCGCAGGCTGGATTAACGCTTCAGCGCGTCGCTCAGCTCATCACGCATGTTTGCCAGCATGGCTTTAACAACACGTGGGTTACCTGCAACGATGTTGCCGGTCGTCAGATGGTTGTGGCCGCCGGTGAAATCGCAAACAATGGCGCCTGATTCACGCGCGATCAGCTCGCCCGCTGCAAAATCCCATGGCTTCAGTGACAACTCAAAGTAACCGTCAACGCGACCGGTAGCCACATAGGCCAGGTCCAGCGCGGCAGAACCGGTGCGACGGAAGTCCGCGCATTCGGTGAACAGTTTGCCCAGGATATTCATGTAAGTGGTTGCGTGCTGCTTCGCCTTGAACGGGAAGCCAGTTGCCAGAATGGTACCGTCGAGGTCGCGTGCATTGCTGCAGCGCAGACGGTAGCCGTTCAGCTGCGCGCCCTGACCGCGGGTCGCGGTGAACAGTTCGTTACGCATTGGATCGTAAACCACGGCGACTTCAGTACGACCTTTAATGCGTACTGCGATAGACACGGAGAAGTGTGGCAGACGTTTGACGAAGTTGGTGGTGCCATCCAGTGGATCGATAACCCATTGAACATCCTGATCGGTACCTTCAAGTTCACCGCTTTCTTCGGTGATGATGGTGTGCTGCGGGTAAGATTTGCGGATGGTATCGATAATAATCGCTTCAGCGGCTTTATCGACGTTGGTTACGAAATCATTGCTGCCTTTCTGGCTGGTTTCAACAGAATCTGGCGTTTCGTAGTGTTTGGCAATTACATTACCCGCCTTGCGCGCTGCGCGCACGGCGATGGTCAGCATCGGATGCATCGGTCTCTCTCACTGGATGTTAAAGAACGGGAAAATCGGCGCAGAGTATAGCAGCGAGATCGGAATATGTCTCTCGTTTATGATAATATGGCCGAATATTCTTCAGACACAGAATCCAGACATTAAAACTATGCTGCAAAACATTCGAATCGTGCTGGTCGAAACATCGCACACTGGCAATATGGGCTCCGTAGCCCGCGCTATGAAAACCATGGGCTTAACGAACCTGTGGCTGGTTAACCCACTGGTGAAACCCGACTCACAGGCTATCGCTCTGGCTGCGGGTGCCAGCGATGTCATTGGTAACGCGCAGATCGTGGATACCCTGGACGAAGCCCTGGCAGGGTGCAGTCTGGTGGTCGGGACCAGCGCCCGCTCCCGTACACTGCCGTGGCCGATGCTGGATCCGCGTGAATGCGGTCTGAAAAGCGTCTCTGAAGCCGAACAGGCTCCTGTAGCGCTGGTGTTTGGCCGTGAACGCGTGGGCCTGACCAACGATGAACTGCAGAAGTGCCATTACCACGTGGCCATTGCCGCTAACCCGGAATACAGCTCCCTGAACCTGGCAATGGCCGTTCAGGTGATTGCCTATGAAGTGCGTATGGCGTGGCTGGCGACGCAGGAAAAAGCAACGGCAGAGCCGCAGGAAGAGGCCGTCTACCCGCTGGTGGACGATCTGGAGCGCTTCTATGGTCACCTGGAGCAGACCCTGCTCTCTACCGGTTTCATCCGTGAAGGTCACCCGGGGCAGGTAATGAACAAGCTGCGCCGCCTGTTTACCCGTGCGCGTCCGGAAAGCCAAGAACTGAATATTCTGCGCGGGATCCTGGCGTCGATTGAGCAAAAGAATAAAGAGTAGTGCCCATCCTGGTGATACGGCACGGAAGGTTAAATACCTGACTAAAACAGTCAAGTAAATAGTTGACCATTTTAGTCAGGAATGTCAGACTTGGCCCTGCTATGCAATACCCCCATTTTACTATAAAAAACCCCGGGCAGGGGCGAGTTTGAGGTTAAGTAAGACATGAGACTGACATCTAAAGGGCGTTATGCCGTGACCGCGATGCTGGACGTTGCGCTCAACTCCGAAGCGGGCCCGGTTCCGTTGGCTGATATTTCTGAACGACAAGGGATCTCCCTCTCCTATCTGGAGCAGCTGTTCTCCAGACTGCGTAAAAATGGACTGGTTTCCAGCGTTCGTGGCCCAGGCGGCGGTTATCTGCTGGGTAAAGACGCGGGCAGTATTGCAGTTGGCGAAGTGATCAGTGCCGTTGACGAATCCGTTGATGCGACCCGTTGCCAGGGTAAAGGCGGCTGCCAGGGCGGCGATAAGTGCCTGACCCACGCGCTGTGGCGCGACCTGAGCGATCGTCTGACCGGCTTCCTGAACAACATCACCTTAGGTGAGCTGGTAAATAACCAGGAAGTTCTGGATGTCTCTGGCCGTCAGCACAGCCAGGACTCCCAACGCAGCACCCGCGGGCAGGACGCGATCGACGTCAAATTACGCGCGTAATAAAAAGATAAGTATTTCAGAATCAGGCCGGAGCGTTCGCTCGCTCCGTGTACTCGGTCGTACATCCAGCCGGTTGCCTGATTCCTTGCATTGAAGCGATGTACGGAGTTTATAGAGCAATGAAATTACCGATTTATCTCGACTACTCCGCAACCACGCCGGTGGACCCGCGTGTTGCCGAGAAAATGATGCAGTGTCTGACCCTGGACGGAAACTTTGGTAACCCAGCTTCCCGTTCACACCGTTTTGGCTGGCATGCTGAAGAGGCGGTAGATATCGCCCGTAATCAGATTGCTGACCTGGTGGGTGCCGACCCGCGTGAGATTGTATTCACCTCCGGTGCGACCGAATCCGATAACCTGGCGATCAAAGGTGCGGCCAACTTTTATCAGAAAAAAGGCAAGCACATCATCACCAGCAAAACCGAACACAAAGCCGTGCTGGATACCTGCCGTCAGCTCGAGCGTGAAGGTTTCGACGTGACTTACCTGGCACCACAGAGCAACGGTATCATCGACCTGAAAGAGCTCGAAGCGGCCATGCGTGATGACACCATTCTGGTCTCCATCATGCACGTAAACAACGAAATTGGCGTTGTGCAAGATATCGCGACCATCGGCGAAATGTGCCGTGCGCGCGGCATCATCTACCACGTAGACGCCACCCAGAGCGTGGGCAAACTGCCTATCGATCTGAGCCAGCTGAAAGTGGACCTGATGTCCTTCTCCGGCCACAAAATCTATGGCCCGAAAGGTATTGGTGCACTGTACGTTCGTCGTAAACCGCGTATCCGCATCGAAGCACAGATGCACGGTGGCGGTCACGAGCGCGGTATGCGTTCCGGTACGCTGCCTGTTCACCAGATCGTGGGTATGGGCGAAGCTTACCGTATTGCGAAAGAAGAGATGGAAACCGAGATGGCGCGCCTGCGCACGCTGCGTAACCGTCTGTGGGATGGCGTGAAAGATATGGAAGAAGTGTATCTGAACGGCGATCTCGAACAGGGCGCACCAAACATTCTCAACGTCAGCTTCAACTATGTTGAAGGTGAATCGCTGATTATGGCGCTGAAAGACCTGGCGGTTTCTTCCGGTTCTGCCTGTACGTCTGCAAGCCTGGAGCCATCCTATGTGCTGCGCGCACTGGGCATGACTGACGAGCTGGCACACAGCTCTATCCGTTTCTCTTTAGGTCGTTTCACTACCGAAGAAGAGATTGACTACACCATCAAGCTGGTTCGCAACTCCATCGGTCGTCTGCGTGACCTTTCTCCACTGTGGGAAATGTTCAAGCAGGGCGTGGATCTGAACAGCATTGAATGGTCACATCACTAATCGGTACATAAGGAGAATTCAACATGGCATACAGCGAAAAAGTTATTGATCATTACGAGAACCCGCGCAACGTCGGCTCTTTTGACAACAGCGACGAAAGCGTAGGTAGCGGTATGGTCGGTGCGCCAGCGTGTGGCGACGTGATGAAGCTGCAGATTAAAGTCAACAATGAAGGTATCATTGAAGACGCGCGCTTCAAGACCTACGGCTGCGGTTCTGCTATCGCCTCCAGCTCCCTGGTCACCGAATGGGTGAAGGGCAAGTCTCTGGACGAAGCACAGGCAATCAAGAACACGGATATTGCTGAAGAACTCGAACTGCCACCCGTGAAAATTCACTGTTCTATCCTGGCAGAAGACGCGATCAAAGCCGCCATTGCGGATTACAAAAGCAAACGTGAAGCAAAATAATTGAGGTTTGAGTATGTCGATTACCCTTAGCGACAGCGCTGCCGCGCGAGTAAGCTCTTTTCTGGCGAACCGTGGTAAAGGCTTTGGCCTGCGACTGGGCGTACGTACCTCCGGCTGTTCTGGTATGGCTTACGTACTGGAGTTTGTTGACGAACCGGCGTCTGATGACACCGTGTTTGAAGACAAGGGCGTGAAGGTGGTGGTCGATGGCAAAAGCCTGCAATTCCTCAATGGCACTCAGCTGGACTTTGTAAAAGAAGGCCTGAACGAAGGGTTCAAATTCACGAACCCGAACGTCAAAGACGAGTGTGGTTGCGGCGAAAGCTTCCACGTTTAACCGCGCGTCATCCGAAACCCCACCGCAGGACTCCTGTGCGTGGGGTTTGTTCTAACAGGCTACCCCTGAGATTGTTATGGATTACTTCACTCTCTTCGGACTACCCGCTCAATACCCGATTGATCTGCAGGCGCTGACGATCCGCTTCCAGGATCTGCAGCGTCAGTATCATCCGGATAAATTCGCCAGTGGTACTCAGTCAGAGCAATTGGCTGCGGTATCGCAATCTGCGACCATCAATCAGGCCTGGCAGACGCTGCGCCATCCACTGTCTCGCGCTGAGTATCTGCTCTCGCTTCATGGCTTTGATCTGGCGAGTGAACAGCACACCGTGCGTGATACGGCGTTTTTGATGGAACAGCTGGAACTGCGTGAAGAGCTGGATGAGATTGAACAGGCCAAAGATGAAGCGCGTCTGGAAAGCTTCATCAAGCGCGTAAAAGGCATGTTCGATACCCGCCATCAACTGATGGTGGAGCAACTGAACAACGAGACCTGGGATGTGGCGGCAGACACTGTGCGCAAACTCCGTTTTCTCGATAAACTGCGAAGCAGTGCTGAACAACTCGAAGAAAAGCTGCTCGATTTTTAATTTCGGAAGCAATTATGGCCTTATTACAAATTAGTGAGCCTGGCTTAAGTGCCGCACCGCACCAGCGTCGTCTGGCGGTAGGTATTGATCTGGGCACCACCAATTCTCTCGTGGCGACCGTGCGAAGCGGCCAGGCGGAAACGCTGGCTGACGAGCAGGGCCGTCATCTGCTGCCTTCCGTGGTCCACTACCAACAGCAGGGCCACGCGGTTGGCTATGACGCACGCGCGAACGCCGCGCGCGATCCGGCAAACACCATCAGTTCCGTAAAACGCATGATGGGCCGCTCCCTCGTCGATATTCAGACCCGTTATCCGCATCTGCCGTATCAGCTGCAGGCCAGTGAAAACGGCCTGCCAATGATTGCCACGGCAGCGGGGCTGCTGAACCCGATCCGCGTTTCTGCTGATATCCTCAAAGCGCTGGCGGCGCGTGCTACGGCAACGCTCGGCGGCGATCTCGATGGCGTGGTCATTACCGTTCCGGCCTACTTTGATGATGCACAGCGTCAGGGCACCAAAGACGCGGCGCGTCTGGCGGGACTGCACGTTCTGCGCCTGCTGAACGAACCGACGGCGGCCGCCATTGCCTACGGCCTGGACTCCGGTCAGGAAGGGGTGATTGCGGTTTACGATCTGGGGGGCGGGACCTTTGATATCTCTATCCTGCGCTTAAGCCGTGGGGTGTTTGAAGTGCTGGCTACCGGCGGTGATTCTGCGCTGGGTGGCGATGACTTCGACCATCTGCTGGCTGATTTCATTCGTGAACAGGCGGGTATTCCCGATCGCAGCGATGCACGCGTGCAGCGTGAACTGCTGGACGTGGCCATTGACGCGAAAATCGCGCTGAGCGATGCGCAGTCTGTCACCGTCAACGTGGCGGGCTGGCAGGGGGAAATTACCCGGGAACAGTTTAACGACCTGATCGCGCCTTTGGTGAAACGCACCCTGCTGGCCTGCCGTCGCGCACTAAAAGATGCGGGCGTTGAGGCTGACGAGGTGCTGGAAGTGGTCATGGTTGGCGGCTCCACGCGCGTACCGCTGGTGCGTGAACGTGTGGGCGAATTCTTTGGCCGCACGCCGCTGACGTCCATCGACCCGGATAAAGTGGTTGCCGTGGGCGCGGCTATCCAGGCGGATATTCTGGTCGGCAACAAGCCGGACAGCGAGATGTTGCTGCTGGATGTTATTCCACTCTCCCTGGGTTTAGAAACCATGGGGGGACTGGTGGAGAAAGTCATTCCGCGTAACACCACCATTCCGGTGGCGCGTGCACAGGAATTCACCACCTTCAAAGACGGCCAGACCGCGATGTCCATCCATGTGATGCAGGGCGAGCGCGAGCTGGTGCAGGACTGTCGTTCACTGGCGCGCTTTGCGCTGCGCGGTATTCCTGCGCTGCCTGCGGGCGGTGCGCATATTCGCGTTACCTTCCAGGTGGATGCGGACGGCCTGCTGAGCGTCACGGCGATGGAGAAATCCACCGGCGTTGAGTCGTCTATCCAGGTGAAGCCGTCCTACGGCCTGACCGATGGTGAGATCGCCTCCATGATTCAGGATTCAATGAGCTACGCCGAACAGGATGTGAAGGCGCGTATGCTGGCAGAACAGAAAGTTGAAGCCGCACGCGTGCTGGAAAGTCTGAACGGTGCGCTCGCTGCCGACGCCGCGCTGTTAAGCGCCGCTGAGCGTCAGGTGATTGACGAGGCTGCCGCGCGCTTAAGCGCAGTGGCCGAAGGCAATGATGCTGATGCAATAGAAGAAGCCATTAAAAACGTTGATAAACAAACCCAGGACTTTGCTGCTCGCCGCATGGACAAATCTGTCCGCGTCGCGCTGAAAGGCCAGTCCGTGGACGAGGTTTAATATGCCAAAGATTGTTATTTTGCCTCATGCGGACCTCTGTCCGGATGGTGCTGTTCTGGAAGCGAAGACCGGTGAGACCATTCTCGATGTTGCCCTGCGTAACGGTATCGAAGTGGAACACGCCTGTGAAAAATCCTGTGCCTGCACAACCTGCCACTGCATCGTGCGTGAAGGTTTTGACTCTCTGGCCGAGAGCACCGAAGATGAAGACGACATGCTGGATAAAGCATGGGGTCTGGAGCCAGACAGCCGTTTGAGCTGCCAGGCTCTGGTGACCGATGAAGATCTGGTCGTGGAATTTCCACGCTACACCATCAACCACGCACGCGAGCACTGATATGGGACTGAAGTGGACTGACAGCCGTGAAATCGGCGAAGCGCTCTACGACGCTAACCCGGATCTCGATCCTAAAACCGTACGCTTCACCGATATGCATCAGTGGATCTGCGATTTAGACGATTTTGACGACGATCCAAACGCATCCAATGAAAAAATTCTGGAGGCGATTCTGTTAGTCTGGTTAGATGAAGCAGAATAAATCACCTTACGGGCTGCCTTCAGGCGGCCCGTTTGCTAATAAGGATAAATAAAATGACCGAAGCGATGAAGATTACGATCTCGAATCAGCCTGCTGACGCGCGCTGGGGCGAGAAAGCCACCTACAGTATCAACAACGACGGTATTACCCTGCACCTGACTGGCAACGATGATTTGGGTCTGATCCAGCGCGCAGCGCGCAAAATTGATGGTCTGGGCATTAAACATGTCACCCTGGACGGCGAAGGCTGGGATATCGACCGCAGCTGGGCATTCTGGGCGGGTTACAAAGGACCGAAAGGCAGCCGTAAAATCGAGTGGGCGACGCTCGACGAAGCGGGTCAGAAAGAGCTGGAAAGCCGTCTGACCATTATCGACTGGGTGCGCGATACCATTAACGCCCCGGCAGAAGAGCTGGGTCCTGAACAACTTGCGCAGCGCGCCGTTGACCTGCTGTGCGGCGTGGCCGGCGACAAAATGTCTTACCGCATCACCAAAGGTGAAGACCTGCGCGAGCAGAACTATATGGGGATCCACACCGTGGGTCGCGGTTCCGAGCGTCCTCCGGTATTGCTGGCGCTGGATTACAACCCAACCGGTGATAAAGCAGCACCGGTATTTGCCTGCCTGGTCGGGAAAGGCATCACGTTCGATACCGGCGGTTACAGTCTGAAGCAGAGCGCGTTCATGGACTCCATGAAGTCCGATATGGGCGGTGCGGCAACCATCACTGGCGCGCTGGCGTTTGCCATTACGCGCGGTCTGAACAAGCGCGTGAAGCTTTACCTGTGCTGTGCGGACAACATGGTGAGCGGTAATGCCTTTAAGCTCGGCGACATCATTCGCTACCGTAACGGTAAAAACGTGGAAGTGATGAACACCGATGCGGAAGGTCGTCTGGTGCTGGCCGATGGTCTCATCGACGCGTCTGCGCAGAAGCCAGAGCTGATTATCGACATGGCGACCCTGACCGGTGCGGCGAAAACCGCGCTGGGCAACGACTACCATGCGCTGTTCAGCTTTGACGACAAACTGGCAGCTCGCCTGCTGGCAAGCGCGGCCGCGGAGAACGAACCGTTCTGGCGTCTGCCGCTGGCCGAATTCCACCGCAGCCAGCTGCCGTCTAACTTCGCCGAACTGAACAACACCGCGAGCGCAGCCTATCCGGCGGGTGCGAGCACGGCGGCCGGCTTCCTGTCTCACTTCGTTGAGAACTATCACGAAGGCTGGCTGCACATCGACTGCTCCGCAACCTACCGTAAAGCGGCCGTTGAGCAGTGGTCTGCAGGGGCAACGGGACTGGGCGTGCGTACTATCGCGAACCTGCTGACTGCCGAGTAATTGTTTTTGTCCGGCGGCGCTGTGCTTGTCCGGGCCTACGGTTTTGTAGGCCTGTTAGCCTTGCGCCAGCCGACATTATGTTGAAGTAGCCAAACTATGTCTGAAACGAAAAACGAATTAGAAACTCTGCTGGAACAGGCGGCGACCGAACCTGCCCACCGTCCGGCATTTTTCCGCACGTTGCTGGAGTCCACCGTCTGGGTTCCGGGTACCGCAGCGGAAGGCGAACAGGTTGTTGAAGACAGCGCGCTGGACCTGCTCCACTGGGAGAAAGACGACGGCACGTCGGTGATCCCGTTCTTCACCTCGCTGGAAGCGCTGCAGCAGGCCGTTGAAGACGAGCAGGCGTTCGTGGTGATGCCGGTGCGCACTCTGTTCGAAATGACGCTGGGCCAGACCTTGTTCCTCAACGCCAAACTGCCAACCGGGAAAGAGTTCACCCCGCGTGAAATCAACCATCTGATTGGCGAGGAGGGCAACCCGCTCAGTACGCAGGAAGTGCTGGAAGGGGGCGAAACGCTGCTGTTGTCTGAAGTAGCCGAACCCCCTGCGCAGATGATTGATTCGCTGACCACGCTGTTCAAAACCCTCAAACCCGTGAGGCGCGCGTTCCTCTGCTCTATTAAAGAGAGCACGGATGAACAGCCGGTACTGCTGATTGGCATTGAAGCAGACGGCGATATCGAGGAGATTATTCAGGCTGCGGGCAGTGTTGCCACCGATACGCTGCCGGGTGATGAGCCGATCGATATCTGTCAGGTGAAGAAGGATGAGAAGGGCATCAGCCACTTTATTACCGAGCACATCACGCCGTTTTACGAGCGTCGCTGGGGCGGATTCCTGCGCGATCTCAAAACCACCCGCATTATCTGATTACGCGGGGTGATTTTTCACCCCGTCGCTTCCAGCAGCAGTAAATCCATCAGCAGGACCAGATTCGACTCAAACGACGTCACGCCAGCGGCTTCTGCGGCGTAATGTACCGCCTCGTCATATAAGGCAAAGTGTAAATCTGCCATTCCCGCCAGCGTATTGGCCGAAGCGCGCGTAAAAGCCACGACCGTCATACCCACGTTTTTAGCGATCCGCGCTTTATCCAGCACTTGTTCGGTTTCACCGCTGCGTGAGACGGCGATAAACACCTGATACCGCGCAGCGTTGCTGAGGAAAATGTTCCGGCTATCCCCCGGCCCGGAAATAAACGCCGTTTTGCCCAGCACCTGCAATTTCTTGGTGAGGTACTCGGCGAAGAGATAAGAGAAGCCGGCGCCATAAAGAAAGAAGCTCTCTTTCTGGCGCAGTAACGTCGAAAATTGCGCGCGCTTCTCCTGCGTTACCCACTGAAAGGTTTGCTGATAGTTCGCGATAAATTGACTGAAAAGCGCCGGCAGTTCCGGGCGCTGTTGTGCCTGCGCGGCGATATACGGCGTCTCGGTTAACAGCTGTTTGCAGTGCCAGATAAATTCGCTGAAACCGCTGAAGCCTAATTTCTGACACAAACGCATAATGGTAGCGGTTGAGACGAACGTCGCCTGCGCCAGTTCGCGCACCGTAATATTGCCCACCAGCAGAGGATGATCTGTCAGGTGGGCCAGCACGCGATATTCCGCGCGGGTCAGTGACGCCCCGCGCGTTAACAGCGTGGCCAGACGGTTATCCATTATTTGGCCGGTTCAACGGGCAAATCGTCTCGTGCACCCCATTCACTCCAGGCGCCATCATAGAGCGTCACGTCGTTTACACCGAGTGTGGCGAGCGCCAGAATCACCACGCAGGCCGTGACGCCGGACCCGCAGCTGGCAATAACGGGACGATGCAAATCCACGCCCTGACGATCAAAAATGGCGCGCAGCTCATCGGTCGTTTTTAATTCACCTTCAAACACCAGATCGCCCCACGGCACATTCAACGCGCCGGGAATATGGCCGCGCTTCAGCCCCGGACGCGGTTCATCCGCCTGGGCGTTAAAGCGCGCTGCAGGGCGGGCATCGACAATTTGCGCCGTTTTTTCATGGCTGACCACCAGCACGTCGGTCAGACGTTTTACCTGATGCGCATCAAACGTCGCGTCGAACTCGCCTTCCGGCAGCGTCACGTCGCCCTGCTGTAATGGCAGTTCATCACGCTTCCAGCCCGCGAGGCCGCCTGCAAGAATTGAGACTTTCTCCACGCCAAAGTTTTTCAGCATCCACCAGGCGCGCGGTGCGGAGAAGAGGTTACCTTCATCGTAAACCACGAGGTGTTTGTCACGATTGACGCCAAGTTCGCGCATCGCCACGGAGAACGCTTCCGGTCGCGGCAGCATGTGCGGGAGAGGGGAGTTATGGTCGGACAGGGCTTCAATATCAAAAAATACCGCGCCCGGCAAATGCCCTGCGCGGTATTCTGCGACCATATCGCGAAGGTGTTCCTGCCCGGCAGGTGCCATACGCGCGTCAATAATCTGTACTTCCGGATCGTCACCGTGCTCAATCAGCCAGTCGGCGGCGACAAAATATGAGGTGGACATGGGTTGCCTCCAGTCTTTTCCGTAAAAAAGGATTGTCGGTGTTTTTTCTGACACCGACAAGCAAACCACGTTCAACTCGCGAGCACGACCCTATTTTTTCACCGCTTCACCGTTCTGCCAGGCTTTTTGCAGCGCAGGCCAGTAGTCACGGTTGGCGTCAATCATGTCATCAAGAATCGCTTTTGCGTGCTCCATGGTGGGCACGGTGCGGTTCAGGGTGAACGCCTGCAGCGCTTTTTCGTAGCTGCCTTCAATGGTCGCTTCCACCAGCAGCTGTTCAGAGGCGAGCTGCTGTTGTAGCAGCGTCTGATGGAACAGCGGGACCCGACCCACGCGGATAGGCTCTGGCCCTTCAGAGGTGATGTAGGCCGGGACTTCCACCACCGCGTCGTACGGCAGATTGGTTATCGCCCCGCGGTTTTCCACCATTACCAGATGGCGCTGACGCAGGTTAAATGCCAGCGAGCAGGCGACATCGACAATAAACTCGCCGTGGACGCCCACGTGGAAGGCATCCGGTAAAATCCCGGTACGCTTATACTCTTCTGCTGCGGCAAACAGCTTTTTCTCACGCCCGTTCATCACTTCGTTCGCGCGGGTGTAGTCCGGGTTCTGATGTTCCACAATCTGGTTAGGCATCAGGTAGTACTGCAGATAGGGGTTTGGCAGATATTCCGGGAAGTTATCCATGATGGGCTTGATGTTGCGCCAGGTTTTCACCCACGACGGATCTGAGTGCTGCGGATCCGTTTTGGCCGCATCTTCCGTCAGCAGGCCGAACCTCGCGATATGCCGACGCAGTTCCGGCAGCTTGTCCTCGCCGTCCACCCGCACGCGGGTAAACCAGCCGAAGTGGTTCAGACCAAAGTAGTCCACCTCCAGCTTGTGGCGGTCCACACCCAAAATGGCCCCCATGTTACGCATCGCCGCCACTGGCATATCGCAGATATTAAGCACGCGGGCGTCCGGTCGCAGGCGGCGCACCCCTTCCGCAACGATCGCTGCCGGGTTGGAATAGTTCACGATCCAGGCTTTTTCATGCGCGTAGCGATCCACCAGATCGATCAACTCGACCATCGGCAGGATCGTGCGCAGGCCGTATGCCAGCCCGCCAGGACCGCAGGTTTCCTGGCCCACCACGCCGTGGCGCAGCGGGATCTTCTCATCCTGCTCACGCATTCTGTACTGGCCGACACGCATCTGGGCGAAGACAAAGTGCGCCCCGCTGAACGCGACTTCCGGGTCTGTGGTCACGGTGAAGGTAATGCTCTGGCTATGGTCGCGAATGACCTTCTCCACCACCGGTGCAATGGTGTTCTGGCGTGCTTCGTCGATATCGTAGAGGCGAATCTCGGCCAGCGGGAAGTCCTGCAGGCGTACCATCAGGCTTTTCACGATACCTGGCGTATAGGTGCTGCCGCCACCGGCAATCGACAGAATAAAAGGGGGTGTAAACATCTTTAGCTCCTCTCAGAGAAACGTCTCAACGGCTTCTCGCATTTTTTTGACATGCAGCCCGTAGACCACCTGAACGTTGTTACCTTGTTTGATAATCCCTTTCGCGCCGGTCGCTTTGAGACGCGGCTCGTCGATGATGGAGACATCCTTCACCGTGACGCGTAAGCGGGTGTAGCAGTTATCCACTACCTCAATGTTTTCCCGGCCTCCCAGTCCCACCACGATGGATTCACCCAGCCCGTCATTGTTCCCCTTCGCCTGATACTCCTGTTTGCTGTACAGGCGCGTCTCCTGATCGTCATCCTCGCGTCCTGGCGTCTTCATGTTGAAGCGCAGGATCAGGAAGCGGAACACCACAAAATAGAGCGCGAACATGATGAGCCCGACCACGATGTACATCGGCCAGTTGGACTTCTCCGTGCCGAGCGGCAGGTTATAAAGAATAAAATCGATAATTCCGTTAGCGCCGATGGCATGAACACCGAACAGAGAGAAAAGCATCATGCCGATGCCGGTCAGCACCGCATGTACCACAAACAGCAGTGGAGCGACGAACAGGAACGAAAACTCAATCGGCTCGGTAACGCCCACCAGCAAAGAGGTTAATGCTGCCGGGATCAGGATGGCTTTGGCTGCCGCTTTGCGCTCCGGCCTGGCGGTCATGTACATCGCCAGTGCTGCCGCGGGCAGGCCAAACATTTTGCTGATGCCGCGCGCGTCCCACACTACCGTGCTGCTCAACTGCTTCACTTCCGGACAAGCCATTTCGGCGAAATAGATATTGCGTGCGCCCTGATAAACCGTGCCGCATACCTCTTGCGTCCCCCCAAGTTCGGTATACAGGAAGGGGGTATAGACCAGATGATGCAGGCCGGTCGGCACCAGAATGCGTTCCAGGAAGCCGTAAATGGCCACCCCAAAAGGCCCGGAACCTTTGATCGCCAGCGCCAGTGCGCTGATGCCATGCTGGGCAAATGGCCACAGTTCGCTCATCACGACGCCGAGCAGCATTGAGACAGGAAGCATGACGATGGCGACGAAACAGTGGCCGGAATAGATGGCCATCGCGCCGTTAAACTGTACGCCAGAGTACTTGTTGTACAGGTATCCGGACAGAGCCCCGGTCAGGATCCCGGCGAAAACGCCCATCTCCAGTACCTGCACGCCCAGCACCATACTTTGCCCGGCGGCTTTCATCTGGTCAGCGGGGGCCAGTTCGCCCTGGAGCTGCAGCGTAACGTTCATCGCGTTAATGAAAACAACAAAGGTCACCAGGCCGATCAGGGCCGCATAGCCTTTATCACGCGTGGCCAGGCCAATCGGTATCCCGACGGCAAACACCAGCGCCAGGTTAACCAGTACTGACACGGCCGATTTCGCGATAAGCTGACCAACATGCTGAATCAGCGGATGGCCGAGAAACGGCACATACTCTGCGAGGTTACCGTTCCCCAGGACGTTACCGAATGCGATAAACAGACCGACGATCGGTAAGATAAGTACCGGTCCGTACAACGATTTTCCGAAATTTTGTAGGGCGTTCACGGCTCGTTTCATGACTGTCTCTCTTAGTGAACCGCGCACTCGGGGTGCGTCTTGAGCTTAAAGCTAGCAGGCTAAAGGCGAGGTAATCCAGCTATCTTCTTGTTTTAAAAACAAATGACGTAAAAGGTAACATGTGACGTTTGCGACTGTGATCGGCATAGCAGTGCCTGAGTAAAGGCGTCGTCGCTCTGCGAGGTGCTTTCCAGATTCTAAAATTAGACTTTTTGTATTAATGAAACTTGCGGATAATACTTATCCGGAAGACGACCAACAGGCTCCATAGGCCAGGGACAAAGGATGACACCGTTTCGCTTAGCCGCGATTTCTCTCGCGCTGCTTACCACATTTTCGCTTGTCGGCTGTGATAACAGCGACGATAACTCTCAGGCTGCGGCTCCCGCAGCATCCACAGCAACGACACCGAAAGCACCGGAAAAGCCGGACGCTGAAAAGCTGGCAACGCTGGCGGCACAGAGTCAGGGCAAAGCGCTCACCCTGCTGGATACTTCAGAGGTGCAGCTTGATGGCGCGGCCACGCTGGTCCTGACCTTCTCTGTTCCGCTTAATCCCGATCAGGATTTCGCCAAAACAGTGCATGTGGTGGATAAAAAAAGCGGCAAGGTTGACGGGGCGTGGGAACTCGCACCTAACCTGAAAGAGCTACGCCTGCGCCATCTGGAGCCCAACCGCAATCTGGTTGTCACCGTTGAACGTGATCTGCAGGCGCTGAACAAAGCGACATTTGGTATCGATTACGAAAAAGCCCTGACTACCCGGGATGTTGAACCGACGGTCGGTTTTTCCAGCCGTGGCTCACTGCTGCCGGGCAAGGTGGTGGAAGGTTTGCCGGTAATGGCGCTCAACGTCAACAATGTTGACGTGAATTTCTACCGCGTGAAGCCTGAATCCCTGGCCTCCTTTGTCAGCCAGTGGGAGTACCGTAACTCCCTGACTAACTGGGAGTCCGATAATCTGCTCAAAATGGCGGACCTGGTGTATACCGGCCGGTTTGACCTCAATCCGGCACGCAACACCCGTGAAAAACTGCTGTTGCCGCTGCGGGATATTAAGCCGCTCCAGCAGTCAGGCGTGTACATCGCGGTCATGAATCAGGCCGGGCACTATAACTACAGCAATGCCGCAACCCTCTTTACCTTAAGTGATATTGGGTTGTCCGCTCACCGTTATCATAACCGTCTGGATATTTTCACCCAGAGCCTGGAAGATGGCGCGGCGCAATCCGGCGTTACCGTCACCCTGTTGAATGATAAAGGGCAGACGCTTGCCGAAACGAACAGCGATGCTGACGGCCACGCAAAACTTGAGACTGACAAAGAAGCCGCGCTGATTCTGGCCAGTAAAGACGGGCAGACCACGCTGCTTGACCTCAAGCTTCCGGCCCTCGATCTGGCGGAGTTTGATATCGCAGGTAGCCCAGGCTACAGCAAGCAATTCTTTATGTTTGGCCCGCGCGATCTCTATCGCCCTGGCGAAACGGTGATCCTCAATGGTTTGCTGCGCGACAGCGACGGTAAACCGCTTCCTGCCCAGCCGGTTAAACTCGACGTACTGCGCCCGGACGGACAGGTGGCGCGCACGGTTGTCGTCCAGCCTGAGAACGGCCTCTATCGCTTCAATTATTCCCTGGACGGCGGGGCGCAGACCGGTATGTGGCATATCCGCGCCAATACCGGCGATAACCAACAGCGCCTGTGGGATTTCCACGTTGAAGATTTTATGCCGGAGCGTATGGCGCTTAATCTGACGGGACAAAAAGCGCCGGTTTCCACCGAGGATAACGTCGACTTTAACATTGCGGGTTATTACCTGTATGGCGCACCTGCCAACGGAAATTCCCTGCAAGGCCAGCTTTTCCTGCGACCGCTGCGCGAAGCCGTCGCTGCACTGCCGGGCTTCCAGTTTGGTGATATCGCCGAAGAGAACCTGAGCCGCAGCCTGGATGAAGTTCAGCTAACCCTTGATGAACAGGGGCGCGGACAGGTCTCGACCGAAAGCCAGTGGAAAGAGGCGCATTCACCGCTACAGCTGATCCTGCAGGCCAGCCTTCTGGAATCGGGCGGTCGCCCGGTGACGCGCCGTGCTGAGCAGGCCATCTGGCCGGCGGCCGAGCTGCCGGGTATCCGTCCTCAGTTTGCCAGTAAGGCCGTTTATGACTACCGCACTGACACCACCGTCAACCAGCCGATCGTGGATGAAAACGGCAATGCCAGCTTTGATATCGTCTATGCCGATGCCAGCGGGGCAAAAAAGGCGGTTTCCGGGTTACAGGTTCGCCTGATCCGTGAGCGCCGTGACTACTACTGGAACTGGTCAGAGAGCGATGGCTGGCAGTCACAGTTTGATCAGAAAGACCTGGTGGAGGGCGAGCAGGCGCTGACCCTCAAGGCCGATGAAACCGGTAAAGTGACCTTCCCGGTGGAGTGGGGCTCGTACCGTCTGGAAGTCAAAGCGCCGGACGATATGGTCAGCAGCGTGCGCTTCTGGGCCGGCTACAGCTGGCAGGATAATAGCGACGGCACCGGTGCCGCTCGTCCTGACCGTGTGACCATGAAACTGGACAAGCCTTCCTATCAGCCGGGAGATACCATCCAGCTGCATATCGCTGCCCCGGCGGCGGGTAAAGGCTATGCGATGATCGAGTCCAGCGAAGGGCCGCTCTGGTGGAAAGAGATCGACGTACCGGCCAACGGACTCGATCTCTCAATCCCGGTGGATAAGGCCTGGAAACGTCACGATCTCTATCTCAGCACGCTGGTGGTACGCCCTGGCGATAAATCCAAATCAGCGACGCCGAAACGTGCCGTCGGGTTACTGCATCTGCCGATGGGCGATGAGAATCGCCGCCTGAATGTCGCGCTGGAAAATCCGCAGAAAATGCGGCCAAACCAGACGCTGTCCGTGAAGGTGAAGGCCAGCGTCAAAGAAGGCGCCGTTCCGCAAAAAGTGAATGTGCTGATCTCGGCAGTGGACAGCGGCGTGTTGAACATCACCGATTACGTTACCCCGGATCCGTGGGAAGCGTTCTTCGGTCAGAAGCGCTACGGCGCGGATATCTACGATATTTACGGTCAGGTCATTGAAGGGCAGGGCCGCATGGCTGCGCTGCGCTTTGGTGGTGACGGCGATGAGCTTAAGCGCGGCGGTAAACCACCGGTGAACCACGTGACTATCATTGCCCAGCAGGCGCAGCCGGTCGAGCTCGATGCTAACGGTGAAGGGACCGTGACGCTGCCCATTGGAGACTTCAACGGCGAGCTGCGTCTGATGGCGCAGGCCTGGACGGAAGATGATTTCGGCAGCAGCGAAGGTAAAGTGATTGTCGCCGCCCCAATCATTACCGAACTGAACACGCCGCGCTTCCTGGCAAGTGGCGATACCTCACGCCTGACGCTGGATGTGACCAACCTGACGGACCAGCCGCAAACGCTGAACGTTGCCTTTACCGCTACCGGCAAGCTGTCGCTTGAGGGCGCACAGCCGCAGCCCGTGAAGTTACCGCCGGGCGCGCGCAGCACCCTGTTTATACCGGTACGTGCGCTGGATGGCTACGGTGATGGTGAAGTGACCGCTCAGGTGACCGGCCTGCAGCTGCCGGGCGAGACTTTCGCTGCACAACAGAAGAGCTGGAAAATCGGCGTTCGTCCGGCATTCCCGGCGCAGACCGTTAACACCGGTGCCATGCTGAATCCTGGTGAGTCGTGGAGTGCACCGGCGCAGCACCTTAATGGCTTCTCTCCTGCCACGCTACAGGGACAATTGCTGCTGAGCGGGAAACCGCCTCTGAATCTGGCGCGCTATATTCGTGAGCTGCAGGCATACCCGTATGGCTGTCTGGAGCAAACCACCAGTGGTCTGTTCCCGTCGCTCTACACCAACGCGGCGCAGTTGACCGCGCTTGGCATCAAAGGGGATACGGATGACAAGCGCCGTGCGGCCATTGATATCGGAATCTCCCGTCTGCTGCAGATGCAGCGTGATGACGGAGGTTTCGCGCTTTGGGATAAAAACGGTCCGGAGGAGTACTGGCTCACCGCCTATGTCACTGACTTCCTGGTTCGTGCAGGCGAGCAGGGCTACAGCGTGCCTGCTGAGGCGGTTAACAACGCCAACAGCCGCTTGCTGCGTTACCTGCAGGACCCGGGCATGATGTCCATCCGCTACAGCGATGATACCCAGGCCAGTAAATTTGCGGTGCAGGCCTATGCCGCGCTGGTGCTGGCTCGCCAGCAAAAGGCCCCGCTTGGTGCGTTGCGTGAAATCTGGGAACGTCACGGACAGGCCGCTTCCGGGCTGCCGCTGATGCAGTTGGGGATGGCGCTTAAATTAATGGGCGACGCACCGCGCAGCCAGCAGGCGCTGGGTCTGGCCATCAAAACGCCGCGTAACGACAGCAAAAACTGGATGGCCGATTATGGCAGTGCGCTTCGTGATAATGCGCTGATGCTCTCTCTGCTTGAGGAGTACAAGCTTCTGCCGGATGCGCAAAATACGCTGCTGAACGCCTTGTCGGAACAAGCTTTCAGCCAGCGCTGGCTCTCGACCCAGGAGAGTAACGCCCTGTTCCTGGCCGGACGCTCGCTGCAAACTTTGTCCGGTGCATGGCAGGCGCAAACGTCTCTGGCGGATACCGCATCAGGCGGTGATAAAGCCCAGGTACAGAACGTGAACGGCGACCAGCTTGGCGCGCTGCAGGTGACCAATACCGGTAGCACACCGCTGTGGGTACGCCTTGATAGCACCGGTTATCCGGCATCTGCACCTCAGCCATCGTCTAACGTGCTGCAGATTGAGCGCCATATTCTGGCAACCGACGGCAGTACAAAGTCGCTCACGTCACTGAAGAGCGGCGAGCTGGTGCTGGTATGGCTTGAAGTGAAGGCCAGCCAGAACGTGCCGGATGCGCTGGTTGTCGATCTCCTCCCGGCGGGACTGGAACTGGAAAACCAGAACCTGGCGAGCAGCAGCGCCAGCCTGCAGGACAGCGGCAGCGAAGTGCAGAACCTGCTCAGTCAGATGCAGCAGGCGGATATTCAGCATATGGAATTCCGCGACGATCGCTTTGTGGCGGCGGTGCCGGTTAACGAAGGGCAGCCGGTCACGCTGGTTTATCTGGCGCGCGCCGTGACGCCGGGAACCTATGAGGTGCCGGTCCCGATGGTAGAGTCCATGTATGTTCCGCAGTGGCGGGCAACAGGTGCGGCCAGTGGCCCGCTGATTGTTGTACCGTAATATGCGGCTTGTACGTCTGATACGCTCCCGCTGGCTGTGGCTGGCGGGAGCGCTTCTCGTTTTATGGGGGCTGATCCTGGCCGCTGATCGCCTGTGGCCGTTGCCTCTGAAAGAGGTCAACCCCGCACGGGTGGTGGTGGACGAAAAAGGCACACCGCTCTGGCGTTTTGCCGATAGCGAAGGGATCTGGCGCTATCCGGTCACTCTCGAAGAGGTTTCTCCCCGCTATCTTGAAGCCTTGATCCAGTATGAAGATCGCTGGTTCTGGGACCATCCAGGCGTGAATCCGTTCTCTGTGCTGCGCGCCGCCTGGCAGGATCTTACCTCCGGGAGGGTTGTCTCAGGCGGCAGCACGCTCACCATGCAGGTGGCGCGCCTGCTGGATCCGCATCCGCGCACTTTTGGTGGCAAAATTCGTCAGCTCTGGCGAGCCATGCAGCTTGAGTGGCATCTCTCTAAGCGCGACATCCTCACGCTTTATCTTAACCGCGCCCCATTTGGCGGTACGCTGCAGGGGATTGGTGCGGCAAGCTGGACCTATCTCGGCAAACCGCCTTCGCAGCTCAGCTATTCCGAAGCGGCGCTGCTCGCCGTATTGCCGCAGGCGCCAAGCCGGTTGCGTCCTGACCGCTGGCCGGAACGTGCAGAAGCGGCACGCAACAAAGTGCTCGACCGGATGGTGACGCAGGGCGTCTGGTCGGCAAGCCAGGTTAAGGAGTCCCGTGAAGAAGCGGTATGGCTGGCGCCCCGGCAAATGCCGCAGCTGGCACCGCTCTTTTCGCGCATGATGCTCAGTAAAAGTCGCGATACTAAAATTGTGACTACCCTGGATGCGTCCCTGCAGCGGCAGCTTGAAGAACTGGCGATGAACTGGAAATCCCGCCTGCCAGCACGCAGTTCGCTGGCAATGATCGTCGTCGATCACACGGATATGAAAGTGCGTGGCTGGGTGGGATCGGTCGACATTAACGATGACACCCGGTTTAGCCATGTGGATATGGTGAATGCGATCCGATCGCCGGGATCGGTGCTCAAGCCCTTTATCTACGGTATGGCGCTGGACGACGGTTTGATCCACCCGGCATCGCTGCTCCAGGATGTTCCAAGAAAAACGGGGGATTATCGCCCGGGTAATTTCGACAGTGGGTTTCATGGGCCGGTGAGTATGAGTGAAGCGCTGGTACGCTCTCTTAATCTGCCCGCCGTGCAGGTGCTCGAGGCATACGGACCAAAACGTTTTGCTGCGATGTTGAGTAATGCAGGTTTGCCGCTGATTTTACCTGCTGGCGCACAGCCAAATTTATCGCTGATCCTGGGCGGGGCAGGGGCGCGGCTGGCCGATATCACCGCGGCCTACAGCGCGTTCGCCCGACACGGTAAAGCGGGCCGGTTGCGATTACAGCCAGGCGATCCCTTGTCAGAGCGGCCGTTGTTATCCCAGGGCTCGGCGTGGATCATTCGCCGTATTCTGGCCAATGAGGCGCAGCCGCTGCCGGACAATACGTTGCCACAGGTGGTACCTCTGGCATGGAAAACGGGAACCAGCTATGGCTACCGTGATGCATGGGCGGTAGGGCTGAATGCCCGTTACGTTATTGGGATCTGGACCGGACGACCGGACGGCACGCCTGTGGCGGGTCAGTTTGGGTTTGCGAGCGCGGTACCTCTGCTTAACCAGGTAAATAATGTTCTGCAGTCTGGTTCAACGCTCGATCAGGCGCGTCTGCCACGCGACCCGCGTCCTGACGGTGTGGGACGCGGCGTCATCTGTTGGCCGGGCGGCCAGTCGCTGCCGGAAGGGAGCGAAAATTGCCGTCGTCGTCTGGCGACCTGGCTGCTGGACGGCAGCGAGCCGCCGACATTGCTCTTACCGGAACAGGAAGGTATTCGCGGGATCCGTTTCCCGGTCTGGCTGGATAAAGAGGGCAAACGCGTGGCGGCAGACTGCCCGGATGCGACCGAGAAAGTTCTGGATGTCTGGCCGCTGCCGCTGGAACCCTGGCTGCCTGCAGCCGAGCGGCGCTCAGCACGGATCCCTTCGCCATCGGCTACCTGTCCGCCCTTGTCGCAGGACTCACCTGCACCGCTGATGTTGACTGGCGTGCGTGAAGGCGCGGTTATCAAGCGTCTGCCGGGGGAATCCCGCGTCTCGTTACCGCTACAGGCCACCGGCAATAGCGGTGAACGCTGGTGGTTTTTGAATGGCGAACCGCTGGCGGTGAAGAGCCGGGTTTACACCTTGCAGCTTGATAAATCAGGCGATTATCAGGTGCTGGTGATGGATGAAGCGGGGCAGGTGGCGACGGTGAATTTCACGCTACAGTAGCGTTAAACGTCTCTTCTGCTGTGAGCTGTTGCTAATCTTCGTCTCATTTTAAAAAAATGTTACCTGAATCCATAGGCAATGGCGCTATTGCTCATTATAATCCGCGCCACACCATACTCAGGTATGAAAAACAACAGAACATTTACAGAGGTTATCATGGCTATTGAACGTACTTTTTCCATCATCAAACCAAACGCGGTGGCAAAAAACGTTATTGGCAGCATCTTTGCTCGCTTTGAATCAGCAGGGTTCAAAATCGTTGGCACCAAAATGCTGCACCTGACCGTTGAGCAGGCTCGCGGTTTCTACGCTGAGCACGAAGGTCGTCCATTCTTCGACGGCCTGGTTGAGTTCATGACTTCTGGCCCGATCGTTGTATCCGTACTGGAAGGCGAAAACGCAGTACAGCGTCACCGTGACCTGCTGGGTGCGACCAACCCGGATAACGCACTGGCTGGTACCCTGCGCGCTGACTATGCAGACAGCTTCACCGAGAACGGCACCCACGGTTCCGATTCTGTTGAATCTGCCGCTCGTGAAATCGCGTTCTTCTTCGCTGAAGGCGAAGTGTGTCCACGTACCCGTTAATTTAACGGTTTCGTTTACACATTATTTTCGTAAATGCCGCGTGCAGACGTGGCATCCCTGCGCCAGACTTTGTACAATGCAACGCCCCGGACGAGCAGACTGCTTTCCGGGGCGTTTCTTTTCAACCCTCCATGGGCCATAACGTGTAACAACGAGGCCGGAAAAAATTATGTCTGAATTAGTGAATACCTCCGAAGTCGCCATTCCTGCGGTTCCAAATAAAAATGGAAAAATTAACCTGCTGGATCTGAACCGTCAGCAGATGCGCGAGTTCTTTAAAGAGATGGGCGAGAAGCCGTTTCGTGCCGATCAGGTCATGAAATGGATGTACCACTATTGCAGCGACAACTTTGATGACATGACTGACATCAACAAAGTGCTGCGCAATAAGCTCAAAGAAGTGGCTGAAATCCGTGCACCAGAAGTGGTGGAGGAGCAGCGCTCTGCCGATGGCACCATCAAATGGGCGATTGCCGTTGGCGATCAGCGCGTTGAAACCGTCTACATCCCGGAAGAAGACCGCGCCACGCTGTGCGTCTCCTCTCAGGTGGGCTGTGCGCTGGAGTGCAAGTTCTGCTCAACCGCTCAGCAGGGATTCAACCGTAACCTGCGCGTGTCTGAAATTATCGGCCAGGTGTGGCGTGCGGCGAAAATCGTCGGTGCGGCGAAAGTGACCGGGACCCGTCCAATCACCAACGTAGTGATGATGGGCATGGGCGAGCCACTGCTGAACCTGACCAACGTCGTTCCGGCGATGGAAATCATGCTGGATGACTTCGGCTTTGGTCTGTCCAAGCGTCGCGTAACGCTGTCGACGTCAGGCGTAGTGCCTGCACTGGACAAGCTGGGCGACATGATTGACGTTGCGCTGGCGATCTCCCTGCATGCACCGAACGACGAAATCCGTGACGAAATTGTACCCATCAACAAAAAGTACAATATCGAAACTTTCCTCGCCGCCGTGCGTCGCTACCTGGAGAAATCCAACGCGAACCAGGGCCGCGTGACGATCGAGTATGTCATGCTCGATCACGTAAACGACGGTACCGAGCATGCGCATCAGCTGGCTGAACTGCTGAAAGATACGCCGTGCAAAATCAACCTGATTCCATGGAACCCGTTCCCGGGCGCGCCTTATGGCCGTAGCTCGAACAGCCGTATCGACCGTTTCTCCAAGGTGCTGATGGAGTATGGTTTCACCACTATCGTGCGTAAAACCCGTGGTGATGATATCGATGCTGCATGCGGACAGCTGGCAGGTGATGTGATTGACCGTACCAAACGTACCCTGCGTAAACGCATGCAGGGCGAGACGATTGCGGTCAAAGCTGTTTGATTCTTATGCACTCACGGCGCATTATTTGCGCCGTGAAGCATAATCTTACTGAATAATCAGTCAGATTCGTGATGACTGATCAATAATTACGGTGCGTTTCATCCGACTTTCGGGCAGTATGTAACGACGTAACAACAGTTTATCCTGACGGGCAGGGCTGTGCTGTCATCTCCGGGCTGACAGTCTTATACTGTCTGTTCAAGGTTAACTGATCAGAACTTTCGCGGTGCGGGTGGCATTGTGACTTACCGGCACCTGAACCCTTTTTTTCACGTACCAGTAGTTGTAGCGAATGAATACTGAAGCCACTCACGACCAACATGAAGCACTCTCCACTGGCGTTCGTCTTCGCAACGCCCGTGAACAACTCGGACTCAGCCAGCAAGCCGTTGCAGAACGCTTATGTCTGAAGGTTTCCACGGTTCGCGATATTGAAGAAGATAAGGCTCCGGCCGATCTGGCTTCAACATTTCTGCGTGGTTACATCCGCTCTTATGCAAAACTGGTGCATATCCCTGAAGAAGAATTACTGCCAATGATGGAGAAGCAGGCACCGGTCCGCGCAGCAAAAGTTGCGCCGATGCAGACCTTCTCCCTGGGAAAACGTCGTAAAAAACGTGATGGCTGGCTGATGAGCTTTACCTGGCTGGTGCTGTTTGTGGTGATCGGCCTGACGGGCGCATGGTGGTGGCAAAACCACAAGGCGCAGCAGGAAGAGATCACCACCATGGCCGATCAATCCTCCGCCGAGCTCAATCAGTCCGGAAATGACAACGCTCAGAGCGTGCCGCTGAATACCGAAGGTGCTGCCACCTCCAGCGAGCCGCAGACTGCCGCGACCGATGCGCCTGCAACCGATGCCGGGCAGGCACCCGCCGCAACGGCTAATACCCCTGCGCCTCAGGCTCAGGATCCAAACGCGGTGGTTGCCCCTTCTCAGGCAAACGTGGATACCGCGACCAACGCGCCAGCGGCCACTCAGCCTGCGGACAACGGTGCTGCGTCACTGCCAACCAATCCGGCCGGAACGGCTGCGTCGGCGGCGGACCCAAATGCGCTGGTGATGAACTTCTCAGCTGACTGCTGGCTGGAAGTGACCGATGCAACAGGTAAAAAACTGTTCAGCGGTCTGCAGCGTAAAGATGGCACGTTAAACCTAACCGGCCAGGCACCGTATAAACTTAAAATCGGCGCTCCGGCAGCAGTACAGATCCAGTATCAAGGAAAACCTGTCGACCTGAGCCGCTTTATCAGAACTAACCAGGTTGCGCGTCTTACCGTTAATGCCGAACAATCAGCAGCACAGTAACAGACGGGCAACGCGGGAGATTTTTCATGCATAACCAGGCTCCGATTCAACGTAGAAAATCGAAACGGATTTACGTTGGTAATGTGCCAATCGGCGATGGGGCTCCTATCGCCGTCCAGTCGATGACCAACACGCGCACCACAGACGTGGAAGCGACGGTCAATCAGATCAAAGCGTTAGAGCGTGTAGGCGCGGACATTGTTCGCGTCTCCGTGCCGACAATGGATGCCGCTGAGGCGTTCAAACTGATCAAACAGCAGGTCAGCGTTCCGCTGGTTGCTGATATCCACTTCGATTACCGCATTGCGCTGAAAGTTGCTGAATATGGCGTCGACTGCCTGCGTATTAACCCGGGCAACATCGGTAACGAAGAGCGTATCCGCATGGTGGTGGATTGCGCCCGCGATAAAAATATTCCTATCCGTATCGGCGTTAACGCCGGTTCCCTGGAAAAAGATCTGCAGGAAAAATACGGTGAGCCAACGCCGCAGGCGCTGCTTGAATCCGCGATGCGTCACGTTGATCATCTTGATCGTCTGAACTTTGATCAGTTCAAAGTCAGCGTAAAAGCCTCAGATGTGTTCTTGGCAGTAGAGTCTTATCGCCTGCTGGCAAAACAGATCGATCAGCCTTTGCACCTCGGGATTACGGAAGCCGGCGGCCTTCGTAGCGGTTCCGTTAAATCGGCGATCGGTCTGGGGCTGCTGCTCTCGGAAGGGATCGGTGACACCCTGCGCGTTTCGCTGGCGGCCGATCCGGTAGAAGAGATCAAAGTCGGTTTCGATATCCTCAAATCACTGCGTATCCGCGCACGTGGGATCAACTTCATTGCCTGCCCAACCTGTTCACGTCAGGAATTTGACGTGATTGGCACGGTGAATGCGCTTGAGCAACGTCTGGAAGATATCATCACCCCGATGGACGTCTCCATCATCGGGTGCGTGGTAAACGGTCCGGGTGAAGCCCTGGTGTCAACGCTCGGCGTCACCGGCGGTAACAAGAAAAGTGGTCTCTATGAAGATGGCGTGCGTAAAGATCGTCTGGATAATAGTGATATGATCGACCAGCTTGAAGCCCGCATCCGTGCCAAAGCAACAATGATGGATGAAGCGCAGCGCATCAGCATTCAGCAGGTTGAAAAATAACGTGATGGGAAGCGTGGCGCTTCCCATGTATGATTGAACCCATTCTTTGGGTTCTTTTTTGTATATAGAAAGAGAATAAACGTGGCAAAAAACATTCAAGCCATCCGCGGCATGAACGATTATCTGCCTGGCGAAACCGCCATCTGGCAGCGCATTGAAGGCACACTCAAACAGGTGCTCGGCAGCTACGGTTACAGCGAAATCCGTTTGCCGATTGTAGAGCAGACCCCGTTATTCAAACGCGCGATCGGCGAAGTGACCGACGTGGTTGAAAAAGAGATGTACACCTTTGAGGACCGCAACGGCGACAGCCTGACACTGCGTCCGGAAGGTACGGCGGGCTGCGTACGCGCCGGCATCGAACATGGTCTCCTGTACAATCAGGAGCAGCGCCTGTGGTATATCGGCCCGATGTTCCGCCACGAACGTCCACAGAAAGGTCGTTATCGCCAGTTCAACCAGTTGGGTGTGGAAGTCTTTGGCCTGCAGGGCCCGGACATTGACGCCGAACTGATTATGCTGACTGCCCGCTGGTGGCGTGCGCTCGGCATTGCTGAGCACGTCTCACTGGAACTGAACTCCATCGGTTCTCTGGAAGCACGTGCGAACTACCGTGACGCACTGGTTGCGTTCCTGGAGCAGCACAAAGAGAAGCTGGACGAAGACTGCAAACGTCGTATGTACAGCAACCCACTGCGCGTGCTGGATTCCAAAAACCCTGACGTACAGGCGCTGTTGAACGATGCACCTGCATTGGGCGACTACCTGGACGAAGCGTCACGTGAGCACTTTGCGGGTCTGTGCAAACTGCTGGAAGCCGCGGGCATTGCTTATACCGTGAACCAGCGTCTGGTGCGCGGTCTGGACTACTACAACCGCACCGTGTTCGAGTGGGTGACATCCAGCCTCGGTTCCCAGGGCACCGTGTGTGCCGGCGGTCGTTATGACGGTCTGGTTGAGCAGCTTGGTGGTCGTCCAGCCCCTGGCGTTGGCTTCGCCATGGGCCTTGAGCGACTTGTTTTGCTGGTTCAGGCAGTTAATCCGGAATTTAAAGCAGATTCCGTTGTCGATATATACCTGGTAGCCTCAGGCGCGGAAACGCAGCCTGCGGCAATGCAGCTTGCGGAACGCGTGCGTGATGCACTGCCGGACGTGAAGCTGATGACCAACCATGGCGGCGGCAACTTCAAAAAACAGTTTGCTCGTGCCGATAAATGGGGCGCAAGTATTGCACTGGTGCTGGGCGAGTCCGAAGTGGCTAACGGCGAAGTGGTTGTGAAAGACCTGCGCTCGGGTGAGCAGACAACGGTAACGCAGGACGGCGTTGCGGCGCACTTGCGCACTCTATTGGGCTAAGGAGAAGGACTGCGTGGAAATTTACGAGAACGAACACGATCAGGTCGACGCGATTAAACGCTTCTTTGTCGAAAACGGCAAGGCGCTGGTTGTTGGGGTTATTTTAGGTGTCGGTGCGCTGGTAGGCTGGCGTTACTGGAACAGTCATCAGGCGGACTCCGCGCGTGACGCGTCGCTGTCGTATGAAAATACCGTTAGCGCAATCCGTGCCGATCAGCCGCAAACGCTGACGGCGGCAGAGAAATTTGCCGCTGACAACAAAAACACCTACGGTGCGCTGGCCGCACTGGAAGTGGCGCAGCAGTACGTTGATAAGAACGAGCTGGATAAAGCCGCTAGCCTGCTGTCACAAGGGCTAACCGCCGCCAGTGATGAAAATCTGAAAGCGGTAATCAATCTGCGCCTGGCTCGTATTCAGGTTCAGCAGAAAAAAGCTGACGATGCGCTGAAAACGCTCGATACCATCAAAGGCGAAGGTTTTGCTGCCATTGTTGCCGATCTGCGCGGTGAAGCACTGCTGAGCAAAGGTGACAAAGCGGGCGCGCGTAAAGCGTGGCAAGCTGGCGTAGAGAGCAAAGCTTCACCTGCGCTGAGCGAAATGATGCAGATGAAAATAAATAATTTGTCCGTCTGAGAGGGACCCGATGCAATTGCGTAAATTACTTCTGCCAGGACTGCTTTCTGTTACGTTATTGAGTGGCTGTTCACTGTTCAGTGGCGAAGAAGACGTTGTGAAAATGTCCCCACTGCCGACTGTTGAAAACCAGTTTACCCCGTCCACCGCGTGGAGCACCTCCGTGGGCGATGGTATTGGTGATTTTTATTCCAACCTGCACCCGGCTTTTGCCGACAGCGTTATCTATGCGGCTGACCGCAAAGGTACCGTGAAGGCGGTTAATGCCGATGACGGGAAAGAAGTGTGGTCGGTTAACCTGGCGGAAAAAGACGGCTGGTTCTCTCGTAAACCGGCACTGCTTTCTGGCGGTCTGACCGTTGCCGGTGGGCATGTGTACGTGGGTAGCGAAAAAGCCCAGGTCTATGCTCTCAACACCAGCGATGGTTCTGTTGCATGGCAAACCTCCGTGGCCGGTGAGTCTCTGTCTCGTCCGGTCGTGAGCGACGGCATGGTACTGATCCACACCAGCAACGGCCAGCTGCAGGCGCTGAACGAAGCCGATGGTCTGGTGAAATGGACCGTGAACCTGGATATGCCTTCCTTGTCCCTGCGCGGTGAATCTGCGCCGGCTACCGCCTTTGGTGCTGCCATTGTTGGCGGTGACAACGGTCGTGTAAGCGCGGTACTGATGCAGCAAGGCCAGATGATCTGGCAGCAGCGTATTTCTCAGGCGACAGGCTCAACGGAAATCGATCGTCTGAGCGATGTCGACACGACCCCGGTTATCGTAGACGGTGTGGTTTACGCACTGGCCTATAACGGTAACCTGACCGCGCTGGATCTGCGCAGCGGCCAGGTCATGTGGAAACGTGAACTGGGCTCAGTAAATGATTTCGTGGTTGATGGCAACCGTATCTATATGGTCGATCAGAACGACCGTCTGCTGGCGCTCAGCACCGAAGGTGGTGTTACGCTGTGGACGCAAAGCGATCTGCTGCACCGTCTGCTGACCGCACCAGCACTGTACAACGGTAGTCTGGTGGTGGGTGATAGCGAAGGGTATATGCACTGGATTGACCCGGACAACGGTCGTTTTGTTGCTCAGCAAAAAGTCGACAGCTCTGGTTTCCTGACGGAACCGGTCGTGGCTGACGGCAAACTGCTGATTCAGGCAAAAGACGGCACGCTGTACGCGATCACGCGTTAATTACCCAGCGGTTGTAGTATACTAAACGGCTCCTGTTCACTCAGGAGCCGTTTTGACATTTTTAAAAACGCCGCAAATGCGACGTTTATTTGAATTTTATGAGGCTTCAAACATGGTACCTGTGGTCGCGCTTGTCGGGCGCCCTAACGTTGGAAAATCCACTCTTTTTAACCGTTTAACACGCACCCGTGATGCGCTGGTTGCGGATTTCCCGGGGCTGACGCGTGACCGTAAGTACGGTCGTGCAGAAGTAGAAGGACGCGAGTTCATCTGTATTGATACCGGTGGTATTGACGGGACAGAAGATGGTGTTGAAACCCGCATGGCGGAACAGTCGCTGCTGGCGATTGAAGAAGCTGACGTGGTTCTGTTTATGGTGGACGCTCGCGCAGGCCTGATGCCGGCGGACTCCGCTATTGCGAAACATCTGCGCTCGCGTGAAAAACCCACTTTCCTGGTGGCGAACAAAACTGACGGTATTGATGCAGACCAGGCGGTTGCGGATTTCTGGTCCTTAGGTCTGGGCGAAATCTACCCGATCGCGGCATCTCATGGCCGTGGCGTGACCAGCCTGCTGGAAACCGTTCTGCTGCCGTGGGTTGATGAAGTTAACCCGCCGGAAGAGATCGATGAAGACGCCGAATATTGGGCGCAGTTCGAAGACGGCGAAGCGGTCGAGGAAGAGCCTGAAGACGACTTCAACCCGCAGGATCTGCCGATCAAACTGGCTATCGTGGGCCGTCCAAACGTAGGTAAGTCTACACTTACTAACCGTATCCTCGGCGAAGAGCGTGTGGTCGTTTACGACATGCCGGGCACCACCCGCGACAGTATTTATATCCCGATGCAGCGCGATGAGCGTGAGTATGTACTCATTGATACCGCAGGCGTACGTAAGCGCGGGAAAATCACCGATGTGGTGGAAAAATTCTCCGTTATCAAAACCCTGCAGGCGATTGAAGATGCCAACGTGGTCATGCTGGTCATCGATGCGCGTGAAGGTATCTCCGATCAGGACCTTTCTCTGCTCGGCTTCATTCTGAATAGTGGGCGCTCACTCGTTATCGTGGTCAACAAATGGGATGGCCTGAGTAATGAGGTGAGAGAGCAGGTGAAAGAGACGCTCGACTTCCGTCTGGGCTTTATCGACTTTGCCCGCGTGCACTTTATCTCTGCGTTACACGGCAGCGGTGTAGGTAATCTGTTTGAGTCCGTGCGTGAAGCGTACGACAGCTCCACCCGTCGTCAGAGCACCGCCATGCTGACCCGTATCATGAACATGGCAGCAGAAGACCATCAGCCGCCGCTGGTGCGTGGTCGTCGCGTGAAGCTGAAATATGCTCACGCCGGGGGTTATAACCCACCAATCGTGGTGATTCACGGCAACCAGGTTAAAGACCTGCCGGATTCCTACAAGCGCTATCTGATGAACTACTTCCGTAAATCACTGGACGTAATGGGCACGCCAATCCGTATCCAGTTCAAGGAAGGGGAGAACCCGTTCGCCAACAAGCGCAATACCCTGACGCCAAACCAGATGCGTAAGCGTAAGCGTTTAATTAAACACATTAAGAAAAGCAAATAAGCTTTGCCGTTCTTTCTGAAGCCCGCGTTGATCGCGGGTTTTTTTTCGCCCGCTCATACCGCCAGTCCTCTCTGTGTGATGTCAATCACTATTCACTTTTAACCAAGTTTAAATCTAAGAAAGTAGACAATCATCGAATTTTCATCTTAAAGTCCAGGGTCCGGTACTAGACAAAACTAGCGACTGGTTATCAAATGGTTAACTAACTTTTCGCCGCATGTAAAAAATCGGTCAGATACGTAACTGGCCGGCGTACATGCTGGTGTTTACAAGCACGACACATACCTTCCTGGGAGAATTATGCAATCCTCTGTTAATCAAAAAGAAAGCCGAACGTTCTTCGGCCACCCTTATCCGCTCGGTTCGCTGTTCTTTACCGAGATGTGGGAACGTTTCTCGTTTTACGGCATTCGCCCATTACTGATCCTGTTTATGGCCGCCACCGTGTATGACGGCGGGATGGGGCTGGCACGTGAAAACGCGTCGGCAATTGTGGGCATCTTTGCCGGCACCATGTACCTGGCCGCACTGCCGGGTGGCTGGCTGGCGGATAACTGGCTCGGCCAGCAGAAAGCCGTCTGGTACGGATCTATCCTGATTGCGCTCGGCCACCTGTCGATTGCGCTTTCGGCCATCATGGGTGATAACCTGTTCTTTATCGGCCTGATGTTCATCGTGCTCGGTTCTGGTCTGTTTAAGACCTGTATCTCGGTCATGGTGGGGACGCTGTACAAAAAAGGCGATGCGCGTCGTGACGGTGGTTTCTCGCTGTTCTACATGGGCATCAACATGGGCTCGTTTATCGCGCCGTTGATTTCCGGCTGGCTGATTAAATCTCACGGCTGGCACTGGGGCTTCGGCATTGGTGGCATCGGGATGCTGGTTGCCCTGATCATCTTCCGCGTGTTTGCCGTTCCGGCAATGAAACGCTATGACAGCGAAGTGGGGCTGGACTCGACCTGGAACAGCCCGGTGGTGAAAAGAAACGGCGTGGGCGCATGGTTGCTGGCGCTGGCTGTGGGTGTGGCTGTTATCGTTACGCTGATCGCGCAGGGTGTGATTGTGATTAACCCGGTTGCGGTAGCCAGCGTGCTGGTTTACGTGATTGCGGCGTCCGTTGCCCTCTACTTTATCTACCTGTTCCTTTTTGCGGGCCTGAATCGTAAAGAGCGTGCCAGACTTCTGGTCTGTTTTATTCTGCTGGTCTCCGCCGCGTTCTTCTGGTCCGCCTTCGAGCAGAAGCCAACGTCATTCAACCTCTTTGCCAACGACTACACTAACCGCATGATCGGTGACTTCGAAATCCCGGCGGTATGGTTCCAGTCGATTAACGCCCTGTTCATCATCCTGCTGGCACCGGTATTCAGCTGGGCCTGGCCGAAACTTGCCAGCATGAACATTCGTCCGAGCAGTATCACCAAGTTTGTTATTGGTATTTTGTGTGCCGCCGCAGGCTTTGGTCTGATGATGCTGGCTGCGCAGAACGTACTGAATAACGGTGGCGCGGGCGTGTCGCCATTCTGGCTGGTGGGCAGCATCCTGATGCTGACGCTGGGGGAACTGTGCCTGAGCCCGATTGGTCTGGCGACCATGACGCTGCTGGCACCGGAAAGAATGCGTGGGCAGATGATGGGCCTGTGGTTCTGCGCAAGTGCGCTGGGCAACCTGGCGGCAGGTCTGATTGGCGGTCACGTGAAGGCCGACCAGCTGGATATGCTGCCGGATCTCTTCGCACGTTGCTCCATCGCGCTGCTGATTTGTGCCGCGGTGCTGATCGTCCTCATTGTTCCGGTACGTCGCATGCTGGAAAATGCGCAGACTAAACCGGCCGCTAACGCCTGATAACGCCTCGCTCGTCAATACCGGGGCAGGCGTTTGCCCCGGTAATTTACTCGACGAGGTAGAACATGCTGTTAGGGTTTGTTGGTCTTGGCGCGGTGGTGGAAACCGCTTATTTACCTGCATTACACAATCTGTATGGCGATTCACTGCACTGCCTGGGTTTTGATGTTCAGCCTGGCAGACACCCTGAAGGCGTGACGCGCTGCGCCTCTCTCACCGAACTTCTCTCGCATCCTCTTGATACCCTGTTTATTACCACGGCTTCTCTGCAGCATCTTGAGGTGCTGGAGCACGCCCTGGCGTCTCCTGTGGTGCGGATCGTGGTTGAAAAACCCATCGTCGCCACGCTCGCGCAGCTCGAAAAACTGAACAGGCTGCTGGCGTTGCCCGGTGCGGCGTCTCGTGTGCTCGCACTTGACCACTGGATGGCGCGCCTCGCAACGGTTCAGCTTGGGCTGATCGGGATTTTTGCTGATATCGCCAGAATTGACGGTTTTTTGCAGGAACCGAGCGGGTTTAACGCAAAAGGAGAACCTGTCGCGCTTAACTTCGCCACGGGTGAAGTGGACACCCGCACGCTTCACCATCCTGACGGCGTTATCCTGGACATCGGCACGCATGTGCTGGCGATGCTGCGTGAAACGGTGCGTTATCTGGGGGGCGGGGATGATATGACGCTGCAGGTGGTGGCCGCTACTGACCGGCTTGGGCGTGAGATCAAACAGGGCGATCTCACCACGGCAGAGGGCAGCGCTCATCTTCGCGGGCAGCTTAGTGGCATTCCGGTGGAGATTTGGCTCAACAAATATGCGGGACCGTCAGGCGGGCAAAAAGGGTTACGGCTGTATCTGCATGACGGGCGCGTCATAAGCCACGATCGTCACGGAGCAGAAGATGTGCTCGTGCTGACGGACGGCGATCGGGTTCAGCGCTGGCATATTCCAGGAACGATTTATACGCACTGCCTGGCAGAGCGCATTCTGGGGCAGAAAAGTCTGTTCGAATGTGACCCGGAAGAAGTGAGCCGGACGACACGCCGTCGAATGGCGGAAGTAGAACTGCTGCTGACCTTACAGCAACAGCTGCGTGGCCCGCACTGAGTGCTGCGTGTTAATATCAACGTATTACAGAATGCCCAGCAAAGGAGTCATCATGTCGATTACCTGCCCGGATTGCCACGCAGACCTTGAAGTGCAAAATGGCGTCGCCCACTGTGAGCACTGCGATAAGGATATCGCGCTCGAAGCCCGCTGCCCGGAGTGTCATCAGCCACTCCAGGTCTTAAAAGCCTGCGGTGCGGTGGATTATTTCTGCCAGAACGGCCACGGCCTGATTTCGAAAAAGCGCGTGGAGTTTGTCCCGGCTGAAGCTTAATCACACACGCAGCCTTCGCCTTTCTGCCACAGCTCGACCAGCGACTCAGGGGCTTCCTGCTCAGGCACCAGCACAATCATATCGGTGTACTGGGCCTGATTATGCTGAGTCCAGATTATCTGGATGCGAAAATAACGCTGATCGCCACTCCCCGGCGAGGTGGGTTCACCCGGCGGCTGGCCGCGTGGAAATGCCTGCTCCAGGATGTTTACCACGCGCTGACGCTGGGCCTCATTGAGTGACGAAAGCGTAATGGTGCGTTGGCCGCTTAGCTTAGGGATAAAAGCGACGCCGCCTTCCCGGGCCAGCTCAACGACGGCGTCATCTGTGAGTTCCGGAACCTGCATTTACAGCACTCCCACCTGTTCCCAGGCTTGTTTTATCGCAGCCGCCACGTCGCCACCGGACCGTTTCTCGCCGTGGGCAACCGTCAGTTTTGCGAAGGCCTCAAAATCGGCATCTTGCGCCAGGTGACGGTCGCAAACTGTGTCGTACCAGGCATATCCCGCTTTTTCCCAGGCATGACCCCCAATCGCCTTCGCGGCCAGATAAAACGCCCGGTTGGGAATACCTGAATTCAGGTGTACGCCGCCGTTGTCTTCGCGCGTTTTGATAAAGTCTTTCATGTGCCCAGGCTGCGGGTCTTTACCGAGCAGAGGATCGTCATAGGCGGTGCCGGGCGCTGACATGGAGCGTAGCCCTTTGCCGTTAATACCGTCTGCCAGCAGCCCCTCACCAATCAGCCAGTCGGCTTCATCGGCGGTCTGTTTGAGGTGGTACTGTTTGACCAGCGAGCCAAACACATCTGACAATGATTCATTCAGCGCGCCAGACTGCTCAAAATAGATAAGCCCGGCTTCGGTCTCGGTGACACCGTGGCTTAGCTCGTGGGCCACGACGTCAATGGCAATGGTAAAGCGGTTAAATATTTCGCCGTCGCCATCACCAAAGACCATCTGCTGACCATTCCAGAAGGCGTTTTGATATTCCCGGCCATAGTGCACGGTACCGGTCAGGATCAGGCCTTTATTATCAAGCGAATCGCGCTGATACATTTTCCAGAAGAAATCATGAGTGACCCCCAAATAATTGTAGGCTTCATCAACCGCCACATCGCCATTTGACGGCTGGCCCTCATAACGCACCTGAGTACCCGGCAGCTCCTGCGTCTGTCTGGCATCGTAAATATCACGCTCCAGTTGACCGGCTTTATTGACGTGCGGCGCGGCGGGTTTGCCCGGCATATGCGCCATGAGCGTTTGCACATGCGTTAACGTCTGACGGGCGCAGCGCTGCTGCGGCTCAGAACCACTTTCGATAATGCGACGAAGAATATAGGGGGGAATGACGCTGTGAAGATAAGACATGCTGCTCTCCTTAGTTCGGGCAAGGCCAGATAAAAGGGAATAGCAGCAGTATAGTTTGTAACCGACGAAGAATTATCCGGTTTTTCGCTGGCGGGTTTTTTTCACCGGTTTAATCTCTTTCACTTCGCTCTCCACCCAGCCGTCTGACAGACGGGTGGTGAGAACATCTCCGGCTTTCACCTGCTTCGTTTGCTTCAGCACTTTACCGTCGGTGGCGGTCGTTACGCTATAGCCTCGTGCCAGCGTCGAGAGCGGGCTGACCGCCTCGAGGTGGGTCACCGCGTTGCCAAAGCGTTCACGTGTGGTGCTAAGACGTGCACGGATAGTGTCTGCCAGTCGATACTCAAGCTGTCGGATACGCGTTTGCGCGCGATAAATCTTCGGCTGTGGGTTCTGCTGGTTCAGGCGCTGAGTAATACGCTGCTGGCGCGAGACCGCGCGCTTGAGCTGAATATCCAGCGCGACGTTCATTCGCTGACGCAGACGCTCCAGCACGGTTTGCTGACGGGCCAGCCGCAATTGCGGGTGCTGCTGTTGCAGGCGATGATGAAGCTGGGTAAACCGGCGCGTCCGGTTAGCCAGGAAATAGTCCATCGCCATTTCCAGACGCTGCTGACCATTCTGCAGCTGACGCAGCAGCTCCAGTTGATTGCGGCTCACCACTTCCGCGGCTGCGGAGGGCGTTGGCGCGCGTAAATCCGCCACAAAATCAGCTATCGTTACGTCCGTTTCGTGGCCGACGGCGCTGACGACCGGGATCTGGCTTGCGAAAATGGCCCGTGCCACACGTTCGTCGTTAAAGCTCCACAGGTCTTCCAGCGAACCGCCGCCACGCCCGACAATCAGCACGTCGCACTCCTGACGTGCGTTTGCAAGTTCAATGGCGCGGACAATCTGACCCGGTGCGTCATCACCCTGAACAGCGGTCGGGTAGATGATAACGGGCAGGGACGGGTCGCGGCGTTTGAGGACATGAAGAATATCGTGCAGTGCCGCCCCGGTTTTTGACGTAATCACCCCAACGCAGTGGGCAGGTGAGGGGAGCGGTTTTTTGAACTGCTGATCGAACAGACCCTCTTGCGAGAGTTTGTCTTTTAGCTGCTCGTACTTCTGCTGCAACACACCTTCGCCCGCAGGCTGCATACTTTCGACGATGATTTGATAATCGCCGCGCGGCTCATACAGGGTGATATTGGCGCGAACCAGAACCTGCTGACCATGCTGAGGGCGAAACGTCACGCGGCGGTTGCTGTTGCGGAACATTGCACAGCGCACCTGAGCGGTGTCGTCTTTTAACGTGAAGTACCAGTGACCAGAAGAAGGCTGCGTGAAGTTAGAAATTTCACCGCTGATCCAGACCTGCCCCATTTCCTGCTCAAGCAGCAAACGAACCGTCTGATTAAGGCGGCTGACAGTAAAAATTGAGGGGGATTGAGTGGATAACATGTGAGCGGGATCAAATTCTAAATCAGCAAGTTATTCAGTCGATAGTAACCTGCTGAGAGGGGAGTGCAAGGTTTTTTTATAAAAAAGTGTGGATGCAATCGGTTACGCTCTGTATAATGCCACGGCAATATTTAACCACCCACCAGGTCAGAGATATTGCCCATGCTACGTATCGCTAAAGAAGCACTGACGTTTGACGACGTCCTCCTCGTTCCCGCTCATTCCACCGTTCTGCCGAATACTGCCGATCTCAGCACGCAGTTGACGAAAACGATTCGCCTGAACATTCCTATGCTCTCTGCGGCAATGGACACCGTGACTGAAGCGCGCCTGGCTATCGCCCTGGCACAGGAAGGTGGCATCGGCTTTATTCATAAAAACATGTCTATCGAGCGTCAGGCTGAAGAAGTTCGCCGCGTGAAGAAACATGAATCCGGCATCGTGTCTGACCCACAGACCGTTCTGCCAACCACCACCCTGCACGAAGTGAAAGCCCTGACCGAACGTAACGGTTTCGCCGGTTACCCGGTTGTCACCGAAGATAACGAACTGGTGGGCATCATCACCGGCCGTGACGTGCGTTTCGTGACTGACCTGAACCAGCCTGTCAGCGTATACATGACCCCGAAAGAGCGTCTGGTGACCGTCCGTGAAGGTGAAACCCGTGACGTCGTGCTGGCTAAAATGCACGAGAAGCGCGTTGAGAAAGCACTGGTTGTGGACGCGAACTTCCACCTGCTGGGCATGATCACCGTTAAAGATTTCCAGAAAGCAGAACGTAAACCTAACGCCTGTAAAGACGAGCATGGCCGTCTGCGCGTAGGTGCTGCCGTTGGCGCGGGTGCAGGTAACGAAGAGCGTGTTGACGCGCTGGTGGCTGCGGGCGTTGACGTACTGCTGATTGACTCCTCTCACGGCCACTCCGAAGGCGTTCTGCAACGTATTCGTGAAACCCGTGCGAAATACCCAGACCTGCAGATCATCGGCGGTAACGTTGCAACGGGCGCAGGCGCTCGCGCACTGGCTGAAGCAGGCTGCAGCGCGGTGAAAGTCGGTATCGGTCCTGGCTCTATTTGTACCACCCGTATCGTGACTGGCGTAGGCGTTCCGCAGATCACCGCGGTATCCGACGCGGTTGAAGCGCTGGAAGGCACCGGTATTCCGGTTATCGCTGACGGCGGTATCCGCTTCTCTGGCGACATCGCGAAAGCGATCGCTGCAGGTGCTGCAGCCGTCATGGTTGGCTCCATGCTGGCCGGTACTGAAGAATCTCCGGGCGAAATCGAACTCTACCAGGGCCGTTCTTACAAATCATACCGTGGTATGGGCTCCCTGGGCGCGATGTCCAAAGGCTCTTCCGACCGTTACTTCCAGAGCGATAACGCCGCTGACAAACTGGTACCGGAAGGTATCGAAGGCCGCGTTGCCTATAAAGGCCGCCTGAAAGAGATCATTCACCAGCAGATGGGCGGCCTGCGCTCCTGTATGGGTCTGACCGGCTGTGGTACCATCGACCTGCTGCGTACTAAAGCGGAATTCGTACGCATCAGCGGTGCGGGTATCCAGGAGAGCCACGTTCACGACGTGACGATCACCAAAGAGTCCCCGAACTACCGTCTGGGCTCCTGATAAATTTCCGCGCCCGGCTCATGCCGGGCGCTCTGTATTTGTTTCACTTGCCTCGGAATTAGCGTCAATGACGGAAAACATTCATAAACATCGCATTCTCATCCTGGACTTTGGTTCTCAGTACACTCAACTGGTGGCGCGTCGCGTGCGTGAACTGGGCGTTTACTGTGAACTGTGGGCATGGGATGTCACGGAAGCACAGATTCGCGAATTCAATCCAAGCGGCATCATCCTGTCCGGCGGCCCGGAAAGCACCACCGAAGAGAACAGCCCACGCGCACCGCAGTACGTGTTTGAAGCGGGTGTGCCGGTATTCGGCGTTTGCTACGGTATGCAGACCATGGCCATGCAGCTGGGCGGCCACGTAGAAGGGTCTAACGAGCGTGAGTTTGGCTACGCGCAGGTTGAAGTCGTCACCGACAGCGCGCTGGTTCGCGGTATCGAAGACTCCCTGACCGCAGACGGCAAACCGCTGCTGGACGTGTGGATGAGCCACGGCGACAAAGTCACCGCCATCCCGTCTGACTTTGTGACCGTTGCCAGCACCGATAACTGCCCGTTTGCGATTATGGCGAACGAAGAAAAACGCTTCTACGGTGTGCAGTTCCACCCGGAAGTGACTCACACCCGTCAGGGTATGCGCATGCTGGAACGCTTCGTGCGTGATATCTGCCAGTGTGAAGCACTGTGGACGCCAGCAAAAATCATCGACGACGCCGTTGAGCGTATCCGCCAGCAGGTTGGCAATGACAAAGTGATCCTCGGCCTGTCCGGCGGTGTTGACTCCTCTGTCACCGCGATGTTGCTGCACCGCGCAATCGGCAAAAACCTGACCTGTGTATTCGTGGACAACGGTCTGCTGCGTCTGAACGAAGCGCAGCAGGTTATGGATATGTTCGGCGACCACTTCGGTCTGAACATCATTCACGTGGAAGGCGAGAAGCGCTTCCTCGACGCGCTGGCCGGCGAGAACGATCCGGAAGCGAAACGTAAAATCATCGGTCGCGTCTTCGTTGAAGTGTTCGATGAAGAAGCGCTGAAGCTGGAAGACGTTAAATGGCTGGCGCAGGGCACCATTTACCCTGACGTGATTGAATCTGCGGCTTCCGCAACCGGTAAAGCACACGTCATCAAATCTCACCACAACGTGGGCGGCCTGCCGAAAGAGATGAAGATGGGCCTGGTTGAACCGCTGCGTGAGCTGTTCAAAGATGAAGTACGTAAGATTGGCCTGGAACTGGGTCTGCCATACGACATGCTCTACCGTCACCCGTTCCCGGGTCCAGGTCTGGGCGTGCGTGTGCTGGGCGAAGTGAAGAAAGAGTACTGCGACCTGCTGCGTCGCGCGGACGCTATCTTCATTGAAGAGCTGCACAAAGCTGACCTGTACAACAAAGTGAGCCAGGCGTTCACCGTGTTCCTGCCGGTGCGCTCTGTCGGCGTGATGGGCGATGGCCGTAAGTACGACTGGGTTGTTTCCCTGCGTGCGGTAGAAACCATCGACTTCATGACCGCGCACTGGGCGCACCTGCCGTACGACTTCCTGGGCCGAGTCTCTAACCGCATTATCAACGAAGTGAACGGTATCTCCCGCGTGGTGTATGACATCAGCGGTAAGCCACCGGCTACGATTGAGTGGGAATGATTTTCCCCTGATATCACCCCAAACCCTCTGCTTGCGCAGGGGGTTTTTTTATTCTCCGTTACTTCCCACTGCCCAGCCGATATGCCAGCGCTACCACCAGCGACTGCACGAGGCACAGCGTCGCCGACTGCGAGCGAAACGCGTCAACCTGCGCCTCTTTCACCACAAAACAGAGATCGCTGAAGGTGGCCAGCGGGCTTATCTGGCTGTCGGTGATCACAATCTGCCGCGCGCCGACGCTGGCGGCGGTTTCGCTGACCATCACCGTCTCTTCCGCATACGGCGAGAAGCTGATCGATACCACAATGTCCTGCGCCTTGATGCGGTTGATCTGCTCACGCAGCATCCCCCCCATACCGTCGAGCAGAATAGGGCGGCACTCCAGGTGGCTCAGGGCGTAGGTCAGATAGGCGGCGACGCTAAACGAGCGGCGTAACCCGGCGATATAGATTGTGTCGGCGTCGGCCAGCAGTTGTACGGCGCGCTCCAGCATCTCCGGCTCGGCGCGGGCGGCCAGCTGCTGGAGGGCCTGCGCATTTGAACGGGCGAACTCCTGTAGAATATCGAGCGGGGTTTCCGGGACGGCCTGACTTTCCATTTCGCGAAACAGCCGGGCGCGGTCACTGTAGCTGGCGGTCTCTTCCACCAGGTTCATGCGAAACAGCTGTTTCATCTCGTTGAAACCGGTGAAGTCAAAAGCATTGGCAAAACGGATCAGCGTTGACGGCGGCACATCGGCACGCTCGGCAATGACGGCGACCGTATCAAAGGCCACGCTGTTGGTATTATCCAGCACATAGCGGGAGACCTGCTGCAGCCTCTTGCTCAGGCTATCGTAGCGATCGCGGATTTGCTGCTGCAGCTCATTCAGGCTGGTTGCTGTGGTCATTTTACCCCCTATGCATAGTTTTATGATTCTAAACGCAAAACCGCGTCTTTTAAATGCCGGCCGTCCATCTGGCCTCAAAAATGAAACAGAAGCTTCACGCTTTTCAACGCCTGAAATGCCTTAATAGCGCAGGCTGCACCGGCGATGGTGGCTGTTAACATAAAAATCCATCCTTGATCACAATAATCATCATTTATTTTATTTCAACTTAAAATGGAATATTTGTTTCATATATAGTGTGCAGGTAACAGTCACGTATCAACAGCGAGAGGTTAAGGATGGAGACGGTAGCGAATTTTATTCACGGCGAGTGTGTCACCGGTTCAGGCCAGCGTGTTCAGGCAATCTTCAACCCGGCCACCGGAGAGCAGATCCGCCAGGTGGTGATGAGTACGGCACAGGAAACCGAACAGGCGATTGCCGCAGCACAGCAGGCATTTCCTGGCTGGGCGCGTCATTCTCCACTTAAACGCGCACGCGTGATGTTCCGCTTCAAAGCGCTGCTGGAAGAGAACATGGAGCGTCTGGCCCGCATCATCAGCGAAGAGCATGGCAAAGTCTTCTCCGACGCGGTGGGCGAGCTGACCCGCGGCCTGGAAGTGGTGGAGTTTGCCTGCGGCATCCCGCATCTGCAAAAAGGTGCGCACTCCGCTAACGTCGGCACCGGTGTCGACAGCCACTCGTTGATGCAGCCGCTCGGCGTATGTGCCGGGATCACGCCGTTTAATTTCCCGGCAATGGTGCCGATGTGGATGTTCCCGATTGCGCTGGCCACCGGCAACACGTTCGTGCTGAAACCGTCGGAAAAAGATCCCTCTCTGGCGCTCGCGCTGGCAAAACTGCTGAAAGACGCCGGCCTGCCTGACGGCGTGTTTAACGTGGTGCAGGGCGATAAAGAGTCGGTTGACGTGCTGCTGACTGACCCGCGCGTGCAGGCTGTGAGCTTTGTCGGTTCAACGCCGATCGCCCAATACATTTACGAGACCGCCTCCGCCCACGGTAAACGCTGTCAGGCGCTGGGCGGGGCAAAAAACCACTGCATCTTAATGCCGGATGCCGATATGGATATGGCGACGAACGCGATTATGGGCGCTGCCTTCGGCGCGGCGGGAGAACGTTGCATGGCGCTGTCGGTGGTGCTGGCGGTGGGGGATAACACCGCTGATGAACTCTGTTCCCGGCTCGAAAAACAAATTGCCGCGCTGCGCGTCGGACCGGGTCTGGACCAGACGCCAGAGAACGAAATGGGGCCGCTTATCTCCTCGGCACACCGTAACAAAGTGCTGGGCTATATCGACAGCGGGGAAACCCAGGGAGCCCGCCTGCGCGTGGATGGCCGTGGGTTCAGCGTGAAAGGCCACGAGCAGGGCTATTTTGTCGGACCAACGCTGTTCGATAACGTCACGCCGGAGATGACCATCTATAAAGAAGAGATTTTCGGGCCGGTACTTTCTGTGGTGCGTGTTGCAGATTACAGCAGCGCGGTGGACCTGATTAACCGGCATGAATATGGTAATGGCTCGGCAATATTTACCCGTGACGGTGGCTGCGCGCGCCGCTTCTGCGAAGAGGTGCAGGCGGGGATGGTTGGGGTGAACGTGCCGATCCCGGTGCCGATGGCGTTCCACAGCTTTGGTGGCTGGAAGCGTTCGATCTTTGGTGCGCTGAATGTCCACGGCAACGACGGCGTGCGTTTCTACACCCGAATGAAAACCATCACCGCACGCTGGCCGGAAATGCAGCAGGAGACTGGCGCTGCGTTCTCCATGCCGACGCTGGGCTGACAGGAGGTTTTATGCAAACCGAACGTATGACCATGGCTCAGGCCCTGGTCAGATTCCTTAATCAACAGTATGTCTCCATTGATGGACAAGAATCGCCCTTCGTGGAGGGCGTGGCGACCATTTTTGGTCACGGCAACGTGCTGGGTATCGGCCAGGCACTGGAGCAGGATCCTGGCCACCTGCAGGTGATGCAGGGGTGTAACGAACAGGGCATCGCCCATATGGCGACCGGATTCGCCAAACAGCATCGCCGTCGGCGCATTTTTGCCGTCACCTCATCCGTCGGGCCCGGCGCGGCTAATATGGTGACGGCCGCGGCGACCGCCACCGCGAACCGCATTCCGCTCCTGCTGTTACCAGGGGATATCTATGCCAGCCGCCAGCCCGATCCGGTTTTGCAGCAAATCGAGCAGTACCACGATCTCAGTATCAGCACCAACGACTGCTTCCGTCCCGTTTCACGCTACTGGGACCGCATTAACCGTCCGGAACAGTTAATGAGCGCGATGTTAAATGCGATGCGTACGCTTACTGACCCCGCAGCGACGGGGGCAGTGACCATTTGCCTGCCGCAGGACGTACAGGGCGAAGCCTGGGATTATCCCTTGAGCTTCTTTGCGCGTCGCGTGCATCACATTGAACGCCGTCCGCCTGATCCCCAGCGTCTGGCCCAGGCACAGGCGTTGATTGCCCGTAAACACCGTCCGCTGGTGGTGTGTGGCGGGGGCGTGCGTTATTCCGGCGCGCATGAGGCATTTCGGGAATTTGTTGAGACGCTGCAGCTGCCGTTTGCCGAAACCCAGGCCGGAAAGGGGGCGCTGGTAAGCGATCATCCCCTTAATCTGGGGGGGATCGGTGTGACGGGCGGAATGGCCGCTAACCAGCTTGCACCCAGGGCGGATTTGGTGATTGGCATCGGCACGCGCCTGACGGACTTTACCACCGGCTCCAAAGCGCTCTTTTCCCATCCGGACGTCGAGTTCCTGCTTTTGAACGTCGCCGAATTTGATGCCCTGAAACTGGATGCCACGGCGCTGATTGCCGATGCGCAAACCGGGCTGCACGCGTTAACGCAGGCGCTCCCGGCGTACCGAAGCCACTGGGGAGAGGAGATCGCTCAGGCGAAATCTGCCTGGCATGCGGAGTGCCAGCGCTTATGGGGCCGTCAGTGGCATCCCGACGATGCGCCTGAAGTGGCAGGGCACCTTGATGCGCAGCTGGCGGAATACGGTGAGGCGCTCAATACCCGCCTGACCCAGACGCGGGTGCTGGGGCTTATCAATCAACATATCGAAGATAACGCCATCGTCGTGGGTGCGGCCGGATCGCTGCCCGGGGATTTACAGCGCCTCTGGCAGGTGAAGACGCCGGACAGTTATCACCTGGAGTACGGCTACTCCTGCATGGGGTATGAGATTGCGGCGGCGATAGGCGCGAAGCTTGCCAGCCCGCATCAGCCGGTTTACGCCATGGTGGGGGATGGCTCCTACATGATGCTGCACTCCGAGCTACAAACCGCGGTGCAGGAGGGGATCAACGTCACCGTCCTGCTGTTTGATAACGCCAGCTTCGGCTGCATTAATAACCTGCAGATGGGGCACGGGATGGGGAGCTTCGGTACGGAAAACCGTCATCGAAACCCAGATTCAGGCCGGCTTGACGGGCCGCTGGTGAAAGTCGATTTCGCCCAGAACGCGGAAAGCTATGGCTGCCGCGCGTGGCGGGTCCACGACGAGCAGAGTCTGCTGGCGGCGCTGGCGGCGTCGCGGGCGCATCCTGGCCCAACGCTGCTGGATATCAAAGTGCTGCCGAAAACCATGACCCATGATTACGCGTCATGGTGGCGAACCGGTGATGCGCAGGTCGCGGGATCGCCTGCGGTGCGCAAAGCCGCCGAGCAAACCCAGGCGCAGGTAAAAAAAGCACGCCAGTATTAAGTATTTCCCGCCGTAACGAAATTTTCATTTCATTTTCCCCTCACCCTAACCCTCTCCCCAAAGGGGAGAGGGGATGGTGTGGTGCACTCTTTTCTCCCTCGCCCCTTTGGGGAGAGGGCAGGGGTGAGGGGTTAGTAGCACCTTCTTCCATGTTGTGAGATTGATAACAAAATTTATCTCAATCATCTCAAAAGTGTTAACCCACACTCAAAAATATAATTTTCACTATTTATAAAAATGAAATAAATGTTTTATTTAAGGGGTCGTTAGTTCACAGCATTCACCAACACCGGGAGCCGTTATGTTTAACATTGCTTTACTGGGCGCTGGCCGAATTGGCCAGGTACATGCAGCTAACATCGCCAGCCACAGTGAGACCACGCTCTGGTCTGTGGTCGACCCGAATCAGGAATTTGCCACCCGCCTCGCCGCGCAATATCAGGCTCGTCTGCAGAGTCTGGAGGACGCGATGAGCGACCCAAACGTTCATGCCGTGCTGATCGCGTCTGCGACGGATACCCACGCGGATCTGATTGAGATGGCCGCCCGCCACGGCAAAGCGATCTTCTGTGAAAAGCCGGTACACCTGGATCTTGCCCGCGTGCGCGACTGCCTGAAAGTGGTTAACGAGTACAACGTACCGCTGTTTATCGGTTTTAACCGCCGCTTTGACCCGCAGTTTCGCCGGGTCAAAACCGAGGTACAGGCCGGGCGGATCGGTAAGCCCGAATCGCTGCTGATTATCTCCCGCGACCCGTCCCCGCCACCGGCGCAATATGTGCGCGTTTCCGGCGGTATGTTCCGCGACATGACCATTCACGATTTTGATATGGCGCGCTTCATCATGGGCGAAGAGCCGGTGTCGGTGTATGCCCAGGGCAGCAATCTGGTGGATCCGGCGATTGGCGAGGCGGGGGATATCGATACCGCGTTTATCGTACTGAAGTATGCCTCCGGCGCGATGGCGACCATCGTCAACAGCCGCCGCTCTTCTTATGGCTACGACCAGCGCCTGGAACTGCACGGCTCAGAAGGCCTGCTGTGCGCGGGCAATATTCTTGAAAATCAGGTGCAGCACTACGGCAAACAGGGCTGCACCGGCGCGCTGCCGGAACACTTCTTCCTGCAGCGCTACAAATCCGCTTACGCCGCGGAATGGGAACACTTTGTTGCGGTGCTGCGCGGCGAAGCGACGCCTGACTGTAGCGGCGATGATGGTGAACGTGCGCTGTACCTGGCGGATAAAGCGCTGGAATCCCTGCGTAGCCAGCGTGAGATCGTCCTCTAAACACAACCACCCTACACAGAGAGACATAATAATGAAAAAACTGATCTTAGCCGCCCTCATCGCCATGACCGCCGGGGCAGCAATGGCCGAAAACGAGCAAATAGTTTTCAGTACACCAAACCTGGCGATGCCGTTTGAAGTTCACATGCAGCGTACCGCGGTAAAAGCCGCAAAAGAGATGGGCGTAAAGCTTCAGGTACTGGACGGGCAGGGCAGCTCGCCGAAACAGGTCGCTGACCTGGAAAACGCCATCACCCGTGGTGCGCAGGGGTTCATCGTCTCCCCGAATGACGTCAATGCCGTCTCCAGCGCGGTGGATGAAATTCAGGATGCGAATCTGCCCGTTGTGACGCTTGACCGCTCCGTCGACAGCCAGAAGAAGGTGCCGCATTTTGGTGCCAACAACTACAAAGGCGGCCAGGCGATTGGCGACTTCGTTAAAAGCAAATTCCCCAACGGGGCAGACATTATTCTGCTCACCGGCCAGCCAGGTTCCTCCTCCAACATTGAACGTACCAAAGGGATCCGCGACAGCCTGAAGGCGGGTGGGGACAAGTACAAGATCGTTGCCGATCAGACCGGCAACTGGATGCGTTCTGAAGGGATGCGCATTGTGGAAAGCGTTCTGCCGTCACTGCCGAAACGCCCACAGGTGATCCTCTCCGCCAATGACGACATGGCACTGGGCGCAATTGAAGCGCTGCAGGGCCAGGGCGTGAAGCCTGGCGAAATTCTGGTGACCGGCTTTGATGCGGTACCTGAGGCGCTGGCGCGCGTGCGCGACGGCTGGCTGGCGGTCACGGCGGATCAGCGCCCGGGCTTCGCGGTACAAACGGCGATGAGCCAGCTGGTGGCCAACGTGCGTGAGAAGAAAGCCATCACCGGCGCGGACTACCCGCCAACGCTTATCACCAAAGAAAATCTGCAGCAGGCTGAGCGCATCAGTGAGGCCGGTAACTGATTTATCCGGAGCCGCCGCGCAGGTGGCGGCTCCCTATTAAGGAGGAGCAGACCGATGTCGCAACCCTTACTGAAAGTGACCGACCTGGCAAAAAGCTTTTCTGGTGTCTGGGCGCTGAGCAGCGCACAGCTCACCGTCGGTGCCGGGGAGATCCACGCGCTGCTGGGTGAGAACGGAGCGGGGAAATCCACGCTGCTGAAAGCCCTGGCGGGCGCACAGCCGCAAACGCGCGGGGATATCTGGTTCAACGGCGACACGCTGCCGGTGGACGATTCACCGGTTGAGCGGCAGAACAAGGGCATTATCACTATCTATCAGGAATTTAACCTGCTGCCCAATATGACCGTCGCGGAAAACATGTTTCTCGGGCGTGAGCCGCGTAAACGTAACCTGATTGTCGACGAAAAAGCGGTGAACCAGGAGGCGCAGGTGATCCTTGATTATCTGCAGTTGAACGTTGCGCCAACCACGCCTGTCGCCCGTCTGAGCGTAGCCCAGCAGCAGATGGTCGAGATTGCCCGGGCGCTGACGCTGAACGCCAGGCTGATCATCATGGATGAACCCTCCGCGGCGCTGAGCGACAGCGAGGTGGAAAGCCTGCACCGCGTGGTGCGCGAGCTGAAAAACCGGGGGGTGAGCATTATTTATGTTACCCACCGACTGCACGAAGTTTTCCAGCTTTGCGATCGCTTTACCGTTTTCCAGGACGGCCGTTTCACCGGCAGTGGCGCCGTGGCGCAAACCAATGTCGAGCAGCTGATCCGTCTGATGGTGGGGCGTGACGTGGCCTTTAATCGTCGTCCCGCCAGCGAAACCCATCATGAAAACAAGCCGGTCCGACTGGCAGTAAAAGGGCTGAGCCGCGAAAAACCGCCGCTGGATCCGCACGGCATTGCCCTGCATGACATCAGCTTCCATGTCCACGCCGGAGAAGTACTGGGCATTGCCGGCCTGGTGGGGGCAGGGCGCACCGAAGTGGCGCGCTGCCTGTTCGGGGCGGATGCCTTTACCTCGGGCAGCTTTGAGCTGGACGGCGTCCCGTATCAACCGCGCGACCCGATGTACGCCCTCGATCAGGGCATCGCGCTGGTCCCGGAAGATCGCAAGAAAGAGGGGGCGGTGCTGGGGTTATCGATTCGCGACAACCTGTCGCTCTCCAGTCTTTCTTCTCTGATGCAGTGGCGCTGGTTTGTGAATACCCGCAAAGAGGACGATCTGATTGAGTCCTACCGCAAGGCGCTGCAGATCAAAATGGTCAACAGCGCGCAGGAGGTGCGCAAGCTCTCCGGCGGTAACCAGCAGAAAGTTATCCTGGCGCGCTGCATGGCGCTGAACCCTCGGGTGCTGATTGTCGATGAGCCGACGCGCGGTATCGACGTGGGCACCAAGTCGGAAGTGCACCAGGTGCTGTTTGATATGGCCAAACAGGGCGTGGCGGTGATCGTGATCTCCTCCGATCTGCCTGAAGTGATGGCGGTATCCGATCGGATCATCACGCTCAGTGAAGGCCGGGTGACTGGTGAGATCCACGGCGACGACGCTAACGAAGAGCGGCTGATGACGATGATGGCCATCAACCACAACGCCCTCAACGCGGCATAACGGAGTTTTCCATGACGCAGATGATTTCTAAAACGCAGGTTCCGGTGAAACGCAGCGGACGCCTCGATCCCATCGCCTTCTTCGAGCGCTTCGGGGTACTGATTTTCATGATCCTGCTGCTGATTTTCTTTCAGTCGCAGAACAGCAATTTTTTCTCTGAACGCAATATTTTCAACATCCTGACCGAGGTGTCCATCTACGGGATCATGGCCGTGGGGATGACCTTCGTCATTCTGACTGCCGGTATCGATCTTTCTGTCGGCTCCATCCTGGCGGTCTGCGCCATGACCGCTGCATACGTGATTAAGGGCGACAACTTCACCACCGTTGATCCGAACGCCTGGGGCGGCATGAGCTGGCTGATTGGGCTGGGGATTTGTCTGGCGATGGGCACGGCGATTGGCTTCCTGCACGGCCTGGGCGTAACCCGCCTGCGCCTGCCGCCGTTTATCGTCACGCTCGGCGGGATGACCATCTGGCGTGGCCTGACGCTGGTGATCAACGACGGCGCGCCCATTGCAGGTTTCGACCCGGGTTACCGCTGGTGGGGACGCGGGGAGCTGCTTGGCATCTCCATTCCAATCTGGATTTTCGCCATCGTGGCGCTTGGCGGGTATCTGGCGCTGCATAAAACCCGCTGGGGACGCTTCGTCTATGCCATCGGCGGTAACCCGGAGGCAGCGCGCCTGGCGGGGGTCAACGTGAAGCGCGTGCTGGTGAGTGTCTATGTGCTGATTGGCTGTCTGGCGGGACTGGCGGGCTTTATTCTCAGCGCTCGTCTTGGCAGTGCGGAAGCGGTCGCCGGGATCTCCTTTGAACTGCGCGTTATCGCCTCGGTGGTCATCGGCGGCACCTCGCTGATGGGCGGCTATGGACGCATCGGCGGCACCATCATTGGTTCCATCATTATGGGGATCCTGATTAACGGTCTGGTGCTGATGAACGTCTCGGCCTATTACCAGCAAATAATCACCGGATTAATTATCGTTCTGGCGGTGGCATTCGACACCTATGCCAAGAGCCGTCGCGGCGCATTGTGAGGATCAGGATGAAAGAGGTTCGTATTGGATTGATTGGCACCGGGTATATCGGCAAGGCACATGCCATCGCCTATGCCCAGGCGCCGACGGTATTTACCCTGCGCGGCAAACTGGTGCGCGAGATGGTGGCGGAAGTGACGCCCGCGCTGGCAGCAGAGCGGGCGCAGGCCTTTGGCTTCAACCGCTCAACCGGCGACTGGCGGGCACTGGTGGCTGACCCGGCGATTGATGTCGTGGATATATGCTCGCCCAACCATCTGCATAAAGAGATGGCGCTGGAGGCCATTCGCCACGGTAAGCATGTCTACTCGGAAAAGCCGCTGGCGCTGAATGCCCATGACGCACGTGAAATGGTGGACGCCGCGAAGCGGGCAGGGGTGAAAACGCTGGTGGGTTTTAACTACATGAAAAACCCGACGGCACAGCTGGCGAAAGAGATCATCGCCCGCGGCGAGATTGGCGAGGTGATCCACTTCTACGGTACCCACAACGAAGATTATATGGCCGACCCGCTTTCTCCCATTCACTGGCACTGTTTTAAAGAGACCGCCGGGCTGGGTGCACTGGGGGACCTGGCGGCGCATATCGTCAACATGGCGCAGTATCTGGTCGGGGACATTCAGCAGGTCTGCGGTGATTTAAAAATTGTTGTGCCTGAACGCCCGGCGCAGGCAGGTTCGTCGCAAAACGTTGCGGTTGAAAACGAAGATCAGGCGCACGCGATGGTCCGTTTCGCCGGCGGAGCACAAGGGGTGATTGAAACGTCCCGCGTCGCCTGCGGGCGCAAGATGGGACTGTCGTATGTGATAACCGGCACCAAAGGGGCCATCAGTTTTACCCAGGAGCGGATGGCGGAACTGAAGCTCTATCTGCATGACGACCCGGTAAACCGCCAGGGATTCCGCACGCTGCTCGTGGGTCCGTCACATCCGGACTATGGTGCGTTTTGCATGGGGGCGGGCCATGGTATCGGCTTTAACGATCAAAAAACGGTGGAAGTACGCGACCTGGTCGACGGTATTGCCGCTGATGTGCCGATGTGGCCGGACTTTGAAGAGGGCTGGAAGGTTTCGCGGGTGCTGGACGCCATCGCACTCTCGCACCAGGAAGGCCGCTGGCTGAACGTGAACGACATTGTCTGATGAGGTATCAACGTGGAAAAGCAGTTTGATGTGATATGCATGGGCCGCGTGGCGGTAGACCTCTACAGTCAGCAAATTGGTGCCCGTCTTGAAGATGTGTCGAGCTTCGCGAAATATCTCGGCGGCTCGTCCGGCAACGTAGCCTACGGGACGGCGCGTCAGGGGCTGCGCTCATCGATGCTGGCACGCGTCGGTGATGAACATATGGGACGCTTCCTGCGAGAAGAATTACACCAGGTGGGCTGCGATACCAGCCATCTGATCACCGACAAAGAACGCCTGACGGCGCTGGTGCTCCTCGGCATTAAAGACCGGGACACCTTTCCACTGATTTTTTATCGCGATAACTGCGCGGATATGGCCATCACGGCCAGCGATGTGGACGAACGCTACATAGCCTCCGCACGGTGCCTTGCCATCACCGGGACCCATCTCTCGCACCCTCAGACCCGTGACGCGGTGCTGACGGCGCTTAACTATGCCCGCCGTCACGGTGTTCGCACGGTGCTGGATATCGACTACCGTCCGGTACTGTGGGGGCTGACCTCATTAGGGGACGGGGAGACGCGCTTTATTGCCGCGGAAAACGTGACCCGTGAACTGCAGGAGGTGCTGCACCTTTTCGACGTCATTGTCGGCACCGAAGAAGAGTTCCACATTGCAGGTGGCAGTACCGATACCCTGCAGGCGCTGGGTCGCGTGCGCGCCGTGAGTAACGCTACGCTGGTTTGCAAGCGTGGAGCGCTTGGCTGTTCGGTGTATACCGACGCTATACCGCCCCGGCTGGATGAGGGTCTGACGGTGACCGGCGTGCGCGTTGAGGTGCTGAACGTGCTCGGTGCGGGCGACGCGTTTATGTCCGGCCTGCTGCGCGGCTACCTTAACGACGAAGGCTGGGAGCAGGCCTGCCGCTATGCCAACGCGTGTGGTGCGCTGGTGGTGTCCCGCCACGGCTGTGCCCCGGCGATGCCGAGCAAGGCTGAGCTGGACGACTACCTGTCGCGTGCGGCGTCGGTGCCGCGTCCCGATCTTGACGCGCGCCTGAACCATCTGCACCGCGTCACCACCCGCCGCCGTGAGTGGCCGGAGCTGTGCGTGATGGCCTTCGATCATCGCAGCCAGCTGGAAGATATGGCGTTGCAGTGCGGGGCATCCCTGAAGCGCATCCCGGCGCTGAAGCAGCTTATTCTGCAGGCCAGCCGTGAGGCGGCCAGCAGCGCAGGGCTTGAGGGCAAAGCCGGTCTGCTGTGTGACGGTACTTTTGGTCAGGACGCCCTGAACGCGATTACCGGTGAAGGGTGGTGGATAGGCCGCCCTATTGAACTGCCGGGCTCCCGGCCGCTGGAGATGGAGCACGGTAACATCGGCACGCAGCTCATCAGCTGGCCGCAGGAGCATGTGGTGAAATGCCTGGTCTTTTTCCATCCGGAAGATGCGCACGGCCTGCGTCTGGAGCAGGAGCAGAAAATCGCTGAGGTCTACCACGCCTGCTGCCAGTCCGGTCATGAACTGCTGCTGGAGGTGATCCTGCCTGCGAGCATGCCGCGCAGCGATGAGCTTTACCTGCGCGCCATCTCGCGTTTTTACAACCTGGGGATTTATCCCGACTGGTGGAAACTGCCGCCGCTCTCTGCCGATGGCTGGACGGCGCTGAGCGAGATTATTGAACGTCGGGATCCACACTGTCGTGGCGTGGTGATCCTCGGGCTGGACGCCCCGGCTGAGCAGCTTCGTGCTGATTTTAAAGCCGCCTCGGGACACGCGCTGGTGAAGGGCTTTGCCGTAGGACGCACGCTGTTTGGCGATGCGTCCCGTGCATGGCTGAAACACGATATTGACGATGCGCAGCTGGTGGCACGCATCCGGGACAATTACCTGCAGCTTATCGCCTGGTGGCGCGAGCGCGGACACACATAATTCAGGAGACGACAATGAGTGTGCAATTAGGCATTAACCCGCTGACATGGACGAACGACGATCTGCCTTCACTCGGCGCGGAGACGCCGCTGGATACCTGTCTGAGCGAAGGGAAAGAGGCCGGTTTTGCCGGTTTCGAACTGGGCAATAAATTCCCGCGTGAGGCGCGCCTGCTTGGCCCCATTTTGCAGCGCCACGATCTGCAGCTGGTATCCGGCTGGTATTCAGGGCGTCTGCTGGAGCGTAGCGTGGAGGAGGAGATTGCCGCCGTGCAGTCCCACCTGACGCTGCTGCGCGAACTGGGGGCAAAGGTGCTTGTATTCGCCGAAGTGAGCGGCTGTATTCACGGCGAGCAACAGACGCCGGTTCATCTTCGCCCGCGCTTCCCGCACGCGCGCTGGCAAGAGTACGGCGAGAAGCTGACCGCTTTTGCCCGCTACACGCAGCAGCAGGGGGTGCAGATTGCCTACCATCACCATATGGGAACGGTCATTGAGTCCGCTGAAGATGTCGATAACCTGATGACCCATACCGGTGAAGAGGTGGGCCTGCTGCTGGACACCGGCCATCTGACCTTTGCCGGGGCTGATCCGCTGGCGGTGGCCCAGCGCTGGGCATCGCGCATTAACCATGTTCACTGCAAAGACGTGCGCGCCGACGTGCTGGCGGACGTCAAAAACCGCAAAACCAGCTTCCTTGATGCGGTGCTGAGTGGGGTCTTCACCGTACCGGGTGACGGCTGCGTGGACTATCCGCCCATCATGCGGCTGCTGAAGGCGCAGGATTATCACGGCTGGCTGGTGGTAGAGGCGGAGCAGGATCCTGCTATCGCTCACCCGCTGACTTACGCCCGTCTGGGGTATAACAACCTGAGCCGTCTGGCGCGCGACGCCGGGCTTATCTGAGGAGGTGACATGTCACGTCTGTTATCACGCTGGCAACCGCCGAGTGCGGAGGGCCGCACCCAGTCCGTCACGCCGGAACGCGCGGGCTGGGGATACGTTGGCTTTGAAGCGTATGAACTGCAGGAGGGGCAGATGCTGACGCTGCCCGCCGTCAGCGAAGAGCGCTGTCTGGTGCTGGTGGCTGGACGAGCCTCTATCAGCACACCTACCGCGCAGTTTACTGACATCGGCGAGCGGATGAGCCCGTTTGAGCGCATAAAGCCCTGGGCGGTCTACGTCACGCCGCAGGAGACGGTGCAGATTAAGGCGCTGACGACGCTGGAGCTGGCGGTCTGTGTCGCACCCGGCAAAGGGACCTTCCCGACACGGCTTATCGCTCCGCAGGATATCGACGCGCAGGCGCGTGGCAAAGGCCATAACCAGCGCTACGTGCACAACATTCTGCCGGAAGATCAACCCGCCGACAGCCTGCTGGTGGTTGAGGTCTGGACCCACGAAGGCTGCACCAGTTCATACCCGAGCCATAAGCACGATACGGATAATCCACCGCAGGAAACCTACCTGGAGGAGACCTACTATCATCGCCTCAATCCCGGGCAGGGGTTCTGCATGCAGCGGGTCTATACCGACGACAGGTCGCTGGATGAGTGTATGGCCGTTTATAACCGCGACGTGGTGATGGTGCCGAAGGGGTACCATCCGGTGGCGACGCTGGCTGGTTATGACAGCTACTATCTCAACGTGATGGCCGGTCCGGTGCGAAAATGGATGTTCACCTGGGAAGACGATCACGCGTGGATCAACCGCGACTATCCACGTTGACGTTGCAGAAGCCCGCACCCCGCGGGCTTTTTTTATCAACATTATCCTGTCTTGCGCGTTACCCACCAGAACACCAGCGCCACCAGGCTCACCGCTGCGCCAGTCAGGCAGACGCCCTGCCAGCCCGCGATGGCATACGTCATCGTGGTGCTCAGCGCGCCCAGACCGCTGCCGACGGCATAAAACAGCATGTAAAGCCCGACCAGCCGGCTATGCGCCTCGGGGCGGGCGCGAAAGATCAGGCTCTGGTTGGTGACATGCAGCGCCTGCCCGCCCAAATCGAGCAGCACGATGCCAATGAGCAAAATACCGAGCGAACGATCCATCAGTGAAATCGGCCACCACGCCAGGAGTAACATGACCAGCGCAGCCGCGCTGGTGCGCCGGGCATATCCCCGATCGGCCCACTCGCCGGCCCGGGTTGCCGCTAACGCGCCTGCCATTCCGGCCAGGCCAAAAGCACCAATGGCGGTATGCGATAAGTTATAGGGTGGGGCACTTAACGGTAGCACCAGAGCGCTCCAGAAAATATTGAACGCAGCGAACATCAGTAAAGCCAGTACGCCGCGCACCTGCAGGACTTTTTCTTCCCGCAGCAGGGTCAGCATTGAGTGAATCAGGCCCGGGTAACTCATCGTTTCAGGCACCGCAGGCAAGCGGGGCAGCCTCCACCACAGCGGAAACGCAATAATGATCATCAGCCCGGCGGCAGAGAGATACACGCCACGCCAGCCCGCGATATCACTGATGCCTCCGGAGACGACGCGGGCCACTAACAGGCCCATAAATACCCCGCCTTGTGCCGCACCAATAACGCGGCCTTGCTCATGCGGCGACGCGGCGTTGGCGGCATAGGCGATAAGCCCTTGCGTCATGGCTGTTCCTGCCATGCCGGTGGCGAGCATACCCGCCAGCAGCATCGTTGACGTCTGCGCCATGCCGACCGTGACCAGTGCGGCCACCAGTACGACAAGCTGTAGAGCCATCAGACGCCGGCGTTCCACTTTATCCCCCAGAGGAACCACGAACAGCAGAGCCAGAGCACAGCCAATCTGCGTGGAGGTGACCACGCCGCCAATGGCACCATGGCTGATGCCAAAGTCTCTGGACAACGCGTCAAGCAACGGCTGTGCGTAATAGACGTTGGCCACGCTTAAGCCGCTGGCGAGGGCGAACAGCCACACCAGGCTACGCGGCATGTCGCCTGAGCGGACGTGCCCGGTTTTTCGATCTGACGGTAGTGGTGACGCGTGTGACATGTTCAAATCCTCGCCCTGGGTAAGGTGGTTTTAAAAAGAAACCAGTTGAAGGCTAGGCTATGCAGTTTTAAAATGCAACCAGTTATTGTTGACTAACCTGCCGGGGTAACGCTGTGCCGTCTCGTAAACCGATTGAACAGGAATTCTGTCCCGTTGCCCGCAGCGTCGATCTGATTGGCGATCGCTGGTCGCTTCTGATTGTGCGCAATGCTTTTGACGGCATGCGCCGTTTCGGGGATTTTCAGCGGGATCTCGGGGTTGCGCGTAACATTCTGGCTGACCGGCTGCGCAAGCTGGTCGACGCGGGCATTCTCGCGATGCAGGGGGCGTCGGACGGTACGTCGTATCAGGAATATGTCCTGACGGACAAAGGCGAAAGCCTGTTTCCCATCGTCGTTGCGCTTCGCCAGTGGGGAGAGCAGCATCTGTTTGAACGCGGGGAGCGCCACTCGCTGTTGATCGACAGGCGTACCGGCAAGCCGGTTCCCCTGATGGCGCCAGCAGCGCAGGATGGAACGGCGCTGAAGGCGCAAGATACTGAAGTGCAGAAAGTGAAGTAACTCACCCTTCGCAAGCCCGCTCATCGCGGGCTGTTGTGTCATTCTTAATGGTTTGTGATTGCCTGCTCAATCGTGCGGGCAATATCATCCGGCTGACTCACCATCGACACGTGGCTTGCTGCCACTTCCGTGGTTTTCGCGTGGATCGTTTTCGCCATCGCACGTTCAAGCTCCGGGTTAATCATCCGGTCATTTTTGCTGACCACAAACCAGCTTGGCTTTTCATGCCAGGCCGCATGGCCCACTTTTTCCGCAAACGCGTCGGCCTTGATCGGCCCCTGAGTGGCTGCAATCGTCTGCTGTTCAACGGCGCCTGCATCCGGTGCGAAGTCTTTCATCACGGCTTCTGGCGGGAGATACAAATACCCGTCTGCCGTTTTTGCGATATCCGCGCTCCCCGCTGGCGGTGGGTAACTTCCCGCCAGGTCCGCCGTCGACTGGCCGGAATCAGGCGCAAAGGCCGCTACGTAGACCAGGGATTTTACCCGTGCATCGTTGCCCGCTTCGCTGATCACCGTTCCGCCCCAGGAATGACCTACCAGCACCACATCGCCCTGCGCCCGTGCAATGGCGCGCCGGGTGGCAGCAACGTCATCTTTAAGCGACGTGAGCGGCAGCTGGACGGCGATCACCTCGGTATGCTGTTTTTGCAGCCGGGTAATGACCTTGTTCCAGCTGCAGCCATCGGCAAACGCGCCATGGACCAGCACCACGCTGGTTTTGCTCTCAGCAAAGGCGCTGGCTGAAAGCGCCAGCAGACCCGCCGTCAGTACAGTGCGTGCTTTCATTGTCTGGCTCCTTAAAAATGATGGACCGTTGCGTGAGGCGGTACGGTGAATTCAATGGTTTTATGGTCGATGGGTTTATGCGTGGGGTCGGCCAGAATTATGGTCACTTTATGCTTCCCGGCGGGTAACCCAACCAGAATGATTGGCTCTCCGCTGGTATCGGCCCAGTGCCAGGGGGCGTCATCCACCACGACATGGATATGGCCGATTCGTGGTGTGACCTTCAGCGCATCGGGCCCGAATACCGGCTCGATGCGCAGGTTTTCAGCCCGGTATTGAATAAAGACCGCCCCCTTGCTCAGCGGGCCGGCAAGCGGTGGATCGACAATCAGCTTAGCGGCCGGTTGTGGACGTTCCAGCGGGGCAACAGCGGCAGGGCCGTTGACGTCGGCAGCGCTGAGGTTATCCAGCGGTGCGGCCCAGGAGCAGGTTGCTGACGCCAGAACAAGTGCAGGGAGCAGTAAATAACGACGGATCATCTGAGTCTCTCCTCAATCGGTTTCAAATTCGGTTTCAAACAATGACAGACACAGAAAACCATTTTTATGTATCCGGGATGTTTGCGGGGAACGGCGTTTTGTACCGGCTTGTCAGCGTGGCGCTCCGGATACAGTGGGATACATTTCATCATTCCGCGCGGGGTCTGCACTGCGCACAATCGCTATCGCCAGCCCGGCAATCACCAGCGTCAGCGCGGTGGAAACCCACATTGCGCCGGCGATCCCCAGCGTTTTGTTTAGCCACGCATAGGCAAACGGCGATGCCGCGGCCATAAGCTGTGCGGGAATGAGCAGCATGCCGGTGCGGCGGGCATAGCTTTCGGCGCTGAAAAGCGTCAGCGGCAGGGTGGCTTTTACTATCGTCATCAGCCCGTTGATGGCGCCGTAGCCCAGCACAAAACCGGCGGCACACCCGACAAACAGCGAGCTGCTTAACCCGATAACAAAGCAGAGCGGCATGGCGAGGGCGGTCAGGAGCGTCAGGTTGAGCGGGGTTAAGCGTGCACCCGCCAGCACCTCCGTGGCGCGTGCGCCCGTCTGGCCAACGCCCCACAGCATGCCAATGGCGACCGGCAGGCCAAAACTGGCAATAAACTCTGGCAGATGGGTGGACGTGCCGTTAGAGACAAAGGTCATGAGGGCAATAAACGTGGCATACCGCCAGCCGTTACGCCGTTCCTCGCGCACGGGCGGCGCGGTAACGTGCGGGGGGGCCGCCAGCTGCTGGTGGGGAAGCGTGCGAATCAGCACCGCACTCAGCAGGCCAAAGAGGGCGTAGATCTGCAATGCGTGTTGCCAGCTCATCACTTTCAGCAGCCCATCACCCAGCGGCCAAAAAACCGCTGAGGCCAGACCGCCAGCGAGCGTGATGCGCGAGATCGTTCTGCGTGCCTGCTGGCCGTACAGGTTCACCAGCGCGGCGAACAGCGCATCATACAGCGACAGCCGCATCCCGATACCGGTAACCAGCCAGGCACCGTACCAGCCGAACAGCGTCTGCGTATATGCCATGCCCGCGCAGCTTGCAGCAATCAGTAACGTTCCGCTCATCACCACGCTCTGCCCGCCAGCGTAAGCCAGCAGTCGGGCGACAAAAGGGGAGACCATCGCCATTACCAGCATCGCCAGCGTCAGGCCGAGGTAGAGCTGCGGTGATGACCACCCCCGGTCGGCCACAATGGCCTGGGCAAAGGTCCCGGGCATATAAAACGAGATCCCCCAGTTGATAAGCTGATGACAACCTGCCCGGAGGGCGAGGTGACGGGGAAGGGCAGGTGTTTTCATTGTTTTTCATTCCGTTATGCAGTTGTCCTGAGCATAGCGAGCGCGCTATTGTGCTGGCAGGTCAGTCACCTTATGCGCTGTATAAGAGAAACTTTGAATGACAACGCTCAACCTGGGCTATCTCGCGACGTTCCGTCTGGTTATCCAGCGCGGCAGTTTTTCCGCGGCGGCGGACCTGCTGGGCATTTCCCAGCCGGCCGTCAGCCTGCAAATCCGCCAGCTGGAGCAGTTTCTGCAAACCCGGCTGGTAGAGCGTACCGGGCGGGGTATCAAACCCACGGCTGCCGGGCAGGCGTTGCTGGTGCACGGGGAGCGTATTCAGCAGGCGGTGGATGAAGCCATTCGGTCCGTGAGTGAGTTCAGCCACGACGTGAGTGGCACCATTACGCTTGGTACGGGCGCAACGGCCTGCATTCATCTTCTGCCGCCGCTGTTACAGCAGCTCGGACGTGACTATCCGCTTCTCAGAGTGGGCGTGACGACCGGCAATACGCTCGACATCGTCCGGGCAATTGAAGAAAACCGTCTTGATATGGGGCTGGTGACGTTACCGGTGAGCGGAAGAGCGCTCGACGTTACGCCGGTGATGGACGAAGAGTTTGTTTTTATCGCGTCGCTGGACCAGCAGGACGGTTTTCAGCCGTTGACGCCCGCTGCGTTGCACGCGCAGCCATTCATTGCTTTTGAATCAGGCAGCGGCACCCGGGCGCTGATCGACGGCTGGTTTGCGGCCGAGGGGCGAATCCTCACGCCGGTGATGCAGCTGGGCAGCATCGAGGCGATCAAGCGGATGGTACGTGCGGGGCTTGGCTACAGTATCGTGCCGCGTATGGCCGTAGACCTGGCGGCTGACCGCGAAGGGCTATGCATGATGTCGCTCACGCCCGTGCTGCAGCGACAGCTGGCTGTGGTGATGCGCCAGGATAAAATCCTGAGCAAAGGAATAGCAGGGATAATTCGGATATTACAAAATCCTTCGACGCGTTAGCGATCGGCTGAATCAACGGTCAGGCTGGATTGCTGTGACTGGGCCTTGTCCTGATGGTGATACCAGGCGCCAATAGAGGAGTAAACGAAGCGGCCGAAGAAAAACAGGAAGCTGATAAGCAGTATGATGCGGGTCATCCGGGTGTTGAACTGATGTCGTTTTCGCATACGCGTGGCCTGACTCACTGTGTTTTTCCTGGGCATGCCCTTTTGGGCGACAGGGATATTAAGGCACAGCGGGAAGAGAGGGTCAATTCGCAAATGTGTAAATAACCGTCAACAGTTACATTAATTAATGTTATTGAAATTAATAATTGCATTTACCATATTGATAATATGAAGAAAACTATTTCAAAAAAAATGTAAGAAAGGATCGTTTGAGTAAATTAGTTTGATTTAAGTCAACGGTTTCCCTGGCCTGGTATTTAAAATCCCACCTCCATGCTGTTCGCCCCACACCTTGTCGGGCGGCAGGTACGTCAGGTTGGATGCCTGTCTTCATTTCCCTCTGGAGCGAAAGGGGTTTAAACGGGCATCTATGAACATTATTTCTTTCCTGAAAAACAATAAAGACCGCTGGTGGGCTTTACCGCTTATTTTACCGGTGGGTTTACTGCCTGTATTAAGCGTTGCCAATACCTTTACCCGATTGGGCGATGGTCTGGTGGCACTCTATTATTTACCTCTCTCCTTTCTGCTTTCAGTGATGATGTTTTTTGGTCTGGAAGCGCTTCCCGGCATCGTATTGTCACTGTTCATCCGCTACTACCCGTCGGTTGGGTTGTTCGAAACCATCGCCGGCATTTTTCATTTTATTGTCCCTGTTGTGCTCAGCTGGGGAGGGTATCGGGTGTTTGCGCCCAGACGCAGCATGACGGCTTACGGGGATGTCAGACTGATGGCGCAGCGTATCTTCTGGCAGGCCTTTTGCCCCGCGACGCTGTTTCTGGTGCTGTTTCAGTTTGCCCTCTATCTGGGGGTGTATGAGAGCCGTCAGAGCCTGGAGGGGTTGACCCCGCTTAATATTCGCACGTTGATTAACTATCAGGCGCTGCTGGTCAGTGGGCTGACGGGCGTGCCGTTAAGCTATTTATTGATCCGTCTGATTCGCCATCCGCGGTATATCAGAAGTCTTGTCTCGCAGGTGCGAATGCAGATAGACAAAAAGGTGACGGTCATTGAATTTCTGCTGTGGGCCATTGCGCTTGGCGGGCTGCTTACCCTGCTGCTGCTCCCGATGAATGAAAACAGCTCGATTTTCACCACCAACTACACCCTGTCGTTGCTGATGCCGGTGATGTTGTGGGGAGCGATGCGGTTTGGCTATAAGCTGATGTCGCTTATCTGGACCCCGGTGCTGCTGGTGTCCATCCACTATTTTTACCGCTATATCCCTCAACAGTCCGGGTATGACATTCAGTTGGCAATTACCTCTTCCAGCTATCTGGTCTTTTCGTTTGTGGTGATTTACATGTCGATGCTGGCCACCTGCCAGCGCGCCGCAAATAAACGTTCCCGCAGGCTGGCGCTACTCGACCCGGTTGTCCATATGCCGAACCTGCGGGCCTTGTCGCGCGATCTTGCCAAAAACCCGTGGTCGGCGCTCTGTTTGCTGCGCATTCCGGAGCTGGAGGTGCTGGGCCGAAATTACGGGGTGTTGTTGCGGATCCTGTATAAACAGCAGCTGGCGCAATGGGTCAATGGCACCTTGCAGCCCAGTGAGCGGGTCTATCACCTCACCGGCTGTGACCTGGCGGTTCGCCTTAACGCGGAATCGCACCAGCAACGCATCGAGGCGCTGGACGAGCATATTAAACAGTTCCGCTTTGTCTGGGATGGGATGCCGCTGCAGCCTCAGGTGGGCGTGAGCTACTGCTATGTGCGCTCACCGGTGACCCATCTCTATCTGGTCCTCGGTGAACTGGGGGTAATTGCCGATCTGTCGATTTCGACCAACCATCCGGAAAATCTGCAGCAGCGCGGTGCTGTCCATCTCCAGCGTAGCCTGAAGGACAAGGTTGCGATGATGAGCCGTCTGCAAAGTGCGCTCGACAGTAACGCGTTTACTCTGCTGGTCCAGCCGGTTTGTGGCGTGCGGGGCGATTGCTACCACGAAGTGTTGCTGCGGATGTCGGATGCAAACGGGGCGTTGCTCTCTCCCTTGCAATTCCTGCCCGTCGCCCAGGAGTTTGGCCTGTCGTCGCGGGTTGATTTGTGGGTTCTGGAGAACACGCTACACTTCCTGGCAGAGCATCGGGTACATCTTCCCGGCCAGCGTTTTGCCATTAATCTGGGCCCTTCCACCGTGTGCCGTGCGCAGTTCCCGGCTGAGGTGAGTCGTCTGCTGGCGAAATACGCCGTGGAACCCTGGCAGCTGATATTTGAAGTGACCGAGTGCAGCACCTTCGGCAGTGGTGAGCAGGCGTTACATACCCTCAGGCAGTTGCAAAAAATGGGGGTACGCATTGCGATTGATGATTTCGGTACCGGCTATGCGAGCTACGCGCGGCTGAAAAGCGTGGACGCCGATATCCTTAAGATAGACGGAAGCTTTATCCGCAATATCGTCAACAACAGTCTGGACTATCAGATAGTGGCCTCGATTTGCCATCTGGCGCGAATGAAGAAAATGCTGGTGGTCGCGGAGTATGTCGAAACAGAAGAGATACGTAGCGCGGTTCACGCGCTAGGTATCGATTATGTGCAGGGTTATCTGATTGGCAGACCGGTGGCGCTTGAGTCACTGCTGGAAGCAGAGGCGTCGCCGGTCGAGGCCTGAGGGGTTACGCCGCGACGTCTGAGCTCTCTTCTTCGATTTTGAGTAGCCAGCCGGTGACCGCTTCCCAGTACTGCTGCTCTTTTTCCAGATCCAGCAGCACCAGCGCATTCTGGCTAAACCAGTCTGGCGGGAAGCTCAGGGTCCAGTGGTTGTCATCCGTTTTGAGCTTCAGCGTGGGCGGGGTGGTCGTGGCCTGACGCTGGTTATTGAGCAGGACGCCGAGACGCAGCAGCTGAATAAGCGGCAGGAATTGCTTCTTCTTAAACAGCGTGAAGCGCGGCAGATCGTCAAGCTTGATGGCTTTACGATGGTAGCGCACCAGGGTCGCCATCATGGTTTGCTGCTCCTGGTTGAAGCCAGGCAGATCGCTGTTTTGCAGGATATAGGCTGAGTGGCGGTGCATTCCGCTGTGGTTAATATTCAGTCCCACTTCGTGCAGCATCGCTGCCCATTTCAGCAGGGCGGCAAGCTGCGGATGCGCCAGCTTAGGGTTCTGCTCCTGCCACTGGTCGTATATCTGAACGGTTGTTTCCAGCACGCGCTTCGCCTGTTCGCGGTCGATATTGTACTGGTTTGCCAGGCTTTGTGCGGTGCGGCTACGAATATCCTGATGGCGGAAACGGCCTTCCATTTCATACAGCACACCTTCACGCAGCGCGCCGTCGGAAAGACGCAGCTCTTTAATTGCCAGCGCATCAAATACGCCGCACAGGATAGCCAGCCCCGGTACGAATACCGCTTTGCGCTCGTCGGAAAGACCCGGCAGGCTTAAGGCGTCAAAGCTTTTATGTTTCAGCACCTCTTCGGTCAGCAAGGTCAGGCGCTCAGGGGTGATAAACCCATCTTTTTCACCCATCGCCAACAGCACTTCATGTGCCGCTTTGATGGTGCCCGATGCGCCCAGCGCTACGTTCCAGCCCTGAATACGGTACTGCCAGGCCAGGTTCTCCAGTTTCTGGATAGCGGCCATGCGCGCGCGCTGGAAGTTTTCGCGGCTGATTGCGCCACCCGGGAAATACATCTGCGCAAAGCTGACGCAGCCCATACGACGGCTTTCGACCAGACGCGGCTCAAAATCTTCGCCGATCACCAGTTCCGTAGAGCCGCCGCCGATGTCGATGACCAGCTTGCGCCCTTTTTCCGGCTGAGTGTGTTCCACACCCATGAAAATCAGACGGGCTTCCTCGTTACCGGAGATGATCTCAATGGGGTAGGGGATCACTTTTTCGGCCCGCTTGAGGAATTCAGGCGCGTTCAGCGCCTGGCGCAACGTGTGGGTGCCTACAATGCATACGCTGGAGGGCGAGAAGCCCTGCAGGCGTTCAGCAAATAGCGACAGGCAGTTTAAGCCTCGCTCCATTGCCTCTTCGCTGAGCATGCTGCGCTCATCAAGACCATCCGCCAGGTGTACACGCTGCTTCAGACGACCGATGATCTGCAACGCGCCATCCACCTCACGGGCGATGACCATGTGGAAACTGTTAGAACCAAGATCGACCGCGGCGAATTCCTGCGGGCGTGGGGTCTTATCATTTATCGGCATAGGTTAATCGGGTTGCTCGAGTGATTTGATATAGTCGTAAATCGCCAGTTGCGACCGCACTTTACGGCGATTGCCGCGCGGTACATAGCGGTTACTGAGTTCTTTGTCGATATAGCGTGCTTTCACCGTATCGCTGAACAGAATCTCGATGATATCGAGGATCTGCTGTTTCAGCCGCGGATCCAGGAGCGGTGTCGCGACTTCAATTCGGTAGTCAATATTGCGCGTCATCCAGTCTGCAGAGGAGAGATAGACCTGTTTATCACCCGCATTATCGAAAATATAGACCCGATCGTGTTCCAGGTAGCGGTCAACAATGCTGATCACGCGAATATTGTCGCTAATGCCTTCGAGTTCAGGGATCAGTGAGCACATACCGCGTATCAACAGATTGACCGGAACGCCGGAGCTGGACGCCGCATACAGACGATCCACCAGTCCTTTGTCGACCAGGTTGTTGAGTTTCAGCGTAATGCCCGACGACAGCCCTTTCTGGGCATTAGCGATCTCTTTATCGATCATGTCGTACAGCAGGCGGCGTGAGTTCTGCGGCGAGACCAGCAGATAATCGAAGCTGACCGGGCGGTACGGGTTCTCAATAAAGTTGAACACCCGGCGAACCTCGTTAGTGATGCGCGCATCGGCAGTCAGCAGCGAGTAGTCGGTATAAATTCGCGCGGTTTTTTCGTTAAAGTTTCCGGTTCCGATGTGGGCATAACGCACCACGTCCTCCCCCTCTTTACGGGAGATAAGGAACAGCTTGGCGTGAATTTTCAGCCCGGGTGCTGAGAAGATAACGTGGACACCGGCTTCCGTCAGACGGCGCGCCCAGTGAATGTTTGCCTCTTCGTCGAAGCGTGCCTGCAGCTCAACCACCACGGTCACTTTTTTGCCGTTATGCGCCGCATGGATCATCGCGTCGATGATGCGGGAATCTTTTGCTACACGGTAGATGTTGATTTTGATCGCCAGTACGTTCGGGTCGAACGAAGCCTGACGCAGCAGTTCCAGCACGTGTTCAAACGTATGGTACGGATAGTAGAGCAGGACATCGCGCTCGCGAATGGCGTCGAAACCGTTACGGAATTTATCGAACCAGAGATGGCGCAGACGCGGCAGCGGTTTGTTCACCAGATTGGCCTTGCCGACGTTCGGGAAGCCAATAAAGTCTTTAAAGTTATGGTAACGACCGCCCGGCACGATGGAGTCATAGCGAGAAATGGTCAGCTTGTCGCGCAGCATTTCCACCATGGCATCTGGCATATCGCGCTGATAAACAAAGCGCACCGGCTCCGCGGTCAGGCGCTGTTTCAGGCTGGATGACATCAGCTCCATCAGGCTGGCTTCCATCTCGTGCACCAGATCGTATTCGGCGTCACGGGTCATCTTCATGGAGTAGGCGTTTAACGCGTCGTAATCGAAGAAGCCCTTGAAGATGTCGTCCAGGCAGTAACGCAGGATGTTATCGAGCAGGATCATTGGCTTGCGTCTGCGCGGAGTTTCCGGCGGCAGGTTCACAAAGCGCGGCACCTTATCGGACGGGATCTCAAGCAATGCGTAACGAATCGTGTCGCCACGAATAATTTCCACCGCGAGGTAGGTGTAGTCATCTTTCAGGAACTGCACCAGATCGGTTTCGCGGTTGATCAGAATAGGGGTAATGTGCTGGCGCAGGTAATGTTTGAAATAGTGACGCAGCCAGGTTTGTTGGTTAACAGAAAGCTGACGCTCGTTAATCAGGAAGATTTGATTGCGTGCCATTTCCAGCAGCAGTTCGTTATACAGGCCGTCAAACTCCTGATCGGCTTTCAATACGCGCGACTGAATTTTGCCCAGCAGATGGCGCGAGTGAGAGTTTAAGCCCTGTTCTTCGCTGATGATGATTCGCCGTTTCAGTTCGGCAAAGCGAACCTTGTAGAACTCATCCAGGTTGTTGGAATAAATCCCCAGAAAACGCATACGCTCGATAAGCGGGTTACTTTTGTCTGCCGCTTCCTGGAGTACACGTTCGTTGAATGCTAACCAGCTTAGCTCTTTCTCGATATATAACTTTTCCTGACCCATTACAGCTCACACTCCAGTTCAATCACAGGACGTGGTAAATCCGTCTCGTCCTTATTATGGCGAGCATTTCCACGATATGTCCAACAGTGCCAGAAAAGTATGACAGTTATTTTTTTTCTGGGGGATTTTAGAGGGTTGGGGGAAGGGCATGTCGGGAAGCGCGGTGCTCACCCGACAGTGAAGACCACAGGCCCGTGCAGGCGTCGCGCCGCCGGGCACATCAAACAAACTACTCGTCAGCGGCATAACCCTGTGCAGGGAGCCTGACGCCGTCCAGCCAGGCGACACCGTCGCGCATCTGAAGACGCCCGTCAACAAACCAGCTTACCACCAGAGGATAAATGGCGTGTTCCTGCGTCTGCACGCGTTCGGTAACGTCGTCTTCGCTGTCACCTTCAAAGACCGGCACCTTTGCCTGCAGGATCACCGGCCCGCCGTCCAGCTCGTCGGTAACGAAATGCACGGAGGTACCGTGCTCTTCATCGCCGTTTTCCAGAACCTGACGATGGGTGTGCAGGCCGGGATACTTCGGCAGGAGGGAAGGGTGGATATTCAGCAGACGACCAGCGTAGTGCCCGACAAAGGCCGGGCTCAGGATACGCATATACCCCGCCAGCACGACAACGTCAGGCGCGTAGGCATCAATCTCCTGAACCAGTTCCCGGTCAAACGCTTCACGTCCGGAAAACTGGCTGGCTTCCAGCGCGTGCGCGGGAATGTTCTCTTCCCGGGCACGTTCAAGGCCGAACGCGTCGGCCTTATTGCTGAATACTGCCCGAATGGTGCCGTTGATTTTCTTCTGTTTGCAGGCGTCAATTATCGCCTGCAAATTGCTTCCGTTACCGGAAATGAGCACCACAATGTTTTTCATTCAATGACCACACGCTGTTCGGAATCGGATGCTTTGATAATACCGATTTTCCACGCGTTTTCACCTTTGTCGGTCAGCAGCGTAATCGCCTTATCCGCTTCGCTTGCTGGCAGCGCGATAACCATGCCCACGCCACAGTTAAAGGTGCGGTACATCTCGTGTGAGCTCACGTTGCCCGCAGTCTGCAGCCAGTTAAAGACGGACGGCCACTGCCAGGACGATTCGTCGATCACCGCCTGGGTGTTGTCCGGCAGGACGCGCGGAATGTTTTCCCAGAAGCCGCCACCGGTCAGGTGGGCAATGGCGTGCACGTCAACCTTCTCGATCAGCTCCAGCACGTTTTTCACGTAGATGCGGGTCGGCGCCAGCAGATGGTCAGCCAGTGGCTTGCCATCAAGCTCGGTGGTCAGTGGATCGCTGCCGCTCACGTCGAGGATTTTACGCACCAGAGAGTAGCCGTTCGAGTGTGGGCCGCTGGAGGCCAACGCGATCAGCACATCACCATCAGCTACTTTACTGCCGTCGATAATTTCTGATTTTTCTACTACGCCAACGCAGAAGCCTGCGACGTCATAATCTTCGCCATGATACATACCGGGCATTTCGGCGGTTTCACCACCGACCAACGCACAGCCAGACTGCAGACACCCTTCGGCAATGCCGTTAATGACGCTTGCTGCGGTATCCACGTCCAGTTTTCCGGTCGCGTAGTAATCCAGGAAGAACAGCGGCTCTGCGCCCTGAACCACCAGGTCGTTAACACACATCGCGACCAGATCGATACCGATCGTGTCGTGACGTTTTAAATCCATCGCCAGGCGCAGTTTCGTCCCTACACCATCAGTACCCGAGACCAGAACAGGTTCACGATATTTTTGCGGCAGCGCGCACAGTGCGCCGAATCCACCCAGACCACCCATCACTTCCGGGCGGCGGGTTTTTTTCACCACACCTTTGATTCGGTCAACCAGCGCATTACCTGCGTCAATATCAACACCGGCATCTTTGTAGCTGAGAGAAGTTTTGTTGGTCACGGCTCAAGTCCCCACGCGATTGCATAGCTAGTAAGAAAAATCGGCGCAATTCTAACAGTCCAGGCAAACGTTTGCGAGCCTATTCTCGGCGAGAGGATTTTTTTTTCAGCAGGCCCTGCGAATGCGCCCAAAGTTGAGTCTGTTCACGAAAATGAAACCGGTTTCGGTTTTCTCCTTGCAACAGAAAGCCCCTTTGCACATCATCAGAATGAAACCGGTTTCTGTAATTGTTTTTGCAGAAAATAACGCAGAATGAGGGAAAGTGTATGTCAGGATTCAAAGCAGATTTTCTGTGGGGTGGTGCGGTCGCAGCGCATCAGCTGGAAGGGGGCTGGAACGAGGGCGGTAAGGGGATCAGCGTTGCCGATGTGATGACTGCCGGCGCGCACGGCGTGCCGCGTGAAATCACCAACGGCGTGCTGCCAGGGAAAAATTACCCTAACCATGAAGCCATCGATTTCTACCATCGCTATAAAGAGGACATCAAACTCTTTGCCGAGATGGGCTTCAAATGCTTCCGTACCTCCATCGCCTGGACGCGTATCTTCCCGAAAGGGGACGAGCTGGAGCCTAATGAAGCTGGCCTGAAATTCTATGACGACCTGTTTGACGAGTGCCTGAAGTATGGCATCGAGCCGGTTATTACCCTTTCCCATTTCGAGATGCCGTTCCACCTTGTCACCGAATACGGTGGCTGGCGTAACCGTAAGCTGATCGACTTCTTTGTTCGCTTTGCGGAGGTTGTGTTCAGACGTTACCAGCATAAAGTGAAGTACTGGATGACCTTTAACGAGATCAATAACCAGGCCAACTTCCACGAAGACTTTGCACCGTTTACCAACTCCGGTCTGAAGTACGAGCCGGGCGAAGACCGCGAACCGGTAATGTTCCAGGCGGCACACTATGAGCTGGTGGCCAGCGCCCTGGCGGTGAAGGCCGGGCGCGACATTAACCCGTCGCTGCGGATCGGCTGCATGATTGCCATGTGTCCAATCTATCCGCTGACCTGTGCCCCGGACGATATGATGATGGCGATGAACGCCATGCACCGTCGCTACTGGTTCACCGATGTCCACGTGCGCGGCAAGTACCCACAGCATCTGCTTAACTACTTTGCTCGTCGCGGTTTCACGCTGGATATCACAGAAGAAGATAACGCGGCGCTGACGCAGGGGTGTGTCGATTACATTGGCTTTAGCTATTACATGTCTTTCGCCACCAAAGCGACGGCGGATAACCCGGAGCTGGATTACGACGAAAGTAAGAGCCTGGTCTCCAACCCGTACGTGCAGAAATCTGACTGGGGCTGGCAGATTGATCCGGTGGGCCTGCGTTACTCCCTGAACTGGTTCTGGGATCACTATCAACTGCCCCTGTTCATCGTGGAGAACGGCTTTGGCGCCATTGACGTGCAGGAGAGCGACGGTTCGGTGAATGACCAGTACCGTATTGATTACCTTGCCGCGCACATCCGCGAAATGAAAAAAGCGGTGGTCGAAGATGGCGTTGATCTGATGGGGTATACCCCGTGGGGCTGTATCGACCTGGTGTCTGCCGGAACGGGTGAAATGAAAAAACGCTACGGCTTTATCTTTGTCGACAAAGACAATGAAGGTAACGGCACCCTGAACCGCAGTAAGAAGAAGTCGTTTGACTGGTATAAGCAGGTGATAGCCAGCAACGGCGACACTCTTTAATTCCAGCAGAGTAAAAACGCAAAAAGCCGGAGCTTGCCCTCCGGCTTTTTTGCCTCTAAAACACTTTGCTTGATGTACGTCAAGCAAGTTGGGTATGGTGCAATCCGAAAAAAGCGGTATAATCCCGCGATTTTTTTGCGGTTGCCCCCTCAGAGGAGAAAGAGAATGAAGATTGTGGAAGTGAAGCACCCACTCGTTAAACACAAGCTGGGCCTGATGCGTGAGCATGACATCAGCACGAAGCGTTTTCGCGAACTGGCTTCTGAAGTCGGCAGCCTGCTGACCTATGAAGCGACCTCTGACCTGGAAACGGAAAAAGTGACCATCGAGGGCTGGAACGGCCCGGTTCAGGTTGAGCAGATCAAAGGTAAGAAAATTACCGTTGTGCCCATCCTGCGTGCCGGCCTCGGCATGATGGAAGGCGTGCTGGAGCACGTGCCAAGCGCGCGCATCAGCGTGGTCGGGGTCTACCGCGACGAAGAGACCCTGGAGCCGGTACCGTACTTCCAGAAGCTGGTGTCTAACATCGACGAGCGTATGGCCCTGGTGGTTGACCCGATGCTGGCGACCGGCGGTTCAATGATTGCCACCATCGACCTGCTGAAAAAAGCCGGTTGCAGCAGCATCAAAGTGCTGGTGCTGGTTGCTGCACCAGAAGGTATCGCGGCGCTGGAAAAAGCGCACCCGGACATCGAACTCTATACCGCGTCTATCGACCAGGGGCTGAATGAGCACGGGTACATCATCCCGGGGCTTGGCGATGCCGGCGATAAGATTTTTGGTACTAAATAATCGAATAACGATAATGAAGCCGACTTTGATAGTCGGCTTTTTTTTGAATAAAACGCCAACAACAATACTACTCAGAGGAAAACACTATGACGCGCCGTGCTATCGGGGTGAGTGAAAGACCGCCGCTTTTACAGACAATCCCGCTTAGTCTGCAGCACCTGTTCGCCATGTTTGGCGCAACCGTGCTGGTGCCAATCCTGTTTCACATTAACCCGGCTACCGTGCTGTTGTTCAACGGTGTGGGTACGCTGCTTTACCTCTTTATCTGTAAAGGCAAAATCCCTGCCTATCTCGGCTCAAGCTTCGCCTTTATTTCACCGGTTCTGCTGTTGCTGCCGCTGGGGTATGAAGTGGCGCTGGGCGGCTTCATTATGTGTGGCGTCCTCTTCTGCCTGGTCTCTTTCATTGTGAAGAAGGCCGGTACCGGCTGGCTGGACGTTATGTTCCCGCCAGCCGCAATGGGGGCCATTGTCGCCGTCATCGGTCTGGAGCTGGCGGGCGTGGCGGCCAATATGGCTGGCCTGCTGCCTGCTGACGGGCAGTCACCGGATTCCAAAACCATCATTATCTCGATGGTGACACTGGGCGTAACGGTGTTTGGTTCCGTGCTGTTCCGCGGTTTTATGGCGATTATCCCGATCCTGATCGGTGTGCTGGCGGGGTACGCGCTCTCCTTCGTGATGGGCGTTGTTGATACCACGCCTATTGCTGAAGCGCACTGGTTCGCACTGCCAACCTTCTATACCCCGCGCTTTGAATGGTTTGCCATTTTCACGATCCTGCCCGCGGCGCTGGTGGTTATTGCTGAGCACGTAGGTCACCTGGTGGTGACGGCAAACATCGTTAAACGTGACCTGATCCGCGACCCGGGTCTGCACCGCTCGATGTTTGCCAACGGCCTCTCTACCATTATCTCCGGTTTCTTTGGTTCTACGCCTAACACCACCTACGGTGAGAACATCGGCGTGATGGCGATTACCCGTGTCTACAGTACCTGGGTCATTGGCGGCGCGGCAATCATCGCCATCCTGCTCTCCTGCGTGGGCAAACTGGCGGCGGCTATCCAGATCATTCCGGTACCGGTAATGGGAGGCGTCTCTCTGCTGCTGTACGGTGTGATCGGCGCGTCCGGTATTCGCGTGCTGATTGAATCCAAAGTGGACTACAGCAAAGCGCAAAACCTGATCCTCACCTCCGTGATCCTGATCATCGGCGTGAGCGGCGCGAAGGTGCACATCGGTGCGGCTGAACTGAAAGGCATGGCGCTCGCGACCATCGTGGGTGTGGGCCTGAGCCTGATCTTCAAACTGATCTCTGTCCTGCGCCCGGAAGAAGTGGTGCTGGATGCTGAAGACAGCGAAAAAGCGTCACATTGATCGTAAAATCGGGCGGACGATCCGCCCGGTTCTCTCCTTGCACGTTCCGTGCTAAACTCACCGCCGATTTTATGTAAGATCTGGTTGAGGTACTTCTGAACGGACCGGCACAGCTCTCTCTGCCACTCTATCTCCCTGACGACGAAACTTTTGCGAGTTTCTGGCCGGGTGATAACCCCTCTTTACTGGCTGCACTGCAAAACGTGCTGCGTCAGGAACACAGCGGATACATCTATATCTGGTCACGCGAAGGCGCGGGGCGCAGCCACCTGTTGCATGCCGCCTGTGCGGAGCTTTCCGCGCGGGGTGATGCGGTAGGCTATGTGCCGCTGGATAAACGTACCTGGTTTGTGCCTGAAGTCATGGAGGGAATGGAACATCTCTCACTGGTCTGCATTGATAATATCGAATGTGTGGCGGGGGATGAGCCGTGGGAAATGGCGATCTTTAACCTCTATAACCGCATTCTGGAGTCGGGGAAAACCCGGTTGCTGATCACCGGCGATCGTCCGCCGCGCCAGTTGAATCTGGGGCTGCCGGATCTGGCTTCCCGTCTGGACTGGGGGCAAATCTACAAGCTGCAGCCGCTGTCGGATGAAGACAAACTTCAGGCGTTACAGCTGCGCGCAAGATTGCGCGGCTTTGAACTCCCGGAAGACGTGGGGCGTTTCCTGCTCAAGCGCCTGGACCGGGAAATGCGCACGCTCTTTGATACGCTCGATCAGCTCGATCGCGCTTCGATTACCGCGCAGCGCAAGCTGACCATTCCTTTTGTAAAAGATATTCTGAAGCTGTGATGCGCTTTTCTCCCTCTGCCTGGCGCAGAGGGAGAACCAGCGCCACCGGCTAAAAATCACCTGTCTTCCAGCAAATGCTCAACCAGAAGTGGAATGGGTCTGCCCGAGGCCACGCTTTTTCCATTCTCACGCCACAGCGCCGTGCCGCTAATATCCAGATGGGCCCATGGAATGGTCGGCGGGCAAAAATGGTGTAACAGCCAGGCCGCCGATGCGCTGATCGCCGCATTATTGGGTGGGGTATTGCACAGGTCGGCGATGGCGCTGTCGGTCTGTTTTTTTAACCGTGCATCCAGCGGCAGGGACCACACCTCATCACCGCTCCGTTTCCCCGCGCGGGTGAGCGCCTGACGCAGCGCTTCGTCCTGCGTCATTAACCCACTCAGTTCGTACCCCAGCGCTTTTACGACGGCACCGGTTAAGGTCGCCATATCAATAATATAGCGAGCCTGCGGATGACGCTGGCTGGCCCAGGCGATCGCATCCGCCAGTACCAGCCGGCCTTCGGCATCGGTATTGTTGATTTCAACCGTGATACCGTTGCAGGCGCTGGCCACCGTGCCCGGCTGCATCGCATCCGGTCCTATGGCGTTTTCCGCCAGCGCCAGTACGCCCATAATACGAACCGGCAGGCCGAGTTCTGCCACGCTCAGCATCAACCCGAGCACGTTCGCTGCTCCGCACATGTCATATTTCATGGTGTACATACCCGCGCCTTCCTTCAGCCACAGGCCACCGGTATCAAACGTTATGCCTTTGCCCACGTAACAGCGTACCGGGCCATCAGCGATGCCGTTATAGTGAATGGCCAGCAGCCGCGGTGGACAGGTCGCGCCTTTACCGACGGCATGCAGAAGCCCCAGACCCTGTTCAATAATTTGCTTCTCATCAAGCACTTCACACCGCAGGGCGGGGAAGGCGGCGCACAGCTTTTGCGCTTCGTCGACGACATACTGCGGCGTACAGCGATCGGACGGCATATCCGCCAGACGTCGCGCGGCGACCATTCCTCGGGCAATGGCCTGCTGTCGCTGGAAGAGAGCGTCCAGCCTTTCACGCTGTTGCGGATGACACAGGGCGGTGACATGGCGAAGGCGAACGCTTTTGCCATCGGTTTTCTTAAGCTGCAGATCGCGAAGGTCATACGCCTGGTTAAAGAGAAAACGCAGAACCTGCGTCAGCACCACCTCGTCAATATTCGTGACATCCAGTACCACATCGGCGCTGACCGGCGCTGCCAGCAGTGGACGGAGGGCGGTGAGTAACCCTTCTGTCAGACTGTCCTGCCAGAGCGTATCCGGCAGCAGCGTGATTCTGGCAAACGGAGCACAGCCAAAGCGGGTATCTGCGACGGCGTTTTGTTCACGCATTTCAGCGATGAGTGCGGTGTCCGGCAGTAACGCGCAGGCGGCCCGGGCAATAAGATGACTCCGGGGCTTTGCGTCTGCAAGGGCGGTGATAAGCGTAAAGGTAATCATTATGACTCCTCAACTGGCGCGCGGATCCGCGCGGCATAGGCCTGCATCCATTCCTCATCCACGGGCTGATAGTGCGTTTTTTCCCGCAGGCGCTCGGCGCGAAATACGGTGAGAGGCTGGCGGGCCGTTGCCACCACAAATGAGAAGGTTTTGATGTTGGTTGCGGCGCCGAATTCGCCTTTATTATTCATGCACACCACCGAGAGATCGCCCGCGCGGCCAAAGCGCGACATCAGTTTGTCTTCCAGTTCGAAGACCACCGAGTCCGCCGCCTGCTGCGGTGACATGCCCTGTGCCATGCGGCGAACAATTTCGTAGCTGGTGCAGCCTTTCATCAGGTCTTCCCCCACGCCGGTGGCGGTGGCGGCACCGGTTTCACTGTCGCAGTAAAAGCCGGAGCCGATAATCGGCGAGTCGCCAATACGGCCGCGCTTTTTCATAAACAGACCGCTGGTGGAGGTCGCCACGCTCATCGACCCCCTTTTGTCGAGGCCAATAATCCCGACGGTGTCATGCCCATCGTACGGGCTTAAGCCTTTGTCCAGCGTCTCCCGGCAGCGCTTACGATAATGCTGCATCGCGCGGTCGGTAAGCATGGTTTTGTCGGCAAACCCCTGACTCAGCGCCCATTCGCGCGCGCCCTGGCCGACCAGCAGGCTGTTATAGCGCTGGCGGCTTAGCGCATGGGCGACACGTACCGGGTTCGCAATATCAACCAGATCTCCCACGGCCCCAAACGCAAGCGTATCGCCATCCATATACGCCGCGTCCAGTTCGACTTCGCCATTTTCGGTTGGCAGCCCGCCGTAGCCGACGGATTTATACAACGGGAAGTCCTCGACGGCAGCAACGGCATCGACCACCGCTTCTGCTACCGGTTTCCCCGCAGCCAGCGCGGACGCAGACTCCGTGACCCCTTCAAGCGCCATTCGCCAGGTTGCGATAATTCCCCACATGCTTTACTCCTGTTTTGCAAGGGTTGGGTCGGTTTGCGTCACGGTGGCAATCTCCGCGGCGCGGTATTGTTTATCCACGATACGCATGAAAGGCAGATACAGCATGGCGCCAATCAGCAGGTTGATAAGCTGCATCACGCTGCCGCTGAGATGCCCCGTGACGATAAACCCGCTGATCACCGGCGGTAACGTCCAGGGGATAAACACCCCGGTGGTCACAGCGACGGCACCCATTTTCATCGCGGCATATTGCACGGTAACCAGGACCAGCGGCACCAGATTGAACGGGATCAGCATGATGGGGTTCATGATAACCGGCAGGCCAAACAGAATCGGCTCGTTGATGTTAAACACCGAGGCCCCCGCGCCGAGACGCGCCACCTCGCGCATATTTTTGCTGCGGGCAAAAATCAGCATCGCAATCACCAGCGAGAGCGTTGCCCCTGCGCCACCCATCCAGATCATGTCAAAAAACTGTTCGGTGATAATGTGCGGCGGCGTCGTACCCGCCTGAATGGCGGCGATGTTATCGGTCTGGTTCTCCATCCACAGCGGGCGAATGATGCCGTTGATCATTGAGCCGGAGTTAATGCCCACAGACCACAGAATGGTGATGCTGAACACCGTCATCAGCGCGCCGAAATAGGAGGTCCCGTAGTGGCGAACCGGCGTGGCGACCACCTCGTAAATAAACTGGTGAATGGTGTTGTAGTGGGTGTTTTCGAAAATGATGCGGATAATAAGCACCAGAATCATTACCAGCAGGGCCGGGATCAGCGCGGCGAACGATTCCTGCACCGCCGGCGGCACGCCATCAGGCATTCTGATGACCAGCTTTTTGCGCTTCAGCCAGCAGAACAGCTCCGTCCACAGCAGAGAGCCAATCATCGCCACGAACAGCCCTTTGCTGCCAATCCACTCCACCGGCATGACCGTGATACCGCCGTTTTCGGCCACTTTGATAAAAGGTGTCAGGATTAAAAAGGCGACCAGAGCCAGAATGCCGCAGGAGATGCGATCTTCGCCGTAGTGTTCAGCCAGGCGAAACGCCACCAGGAAGCTGATAAACAGCGACATGGTTGAGAACACCGCGTTGAACGGAATTTCAATGATGGCACTCCAGCTTTCACCAAATGCCTGAGACATAAACTGCTGATAGGTTTGGTTCGGAAAAGAGGAGATGACCAGCAGAATCGAGCCGACGATGATAAACGGCATGAAGGAAACATAGGCCCCGCGTATGGCGCCCAGATGCCGCTGTTGCGCGGTTTTGGCCGCCAGCGGCATCAGTTTTGCTTCAAGAAATCCCAGAACATTGTTCATTGTGAACTCCGTACAAGATTGAGGGGTGTTGTTATGTTATGTCTGTGGATTATCAGTGAAGCGCGGTGGCTGAAAGGTGAAACAGGTCACAAAGCACTCGCTAAGATATTATAAATCTCATGAGATTGGTTATGGAGTTACAGCGATGGAAATCAAATTGCACGCCAATGCCACCACCACGCCGCGGATCCGTCGCTATCTGCAACAATCCGACAAAAGCGACAGAGAACTGGCTATAGAGCTGGGTATTTCCGTGACGACCGTGCGGCGATGGCGCAATCGCGATCGGGTTTCTGACAACCATACGACCCCAAAAGTGATACACAAAGCGATGAGACAAGAGCAGGTTGACCTCGTTAATGCGCTGCGTGATATCACGGGCGCACCGCTGGATGAACTGCTGCTGCTGGTTAACGAGGTGCTGGGGATTTCCGTTTCGCGGGCGACACTGAACCGTTATCTCCGTCCCGCTTCTGCGAAACGCAAGGGCGTTGAACTTCAGGGGAAAAAAGCGCTAAAGGCAGGCGTTTTACCCACAAAACTGCTGGTGCATCACCAGCCTTTATCGCTGCATATGGATGATGGCGGGGAGCAGCATCTGCTGTGGGGGCGCGAACCGGTGAGCGGCTGGTGTTATGCCCGGCTCTATGCGGGAATTTCATCACAGCTGCTGAATAACTGGATGTGTGAGTTGCTGAACGCCTGTCCGGCTGATATCCAATCTGTTGAGACTTTCGGTTTTGAACCCGACTTACCCGCGGGTGAACCTGCCGTAAAAGTACAGCCGACCAGGCACAAGGCCGTGCAGGTTGCGGTACCGCTCGGCGACATCATTCCACGAGTGAATGCTGTTCCGTTAGGGCAGGTGTTGATCGAGATGTGCGAGTTTTACAATCGGGGCAAAGCGCAGAAAAAGCTGGGAGAGAGCACGCCGCAGGCCTTTCTGGAAGCGCTGCGGCGTAAGGATTAGAGAATCTCGAGCACCTCTTCCGGCGGGCGTCCAATACGCGCCTGGCCGTTTGCGACCACAATGGGGCGCTCAATCAGTTTCGGATTTTCAACCATCGCCTGAATCAGCTCAGCCTCGGTTAGACGACTGTCATTCAGATTGAGCGACGTATACAGGTCCTCTTTCTGGCGCATTAGCTCTCTGGCACTGCCCATTCCCAGCATGTGCAGCAGCTGACGAAGCGTCTGTGCATCTGGCGGTGTCTCCAGATACAGCACCACTTCCGGGTCAATGCCGTTCGACTTCAGCAGGCTAAGGGTGTCACGGCTCTTCGAGCAGCGTGGGTTGTGGTAGATTTTTACCGCGTCTGTCATGACCTGAATTCTCCTTTATTACATCTTCTCGTACGGCTTAAAGCGCTGCTGCAGACCGCGAAGCTGATCGATACGTGCATCGTAACGGGCCTGCTGCAGACTGCCGAGCTTAACCTGTGAACTGGCACTGCTCAGGAGGGAAATCGCCTGGTCAAGACGTCCCACCAGGGCAAAGCCTTCGGCGCGTGCCGCAAGCTCCTGATCGCGGTTGCCCAGCTGCGCTTCTGCCTGGGCAAGCAGATCCCAGCCGTTCTGATCGTCTTTATTGTTAAAGGTGTAGCGGTTCAGAATGTTCGCCGCTTCAGCAGGCTGACCACCCTGTAAGTAAGCATTCGCCAGGTTAAGCTGCAGCACCGGGTTTGTCCGCACCTCTTTTGCCCCTTTCAGGCGATTAATCGCATCGGTGGCTTTTTTCTGCCCCAGATCGATATCCGTGGCGAGATCGAGATACCACGGGTTATTCGGATCGGCGGCGAGAAGTGGCTGCAGCGTTTTACGCGCTTCGTCATATTTGCTGGCTTCCATCGCCTGTAACGCCTGGCCATACTGAGCCGCGTTTTTCTCACGCACGTTGCCTTTCGCCAGCGCATCCAGCAGGTCGCTGGTCAGCTGGTTACGCCCGGAATTGTACATTCCAAGCGTTCGCACTTTTGCCATGTAGAAATCCTGCGACGACTGAACCACGACCGGGCGCATCTGGTTGGCACGGTTACGCGCATCCGACAGACGGCTTTCTGGTAAGGGGTGCGTCAGCAAAATTTCCGGCGGACGGGAGGAGTAGCGCGCCTGGTCGAGCAGTTTTTCGAGGAAGCTCGGCATGGCCTGCGGGTCAAAGCCCGAACGTTGCAGCACCTGAATGCCAATACGATCCGCTTCCTGTTCGTTTTGCTGGGTGAAACTGATCATCCCCTGACGTGTCCCCGCCAGCGTACCGGTTAACGCCGCCATCCCGGCCTGTGGGCTGGCCATTGCCAGCAGGATGGAACCCAATGCGCCAACCCAGGTCAGCGGAGCGTTACGCTTCTGGTCTTCCATTGCACGGGCAAGGTGGCGTTGGGTGACGTGAGAGATTTCGTGCGCCATGACCGAGGCCAGCTGACTTTCGTTATCAGAGTAGCGGAATAACGCCGAATGCAGCACCACGTTGCCGCCAAAGAAGGCGAAGGCGTTGATTTCGTCATTATTGATTAAATAGAAGTGGAAGGGGGTTTTTACCGAGTTGGCGTGCGCGACCAGGCGCATGCCCAGCCCGTTAATGTACTGAACCAGCAACGGGTCGTTAATCAGCGGCGCGCTGCCACGCAGCTGACGAACGTAATAATCCCCCATCTGCATTTCCTGCCCAATGGAGAGCGTGCTTCCTGCTGTAGTGCCCATGTCCGGCAATGAATCGGACGAGTCAGCGAAAGCTGGCAACACCTGACCGACCGTCAGTGCGGCAATCAGTGTCGCAACCAGTGTTTTTCTCAACTGCCTGAACATAACCACTGTCCTGTATTTGGGATGTGCTAATTTGACCGATGAACCGGCATATCGTTCATCTCCACTGCCCTGCGAGTGTAGCCGTGTTGAGGCATGAAGAAAATCCCATTCATCAGGGTTTTGCGGATCGTGGCAGGGAGACAAAAAGCGAAAGTCTTTTTTGTGACAGTTAGATACAATTCACGTTCTCACTCCCGCCATCCGATTCAGGGAAGGGTTGTATGCTCGAAATGTTAATGCAGTGGTACCGCCGTCGGTTTAGCGACCCGGAAGCCATTGCTTTGTTGGTTATTCTCGTTGCCGGGTTCGGCATTCTGTTCTTCTTCAGCGGTCTTCTCGCCCCCCTGCTGGTCGCGATTGTGCTGGCGTACCTGCTGGAGTGGCCAACGGCGCGTCTGGAAAATATAGGCTGTTCCCGTCGCTGGGCGACCAGTATCGTCCTGGTGCTGTTTGTCGGCATCCTGCTGTTAATGTCGTTTGTCGTTATGCCTGTGGCCTGGCAACAGGGGATTTACCTTATCCGCGATATGCCCGGCATGCTGAATAAGCTTTCCGATTTTGCCGCCACGCTGCCGCGCCGATATCCCGCCCTGATGGATGCCGGGATCATTGATGCGATGGCCGAAAACATGCGCGCCCGCATCATGACAATGGGCGATTCCGTGGTGAAATATTCCCTGGCGTCGCTGGTAGGGTTGCTCACGCTGGCCGTCTACCTTGTCCTCGTTCCGTTAATGGTTTTCTTCCTCGTCAAAGATAAAGAGCAGATGCTGAACGCGGTGCGGCGCATTCTGCCGCGTAATCGCGGGCTGGCCGGGCAGGTGTGGGAAGAGATGAACCAGCAGATCACCAACTACATTCGCGGCAAAGTGCTGGAGATGATTGTGGTGGGTGTGGCTACCTGGATTGGTTTTTTAATTTTCGGGCTTAACTACTCGCTGCTGCTGGCGGTGCTGGTGGGGCTGTCGGTGCTCATTCCCTACATCGGTGCCTTTGTGGTGACCATTCCGGTTGTCGGCGTTGCGCTGTTCCAGTTTGGTCTGGGGACCGAGTTCTGGAGCTGCTTCGCGGTGTACCTGATCATTCAGGGACTGGATGGCAACCTGCTGGTGCCGGTGCTGTTCTCCGAAGCGGTGAACCTGCATCCGTTGGTGATTATCTTATCCGTGGTGATTTTCGGCGGGCTGTGGGGATTCTGGGGCGTGTTCTTTGCCATTCCGCTGGCAACGCTGATCAAAGCAGTGGTTCACGCGTGGCCGGATGTGCCCGCGGTTGAGGATAAGTAGATAGTTGTGCGGCCTGATACCCTCTCCCGTGGGGAGAGGGGCAAATATCAAAAACGGTAACCTGCGTTACCGTATTGCATTTACCGCGTAGGTTGGGTCAGGCGAAGCCGCGGCCCAACGATCAGGCGCTTTGTTTGAGCCAGTTCAGCACCACGTCGTGGTGGTTGCTGGTTTTGAAGTCATCAAACACATGTTCAACTTTACCGTCAGCGTCAATCAGGAAGCTGATACGGTGAATGCCGTCGTAGGTTTTGCCCATAAAGGTCTTCTCGCCCCAGACGCCAAACTGCTCGCATACCTGGTGGTCTTCGTCAGAAAGCAGCGTAAAGTTAAGCAGCTCCTTTTCAGCAAATCGTGACAGCTTTTCTGGCTTATCGGTGCTGATACCCAGCACTTCCACGCCGACTTTTTTCAACTCGTCCATGTTGTCGCGTAAGCCGCAGGCCTGTACGGTGCAGCCCGGGGTCATGGCTTTCGGGTAAAAATAGACCAGAACACGCTGTCCCTGGAAGTCGGTCAAATTTACTTGCTCACCATCCTGGTCAGGTAAGCTAAATTTCGGTGCGATGTCACCGGCTTTCAGTGGGTTCATTACTCAACTCCATCCTGTTCATGCTGCGAATAATTGACGACGCTTATACTGCCTTGCGCGTTTAATTCTGTACAGAGGGCTTTGAACGCTTGCTCGATATTTGACGCATCCTGCGAGGCAGGGCTGTGCGCGGTAATCTGAATAAAAAGGGTGGGAATGGCGCTGCCGTCACCCGGCTGCGTTCGGGAAACGAGTTCGGCAATATTCATCTCATGGCTGTCAAATAACGCGGTGAAGCGCTCAATCAGATGGGGGGAATCGGGGACTTCAACCTGCACCCAGACGGTCGCGGGCAGGGCCGGACGTGGGCGAGCAGTGGTGCGTTTCATCACGATCAGCAAATCCAGCTCCGCACCTTTGAGCGGCAGGGTCGATTCGATAAGGGTAATGGCATTCCATGTCCCGGACAGCAGCATAATAAACGTGAACTCTTCGCCCAGCATAGCCAGACGGCTGTCCTCGATATTACAGCCGCAGCTGCTCACATGGCGGGTGATGGTGTTCACGATACCCGGCCTGTCAGCACCCAGCGCAGTGATAACCAGGTAATGTTGTGATGAGGTTGTCAAACCTGTTCTTCCTTTGCATGGTTAAGTCTTCCTAAGGAAAGCATAAAAAAAACATGCATACAACCGCCTGAGGGCCTCAGGTCGCTTGCTTTTATTACAGTTCCAAACGTACCATTGAGGCTCTTGTTCGCACAGAGGATGGCTCATGTTCACGGGAAGTATTGTCGCGCTTGTTACACCGATGGATGAAAAAGGTAATGTCTGCCGGTCAAGCATGAAGAAGCTGATTGATTACCATGTCGCCAATGGAACCTCGGCGATCGTTTCGGTAGGGACTACCGGTGAATCTGCAACGCTAAGCCACGAAGAGCACGGCGATGTGGTGATGCTGACCCTGGAACTGGCTGACGGGCGTATCCCGGTCATCGCAGGGACAGGCGCTAACGCCACGGCAGAAGCTATCAGTTTGACCAAACGTTTTAACGACAGCGGCATCGTGGGCTGTCTGACGGTGACCCCTTATTACAACCGTCCTACTCAGGAAGGTCTGTTCCAGCATTTCAAAGCCATCGCAGAACATACTGACTTGCCACAAATTCTGTATAATGTGCCGTCCCGTACTGGCTGCGATATGCTGCCGGAAACCGTTGGTCGTCTCTCGAAAGTAAAAAATATTATCGGGATTAAAGAGGCGACAGGGAACTTAAGCCGCGTTCATCAGATCAAAGAGCTGGTTTCAGACGACTTTATCCTGTTGAGCGGCGATGATGCGACCGCACTGGACTTTATGCAGCTCGGTGGCCATGGCGTGATCTCCGTAACGGCGAACGTTGCGGCCCGCGATATGGCTGAAATGTGCAAACTGGCGGCTGCCGGTCACTTTGATGAAGCTCGCGTGATTAATCAGCGTCTGATGCCGTTGCATAATAAATTATTTGTCGAACCCAATCCGATCCCCGTGAAATGGGCGTGTAAGGAGTTGGGACTTGTAGCAACCGATACGCTGCGTCTGCCAATGACACCGATTACCGACCACGGTCGTGAAATTGTCACAGCAGCGCTGAAGCATGCCGGTTTGCTGTAGAGTTTAGGGAGATTTGATGGCTTATTCAGTACAGAAGTCGCGCCTGGCGAAGGTTGCGAGTGTTTCGCTTGTTATGCTGCTCGCTGCCTGTAGTTCAGACTCGCGCTACAAGCGCCAGGTGAGCGGTGATGAATCCTATCTGGATGCGACCCCGCTTGCTGAACTTCACGCACCGGCTGGTATGATCCTGCCGATTCAGAACGGCGATTACAATATTCCCGTGACCAACGGCAGCGGCCTGGTCGGTAAAGCGCTCGATATTCGTCCGCCAGCACAGCCTCTGGCGCTGGTGAGCGGGGCGCGTACCCAGTTCACCGGTGATACGGCGTCGCTGCTGGTTGAAAGCGCCCGCGGTACCACCCTGTGGCCGCAGGTTGTGAGCGTCATTCAGGCGAAGAACTACACCATCGATAAACGCGATGATGCCAGCCAGACCTTAACCACCGACTGGATCGAGTGGAACCGTCTGGACGAAGATCAGCAGTACCGTGGGCGTTATCAAGTCTCCGTTAAACCTCAGGGTTATCAGCAGGCGGTTACCGTTAAGCTGTTGAACCTGGAGCAGGCGGGTAAACCGGTTGCGGATGCCGCATCAATGCAGCGTTACAGCACTGAAATGCTGAACGTGATTGCCGCGGGTCTGGATAAGAACGCCAGCGACGCCGCTAACGCAGCGCAGAGCCGCAACGGCGCGACGTTTGACGTTCAGAGCGGTGCGGATGACACCGGTCTGCCAATGCTGGTTGTGCGTGCACCGTTTAACCAGACCTGGCAGCGCCTGCCAGCGACGCTGGAAAAAGTGGGCATGAAAGTGACCGACAGCACCCGTTCAACCGGTAGCATGACGGCAACCTATAAGCCGCTGTCTGACAGTGCATGGCAGGAACTGGGCGCCACCGATCCACAGCTGGCTTCCGGCGACTACAAGATTCAGGTAGGTGACCTGGATAACCGCAGCAGTCTGCAGTTTATCGATCCGAAAGGCCACACGCTGACCCAGTCGCAGAACGATGCGCTGGTGGCCGTCTTCCAGGCTGCATTCAGCAAATAAATACGCGGGCTGGTTAATCCAGCCCTTTTTATTTTCGTGCTACGCAAACGTGTGCGTGGCATAATATCCCCAGTTTTGAACACCAATCATCACACCAGGAGTAATGAAGATGCAGAAGCAAGCTGAGTTGTATCGTGGCAAAGCGAAGACCGTATACAGCACGGAAAACCCGGATCTGTTGGTGCTCGAGTTCCGCAATGATACGTCAGCAGGGGATGGCGCACGCATTGAGCAGTTCGATCGTAAAGGCATGGTGAACAACAAGTTCAACCACTTCATTATGACCAAACTGGCCGAAGCGGGTATCCCGACCCAAATGGAAGCGCTGTTGTCCGATACGGAATGTCTGGTGAAAAAACTGGATATGGTTCCGGTTGAGTGCGTCATTCGTAACCGCGCAGCAGGCTCCCTGGTGAAGCGTCTTGGTATTGAAGAAGGTATTGAGCTGAATCCACCGCTTTTTGACCTGTTCCTGAAAAACGATGCCATGCACGATCCGATGGTCAATGATTCTTATTGCGAAACCTTCGGCTGGGTGAATAAAGAGAATCTGGCGCGCATGAAAGAACTGACCTACAAAGCCAACGACGTGCTGAAAAAACTGTTTGATGACGCGGGTCTGATCCTCGTCGACTTCAAACTGGAGTTCGGCCTGTTCAAAGGCGAAGTGGTTCTGGGTGATGAGTTCTCTCCGGACGGCAGCCGTCTGTGGGATAAAGAAACGCTGGATAAAATGGACAAAGACCGTTTCCGTCAGAGTCTGGGTGGCCTGATTGAAGCGTACGAAGCGGTTGCTCACCGTTTAGGCGTTAAGCTCGACTAACTCCCTCATCGCCAAAGGATATGTATATCCTTTGGCGTCTTACCCTTGTTTCCTATGGTAATCTTGCCGTTAACCGCCTACGATCATAGCTATTATTAATGGAATAGTTCGAGGTGGTTATGCGCTGGCAAGGGCGTCGTGAAAGTGACAATGTAGAAGACAGGCGCAGCGATAGCGGCGGCGGTCCTTCAATGGGTGGGCCTGGCTTCCGGTTACCCAGCGGAAAGGGCGGTATTATTCTGCTGATTGTGGTGCTGGTCGCGGGGTACTACGGTGTCGATCTGACCGGTTTAATGACCGGCCAGCCTCTGCAGCAACAGCAGCATTCTGAGCGCTCAATCAGCCCTAACGAGGATGAAGCGGCCAAATTTACCTCCGTTATTCTCGCCACCACAGAAGAAACCTGGGGTCAGCTGTTCGAGAAAATGGGGCGTACCTATCAGCAACCCAAGCTGGTGATGTACCGTGGCGCAACCCGTACCGGATGCGGCACCGGACAGTCGGTGATGGGGCCGTTCTACTGTCCGGCAGACAGCACCGTCTATATCGATCTCTCTTTCTATGATGACATGAAACGCAAGCTTGGCGCTGACGGCGATTTTGCCCAGGGCTATGTCATTGCGCATGAAGTCGGGCACCATGTGCAAAAACTGCTGGGGATAGAACCCAAAGTACGCCAGCTTCAGCAAAACGCTTCTCAGGCTGAGGTAAACCGTCTTTCCGTACGCATGGAACTGCAGGCGGACTGCTTCGCGGGCGTCTGGGGGCACAACATGCAGCAGCAGGGCGTGCTGGAATCCGGTGACCTGGAAGAGGCGCTCAATGCCGCGCAGGCTATCGGTGACGATCGTCTTCAGCAGCAGAGCCAGGGCCGCGTCGTGCCGGACAGCTTTACTCACGGCACGTCACAGCAACGATACAGCTGGTTCAAACGCGGTTTCGACAGCGGTGACCCTGCGCAGTGTAATACCTTCGGCAAAGCCATGTAATGGTGGCGTTTGAACATCTGATTCGCGAGCTTGAGCACAAAGGTCATCGTCAGCTGGTGGTGCTCAGCGGCGATGAGCAATGGACATTCACGCAGGCATCAGCCCTGCGTGATGCCTTGCCCGGAGACTGGCTGTGGCTGGCGGATAACGCGTCCAGAGCCATCAGCGGGCTGCTGGGACGCGAGTTCCGGCACGCAATTTTTGATGCCCGCGCCGGGTTTGACGTCTCAGCCTTTGCGGCCCTGAGCGGGACGCTGCGTGCCGGTAGCCTTCTGGTGCTGCTGGTACCGCCCCCTGGCGTGTGGGCGGAACAACCTGACAGCGATTCTTTGCGCTGGAGTGACAGCGCCGAACCCATCGCCACGCCAAATTTTATTCACCACTTTTGCCGGACAATTGCCGACGATCCTGAGGCGATCGTCTGGCTTCAGCACCAGCCTTTATCGCTTCTCGCACGATCCGACGCCCCTGACTGGCAGCCCGCCAGCGGTGCGCCGCAGCGCGAGCAGGCTGAGATACTGGCAGCACTCCTGGCCATGAAACGCGGCGTTGTGGCCGTTACGGCCCCGCGCGGACGCGGGAAGTCTGCGCTGGCGGGCATGCTGTTGAGCCGCACGCAGGGCAGTGCCATTGTCACCGCGCCATCAAAGGGGGCGACGGAGGTTATCGCCCGTTTTGCCGGCGAACGTTTTCACTTTATGGCCCCGGACGCGCTGCTGGCCTCTGAAGAGCAGGCCGACTGGCTGATTGTCGACGAAGCCGCTGCCATCCCCGGACCGCTGCTTGAAAAGCTGGTCGACCGTTTCCCGCGCGTCCTGCTGACCACAACGGTGCAGGGTTACGAAGGAACAGGAAGAGGCTTTCTGCTTAAGTTCTGTAGCCGGTTCAGCGGGTTGCAGCGGTATACCTTATCAACCCCGGTACGCTGGGCTGCAGGATGTCCTCTTGAGCGGGTCGTCGCCAGCGCACTGCTGTTTGACGATACGCTTATCGATCGCAGCCCAACAGGCGCCATACAGTTGACCTCTCTGGCTCCGGAAGCCTGGGCGAGCAACCCGGCGCTGGCGGCGAGTGTGTATGAGCTGCTTTGTGCGGCACATTACCGCACCTCACCGCTTGATTTACGCCGCATGATGGACGCGCCCGGCCAGCACTTTTCCGTCGCCCAAACGGACTCGGTCATTGCCGGGGCGCTCTGGCTGGTGGAAGAGGGGGGATTAACGGCGCAGCTCAGCCGTGCCGTCTGGGCGGGGTTCCGCCGTCCTCGCGGGAATCTGGTGGCGCAGTCCCTTGCCGCGCATGGCGGCTCCCCGCTGGCGGCAACGCTCAAAGGCCGACGGGTGACCCGAATAGCGGTACATCCTCGTCGTCAACGGGAAGGCATCGGACAGGCACTGATCCGCAACGCAAGCGGCGAGGATTACCTGTCGGTGAGCTTTGGCTATACCGATGAACTGTGGCGTTTCTGGCAGCGATGCGGCTTTGTGCTGGTGCGCATGGGCAGCCATCGCGAAGCCAGCAGCGGCTGTTATACCGCAATGGCCTTGCTGCCCCTCAGCGACGCGGGGCGACAGCTGTGTGAGCAGGCGCATCAGCGACTGCGCCGCGATGCGCGCGTGTTATCGGCCCTGAACGGTGAAAAGATCCCGGTGGACGATGGCTGGGAGGCTACCCTTAATAGTGACGACTGGCTGGAGCTGGCGGGCTTTGCCTTTGCCCACCGCGCGTTTTCTACCTCCGTCGCGGCGTTAACACGGTTGCTGCTAAGCGTGGACATGCCGCTGCCCGCCCTGCGCGGGAAAGTGGAGGCGAGAAGTGATGACGCCCGGCTCAGCGCTGAACTGCTTCTTTCGGGGCGAAAAGCGTTACTGGCCAGGCTTCGCAGTGAAACGGCGCAAGCGCTTGAAAGCCTTGAACCTGCACGCTGTCAGCAGCTGAAAGACGACATTTTGCAATGGCAATTTTTTCAATGACTTCTTCAGTAAAGTGGCATGGTCATTCCTCCTGAGAGGCGTAGAATCCAGGCCATCAAATAAGGAGACCGCCATGAAACACGATCATTTTGTTGTTCAAAGCCCTGATAAACCGGCTAAACAGTTACTGCTTCTGTTTCATGGTGTTGGCGATAACGCCGTCAATATGGGCCAGATTGGCAGCTGGTTTGCCCCGGTATTTCCGCAGGCGCTGATTGTCAGTATTGGCGGAGTGGAGCCGTGTGGTCCGAACGGACGGCAGTGGTTCTCCGTTCAGGGCGTAACGGAAGAGAACCGTCAGGCACGTATTGACGCCGTCATGCCTGTCTTTATCGACACCGTGCGTTACTGGCAGCAGCAGAGCGGCGTTGGTGCCGATGCGACCGCGCTGATTGGCTTTTCGCAGGGGTCTATCATGTCCCTGGAGAGCGTAAAAGCGCAGCCAGGCCTGGTGTCGCGTGTGATTGCTTTTAACGGTCGCTTTGCGACGTTACCGCAACGCGCGACGACGCAGACCACGATCCATCTGATCCACGGTGGTGAAGACCGCGTGATTGAACTTTCGCATGCGGTTGCCGCGCAGGAAGCGCTTATCCGCGAAGGCGGGGATGTGACGCTGGATATTGTAGACGATCTGGGGCACGCGATTGATGACCGCAGCATGCAGTTTGCGCTCGATCATCTGCGTTATACCGTACCGAAGCACTACTTTGATGAAGCGCTCAGCGGCGGCAAGCCAAATGACGATGATATCGTCGAGTTTATGTGATGTAGGCCCCTCTCCCACAGGAGAGGGGACAGAGAATCACTTCTTCTGGTCTTTCTTCGGCCAGTCGTCATCATCGTCCCACTTATCGTTAAAATCACGATGCGGTGGAAGATCCGGTTTGTTGGCGAGAAACTTTTTGTGATCAACGCGCTTAAGATCTTTAATGACGTTAAGTAACACGCCGACCAGAAACACTAACACCAGAATCCACCAGTACTTTGAAAGCCAGTCCATTCGCTATTCCTCTCAGAGCGTTCGTCAGGCGACGAGTTGCTCCATAATTCGTTGATACATACGGGCCAGCAGCTGCAAATCAGCAGCATTCACACATTCATTTATTTTATGAATGGTTGCGTTCACCGGCCCCAGTTCGACAACCTGGGCCCCCATCCGGGCAATAAAGCGTCCATCTGAGGTGCCACCTGTCGTCAGCAGTTGTGGCTTAATTTCATTATAGTGCTCGATGGCGTTCACTACCGCATCCACCAGTTTGCCGCGCTGGGTCAGGAACGGCTGGCCAGAAAGCCACCAGTCCACGGTGTAACGCAGATTGTATTTTTCCAGCAGCGCGATAACGCGCGCTTTGATCATCTCATCGGTCAGTTCAGTGCTGAAGCGGAAGTTAAACTGGACAAAGAAATCACCCGGGATCACGTTGTTGCTGCCGGTACCGGCCTTCAGGTTTGCAATCTGCATGCTGGTCGGCGGGAAGAACTCATTGCCTTTATCCCACTCGATGGTCACCAGTTCGTTCAGCATCGGTGCCGCGCGATGGACCGGGTTATCGGCCAGGTGTGGATAGGCAACGTGCCCCTGAACGCCATGAAGGGTCAAATTGCAGGTCAGCGAACCACGGCGACCATTTTTGACGACGTCTCCCACCACTTCCGTACTGGACGGCTCGCCGACCAGGCAGTAGTCGAGACGCTCATTGCGGGCCATCAGCGCCTCAACGACCTTCACGGTGCCGTTGTGGGCGCTGGCTTCTTCGTCAGAGGTGATCAAAAACGCGAGGCGGTTTCTGTGGTTCGGATGTTGGGCAACGAAGCGCTCTGCCGCCACGACCATCGCCGCCAGCGAGCCTTTCATGTCTGCCGCACCGCGCCCGAACAACATGCCATCGCGGATGGTCGGTTCAAACGGCGGGTTGATCCAGCGATCCGCATCACCTGCGGGAACGACGTCGGTATGTCCGGCAAAGGCCAGCGTTTCGCCCTGACCGCGCCACGCCCAGAAGTTCTGGGTGTCGCCAACGTCCATGCGTTCAACGGTGAAACCGATGGCACGCAGGCGCTCAATCATTAATGCCTGACAACCTGCGTCGTCCGGGCTAAGGGAGGGACGGCGAATAAGCTGCTGAGTCAGCTCAATGACCGGGCATGACATAAACTACACCTCAACGAAAAAAGTCGGAATAAAGGGTTTCACTGAAACCCAGCAGCATAGGCTGCCCGGGCGCGCAGAGCAATGGGCGTTTGATGATTGCCGGCATTTCGAGCATCAGTTTGGCGGCACTGTCGGCGTCGTTGATGCCAGCCCGGACGGCTTCATCCAGTTTACGCCAGGTGGTACCACGGGTATTCAGCAGCGCCTCCCAACCCAGTTCCTTGATAGCGGTATGCAGAAATTCTGCATCAAGCCCGTCAACGCGATAGTCATGGAAACGGTAATCCACGTTGTTCGCTTCCAGCCACCGGCGTGCTTTTTTGATGGTGTCGCAATTTTTAATGCCGTACATCACAACCATGGTGAATCCTTTTGTTCTTATGATGATTAAATGTTCAGTAATTTCGAAGATATATCCTTAAGTGGAATATAACACATTCAGGAATTGTCTTGATTTACACTTCTTCTTAATTCAACTCACAACTGTACGCTGAATATTCTTTCATCATTTAAGCATAGATGTCCATAAGACCGAAAATGCTAATGAACTCAGGCGGTAATTTAAATCTCACCTGCCTGTATGGTTATTTCAAAATATTGCTGAGCGTCACACAAAATTTAAGGCCCTGCGTTCATATTTATCATAAATCCCTGCCAGTAGCGGGGTACAATCACAGCGATAGGTTAGACGGTCTTCACAATGATGATACGTTTTCGTAGAATGCGCATAATAATAAGAGAGGTAGTTATGATTGAACGTGAACTGGGGAACTGGAAAGATTTTATCGAAGGCATGCTTCGTAAATGACATTCAGTAAGAATTGCAAGAGCACTTAAATAAGTAAAATAACCATAGTGTGAATTAAACACACACCCTAAAAGGCGGCCCTGAGAGCCGCCTTTTTTATTACGTACTGTTATTCAGGACGTTCCTTCAGCGGGAAGCGGCGACGCACCAGCACAAAGAACAGGGGCACAAAATAAATGGCCAGGACGGTTGCCGAAATCATGCCCCCCATCACCCCTGTACCTACCGCATGCTGGCTGCTGGAGCCCGCACCGGTGCTGGTTGCCATCGGTAATACCCCAAAGACAAATGCCAGCGACGTCATCAGGATCGGACGCAAGCGCTGACGGCAGGCATGCAGTGTGGCCGCCATCAGCTCGTGGCCTTTGGCATTCATCTCATTGGCAAACTCAACAATCAGGATCGCGTTTTTCGCCGACAGGCCGATCACGGTGAGCAGCCCTACCTGGAAGTACACATCATTCTCCAGACCGCGCATCCATGTCGCCAGCAGCGCACCGATGACGCCAAGCGGCACCACCAGCATGACCGAGAACGGAACGGACCAGCTTTCATACAGCGCGGCAAGACAGAGGAAGACCACCAGCAGGGAAAGCGCGTAAAGCGCAGGCGCCTGTGCCCCGGAGAGCCGCTCCTGATAAGACATCGCCGTCCACTCCAGCCCAAAGCCGGCGGGCAGCTGTTGCACCAGTTTCTCCATGGTGTCCATGGCGGTACCGGTACTGACGCCCGGCGCGGCTTCACCGACGATTTCTACCGCCGAATAGCCGTTATAGCGTTCCAGACGCGGCGAACCACTCTCCCAGTGCGACGAGGCGAACGCCGAGAACGGCACCATCCCGCCTGCGTTATTACGAACAAACCAGCGGTTAATATCATTCGGCAACATACGGAACGGCGCGGCGGACTGGACATACACTTTTTTCACACGCCCACGATCCATAAAGTCATTCACATAGCTTGAGCCCCAGGCCGTCTGCAGGGTGTCGTTAATGTCGTCGATGGAAACGCCCAGAGCCTGCGCCTTACGCTGATCAATATCCACCTGCAGCTGCGGGCTGTCATCCAGGCCGTTATGACGAACGCGGGTCAGGTCAGCGTCTTTGCCCGCCAGCGCTAACAGCTTATCGCGCGCCGCCATCAGCGCCGTGTGGCCTGCACCGGCGTGATCCTGCAGCTCCATGTCAAACCCGGCAGAACTGCCCAGCCCGCTAATGGCCGGTGGGCTGCTGGCAAAGACGCGCGCTTCGTTGATCTTCGTAAAAGCGTGGGTTGCGCGTTCAATGATGGCCGACGCGGTCCCCGTTTTTGTGTCGCGCTCGTCCCAGTCCTTCAGGCGTACAAACATACGGGCAACGTTCTGCCCGTTACCGCCCGGGCCAGAGCCCACGGTGGAGAAGACCGACACCACATTATCTTTCTCCTGGGTGAAGAAGTACTGTTCGACTTTTTCGACCACTTTCAGCGTCTGCTGCTGCGTCGCGCCGCTCGGAAGTTGCACGGAGGTGGTGAACATTCCCCGGTCCTCCATTGGCAGGAACGAGGTAGGCAGATGCAGGAATAGCCAGACCATTCCACCCAGCAGCACTACGTAAATCAGCATCCAGCGCAGGCTGCGGTGCAACACTTTACCGACGGCGGATTCATAACGCGCGGCATTGCGGTTAAACATGCGGTTAAACCAGCCGAAGAACCCTTTCTGACCATGCTGCTCGCCTTTGTGCAAAGGCTTAAGAAGGGTAGAGCAGAGCGCAGGGGTCAGGATCAGCGCCACCAGTACAGAAAGCACCATTGCCGAGACGATGGTTATCGAGAACTGGCGGTAAATGGCGCCGGTTGTGCCGCCAAAGAAGGCCATCGGGATAAAGACCGCCGAAAGCACCATGGCGATGCCGACTAACGCGCCCTGTATTTGCCCCATCGATTTACGCGTGGCCTGGCGCGGGGAAAGGCCTTCCTCGCTCATGATGCGCTCGACGTTTTCAACCACCACGATGGCGTCATCCACCAGAAGGCCAATTGCCAGCACCATTGCAAACATCGTCAGCGTGTTGATGCTGTAGCCAAACGCGTAAAGCACCGCGAAGGTGCCCAGCAGGACCACGGGGACGGCTATGGTCGGGATCAGCGTCGCCCGGAAGTTTTGCAGGAACAGGTACATGACCAGGAAGACCAGCGCGATGGCTTCCAGCAGGGTCTTCACCACATCCTCAATCGACGCTTTAACGAAGGAGGTGGTTTCGTAGGCGACTTTGTATTCAAGGCCGTGAGGGAAATAGTTCGACAGCTCGTCCAGGCGGTCTAACACCAGTTTCGCCGTCGCCATTTCATTTGCGCCGGAGGCCAGTTTAATCCCCAGGCCGGAGGCGGGGTTACCGTTAAAGCGGCTCAGGTAGTCGTACTTTTCCGCACCCATTTCCACCGTGGCGACATCGCCCAGCCGCACTTCTGAACCGTCCTGATTCACGCGCAGGGTGATGTTGCGGAACTGCTCCGGAGTCTGAAGCAGCGATTGCGAGTTAATGGTGGCATTCAGGGCTTGTTTTTCGACGGAAGGCGTTCCTCCCAACTGCCCTACGGCAATCTGGGCGTTCTGCGACTTGATGGCGTCCGTCACGTCAGTCGCCGTCATCTGGAAGCTGTTCAGCTTGTCAGGATCGAGCCAGATGCGCATTGAATATTGTGACCCGTAGGCGTCGATATCCCCTACGCCGTTAATACGGCTGAGCGGGTCCTGAATGTTACTGGCAACGTAGTCCGCAATATCCTGCTTATCCATGGAACCATCGGTGGAGACAAACGCGATGGTCAAAATATTGGTATCCCCCGTTTTACGTACGGTAACGCCCTGATTTTGCACTGCCTGCGGCAGTTTTCGCATGGCTGACTGCAGCTGGTTTTGTACCTGCTGCACCGCTTCGTCCGGGTCAGTCCCGGCCGTAAAGCTCAGGGTCACCGTCGCCTGGCCCGTGGCGCTGCTTTGTGAGGACATGTACATCAGGTTATCCAGACCCGTCATGTTCTGCTCGATAACCTGCGTCACAGTATTTTCCAGCGTCTGTGCCGAGGCGCCGGGATAGTTTGCTGTGACACGCACGTTAGGGGGTGCCAGATCGGGGTATTGCTCAACGGGAAGTGAAGTAATGGCCAGGACACCTGTCAGACACAACAGAATGGCAAGTACCCAGGCAAAAATGGGGCGATCGATGAAAAAATTCGCCATGAAAAATTGACCTCGTTTTGCTGCACGTCATTATTGTTTATTGCCCGCACCACTTTAGCGGCAAGACGAAGACCAAACGTGGAGAAATAAAGGAGATAATGTAAATTATCATGCGCGTTTCTCTGCGCTGCCCCCTTTACGGTTATTTACCTGTTAACGCCAGCGACGAAGGGAATGTCACGCTAACCTGCGTTCCCCCATTTTGTGGCTGCGAAAAGTGCAGGGTACCGCCGAGCCGTTCCGCGCGTTCACGCATAATATTCAGCCCGTAATGTCCCGGCGGCTCGCTGGCTTCGCCAATCCCGATGCCATTGTCGCGAATGCTCACGCTGTGCGTGCCGTCCACGGCGGTGATACAGCTTACGGTGATCTCGCTGGCCTGCGCGTGCTTGATTGCGTTCAACACCGCTTCACGCACGATCTGCAGCAGATGCACCTGCTTTTGTGCGTCAAGGGCCAGCGAGGAGAGGCGACAATCAAGATGCAGCTTTGTCTGCGTCTGGCTCTGCAGACCGTCGAGTGACTCCTGAAGGGCCGCCGGCAGGTTAGCGTGGTTGAGCGTCAGGCGGAAGGTGGTGAGCAGCTCGCGAAGCTGATGCCAGGCATTGTTAAGCTCGCGGGAGAAGTCGGTGATGATGGTCTGCGCCGGGGCATTCTCTTGCGGTACGGCACGCTTAAGCAGCGCAAGCTGGATCCGCAGATACGACAACACCTGCGCGAGGGAATCATGCAGTTCGCGGGCAATCGTCGCGCGCTCTTCCATCAGCAGCAACTGCTGGTAATGCTTTTGCGCCTGGTTGAAGTAAAGCCCGCGCCCGAGCATTGTCGCCACGCTTCTCATCAGCGGAAGCGGGACGCTGTCCGTCTCGCTCTGCCAGCGCAGCTCGCCGTAGAGCGTGTCCTGCATCAGCACCGGCAGGTTTTGCAGCGGCATGTCGGCTGCCTCACTCCCTTCACACAGACGCCAGTCGTCGCTGGTCCGTAACTCCAGATAATTCATCCGGGTGTATTCATGGACGATTTGCAATATATGCCGGAAACAGTGACTGTCTATCTGTCCGGTGTTGAGCGCCTGCGAACATTTGAACAGCATTTCGAGCTGCTGATGCGCCTCGTTCAGGTGCCGGGTCTTTTCCGCAACCGAATCTTCAAGCGAGCGATAGAGGGTGTGTAACTCCGCCGACATATGGTTAAAGGCCCGGGACAGCTGACCGAGTTCATTCGGCAAAGCGGTATCCGGTGCCGGGGTATCAAATTGTCCCCGTTCAACGCGTTCGCTTGCGGCGACCAGATTGTTGAGCGGCAAGACCACCTGACGACGGATGCGTCGCAGGGTAAACACCGTCAGCAGCAGGATCCCCAGCGCGCCAGCCAGAGAGAGCAGGGTCACCGTCTGAATTTTATGTTCGGTATAGTGCTGAAGGGCGAGCACAAAGGCATCAATACGGCCAACAAAATCTTCGATATGGGTTTGATACCACGCCAGATCGCCGCGGGCGATGTGCGTATCCATCTCCTGCCAGGCCAGATGCAGCTGCTGGTAGCGCTGTTTGACATCGTCCGGCACGTACCAGCGGTTCAGCTTTTGGAGTGCAGGTGCGCTCAGGGTGTGTTGCCAGTGTTGGCGATGCTGTGTCAGGGAAGGGCTGTTGCGCTGCATCTCATAGCCCAGCCGGTAACTCTGCATACGCAGTGAACCCGCAATATTGATGGCTTCGGCGTCACGCTGGCTGCTGGCAAGCGTCAGCAGCGCGACGGTGCTGGTCAAAACGGATAACACAATCATCGAAAAGAAAGCCCAGGCCAGGCTTGCGGAAACAGGGCGTTTAACGGTCACAGAACGGCTTCCTGAATAAAATTGATCTGCCACAGGTTCACTGGAAATAGTTTGGCATTCCGGGCAATTGAACATTGCCTGACGACGCTGTGATGAGTAAATACCATATTCATACAAAGAATAAGGTTATTGAACCAAAAACAGGTGTCGTTATGAATCGTTTTATTATGGCTAACAGCCAGCAATGTATTGGGTGCCATGCCTGCGAAGTTGCCTGCGTAATGGCGCATAATGATGAGCAACATGTCCTGAGCGAGCGCCATTTCCATCCCCGTATTACGGTCCTTAACTCTGGCGCGCAGAACAGCCCCGTCACCTGTCACCACTGTGAAAATGCCCCGTGTGCGCTCAGTTGCCCGAACGGCGCCATCAGCAAACGCGATGACAGCGTACAGGTGAATCAACAAAAATGCATCGGTTGTAAAGCCTGCGTGGTTGCCTGTCCCTTCGGCACGATGGAGATTATCGTTACGCCACTCGACAGCGGCGGTGCAAAAGCCTCGGCGTATAAATGCGATCTCTGCCTGACCCGCCCGCAGGGCCCGGCCTGTATCGAAAATTGCCCGGCAGATGTGCTGACGCTGGCGACGCCTGACGTGCTGGATAACCTGGCAAAATCGCGCCGTCAGCGCACCGCCAGGCTGGAGGCGCAGCCCTGGCACAGTGAGGCAGTCAGCGAGGAGATGGCACCCACCAAACTGCAGCAGATGCACAACACACCGCCACGCGGCGAGCCCGACAAACTGTCTGCCGAAGAGCGGGTTGGCCATTTCAATGAAATATACCTGCCGTTTCGGACCGAACAGGCCAGACGCGAGGCATCGCGCTGCCTGAAATGCGGAGAGCACAGCATATGTGAATGGACCTGCCCGCTGCACAACCACATTCCGCAGTGGATTGAACGGATTAACGCCGGTGACATCCTCGGCGCGGTCGAACTTTCTCATCAGACCAACTGTTTACCTGAAATTACCGGCCGGGTCTGCCCGCAGGACAGGTTATGTGAAGGTGCCTGCACCGTGCGCGATGCGTCAGGGTCGGTGACCATTGGCAACCTCGAGCGCTACATCTCGGACCAGGCGCTGGCGTTGGGCTGGCGACCGGATATGTCTGGCGTTTCTTCGGTGGGAAAACGCGTCGCGATTATCGGCGCGGGGCCTGCCGGGCTGGCATGCGCGGATGTGCTGGTGCGCAGCGGGGTGAGCGTGACGGTCTATGACAGGCATCCCGAAATCGGCGGCTTGCTGACATTCGGCATTCCGGCCTTTAAGCTGGATAAATCCCTGCTCGCACGACGCAGAGAGATTTTTACTGCGATGGGGGTTCACTTCGAGCTGAACTGCGACGTGGGCAGCGATGTGTCGTTGTCTCAGTTGCAAACAGATTACGACGCCCTGTTTATTGGCGTGGGAACCTATCGTTCGATGAAAGCGGGCATCCCCCATGAAGATGCGCCGGGTGTCTACGATGCGTTGCCGTTCCTGGTGGGGAACACGCGCCACGTCATGGGGCTGGACGCGACGGCCAACGAACCGTTTATCGACACCCGTGGGCTCAACGTGGTGGTGCTGGGCGGGGGGGATACCGCAATGGACTGCGTGCGCACCGCGTTACGTCACGGCGCGGCAAAAGTCACCTGCGCCTATCGCCGGGATGAAGCCAATATGCCGGGCTCGAAAAAAGAGGTGAAGAATGCGAAAGAAGAGGGAGCCGCATTTGAATTTAACGTCCAGCCCGTTGAATTGACCCTTGCTGCTGACGGCAAGGTTAACGGCATCCGGATGCTGCGCACCCGGATGGGAGAGCCGGATGCGCAGGGGCGTCGTCGACCCGTCCCGGTGGAGGGCAGCGAGTTTGTCATGCCGGCCGATGCGGTGATTATGGCTTTTGGCTTTAACCCACATGCCATGCCCTGGCTGGAGAGTCAGGGCGTCAACACCGATGACTGGGGGCGAATCATTGCCTCGGTGGAAAGCCGCTATCGTTACCAGACGTCTAACCCGCAAATTTTCGCCGGCGGTGATGCGGTGCGCGGCGCTGATCTGGTGGTGACGGCGATGGCGGAAGGGCGTCATGCGGCGCGGGGGATCCTCGACTGGCTTGAGGTCAGTGTGCCGAAAATGCACTAAACCAGGCGGGCGACAAAGCGGGTTTCACGGCGTACTATAGGAAGACTCATTGTGTCGTGGAGCCCGTATGACCCTGAAAATTGACGTTATCAAAGACAAAATCCTTTCTGAAAACTACTTTGTCCTGCGTAACATCACTTACGATTTAACCCGTAATAACGGTGAAGTGATCCGCCATAAACGCGAGGTTTATGACCGCGGCAATGGCGCCACCATTTTGCTCTATAACCGTGAAAAGCAGAGTGTGGTGCTGATCCGTCAGTTCAGGGTAGCAACATGGGTCAATGGCAACCCTGACGGCAGGTTGATTGAAACCTGTGCGGGCCTGCTTGATGACGACGAGCCGGAAGTGTGCATCCGCAAAGAGGCCGTCGAAGAGACTGGCTTTGAAGTGGGAGAGGTCAAAAAGGTCTTCGAGCTGTTTATGTCGCCTGGCGGCGTGACGGAAATCGTCCACTTCTTCATCGCGGAATACAGCGATGCGCAGCGTACTCACCGCGGCGGTGGCGTGGAAGATGAAGATATTGAAGTGCTGGAGTTGCCGTTTTCCCGGGCGCTGGAGATGATGCATGCCGGGGAAATCAGGGATGGTAAAGCTGTGATATTACTACAGTATCTTCAAACGACCGGGCTGATGAACGCCTCTTTCGAACGGTGATAGATTGTATTTCGGATAAATCTATCCGATAAATCCGATTGAGCAACCCGGGCGGGAACACGAAGATACAGCCCAGTTAAGCGTTTTCGTTCCGGGATTGTGCCATTCATGCGCTATTGCGTCTCTCTTCTCTGCCTGTTTTGCGTGCTCACCTCCTCGCAGGTGTGGGCTGCGCCTGCCCAGCAATTATTTTCTGACTGGCAGGTGACCTGCAATAACCAGAATTTTTGCCTCGCACGCAATACCGGTGAACACCGGGGGCTGGTCATGACACTCAGCCGCAGTGCCGGCGCGAAAACCGACGCTACGCTGCGTATCGATCTCGGCGGCCTTGCTGACCCTGCCGTGAAAGAAGCGGATATTGCGCCGCGGTTGTTGCTGGATAAGGTTCCTCTCAAGCTGGATCGGCAGCAGTGGCAGTTAACCCCGTGGCATCTGAAAAGTGATGATGCCGCCACCATCACGGCGTTTCTGAAAAATATCCAGGAAGGAAAAGCCCTGACCTTGCGCGGCGGTGACCAGGTTATCTCTCTGAACGGCCTGAAAGCCGCGCTGTTGTTTATTGACGCGCAGCAGAAACGTGTCGGGAGTGAAACGGCCTGGATTAAAAAAGGTGACGATCCGCCGTTAAGCGTGCCGCCTGCACCCGCCTTAAAAAAGGTGGCGGTAGTCAATCCGACGCCGACGCCGCTCTCCCACGCCGAATTGAACGACCTGCTGGATTATGGCACCTGGCGGATGAACAACAGCCAGTGCTCGCTCGATCCTAACCGCCGGGAAGTGCGCGTCACCGCGTTAACCGATGAAAAAGCATTGCTGATTATTAGCTGTGAGGCAGGGGCGTATAACACGGTCGATCTGGCCTGGCTGGTATCGCGCAAAAAACCGTTTTCTTCCCGCAGCGTAAGGCTGCGTCTGCCTTTCACCCCTGCAGACGATAGCAGTGAAATCGAATTGATGAATGCCCGCTTTGATGAGAAAACGCGCGAGCTGACTACGCTCGCGCTGGGGCGCGGTATTGGCGATTGTGGGGTCCAGACGCGCTGGCGTTTTGACGGCCAGCGTTTCCGCCTGGTGCGTTATGCAGAAGAGCCCAGCTGCGATAACTGGAATGGGCCAGATGCCTGGCCCACGTTGTGGATCACGCGCTAAATTACGCTCAGCGCCTTCTCAACCACATTCTCAACGGTAAAGCCAAAATACGGGAACAGCTTGTCGGCAGGCGCCGACTCGCCGTACCCACGCATCCCGACGATAGCACCTTTCAGCCCGACATATTTGTACCAGTAGTCGGCGATACCCGCCTCGACGGCCACACGGGCTGCGACGTTAGAGGGCAGGACCGATTCACGGTAGGCCTCATCCTGAGCATCAAAAATGTCGGTGGACGGCAGGGATACCACGCGTACCGCATGACCTTCGGCGGTCAGTTTTTCCGCAGCCTTCACGGTAATTTCCACCTCAGAACCGGTAGCAATCAGGATGACATCCGGTTTGCCGCCGCTGTCTTTCAGGATGTACCCGCCGCGGGCGATATTTTTTACCTGCTCCGGCGTGCGTTCAATCTGGGCCAGGTTTTGCCGCGACAGAATTAATGCCGTTGGCCCCGTGTGGCGCTCAACCGCCAGCTTCCAGCCAACCGCCGCTTCGACCTGATCGCACGGACGCCAGGTGCTGAAGTTTGGCGTCAAACGCAGGCTCGCCAGCTGCTCAACGGCCTGGTGCGTGGGACCGTCTTCACCCAGACCAATCGAATCGTGGGTGTAGACCATGATCTGCCGCGCTTTCATTAATGCCGCCATACGCGCCGCGTTACGGGCATACTCAACGAACATCAGGAATGTAGCAGTGTAGGGCACAAACCCGCCGTGATGGGCGATGCCGTTGGCAATGGCGGTCATCCCGAACTCACGCACCCCGTAGTGGATATAGTTCCCGGCAATATCCTCTTTCAGCGATTTTGAGCCAGACCAGATGGTTAGGTTACTTGGAGCCAGATCCGCGGAGCCGCCCAGCAGTTCGGGCAGGAGGGGGCCGATGGCGTTGAGCGTGTTTTGCGAGGCCTTACGGGTGGCAATTTTCGCCGGGTTAGACTGCAGATTTTCAATCAGCGCCTGGGTTTTCGCTTCCCAGTCCTCCGGCAGGCCACCGCTCATGCGGCGCGAGAATTCAGCGGCCAGTTCCGGGTGGGCTTTTTGATAGGCGGCAAATTTTTCATTCCACGCGTGCTGGGCTTTTTCACCCTCTTCGCGGGCGTCCCACTCGCGGTAGATCTCTTTCGGGATCTCAAACGGCGGGTATTTCCAGCCCAGTTTCTGCCGGGTCAGCGCCACTTCTTCTTCACCCAGCGCCGCGCCGTGGGCTTCCTCTTTACCCGCTTTGTTCGGTGAGCCGAAACCGATGGTGGTGCGACAGATGATCAGGGACGGTTTGTCCTTCACGCTTTGCGCTTCCTGAATCGCTTTTTTCACCGCTTCTGGGTCGTGGCCGTCAATTTCATGCACTACGTGCCAGTGGTAGGCCTCAAACCGTTTTGCCGTGTCGTCGGTAAACCAGCCTTTGGTCTCCCCGTCGATGGAGATACCGTTGTGATCGTAAAATCCGATCAGCTTGCCCAGCCCCAGCGTGCCCGCCAGCGAACAGACTTCGTGAGAAATCCCCTCCATCAGACAGCCGTCACCCATAAACACATAAGTGTAGTGATCGACAATCTCGTGGTCTGGCTGGTTAAACTGCGCCGCCAGCGTGCGTTCGGCAATCGCCAGCCCGACCGCGTTGGCTAACCCCTGGCCGAGCGGCCCGGTGGTGGTCTCCACACCCGGCGTATAGCCTATCTCCGGGTGGCCCGGCGTTTTTGAGTGCAGCTGGCGGAAGTTTTTTAACTCGGATAGCGGCAGGTCGTAGCCGGAAAGGTGCAGCAGGCTGTAGAGCAGCATGGAGGCGTGGCCGTTAGAGAGAATAAAACGGTCGCGATCGTACCAGCTGGGATCGTTCGGGTTGTGCTTCAGGAAATCATTCCACAGCACTTCGGCAATGTCAGCCATGCCCATGGGGGCGCCAGGGTGGCCGGAATTGGCTTTCTGCACGGCATCCATGCTGAGGGCGCGAATGGCATTGGCTAGCTCTTTACGGGACATAATTCACTCCGTGGCAAGGTTAAAGTTTGGCGGCAAGAAGATCTTCAAGTTTGCGCTGGTCGACGGCGAACAGGCGGATGCCTTCCGCCAGTTTTTCGACGGCCATTGCGTCCTGATTGTGCTCCCAGCGGAATTCCGCTTCGGTCATGGCTTTAGGTTTGGGGAGGACGGTTGATGTGGGCACCAGTTTGCGGATAACCGTCTCCTCTTTGTCCTGCAGCTCTTTAAGCAGGTTAGGGGAGATGGTCAGGCGGTCACAGCCTGCCAGGGCGAGGATCTGCTCGGTACGGCGGAAGCTGGCGCCCATCACGATGGTTTCGTAGCGGTGCTGTTTGTAATAGTCGTAGATATTACGCACCGATTTCACGCCCGGGTCCTCATCCACCACGTACGGATCCATCGGCTGTTTAGCCTGATACCAGTCATAGATTCGCCCGACGAACGGAGACACCAGGAAGACGCCGGCTTCGGCACAGGCGCGCGCCTGCGCAAAGGAGAACAGCAGCGTCAGGTTGCAATGGATCCCCTCTTTTTCCAGAACTTCCGCCGCGCGGATCCCTTCCCAGGTTGAGGCCAGCTTAATCAGAATGCGCGATTTATCGATGCCCTGCTCCTGGTAGAGCTCAACCAGGCCGCGGGCTTTTGTGATGCTCTTCTCCTGGTCGAAGGAGAGGCGGGCGTCCACTTCGGTAGAGACGCGTCCCGGGATGCTTTTCAGAATTTCCGCACCGAAATTAACGGCCAGCTTGTCGCTCGCTTCGGCGACCTGCTGCTCCTGTGTTTTACCGCGCTGTTTACCGTAGTCGATAGCGTCATCAATCAGATGACTAAAATGAGCAAGACCGGCCGCTTTGAGCAGCAGCGAAGGGTTAGTGGTCGCATCTTCGGGCTGATAGTGGCGAATCGACTCGATATCACCGCTGTCGGCGACCACGGTAGTGAATTGTTTGATGCCGTCTAGTTGGTTCATAAATAATTACTCCTTGGAAATAAAAGAGTTACTCGAGTGCGTTAGTTCACACTTCTGCGAAAATCATGATGGACTTAACAAAAAAGCATAGCAGACGGGGGAGGCATTGCTTTCTGAGACGGGTAACATGGCTGTTATAAATTGATAACAATTTTTATTCTGCAATGGTGAGAGTTTGGCAGCCTTCAAAGTTTATGTGGCTGCCTGCGGCGATACTAGGCGGCACACCAGGGTGTGCTTCAGGATCGCAAACGTCACCCTTTTGACCGATACGTGAAAGGAAAAATAAGATGGATGATCAGTTAAAACAGAGTGCTCTCGATTTCCACGAGTTCCCTGTCCCAGGTAAAATTCAGGTCTCCCCGACAAAACCGCTGGCGACTCAGCGCGATCTGGCGCTGGCCTACTCGCCCGGCGTCGCGGCGCCGTGCCTCGAAATCGAAAAAGATCCGCTGGCAGCCTATAAATACACCGCGCGTGGCAACCTGGTCGCCGTGATCTCTAACGGGACGGCGGTGCTGGGATTAGGCAATATTGGTGCGCTGGCCGGTAAGCCCGTGATGGAAGGCAAGGGCGTTCTGTTCAAGAAATTTGCCGGTATTGACGTGTTCGATATCGAAGTGGATGAGCTCGATCCTGATAAATTCATCAATGTGGTTGCCGCGCTGGAACCGACCTTCGGTGGGATCAACCTCGAAGACATCAAAGCGCCGGAATGTTTCTATATCGAGCAGAAACTGCGCGAGCGTATGAACATTCCCGTGTTCCATGATGACCAGCACGGTACCGCGATTATCAGCACCGCGGCCATTCTGAACGGTCTGCGTGTGGTTGAGAAAAATCTCTCTGACGTGCGTATGGTGGTCTCCGGTGCAGGCGCGGCGGCAATCGCCTGTATGAACCTGCTGGTGGCGCTGGGCATGCAGAAGCACAACATTGTGGTCTGCGACTCCAAAGGCGTTATCTACAAGGACCGTGAGCCGAACATGGCGGAAACCAAAGCGGCCTACGCGGTAGAAGACGACGGTAAACGCACGCTGGAGGACGTGATTGACGGCGCGGATATCTTCCTTGGCTGTTCAGGCCCGAAAGTGCTGACCCAGGAGATGGTGAAGAAAATGGCGCGTGCGCCAATGATTCTGGCGCTGGCAAACCCGGAACCGGAAATTCTGCCGCCGCTGGCAAAAGCCGTGCGTGAAGATGCCATTATCTGTACCGGTCGTTCCGATTACCCGAACCAGGTGAACAACGTTCTCTGCTTCCCGTTCATCTTCCGCGGGGCGCTGGACGTGGGCGCGACGGCGATCAACGAAGAGATGAAGCTCGCGGCCGTTCATGCCATTGCGGAACTGGCGCATGCCGAGCAGAGCGAAGTGGTCGCCTCGGCGTATGGTGACCAGGATCTGAGCTTTGGCCCGGACTACATCATTCCAAAACCATTCGACCCGCGTCTGATTGTCAAAATCGCCCCGGCGGTTGCTAAGGCGGCAATGGACTCCGGCGTGGCGACGCGCCCCATCAAAGATTTCGATGCTTACGTCGATAAGCTCACCGAGTTTGTCTACAAAACCAACCTGTTTATGAAGCCCATTTTCTCCCAGGCGCGTGCCGACGCGAAACGCGTGGTGCTGGCGGAAGGGGAAGAGGCGCGCGTTCTGCATGCCACGCAGGAGCTGATCACCTTAGGTCTGGCGAAGCCAATCCTGATCGGTCGTCCGAGCGTTATCGAGATGCGTATTCAGAAGCTGGGGCTGCAGATCAAAGCGGGTGTGGATTTTGAGATCGTTAATAACGAATCCGATCCGCGCTTTAAAGAGTACTGGAACGAATACTACGCGATCATGAAACGTCGCGGGATCACCCAGGAGCAGGCCCAAAAGGCCGTGATCAGCAACACCACGGTGATCGGGGCGATCATGGTCCACCGCGGTGAAGCGGATGCGTTGATCTGCGGCACGATCGGTGATTACCACGAGCACTTCAGCGTGGTGCAGGAGATCTTCGGCTATCGCGAAGGGGTCCACACCGCCGGGGCGATGAACGCGCTGCTGCTGCCAAGCGGCAACACCTTTATTGCCGACACCTACGTTAACGACGATCCGAGCCCGGAAGAGCTGGCGGAGATCACCGTGATGGCGGCAGAAACCGTGCGTCGCTTTGGGATTGAACCGAAGGTAGCGCTGCTGTCGCACTCCAACTTCGGTTCGTCGAAATCAGCGGCGGCGTGCAAAATGCGCCAGACGCTGGAGCTGGTTCGCCAGCGTGCGCCGGAACTGATGATTGACGGCGAGATGCACGGTGATGCTGCGCTGGTGGAGAGCATTCGTAACGAACGCATGCCGGACAGCCCGCTGAAAGGTTCTGCAAACGTGCTGATTATGCCGAACGTGGAAGCGGCCCGCATCAGCTACAACCTGCTGCGTGTCTCCAGCTCTGAAGGGGTCACCGTAGGACCGGTACTGATGGGCGTGGCGAAGCCAGTGCACGTGTTGACGCCGATTGCTTCGGTGCGTCGTATCGTGAATATGGTGGCACTGGCGGTGGTTGAAGCGCAGACGCAGCCGCTGTAAGCGCTGCGCCTGCCGGTATTACACCCAGTCCCGAATCGTAATAAAGTCTTTCAGGGCAGCCTCCGGGCTGCCTTCTTTTGGTTCGTAGCTGTACTCCCAGCGAACCAGCGGCGGCATCGACATCAAAATGGACTCCGTGCGCCCGCCGGTCTGCAGGCCAAACAGCGTACCGCGATCCCATACCAGGTTGAACTCTACGTAGCGCCCGCGGCGGTAAAGCTGGAACTCGCGCTCGCGCACGCCGTAGTCGGTATCTTTACGCCGCGCCACGATCGGCAGATAGGCCCCGGTATACCCTTCACCTACCGCCCGCATAAAGCTGAATGCGGTATCAAAATCTGGCGTGTTGAGATCGTCAAAGAACAGCCCGCCAATGCCGCGCTGCTCATCACGGTGCTTCAGATAAAAATAGTCATCGCACCATTTTTTAAATTTCGGGTAGATGTCGTCCCCAAACGGCTGACAGAGATCGCGTGCGGTGGTGTGCCAGTGCACGGCATCTTCTTCAAACCCGTAGTAGGGCGTTAAGTCAAAACCGCCGCCAAACCACCAGACCGGATCGGCCCCGGGTTTTTCAGCAATGAAAAAGCGCACGTTGGCATGGCTGGTCGGCACATACGGGTTGTGCGGATGAACCACCAGCGATACGCCCATTGCTTCGAAGCTGCGGCCTGCCAGTTCTGGTCGATGAGCCGTGGCGGAAGCGGGCATCGCGTCTCCGTGGACGTGGGAAAAATTGACGCCAGCCTGCTCAAAGATGCCGCCGTTACGCAGCACGCGGCTGCGTCCGCCGCCACCGGCTTCGCGCTGCCAGCTATCTTCCTGAAATTCACCGCCATCTGCGGCGGCCAGTTTCTGGCAAATCTCATCCTGCAGCTGCAGCAGGAATGTTTTTACCAGCTGTGCATTGGGTTTCATCAACGTTTCCTGGAGTGCGCTTTCTGGTTATCGAACCAGTTGAAGTAACTGATTATGCCTGAGGCGATGGCGTTGGCGATCTTCTGGCGAAACGCGGTGGTGCCGAGCAGGCGTTCCTCCTCCGGGTTGGTGATGAACGACGTCTCCACCAGCACGGACGGAATTGACGGCGACTTAAGCACCACGAACGCCGCCTGTTCGGTGCTCCTGCTGTGCAGGCGATGCACCGGTTTAATCTTCTTCAGAATATGCGAGCCGAGCGTCAGGCTGTTTTTAATGGTGTCCGTCTGAACGAGGTCAAACAGCACCTGCTGTAACAGATGATCTTTGTCGGTGGCTTTTTTCCCCGCAACTTCATCCGCCCGGTTTTCACGATCGGAGAGATATTTCGCCATGGCGCTACTCGCCCCACGGTTGGAGAGGGCGAACACCGAAGCCCCCGCCGCCGACGGGTTGGTAAAACCGTCCGCGTGAATCGACATAAACAGATCGGCACCGTGCTGGTGGGCGATCTCTACGCGGTCGTACAGCGGAATAAACGTGTCGCCAGAACGCGTCAGGCGGGCGTCAATGCCATTGCTGCGTAAAATTGCGCGCACATTTTTTGCAATCGCTAACACGACATGCTTTTCTTTCGCACCGTTTTTACCAATAGCGCCGGTATCAATTCCGCCGTGACCGGGGTCCAGCATGACCAGACGCTTCGCGCCCGGCTTTTTCGATTTCGGTTTACTGTGTCCGTTACTGGTTTTGAGCGTGCTCTCTTCTTTAGCCTGAGCCTGCTGTGCGATGCCCGTTAACGTTAAGGCCGCCAGCCCCGCTTTGAGAACCTGACGACGCGATGTGAGTGCTTTTAATGGTTTGAATGTGCTCATGCGGCCTGAATTGTAAAAATTGGGGTCCTGGTGTTATATCGTATCGTGATTAGCGTTACGACAGTCCTTATTGAGAATTGTTTTACTTTTCATTTCAATACGTGACAAAGTGACATTATGCCAAATTTTGGCGAGTTTTTCCCCGGTTATTGGCTAAACGCGATGTTCACGCCATAATCACTGTTTTTAAAACCGAAAAGGCGGTTAATACCATGGAGATACGCGTTTTTCGCCAGGAAGATTTCGAAGAGGTGATCACCCTTTGGGAGCGCTGCGATCTGCTGCGTCCGTGGAACGATCCGGAAATGGATATTGAACGTAAGTTGAATCACGACGTCAGTCTGTTTCTGGTGGCAGAAGTCAACGGCGAGGTGGTGGGAACAGTGATGGGCGGGTACGACGGCCATCGCGGCTCGGCCTATTATCTGGGTGTGCACCCGGAATTTCGTGCGCGCGGCATCGCCAATGCGCTGCTCAATCGGCTGGAAAAGAAACTGATTGCCCGCGGCTGCCCGAAGATTCAGATCATGGTGCGGGAAGATAACGACGTGGTGCTGGGCATGTATGAACGCCTGGGTTATGAACACGCGGACGTACTGAGCTTAGGTAAGCGCCTGATAGAAGATGAAGAGTACTGAGATCCATCCGGCAGATTATGATGCGCAAGGGCGTGTCAGGCTGCCCTTTTTGTTCTGGTGCGTTCTGCTGCTGCAGGCCCGTACATGGGTGCTGTTTGTGATGGCCGCCGCGTCGCGCGGGCAGGGCGATACGCTTCTGACACTCTTCTATCCCGATCACGATGCCTTCTGGCTCGGCTTGCTGCCGGGCGTGCCGGCAGTGATGGCGTTTTTATGCAGCGGGCGACGGCATACGATCCCGCGCCTGTGGGGTGCGCTTCGCTGGCTGCTGATCCTCGCTCAGCTTGCGCTGCTCGTCTGGCAACCGGTGCTCTGGTGGGGCGGTGAACCGCTTACGGGGATCGGTATTGCGCTGGTCGTGGCGGATATCGTGGCGCTGCTGTGGCTGCTGACGAATCCCCGCCTTCGCGCCTGTTTTACGCATCAGGAAGATTAACTTGGCACTTTTTGCCGATACCGCACTCCAACAAGCGTTGATTTAACACGTAAGGACGTTTCAATGAAATCGCTGCGTTTACTTTTATGCGCTCTCCCGCTGGCGTTAACCGGCTGTTCAACGCTCTCATCAATTAACTGGTCTGCGGCCTATCCGTGGAACTGGTTTGGCTCTTCAACGGAAGTGACCGAGCAGGGCGTGGGGAAAATTACCGCCGCGACGGCACTGGATCAGGACACCCTTCAGGATGCTCTGGGTGGCGGTTATCGCCTGCGCAGCGGCATGAAAACAGAAAACGGCAATATCGTGCGTTATTTCGAAGCGCTGAAGGGTGACACGCTGGCGCTGGTGATTAACGGTGATAAAGGCACGGTAAACCGCATTGCTGTGATGGACGACGACATCCCAACCGAAAGCGGTGTGAAAGTGGGAACCCCGTTTAGCGAACTCTATAAACAGGCCTTCGGCAACTGCACCAGTGCCCCGTCTGACGACGGCGTGGCGGTGGAATGTAAAGCGCAGGGCAGCCAGCATATCAGCTATCTCTTCACCGGTACCTGGAGTGGTCCGGAAGGTTTAATGCCATCTGACGACACGCTGAAAAGCTGGAAAGTGAGCAAAATTATCTGGAAGCAGTAATTTGCGCCTGGACAAACCGTCTCGCTGAAATACGGGTATAATAGCCGCCATCAATGCCACGCTGACGTGGCATCTTTATTTCAGGAGGAGCGATGTCTCAGGTTCAGAGTGGCATTTTGCCAGAACATTGCCGCGCGGCGATTTGGATTGAAGCCAATGTTAAAGGGGATGTGGATGCCCTGCGTGCGGCCAGTAAAGCGTTCGTTGATAAGCTGGCCACCTTCCAGGCCAAATTCCCGGACGCCCACCTGGGCGCGGTCGTTGCCTTTGGTCATAACGTCTGGCGTCAACTGAGCGGTGGCGAAGGCGCCGAAGAGCTGAAGGATTTTATCCCTTACGGTAAAGGCCTGGCACCCGCAACGCAGTTCGACGTGCTGATCCACATTCTCTCGCTGCGTCATGATGTGAACTTCTCCGTTGCCCAGGCGGCGGTTGCGGCTTTTGGTGACAGCATTGACGTTCAGGAAGAGACCCACGGTTTCCGTTGGGTGGAAGAACGCGACCTGAGCGGCTTCGTTGACGGAACTGAAAACCCGGCGGGTGAAGAGACGCGTCGTGAAGTGGCGGTAATCAAAGACGGCGTCGACGCGGGCGGCAGCTATGTGTTCGTCCAGCGCTGGGAGCACAACCTCAAGCAGCTGAACCGCATGAGCGTGCATGACCAGGAGATGATGATTGGCCGTACGAAAGAGGCCAACGAAGAGATCGACGGCGATGCCCGTCCTGTCACCTCTCACCTGAGCCGCGTTGACCTCAAGGAAGACGGGAAAGGTCTGAAGATTGTTCGCCAGAGCCTGCCATACGGCACAGCAAGCGGTACCCACGGTCTTTACTTCTGTGCGTACTGCGCGCGCCTGCATAACATCGAACAGCAGCTGCTGAGCATGTTTGGCGATACCGACGGCAAGCGTGATGCCATGCTGCGCTTCACCAAACCGGTGACCGGCGGCTACTACTTCGCTCCGTCCGTCGAGCGTTTGCTGGCGCTGTAAGTGCTTTCCACCCTCTCCCGCACGGAGAGGACTGGGGTGCGGACCACGACGGGCTGCACCCTTATTCTCTTTTCTGCTTGTAAATCACCAAACGGTATATAAAACCGTTACTCCTTTCGTCCTCGTTATAAATATTATGACTATAAGATAGTCATCACATTTATAAGGGTGCGCAATGGCCGTTACTGTACTGAAAAAAGGATCGCTGGCACTGGCAGGTTTGCTGCTGGTGGCACAGGCGCAGGCTACTGAGCTGCTGAACAGTTCGTATGATGTTTCCCGCGAGCTGTTTGCCGCCCTTAACCCACCGTTTGAACAGCAGTGGGCGAAAGACAACAACGGCGACAAGCTGACCATTAAACAGTCACACGCAGGGTCGTCCAAGCAGGCGCTGGCCATTCTCCAGGGGCTGAAAGCGGATGTGGTGACCTATAACCAGGTCACTGACGTGCAGATCCTGCACGACAAAGGCAAACTGATCGCCGCTGACTGGCAGAGTCGTTTGCCGAACAACAGCTCGCCGTTCTATTCCACCATGGGTTTCCTGGTGCGTAAGGGCAACCCGAAAAATATCCACGACTGGAATGACCTGGTGCGTTCCGACGTGAAGCTGATTTTCCCGAATCCAAAAACCTCCGGTAACGCGCGCTATACCTATCTGGCAGCGTGGGGCGCGGCGGACAAAGCTGACGGTAACGATAAAGCGAAAACCGAGCAGTTCATGACCCAGTTCCTGAAAAACGTCGAGGTGTTTGATACCGGCGGTCGCGGCGCGACCACGACCTTTGCAGAGCGCGGCCTGGGCGATGTGCTGATCAGCTTTGAGTCGGAAGTGAATAATATCCGCAAACAGTACGAGGCGCAGGGTTTCGAGGTCGTTATCCCGAAAACCAATATCCTCGCCGAGTTCCCGGTAGCGTGGGTAGATAAAAACGTGCAGTCCAACGGCACAGAGAAAGCGGCAAAAGCTTACCTCAACTACCTGTACAGCCCACAGGCGCAGACGATCATTACCGATTACTACTACCGCGTGAATAACCCGGATGTGATGAACAAACTGAAGGATAAATTCCCGCAGACCGAGCTGTTCCGCGTGGAAGACCATTTCGGCTCCTGGCCTGATGTCATGAAAACGCATTTTGCCAGCGGCGGTGAGTTAGACAAATTGCTGGCGGCGGGGCGTAAGTAATGTTTGCAGTCTCTACCAGACGCGTGCTGCCGGGCTTTACCTTAAGCCTCGGGACCAGCCTGCTGTTCGTCTGCCTGATCTTATTGTTACCGCTCAGCGCGCTGGTGATGCAGCTTGCGCAAATGAGCTGGGCGCAGTACTGGGAAGTGATAACCAACCCGCAGGTCGTCGCAGCCTATAAGGTGACGCTGCTGTCGGCGTTTGTGGCGTCCATTTTTAACGGGGCCTTTGGCCTGCTGATGGCGTGGATCTTAACCCGCTACCGTTTCCCGGGCCGTACGCTGCTCGACGCGTTAATGGACCTGCCGTTTGCGCTGCCGACGGCGGTGGCGGGGTTAACCCTCGCCTCGCTCTTTTCCGTGAACGGGTTTTACGGTGAGTGGCTGGCAAAACTTGATATCAAAGTGACCTATACCTGGCTCGGTATCGCGGTCGCGATGGCCTTTACCAGCATTCCTTTTGTTGTACGCACCGTGCAGCCAGTGCTCGAAGAGTTAGGTCCTGAATACGAAGAAGCGGCGGAAACGCTGGGTGCCACGCGCTGGCAGAGCTTCCGCAAGGTCGTCCTGCCTGAGCTTTCTCCGGCGCTGCTGGCCGGTATCGCGCTGTCGTTTACCCGTAGCCTCGGTGAGTTCGGCGCGGTTATTTTCATTGCCGGGAACATTGCGTGGAAAACCGAAGTCACCTCGCTGATGATTTTTATCCGCTTGCAGGAGTTTGATTATCCGGCGGCGAGCGCGATTGCCTCGGTCATTCTTGCCGCATCGCTGCTGCTGCTCTACTCAATTAACACTCTGCAAAGTCGCTTTGGTCGACGCGTGGTAGGTCACTGATGGCGGAAGTTACTCAATTGAAGCGATACGACGCTCCCCGTATCAACTGGGGAAAATGGTTTCTGATTGGTACGGGCGTGCTGGTGTCCGCCTTCATTCTCGTCGTGCCGACGATTTATATTTTTGTTCAGGCGTTCAGCAAGGGGTTGATGCCCGCGCTGGAAAACCTGGCGAACCCGGATATGCTGCACGCCATCTGGCTGACCGTACTGATTGCGCTTATCACGGTGCCGGTCAACCTGGTGTTCGGTACGCTGCTGGCCTGGCTGGTCACGCGCTTTAACTTCCCGGGACGTCAGCTGCTGCTGACCCTGCTGGATATCCCGTTTGCCGTGTCGCCGGTAGTGGCCGGTCTGGTGTATCTGCTCTTCTACGGCTCTAACGGCCCGCTGGGCGGCTGGCTGGATGAACATAACCTGCAGGTCATGTTCGCCTGGCCGGGCATGGTGCTGGTCACGGTGTTTGTAACCTGTCCGTTTGTGGTGCGTGAACTGGTCCCGGTGATGTTAAGCCAGGGCAGCAACGAAGATGAAGCGGCAATTCTGCTGGGCGCATCCGGCTGGCAGATGTTCCGCCGCGTGACGCTGCCGAATATTCGCTGGGCGCTGCTCTACGGCGTCGTGCTGACCAATGCCCGCGCCATTGGCGAGTTCGGTGCAGTTTCGGTCGTCTCGGGCTCCATCCGCGGCGAAACGCTGTCGTTACCGTTACAGATTGAATTACTGGAACAGGACTACAACACCGTCGGTTCCTTTACTGCCGCAGCGTTACTGACGCTGATGGCGATTTTGACCCTGTTTTTGAAGAGTGTGGTGCAGTGGCGTTTAGAGAACCAGGAAAAACGTCAGCACCAGGAGGGAAATCATGAGCATTGAGATTGCCAATATTAAGAAGTCTTTTGGTCGCACCCAGGTGCTGAATGATATCTCGCTGGATATCCCTTCCGGACAAATGGTGGCACTGCTCGGGCCGTCTGGCTCGGGTAAAACCACGCTGCTGCGCATTATCGCCGGGCTTGAGCATCAGACCAGCGGACATATTCGTTTTCACGGTACCGACGTAAGCCGTTTGCACGCCCGCGACCGAAAAGTGGGCTTTGTGTTCCAGCATTACGCGCTGTTCCGCCATATGACCGTGTTCGATAACATCGCTTTCGGTCTGACCGTGCTGCCTCGCCGCGAGCGTCCGGATGCGGCCACCATCAAAGCGAAAGTGACCAAACTGCTGGAGATGGTACAGCTTGCGCATCTGGCTGACCGCTTCCCGGCGCAGCTTTCTGGCGGCCAGAAGCAGCGCGTCGCGCTGGCGCGGGCCCTGGCCGTTGAGCCGCAAATTCTGCTGCTGGATGAGCCGTTTGGCGCGCTGGATGCGCAGGTGCGTAAAGAGTTACGCCGCTGGCTGCGTCAGCTGCATGAAGAGCTGAAGTTCACCAGCGTCTTCGTCACCCACGATCAGGAAGAGGCGATGGAAGTCGCGGACCGCGTGGTGGTGATGAGTCAGGGGAACATCGAGCAGGTTGATGAGCCAGAGCAGCTCTGGCGTGAACCGGCGACCCGATTTGTCCTCGAGTTTATGGGCGAAGTTAACCGGCTGCAGGGCACCATCCGCGGTGGGCAATTCCACGTGGGCGCACACCGCTGGCCGCTGGGATACACCTCCGCACATCAGGGGCCGGTCGATCTGTTCCTGCGTCCCTGGGAAGTGGACGTGAGCCGCCGGACGAGTCTGGATTCACCGCTGCCGGTGCAGGTGCTGGAAGCTAGCCCTAAAGGGCACTACACCCAATTGGTGGTACAGCCGCTGGGCTGGTATACCGAGCCGCTGACGGTAGTGATGCGTGATGACGAGCCGCCGTACCGGGGCGAACGCCTGTTTGTTGGGCTGCAGCATGCCCGTATTTATCATGGCAATGAGCGCATAGAGACGCGCGAGGATATTGCTCTGGCGGAGTCAGCCTGATAGGTTAATGACACGTAGTTTGGCCGGAGGCGCTGCGCTTAGCCGGTCTGGAATATGATCTCCGTATGCCCGGAGCGCTGCGCGCCACCGGGCTTTTTATTGGACAGCGATCTTGAACACATTAGAACACACCATCGGCAACACCCCTCTGGTCAAACTTCAGCGCATGGGGCCGGACAACGGCAGCGAAATCTGGGTCAAACTCGAAGGCAATAACCCTGCCGGTTCGGTGAAGGACCGGGCTGCGCTCTCCATGATTGTGCAGGCCGAAAAACGCGGTGAAATTCAGCCCGGCGACGTGCTGATTGAAGCCACCAGCGGTAACACCGGTATTGCGCTGGCGATGATTGCCGCGCTGAAAGGCTATCGCATGACGTTGCTGATGCCCGATAACATGAGCCAGGAGCGCCGTGCGGCGATGCGTGCCTATGGTGCCGAACTGATTCTGGTCTCTAAAGAAGAGGGGATGGAAGGGGCGCGCGACCTGGCGCTAGCCATGGCCGAACGCGGTGAAGGCAAACTGCTCGATCAGTTTAATAACCCGGATAACCCATACGCTCACTACACCACTACCGGTCCGGAAATCTGGCAGCAGACCAACGGGCGCATCACTCACTTCGTCTCCAGCATGGGCACGACAGGGACCATTACCGGCGTATCCCGTTTTCTGCGCGAGCAGAAAAAGGCGGTAACGATTGTGGGTCTGCAGCCGGAAGAGGGGAGCAGCATACCGGGTATTCGCCGCTGGCCGGCGGAATACATGCCGGGCATTTATAACGCCCAGCTGGTGGATCAGGTGCTGGATATTCATCAACGCGAGGCGGAGAATACGATGCGTGAACTGGCCGTGCGTGAAGGTATCTTCTGCGGGGTCAGCTCGGGTGGCGCGGTAGCGGGAGCATTGCGTGTTGCGCAGGCACATCCCGGGGCTGTCGTGGTGGCGATTATCTGCGACCGCGGCGATCGCTATCTTTCTACCGGCGTCTTTGGTGAAGAGAGTTATACGCAGGGGGCGGGGATTTAAGCGTCATGGAGATGATTTTATTCCGGGATAACACCCGGGCGCAGCAAACCGATATTGTCGCGGTACAGTCGCAGGTGGTTTACGGCAGCGTGGGGAACAGCATTGCGGTGCCGAACATTCGTACCCACCGGCTGACCGTCACCGCCGTGCCGACCGTGCTGTTCAGCAACACGCCGCATTACGATACCTTTTACGGTGGCGTGATCCCCGATGAGTGGTTCAGCGGGTATCTTAAGGCGCTGGAAGAGCGCGAAATCCTGCGCGAGCTTAAAGCCGTTACCACGGGCTACATGGGCAGCGCCAGCCAGATAAAATGCCTGGCGCAGTGGCTCACCACGATCAAAGCGCAGCATCCTGACCTGCTGGTGTTGGTTGACCCCGTTATTGGCGATATTGACAGTGGGATATATGTGAAACCTGATATCCCTGAGGCGTATCGGGAGTACCTGCTGCCACTGGCGCAGGGGATCACGCCTAACGTCTTTGAGCTGGAAGTGCTAAGCGGTAAACCGTGTCGTACGCCTGAAAGTGCCATAGCGGCAGCGCAGGGGTTACTTTCCGACACGCTGAAATGGGTGGCCATCACCAGTGCGCCGGTGGCGGACGATCCGGAGAATATTCACGTGGTGCTGGTTACCCGAGACGGTGTGACCGTCAGTGCGCATCCGCGTGTTGAAACGGACCTGAAAGGCACGGGCGACCTCTTCTGTTCAGAGCTGGTGAGCGGGATCGTTGAGGGCAAAACCGTTGCCGATGCGATTCGCATGGCAGGAGACCGCGTCACAGATGTGATGATTTATACGCAGTCGAAAGGCTACGACGAGCTTATCCTGCCCGCATAAACAAAAATGGCGCCCGAAGGCGCCATTTTTCTGTGCGGCAAGAATTACTTCTTGATGCGGATAACCGGGGTTTCACCCACGGTGACGCTGCCAGACAGTTTGATCAGTTCTTTGATTTCGTCCATGTTGGAGATAACAACCGGCGTCAGGGTAGACTTGGCTTTTTCTTCCAGCAGTGGCAGATCGAATTCAATGACCGGGTCGCCAACTTTAACACGCTGGCCTTCTTCCGCGATACGTTTGAAGCCTTCGCCTTTCAGTTCAACGGTGTCGATACCGAAGTGAACGAACAGTTCGATACCGCTATCAGATTCGATAGAGAACGCATGGTTGGTTTCAAAAATTTTACCGATGGTGCCGTCAACTGGAGCAACCATTTTGTTGCCAGTTGGTTTGATAGCAATGCCATCACCAACGATTTTCTCAGCAAACACTACATCCGGCACGTCTTCGATGTTGACGATCTCGCCGGAGAGCGGAGCAACAATCTCAATAGTTCCGGAGTCTTTCTTATCATCAGAAACCAGAGATTTCAGTTTATCGAACAAACCCATGATCTTCTCCTAAGCAGTAATTTGGGCCGCATCTCGTGGATTAGCAGATTGTTTTTTCTTCAATGAACTTGTTAACCAGCGTCATTAACTCGTCCGTTGTCGGTTGAGCAAGAGCCTGCTCTGCTAACACCTTCGCATCTTCGAAGTTCGTGTTACGGATAATCTTCTTAATGCGCGGGATGGAAATGGCGCTCATAGAGAATTCGTCCAGACCCATACCCAGCAACAGAAGTGTAGCACGTTCGTCGCCTGCAAGCTCACCACACATGCCAGTCCATTTACCTTCTGCATGAGAAGCATCAATAACTTGCTTGATCAAGTTCAGTACGGACGGTGACATTGGCTGGTAGAGATGTGAAATCATATCATTACCACGGTCAACTGCCAGGGTGTACTGCGTTAAATCATTGGTACCGATACTAAAGAAATCAACTTCTTTGGCTAAATGACGTGCAATGGTCGCCGCCGCAGGTGTTTCCACCATCACGCCGATCTCAATTGACTCGTCAAATGCTTTACCTTCGTCGCGCAGTTCCTGTTTGTAGATTTCGATCTCTTTCTTCAGTGCACGCACTTCTTCAACAGAGATGATCATCGGGAACATGATGCGCAGTTTACCGAAAGCAGACGCACGCAGGATAGCGCGAACCTGATCGCGCAGGATCTCTTTACGATCCATCGCGATACGAATCGCACGCCAGCCCAGGAACGGGTTCTCTTCTTTCGGGAAGTTCATGTACGGCAGCTCTTTGTCGCCACCGATATCCATGGTACGGACGATAACCGCCTGAGAGCCACACGCTTCAGCCACAGCTTTGTACGCAGCAAACTGTTCTTCTTCAGTTGGCAGCGCGTCACGATCCATGAACAGGAATTCAGTACGATAGAGACCCACACCTTCCGCGCCGTTGCGCTCAGCGCCATCGACGTCACGTACGGTACCGATGTTTGCGCACACTTCAACCTGATGACCGTCCAGAGTGATGGCTGGCAGGTCTTTCAGCTTAGCGAGTTCCGCTTTTTCAGTCGCAACCTGCTCCTGAACCGCGCGCAGTTTTTCGATCTCTTCGTTAGTTGGGTTGACGTAAACCACGTTGTTTACGGCATCCAGAATCAGATAATCGTCGTTTTTAACCTGAGAGGTGACGCTACCGGTACCCACAATGGCAGGCAGTTCCAGAGAACGCGCCATGATAGAGGTGTGGGAGGTACGGCCGCCCGCGTCAGTGATGAAACCGAGGACCTTTTTCAGGTTCAACTGTGCGGTTTCAGACGGGGTCAGATCGGCGGCAACCAGGATGACTTCATCCTGAATAGCGCTCAGGTCGATAATGGCCAGACCCAGGATGTTGCGCAGCAGGCGCTTACCGATGTCACGTACGTCAGCCGCACGCTCTTTCAGGTATTCATCATCCAGTTCTTCCAGGGCAGTTGCCTGACCTTCGATAACTTCATGCGCAGCAGCGTCTGCCGTCATGCTTTTATCTTTAATCAGGGCTATGATTTCCTGCTCCAGCTCCTCATCTTCGAGCAGCATGATGTGCCCTTCGAAGATGGCTTCTTTTTCTTCACCGAAAGTTTCGCCAGCTTTAGTCTTGATTGCTTCCAGTTGCGCAGATGCCTTGGCACGACCGCTCAGAAAACGTTCAACTTCCTGATCAACCTTGTCGGCAGAAATTTTTTTCCGGTCGATGACGATCTCGTCTTCTTTCAGCAGCAGTGCTTTGCCGAAAGCGATACCCGGGGATGCTAAAATGCCTGAAATCATAACCCTACCTTACTTGTGACTGATATTTAAAAGAACCCGGAAACTTACTCGAGCTCAGCCATCAGTTTTACCAGATGCTCAACTGCTTTCTGCTCGTCTTCACCTTCAGCAGAGATGGTGACAACGGTACCCTGAGTCAGACCCAGAGTCTGCAGTTTGAACAGGCTTTTTGCGCTGGCGCTTTTGCCGTTGGAAGTCACAGTGATTTCAGAAGTGAAGCCTTTCGCTTCTTTAACAAACTGAGCAGCAGGGCGGGTGTGCAGACCGTTCGGAGCGGTAATGGTAACTTCTTGCTGGAACATTGTATTTCCCCAACTTATAGGTTTAGTGTTGTGGAACTAAAGTCTAGCCTGGCGACTTAACTTTAGCCTGTATTGTTAGCGCTGACGTTTCGATCGTCATTAAACATTATGCAGCGAAAGCAAGACTTGAACCAAATCATAAAATCGATTCAGCAAGGCTATTTCGTTCACTGATTAATTTCACGCATCAAAATAATTGCTGGTTTAAATACCAGACCCAACGGGGTGAATCAATGCCAGGAGGGGTAAAACTTTGAAGCAGGCCACAAAAAAGCACCCAAAAAGGTGCTTTTTTACGCGTTATTAACATGCTGGCATTACTGTTGCAGTTCTTTTTCAGTGAACAGATCGGCAAACAGTGCGGTGCTCAAGTAACGCTCACCCGATGAAGGCAGGATAACCACAATATTCTTATTGGTAAAGGCCTCATCTTCCTGAAGTTTGAGCGCTGCCGCAACAGCAGCACCGGAAGAGATGCCCGCCAGAATACCTTCCTCGTCCATCAGGCGACGTGCGGTAGAGATAGCTTCTTCGTTGGTGATGGTCACCACTTTATCAATAAGCTTCAGATCCAGGTTGCCCGGAATGAAGCCGGCACCGATCCCCTGAATTTTATGTGGGCCAGGTTTGATCTCTTCGCCCGACAGCGCCTGGGTGATCACCGGCGAGTCGGTTGGTTCCACGGCAACGGTAATCAGGTCTTTTTTACCTTTTGTGCCTTTTATATAGCGCGACACGCCAGTCAGGGTTCCGCCGGTGCCTACACCGGAGATAAATACATCAACCTGACCGTCAGTATCTTCCCAAATCTCCGGGCCGGTGGTTTTTTCGTGAATTTCCGGGTTCGCTGGGTTGCTGAACTGCTGCAGCAGCAGATATTTCGCCGGATCGCTGGCAACAATCTCTTCTGCTTTCTGAATCGCACCCTTCATGCCTTTGGCACCTTCGGTCAGCACCAGATTCGCGCCCAGCGCTTTCAGCAGTTTGCGACGTTCGATGCTCATGGTTTCAGGCATGGTCAGCGTCAGTTTATAACCGCGCGCCGCCGCAACATAGGCCAGTGCGATACCGGTGTTACCGCTGGTCGGTTCAACCAGCTCAACGCCTGGCTTCAGCACGCCACGTTTTTCAGCATCCCAAATCATATTTGCACCGATACGGCACTTTACGCTGAAGCTCGGGTTACGTGATTCGACCTTCGCCAGAATGCGTCCATTACCGATACGGTTCAGTCGAACCAGGGGCGTATGACCGATAGTCAGCGAGTTGTCTTCATAAATCTTACTCATGGCCTGTCCTTAACTGTATGAAATTGGGATACCGTCCCAGCATACCTGTTGAACAGGTAGGGGGAAGTAAGGAATTCGCATATCTATATACTGCAAGGAAATAATGGGGATCAGTATGGAATAAGGGGCGGCATAAGCCACCCCCTTTTTACACATTTTTGCATTACTTCCATAACGCGTGCTTAGCACGGTAGCAGTCAACCCACATCGCCGTTGCGCCGCAAACGGCGACCGGCATGATGAACAGGTTGAGCACCGGGATCATGGTGAACAGACTGGTCAGCGCCCCGAACTGCATATTCGCGACTTTTTGCGTGCGCAGGGCGCTGCGCATCGTTTTGAACGGCACCTTGTGGTTATCGAACGGATAATCGCAGTACTGGATTGCCAGCATCCAGGCGCTGAACAGGAACCACAGCACCGGGGCCACCGTCTGACCGACGCCAGGGACAAAATAAAGGATAAGCAGCACAATGGCGCGGGGAAGATACCAGGCAAACTTCTGCCATTCGCGCTTCATGATGCGTGGGATATCTTTCATGATCCCCAGCATGCCCGTATCAGGCGGCGTTGCGCCGGTAAGACGTGCTTCCAGCTGTTCTGCCAGCAGGCCGTTAAACGGCGCAGCTATCCAGTTTGCAATCGTCGAGAAGAAGTAGCCGAACACCAGCAGCACGGAGATAACCGCTACCGGCCAGAGCAGGTAGTTCAGCCACTGCAGCCAGTCCGGCACATGGCTCATCAGCGAAGGGATCCAGCTCTCCAGTCTGGTGAACAGCCACCAGAACGCGCCGCCCATCAGGATAATGTTAATCAGCAACGGCAGAATGACGTAGCGACGAATCCCCGGCAGTGAGACCAGTTTCCAGCCCTGAGAAAAATACCAGACGCCGCTGCGCGGGGGAGAAGATGATGTTGAAACCATAACCAGGCTGTACTCCTTTTTTCACAACCAGTGGAATTGCCCGCCTATATTATCCACTTACAGACCAATGACCAGTTCGGAAATGTTCGAAAAAACAGCAAAAAGCACGATTTAGTTCATCTTTATGCTGTGAATGCTCTGCACACACTTGCACTTGACGTAAACGGCAAATACTCTTAGTGAGTAAATGTTTGCCGTGGTGGCAAGGTGTTAGAACAACAGAGAATATAATGATGCAGGATTTGCGTCTGATATTAATCATTGTTGGCGCGATCGCCATAATCGCTTTACTGGTACATGGTTTCTGGACCAGCCGTAAAGAGCGTTCCTCTATGTTTCGCGATCGCCCACTGAAGCGCATGAAGTCCAGTCGTGATGACGATGACAGTGAAAATGACATCGACGGAAGCGACGACGACGGCGTGGGTGAAGTTCGTGTTCATCGGGTCAATACTGCGCCCGGCGCGGCTCATGGGGAGCATGAAGCCCCTCGTCAGCCTCCGCAGCACCAGTATCAACCGCCGTATGCTTCTGCACAGCCGCGCCAGCAGGCGCCGCAGCCTGGAGAAGGGCCGGTGCGTCAGCCGCCGCAACAGCCTGTCCATCAGCAGCCTGCTGCGCCACAGCCTGTTCAGCAACCCGCGCCACAACAGCCTGCACAGCCGGTACACCAACCGCAGCAGCCTGTTCACGTGCAGCCTGCACCTCAGCCTGCGCCGGCCCCGCTCGTTGAGCCAGAGCCCGTAGTTGAGCCAGAACCGGTTGTTGAAAAACCGCAGCGTAAAGAAGCGGTCATCATCATGAACGTGGCTGCGCATCATGGCACCCACCTGAATGGCGATGTCCTGCTTAACAGCATTCAACAGGCAGGCTTCAAGTTTGGCGACATGAATATTTTCCATCGTCACCTGAGTCCTGACGGTAGCGGTCCGGCGCTGTTTAGCCTGGCCAATATGGTTAACCCTGGCACCTTTGACCCGGAAATGACCGGTGATTTCGTGACGCCGGGTGTCACTATCTTCATGCAGGTGCCGTCCTACGGTGATGAACTGCAAAACTTTAAGCTGATGCTGCAGTCCGCACAGCACATTGCTGACGAAGTCGGTGGTGTGGTGCTCGACGATCAGCGTCGTATGATGACGCCGCAGAAACTGCGCGAGTATCAGGACCGCATCCGCGAAGTTAAGGAAGCCAACGCGTAATCATCGCGTTTACATCGACTCCTCCTCAACCCCCGCATGTCGGGGGTTTTTTCTCATTGATGGTGTGATATGGACTCAATCGAACAACAACTCACTGAACTGCGAACCACGCTTCGCCATCATGAATACCTCTATCATGTTATGGACGCGCCGGAAGTGCCGGATGCGGAGTATGACCGTCTGATGCGCGAGCTGCGCGAGCTAGAGGCGCAGCACCCGGAATTGATTACGCCCGACTCACCCACGCAGCGCGTGGGCGCGGAGCCGCTGGGTGCTTTCAGTCAGGTACGTCATGAAGTCCCAATGTTGTCTCTGGATAACGTCTTTGATGAAGAGAGCTTCCTCGCGTTTAACAAGCGCGTGCAGGATCGCCTCAAAAGCAGCGACTCCCTGACCTGGTGCTGCGAGTTGAAGCTGGATGGTCTGGCGGTCAGCCTTCTCTATGAAAACGGTGTGCTGGTGCGTGCCGCGACGCGGGGTGATGGTACGACGGGTGAAGACATTACCACCAACGTACGCACCATCCGTGCGATCCCGCTGAAGCTGCAAGGGGATAATATTCCAGCCCGACTGGAAGTGCGCGGTGAGGTATTCCTCCCGCAGGCGGGCTTCGAGAAAATCAACGAAGAGGCGCGCCGTACCGGCGGGAAAGTGTTTGCTAACCCGCGTAATGCGGCGGCAGGCTCCCTGCGCCAGCTTGATCCCCGTATCACTGCGAAGCGACCGCTTACTTTCTTCTGCTATGGCGTCGGGATTCTGGAAGGCGGTGAACTGCCGGATACCCATCTCGGACGTTTATTGCAGTTTAAAGCGTGGGGCCTGCCGGTGAGTAACCGTGTTCAGCTGTGCGACTCCCCGGAAGCCGTGCTGGCGTTCTACCACAAAGTGGAAGAAGACCGCCCGACGCTTGGTTTTGATATTGATGGTGTGGTTATCAAGGTTAACTCACTTGCGCTGCAGGAGCAGTTAGGCTTTGTGGCGCGCGCGCCACGCTGGGCAGTGGCGTTTAAATTCCCGGCGCAGGAGCAGATGACCTTTGTCCGTGACGTGGAGTTCCAGGTGGGCCGTACGGGCGCAATTACCCCGGTTGCCCGTCTGGAGCCGGTGCAGGTTGCCGGCGTGCTGGTGAGTAACGCCACGCTGCATAATGCCGATGAAATTGAACGTCTCGGCCTGCGCATTGGTGACAAAGTGGTGATTCGTCGCGCGGGCGATGTTATCCCGCAGGTGGTGAACGTGGTTGAGTCAGAGCGTCCTGACGATACGCGCGCTATCGTGTTCCCGACGCATTGCCCGGTATGCGGATCTGACGTTGAGCGCGTTGAAGGTGAAGCGGTGGCTCGCTGTACGGGTGGCTTAATCTGCGGGGCACAACGTAAAGAGTCACTGAAGCACTTCGTTTCCCGTCGGGCGATGGACGTCGACGGAATGGGCGACAAAATTATCGATCAGCTGGTAGAGAAAGAATATGTTCATACGCCTGCAGATCTCTTCAAACTGACCGCGGGTAAACTCACGGGTCTTGATCGCATGGGACCGAAGTCGGCCCAGAATGTGGTTAATGCCCTGGAGGCTGCCAAAGAGACGACTTTTGCCCGATTCCTTTATGCGCTCGGTATTCGCGAAGTGGGTGAAGCCACGGCGGCGGGGCTGGCAGCGTATTTCGGTACGCTGGAAGCCCTGGAGAAGGCGAGTATTGACGAGCTGCAGAGAGTCCCGGACGTGGGGATTGTCGTCGCGACGCATGTCTTTAACTTCTTTGCCGAAGAGAGCAATCGCGAAGTGATCGGCAAGCTGCTGGAAGAGGGCATCAGATGGCCGGCTCCGGTCGTGGTCAACGCTGACGAGATCGACAGCCCGTTTGCCGGCAAAACGGTCGTGCTGACCGGCAGCCTGAGCCAGCTTTCACGTGATGATGCTAAAGCGCAACTGGTTGCGCTGGGCGCAAAAGTGGCAGGCAGCGTGTCGAAGAAAACCGACCTGGTTATTGCCGGGGAAGCCGCCGGTTCGAAGCTTGCTAAAGCTCAGGAGCTGGGCATTGAGGTTATCGACGAAGCGGAAATGATGCGCCTGTTAGGAGAGTAACGTGGAGAAAGAGCAGCTCGTTGAGATCGCCAACACGGAGATGCCATTCGGTAAATATAAAGGCCGCAGGCTGATTGATTTACCGGAAGATTATTTGCTGTGGTTTGCCCGCAAAGATGGGTTCCCGGCCGGACGACTGGGTGAGCTGATGGCTATCACGTTACTGATTAAAACCGAGGGGCTGACGCAGTTGGTTCAGCCCCTGAAACGTCCTTAAGCTTTCGCGGCGCGGGTCTCTTCCTGCGCCTGTTTTTCCGTCTGGCGTTTGTAACGACGTGCCAGCACCGCGCAGACCATCAGCTGGATCTGATGGAAAATCATCAGTGGCAGTACCATCATCCCTATCATTGAGGTCGGGAAGAGAATGTTTGCCATAGGAATGCCGTTCGCCAGGCTCTTCTTCGAGCCACAGAAGACAATGGTAATTTCATCGGCTTTGTTGAAGCCGCACTTGCGGGCCACAAAGACGTTTACGCCAATCACAATCGCCAGCAGAACAAGGCTGACCACCACGATAAACAGCAGCGAGCCTGCGCCCACCTTATGCCAGATGCCATTCACAACCGCTTCACTGAAGGCCGAATAGACCACCAGCAGAATCGACGACTGGTCGGTTTTTGAGATCCATTTTTTGTGCTTTGCAACAAACGCGCCCGTCCACGGACGAGAGAGATGGCCCAGCACAAACGGCAACAGCAGCTGCAGACAGATTTTACCTACCTGTTCCAGGTTACCTTCCGCGCCGTGCATGTTCATCAGCAGACCCACCAGCAGCGGCGAAACGAAAATCCCTAACAGGCTGGATGCCGACGCTGAACAGACTGCGGCTGCGACGTTACCGCCCGCCAGAGAGGTAAACGCGATAGCGGACTGCACGGTGGCCGGCAGAATGCACAGATACAGGAAGCCGGTATAAAGGGCCGGGTCGACATTCACCGGCGCCCACCATGCGAACAGTACGCCGAGTACAGGGAAGAGGATGAACGTGCTGCACATCACCCACAGGTGCAGTCGCCAGTGGCTCCCCCCCGCAATAATGGCTTCGCGCGAGAGCTTTGCGCCGTGCATAAAGAACAACAGCGCGATGGCCGCGGTCGTCAGTCCTTCAAAAAAAGGAACGAACCCGCCCCGCGCGGGGAAGAAGGAGGCCAGTAATACCGTGACAACCAGAGTAAGCGTAAACGGATCAAGAATACGAAATAGTTTCATAATGACTCCTGAAAACAGATATCGCTATTGTGCTTTTTCCGTTTGAGAAATAAAATTGATTTATTGCATCCATTCATGAATTAAACAGATGAATTATTCTTTACGCCAGCTTCGCATTTTCGTCACCGTAGCCCATGCCCGCAGCTTCAGTCGGGCAGGGGAGATCATCGGCCTGAGCCAGTCCGCGGTAAGCCACAGCGTGAAAGAGCTGGAGAGCCAGACGGGTGTCCGGCTGCTTGATCGCACCACGCGTGAAGTCGTGCTCACGGAAGCCGGACAGCAGCTGGCTCAGCGCCTTGAACGGCTGCTGGACGAACTCAACAGTACGCTCAGAGATGTAGGTCGACTGGGACAGCAGCTGTCGGGTACCGTGCGGGTTGCGGCCAGCCAGACGATATCCGCGCACCTTATCCCGCAATGTATTGCAGAGGGTAATCATCGCTATCCGGATATCGATTTTGTTTTGCATGACAGGCCGCAGCAGTGGGTGCTGGAGAGCATCCGTCAGGGTGATGTGGATTTTGGTATTGTTATCGATCCCGGTCAGGTGAGTGACCTGGAATGTGAAATTGTGCTGTCTGAGCCATTTCTGTTGCTTTGCCGGGACGACGATCCGCTAGCCGCGCAGCCGTCTGTTCACTGGCAGGCGCTGCGGGGAGCGAACCTGGTATTACAGGATTATGCCTCGGGCAGCCGTCCGCTGATTGATTCTGCGCTGGTGACGCAGGGCGTTAAGGCGACCATTGTGCAGGAGATTGGACATCCGGCAACGCTGTTTCCTATGGTGGAGGCCGGCATAGGGATCAGTGTATTACCCGCCCTGGCGCTCCCTTTGCCCCAGGGAAGCCGTCTGGTCGTGAAGCGACTGACGCCTGCTATTGAGCGAAAACTGATGCTGGTACGGCGAAAAAACCGTTCGCTCTCCGGGGCTGCGCAGGCTATCTGGGAAGTGGTGCGTATCCAGGCGCAACGATTAACCGAGGCCCGTATACGCGATCCACTGTTTAACTCAACAGAGCGTTAGACGTAGATGTCTATTTGATGATTGTCTGATGCGTTCTTCGGACCTTCCACGTTGACCAGACTTTGCTCTTGTTTCTTCTGGGCTTCTTCCGCCTGCTGGCGCTGCAGCTGTGCGAGCTGTGCCTGCAGCACTTTGATTTGCACCTGGATAAGCTCTTGCTGTTTCTTCTTCTCTTCCGCACTGCCGGAACCGTTCGCAACCTCTTTTAACTGTTGAGTCAGCTTGGTTATCTTGTCAGTGATACGGCTGATCTGGGCAGCGATATCGTTGCCGCCGGAAGAACGACTCCCGCCACCGCTGGTTTGAATGGGCTGGGTTGTAGCCTGAATGGTCGTCATACTTTTTCCTCTCGCTGTAAAACAGAGGTATCGGCGCCAACGCAATTAGCTTGAGCAAAACTGCCATATCTGGCAGGGAAAGGTATTGATACCAAATCAGTATTGATGGTGCAGAGAAAGTGTATTGGAGGTAACCCGCAGGCTCCAGATATAAGACTAAGGTCATGCGATCGGTGATATCGCGATCTTAATTCTCAAGGAGCTTTTATGACCCTCTCGAATAATCCCTGGTTCTCTGCCGACATCATTCGTGCCGCTAAACCTGATTTCACTCCGCGGGTTGCGTTTATTCTCGGCTCAGGTCTTGGTGCGCTCGCCGAGCAGATTGTTGATGCTGTGGTACTGAGCTATGAAAAACTGCCGGGCTTCCCGGTGAGCACCGTTCACGGTCACGCCGGTGAGCTGGTGTTGGGGCATCTTGCCGGTGTTCCGGTCGCCTGTATGAAAGGGCGCGGTCACTTCTATGAGGGCCGCGGCATCGCCGTCATGACCGATGCAATCCGCACCTTCAAACTGCTGGGCTGTGAACTGCTGTTCAGTACCAATGCCGCCGGTTCATTACGTCCGGAGGTTGAACCGGGAAGCCTGGTTGCCCTCAGCGACCACATCAACACCCTGCCGGGTACCCCGATGGTCGGGCTGAACGATGACCGTTTTGGCGACCGTTTTTTCTCGCTGGCCAATGCTTATGATGCAGATTGCCGTGCCCTGCTGCAGACCGTGGCGAGCGAGAAGGGCTTTCCATTGCATGAAGGGGTGTTTGTCTCTTATCCAGGCCCTAACTTCGAAACCGCGGCTGAGATCCGCATGATGCAGATCATCGGCGGAGATGTGGTGGGAATGTCAGTGGTGCCGGAAGTGATCTCGGCGCGCCACTGTGGCCTGAAGGTGGTCGCCGTTTCGGCCATAACCAACCTTGCTGAAGGTCTGAGCGATGTAAAACTGTCGCATGAACAAACGCTTGCCGCCGCCGAACTCTCTCGCCAGAACTTCATCGATCTTATCTGCGGTTTTCTGCGCCAGCTTGCCTGAGCGAAACAACATCGTGGCCCGTGAGGGCCACTCTGCTATAAGGAATCGGGTATGAACATCACGACGCGCTTAAAGATGATGTCCTTTATGCAATATTTTATCTGGGGAAGCTGGCTCGTTACTCTCGGCGCTTACATGATTAACACCCTGGGTTTTTCCGGCTCTGACGTGGGTATGGTCTACAGCTCGAAGGGGCTTGCCGCGATCGTGATGCCCTCGCTGGTGGGCATTATTGCCGATAAGTGGCTGCGGGCAGATCGTGCATACGTGATTTGCCATCTCGTCTGTGCCGTTGCGCTTTGCTATGCCGCGCAGGTCAATGAACCGGGGCTGATGTTCTGGGTCATGCTGGTTAATGCCATGGCCTTTATGCCGACCATTGCGCTATCGAATACCCTTTCCTACTCCTGTCTTGAGCAGGCAGGGCTGGACACGGTGACCCATTTTCCAACGGTGCGGGTCTATGGCACGGTAGGCTTCATTGTGGCGATGTGGGCCATAAGCCTGATGGGGGCAGAGTTAACCAACATTCAACTCTACATTGCTGCTGCCGCGTCGCTGGTTCTGGCGCTCTATTCACTGACGTTACCGGCCATTCCGGTGGCGAAGAATAAAACCTCATCGTCGCTGACAAGCAAGCTTGGCCTGAATGCGTTCGTCCTGTTTAAACAGCCTCGAATGGCGGTGTTCTTTTTGTTTGCGATGCTGCTGGGCACCGTGCTGCAAATCACCAATACTTTCGGTAGCCCCTTTCTGCATGATTTTGCGCGTAATCCGGCGTATGCGGAAAGCTTTATCGTTAAATACCCTTCTATTTTGCTCTCCGTCTCGCAGATGTCAGAGGTGCTGTTCATCCTGACCATTCCTTTCTTCCTCCGACGTTTTGGCATAAAAACCGTGATGTTGATGAGCATGGTGGCCTGGATGCTGCGGTTTGGACTCTTTGCGTATGGCGATCCTTCCGCGACAGGCGTCGGGCTGTTGATGCTGTCAATGCTGGTCTACGGTTGCGCGTTCGACTTCTTCAACATCTCCGGTTCGGTGTTTGTCGAACAGGAGGTAAGCGCTGATATCCGCGCCAGCGCGCAAGGGCTGTTTATGACGACCGTTAACGGTATCGGTGCTTATTTCGGATCGGTATTGAGCGGCGCGGCGGTAGATTATTTCTCCGTGGATGGGGTGAAAGACTGGCAGACCATCTGGCTGGTATTTGCGGCGTATGCGTTGGTGCTCGCCGTGGTGTTTTATTTCAGCTTTAACTATCTCCACACCAGTAAAAACAGCGAGTTGCGCACAGTTGCGCATTAAAGTTTTCCCGGCTGGCGGTGAAAGGCTTTAAGGTGGGAGCATAAGTGTTATCGCCAGGATATATGTTGATGGAACGCGTCTACCGAACCGACCTCAAGCTACTGCGCTATTTTCTGGCCGTCGCTGAGGAACTTCATTTTGGACGGGCTGCGGCCCGTCTCAATATGTCGCAGCCGCCGTTGAGCCTGCATATAAAAGAGCTGGAAAGTCAGCTCGGTACCTTACTGTTTATTCGCCACTCACGAAGCGTCGCCTTGACCCATGCGGGTAAAGTATTGATGGAAGAGTCCCGTCGACTGCTTGCCAGCGCAAACCAGGCACTGGCGCGGGTCGAACAAATTGGACGGGGTGAGGCGGGGCGGATTGCGCTGGGCATTGTTGGTACCGCCATGTGGAGCGAAGTGCGCACGGTCATGCGCACATTTTTGAAAGAGCATCCGAACGTTGATGTCGTCTTTCGCGAAAAGTCGCCGGTAATGCAAATGGCGCTGCTGGAGCGTCGGGAGCTGGATGTCGGGATCTGGCGAATGGCAACCGAGCCCACTGCAGGATTTACCAGTATCCGCTTACGGGATGCGGCATTTCTGGTTGCGCTGCCGGAGGATCACCGGCTGGTGGGGGAAAGCGCAATTGCGCTCACCGAACTGCAGAATGAGTACTTTGTTACTATGCCGTCTGCGCATTCTGACTGGTCGTTCTTACAGCGCGTGTGCCAGCAGGCCGGTTTTTCACCGATGATAGTGCGTGAAGCCGATGAACCGCAGACGGTGCTGGCAATGATCAGCATGGGAATGGGGATTACGTTAGCTGCTGACAGCTATGCGCAAATGCAGTGGCCCGGTGTGGTATTTCGTCCATTACAGGTACGTATACCGGCAGATTTGTATGTGGTGTATGACGAGAAGCAGGCGACACCGGCGATTAAGTCGTTGATCGCAACGTTGACGGAAGAGTGATGTTATACCGCAGATAGCAAAAAAGCGCCTTTAGGGCGCTTTTTTGCATTGGTGGATCGTGCAGGATGACTCGCTTCGCTCGCCCTTCGGGCCGTCGCCGTAAACGGCTCCGTTGCCTCACTGCGTTCGGCTCGGACCTGCTGCAGGTTCGAATCATCCATACCGCAGATAGTAAAAAAGCGCCTTTAGGGCGCTTTTTTACATTGGTGGGTCGTGCAGGATTCGAACCTGCGACCAATTGATTAAAAGTCAACTGCTCTACCAACTGAGCTAACGACCCGAAATGGTGGGCGATGACGGGCTCGAACCGCCGACCCCCTCCGTGTAAAGGAGATGCTCTACCAACTGAGCTAATCGCCCATTTCGGAACTGCTGCGATAAGGTGAGAATGGTGGGCGATGACGGGCTCGAACCGCCGACCCCCTCCGTGTAAAGGAGATGCTCTACCAACTGAGCTAATCGCCCAATCTCAATACTTATCTACACTGCGAGTCTACTTAAGTAGATGGTGGGTGATGACGGGCTCGAACCGCCGACCCCCTCCGTGTAAAGGAGATGCTCTACCAACTGAGCTAATCACCCCCGCTGTGTGGAGTCGCATTATAGGGAGAGTTGAAAATGAGTCAACGCATTTTCTAAAGTTTTTATTCGTTCGTCGTAAAATTAAACAAAACGATCGCGAAACGGGCGATGACGCATGATTTCTAAACAAAAATCGCAAACTCCCTCACGATAAAGGGATCAACATTGAGGAATCCCCCCACAGTGATAGAATATTGCCCATTGTTTTTTTCCCAGGATTTGCCGATTGCCGGCATCTTTATAACGTAAGGCCATTTCATGAAAATCAAAACTCGCTTCGCGCCGAGCCCGACAGGCTATCTGCACGTCGGTGGTGCACGTACCGCTCTCTATTCCTGGCTTTTTGCACGCCACAACAAAGGTGAGTTCGTACTGCGTATTGAAGACACCGATCTCGAGCGCTCCACGCCGGAAGCAATTGAAGCCATTATGGATGGTATGAACTGGCTCAATCTGGAGTGGGACGAAGGCCCGTATTTCCAGACCAAACGTTTTGACCGCTACAACGCCGTGATTGATGAGATGCTGGTCGCGGGTACAGCGTATAAATGCTATTGCTCCAAAGAACGCCTTGATGCGCTGCGTGAAGATCAGATGGCGAAGGGTGGAAAACCGCGTTATGACGGCCGCTGCCGCCATGACCATAGCGAGCATGCTGCTGATGAACCGTGCGTGGTGCGTTTTGCTAACCCGCAGGACGGCTCGGTAATTTTTGACGACCAGATCCGTGGCCCGATCGAATTCAGCAACCAGGAGCTGGACGATCTGATCATCCGCCGCACCGACGGTTCCCCAACCTATAACTTCTGCGTTGTGGTTGACGACTGGGATATGGAAATCACGCATGTTATCCGTGGCGAAGACCATATCAACAACACCCCACGTCAAATCAACATCCTGAAAGCGCTGAACGCCCCTGTTCCGGTCTATGCGCACGTGTCCATGATCAATGGCGACGACGGCAAAAAACTGTCTAAACGCCACGGTGCAGTCAGCGTCATGCAGTATCGCGACGACGGCTATCTGCCGGAAGCGCTTCTGAACTATCTGGTGCGTCTGGGCTGGTCGAGCGGCGATCAGGAGATCTTTAGCCGTGAAGAGATGATCAATCTGTTCTCTCTGGGCGCGGTGAGCAAATCTGCGAGCGCGTTTAACACTGATAAGCTGCTCTGGCTGAACCACCACTACATCAATACCATGCAGCCGGAATATGTGGCGACATACCTGCAGTGGCACATCGAGCAGGCAAATATTGATACTCGTACTGGCCCTGAACTGGCGGAACTGGTGAAACTGCTCGGCGAGCGTTGCAAAACGCTGAAAGAGATCGCTGAAAGCTGCCGCTACTTCTATGAAGAGTTTGACGAGTTCGACGCGGACGCGGCGAAGAAGCACCTGCGTCCGGTTGCGCGTCAGCCACTCGAAGTGGTGCGTGACAAACTGGCGGCGATGACTGACTGGACTGCCGAGAATGTGCATCATGCCATTCAGGCGACGGCAGATGAGCTGGAAGTTGGTATGGGCAAAGTGGGTATGCCACTGCGTGTGGCAGTCACCGGTGCGGGTCAGTCTCCGGCACTCGATGTTACCGTTCATGCCATTGGTAAATCACGCAGCGTAGCGCGCATTAACAAGGCGCTGGATTTTATTACTGAGCGCGAAAATCAGCAGTAATAACGCCTGAACCATGAAAAACGGCAGGGAGACCTGCCGTTTTTTTATGCATTAAATTCAGCAATGCCGAGACGTGCAAGAAAGCCGCGTATCCCTTCACGCTTCAGTAAGGCATCCAGACGCTCCTGCTCAAGGTGCGTCATATTCTCCAGCGTCTCGATGATCCCAGGACGCAGAGTCGAGGAGGGGTCACTGTACAACGATGTCACCTCCGCCAGATGGTACACCGCCTGACGGTTACGGACAGCCGGGAGGCTCATGATGTGCTCCTTCACGCGGGCATCAATGTGAATCAGCCGTGCACGTCCGCCTTTCACCCCATTGACGCCCTCGGTTTTCCATCCCTGCTGGCGTATCCAGCGGTTCACCGTTTGCCGTGCAACACCCAAATTTTCTGCCAGCTCTTCGGTGGTCATTTTGCTACGGAATCTTTTCATATCAGTTCTGGTCGCGTATCCCTAAACGTTGCAACAATCCGGTAATCCCTTCCCGCAGTAACAGTGATGTCATCTGCCTTTGCTCTTCCGGCGTCATTTCATTTGCCAGCGTCAGGAGCAGGGAGTGAAGCGAGCCATCATGGCTGGCACTTTCTGGGATCTCAGCCGTTTCACTTGCCCGGCGCGCGCTGCGGATAAACTCACGCACTTTTTCATTAACGTGCACCAGACGCGCTTTGCCGCCCTGGACTCCTGGTTTTGGCGATGTAATCCAACCCTCTTTGCGTACCCATTTATTGATGGTCTGGCGGCTATAGCCAGTGAGCAGGGCTAACTCTTCTGGCGTCATTCGTTCCTTGATCATGCAATTTCCTGAATATTCGTGGGGTTAATTAACGGCTCATTTTATAGCACCGTTTTAGAGGAAAATGTGACAGGCTTAACTCATGACTGCGAGCAGACTCGCAAAGTGATTCATTTGCATGATTTTTCGGCGATTGAACCGCCGTCATTGATTTTGCCGTTGACACTCCGCAGCGGAATTCATATTATGCCGCCCGTCAACATGACAGCTTTACGATGGGGCTATAGCTCAGCTGGGAGAGCGCTTGCATGGCATGCAAGAGGTCAGCGGTTCGATCCCGCTTAGCTCCACCACACTCTGAACCCAA
>NZ_JBXWCR010000006.1:0-210478 GCF_057320345.1 Enterobacter cloacae complex sp. 394I7 | reverse complement strand
CCCCATGCCGAACTCAGAAGTGAAACGCCGTAGCGCCGATGGTAGTGTGGGGTCTCCCCATGTGAGAGTAGGGAACTGCCAGGCATCAAATAAGTGAAGAGGCCATCCGAAAGGATGGCCTTTTTGCGTTTTTATCCCTTCCTCGTTGCTCTAAACTAATCACCTATCCCCCCGTATATACGGTAAACTATCCCGGTTTTTGTCTCAGGATAGCGTCTATGAATCACTCCCTTAAGCCCTGGAATACCTTTGGCATTCAACGTAATGCCAATAAAATTGTACGTGCCGATACTGCACAGCAGCTGCTGGATGCCTGGCAAAGCGCAACAGAACAAGACGAACCTGTACTGATTCTGGGCGAAGGAAGTAATGTCCTGTTTCTCGATGATTTTGCGGGAACGGTGATCGTTAACCGTATCATGGGAATTGATGTGGAAGAGCGCGCCGATAGCTGGTATCTGCACGTTGGCGCCGGTGAAAACTGGCATCATCTGGTGCAATACACCCTGGACAAAGGGATGCCTGGACTGGAAAACCTTGCCCTTATCCCTGGCTGCGCCGGATCATCCCCCATTCAAAATATCGGTGCCTATGGCATCGAACTGAAACACGTTTGTGAATACGTAGATTGTATTGAGCTGGCGACCGGCGCGGCTCAGCGTTTAACCGCTGAACAGTGCCGTTTTGGCTACCGTGACAGTATTTTCAAGCATGAATATCAGGATCGCTACGTGATTGTCGCCGTAGGCCTGCGTCTGTCAAAAAACTGGCAGCCGGTGCTGACCTACGGTGATTTAACGCGTCTCGATCCCGAAACGGCGACTGCCCGTGACGTTTTTGACTCGGTGTGCCATATGCGCACGACCAAACTTCCTGATCCTAAAGTGAATGGAAATGCGGGAAGCTTCTTCAAAAACCCGGTTATCAGCAGCGAAAACGCACAAGCGTTTCTTGCAGGTTGGCCTGCCGCCCCCCATTACCCACAGGCGGATGGTAGCGTGAAGCTGGCCGCGGGCTGGCTTATCGATCAGTGCCAGTTAAAAGGCGCCTCCGTGGGCGGTGCGGCCGTTCATCGCCAGCAGGCTCTGGTGCTGATTAATCAAAACGATGCGACCAGCGAGGATGTTGTCCAGTTGGCCCATCACGTCCGTCAGCAAGTGGGCGAAAAATTTAACGTCTGGCTGGAGCCAGAGGTCCGCTTCATTGGCCGTACGGGTGAAGTGAATGCCGTGGAGGTTATCGCGTGAAGGACAATACTATCCCTTTAACCCTGATAAGCATTCTTGCCGACGGTGAATTCCATTCCGGCGAGCAGTTGGGTGAACACCTGGGCATGAGCCGTGCCGCCATTAACAAGCATATCCAGACTCTCCGCGACTGGGGTGTTGATGTCTTTACGGTACCCGGAAAAGGCTATAGCCTGCCGGAGCCGATTCAGCTGCTGAATGAAGAGCTGATCCGCAGCCAGGTAGAGCATGGCAATGTTGCGGTCTTGCCGGTGATCGATTCGACCAACCAGTACCTTATGGATCGACTCAGCGAATTATCCTCCGGGGATGCCTGTGTAGCCGAGTACCAGCAGGCCGGGCGTGGCCGTCGAGGCCGCAAGTGGTTTTCGCCATTTGGTGCCAACCTCTATCTCTCCATGTACTGGCGTCTGGAGCAGGGTCCCGCTGCTGCTGTTGGCCTGAGTCTGGTCATCGGGATTGTGATGGCAGAAGTGTTGCACGATCTGGGCGCTGATAAGGTGCGGGTGAAATGGCCAAACGATCTTTATCTGAACGATCGTAAACTTGCCGGTATTCTCGTTGAATTAACGGGTAAAACAGGCGACGCGGCGCAAATTGTCATTGGTGCAGGCCTCAATATGGTGATGCGCAATGTACAAAATGACGTGGTGAATCAGGCGTGGACCAACCTGCAGGAAGCGGGGATCACCATCGATCGCAACACCCTTGCCGTGCGTATGATTAAAGAATTACGCAGTTCGCTTTCGCTCTTTGAACAAGAGGGGCTGGCATCCTTCCTGTCCCGTTGGGAAAAGCTGGATAACTTTATTAACCGTCCGGTGAAATTGCTGATTGGTGATAAAGAGATCTACGGTATTTCCCGCGGCATCGACGCACAGGGCGCGTTGCTCCTGGAGCAGGATGGCGTGATCAAACCCTGGGTGGGCGGTGAGATTTCACTGCGCAGCGCGGAATAACCCATTATGCGAAAACCCGCATGCGCCGCTCTGGCCGTCATGATGAGTTTACTGTTCTCCCCCCTCTCTCAGGCGGGCCAGGCCTGGGAGAGTTACAAAGCACGCTTCTTTACGCCGGAAGGGCGGATTGTCGATACCGGCAACGGCAATGTTTCGCATACTGAAGGCCAGGGCTTCGCCATGCTGATGGCGGTGGCTAACGACGATAAAGCCACGTTCGATAAGCTCTGGAAATGGACTGACGGTACGTTAAAGAACAAAGAAAATGGTCTGTTTTACTGGCGTTATAACCCTGCCGAGTCCAACCCGATTGCTGACAAAAATAACGCCGCCGATGGCGATGTCCTGATTGCCTGGGCGCTGTTGAAAGCGGATACGCGCTGGCATGACAAACAGTACAGCGCCGCATCGGATGCGATAACGAAAGCACTCATTAGCCACACCGTGACCCGTTATGCGGGTTACCGCGTGATGCTGCCCGGTGTCCAGGGGTTTACCCTCGACGGTGAGATCGTGCTTAACCCCTCTTATTTCGTCTTCCCGGCCTGGCAGGCCTTTGCCAGCCGCAGCCATTCGCCGGTCTGGGGCAAGTTGATTCAGGATGGCCATCGCTTGCTGGCAAAAATGGGATCGGGTAAAGCCAGACTTCCCACGGACTGGGTCTCACTGGGCTCTACGGGCACGCTGTCCCCGGCCAAAGCCTGGCCGCCACGGATGAGCTACGACGCGATCCGCATTCCACTTTACCTTGCCTGGTCTGATAAGAAGAGCCCGCTGTTAACGCCGTGGCGAGCCTGGTTCGGTCAGTTCCCCCGCGAACAAACTCCCGCATGGGTAAACGTGACGACCAATGAATATGCGCCTTACATGATGGAAGGGGGGCTGCTGGCGGTACGTGATTTAACGATGGGACAGCCATCCGGAGAACCCGAGATCACTGCAAAGGATGATTACTACTCCGCAAGCCTGAAAATGCTTGTATGGCTTGCTGAGCAGCCATAACGGAACGGGTGAGCCCTCTCCCCTGGGGGGAGAGGGAAATGCGGTTTACTGCGGATAAGGTACCCAGTCTCCACCGTTCAGGCGAACGTACGGTTTGTTCTGATACTGAATCACAACCGCGTTCGCGTTCTCAGAGACTTCGGCAGTTTGCGGCAGGTTACTGGTGAGCTGATCCCAGTTCACGCTGTCTTCCACAAACAGTTTGCCGTCAACCGCGCGGGCAACCAGTTCTGAAATGGCCAGATAGCTGGTTGGCTGAGCGATCTCAATCGGTGCGCCCTGATGAGGTGCCTTCATACCAAAGAATTTAATGCCTGCCGGTACGTTGGTAATAGACGGGCTAGGGATATCACGCAGACCTGACACCTGCATTCTGTCGCCTTTCAGCGCGGCGCCGTGTTCAGGTACCACAACCACCATCACTTTACGGCCCGATTTATCCAGCTCCGTAAAGAACGCGTCCAGTTCATCGAAGAATTTCTGCGCACGAACTTTATAATCTGCCGTTTTGCTCACGCCAGGGAAGTGGTTACCATCGTGAAGCGGCAGCGTGTTGTAGAACGTTGCACTGCGCGGATTACTGTCTTTTTCGATGGTCTTCAGCCAGCGTTGCAGCACGGCGGTATCGTCATAAACAGGTGAACCGTCAAAGCCCAGCAGAGTGACCGGCAGTCCGGTTTGATCCATCAGCTGTGCCTGCATACCACCCTGTTCGCGCACCTCTTTCAGGAAGTTACCGAACTGGCCGTTATGTCCCAGCATCAGATGCTGCGTGAAGCCCAGTTTTGAGAGGTTATCGAACAGATAACACTGGTTGCCGGCGGGTTGATACAGGTTCTTATGCGATGTCTGACCGCAGCTTGCGCGAAGCAGGCGAATTGCCGCCGGGCCGCTGTACGAAGTGGCAGAGTTAAAGTCTTTAAACTGGATATCGAAATGGGACCACAGCGGGTGAGACATCAAACCCGCGGCATCGACGTCAGCCCAGGAGAGGGAACAGATGTTGATCACCAGCAGCTCAAACGGCTGAGCATCCGCCGGCAGGGCTTCCGGGAATTTGGTCTGACGTTTATCTTCCGCGGTATAGAAGCTGGAGAGCCAGGCGTTCAGGTTAGTGGACGTCGGCGGTGCGGTCTGCGTCGGGATATCGCCGACCACAGGCGTATCACCTGCCGTCGTGACGGTTGCCGCTGCACTTCCCCCGGTAGTGGTCACCGTGGTCGTGGGTTGACCCGCGGGCCACAGGGAGAAGTCTGGACCTGCAAGCGTTAGCACGTTCAGCCAGATCATAATGGCGACGACAAATACCGTGACGCGGATCCATTGTGACAGGAACAGCCAGGCCACCAGCAGCACAAAGACGGCACCTATCATTTGCCAGTTAATAAAGCGCTCGGTCAGGTCAAGGACATAGCTGGCGCTAAACCCTGCCACCTGCGAACCCTGACTCATAATGCTGTCCGGTCCCGGCAGCCAGGTGTCATGCCAGAACAGAGCAAAGCCGACAGGGATAGCAATCCAGTGACGCAAGCGATGCAGCCTGATATTGGGCAAAGGCATCAGCAGGAAAGCCATAAACACCAGGTTGAGCAGGGGATGGAAATTCAGATAGCCTGCCCACAGCAGACCAAACTTCACCAGAAAGTAGAAGTTCCAGCCGGAAAGGCCGCGCCAGTATTGCCAGAGCGGCGATGGTGACGAAGCGGTATAGGTAGAATTAGTCATGTTTTCGGTCTGCCTTGACGTGTGATGCCCGTGTCAGTGTTCCGGCTGGTTTTACATAGCGAGGTTTTACAAACAGCACTCTGGCCGTATCGCGGATACGGCGTATGGAATGGCGTGCATAGTAGCCAAGCGGGAAAAAGATCAGCGCACAGAATACGACCAGTTGAATGATATCGCTGATATTCATGATGGTGCGTTCTCCCCATTCTCAGTTAACAGGCGAAGGGGTTCCGGTATTCGCCGCCAGACGTGTCCGTCATGTCGGGCGTTGAGAATCGGTTTGGCATCGCTCTTCACGGTGAGCGGTTTCGCCCATTGTTCAGGCTCGAGGGCGCGCATCTGCACCAGCTCTGCACTGATAGAATTATCTTCGAACCAGATCATACGGTTCGAGAAAATATCCCCGGTTGGCAGGGGGAAGATATGGTTAAGGGCGGTATCAAGATCGTTTATCCGGCAGAAGGACAAGAACAGCACCAGGCGGTTGTCGCCGATGGTCATAATGTCTCCTGTGCGGTTCGGACGGCATAACGTGAGCGCCTGTTCAACGCGGATACCCGGTACCGGGCGCAGGGCAACCATCACCCCTTTCCCGTCTGCAGGAAGCAGCGTGTTGCTCATCATGTTGCCGACGGCGTCGCAGAAGGTATCCCATTTCTGGTATCCGCGCAGCTTCATCGGCTGCGTCATGGAGAGCAGGGTGGAGATATCTTCCGGTACGTGACGGTTGAACTGCTGGCCCTGAACGCTTTCGAGAAGCGTCAGGCAGCGTGATAACGGCGCATTCCACGGAATCACCATATTGGCACCGCAGCCCAGAAGCAGGCGCTCATCCGTGGCGCGAAGGCTGGTGTTATTTTCGCGCACCACTATTTTTAAGGCGCTTCCGCGCTGGCGACGTAAGGTGTGGATCTGTCGCGCCAGCGTTTCAATCTGGTTATTTTGCATGAGCGAAAAAACAATGGTTGCTGCCTGGGTTGTGCGAGCTTCATTAAAAAGCGCTTCGTTAGAATCAAACAACGACCAATTTTCCGAGAGCGCAGGCGCCCCCTCTAAAACGGCAATATGGCTCAGGATTCGTTTTTCATCGCTGCGCGGTTGCACCACGGTTTCTTCCTGCTGCGCCAGGTGCCATTCGCCCTCAATATGTTTAAGGGTGAGCTGTTGTCTGGCGCTTACGCCTTTTTCATTACACCAGAACGCAATATCGTAGAGATAGCTGTCTGCCTGGTTCCGAAGACTCGCCAGACCAAACAGGGAGCGATATTCGCCCATTAAAAGGGAAAACAGTTTGTCGTTATTACTGCCAGGATTGACTATCAATAGCGTGCAATTTTGAAATTTTGCCCATTTATTGATTTTTTCCAGCCAGGGCAGTAGTTTTTCAGCAGGGATATTTTGCAGGGCGTTATTTGAGCATTTCAGAATCACCAGATAGTGATCCGGATCAATAGAGCACTGAATGTCGCGGGACAAAAAGTATAGACTATCGGCCTCCGCAGGCATGGAAAATAATCGCACCGTCTGCGGACCGCGATCGTTTTCAAGGGTGATAATTTTCTTTGGCTCTTCGCCCATGCTCACGACGGCCACGCGGGAATCCTTGCCCTGAGCGGCAATTGTCTTGTTTACCAGACTGATAGCATCTTCATTACGATCCGTATTAATCCACCAGACTCCTCCGACTGGCATGTGGCTCAATTCGTCCCATAATGACTGGATGCCAATAGAAAATATGGAGTCCACGGTGTCCCTCTTTTCGTTTAATTTCTCTGTATCTCAGTTTACTAGCGAAAGCGTAGAAATAAACCTAACATTGAAATTAAAGAACATCAGATTTAGCATGTAAATGAAATTTGATAGGGCAGGAAGCCTCGCTACTTCTGATTGTGCGATTTTACTCAAAGGGATGGAATAGAATGGATAATAACGAACCCGGCACCCCAGTCGACTCAACCCTGGGTTACACATTCCAGAACGACTTTCTGGCGCTGACGCAGGCGTTTTCATTACCTGAAATAGATTACACCGACATTTCCCAGCGGGAACAGTTGGCCGCGGCTATTAAACGTTGGCCGCTATTAGCTGAATTTGCCCAACAACAATAAGGGAGCCATTGATGGCCATACTAGGATTACAGGGCGTCCGTGGTGGAGTAGGTACAACATCCGTTACCGCGGCGCTGGCGTGGTCATTACAGCTTTTAGGTGAATCGGTATTGGTGATTGACGCCTGTGCCGATAATTTGCTGCGCATGTCGTTTAATGTCGACTTTACGCGTACAGAGGGTTGGGCTCGCGCGCTGCTTGATGATAAAGACTGGCGCGATGCGGGTATGCGTTATACCTCGCAGCTTGATGTACTGCCCTTTGGCCAATTGACCACTACCGAGCGTGAAAATGAAGCTGCCTATCAGCGTCTGTTTTCCCAGTTCACCGTCGCGCTGCAGGAGCTGAAAGAAAAAGGCCATTATAAGTGGATCCTTCTGGATCTGCCGCACGGCGCCGGCACGCTGACCCGACAGCTTATGGCGCAGTGCGATCGCGTGCTGTCGATTGTGAACGTCGACGCGAATTGCCATATCCGTCTGCATCAGCAAGGGTTGCCTGAAAATGGTCATATCCTGATTAATGATTTACGCATTGGCAGCCAGATCCAGGACGACCTGTATCAGGTTTGGCTGCAAAGCCAGCGCCGTCTGCTGCCGATTGTTATCCATCGTGATGAGGGCATGGCGGAATGCCTGGCCTCCAAACAGCCACTCGGTGAATACCGCAGCGATTCCCTGGCGGCAGAAGAGATCCTGACGCTGGCGAATTGGTGTCTGCTGCACTTTGCCAAAGGGGCAGAGCCTGCAGGGAGTTCTGTATGAGCCGTCTCGCCAGCTGGTTACTCATCCCGCCGGTCAGTTCGCGTCTGAGCGAACATTACCGGCATTTTCGCCGGCACGGAGCTTCGGCATTCAGCGCCGCGCTCGGCTGCTTCTGGATGATTCTGGCCTGGACGTTCATTCCTCTCGAACACCCGCGCTGGCAGCGCATTCGTGCGCAGCACAGTGAGTTATATCCGCATATTCATCCCGACCGCCCGCGACCGTTGGATCCGGCGCGTTATATCATTCAGGCTGTCTGGCTGGTGGCCACGTCGTCCCGCTCAGAACACAAAGCGCCGCGCTGGCGCAGCTTCTCCCGCGTGCAACATTTACGTGAGCGCTATCACCAGTGGCTGGACAGTTTGCCTGACCGTGTGGGTGACAAGACCAGCCATCTGGATAACCATAAAGAGCTCGGGCATCTGCACCCGGGCTTGCGGCGTTTTATACTCGGCGTAATCGTCGTTTTCTCGCTCATTCTGGCCCTGGTCTGTATTACGCAGCCCTTTAACCCTCTGGCGCAGTTCACCTTCCTGATCCTGCTGTGGGGCGTGGCATTGCTGGTGCGCCGTATCCCGGGACGCTTCTCCGCCCTGATGCTGATTGTGCTGTCACTGACCGTCTCCTGTCGCTACATCTGGTGGCGTTACACCTCAACGCTCAACTGGGATGACCCGGTCAGCCTGGTGTGCGGTCTGGTTCTGCTGTTTGCGGAAACGTACGCCTGGGTTGTACTGGTGCTGGGGTATTTCCAGGTCATCTGGCCGCTCAACCGTCAGCCGGTTCCGCTGCCAAAAGACACGTCACAATGGCCGTCTGTCGATCTCTTCGTGCCGACCTACAACGAAGACCTGAGCGTGGTAAAAAACACGATTTACGCCGCGCTGGGCATCGACTGGCCGAAAGATAAACTCAAAATCTGGGTCCTGGATGACGGCGGCCGCCCGGCGTTCCGCCAGTTCGCGGAAGAGGTGGGTGTCGAGTACATCGCCCGTACCACGCATGAACACGCAAAGGCCGGGAACATCAACAACGCCCTCAAGTATGCCAAAGGTGAGTTTGTCTCAATCTTTGACTGCGACCACGTGCCGACGCGCTCGTTCCTGCAGATGACGATGGGCTGGTTCCTGAAGGGGAAAGAGCTGGCGATGATGCAGACGCCGCACCATTTCTTCTCGCCGGATCCATTTGAACGTAACCTTGGCCGTTTCCGTAAAACCCCTAACGAAGGTACGCTGTTCTATGGCCTGGTGCAGGACGGGAACGACATGTGGGATGCGACTTTCTTCTGCGGTTCCTGTGCGGTTATTCGCCGTAAACCGCTGGATGAGATCGGTGGCATTGCCGTCGAAACGGTCACCGAAGATGCGCATACCTCGCTGCGCCTGCACCGTCGGGGCTACACCTCTGCGTATATGCGTATTCCGCAGGCCGCGGGTCTGGCAACGGAATCTCTCTCGGCGCACATCGGCCAGCGTATTCGCTGGGCGCGCGGCATGGTGCAGATTTTCCGTCTCGATAACCCCCTGATTGGGAAAGGGCTGAAACTCGCGCAGCGTCTGTGCTACGTCAACGCCATGTTCCACTTCCTGTCCGGTATCCCGCGCCTCATCTTCCTGACCGCGCCGCTGGCGTTCCTGCTTCTTCACGCCTATATCATCTACGCGCCTGCGCTGATGATTGCGCTGTTCGTTCTGCCGCACATGATTCACGCGAGCCTGACGAACTCGAAGATTCAGGGTAAATACCGCCATTCGTTCTGGAGTGAAATCTACGAAACGGTGCTGGCCTGGTACATCGCGCCGCCGACGATGGTGGCGCTGATCAACCCGCACAAAGGTAAATTCAACGTCACCGCGAAGGGCGGTCTGGTGGAAGAGGAGTATGTCGACTGGGTCATCTCCCGGCCGTACATCTTCCTGGTGTTGCTGAATATCGTGGGCGTGATTGCCGGTATCTGGCGCTACTTCTACGGCCCGGAAAACGAGATCCTGACCGTGTTCGTGAGCATGGCATGGGTGTTCTACAACCTGATTATCCTCGGCGGCGCGGTTGCGGTGTCGGTGGAGAGCAAACAGGTCCGCCGTGCGCATCGCGTGGAAATCTGCATGCCTGCGGCAATCGCCCGTGAAGATGGTCACCTCTTCTCCTGTACCGTGCACGACTTCTCAGACGGTGGTCTGGGGATAAAAATCAACGGTCAGGCGAAGGTGCTGGAAGGGCAGAAGGTTAACCTGCTGCTGAAGCGCGGCCAGCAGGAGTACGTCTTCCCGACGCAGGTGGTGCGTGTAGCCGGTAATGAAGTCGGTCTGCAACTGATGCCGCTGACGAAAAAGCAACATATTGATTTTGTGCAGTGTACGTTTGCCCGCGCGGACACGTGGGCTCTCTGGCAGGACAGCTTCCCGGAAGATAAACCTCTGGAAAGCCTGCTGGATATTCTGAAGCTGGGGTTCCGTGGCTATCGTCACCTTGCAGAATTTGCCCCGTCGTCGGTGAAATTAATTTTCCGGTCCCTTACTTCGCTGGTTTCCTGGATCGTATCGTTCGTTCCTCGTCGTCCCGAGCGGGATGAGGCGAAGCAGGCGGACCCGGTTATGGCTCAACAATGATGATAACGCGATGAAAACTAAACTTTCCTGGTTATGTGCAGTGGCAATGGGGGTAAGTGCGCTCCCCACAACGATGGCTAACGCAGCACCCGATAACGCAGCGGCAACGCCTGCTCCGACGGTACCTGTGGTCGCCCAGGCGACCGATCCGGTTATCACCGCGGCACCCGGTCAAACGGAAAACGTCATTCCGAACCAGCCTACGGACGGCAACACCCTGCCGGCAGACAGCAATGTCGTCGGTCAGGTGATGCCGGGCGTACAGGGAGCGAACGCGCCTATTGTCGCGGAAGATGCCCCGTCACGGGACGTGAAGCTGAGCTTTGCGCAGATTGCGCCGCCGCCGGGCAGCATGGTGCTGCGCGGTATTAACCCTAACGGCGGCATTGAGTTCGGTATGCGCAGCGATGAGGTTGTCTCTCACGCCATGCTGAACCTTGAATACACGCCATCGCCGTCGCTGTTGCCGGTACAGTCTCAGCTGAAGGTTTACCTGAATGATGAGCTGATGGACGTCCTGCCCGTCACAAAAGAGCAACTGGGTAAGAAAACACAGGCCCAGGTGCCGATTAACCCTCTTTTCATCACCGACTTTAACCGCATACGTCTGGAGTTTGTCGGTCACTACCGTGACGTCTGTGAGAACCCTGCCAGCAATACCCTGTGGGTAGACGTAGGACGCAACTCTTCGCTGCAGATGACCTACCAGTCGCTGGCGCTGAAAAACGACCTCTCGTCGTTCCCGGTTCCGTTCTTTGATCCGCGTGATAGTCGTCAGTTAGTGCTGCCAATGGTGTTTGCGGCGTCTCCGGACGTCACCGAGCAGCTGGCGGCCACCATTGTGGCATCGTGGTTTGGTTCACGTTCTGGCTGGCGCGGGCAGAACTTCCCGGTGATGTACGACAAAATGCCGGACAGAAACGCGATCGTGTTTGCGACCAACGCGAAACGTCCTGCCTTCCTGCGCGATCACCCGGACGTAAAAGCGCCGACCATTGAGATGATGAGCCACCCGGATAACCCGTACGTGAAGCTGCTGGTGGTCTTCGGGCGTGATGATAAAGACCTGGTGCAGGCGGCCAAGGGCATTGCCCAGGGTAACGTTCTGTTCCGTGGAAACAGCGTGGTGGTGGATGAGGTTAAACCGCTGCTGCCGCGTAAACCTTATGACGCACCAAACTGGGTGCGCACTGACCGTGCCGTCACGTTTGGCGAATTGAAAACGTATGAAGAACAGCTGCAGGCGACGGGGCTTGAGCCAGCCCCGATTAGTCTGTCACTGAATCTGCCGCCAGACCTGTACCTGCTGCGCACCAACGGTATTGATATCAATCTGAGCTACCGTTACACCGCGCCGGCAACCAAAGACAGTTCACGCATGGATATCAGCCTGAACAACCAGTTCCTGCAATCTTTCAGTCTGACAAGCACGCAGGATACTAACCGACTGATGCTCCGTCTGCCGGTGTTGCAGGGGCTGCTGGACGGGAAAACGGACGTCTCTATTCCGGCGCTGAAGCTTGGGGCGATCAACCAGCTGCGCTTTGATTTCCAGTATATGAACCCGATGCCTGGCGGCTCGGTGGATAACTGCATCACCTTCCAGCAAGTACAGAACCACGTTGTGATTGGGGATGAGTCAACCATCGACTTCTCGAAGTATTACCACTTCCTTGCCATGCCGGACCTGCGTGCATTTGCTAATGCCAGCTTCCCGTTCAGCCGTATGGCCGATCTCTCTGAATCCATTGTCGTCATGCCAAAAGCGCCAAATGAGGGCCAGGTGACGACCCTGCTGGACACCATGGCGTCCGTGGGTGCGCAGACCGGATTACCGGCAATTAACGTCACGTTGACTGACGATGGTAGCCAGATCCAGAACAAAGACGCGGACATCATGGTCATCGGTAACATCCCGGATAAGCTGAAGGATGACAAGCGTATCGATCTGCTGGTCAAAGCAGCCCAGTCCTGGGTTAACACGCCACTGCGTCAGACCGAGTTCCCGAGCATTATGCCGGATATTAACGATCGTCAGGCCAGCGTGCAGACAACCGTTACGTCTCAGGGACCAATGGCCGCGGTGGTTGGCTTCCAGTCACCTTACAACGAGCAGCGTAGCGTAGTGGCGCTCCTGGCGGACAGCCCGCGTGGGTATGCGTTACTCAACAGCGCGATGAACGACAGCGGCAAACGTGCCGCGATGTATGGTTCGGTGGCGGTGATCCGCGAGTCTGGGGTCAATAGCCTGCGCGTGGGCGATGTGTACTATGTGGGCCATCTGCCGTGGTTCGAGCGTCTGTGGTATGCGCTGGCTAACCATCCGGTTCTGCTGGCTATCCTGGCAGCCGTCAGCGTGGTGTTGCTGGCGTGGGTGCTGTGGCGTCTGCTGCGTATCATCAGCCGTCGTCGCCTTAACCCGGATGAGTAACAGGTGATGAAAGCGTTTCGCTGGTGTGTGTTAGCAGCGTTGATGCTGGCGGCGATCCCTCTTCGCGCCGCCTGCACCTGGCCTGCCTGGGAGCAGTTTAAAAAGGATTACATCAGTGAGAGCGGGCGTGTCATTGATCCCAGCGACACGCGCAAAATCACCACGTCGGAAGGGCAAAGCTATGCGTTGTTCTTTGCCCTGGCCGCGAACGATCGCAAAGCCTTTGATCAATTGCTGACGTGGACGCGCGACAACCTGGCCGGGGGCAATCTGAACGATAATTTGCCCGCCTGGCTATGGGGTCAGAAAGACCACGACAACTGGGCGATAATCGATACCAACTCCGCCTCGGATGCCGATGTCTGGATTGCATGGTCACTGCTTGAGGCGGGCCGGCTGTGGAAACATCCGGACTATACCCGCACGGGTAAGGCGCTCCTTAAACGCATTGCCCATGAGGAAGTGGTGAAAGTACCGGGACTCGGCTCCATGCTGCTGCCCGGGAAGGTCGGTTTTGCCGAGGAGAAAGCCTGGCGCTTTAACCCCAGCTATCTTCCTCCGCAGATAGCGAGCTATTTCACGCGCTTTGGTGCCCCGTGGACGACCCTTCGTGAAACCAACCTGCGCTTGTTGCTGGAAACGGCGCCAAAGGGGTTTTCGCCGGACTGGGTGCAGTATCAGAAAAACAGAGGCTGGCATTTGCAGCAGGATAAATCGCTGGTGGGCGGCTACGACGCCATCCGCGTCTACCTCTGGGTCGGAATGATGAGTGACAAAGACGCCCAGAAAGCCCGGTTGCTTACGCGCTTCCGGCCGATGGCGACAATGACAACGAAACACGGTGTACCGCCGGAAAAAGTGGATGTGGCGAGCGGGAAGCCTGCGGGCAAGGGGCCGGTCGGCTTTTCCGCTGCGATGCTGCCTTTTTTACAGCAGCGTGATGCGCAGGCGGTACAGCGCCAGCGCGTTGCAGATAATTTTCCCGATAATAATGCCTATTACAGCTACGTACTGACTCTCTTCGGGCAAGGATGGGATCAGCATCGTTTTCGCTTCACCGCTCAAGGTGAATTAATACCGGACTGGGGCCAGGAATGCGCAACTTCACAGTAAATCTTCTCAGTTTATCGCTTGGCCTGGCGCTGATGCCGCTGGCTCAGGCCGCTAACTCCCCGCAGCAGCAACAGCTGCTGCAACAGGTGCGGCTGGGTGAATCGACGCAGCGTGAGGATTTGGTTCGTCAGTCGCTCTACCGCCTTGAGCTGATTGACCCGAACAACCCCGACGTCATTGCGGCGCGCTTTCGTTACCTGCTTCGTCAGGGTGATAACGCCGGTGCGCAAAAAGAGCTGGATCGTCTGAAAGGGATCGCGCCGGGCTCCAGTGCGTATCAGTCCTCGCGCAATACGATGCTGCTTTCTACGCCTGAAGGCCGTCAGCAGTTACAGCAGGCCCGGTTACTGGCTACAACGGGTCATACTCAGGAGGCCATTGCGGCCTATGACAAGCTTTTTGACGGTAATCCGCCGGGCGGTGACGTGGCGACGGAATACTGGAATGTTGTGGCGAAAGATCCTGCCCGCCGTAGCGTCGCCATTAACCAGCTGAAGAAAATTAACGCCAGCAGCCCGGGCAATACGCAGCTGCAGGGCACGCTGGCACAGCTGCTGTTCCAGACCGGTCGTCGCGATGAAGGCTTTGCGGTGTTGCAGGAGATGGCCAAATCCAGCAATGGTCGCAGCCAGGCATCTGATATGTGGTATGAGCAGATCAAAGATCAGCCTGTCAGCAACGCCAGCGTCAGCGCGCTGCAAAAATACCTGAGCGTCTTCAGCGACGGCGACAGCGTAGCGGCGGCGCGTACTCAACTTGATACGCAGCAAAAACAGCTCGCCGATCCAACCTTCCGTGCGAAAGCACAAGGGCTGGCGGCGGTGGATGCCGGGCAGGGCGATAAGGCGGTGGCGGATCTGCAAAAAGCGGTCAGCGCAAATCATGCCGACAGCGAAGCCGTGGGCGCGCTTGGACAGGCGTACTCTCAGAAAGGCGATCGCGCCCGTGCGGTGGCGCAGTTTGAAAAGGCGATCGCCCTCGATCCGCAGAGCGATAACCGCGGTAAATGGGACAGTTTGCTGAAAGTTAACCGCTACTGGCTGCTGATCCAGCAGGGTGATACCGCCCTGAAAGCGAACAATACGGCGCAGGCGGAACGTTATTACCAGCAGGCGCGTGCCCTCGACAATACCGACAGTTATGCGGTGCTGGGGCTGGGAGATGCTGCGGCGGCGCGTAAAGACACGGCTGCGGCAGAACGTTATTACCGTCAGGCGCTGCGTATGGACAGCGGTAACAGCAATGCCGTTCGTGGCCTTGCCAATGTTTATCGTGCGCAGTCCCCGGAAAAGGCCTCGCAGTTTATCCAGTCGCTCTCTGCCAGCCAGCGCCGAAGCATTGATGATATTGAACGCAGCCTGACCAACGAGCAGCTGTCAGCCCAGGCGGAACAGCTGGAAAATCAGGGCCAATACGCTCAGGCGGCGGAAATTCAGCGTCGTCGTCTGGCACTCTCTCCGGGCGACGTCTGGATAACCTACCGTCTGTCGCGCGATCTCTATAGCGCGGGCCAGCGCAGCCAGGCGGATAACCTGATGCGCCAGCTTGCCAGCCAGAAACCGTCCGATCCGGAACAGGTGTATGCCAGTGGGCTGTATCTCTCCGGAAACGATCAGGACCGGGCCGCGCTCACGCATCTGGAGACGCTTCCGCGCAGCCAGTGGAACGCCAATATTAAGGAGCTTGCCGACCGCCTGCAGAGTAACCAGACGCTGGAAACGGCAAACCGACTGCGCGACAGCGGCAAAGAGCAGGAGGCGGAAAACCTCCTTCGCCAGCAACCGTCCTCTACCCGTATCGACTTAACCCTTGCGGACTGGGCGCAGCAGCGTGGCGATCTGGAGGCCGCGAAAACGGCTTACAACACCGTGCTGGAGCGTGAACCGCAGAACGAAGATGCGATCCTCGGTCTGACCGAAGTGTATAGCGCCCAGGGCAACAAAGAGGCAGCCCGTGCCGCGCTGGCAAAACTGCCTGCTGCGCAAAACGGAGAGCCGCTGTCGCTCAATATGCAGCGCCGGATCGCGATGGCGCAGGCAGGCCTTGGGGATTCCGCCGCCGCAGAGCAGACGTTCAGCAAGATTATTCCTCAGGCGAAATCACAGCCTGCATCTATGGAAAACGCGCTGGTATTACGTGATGCCGCCCGTTTCCAGACGCAAAATGGTCAGCCTCAGCAGGCACTGGAAACGTATAAAGATGCGATGGTGTCGTCAGGCGTCACGACGACACGTCCGGCTGACAATGACAGCTTTACCCGCCTGACGCGTAACGACGAAAAAGACGACTGGCTGAAACGCGGCGTGCGTAGCGACGCCGGTGATTTGTACCGTCAGCAGGATGTTAACGTCACGCTGCAGCATGATTACTGGGGCTCCAGCGGCACCGGCGGCTATTCCGATCTTAAAGCGCATACCACCATGTTACAGGCGGATGCACCACTGGCGGATGGCCGTATGTTCCTGCGTAGCGATTTGGTCAATATGGATGCCGGGTCCTTTTCCACCGATAACGGTACCTACGATCCGAAATGGGGCACTTGTGCCGAAACGCCGTGTAGTGGCAACACGCATCAGTCAGCAAATGGTGCGAGTATTGCCGTGGGCTGGCAGAACAAAACCTGGGCGTGGGATATTGGTACCACGCCGATGGGCTTTGACGTTGTCGACGTGGTCGGTGGTGTAAGCTACAGCAGTGACCTGGGGCCAATCGGTTATACCGTTAATGCCCATCGTCGCCCGATCTCCAGCTCTCTGCTCGCCTTTGCCGGGCAAAAAGATACCAACACCGGCACCACCTGGGGCGGCGTGCGCGCAACCGGCGGTGGCGCGAGCATCAGTTATGACAAAGGTGAGGCGCACGGCGTCTGGTCGAGCCTGAATGCGGAAACGCTGACGGGTAAAAATGTGGAAGATAACTGGCGCGTCCGCTGGATGACCGGTTACTACTACAAGCTCATCAATAAAAACAATGAGCGTCTGACCGTCGGCGTGAGCAACATGCTCTGGCACTACGATAAAGATCTGAGTGGTTATACCCTGGGTCAGGGCGGTTATTACAGCCCGCAGGAGTATGTCTCCTTCGCGTTGCCTGTCACCTGGCGTAAACGTACCGAGAACTGGTCCTGGGAGCTGGGCGGATCGGTGTCATGGTCTCATTCTAAAACTAACGACGTGATGCGCTACCCCATTCAGGGACTGATTCCGACCGATGAGCCCGGTCGCTACACCGACAGAGGCGAAATGGAAACCGGCAGCAGCTCCTCAGGCACGGGTTATACCGCACGGGCCATTATCGAGCGCCGGGTCACGTCCAACTGGTTTGTGGGCCTCGGTGTGGATATTCAGGAAGCAAAAGATTATACCCCAAGCCACGCACTGCTTTATGTACGCTACTCTGCTGCAGGCTGGCAGGGCGATATGGACTTACCGCCGCAGCCGCTGATCCCTTATGCGGACTGGTAATCGGATTTAACTTAATCCATTTGTAAGTCTCTCTTAAAAGTACAGCAATCGGGTATACTCAGGCGCACCAGGTTTACACCCTGGTGCGCCCTGCGCTTCGAGTTTTGTGGAGAGTCATTTTGCGTGTCAGCCGTTCCTTAACTATCAAACAGATGGCGATGGTTTCTGCCGTCACAATGCTGTTTGTACTCCTTTTTTGCGTAATTTTGCTGTTTCATTCCGTACAGCAGAATCGCTATAACACGGCTTCGCAATTAGAAAGTATTGCCCGCTCAGTGCGTGGCCCGCTCTCTGCCTCTATTTTGAAAGGGGATATTCCCGAAGCGGAAACCATTTTAAAACGCATTCAGCCTGCCGGTGTCGTGAGCCGCGCAGACGTGGTGTTACCCAATCAGTTTCAGGCGCTGCGGATGAGTTTTATCCCCGAGCGACCGGTTCCCATGATGGTGATGCGACTGTTTGAACTGCCGGTGCAGATTTCGCTGCCGGTCTATTCGCTTGAGCGTCCCGCGAATCCACAGCCGTTGGCCTACCTTGTTCTGCAGGCAGACTCGTACCGCATGTACAAGTTCGTCATGAGCTGGGTTGTCACGTTAGTGACCACTTGCTTACTTATGACGCTTATTCTGAGCGTGGCGCTGACCTGGTGTATTAACCGTCTGATTGTGCATCCGCTACGCCGGATTGCCCGGGAGTTGAACACGCTTTCACCGCAGGACCAGGTGGGGCATCAGCTTCCGCTGCCGCGTCTTCATCATGATGACGAGATTGGTATGCTGGTACGCAGCTATAACCTCAACCAGCAGCGGATGCAGCGCCAGCAGGATGAGCTGAACAGCAGCGCCACGCGCTTCCCGGTGTCGGAGCTGCCCAATAAAGCCTTCCTGATGGCGATGCTGGAACAGACTGTTGCCCGCCAGCAAACTACCGCGCTGATGGTGATCGCCTGTGAAACCCTGCAGGACACCGCCGGCGTGCTCAAAGAGAACCAGCGTGAAATGCTGCTCCTGACGCTGGTGGAGAAAGTGAAGTCCGTGCTGGCCCCGCGCATGGTGCTGACCCAGGTCAGCGGGTATGACCTGGTGGTAATTGCCAACGGCGTGAAAGAGCCGTGGCATGCGATCACGTTAGGTCAGCAAGTACTCACTGTCATTAATGAGCGGCTGCCCATTCAGGGCATCCAGCTTCGTCCAAGCGCCAGTATCGGTATTGCGATGTACTACGGTGACTTAACGGCGGAACAGCTTTACCGTCGTGCTTTCTCGGCGGCGTTTACCGCCCGGCGCAAAGGGAAAAATCAGATCCAGTTCTTCGACCCGGAACAGATGGAAAGGGCGCAGCAGCGCCTGACGGAAGAGAGCGACATTTTGACCGCGCTGGATAACCGTCAGTTTGCCCTCTGGCTCCAGCCGCAGGTGAATTTGCTGACGGGCGAGGTGATCAGCGCGGAAGCGCTGCTGCGCGTGCAGCAGCCGGATGGTTCATGGGAATTGCCGGAAGGGCTCATTGAGCGCATCGAATCCTGTGGCCTGATGGTCACCGTCGGTTACTGGGTGCTGGAGGAGTCGTGCCGACAGCTTGCTGCCTGGCAGGAACGAGGCGTGACGCTCCCGCTGTCGGTCAACTTGTCCGCCCTGCAGCTGATGCATCCGACCATGGTGTCTGAGATGCTGGAGCTGATCCATCGTTACCGGATCAAGCCTGATACGCTGACGCTGGAAGTCACGGAAAGCCGGCGTATTGACGATCCTAATGAGGCGGTCGCGATTCTGAAACCGCTGCGTAATGCCGGTATACGCATCGCGCTGGACGATTTCGGTATGGGTTATGCCGGGCTGCGTCAGCTCCAGCATATGAAAACCCTGCCGGTGGATGTGCTGAAAATCGACAAAGCCTTTGTTGAAGGGTTGCCGGAAGACAGCAGCATGGTCCAGGCCATTATCCAGCTGGCCCGCAGCCTGAAACTGCAGCTGATTGCCGAAGGGATTGAGACAGACGCGCAGCGCACCTGGCTGGCTGAAGCGGGCGTGGAGGGCGGACAGGGCTTCCTGTTTGCACCGGCTGTTCCGTCGGATGTCTTTGAACAACGCTACCTTTCCGGTGGGGACAATAGCGCAAACGTGTAATTTTGTTGCTGGCTTGTGCGAGCCAGCTCAAAGTTCTTAACATTTGTGTTTCAAATTTGAACTGGGTTTATTTCTGTCCTGTTATACGGGTGTTATTTTAAAGCCGCAGGTTAACCATAACCTTACAAAGCCTGTGGTTTTTCTTCCCAAGGACACCGTATGAAAACCTCACTCTTCAAAAGTCTCTATTTTCAGGTCCTGACAGCCATCGCAATCGGTATTTTGCTTGGTCACTATTACCCTGAACTTGGCGCACAAATGAAACCGCTTGGCGACGCATTCGTTAAGCTCATCAAAATGGTCATCGCCCCGGTGATCTTCTGTACCGTCGTGACGGGCATCGCTGGCATGGAAAGCATGAAGGCGGTAGGCCGTACCGGTGCAGTGGCGCTTCTCTATTTCGAAGTGGTCAGTACCCTTGCGCTGATTATTGGTCTTATCATCGTAAACGTGGTGCAGCCCGGCGCGGGGATGAACGTTGACCCGTCGACGCTGGATGCCAAAGCAGTCGCGGTGTATGCCGATCAGGCGAAAGACCAGGGGGTAGTGGCCTTCCTGCTGGACGTTATCCCAGGCAGCGTCATCGGTGCATTCGCCAGCGGTAACATTCTGCAGGTGCTGCTGTTTGCCGTCATGTTTGGCTTTGCCCTGCACCGTCTGGGCAACAAAGGCCAGCTGATCTTTAACGTCATTGAAAGCTTCTCGCAGGTCATCTTCGGCATCATCAATATGATCATGCGCCTGGCGCCCATTGGGGCCTTCGGTGCGATGGCATTCACCATCGGTAAGTACGGCGTGGGTACCCTGGTGCAGCTGGGCCAGCTCATCATCTGCTTCTATATCACCTGTATTCTGTTCGTGGTGGTGGTGCTGGGCTCAATCGCCCGCGCGGCAGGGTTCAGCATTTTCAAATTTATCCGTTATATCCGCGAAGAGCTGCTGATTGTTCTGGGGACCTCTTCATCAGAATCGGCCCTGCCGCGCATGCTCGATAAGATGGAAAAGCTGGGCTGCCGTAAATCGGTGGTGGGGCTGGTCATCCCGACGGGCTACTCCTTCAACCTTGATGGCACCTCGATATACCTGACAATGGCGGCCGTGTTTATCGCTCAGGCGACCAACAGCCATATGGACATTTTCCATCAGGTTACCCTGCTGGTGGTGCTCCTGCTCTCGTCTAAAGGGGCCGCAGGTGTCACTGGCAGTGGCTTTATCGTGCTGGCGGCCACCATTTCCGCGGTCGGACACCTGCCGGTGGCGGGGCTGGCGCTGATTCTCGGTATTGACCGCTTTATGTCTGAAGCCCGTGCCTTAACCAACCTCGTAGGTAACGGTGTGGCAACGGTAGTCGTGGCAAAATGGGTGAAAGAGCTGGATCACAAAAAGCTCGACGATACGTTAAATAATCGCCAGTCAGACAGCAAAACTCCTGGTTTATCCTCTTAATATTGTCACAAATGCCCGCATTCCCTTGTCGGGATGCGGGCTCCTGCGCATAATAACTGTTCGTACCTGTCATAATTCGACAAGATTTTTTTTGGGTATATTTCACTTCTGACCGTGACGTTTTGTAGAACACGCGGTCTAATCGACGTGTTTTCATCGTCATCTTTTAGAGTGAAACGCGTCGCGAGACACTCTCTTTAACCAGGAATGTTGATCAGGGGTTCACATGCAGGGCACAAAAATTCGACTCTTAACCGGCGGTTTGCTGATGATGGCAGCAGCCAGTTATGTGCAGGCAGATGCGCTCCAGCCAGACCCGGCCTGGCAACAAGGGACACTAGCGAACGGTTTTCAGTGGCAGGTTTTAGCCACCCCACAACGTCCAAGTGATCGTGTTGAAATCCGTCTGTCTGTTAATACCGGCTCCCTCACGGAAAGCACTCAGCAAACCGGTTTTAGCCATTTTATTCCCCGACTGGCGCTCACGCAGAGCGGCAGTTTGCAAGCAGTTCAGGTGCGTTCGCTCTGGCAACAGGCCATTGATCCGAAACGCCCGCTTCCGCCGGCAGTGGTCTCGTATGACTACACCATGTTCAACCTGAGCCTGCCAAATAACCGTAACGACCTGCTCAAAGAAGCCCTTACGTATCTCGCCGATGCGTCGGGCAATCTGGCGATTACGCCGGAAACCGTTAACTATGCGCTGAGCAACAGTGACATGGTTGCCACCTGGCCTGTGGACACCAAAGAGGGCTGGTGGCGTTACCGCCTGAAGGGTTCAACGCTGCTTGGGCATGACCCGGCCGAGCCGCTGAAACAGCCGGTGGACGCTGAGCAGGTAAAATCGTTCTACCAGAAATGGTACACCCCGGACGCGATGACGCTTATCGTGGTGGGGAATGTGGACAGCCGTGCGGTGGTGGAGCAGATCAACAAAGCGTTTGGCGAACTGAAAGGCAAACGCGAAACACCGGCCCCTGTCCCAACGCTCTCTCCACTGCGTGCAGAGCCTGTCAGCATTATGACGGATACCGTTCGTCAGGACCGCCTCTCCGTCATGTGGGATAACGCCTGGCAGCCAATTCGTGAGTCAGCGGCGCTGCTGCGCTACTGGCGTGCCGATCTGGCACGTGAAGCGCTGTTCTGGCACGTTCAGCAGACGCTCAGCAAGAATAACGTGAAGAATATCGGTCTCGGCTTTGACTGCCGCGTGCTGTTCCAGCGTGCACAGTGTGCCATTAACGTTGAATCGCCGGGCGATAAGCTGAATGCGAATCTGGGCGTGGTGGCAAAAGAGCTGGCAAAAGTGCGCAAAGAGGGCCTGTCGGAAGAAGAGTTCAATGCACTGGTCGCGCAGAAAAAACTTGAGCTGCAGAAGCTGTTTGCAACGTATGCCCGCGCCGATACCGACATTCTGATCAGCCAGCGTATTCGCTCACTGCAGAATCAGGTGGTGGATATCGCGCCGGAGCAGTACCAGAAGCTTCGTCAGGACTTCCTGGAGGGGTTGACCGTCGATATGTTGAATCAGGACTTACGTCAGCAGCTGTCGCAGGAAATGGCGTTGATTCTTCTGCAGCCGAAAGGCGAGCCGGAATATGACATGAAGGAACTTCAGTCGACCTGGAATACCATTATGGCCTCCGCGCCGCAGCCATCGCAGGCTGCTACGGCAGATGATTTGCACCAGGACGCAACGGATATCCCGCAGGGGCAGTAATGCCCCTCATCCAGAACCCTCTCCCTGTCGGAGAGGGTTTTTTTTACTGTGGCATTGCCTCACGCGGAATAATTGCCCCGCGATACTGGATCACGGTGCTCGCCGTCAGGTGTCCACGCTGGGCTGCCGCTTCAGGCGTCCCGCCCGTCAGACGCACCGCCAGATAGCCCGCACTGAATGAATCACCCGCCGCCGTCGTATCAATCACTTTCTCTTTCGGCAACGTCACCGCAGGAACGTCGATGACGGCTTCACCTGGGATGGCGACCAGACATGAATCAGCCCCGCGCTTAATCACCACTTCACTTACGCCGGCGGCCTGCGTACGCGCAATCACCTCATCAACGGGTTTCTCACCCCACAGCGCATCTTCATCATCGAGCGTCAGAAAGGCGATATCGGTGCATTGCAGTATCTGCTGATAAACCTGCTGCGTCTCTTCACGGCTGGCCCACAGGCGCGGGCGGTAGTTATTATCGAAAATAACCTTGCCGCCATTGGCGCGGCATTCACGCAGTAACGACAGCAGCTTTTCACGGCTGGCTGAGCTTAAAATAGCCAGGCTAATCCCGCTCAGATAAAGATAATCAAAGGTGGCTAACGCTTCGCAGATGGCTGCCGCAGCGTCGCTCTCCAGCCAGAATTTGGCCGCGGCTTCGTTACGCCAGTAGTAGAAGGTCCGCTCGCCGGTATCGTCGGTTTCAATGTAGTAAAGCCCCGGCAGGCGGTTTTCCATACGCTGTATCAGCGAGGTGTCCACCTGCTCACTCTGCCAGGCTTCCAGCATTTGCTGGCTGAAACTGTCCGTCCCCAGGGCGGTGACGTAGTTCACGGTAAGGGCCTCTGGGGCAACCTGACGGGCAATATAAACGGAGGTGTTTAACGTATCGCCACCAAAACCGCGGCTGACTTCCGCGCCTTTTTGTGACAGCTCAATCATGCATTCGCCAATCACGGCAATTTTCTTGGTCATAGTCGTGAACCTGAACAGAGTAATTTTCGGTAGTGTGCGCTGAGTGAATTATGCGGTCAACTATATTAAAACGACGTTCCATTATTTTATTTGAGCCAGCGCGTGTTCCTGTTAATTTCTGCCCGCTTAATTTCATTTTCCGGGTGAATTGAACATAAAGTTCTCAATTGCCGGGCCGATAACCCTTTGACGAGTCCAGAAAGGCCATCCAACAACAGGACATCTGAAATGAAGTCAGAGCAGGTTATCCAGCGGCTGAGCACTACGCCTGAGGCAAGTATTGAGAACTTGCAGGAGCATCGCTACTGGCTGCAATGTGAGCGTGCGTACACCTATCAGCCGATCTACCGAACGGACGGTCGACTGATGGCTATTGAAATTTTGACCGTCGTGACGCACCCGTCAAACCCCTCACAGCGTATCGCACCGGACCGCTATTTTGCCGAAGTTGCCGTGCGCCAGCGCCTGGATGTGCTGGAAGAACAGCTCCGTATGCTGGCAACCAAACAGGCCTTTTTCGAACAGCACGCCATCCTCGCCTCGGTCAACGTCGATGGACCCACCCTGCTGGCGCTGCGCCAGAACGCGAAATTACAGGAGCTGATCGCCTCCTTACCGTGGATGCGCTTTGAGCTGGTGGAGCATGTTCGTCTGCCACAGGACTCATCATTTGCCTCGATGTGCGAATTCGGCCCGCTGTGGCTGGATGACTTTGGCACCGGGATGGCGAACTTCTCTGCCCTCAGCGAAGTGCGTTACGACTACATTAAAGTGGCCCGCGACCTGTTCATTATGCTGCGCCAGACCCCGGAAGGGCGGAATCTGTTTACGCTGTTATTACAGCTGATGAACCGCTACTGCCAGGGCGTGATAGTGGAAGGTGTGGAAACGCTGGAAGAGTGGCGTGATGTGCAAAATTCTCCCGCGGCGGCGGCACAAGGCTATTTCCTCTCTCGTCCGGTCCCAATGGATACCCTCGATTCCGTGATAACGATCCTCTGATCTGCCCGCTTCCCTTTGTCTGAACTATAGTTTTACAGGTAAGGTCATCAGGAAAGGGGATAACAATGACAAAAACAACCAGGGTAATCTCCTGGACAGCAGGGATTTTATTGTTGTTGATCGTGGTCGCCGTCGTCATTATCGCGACGTTTGACTGGAACCGCCTTAAGCCGACCATCAACCAGAAAGTCTCCACCGAACTCAATCGCCCCTTCGCCATACGCGGCGATCTCGGGGTGGTGTGGGAACGCCAGAAAGAGGAGACCGGCTGGCGAAGCTGGATCCCCTGGCCGCATGTCCACGCCGACGACATCATTCTCGGCAACCCGCCGGATATTCCTGACGTGACTATGGTGCATCTGCCCCGCGTAGAAGCCACGCTGGCCCCGTTAGCGCTACTGACCAAAACGGTTTACCTGCCGTGGATCAAGCTTCAGCAGCCCGATGCGCGCCTGATCCGCCTTTCCGAAAAGAACAACAACTGGACATTTGATCTCGCCAGCAGCGACGAAAAAGATCCCAATGCGCAACCCTCATCATGGTCATTCCGTCTCGACAATATTCTCTTCGATCGCGGGCGGATCGCCATCGACGACAAAGTTAGCAAGGCTGATATTGAGATCCTGGTCGATCCGTTGGGCAAACCGCTGCCGTTTAGCGAAGTGACCGGTGCAAAAGCGAAGGGCGATAATGCCAAAGCCGGGGATTATGTTTTCGGCCTGAAGACCGAAGGGCGCTACAAAGGGCAGCCCCTGACCGGCACTGGCAAAATTGGCGGCATGCTGGCGCTTCGAAGCGACTCGACGCCATTTCCTGTGCAGGCGGATTTCCGCTCCGGGAACACGCGGGTGGCCTTCACCGGGACCGTCAACGACCCTATGAACATGGGGGGTGTTGATCTGCGGCTGAAATTTGCCGGTGATTCGCTGGGTGAACTGTATGAACTCACTGGCGTCCTGCTGCCAGATACGCCACCGTTTGAGACGGACGGACATCTGGTGGCAAAAATCGACACGGAAAAATCGTCGGTATTTGATTATCGCGATTTCAATGGCCGTATTGGCGACAGCGATATCCATGGCTCGTTGACCTACACCACCGGAAAATCGCGTCCGAAACTGGAAGGCGATGTGGAGTCTCGCCAGCTGCGGCTGGCCGATTTGGGGCCGCTGATCGGGATTGATTCCGGTAAAGGCACGAAATCGAAAGAGGTGAAGAAAGATCGCCAGCCGGCGGGGAAAGTCCTGCCTTACGATCGCTTTGAGACCGATAAGTGGGACGTAATGGATGCGGATGTTCGCTTTAGAGGGGGCAAAATCGAACATGGCAGTACGCTGCCGATCAGCAATCTTTCGACCCATATCCTGCTTAAAAATGCCGATTTACGCCTGCAGCCGCTGAAGTTTGGCATGGCGGGTGGGACCCTCTCATCGAACATTCACCTCGAAGGCGATAAAAAGCCGATGCAGGGGCGTGCCGATATTAAGGCCCGCCGGCTCAAACTGAAAGAGCTGATGCCGAACGTGGAATTGATGCAGAAAACCCTGGGTGAAATGAACGGCGATGCGGATATCCGCGGCGTGGGGAATTCCGTGGCTGCACTGCTCGGGAGCAGTAACGGTAACCTGAAGCTTCTGATGAACGACGGGCTGGTGAGCCGCAACCTGATGGAGATCCTTGGGCTGAACGTCGGGAACTACGTCATCGGGCAAATCTTCGGTGATGATGAGGTGCGGGTGAACTGTGCGGCGGCCAACCTGGATCTGGTCAACGGCGTGGCGCGCCCGCAAATTTTTGCCTTCGATACAGAGAACGCGGTCATCAACGTGACCGGCACCGCCAGTATGGCCTCCGAGCAGCTTGATTTAACCATCGATCCGGAAAGTAAGGGGATTCGTATCATCACCCTGCGTTCGCCGCTCTACGTGCGTGGGACCTTTAAAAATCCGCAGGCGGGTGTGAAACCCGGTCCGCTGATTGCGCGCGGCGCGGTGGCGGCAGCACTCGCGACGCTGGTTACGCCAGCGGCGGCGCTGTTGGCGTTAATTTCGCCGTCAGAAGGGGATGCGAATCAGTGCCGGAACATTTTGTCGCAGATGAAAAAATAACGTGCGGCTTTCGGGACCTTTACCCTCTCCCTGGGGGAGAGGGTATCAGGCCGCGGTGAATTACAGAGACTGGTGCTTCGTCTCGTGGGTCAGCAGCAGGGCAATCAGCGTCAACGCTGCCATGGCGGCCAGGTAAACGCCCACGTAGAACAGGCCATAATTTGCCTGCAGCCAGGTGGCGATATAAGGCGCAACGGACGCACCCAGAATAGAGGCAACGTTATAGGAGAACGACGCGCCGGTATAACGCACTTCCGTCGGGAACAGCTCTGGCAGCAGCGCGCCCATCGGGCCGAAGGTCAGGCCCATCAGGCTCAGACCAATGAGCAGGTACGCCATGACCAGCGCAGGGCTACCTGAACCCAGTAGCGGCGGGAAGACGAACAGGGCAAACAGAATGATCAGCGTGGTGATAACAATCATGCTTGAGCGACGACCAAACTTATCCGCCAGCAGGCCGGCAATCGGCACCATGACGCCAAACCCAATGACCGCCATCATCAACATCCACAGCACTTCGTTACGCGGCAGGCCGAGCCCAACCGGCGCGGCGGCGGTGCTGAACGTCATTGAATAGACCGTCATGATATAGAACAGCGTGTAGGTCGCGAGCATGATAAATGTGCCCAGTACCGTCACGCGGACGTGTTTAGTCAGCAGCGTACCCAGCGGCACTTTTACCTGTTTTTTCTCGGCGGCAACTTTAGCGAAAACCGGCGTTTCGTGAAGTGACACGCGGACATACAGGCCAATCAGTACCAGCACGGCGGAGAAGACGAACGGAATACGCCAGCCCCAGCTCATGAACTGTTCGTCCGTCAGCAGCCAGGAGAGCAGCAGGAAAGTCCCGTTCGCAAAGAAGAAGCCAATCGGTGCACCAAGCTGCGGGAATGAACCGTACAGCGCGCGTTTGCGTGCCGGTGCGTTCTCCGTGGCCAGCAGCGCCGCACCACCCCATTCACCGCCCAGCCCCAGACCCTGACCAAAACGCGCCAGCGCCAGCAGCATCGGGGCCAGAATACCAATGGTTTCGTAGGTAGGCAGCAAGCCGATAGCGACGGTGGAGATCCCCATCGTCAGCAGCGAGGCTACCAGCGTGACCTTACGGCCGATGCGATCGCCGAAGTGTCCGAACAGGGCAGAGCCAATCGGACGCGCAACAAACGCGATCGCAAAGGTAGCCAGAGACTGCAGCGTGGCTGCCGTCGGGTCACCCTGCGGGAAGAAAATATGCGGGAAGACAATGACCGCTGCGGTGGCATAAATGTAAAAGTCGAAGAACTCAATGGCGGTGCCAATCAGCGAGGCGACGACAACTTTGTTTCGCGAGTTAACCGGCGCGGTTTCCGCACCGGAGTCGAGTGTTGTGGCTGTTGCTTGCATAATATTTTCTTATTTTTAGTCGGACGAAAGGCCATATTACGCACAGCAAAAGCGACATTTCAATCTGTAACAAAGCCGCGCGCTGGTGATAAAAGCAACAAAAAGCGGATAATGTTCAGGCCAGACAAAACACTTCCATGAAATGCTTCACAGTTTTCAAATATCAGCTGATAAAACTGGTTTTTGGTTAAATAAAAGTTACGGACTGGATTTATATGCTGAAATGATGAATCGGGCTGAAGTTTCAGCCCGGGAGAGGCGTTATCGGTGTGTTTTACCCGGCATACGCGGGTCGTCTTTGTACTCGGCGGTGGCAATCCACGCCGCGCAGAACAAGGTCAGGCGGGCGAAGAAGTAGAAGAACGCCATCAGCCCCAGCACCGAGCCAAACGCCGCGCCAGAAGGGGATTTCACCAGCGATGGCAGAGTGTAAGTCATCACAATTTTGATCACTTCAAAGCCTATCGCCGCAATCAATGTGCCGCGGATCAGCGCCTTCTTACGCGGACGATGGCGGGGCAAGCGCCAGAAGATCCAGAAGAACAGCAGATAGTTGGCGAAGATGGAAATAGCCAGTCCAATGCCGCGCCACGCGGGCTTCAGCCACTCGATGTAATCCAGATAGAGCGCAGAGATAATCATCTGCTGCGCCGAACCGGCGACAGAGGTGATGGAGAGCGTCACAATCAGCGCGACGAGCAGGCCAATCAGCGAAACAAAGTCGCGAAGATACTTAACCCAGATTTTCTCCTGGTCCTGAGGCTTACGCTCCCACACCTCGCGCGACTGGGCACGAATGGCCTCGCGGAGGTTGCCCATCCAGTTAATCCCAGAGTAAAGGGCAATCAACAGACCGACGATACCGACCGTCGTACGTTGCTGTACGGCGGTATTAATGGTGTTTTTGAGCGTGGTGGCGAGGGTCGGATCACTGACGTTATTCAGGATTTTATTGAAGATATCCTGCAGCAGCGTTGGGTGTGACGCGAGCACAAAACCGGCTGCGGCAAAAGACACCATCAGGATCGGGATCATCGATAAAAAAGAGAAATAGGTGATGGCAGCCCCAAACTGGTTACCCATGCGGTCATTAAACCGCTCTGTCGCGCGTATCAGGTGCGCAATCATGGGGAACTGCTGTATCCGCTCTGCCAGGCTGGTGACAGTCCCCAGCGCTTTGCTGGCGGTGCCTGCCATTTTTACTTCTTCGGGCCCGGTTTCCATCTTCTGGATGGGTTCGTAATCTAAATGTTGGGTAGGTCGTTGCGGGTTGTTTTCCGGCGTCACGCGACTTTTCCTTTTCGTTTGGCTGGATGTTATTGAATTATAGCTTGCGACTAATCCACGTAAGCTTTTGTGAGTGCAGTCAGCCACTCCATAAACAGATGTACCCGACGGGAGAGGTTGCGCCGGTGGGGATAAATCAGCGATACCGGCATCGGTTCCGCCCGGTACTGCGGGAGAACTTCAATCAACTTCCTGGTGCGCAGAGCGTCACGCACGCCAACGCGCGGCACCTGGATAATACCCAGTCCGGCGATGCACGCCGCCTGATACGTTTCTGTGCTGTTGACGGTCAAAACCCCGCCCGTCTTCACCCACTGCGTCGTCGTGCCGTTATAAAATTCAAAGCCCTGGGGACGTGTTCCCAGCGTGGCGGCATAGTGAATGACGGCGTGTGAACCCAAATCTTCCAGCGTGTCCGGATAGCCAAAACGCGTGACATAATCCGGGCTGGCGCAGTTAATCACCGACAGCTTGCCCAGCGGGCGGGCGATAAGTCCCGAGTCTTTGAGCGCGCCGACGCGTACCACACAATCAAACCCTTCACGAATAACATCCACCAGGCGATCGCTGCTGCTAAGTTCCAGCTCGATGCCCGGATATTGCTGCAGAAAAGCAGGCAGTTTGGGGATGACTAAATTTCGAGCAACGCTGACGGGCATATCCACGCGTAACCGACCGCTGATGGTGGAGGGGTCATGCTGGAACATACCGTCCAGTTCATCCAGGTTTGTCAGAAGATCTTTTGCCCGCTCGTAATACACCATGCCGTCCTGCGTCAGGCTTACGCGACGCGTGGTTCGGTGCAATAGCTGGGTTCCCAGTCGGTTTTCCAGCGCCTGAATTTGCCGCGAAACACTGCCTTTCGGCAGCGTCAGTGACTCCGCCGCCCGGGAAAAACTCTCCAGTTCCGCGACACGAACAAACAGCTGCATTGCGTGAATTTTATCCATAGACGAAGCTCATTGTTGTTGCAATTGAAACAGTGAAGCGCTCTGCGACATCTTTATTGATCTTCTATCACCTAATAAGCTCTTTCTCAATCTCCACAACAGTCAAAACGAGGTTTCTTATGTCTGAACGTATTGCATTAGTCACAGGTGGTAGCCGTGGTCTGGGTAAAAACGCGGCGTTGAAGCTCGCAGCAGACGGAACGGGAATTATCCTGACCTATAACCGAAGCCAACAGGACGCGCTGGATGTTGTGCGCGAAATTCAGCAAAAAGGCGTTAACGCGGCAGCATTGCAGCTCAACGTCGGAGATGTTGCCAGTTTCGACCTTTTTGCCGCTCAGCTTCAGGAAATCCTTAAGACCGTATGGCAGCGTGAAACCTTTGATTATTTATTAAACAACGCCGGGACGGGCTTGTACGCGCCCTATGCCGAGACAACGGAAGCCCAGTTTGATGAGGCGCTGAATATCCATTTCAAAGGGCCTTTTTTCCTGACGCAGCGTTTGCTTCCCTTGCTGAACGACGGTGGGCGGATCCTGAACGTCTCCAGCGGGCTGGCCCGTTTTACGCAACCCGGTTCCGGCACCTATGCAGCAATGAAAGGGGCGATGGAAGTGCTGACCCGCTACCAGGCGAAAGAGCTGGGCGCGCGCGGTATCTCCGTCAATATCATTGCTCCCGGTGCGATAGAAACCGACTTTGGCGGCGGACGCGTGCGTGACAACGCGCAGCTTAATCAGATGCTGGCATCGCAGACGGCGCTCGGGCGCGTAGGGCTGCCGGATGATATCGGTGATGCCATTGCGGCACTGCTCAGCGATAAACTGGGCTGGATGAATGCGCAACGTATTGAAGTGTCAGGCGGTATGTTCCTGTGATGCCTTCGCTTAAGGGGAAGGAAACTCTTAAGGAAATCCTCAAATTGAATGTGTCCAGATACTGGGAGATATAAATAACACTGGTGGATTTGTAACGTCTCCGTTCATTGAGTTTTTTCTTAAATAATGCCTCTGTAGAATCTCCCTTCGCGACTCTCAGAGGGAGAAAAACGATGCGGGTAATTATGTTTGACAGGCAGTCCCTGTTTATTCACGGAGCGATACACAGTCTTCAGAAATTAATTCCGGAAATAAATATTACGGGAAGCTGTCAGGCAGAAGATTTATGGGCGCAAATTTCAGCGTCACCCACGGCTATCGTCATGATTGACGGGAATTTAATTGAGGATGAGGGGATCGCCTGGCTGGAAGCGATCATGCAGCGTTTTCCGTCGATACGCGTGGTAATGGTTCTGGCTAAAAAAGAGGCCCGATGGGTTGAGCAATTGCTGCAGCGAAACGTGATGGCCATTATTCCCCGCAATGCGCACCCGGAGCGCTTTTCCGCAGTGCTGGATTCGGTCTCCCGAGGAATGGTGTGCTTCCCCGGTGAGTGGGTGAGGCAACCGTCGGCGCCGCAGGCGTTATTATCCTTAAGCGAACGCCAGCGCGAAGTCCTGAAATTACTGGCGGCGGGGGAGTCCAACAAAGAGATCGGGCGCAATCTCAACATCAGCGCCGCCACGGTGAAAGCGCACCTGGAAGCGCTTTTCCGCCGCCTGGAGGTGAAAAACAGAACCCAGGCCGCGATGTACTATACCCGGGCGACGGCCTGAAGAATTGCGGTCGGGAGTGAGGTCGTCTCACCGAAACTGAGCATCATTAACACCAGCGCGTCGTGCTGCTGTTGGGTTAACGGGCGTTTAAATTTTTCCCGCAGCAGCGTTTCGCACAGCTGAATATCATCGTGAAGTAAATATTCAGCCTGTAGCGGCGTGATAAGACGCTGAAAACATTCGCCCTGGCGAATAACATGGCCATAGCCAATAACCCATAAACCGTTTTCATCACGATATTTCTCCAGAGAAAGCCCCTGGTGTTTTTTTATTAACGCAATGGCGGCAGAAGATATCTTCAGCGCATGACCTTTCATATTCGTTTCCTCTTAATGGCAATATTGTAGAGGAAACGACACACGCGAAATATCCGCCAAATGGCTATAGATCAGAAATGATTGCTGAGATATTCCTGCTTCAATAAACCGAACAGCCAGTCATTATGCCATTGTCCGCCAAGGTAATAACTCTCGCGTAACTCGCCTTCCAGACGAAAGCCCGTTTTTTCCAGCAGGCGTCTGGAGGCGATATTCCCCGCCGTGACGGTGGCGGTGAGGCGGCGTATGCCGCCCTGATGAAAGGCGTAACCGCACAGCGCCTGCAGCGATTCGAAGCCGTAGCCTTTCCCCTGGGCCGCAGGTGCAAAAAGAAAACCCACTTCCGCGCAATCGTCATCGCGATGAATATAACCGGTGACGCCGAGCGGTACGCCGGAGGTGGCGTCACGCACAACGAGGCAAAGCCAGTGCGCGCTGCCCGGCGTCCAGGGCGTCAGACGAGATTCGAACGCCTCGCGGATCGCCTCCACGGGGCGATCTTCCGCGACAAAACGCATCACCTCGGGGTCGTGCTGCAACGCCAGGAAAAAGGGCCAGTCATGGTCTTGCAGCGGTGAACAGATAAGACGCGATGTCGTTAAGACAGGCATTCAGATTCTCCTGAAACATTTAAAATGATTTTCGTGGTGTCACTTTATTTCAACAGAAAGTCAGGTATGGTTAACCTCGTATAAATAAAAAGAAAAACGGCCATTACGGGCCCATTCTGGTTGTCTTCGTTGTCGCTTAAGGAAAACAATGACTCTCAGCACAGCACACCCTATCCGCGAACAGTTCGAACACTGTCTGGCGGTTATTCGCCAGGCCTCGGTTGAAATTTTACTTCTCCTGAATGTACATGTTTCTGAGGGAAAAGATCCACGCTGGTTTCTGGAACAACTGGACAGCGCGCGTTTAGGCCTGGGGGGCTGGAATGCGGTTGCGAAGACGCTCAATTTGAATGACGCGGAGATGTCCGAATTCACGCTACAATTGCGTCTGCTTCAGCAGCGTGTTCCTCAGTACGAAAGCGGTCAGGATGTCAGTGAAAACCAGCTGATTGCTGCGATGCGGTTTGTGACCACCCTGGAGCACCTTCGTTTGCAGCAGCCTCTTCTGACCTACAGCACCGAAGTGGAGCCAGGCAGTGAACTCCAGCAACAACAGGCGCACAAGCAGGTGCGTACAATTGAGTTGATGATAAAAGGGCTCATCCAGCAGGCCTGGCCCGATCAGGTGCGGCTGAATAACCATCTTAAAACCCTGTTTAACGCGGACCGCGTGCGGCGCTGGCTGAAGCTTGGTGACATCAATGATGTACTGAGCGGCATGATGTTCAGTGAGCTGGCACAGATGCTGGTGGATAAAAAAGAGTTCAGCCGCTACTACGCCTCGCTGTTTAGCGATCCGTCAATGCTCACGCTGATGGTGGAACCGCGGAAAACCCTGCAAACCTTCCTCGATGATATTCGGCAAATCCGTAACAATATTACCGTGCAGAAGGCGTTAAGTTCGGCGCAAATCCAGCTGCTGGATAACTACTACACGCAGATCACCCGACCGGTTCAACGTGCTTTTGAAGAGGGGAGAACCCGCGTCAACCCGGCCGGACTGATGGCGGTGGATGCCAGCGAGCTGCATGCTTTCTGGGAAAAGGCGCAGAAAATGGATCGTGTGACCGGCGGGGATCTCTTTGAGGTTCGTGACACGATTGAAAAACCGACCCAGCGCGCACCGCGCACGCCAGAACAGCGTGAGCAGCTTATTTCCGGCGCGTTATGGGGGGCGGTTGGCGTGATGGTGATTGCCATTGTGGCGGGCGGCTTCTGGCTGGTAACCAGCAGTAAACCCCAGCCTGCAGCCGGGAACGTTGCAGAAACGGCCCAGCCTCAGGAGATGCGCGAAACCCCGTCCTCGCGCGAGACGCTGTCGCGCATGGGCGTGACCTGGGACGAGAATAATTTCCGCTCGGCGATTAACCGCAATGATACCCGGGTGGCACTGCTGTTTTTGCAGGGAGGGATGGACTGGAAGCTCTCCTGGACGGAAGAGGCGATGTCGGCTGACTATGACGACGTTCTGGAGCTGATGTTGCGCTACCGACAGAACATGGTGGAACAGAAGCCGTGCCGGCGCTTTATCAACACGCTCAGCCATGCCATGTCGAATGGCGAGTCCCTGACGTCAATGCGTAAACAGTATCTGAAGGCGTTTTGCACCGTGCCTGCCGTGGTGAAGCGCCAGCAGCATGATCTGGATTTGGCGACGCGTCGGGCACAATCACAGCCGGATGCCACCACAAAAAAATGGCAGTCCATCCAGACCGCCATTTATGAAGTGATTCGTTAATCCTGTCTTCTCCCTCTCCCGGCAGGAGAGGGATGGATACGGGCATCAGACCGCAGAAGGTCACGGCTCCCCATACAACCCTATCAACCGCCGTACCACGCCGTTAGTCCAGCCGAAGCCATCCTGCAGCGGGTACTCACCCCCGCCCCCTTCGCGCGGCGTACTGCTGGCGATGTGATATTTCTCAATCAGCTTATGGTGGGCTTTATAGAAATGATTCACCGTCTGCAGCCAGCTCCAGGCAATCTCATCGCCCAGCGAGTCATTGCCGTACTGTTTGAAGCCCTGAATCGCCATCCACTGCAGCGGCGCCCAGCCGTTGGGTTTATCCCACTGCTCGCCGGTCTCGTACTCGGTGGCCAGAATCCCGCCCGGCGTCAGCAGACGTGCTTTTACCGCATCAGACAAGCGTTCAGCCTGCTCGTGGGTCGCCATGCCAACGTACAGCGGCACAATGCTCGCCGCTGAGAACAGCGCCATGACCTCGCGGCGCCAGTCGTAGTCACGGTAACAGCCATTCTCGTCATCCCACAGATACCGGTTCACCGCGGCGCGGCGATCGCTGGCTTTCTGGCGGAACAGTTCCGCGGTCTCTTTATCCCCTTTCGATGCCGAAATATTGGCGATCGCGCTTTCCAGCTTGAACAGGAACGCGTTCAAATCGATAGGGATAAACTGCGTGGTGCGGATGCTGGCAAGTCGGCCAGGCTCCCGCAGCCAGCGCGAGGAGTAATCCCAGCCGGAGGCCGCACCTGCGCGCAAATCGCGATAAACCTCATTCGGCGGACGGCCAGAGTGACGGGCGGTTTCCACATCCTCAATCCATGATTCATCACGCGGCGTGTCACGGTCGTCCCAGTAGCGGTTTAACAGCGAGCCATCCGGCATACGCACCGCACTGCGATAGGCCTGATTAAGCAGCAGCGATTCCGCCCCGTCCATCCAGAAGGCATGCTCCATTTTGAGGTGTTCAAGGTAGCGCTTTGCACCGCGCACACCATCCTCTTCAAACAGCTCCACCATCAGGGCAAATACCGGCGGCTGGGAGCGGCTGAGATAATAGGTACGGTTACCGTTCGGGATATGGCCGTAGCGTTCAATCAACCACGCGAAGTTATCCGCCATACATTTCAGCAGATCGTTACGTCCGCTCTCTGCCAGACCCAGCATAGAGAAGTAGGAATCCCAGTAATAGGTCTCACTAAAACGCCCGCCGGGCACGATATAGGCCTGCGGCAGCGCCAGCAGAGAAGACCAGGGGATGTGGTCCTGCGGCTCGCGCGTCAGCACGGGCCACAGGCTGTCAATGTGCTCTTTTAGCGACAGGCCGGGGTCGGAGACATATTCCGTGGTATAGGTCTCTGGCAGCCAGAAGTGGTTCTCCACGAACCGGCGCAGGTCGAAATCCCGGTGGCGCCTGACCTTGCGATAGCGGATCAGAATATCCAGAGGATCCATCTTCGGGGCACAGTCGGGGAAGGTTTTGCTGTCCGCAAACAGCCGTGTCGACTGCACGTGCTCGAACAGTTCCAGATAGCGATCGGCGGGCGTCAGAGCATCAGAGGCGGGTAGCCCCTCAATCATTTCGGGTTCCGGCTCCGCCTCAATCATTTCATCCAGTTTTAACTCGCAGGGATCGGTCTCGTAGCGCAGCTCTTCTGCAATCTCGAACTCGATGTTCTCGGCAGCCTGTAGTTTCTGGTTGAACATGGCGATAAGGACCTCCGGTTGTGTGTTCAAAATAACAGTTTTTTCCGGGCGTCTTATAAGCGTAGACATTCGCTTCGGTGTTGGCTGAGGGAAATGTGCGGTTGATCACGTTTTTAAACGCGGGGTATTTGCGGAGTTAAAACAGTAATTGCCTGAAAAATAAAGGCTAAAAGGGATTTTGAGAAAGATTTATGGGGCAAATAATTCAGAGCATTCGTTGTGCAACGATTTATGTCTGAAACAAACGCCCCTCCGCAGAGGGGCATTTTGCTTAACGCATGGTGACAAATTCTTCGGCCGCTGTCGGGTGGATCGCAACGGTGTTATCGAAGTCTTTCTTGGTGGCACCCATTTTCAACGCCACGGCGAAGCCCTGCAGGATCTCGTCCATGCCAAAGCCAATGCCGTGGATACCGACAATCTTCTCTTCCGGACCCACGCAGACCAGCTTCATGCGGCATGGCTGACGGTGAGAGGTGACGGCGGTATACATCGCGGTGAACGCGGATTTATACACTTTCACCTGGTCGTCGCCATACTGCTCGCGCGCCTGAGGTTCTGTTAAGCCCACTGTGCCGATTGGCGGGTGGCTGAAGACCACGGTCGGAATGTTACTGTAGTCCAGATGCTCTTCCGGTTTGTTGTTAAACAGACGCTCAGAGAGGCGACGGCCCGCGGCAACCGCAACCGGCGTCAGTTCGACCGCACCGGTGTTATCGCCCACCGCGTAAATGCCCGGAACGCTGGTGTTCTGGAATTTATCGACAACGATATACCCTTTCTCATCGGTTTTAACGCCCGTCGCCGCCAGGTTGAAGTTGTCGTTAGCCGGTTCACGACCAATCGCCCAGATCAGGCAATCCACGGTCTGGCTACGGCCATCTTCCAGCTCAAGCGTCAGGCTACCGTCTGCATTTTTCACGACCGCTTTTGGCACGGCGTGGGTGTGCAGCGTTGGGCCTTCGGTATTCATCACTTCGACCAGCGTATCGACGATCAGCGGGTCAAAGTTGCGCAGCGGCGCGTGTTTACGCACGAACAGGTGCGTTTCTGCGCCCAGGCCATTAATCACACCGGCCAGTTCTACGGCGATGTATCCCGCGCCCACCACGGCAACACGTTCTGGCAGAGCAGGCAGCTCGAAGAAACCGTCGGAGTCGATACCGTATTCCACACCGGGAATATCCGGGTGGCTCGGACGCCCGCCGGTCGCGATCAGGATGTGATCGGCAGTGATCGTCTCACCGTTAACGTCGATCGTCTTCGCATCAATAAAGCGCGCAAAACCATGAATAACATCGACGTTGTTCTTGCCCAGCACATTGTCGTACGAGGTATGAATACGGTCGATATAGGCTGTACGGCTGGCGATCAGCTTGTTCCAGTCAAAGTTATTGATGGTGGTGTCAAAGCCGTAATCCGGACCATACATATGGATTGCTTCACGGATTTGGGCCGCATGCCACATCACTTTCTTCGGTACACAACCCACGTTGACGCAGGTGCCGCCCAGCGCTTTGGCTTCGATCAGCGCACATTTCTGGCCATACATGGCCGCGCGGTTGATGGAGGCGATGCCGCCGCTGCCGCCGCCGATTGCGATGTAGTCATAATGCTTAGTCATAGCTTTTATCCTTAATCGTGAATTGCCGCGATTGTATACCTGAAATCAATAGTTTCCACCGATGACTGCGATTACTCCGGCACGATCCAACTGACGGTGGCATGGCCCGTTCCGGCCGGCACCAGCGTCTTGTGCAGCCACGGCAGCACGTTGTTCATCTGCGCTTCGAGCTTCCATGGCGGGTTGATCACAATCATGCCGGAAGCGGTCATGCCGCGCTGGTCGCTGTCCGGGCGCACGGCCAGTTCAATTTGCAGAATTTTGCGGATACCGGTCGCTTCCAGGTCTTTGATCATGCGTTTAATTTGCGCACGCAGCACCACCGGATACCACAGGGCATAGGTGCCCGTCGCAAAGCGTTTGTAGCCGTCGTTAATACCGCTCACTACCGCCTGATAATCGGTTTTGATCTCATAAGGCGGGTCGATCAGCACCAGACCGCGACGGGATACCGGCGGCAGTTTGGCCTTCAGCTGCTGGTAGCCATCCGCCTTTTCCACACGGGCGCGGCTGTCTTTCTGGAATTCAGAACGCAGCAGCGGGAAGTCGCTTGGGTGCAGCTCGGTCAGCTGAAGGCTGTCCTGCTCGCGCAGCAGCTGGCGGGCAATCAACGGCGAGCCAGGGTAGTAGCGCAGCTGGCCGTTGCGGTTAAAATGATTCACCACACCAATGTAGGGCTCCAGCTCTGCCGGCAGGTCGTCCTGCTGCCAGATGCGGGCGATCCCTTCCAGGTATTCCCCGGTGCGTTCGGCATGTTCGCCGCTCAGCTGATAACGTCCCGCGCCCGCGTGGGTGTCCAGATAGAGAAACGGTTTATCTTTCTCTTTGAGTGATTCAATGATCAGGCTCTGAACGGTGTGTTTAAGGACGTCGGCGTGGTTGCCTGCGTGAAAGCTGTGGCGATAACTGAGCATGAATGAATGTGTTCCAGGTAGTAAACGTAGGCCTGATAAGCGTAGCGCCATCGGGCAAAAATAGAGCGTATCGCCACAGTATACAGAAAAGTTTATCCTGCCGCGAAAGCGCAACGTCTGGCATTGAAATCCTCTACACTTATCCCCATTCTAGATCGCATATGCACAGCGCCGGATGCGCGCTTCATTCATCTTATTCAACAGGACAGCGTTTATGACCAATCCATTACTGACGCCTTTTTCGTTGCCACCGTTTTCTAAAATCCGCCCTGAGCATGTGGTTCCAGCCGTAACACAGGCGCTGGACAACTGCCGTGCGGCGGTAGAAAGCGTGGTGGCGCAGGGCGCGCCGTACACCTGGGAAAATCTGTGTCAGCCGCTGGCCGAAGTGGATGACGTGCTGGGACGCCTCTTCTCCCCGGTAAGCCATCTGAATTCAGTGAAAAACAGCCCGGAACTCCGTGAAGCGTATGAACAAACCCTGCCGTTGCTCTCTGAGTACAGCACCTGGGTTGGTCAACACGAGGGGCTGTACAAAGCCTATCGCGACCTGCGCGATGGCGACCACTATGCCGAACTCAACACCGCGCAGAAAAAATCGGTCGATAACGCTCTGCGTGATTTCGAACTCTCCGGCATTGGTTTGCCGAAAGAGAAACAGACCCGTTACGGTGAAATTGCGGCCCGTCTGTCTGAGCTGGGCAACCAGTACAGCAACAACGTGCTGGACGCGACCATGGGCTGGACGAAGCTGATTACCGACGAAGCCGAGCTGGCCGGTATGCCGGAAAGCGCGCTGGCGGCGGCGAAAGCGCAGGCCGAAGCGAAAGAGCAGGAAGGCTTCCTCTTAACCCTGGACATCCCGAGCTACCTGCCGGTCATGACCTACTGCGACAATCAGGCGCTGCGCGAAGAGATGTACCGTGCGTACAGCACCCGCGCTTCCGATCAGGGTCCGAATGCCGGTAAGTGGGATAACAGCCCGGTGATGGCTGAAATCCTCGCGCTGCGTCACGAGCTGGCACAGCTGCTGGGCTTTGAGAGCTACGCCTCCAAATCCCTCGCCACCAAAATGGCGGAAAATCCACAGCAGGTCCTCGATTTCCTGACTGACCTGGCGAAACGTGCGCGTCCGCAGGGCGAGAAAGAGCTGGCACAGCTGCGCGCCTTCGCGAAAGCGGAATACGGTGTCGATGAGCTGCAGCCGTGGGATATCGCCTGGTACAGTGAAAAACAGAAACAGCACCTTTACAGCATCAGCGATGAGCAGCTGCGTCCTTACTTCCCGGAAAACAAAGCCGTTAACGGTCTGTTTGAAGTGGTTAAACGCATTTACGGGATCACCGCCAAAGAACGTACCGACATCGACGTCTGGCATCCGGACGTGCGCTTCTTCGAACTGTATGACGAGAAGAACGAGCTGCGCGGGAGCTTCTACCTGGATCTGTACGCTCGCGAGAACAAACGCGGCGGTGCATGGATGGATGATTGCGTCGGGCAGATGCGCAAAGCGGACGGTTCCCTGCAGAAGCCGGTGGCGTACCTGACCTGTAACTTTAACCGTCCGGTGAATGGCAAACCTGCGCTGTTTACCCATGACGAAGTGATTACCCTGTTCCACGAATTCGGTCACGGCCTGCACCATATGCTGACCCGCATCGAAACCGCAGGCGTTGCCGGTATCAGCGGTGTGCCATGGGATGCGGTCGAACTGCCAAGCCAGTTTATGGAAAACTGGTGCTGGGAGCCGGACGCGCTGGCGTTCATCTCCGGCCATTACGAAACTGGCGAGCCGCTGCCTAAAGAACTGCTGGATAAAATGCTGGCGGCGAAAAACTACCAGGCGGCGATGTTTATCCTGCGCCAGCTGGAGTTCGGCCTGTTCGACTTCCGTCTGCACGCCGAGTTTAGTCCGGAGCAGGGGGCGAAAATCCTCGAGACGCTGGCCGAGATCAAAAAGCAGGTCGCCGTTATTCCTGGCCCAACCTGGGGCCGCTTCCCGCACGCGTTCAGCCATATCTTCGCGGGCGGCTATGCGGCAGGCTATTACAGCTACCTGTGGGCCGACGTGCTGGCGGCGGATGCGTTCTCTCGCTTTGAAGAAGAGGGCATATTCAACCGTGAAACCGGCCAGTCGTTCCTTGATAACATCCTGACGCGCGGCGGTTCTGAAGAGCCAATGGTGCTGTTCAAACGCTTCCGTGGCCGCGAGCCGCAGCTGGATGCGATGCTTGAGCACTACGGAATTAAAGGCTAACCGTTACGTGAAGATTTGTTTAGTCGATGAAACAGGCGCCGGAGACGGCGCCTTATCTGTTCTGGCCGCCCGCTGGGGGCTGGAGCATGATGATGAAAACCTGATGGCGCTGGTGATGACGCCGGCGCATCTGGAATTACGTAAGCGTGACGAACCCAGGCTCGGCGGGATATTTGTCGATTTTGTGGGGGGCGCTATGGCGCACCGGCGCAAGTTCGGCGGCGGTCGCGGTGAAGCGGTTGCCAAAGCGGTTGGCGTCAAAGGAAGCTATCTTCCGGACGTGGTAGATGCCACGGCGGGTTTAGGGCGCGATGCGTTTGTCCTGGCCTCGGTAGGGTGTCACGTGCGGATGCTGGAGCGCAATCCGGTCGTGGCCGCGCTGCTCGACGACGGGCTGACGCGCGGCTATGCCGACCCGGAGATTGGACTGTGGCTGCAGGCACGCTTGCAGTTGATTCACGCCTCCAGCCTGACGGCCCTGACCGATATCACTCCGCGTCCGCAGGTGGTCTACCTCGACCCGATGTTCCCGCATAAGCAGAAAAGCGCGCTGGTGAAGAAAGAGATGCGGGTGTTCCAGTCGCTGGTCGGGCCGGATTTAGACGCGGATGGTTTGCTGGTGCCTGCTCGTCAGTTAGCCACGAAGCGCGTGGTGGTGAAACGCCCGGACTATGCGCCGCCGCTGGCGGACGTGGCCACGGCCAATGCGGTGGTTACCAAAGGGCACCGGTTTGATATTTATTCGGGGACGCCGGAACAGGAAGGTTAGGGTGTGCGGTTTGATGCCGTCACCCCAACCCGCGCTGGAAAGAGGCTCGAACGGTTCCCTCTCCCTTTGGGAGAGGGAAAGCAGACTTACTCGTCTTCTTCGTCACGCAGTGGAACAATCAGCATATCCACATGAACGGTGTTAATCAGTTGACGCGCTGAAGACATCAGCTTGCTCCAGAAGTCCTGGTGGTGACCACAAACGACCAGGTCCATATCGTATTTCTTAATCGCATCAACCAGCACCTGACCCAGATCGCCGCTGCCGCTTAAGGTTTCGGTGATAGGGTAGCCCGCGTTGGTGGACAGTTCGCTCAGGGCGTGGTGTGTCTCTTCAGAGATGCGTTTCTGCATATCACCGAGATTGACGTCAATCAGACCGGTATAGAGGTCGGAGTAATTCACATCAACGTGGATAAGAGAAACTTTCGCGTTGTAAGGGCGTGCCATGGATACCGCTTTATCAACCAGCACTTTACTCTCCGGAGAGAGGTCTACCGCGATGAGAATGTGTTTGTAAGCCATAGTGTTACTCCTTCCTTAAGTTATCGATGACTAAATGGAAAAGCCGTCGTCTGATGCTTTCATTACGGCCCAGTAAAACATATTTTTCAAGCTTTGGTGTTGATAACGATTAACCTTGTGGCAAAAAAATTAACGGATCTCCTACACTATTTAATGAGCCGTTCGGATATTAAAACGCGAACCGGATCGACTTTTGTTCATTCTTTCACTGAACTGTCTGTCAGGGCACTGGAGTGCGGTAGCTCAGAGGCCTTGCTTCGTGGGCGTACGCCGGGGAGGATGTATGATTAGCACCGTCGCATTGTTTTGGGCGTTATGCGTGGTTTGCATAGTGAATATGGCGCGCTACTTCTCATCGTTACGTGCGCTGTTAGTGGTACTTCGTGGTTGCGATCCGTTGCTTTATCAGTATGTGGACGGTGGAGGGTTCTTCACCTCGCACGGACAGCCCAGCAAGCAGATGCGTCTGGTAGGGTATATCTATTACCAGCGCTATCGCGATCACCACGATGAAGAGTTTATTCGCCGTTGCGAGCGTCTTCGCCGTCAGTTCATTTTAACCAGCGCTCTGTGTGGTCTGGTTGTGGTCAGCATGATTGCCTTGATGATTTGGCACTGAGCATAAAAAAAGCGGGTCAGTTTCCTGAGCCGCTTTTTTATCGCGTTCTGCCGATTAGATAAGCTTCAGCGAAATCCAGTACAACCCACCCGACAGCAGGATAGAGGCCGGAAGGGTAAATACCCAGGCCATCAGAATGTTGGTCACGGTTTTGCGTTGCAGACCGCCGCCGTCAACAATCATGGTCCCTGCCACGGAAGAGGAGAGTACGTGGGTGGTCGAAACTGGCATACCGGTATAGCTCGCCAGACCGATTGAAACCGCCGCCGTCATCTGCGCGGACATACCCTGCGCATACGTCATGCCTTTCTTACCGATCTTCTCGCCGATGGTGGTCGCCACACGACGCCAGCCAATCATCGTACCGATACCGAGAGCCAGTGCGACAGCCATGATGATCCAGATTGGCGCGTACTCAATAGTATTGAGCATATCGCCTTTCAGTTTCTTCAGCAGACGCTGGTCGTCAGCATTCACTTCTGGCAGCTTCGCCACTTTATCCGTGACATCAGAGATGCACAGCATAATGCGACGCAGTTGACCACGTTGCTCAACGGACAGTTTGTCGTAGCTTTCGATATTACCCAGCATGCCTTTGGCACGTTCCAGCGCGTTAATCGCGTTTGCCGGATGGCAGTGGAATTCGCCCGGCGCAGTGGTAGCGCCTGCTTCAGGAGAAGGGATCAACTGGTCAACGCCGGTTGCCTTCTTCAGCAGCTCAGGGTGTTGCTGGAAGTAGATTTCAACGTTGTTCACCGCATCACGGGTACGGGTGATTTCGTAACCGGAGGCGTTCATGTTAACCACGAATCCCGCCGGTGCGACGCCAATCAGTACCAGCATTACCAGACCAATGCCTTTCTGACCGTCGTTCGCGCCGTGAGAGAAGGCAACGCCGATAGCGGAAAGGATCAGGGCAATCCGCGTCCAGAATGGCGGCTTTTTCTTGCCGTCTTTCTTCTCACGCTCTGCAGGCGTCAGGTGAATACGGGAGCGTTTTTTTGTATTGCTCCAGTAACGACGCAGGATGAAAATCAATCCGCCTGCGACCACCAGACCCACGATAGGGGAGACAATCAGTGAGGCGAAAATTCCCAGCACTTTCGGGATGTTTAACGCATCAACAACCGAGGTACCGGTCATGAGGGCATTCGTTAACCCAATACCGATAATCGCGCCGATGAGGGTGTGAGAACTGGATGCAGGCAGGCCGAAATACCAGGTACCGAGGTTCCAGATAATTGCAGCAAGCAGCATTGAGAACACCATAGCGAGGCCATGGCCAGAACTAACGTTGAGAAGCAGATCCGTTGGCAACATATGCACGATCGCATATGCAACGCTCAGTCCACCCAGAAGAACACCAAAAAAGTTAAATACCGCCGCCATAACAACCGCGAGCTGCGATCGCATTGCGCGAGTGTAGATAACCGTTGCTACTGCGTTTGCAGTGTCGTGGAAGCCGTTGATCGCTTCGTAAAACAGTACAAAAACCAGAGCAAGCAATAATAAAAGCCCGGTATGTAAATCCAGGCCAGCAAACAAATGTAGCATAGGACGTTACGCCATTTTGAGGACATGAACGCGGCGCATTATCCAGGACAAATGCGCGGCGGGCAAAGTGAAATATAGCTTTTTTTTGATATAACTTCGGCTTTGTTGGCGTTAGGTAAAGAAATATATTTTATATTTCAAGTATATGACTGATATCTCGGTTAATTGCGCTGGTGTGACCACAGAGGAAACTTTACAATCCGCGGCAGTTAACGAAGAGGATTTTGACGTGGAAAGGTTTGATGCCGTGGTAATTGGCGCCGGTGCGGCGGGTATGTTTTGTGCGGCGATGGCCGGACAGGCGGGTCGTCGCGTGCTGTTGCTGGATAACGGTAAAAAGCCAGGACGTAAAATTCTGATGTCCGGTGGCGGGCGCTGCAACTTTACAAATCTCTATGTCGAACCCGCAGCTTATCTGAGCCAGAACCGTCATTTTTGCAAATCGGCCCTGGCGCGTTACACCCAGTGGGACTTTATCGACCTGGTGGGTAAGCACGGTATCGCATGGCATGAGAAGACGCTGGGCCAGCTGTTCTGTGATGACTCCGCCCAGCAGATTGTCGATATGCTGGTGGCCGAGTGCGAGAAGGGCGGCGTGGTAATGCGCCTGCGCACGGAAGTGCTGGAGGTGTCCCGCGATGAGCAGGGCTACACGCTGCAGTTAAACGGGGAAAGCGTCAGCGCCGATAACCTGGTGATTGCCAGCGGTGGCCTCTCCATGCCGGGGCTCGGTGCTTCACCATTCGGCTACAAGATTGCCGAACAGTTTGGCCTGAACGTGCTGCCCACCCGTGCGGGGCTGGTACCGTTCACCCTGCATAAGCCCCTGCTGGAACAGCTCCAGACGATTTCTGGCGTCTCGGTTCCGTCGGTCATTACGGCTGAAGACGGTACGGTGTTCCGTGAAAATCTGCTGTTTACCCACCGTGGTCTTTCCGGCCCGGCGGTACTGCAAATCTCCAGCTACTGGCAGCCGGGGGAGTTTGTCACGGTTAACCTGCTACCCGAATGCGACCTGGAGGCTTTCCTCAACGAGCAACGCGCGGCGCACCCGAATCAAAGCCTGAAAAACACGCTGGCCATGCAGTTGCCAAAACGTCTGGTGGAATGTTTGCAGGTGCTGGGTCAGATCCCCGATGTGTCGCTCAAGCAGCTTAACAGCCGCGAACAGGAGGTGCTGGTTGAGACGCTGACAGCCTGGCGGGTGCAGCCCAACGGCACCGAAGGCTACCGCACGGCGGAAGTGACGCTTGGCGGGGTCGACACCCATGAACTCTCCTCACGCACCATGGAAGCGCGCAACGTGCCGGGGCTCTATTTTATTGGTGAGGTGATGGATGTGACCGGCTGGCTCGGCGGATACAATTTCCAGTGGGCATGGGCAAGTGCCTGGGCGTGCGCTCAGGCGCTGGCAGAAGACAAGTGACATAAGAGCACTGCCACTCGTCACAGATGGCTTTACGGGCTGACGGTGGTTACGTCTGTTACAGCAAGAATATTGCTCGCGGCCACGGTCCCCATCTTGATATATGACGCTGCGGTAACGCCGCCAATATGCGGTGAAATAACCACGTTTTCTACGGACTGCCAGCGGTGCGGCGCCGTCAGCGGCTCGTGGGTAAAGCTGTCCAGCGCTGCGCTGTGCAGCGTGCCATCCCTGAGCGCCGCCAGTAACGATTCATCGTCGATCAGTCCGCCGCGTGCCGTATTTACCAGAATTGCGTTCCGCTTGCAGTGTGCGAGCGTCTGGCTATTGATCATCCCCCGATTCTCATCGGTCAGCGGACAGTGCAAAGAGATGACATCGGAACGGGAAAGAAGTCCTTTCAGCGTTTCTGCGCGTTCGCACAGGGCAGGCATGGACTTAGCATAGGGATCGTAAGCCAGCACCTTCATGCCGAATGCGTGACCAATATGTGCCACACGCGAGCCGATAGCACCCAATCCGATGAGCCCTAACGTTAAGCCCTCCAGTTCAATGGATTTATGCGTCGCCTTATCCCAGTGCCCGTCTCGCAGGCGCTTGTCCAGAGGCACCACCGACTTTGCGCAGGCGAGGATCTGCGCCCAGGTATGTTCAGCCACTGCCGCCGCGTTTGCACCTGGCGCAGCGCGGACGGCGATGTTGCGCTCGGCCGCTGCCGTCTGGTCTATCACATCGATCCCGCTTCCGTGCTTGGAAATAACCTGCAGAGCGGGGGCGGCATCCATGACTTTCGCGGTAATCTTGCCGTAACGTACCAGAATCGCCACAGGATTGTGTCGTTCACACAGCGCGATCAGTTCATCTTCTGTGGGCTGGCGGCCCGCAAACACCACCTCAAAGCCCTGCAACATCACCATGGCCTGCTCCGCCAGGTCGCTTCCGGTAACCAGAACTACGTCTTTGCCCCCCATCACAGCGTCTCCCCGTCATCTAACATACCTGCCTTACGCAGCGCGTCATCAAGCCAGTGTGGACGTAAATCGCCTTCACGGATGGCGGCAAGGCGTCGGGTCTCCATCTCCAGCTTTCCTTTTGCCAGCGCGATAACTTCCTGAACCTCATCGCGCGGGATGACTACCACGCCGTCGATATCCGCGACAACCAGATCCCCGGCCTGAACCGTCGCCCCGGCGACTGAAATGGGATGATTAACCCGACCAGAAATTAGCTTTGTCGGGCCGCAGGGGTTCAGACCGGCAGAAAAGACAGGGTAGTGACCTTTGCTTAAGGTATCGGCGTCACGTACAGCGCCGTCAATAATAATGCCCGCAATGCCGCTCGCCTGAGCCTGAGTGGCCATGATTTCCCCAAGCAGCGCGCAGCTCAGGTCGCCTTTGCCATCGACGATCAGGACATCGCCGGGCTGCGCCACCGCCATCGCGGCATGAATCGCCAGATTATCACCCGGACGGACTTCAACGGTGATGGCCGGACCCGCAACGGACATGTGTGGGGCCAGCGGTTTGATGCGGCCATGAAGCGTACCGCGGCGACCGGCCACGTCGGCCAGAATAGCGGCCTGATACTCGGCAGCCCGACGAACGTCCTCGGCAGAAACGCGATCAAACTGGCGATTAATCGGTTTTTTTTCAGTAACGGACATGAATGCCTCCATATTGTTTTACTAAGTACAATGCAGGTGTACAGTGCAAAACAACTATAGCGGTGTTGCTTTCCTTTTAGCCAGACCCGAGATGGCGTTTGTGATGTAAACACGAAGTGACTCACAAAATTTGAGGTACACTCACTGCCGGGCTAACAAGGAGATAATGATGGGGAATGAAGGCGTTGTAGCGGTTGAAAAAGCGCTGGCTTTACTGGATTGCTTCCGTCCTGGAGATGAGAGCCTGACGCTGACCGCGCTGGCACAGCTATCGGGTTATCACAAAACCACGGTTTACCGCTTGATGAATTCTCTTGAACGGATGAATTACGTCGTCAGGCATGAAGACGGCAATTATGCGCTGGGCCCACGTCTGCTTTACCTCGGCAAGCTGTATGAACAATCTTTCCATCTTTCCCGAGTGGTTCAGCCAGAGCTTCAGGCCTTATCCCTGGCGTCTCAGGAGAGTGCCAGCTGGTATGTGCTGGAGGGAGGGCAGCGGCTTTGCCTGTTTCGCGCTGAAGCGTCGCATGGCCTGCGACACAGCAATCTTCCCGGTAGCCAGTTTCCGCTCGATAATTCGGCCATCAGTAAGGTATTACGCCATTGGGGGCTCAATGAGAGCCTGCCGGAGGGAGACGCTGAACTCCCATTCTACACGTCAGGCGCACGCGATCCCCACACCGCTGCGTTTGCGATGCCTGTCTTCGGTGTTCACGACAAGCTGGTTGCGGCGTTAGCCCTGACCGGCCCCATCTCACGGCTGACGGAAGATCGTCGTGAGAAGGAGATAGGTCAGTTGATGAAGGCGGCAGCAAGCCGTCTGTCGCAGAAAATGGGAGCCAGTAAGCTCTTCTGTCAGCAGTTTTTTGGGGAAACGAGCGATACGGCGGAAGAACATCTTTAAATGCAGAAGCGGGACAGTTGTCCCGCTTCTGTCAACGCTAATGCGTGACCTGTTTTTCGTGTAGCTGAGCGTTGCGGGCCTGTCGGCCCATAATGAGCACCGCTATCCCCCCGGCCACGCACAGCGCGGCCAGTGGAAGCATCGCCAGCGTGTAGCTGCCCGTCCGCTCATTGATAATGCCGTACGCGTTTACCATCACCGCCCCGCCTATCAGGTTTGCGATGGCGCCAATCGCGGCCAGTCCCGCCGCCGCTGAGGTACTGCTCATCCAACCGGACGCCAGCGCCCAGAAAGGCCCTTTCATTGAATAGGCGCCTATCAGCATAATGCTGAGGATAACGATCGTGGCAGACAGCGAGACGCTCACAAAGGCGGCGAACACGCCGGCGGCAATTATGAATAGCGTGAGTGCGGTATGCCAGCGGCGTTCGTTGGTACGATCGGAATTCCGCCCCCATACAATCATGAGAACAGATGCCAGACCGTAAGGAATGGCGTTAAGCAGACCTGTCTCAAGATTATCGAGATGGAAGGATTTCAGCAGTTGAGGAGACCAGACGCTGATGGTGGTACCCGCGGACGATGCACCCGCGTAAATCAGCGCCATCAGCCAGATTTGGCGATGCTTTAACAACTGCCAGGTGGTCTGGTGTCCGATATTCTTTTGCTGATTGCGCTCGGTTTCCAGCGTGGTTTCCAGCCAGTGTTTCTGTTCACTGCTAAGCCAGCTCGCCTGATGAGGGCGATCCCGGAGAATAAACCAGGCTGCAATACCCAGCAGCACCGCCGGCAAGCCTTCAATAATGAACAGCAGATGCCAGCCGCGAAGACCCAGCCAGCCATCCAGGGACAGTATCAACCCGGAAAGCGGGGAGCCAATGAAGTTAGCGAGTGGGATGGCGACCATAAAGGACGCAATAATGCGTGCGCGGTAGCGGGACGGGATCCACCAGGTCAGATACAGCACGACGCCCGGGAAGAAGCCCGCCTCTGCAGCACCGAGAAGAAAACGGACGATATAGAGCGACGTGGTGTTCTGCACCAGGGACATACACATGGAGACGATGCCCCAACTGATCATAATGCGCGGGATCCACAGCCGGGCGCCGACTTTCTGCATGGCCAGGTTGCTGGGTACTTCAAACAGAAAATAGGCCACGAAATAAAGACTGCTGGCGAAGCCAAATGCAGCTTTGCTGAGGCCAAGGTCCTCATTCATCTGCAGCGAAGCCATGCCGATATTCCCGCGATCGATAATGGAGACCAGGTAACTGACAATCAGAAACGGGAGAATACGCCAGATCACCTTCCGCATCGTCTCTCTTTCTATGTCCTCGGTGGCGGTAGCACCGTTACGTAAATGTTCTGTCATTGTGTCCTCGCAGGGTATGTTCTTTGTTTTATTAGGTACAACTGAGTTTTATTAAACAAAACCACTATAGCGACGGCGCGTTCTTTTTATCCAGTTAATGGAAGGTTTAAATGATGTAAATAAGAGGTGACTCACAGATAGTGCGCTCCAGATATATCGCTCACAGCAGTCGAACCAGCCGCAAAGAGGAGACTCTAAAAGGGTGATAATCACGCAGCGCAATTATTGCACCAACTTTTTTCCTCCGATCCACTAAGCTTCGACCAGGCCAGACAACTCCAGGTGCCCCGCTGCGTTCGCGGGGTCATTTTTCTTCCCGGTCAGAGCACCTTTCATGCAGCTACTCAGCATCATTATTTTGCTTACCCTTACGGTGGTCATCCATTCGCTGTGGATGTTTTGCGTTTTAAAATTCATTAACTTAGAGGTCGACTCTGCGGTGCGTGTGGTTTTGCGTAACGTCGGGATCGTTATCTCCATGATCTTCGCCCATCTTCTTGAAGCCGGTCTCTTCGCCGGGTTTTATTTTGTTATTGATGCATTTAACGACTGGAACACCAGCTTCTACTTTTCGCTGGTCAGTTACGCCACGGTGGGATACGGCGATGTCACGTTGCCTCAGCACTGGCGGCTGATTGGGGGTGTGGAAGGTCTGGTCGGCGCCTTGATGGTGGGCTGGTCAGTGGCGGTTCTGGTGGCCGTACTGCAGCGTTTGCGCGGCATGAGCGCCTAAACGGCAGATGCGCGACCCCATGGAGTGCGGTAAAGTACCTCTCTTTGCCGGGCCTGGAAGGCCGCGGCTTTAAGGGGTAAAGGCTGGTAAACAGCCTGCCCCTTTCCGTTCCTGGTTTACGCCAGTTTGCATGGTGCTGTGTTTTGTCTGCCAAAAGGGTTGTGTATGTCTGCTGCTCATCTCGGTTTCCCGACTGAAACCGTTGTTGTCTTTGTAGTGATGGCCGTCGGGGCGATGTTTATCGACCTCTTTATGCACCGTCACGATAAACCGATCTCGCTGAAAAGCGCTGCCATGTGGTCCCTCTTCTGGGTCATGATGGCCATGGCTTTCGCCGGGTTCCTGTATGTTCACCACGGCGCAGAGATGGCAAGCCTGTTCCTCACCGGTTACGCGCTGGAAGAGGTGCTCTCCGTTGATAACCTGTTTGTGATGATGGCGATTTTTGCCTGGTTCGGCGTGCCGGATAAATATCGTCACCGCGTCCTCTACTGGGGCGTGCTCGGGGCGATTGTTTTCCGCGGTATCTTTGTGGCCATCGGGACCAGCCTGTTGAGTCTGGGGCCTTACGTCGAGGTTATCTTCGCGCTGGTCGTCGGCTGGACGGCGGTGATGATGCTCAGACGTAATGAAGAGAGTGACGAGGTTGAAGATTACTCCGGCCATCTGGCTTACCGTCTGGTGAAACGCTTCTATCCTGTCTGGCCTAAAATCAGCAGCAATGCCTTTATTCTGACCCAGAAAGAGGTGGACGCGGAGCTGGAGAAACCTGAAAACCAGGACGTAACGGTTGGACGCGTGAAGAAGGCGAAACGCTACGCAACGCCGCTGCTGCTTTGCGTGGCGGTCGTGGAACTCTCTGATGTGATGTTCGCGTTTGACTCCGTGCCGGCCATTATTGCCGTCAGCCGTGAGCCGCTTATTATTTACAGCGCAATGATGTTCGCCATCCTCGGCTTGCGTACGCTCTACTTCGTGCTGGAAGCGCTGAAGCAGTATCTGGTGCATCTGGAGAAAGCGGTGGTGCTGCTGCTGTTCTTCGTGGCGTTCAAGCTCGGATTAAATGCCACCGATCACTTCTGGCACCACGGTTACAGCATTGGTGCCACGGCAAGCCTGTTAGTGGTGCTTGGCGTGCTGGCGCTGGGGATTATCACCAGCGTGATGTTCCCGGGTAAGAAAGAAGCCCATTAAAAGCAAAACGGCAACCTTTGGTTGCCGTTTTCGGGTAGACAGTGTCTAACACTTAATCGGTGAATGTCGACGCTTGCGCGGTGGATGGAAGTGCCGCCAGTGTGCATCCTGCGCCGCCGCCAGCAGTTCATGGTCACCGCGGGTATCGCCCCACGCGCGCAGGTGGTAGCTATTCAGATCGCCATACACTTTTTCCAGCCTCGCCACCTTCTGGGCACAGCGGCAGTTGTTGCCGGTGATACGTCCGGTCAGCTTGCCGTCTTTCACTTCCAGCTGTGTGCCAATCAGCTTAATCCCTAGCTTGTCAGCCCATGGCTGGAGCACCAGCGCCGGAGAGGCGGAGCAGATGGTCACTTCCGCACCGGAATTCACCTCTGCGGCGACGGCCAGTACGCCGGCAGGGCGCATCAGCTTGTCCCAGTATTTTTCGCAAAACGCTTCCGCCTTCTGGCGTAGCCAGTGTTCATCCACGCCCGTCAGGAACGTTTTAATCAGCACTTCCTTCAGCTCATCGCGCGTCAGCTTACGACGCACGCAGTGGAGCGTGGGTAAGGCCATACGCACCAGGCGGCCCGCGAAGTAACGTTTACCAAAGGCAAAACGCAGGAAAGGGATAAAGCTGTCGTGGTGCGTCAGTGTTCCATCAAAGTCGAAGACGGAGAGCACGTTGGATTTGGCCACGGCCTCGTCGGCAATCATATTGGTCATAAATACGTCTTAGCTAAAATACACATTCTGTTGATTAGTTTACCTGCTTTACCCTGTCTGTCCTTCTGTCTTGAGCATTTTTTTCGCGATCTTGCGATCGGAAAGTGAGTCCATTTTTGGTCTCAATAATAATTGGTTGAAAAGCGAGCTGTCTATATTATCGCCACATTGAGCGCTATTTCGGGGGAACGTTGGCCCCCACCGGTAAGGAAAATATTCACTCACTGAATCTATTTTGATATGACGTTTAGATCGCTTATTTCAATCCTCTCGTTAAGTCTGGCTTCGTTTTCGGCATTGAGTTTTCAACTGCCGGCGTCGATGCTGTCAATGAACCGCGAGCTCACCCTTTCTCCGGCAAAATCCGCGCTGCTGCACCAGGAAACAGGACCACTGCGTACCCGGATCCTTGATCAATACCAGAAGTGGAAAGGCACCCACTATCAGTGGGGCGGGACCACACATCGGGGCGTTGACTGCTCCGCGCTGATGCAGCATCTGTTCAGCGATGCGGCGCACCTTAATCTGCCGCGCACGACGGGCGAACAGATCCATCGCGGCGTGAAGGTGGCGCAATACCGTCTGAAGGCGGGGGATTTGGTCTTCTTTCAGATCGGTCCAGACCGAAGGCACGTGGGCGTGTACATCGGCAATAGCCAGTTTATTCATGCTTCACGCAGCCAGGGCGTAACCGTCTCAACCCTGACTGATGACTACTGGCAGGCGCACTATATTACTGCCCGACGGGTCACAGACCGTTCTGTCTGAGGGATCAGATGATGTCATCCACCACGCCGCCATCGACGCGCAGTGCCGCGCCCGAGGTGGCGGAGGCCTGGGGCGAGCAGACATACACCACCATATTGGCGACTTCTTCCACCGTCGCGGCACGCTGGATAACCGAGCTCGGGCGGTGAGTCATCACAAACTCTTTCGCCAGTTCCTCCAGCGATTTGCCGGTTCTTTCGATCTCGTCTTTCATCATGCCGGCAAAACCGTCTGAAAGGGTGGGGCCGGGCAATACGCTGTTCACCGTGACACCGCTTCCCGCCACGAACTTCGCCAGCCCGCGAGCGAGCGACAGCTGCGCCGTTTTGGTCACGCCATAGTGGATCATGTCCGCCGGGATATTGCAGGCCGACTCGGACGAAATAAACACCACGCGTCCCCAGCCTTTCTGCACCATACCGGGCAGCAGCGCACGGGAGATACGCACGCCGGACATCACGTTTGTCTGCCAGTAACGCTCCCAGGTATCATCGTCGGTGCCATAAAAATCCTGCTGGCCGTAAATGCCGGCATTGTTGACCAGGATGTCGACGTGGGTCGCCACGTTCAGCAGCGATTCCACCCCTTCAGCCGTGCTGAGGTCGGCAATCGCGGCGCGTACCTGCACCCCAGGCACAACCTGTTGTAGCTGCTGGATACCTTTATTCACCGACTCCGTGCTACGGCCATTGATGATCACTTCCGCACCGCTTTCAGCCAGCCCTCGGGCTATGGCGAAGCCGATCCCGCCGGTAGAGGCGGTCACCAGCGCGACTTTCCCCGTAAAATCGATCTTCATCATCTGCTCCTTATCGTGTTTAACGTTCGGACCTTAAAGCGTAGCAGGTGAGGATGGCGGCTCCTGGCTAAAAAGGCGCAGCAGGGTCTCAACCTGTTCATCCAGCGGGCCGAGGGAGCGTTTCACAATCAGGTGCAGCGGCGTAGCCCGGCGTGCGCCATGGCTAAGCGGCAGGCGTTTAAGCACCCCCAGATCAAGCTGGGTCTGAATACGCTCCTCTGGCAGCCAGCCATAGCCGACCTGAGACATTACCGCTTCTATGGCTGCGTCAATGGTGGAAAAGGTCCACGACTCACCGGCCGCACGCGCGGCGGTCTGGCTGTCGGCTATCTGAATGAGCGGCCACGGGCGCAGCATATCGTCGTTAAGCGGCGCGTCGAGGCTAAAGAGGGGATGTTGATGATGCGCCACGGCAACAAAGTCGATATTCATCAGCCATTCGCCAAGACCGGTTATGTCCTGGCGGCGGGTTAACACCATCACGTCGGCTTCATCATTAATGACATCGGTGCGGCTATTTTCCAGCACTTCGGTGAGGCGGACCTGCGTTTGCGGATACAGCTGCTGGAACTGACGCAAAATAGCAAACAGGCGTCGGCGCGGGAAAATGCTGTCCACCACCAGATCTAACCGCGTGCGCATTCCGTTACGCAGGCTTGCCGCACGGGTCTCAACATAGGCGAAGGCTTTCAGCAACGGTTTAACCTGGTTGAGCAGGAGTTCGCCGGCCGGGGTCAAGACAGCCCGCCGCCCCTCAGGCACCAGCAGCGCCACGCCCAGCCGCTCCTGCAGCAGCGACAGGTTATAGCTGACCGAGGACTGGCTGCGGTTGGTCTCTTCCGCTGCTTTGGCAAAGCTGCCTGCCTCGACCACTCTTTCCAGTAATGACCATTGTTCAAGCGTCGTCTTATGCATGATTAATCTAAAATTTGGATGAATTTGATTCAAACATAGCGTTATTCATTCATTTTTTGAAGGGGTACGATCGTCTCATCAAAACAAAGGAGACACATTATGAACACCTTCGACAAACATGACTTAAGCGGCTTCGTCGGCAAACACCTTGTATATACCTATGATAATGGCTGGAACTACGAGATTTATGTCAAAAACGAAACCACCCTTGATTACCGTATTCACAGCGGGATTGTGGCGAACCGTTGGGTGAAAGATCAGCAGGCTTATATTGTTCGCGTAGGGGAGAGCATCTATAAAATTTCCTGGACAGAACCAACCGGTACCGACGTGAGCCTGATTGCAAACCTGGGTGACAAACTGTTCCACGGCACCATCTTCTTCCCACGTTGGGTGATCAACAATCCAGAAAAAACCGTCTGCTTCCAGAACGATCATATTCCATTGATGAATGCGTATCGTGATGCGGGTCCGGCATACCCCACTGAAGTCATTGATGAATTTGCGACGATCACCTTTGTTCGCGACTGTGGGGCGAATAATGAAAGCGTTATTGCCTGCGCGGCGAGCGAGTTACCAAAAAACTTTCCTGATAATTTAAAATAAGCGCGACAATTAACTAAAAAGAAAAGTTCCCGGCTATTTCTTCTTTTAAAAGAAATAGCCGGGATTTTTTTTGTTTGTTGATGTTATGTTTAAAAAATTGCAGGCAAAGGTCGAGTTTGATCACACAATAAATAATTCATAATAATTTAACTCTTTGTATTTTAAGTGGTTAATGGGTTGATAAAGTGAATGGAATGTCTTTCTTAATTTTTCCCTAAGAAATGTTAGCTACCTTGATATAAGTTTATGGTTCGTTGAAATAAACGAGCCGGCATTTGGTTAATATCAAAAGCGTGCCATTCTTATTTCAAGGAAATTAATGATGAGTGATTTTTTGCCTTTTTCCCGGCCGTCCATGGGTAGCGAGGAATTAGCGGCGTTGCAGGAGGTATTAACCTCCGGCTGGATCACCACAGGACCGAAAAATCAGGCGCTTGAAGAGGCATTCTGTCAGCTAACCGGGAATCAACATGCGATTGCCGTCAGCTCAGCGACCGCGGGAATGCATGTCACGCTGATGGCGCTGGGTATTGGTCCAGGCGATGAGGTGATTACCCCCTCCCTGACCTGGGTATCCACACTGAATATGATTGTGCTGCTGGGCGCAACCCCGGTGATGATTGATGTTGACCGGGATACGTTGATGGTCACGCCGGATGCGATCGACGCCGCCATTACGCCGCGCACAAAAGCGATTGTTCCGGTTCATTATGCCGGCGCGCCGTGTGACATCGACGCCATTCGCGCCATCGGGGAACGTCATGGTATCCCGGTCATTGAAGATGCGGCGCATGCAGCCGGCACGTACTACCACTCGCATCACGTGGGCTGGCAGGGCACCGCGATTTTCTCATTCCACGCCATTAAAAACATGACCTGCGCCGAAGGCGGGTTAGTGGTCACGGACGATGCGCAACTGGCGCAGCGGATCCGTAGCCTGAAATTCCACGGCCTGGGTGTGGACGCCTACGACCGCCAGACGCACGGTCGTGCGCCGCAGGCAGAAGTTATCACGCCCGGCTTCAAATACAACCTGGCGGATATCAACGCCGCGCTGGCGCTGGTGCAGTTGGGCAAACTGAAAGAGGCCAACGCACGACGTCATGACATTGCTGAACGCTATCTGCGCGAGCTTGCCGATACGCCGTTCCACCCGCTGCGTATTCCTTCATGGCCGCACGTCCACGCCTGGCATCTGTTCATCATTCGCGTGGATGAAGCCCGTTGCGGGATTTCTCGCGACAACCTGATGGCAGCCCTGAAGGAAAAAGGCATTGGCACCGGCCTGCATTTCCGCGCGGCGCACACGCAAAAATACTACCGCGAGCGTTTTCCTGATGTATCGCTCCCGAATTCTGAATGGAATAGCGCGCGTATTTGTTCTCTCCCCCTTTTCCCGGACATGACTCATGACGACACAACCCGCGTCATTACCGCGCTCCATCAGCTTGCAGGAAATTGATATGTTCAGCGCACCGCCTGTACAAAAAGTTTCTGTGGTTATCCCCGTTTACAACGAACAGGAGAGCCTGCCCGAACTGATCAGCCGCACGACGGCCGCCTGCGACACGTTCGGCAAAGCCTATGAAATACTGCTGGTGGATGATGGCAGTAGCGATAATTCCGCGCTGATGCTGACCGAAGCCGCGCAGGCCGAGGGCAGCCATATTGTTGCCGTGCTGCTTAACCGTAACTACGGCCAGCACTCCGCCATTATGGCCGGGTTCAGCCATGTGACGGGCGATCTGATTATTACGCTTGATGCCGATCTGCAAAACCCGCCGGAAGAGATCCCGCGTCTGGTTGCAAAGGCCGATGAAGGGTACGACGTGGTCGGCACGGTGCGGCAAAACCGTCAGGACAGCCTGTTCCGTAAGCTGGCTTCCCGCACAATCAACCGTCTGATCCAGCGGACCACCGGCAAAGCGATGGGCGATTATGGCTGCATGCTGCGCGCCTACCGCCGCCATATTGTCGACGCCATGCTGCACTGCCATGAACGCAGCACGTTTATTCCCATTCTCGCGAACACCTTTGCCCGTAAGGCGACGGAAATCCCGGTACTGCACGCCGAGCGCGAGCACGGGGAGTCGAAGTACAGCTTTATGCGTCTCATCAACCTGATGTACGACCTTATCACCTGCCTGACCACCACGCCGCTGCGCCTGTTGAGCGTTTTCGGCAGCATCATTGCCGTGTTCGGCTTCGCGCTCTCCGTGCTGCTGGTGTTACTCCGCCTGATCTACGGTCCCCAGTGGGCGGCGGAAGGGGTCTTCATGCTCTTTGCCGTGCTGTTTATGTTCATCGGCGCCCAGTTTGTCGGGATGGGCCTGCTCGGGGAATACATTGGCCGTATTTATAACGATGTTCGCGCACGTCCGCGCTACTTTATTCAACGTGTTGTCCGCCAGGAACACAAAGCATCTCAAGAGGAAATTCACCCATGAAAGCTGTTGTCTTTGCCTATCACGATATGGGGTGTGCGGGCACGCTGGCCCTGCTGGAAGCGGGCTATGAAATCGCTGCAATCTTCACGCATCCGGACACGGCCGGAGAGAATAACTTCTTTGGCTCGGTGGCGCGTATCGCCGCAGAGCGAGGTATTCCGGTTTACGCCCCGGACGATGTCAACCATCCGCTGTGGGTGGATCGCATCCGGGCGCTCGCGCCTGATGCCATCTTCTCGTTCTATTATCGCAACCTGATTTGCGATGAGATTTTAAGTCTGGCCGCAAAAGGGGCATTTAATCTTCACGGCTCTTTGCTGCCCGCCTACCGTGGCCGCGCACCGCTGAACTGGGTGCTGGTGAACGGCGAAACGGAAACCGGCGTCACTTTACACCGTATGGTGCACCGCGCAGATGCCGGTGCCATCATCGCGCAGCAGCGCGTGGCTATCGACGCGGATGAAACTGCGCTGCAGCTTCATCAGAAGCTCTGCACCGTAGCGCAAAGCCTGTTACGTGATGTGTTGCCGGCGATCCTTAACGGCACCTTCAGCGAGACCGCGCAGGATGAGAGCAAGGCGAGTTGTTTTGGCCGTCGCCGGCCAGAAGATGGTCGCCTGGACTGGAACAAGCCGGCTCGTCAGTTGCACAACCTGGTGCGTGCCGTTACCGACCCCTGGCCGGGGGCGTACAGCTTTGCAGGCGTAAGTAAATTTATCGTCTGGAAATCCCGCGTACGCGACGACATTTCTGCCGCCAAACCGGGCACCGTTGTCTCAGCTTCCCCGCTGATTGTCAGCTGCGGCGAGCAGGCGCTGGAGATCGTTACCGGGCAAACCGATAACGGCGTTTACGTTCAGGGCGCGCAGCTGGCTCAGTCTCTGGGGCTGGTCACTGGCGCACTGATCACCAGCGCACCGGTTGTGGCCATCAAACGCCGCACCCGCGTGCTGATCCTCGGCGTCAACGGTTTTATCGGCAACCACCTGACCGAGCGTCTGCTGAAAGACGATAACTACGAAATTTATGGTCTGGATATCGGTGCTGATGCCATCAGTCGTTTCCTCGACAACCCGCGTTTCCACTTTGTGGAAGGGGATATCAGCATTCACTCCGAGTGGATTGAATATCACATTAAAAAATGTGACGTGGTGCTGCCGCTGGTGGCGATTGCCACGCCGATTGAGTACACCCGTAACCCGCTGCGCGTGTTCGAGCTGGACTTCGAAGAGAACCTGAAGATCATCCGCGACTGTGTGAAATACGACAAGCGCATTATCTTCCCGTCAACTTCTGAAGTGTACGGCATGTGTACTGACAAAAACTTCGACGAAGACACTTCTAACCTGGTCGTCGGGCCGATCAACAAACAGCGCTGGATTTATTCCGTCTCCAAGCAGCTGCTCGACCGCGTGATCTGGGCCTACGGCGAGAAAGCGGGTCTGCGCTTTACGCTGTTCCGTCCGTTTAACTGGATGGGGCCACGTCTGGATAACCTTAACGCGGCGCGTATCGGCAGCTCACGTGCCATCACCCAACTGATCCTGAACCTGGTGGAAGGCTCGCCCATCAAGCTTATCGAAGGCGGTAAACAAAAACGCTGCTTTACGGATATCAGCGACGGTATCGAGGCGCTGTTCCGCATCATCGAAAACAAAGAGGGTCGCTGCAACGGAGAGATCATCAACATCGGTAACCCGGATAACGAAGCGAGCATTCGCGAGCTGGCTGAGATGCTGCTGGCAAGCTTTGAACGTCATCCGCTGCGCGATCGCTTCCCGCCGTTTGCCGGTTTCCGTGAAGTGGAAAGCAGCAGCTACTACGGTAAAGGTTATCAGGACGTTGAGCACCGTAAACCGAGCATTCGTAATGCGAAACGCTGCCTGAACTGGACACCGACGGTGAAGATGGATCAGACCATTGATGAAACGCTCGATTTCTTCCTGCGCACCGTGGAGCTGTCGGAACAGGTCTCATGAGAAAAGTCGGTTTACGCATTGATGTCGACACCTTCAGGGGGACGCGTGACGGCGTACCCAAACTGCTGGAACTGCTGAGCAAGCACAACGTGCGCTCATCCATTTTCTTCAGCGTGGGGCCTGACAATATGGGACGTCATTTATGGCGTCTGGTTAAACCGGCATTTCTGTTCAAAATGCTGCGCTCACGCGCAGCCTCTCTCTACGGCTGGGATATTTTGCTGGCCGGAACCGCATGGCCCGGCAGGCGCATTGGCGCGGGTAATGAAGCCGTTATCCGCGACGCGGCGCAGCACCATGAGGTTGGACTGCATGCCTGGGATCACCATGCCTGGCAGGCCTGGGCTGGCGTCTGGGATATTCCACGCCTGTCGCGTGAAGTTGAGCGCGGCATGCTGGAGCTGGAGGCCATTACCGGTCAGACGATTCGCTGCTCCGCCGTGGCGGGATGGCGTGCCGACCAACGCGTGGTGAAAGCCAAAGAACCCTTCGCGTTTCGCTACAACAGCGATTGCCGCGGCACAGGGCCTTTTTTGCCGCTCATCGGGGAGAATCGCCTGGGGACGGTGCAAATCCCGGTCACGCTTCCCACCTGGGATGAAGTGGTTGGCCGCGAGGTTAGTGCCGGAGGGTTCAATCGCTATATTCTGGACTGCATTCATCGCGACACCGGTACGCCCGTCTATACCATCCACGCGGAAGTGGAGGGGATTGCGTATCAGCATGATTTCGATGCACTGTTGACGATGGCCGCTCAGGAGGGCATTCAGTTTTGTCCATTGAGCGAATTGCTGCCAGAGGATCTTAGCGTCCTGCCCGTGGGCAAAATTGTGCGTAATGAACTGGCTGGCCGGGAAGGCTGGCTTGGCTATCAACAAACCGTGAGTCCGGTATCATGAAAGCAGCCCGTTATGGCTTAGCGCTTCTCGCACTGTTTATCGTTTACTACCTCATTCCGGTCGATATTCGCCTGCTGTGGCAGCCTGATGAAACGCGCTATGCGGAAATCAGCCGCGAAATGCTGGCGTCTGGAGACTGGATTGTCCCGCATTTTCTGGGGCTGCGTTACTTTGAAAAGCCGATTGCGGGCTACTGGATCAACAGTATCGGGCAACTGCTGTTTGGGCATACTAACTTTGCCGTGCGCGCCGGCGCCATATTCTCAACCGGGTTGACGGCTCTGCTGGTGATCTGGATGGCGTGGCGCCTGTGGCGGGATAAGCGCGTTGCCATTTTCTCCGGCCTTATCTTCCTGACCCTGTTCCTGGTGTATGGCATTGGTACGTACGCCGTGCTGGATCCCATCATTACCCTGTGGCTGGTGGCCGCTATGTGCAGCTTCTGGCTGGCCTCGCAGGCTGAAACCGTGGCCGGAAAAGCGGGTGGCTACGTGCTGCTCGGGCTTGCCTGCGGCATGGGGGTGATGACCAAAGGATTCCTGGCGCTGGCGGTGCCGGTGATAGGCGTGCTGCCGTGGGTGATTGCGCAGAAGCGCTGGAAAGAGGTGCTGATCTTTGGCTGGCTGGCCATCGTGAGCTGTGTGCTGATCGTCCTGCCCTGGGCGCTGGCCATTGCGCATCGAGAGCCTGATTTCTGGCGCTACTTCTTCTGGGTTGAGCATATTCAGCGCTTTGCCCAGAGCGATGCCCAGCACAAAGCGCCGTTCTGGTACTACCTGCCGTTCCTGCTGGCCGGCAGTCTGCCGTGGCTGGCGCTGTTGCCCGGCGCGTTTCGGCTGGGCTGGCGCGAAAGAGACAACACGGGCGGTGGCTTTTATCTGCTTGGATGGGTCGTGATGCCGCTGCTGTTCTTCAGCATTGCCAAAGGCAAACTGCCAACCTACATCCTGCCGTGTTTTGCTCCGCTGGCTATTCTGATGGCGCGCTATGCCTGCATCGCGGCGGACAAAGGGGCCAGAGCGTTACGCATTAACGGCGGGATTAACCTGGCGTTTGGTGTGATTGGCGTGGTGGCGGCGCTGGTGGTCTCGCCGTGGGGGATTGCTAAGCATCCGGTCTGGACATCCGTTGAGCTGTATAAAGTCTTCTGCGCGGTGCTGGCGTTTCTCGTCTGGGCGGCTGTCGGCTGGTTTACCGTGCGGCAAAGCGCGCAGCGCTGGTGGCTGGCGGCGTTGTGTCCTGCTGGCGTGGCGCTGCTGATTGGGTTTGCCATTCCTAACCTGGTGGTAGATTCCAAACAGCCGCAGTCGCTGGTGGATACCATCCGTGACCCGCTTCAGAGCAGCCGGTTTGTGCTGGCGAACAATGTTGGTGTGGCCTCCGGGCTGGCGTGGGAGCTTAAGCGTAATGACATCATTCTGTTTGGTCAGAGCGGCGAGCTGAGCTACGGGCTAGCGTACCCGGATGTGAAAGACCGGTTTGTCGAGAAAGATAATTTTGCGCAGTGGCTGGCAACGCATCGCCAGCAGGGGGGCGTGTCACTGGTGATCCTGCTGTCAAAACACGACGATATTAAGCGGGCTCATCTGCCAGAACCGGACAGCCTGTATATTCAGGGCCGTCTGGCCTGGCTGCAGTATTTACCGCAATGACGACCTGGCTCTGGTTGATACTGGCAAGCCTGCTGACCTGCGCAGGGCAGCTGTGTCAGAAGCAGGCCACCCGTCCGGCGAAAGCCGGGCGGCGTGGCGCGCATATTATGCTGTGGCTGGGCCTGGCATTGCTGGCGCTGGGCAGCGGCATGCTGGTCTGGCTGGTGGTCCTGCAGCGCCTGCCTGTCGGCGTTGCCTACCCTATGCTGAGCCTCAATTTTGTCTGGGTGACCCTGGCGGCGAAAGCATTCTGGCATGAAAAAGTCGCGTTGCATCACTGGCTGGGCGTCGGGTTCATCATCATCGGCATTGTTATCCTCGGAGGAAGCCTGTGAGAGGAACGTTCTGGGCGTTATGCAGCGTAATGCTGGTCAGCGCGGCGCAGCTGCTGCTGCGCTATGCCATGCAGGCTCTGCCGCCAGTCAGCGAGCTTTATGCGTTTGTCTCCGCGCTCTGGCACTTCTCATCCGGTACTGGCGCGCTGCTGCTGGGACTCATGGGGTATGTGGCCTCGATGGGCTGCTGGTATCTGGCGTTGCATCGCATGGCGCTCAGCAAAGCGTATGCCTTGCTGAGCCTCAGTTACATTCTGGTGTGGGCCGCGGCCATTTTGTTGCCCGGCTGGAACGAACACTTTTCCTGGCACGGGCTGGCGGGGGTCGGGATGATTATTCTCGGCGTGCTGGTGATTTTTATGCCACGGACATCCCGTGGTGAGCAATCGTCCCGGCGGTAAGGGTATAAGGCGTTGAGGTGCAGACGGCAAGACTGAGCGAGCCGAACTGGAGCTGGCTTACCGAATGCGTCTGCGACGTGCTGTCGATGCTGACAATCTGCCAGGCGCTGCCGCCTCGCTGCTTCACGATGGCCTCTTTACGCGTCCAGATCCCCCAGAAAGCAGAAAGCTTTGTCTCCGGGTCTTCGCGCTCCAGCTCCGCATGTTCCGCCACGCTGAAGACGGCGTTAGCCAGCGCCTGCCAGTTTTCACGTGGGCGGATAACTTCGATATCACATCCCACTTCGCCTTCGTCGCTCAGCAGCAGCGCGATATTATCGCCGCTGTGACTCAGGTTAAACCAGAAGGGCTGCGCATCCACGAAGGCCGGCTTCCCTTGCTCACCATAGACGATCTCGGGTAACGGAGAAGGAGAAAGCGTTTTGGCGAGCAGGGTTCTCCCCGCCAGCCAGGATGCATTTCGTGCACCCGCAGGTGCCATATGTGCAAGCGTCGACGCCAGCGGGTCTGCGCTCAGGGTGGAGATCTTTCCCAGTATAAACTGGTACATAGTTACGCCCAGCGTTTGATGATTATCGACGTGTTGATGCCGCCAAATGCGAAGTTATTGCTTTGCAGATACTCGCAGTCAATCTGACGGGCTTCACCCATAATATAATCTAAAGCACCACATTGCTCATCCGGTTGTCTTAAATTGAGCGTCGGGGCAAACCAGCCCTCACGCATCATCTGCAGACTCATCCAGGCTTCCAGCGCCCCACAGGCGCCTAACGTGTGGCCAAAATAGCTCTTCAGCGACGAAATTGGCACGTTGTCGCCAAAGATGGCGGCGGTGGCCTGGCTTTCGGCGATATCACCGCGATCGGTGGCGGTACCGTGCGCGGAGATGTACCCCATGTCCCGCGCGCTTAACCCTGCTAACGCCAGCGACTGCTCCATACAAATTTGCATGGTGTCACGTTGTGGCTGGGTGATATGGGCTGCATCACAGTTGGTGGCGAAGCCAACGATCTCGCCATAGATAGTTGCACCGCGTGCTCTGGCATGCTCAAGCTCTTCCAGAATCAGGGTGCCTGCGCCTTCCCCAATGACCAGACCATCACGCTGCGTATCAAATGGCGAAGGGGTGGTTTTCGGCGCATCGTTGCGCTGGCTGGTCGCGAATAAGGTGTCAAATACCGCCGCCTCTGACGGACAAAGCTCCTCTGCTCCGCCTGCGACCATCACGGTCTGATAACCGTGACGAATGGCTTCCCAGGCGTAGCCAATGGCCTGACTGCCCGACGTACAGGCACTCGACGTCGGGATAACGCGACCCCGAAGGCCAAAGAACAGGCCGGTATTCACCGCGGTCGTGTGCGGCATCATCTGCACATAGGTCGTACCGGTGATGTTGTGGGTGTGTTTTTCGGTGAGCATGGTGGCGAATTCGCTGACTGGCCCGGTACTGCCTGTGGAGGAGCCATAGGCGATACCGGTTTGGCCATTCGTGAGCACCGCCTCGCCAATCAGCCCCGCCTGCTCCAGCGCCAGCTCGGTGGCGCGGGTCGACATCAACGACACGCGGCCCATGGCGCGAATACGCTTGCGGGTATAGTGTTCCGGCAGGGTGAAATCATCAATCGGCGCGCCCAGCAGTGTGTGCAGGCCATCGTAAACCTGCCACTCCGGCATTTTGCGTACCGCGTTGTCATACGCCAGCAGCCTGCGGGAAACGGATTGCCAGTCCTCGCCGAAGGCGGTAACGCCGCCCATACCGGTAATCACCACGCGACGCGTCATAGCATTCCTCCGTTAATGGAAATGACCTGGCGGGTAACGTAGCCTGCAATATCTGACATCAGATAGCTGGCAAGTCCTGCAACCTCTTCGGCCTGGCCCATCCGTTTCATTGGAATGATGGACATTGCCTCTTTCAGCGCAGCCTCTTCCATTTCAATCATGCCGGTATCAATCAGCCCCGGCGCAATGCAGTTCACGGTGATGTTGCGTTTTGCCAGCTCAATCGCCAGTGCTTTGGTCGCGCCAATAATGCCCGCTTTTGCCGCGCTGTAGTTCACCTGACCGCGGTTGCCCATCATGCCGGACACGGAGGATAAGGTGATAATGCGCCCCCCTTTTCGGGTGGCGATCATCGGCATAATGCAGGGTTGAATAACGTTATAAAAACTGTCGAGGTTGGTATGGATGACGCTGTCCCAGTCGTCTTCGCTGAGGGCCGGAAACGCACCGTCGCGGGTGATACCGGCATTACTGACCACGCCATACCATGCGCCGTGGGCCTCGATATTCTGCTCCAGCACGTCACGGCACTGTTCGCGGTTACCTGCATCGAAAGAGAGCAGGCGACCCTGACCGCCCGCCTGTGTGATGGTATCCAGCGTCGCCTGCGCGCCTGCGGCGTCACGGTGGTAATGTACGCCTACGGTAAACCCGTCAGCGGCAAGCTGGCAGGCGATGGCACGACCAATGCCTTTGCTGGCCCCGGTGACCAGTACGGAACGACTCATGCGTGAGATCCCTGATTAAAAAGCGATGTTAATTCTTCTGCGCTCGGCTGGAAGGTATTGACCCGGCCCGTGGCCAGCGTCTCCTCACCTGAGGAGATCGTACATTCAAAACTGCCGAAGCGTTCATCCTGCATCAGCAGTCTGACGGTGATGTCCAGCGTCGCGTCTTTTGCGAAACGTCCGCTGGCGCAGACCAACTCGCGCGCACCCAGCACCATGCCCAGCGCAATATGATCTTGCCCTTTCTGCTGGCGATGCCAGCCTGACCAGACGCCAACGGTCTGCGCCATCAGTTCGAGCGCGTACCAGCCAGGCAAATCGCCCTCGGCATTTAAAAAGGGCGCCAGTACGCTTTGGCCGTTGACCGCGACACGGCATACGGCGGAATCGTCGGTGACGCGTTCAACGGATCCCAGCAGCATCATTGGCGCATCGTGCGGCAGATAGTCGACGGGTGATAAGTAGCTCATGACACTCTCCCCAGCAGGATGCTGGCGTTGTTGCCACCAAACGCGAACGAGTTAGATAAAATGACCGGTTTTTTCAGCGCGGTGCTCTGGTGCAGCACGCCGCACGGCGACAGCGTCTCGTCCGGCGCGTAGCGGGCGAAATCCTGTGGGGGTAACGGCAGGTCACGCGTCAGAATAAGCCAGCTCAACGCCGCTTCGGTGATACCGGCAGCGCCCAGCGTATGGCCGGTAAGGTGTTTGGTAGAACTGCAGGGCACGTTTTCTCCAAAGAGGTCGTGTACCACGTGTGATTCAATCTGGTCATTGAGCGGTGTGGCGGTGCCGTGCAGGTTGATATAGCCAATATCCTCCGGCTGCAGACCCGCGTCATTGAGCGCCTGGGTAATGGCGCGAATGGCGCCTTCACCCTGCGGATGCGGCGCCGAAATATGGTAAGCATCGCTGGACTCGCCTGTTCCCAGCAGCGCGACCCCGGCGGGTTCACGGCTCAACACCATCAGCGCAGCGGCTTCACCAATGGTGATACCCCGACGGTCGCGGCCAAACGGCTCGCAGAGCGTTGGAGAAAGCGATTCCAGACTGTGAAAGCCATTGACGGGCATCCGGCTCAGGGTATCTGCGCCGCCCACAATGGCAATATCCACCAGCCCGGCATCAATCAGACGCCGGCCGCTGATAATTGCCCGCGCGCTGGAGGAGCAGGCGGTCGAGAGGGTATATGCCGGGCCCTCAAGCTGTAACCAGTTAGCCAGAAAGCGGGACGGATCGCCCAGCTCCTGTTGCGGATACTGCCACCGGGTGCTGGCTTCGCCGTTGAGCGTTAATCGTACGTGCTCATCCCCTTCATTGAGGCCGGAGGTGCTGGTACCCAAAACCACGGCCACGCGGTCGCGGCCGACCCGGGTAATCGCGTCGTCAACGGTGGATTGAATCTGTGCCAGCGCGGCCAGCAGCAGCTGGTTATTGCGGGTGCGGTGCGCGGCCAGGGTATCTGGAATGGACGGCAACTCGCCTTCCACGCCGCCCAGCACGGCATCGGGCGCATCCTGCAACCAGCCGGACCGACAATGCATGCCGGGGGCTACGCCCGCCGTCAGGTTAGCGGCAATCTCATCCAGCGAGTTACCCAGCGCGTTGACCATGCCAACAGCAGAAATGTAAATCATCTCAGTCACCCAGATATTGAATGGTGATGTGGTAGTTAAAGACGTGTTGCTCGATGCTGATTGGCACGCGCTTGCCTTTGCGTTGCAGGTAGACAATGTCAGTGACCAGCTTGCCGCTGGCATTGCGTAGCTCGCGCCGATCGCCCTTGTCTTTAAGCGTCCAGCCCTTCGGCAGTTGTGGCTGCCAGGCGCTGAGTGGCCAGTGGCTGAGCATCACATCGGCCAGTACCTGGCTGGCGGGAGGCAGCTGCGGCACAACGATCGACTGTTCGGTGTGGATCCCGGTGTCGTCGTAAGTCGCCAGGAACAGACGGATACCGACGGAAGAGAGCCCGGCAAGCGTCACTTTGTGATCATCCGCGTTGAGCATGACCAGCAGAGACTGCGTTTGTCCGTTGAAGGTTCCGGTCAGCAGCTGCTGCGAACTGACCGCCGGGGTAATACCGGGCGGTGGCAGCGTCACTCGGGTTCCCGGCTGAAGCCAGGCCTGCGGACGTGTCCCTTCAGTATCGGTCGAATGGCTACAGCCTGCCAGCAACAGCGTCGCCACCAGCGCGGCTGCGCGGTAAAAAGCATTCATTTTCGTTTTCTCTCTTTCTTAACAGGCATCGCCAGTGGCGCCAGCAGGAAGGCGGTAAAAATGCCGCTCACCAGCACAATACCGAAGCTGCTGATGGCCTGCGTGGCGCTGAACACGAGCATGCCTAACGTCAGCAGCGTGGTCATCATCGCCAGCGTGATGGCCAGCATCGACGTCAGCGGCGTACCGCGCGGGTTGCCGAAAAACAGCGTGTAGTTAATGCCAATGCCGAGCACCAGGACCAGCGCCAGCAGTGAAAACAGATTTACCGGATGCCCCGTGACGGCCAGCGCGGCCAGCCCGCAGCTGAGCGACAGCACGGACGGGACCAGACTGATAAGCCCTTTTCGCCAGCCGAGGCGTACCATCGCCCCGCAGGCAATCACCGCCAGCGCGACAAACAAGAGTCCCGTTAACAGCGTGCGGTAGAGCTCAAACAGGCTGTCAAAACTGGCCTTGCGATCGACCCAGACGACGCCCGCATGACGGGCGGCTACTTCGCTGAGTGCGGCGCTGTTCCGGGCGTTGTCCACCGGCACTAACACACCGCTTTCGCCGTCAGGCAGGGTCTGCCACAGCAGACGCCAGCCTTCGCTGGCCGGGCTGGCGAGCCACGCCTCCACGCTCACGGGCATGGCATTCAGATTCGGTGTGACGGTGCTCAGTCCCGCGTTTCGCAGCGCGTTCGTTATGGCCGGCGCGGCCTGCTGCAACAGCAGCAGATCGCTTTTCTGGCGCGCCAGCGAATTTAAGGGCAGGGTCCGCCAGCGGGTAATATCCCCCGCTTTTTGGGCCTGGGCTAACGCCGGGGTAAAGGCTTCCAGCCGTTCCAGCGTTTGCTGCGGCGATGCGCCATACACCACAAACCATTTCTGATCGACACCTTGCCCGGTCAGGGCGGTAATGGTTTTCTCCTGCGCCAGAATGTCTTTGGGCAGCGCCTGTAGCTGGGCGATATCGTCGTTGACCTTCAGGGTGGCAAGCCCGGCAGCCGAGACCAGCGCCAGTACCACAGGCAGGCCCACAGAGAGTTTTTTATTGCGTCGCCAGGCGGCCAGCCAGCGCAACATCAGGACCATAAACGGAACCGGCCGCACCGGCAAACCACGACACAGCCAGGGATGCCAGAAAATCACCGTCAGGCAGGAGGCGCTCAGCCCCACCGCGGCAAACACTGCCATCTGGCGGATCCCGGGGAAGGGGGCCAGCATCATAATCAGGTAGGCGGCAACGGTCGTCAGCAGCGCCAGCAGCAGCGCATTACGTACTTTGGCCAGGCTTTGCCACGGGGAATGTTCTGCGCCGTGCACCATGCGTTCGGTGAGGTAATAGAGCGTGTAATCCGCTGAAATTCCGATGATGCTCATGCTCATCACCAGCGTCATCAGATGCAGTTCGCCAAACAGCAGCAGCGTCACCACCGTACCCGCCAGCGCACCTGTGGCAATGGAAATCAGACACAGCAGCAGGGGTTTCAGGGAACGAAACACTGCCAGGATGAGCAGGATAACCCCAAGGATCGTGACGATGCCCAGCGTGGAGATGTCCCGTTTTGCCTGCTGGCTGGCGTAATCACTGTAAAACACGGTACCGCGTGAGAGCAGCTGCGCCTGCGGAAAGCGTGTTTTCAGCGTCTCCTGCAGGGCAGTAAGGGTGGTTACCAGCTGATGGGTTTGCTGCATATCAAACGATGAGCCCGCCAGCTCACCGTGCAGCATATACCAGTAATTTCCACTGGCATCCTGGGTGACCAGCCAGCCGTCCATCAGCCGTAGCTTCTGGCTGTTTTGCGCCAGCGCCAGCTGCGAGCCGCGCATCAGCATCAGGGGATCGTTTTGCAACTCTTTGCCACTCACGCCGGAAAAGGCCGAGTAGAGCTGGGATAAAATCCACTGCGCCTGCGCCTCACCGCCGTTTTGCAGGCGGGCCCGGGTGGCCGAATCAATCAGGCCGTTGCGATGCTGCCAGAAGAACTCGCCCCAGGCTTTTTGCCCGGCGGCGTCCATCGGGCCTTTAACCTCCCTGAGCGAATGGCTGTTTTTCAACAGATCCAGCCACTGCTGCGCCACCCTCGGATCGGGTTCTTTACCGGGACTGACCAGCCAGACAAGCTGGCGGTCAAGACGCTGCATAAATGCGTCGTTGAGTGCCGGCGGGATTGCCCCGAGCGTCTGCTTCGGCAGCATAGCCAGTACGCTGCTGTTCAGGCGCGCGCCGGGCAGCAGGGACAGCAACACGCCCAACAGAATCAGGCATACCGTCGCCCACAGCAGCGCCGGGCGCAGGGATTTACGGTGCGGCAAAGCGTTGGCGTTCGTCATCGGTCAGGCTGGCGGGCGTCAGTGTGTGGCGGGAAAGGACGATATCGGTACGATCGCCCTGCTTATCGTTGAGGCGAATCGTCTCAAGGTAGGTCGCGCCGCCCAGATCGAGGGTGGCGAAAATTTTGTCCAGCGGTGTCGTTGTGGGGGTCAGCACCAGCGACCAGCGGCCTTCGCCGAGATCGCGAAAATCGATGCGGAAGTTCTCTTCCAGCACCTTGCGGTCGGCCTGGAACAGCGCCCGCAGCAGGTGGTTGAACTGGAACATCTGCGGATTATTGTCGGCGGTAATGGTCTGCGGAGGCTGGCCGTTGATCGTCTGGATCATCCGTTTATCATCCAGCAACAACGTCATGGGGAAAGGCGCTTTTTGATCCCACAGCAGGCCGCTGTCGCGTGCGATCAACATTTCGCCCTGCGAGCGCAGCGGCTGCGGCAGATCCTTAATCGTCCGGACCTGTTCGAAATGCGCGCGCACGACAGGTTGCCCGGTAAACCGCTGCTGCAGCTCATCCAGCGTCACGGCGCTCACCAGCGGGCTGATCATCAGTGCCAGCACAGGCAACCATTTCATGGCGTAACTCCCATTCGTTCAAACAATATAGCCGGGCTGACAAAGCACATTTCACGGCTGGCTTCTTTGACGGCCACCTGGATGGTATAGCCTGTGGTGGTGCGTTTACCGGTTTGCGCGTCGAAAATTTGATAGGCGATGCGCAGACGGTTTTCATACTCTTCGATGTGCGCGCGCACACGGATGCGCTGCTCAAAGGTCACCGCATCGCGGTATTTCACCCGGGTATCGACTACCGGCCAGACATAGCCTGACGCCTTCATCTGGCGATAGCCGTAGTTAAACTGGTTGAGCAGCGCCTCGCGGGCAATCTCAAAGTAGCGAAAATAGTTGCCGTGCCAGACCACGCCCATCATATCGACATCGTGGAACGGAACGGTGATTTCTACTTCGGTCGTAAAGCGGGGATCGGTCAGCACCCTTTACTCCTTCTCTTTGGCATCCGGCAGGTGCCAGAAATCGAAAAAATTAAACCAGTCGAGCGGTGACATTAAGGCGTAATACTCAAGCCGCTGTGCATAGCGATCGACGGCCTGTTGCAGCGCCTGCTGGCGCTCCCCGCGTGGCAGAAGCAGCGGGTCGGCAAACGGCTCGCAGTGTATCGTGAGCGCACCCTGCTGACGCAGGGCGTAAATCAGCACCACCGGGCAGCGCAGAATGGAGGCGAGAATAAACGGCCCTTGCGGGAATGGGGCGGGCTGTCCCATAAACGAACTCCAGATCACCCGCCAGTCGCCGCCGCGCTGTGGCGTGACCGCTATGCGATCGCCCACAATGGCGACCCATTCACCGCGCTCAAGCTTCTCTTTGATGGCGATGGCGGTATCTGGCCCAATGTCCGTCACGGGCATCAGGTTAACCCCCGCCTGGGGTGCCATCTCGGTCATGATCTGTTTAAAGCGCTGCGCGTTATCGCTAAAGACCAGCGCGTTGATGACTTTGCTGCCTTCCAGCTGAGCCAGTGCCCGGCAGGCTTCCACATCGCCAAGATGCGATGCGAGCAGCAGTTTGCCTTGCGATGCGTCAGCATCCAGCACGTCATACGCACCGGGAGCAAAGACCACGTCACGATGAAACTTCAGTTCGCCGCGCCAGCTGGCGACTTTATCCAGCATGGCGTTGCCGAAGCGCATAAAATGGAAAAAGCTGTTAAGGCGTGGCGGAACAGGCATGTTCCGCTGCGTCAGCACCTGCTTCACTCGTGCTGTCCACTGCTGCGAAGCCTGTCGCGCCTGTTGGGCCGTAAGCCAGTACACCCCGATAACCGGCCACAGCAGCACGGTAAAGGCCCGGCGGCCAAACAGCTGCCAGACGCGCAGCATCAGGCGCATTCCCCACAGGCCCTTCACCTCGTCCTGCTGCGCCCAGTGCTGGCGGCGACGACGAAGCAGCAGGGCGGGAATGCGGGGCAGCATGCCGAAGAACAGCCGGGTGTGCATCAGTGAGATCCGCACGTTGTCTTTGAGCGCGTCGAAATGGGATAACCCGTCCGGCGGATAGGTAACGCGGGTCGGCAGAAAATAGCTGGTATTGCCCTGCCAGTAGAGACGGACCATCACTTCGGTGTCAAAGTCCATACGTTTACCAAGCGGCACGCGTGCGGCCAGCTGCAGCGTGGGCGAGACCGGGTAGACCCGAAAACCGCACATGCTGTCTTTAAGTTGCAGGGACAGGGTTTCAATCCATACCCAGACGTGCGTTATCCAGCGACCGTAGAGGCGGGAGCGCGGAATGGAATCATCGTAAATGGGCTGGCCAGATATCAGCGCCTCCGGGTGACGCTCAGCCAGAGCCAGCATTTTGGGGATATCCTCAATAGCATGCTGGCCGTCGGCATCCACCTGTACGGCGTGGGTATAGCCCGCGCGGGCCGACTCTTCCAGCCCCTTAATGACCGCGGCACCTTTACCTGCGTTTTGCGCCAGACGTACCAGCGTAACCTGGGGCTGCCCGGCGGCCAGATGCTCCAGAATGCGGCGCGTCTGCTCGTCACTTCCGTCATCGACCACCAGGCAGGGCAAGCCGAACGGCGCCAGCCGCGACAGTACCTTTGCCATCATCGCGCCATGGTTGTAGCACGGGATCAGCACGCAGGGGCGGAAGGTTACTGACACAGGCGAATCTTCCCGCTGCTGGCAGTATGGCGATTGTCACCGGCATGGCGCTGGTAGCTGAAGGTCAGTATCTGACGTTCGGCATGCCAGTTAAGGACCAGCGTGACCGTGGTATCCGGTAGCAGAGGGGCCTGGAATTTCACATTTTGGATGCTGTGAAAACGGTAACCCGGTGCCAGCAGCGTGGTGGCGTAGTGCATGACCCAGTCAATCTGTGCCACGCCTGGCAGCAACGGCTGTACGGCAAAATGCCCCTGGAACCAGAACAGGGAGGGGTCAAGATGCAAAACGATTTCCAGGTGCTGCGGCTGTGCCTGGTGGCGTTCGATTTCATGAATTTTCATGAAACAACTCCTGTAACTGCGCATAGACACGCTTGTTCATACTGTTTACCGGCATCTCATCGATAATGCGCCAGTAGCGGGGGACGGCGACCGGCTCAAGCCAGGGCCGCAGGGCGCGGCGCCAGGCCAGTTCCTGCGTTTTTTTGCCCTGCTGATGCCAGCGCTGACGGGTCTTCTCATCCAGAACCAGCAGGACACCTATACCCTGACGACCTCCGCGGGTAACCGGTAATGCTGCGGCTTCACATATGCCCTCAAGCTCCAGCAGGCGACATTCAATCTCGTTCAGTGAGATACGCTTTTCTTCGATTTTGACCACCCGACCACGACGTCCGGCAATGCTAAAAAAACCGTTACTGTCGAAGTGCAGGATATCGTCCAGCTGTAACCCTGCGGCTTCGTGAATGAGCGGGGAGGTCACGCGGCAGATTTCCCCTTCACTCTGGAACACCACGCCGGGGAAGGCGAACCAGGGTACGCTGTCCGCCTGACGGTGCCGCCAGGCGAGGATCCCGGTTTCGGTGCTGCCGTAGATTTCATCCGGCCAGACGTTAAGCCAGCCATGGGACTCCGTGACATCGCACCAGGGCAGCATTCCCCCGGCGGAGATCAGCATCACGACAGGAGGGGCAGTCAGCTCGGTATCCAGCCGTTTCAGGAATGCCGGACTGCTGATAAAAAGGTAGTGCCTGTCGTGAGGGAGTGCCGCCAGTTGCTCAGCGTAATAGAGCATGGCGGCGTGCAGCGGAAGCCCCATCGCCATTGGCAACATGATGCGGAACGTCAGGCCATAGAGATGTTGTGGCACGACCGAGGCCACAATGCTGCAGCCCGCCAGGCGTTCGCCAAAACGGTTCGCCAGCAGGCATGCTTCACGGTCCAGGCTGGCGATGTGCTTAATGACCCGGCGTGGGGTGCCCGTGGAGCCCGATGTAAAAAGCTCAACAAAGCGCGCGTCGTCAATGACGGGCAACGGTGCCCATTGGCGCGCGGTCTGAGGGGAGGAGGTCACCACAATGACCTTTCCCTGAATATCCAGCGTCTGATCGCTCAGGACACCGCTAAACAGCGACCGCTGTTCGTCGAGCAGAGAGACCCGGCTATGGCCTGGAATGACCGGGGTTTTACCGGCATGCAGTGAGGCCAGCAGCGCAACAATAAACAGGTAGCTGTTTTCAAAGCACAGCGCCCAGCGTTCACCCTCCTGCTGTCGCAATGCTTCTACCAGCAAGGTGACATCGTGGCGCAACTCACCCAGCGTCCAGGTGCGATCGTCAAGCCAGGCGATCGGCGTGTCGTCAGGGCGTGGAGCATTTAACCACTGGCCCAGCGGGAGGGGTTTATTCATCGAGCTTCTCTTTTTTCATCACCCGTTGACGCACCAGCCACTCTGTCGCCATCAGCGTGCCCATCAGAAAATAAGCCACCATACCGTTCCACACTGTCCAGACATGCATATCGCCGTGTAGCACGGTAAACAGGGCTATCGCACCGTTACCGAGGAAAAACCCGCACCACACCAGCGTCACCTTACGGGTATATCGCACACCCGCCGGAGGCAAATTCGGTTCACGCAGACGTGCCAGCCGTTCAACCAGCGGCATGGTTGTCCACAGTGAGCCGCCAAACACGGCCAGCATCACGAGATTAACCACCACCGGATAGAGCAGCAGCCACTGGTGCGCTTTCAGCAGATAGCTCGCCGCGCAGAGCGCCAGGCCTGCCAGCGCAATACACTGCACCACATACCGCATCGGGCCTGCGTTTCGCCGCGCCTGATGCAGACGCAGCACCAGCACCAGGGCCATCAACGGCAACAGCCAGTGCAGACCGTTGTGCGTCAGCCCCAATCCAATCAGGAATGGCCACGCCAGCAACACGACTCCCGTCAGGAGTGGGATCGCCGGAAACGCTCGTCCTCCAGGCACGGTGGTTTACTCGTCGCGCAAAAGCTGAGCGACAGCGTCAACCACATCCTGCACGGTACGGACAGATTTGAAGGTTTCCGGTTTGATTTTCGTCCCCGTTTTCTTCTGCAGGTGAACAATCATGTCCACTGCATCGATACTGTCCAGATCCAGATCTTCGTACAGGCGAGCCTCAGGCGTGATTTCCTGTGGGTCGAGTTCAAACAGCGTAGCCAGGAGTTCGCAGACTTCCTGATAAATGGTTTCTTGTTCAGTCATAACGGATCACATCTCAGGCGCGTTGAGCGTTGATAAAAGAAGCCAGCGTGGCGACGGAAAAGAAGTGCTGACGCATCTCTTCGCTTTCGGCAGACAGCACCACGCCATACTGGTTTTTCACGGCCAGGCCAAGTTCGAGGGCGTCGATAGAGTCGAGACCCAGTCCATCACCAAACAGCGCAGCATCGGTATCGATATCCTCGGCGGTAAGCTCGTCCAGATTCAGCGTGGTGATGATGAGATTTTTAATTTCAAGATGAAGCGCTTGCATCATTAATTCCTGACAAAGATTGAAGGCCTGATGTTAATCGATGCTGCAGATGCCGGTTTAACTGCCTTGCCGCCAGTGCCGGTTCTTGTGTCTTTGCATCGTAAAAAGCGTCGATATTCACGCGATCGCGAACATCTACGGTGAAAACAGGTTTTACGGGCGGTACGTCGTACCAGTGACTTTTTTTATCCAGCAGAGGTTCGCTGCAGTGGATCACCACGATGCGCAGGTCGCTGTGGCAGCGCACGGCAATATTTGCCGCGCCGCGCTGGAGGGAGATTGCCTCTCCCGACCGGGTTCGTGTGCCTTCCGGGAAAATTAACAGCGTGTCGCCCTGGGCCAGACGCTGCTGGCTTGCACTGAGGAGCGTTTCCGCTTCGCTGTTAATCAGGTAATCCGCTGCGCGAATGACGCCGCTGACAAAGGGGTTGCGGAGCAACGCACTTTTCACCAGACAGTCGGTTTCGGGCATGACGGACGCCAGGATCACGTAATCAATCAGCGTCGGGTGATTGGCCACCACCAGACAACCGCGATCCCCGCGAAGGGCGTCAAGATTGTGAATGCGATAGTCCAGTACCCCGGTGCCACGGGCGACATGTAAGAAAAAGCGGAAGCTGGCCGCGATACTGCGACGCGCCAGGCGACGGCGTCTGGCGCGGTCGCGCTGAACCAGCAACAGCAGATTGAACCACACCAGCGACAGCAGCAACCCGCCCGTGCCAAACAGCACGAAGCAGAAGCCGGTCATCATCAGACGCCATAACCAGTTGATACGGGCAGTCAGGCGGCTCATTCGCGTGTCCATTGCCACAGCAGACGTTCGCCTGAAACCACAAACTGCCGTTCATCGCGGAGGTACCGTTGCAGGAACATCAGGCTCTGCGGCAGGGGAGGTTCTTCACCCGTGCTGCCGCTGCGGGTTTCGCACTGCAGTGTGCTCCCGGCTTCAATCACCAGGGCCAGCGCGTAGGGCCAGGTGGGCATCTGCGGCGGTAAACCCGGATGATAAAAATCGGGCAGGGCACCGTCAAAATCGACCAGCAAGACGCGGGAATAGCCCGCCTGAAGCAGGCTCAACACTTCACATAATGCCTGCTGGAAGGTGTCCAGCCCGGCAGAAACAGAAGACGAGACGATGGGGTGTCGCGCAGTGATCGTCAGGTTGCCCACCGCCGAATTGTGCACGGACATGGCAAAGTCTGTCGGCGAGACGGCCTGACCGGTCGCCAGGGAGTGCAGGATGCGGAAATTACGCTCCAGTTCGCCATGACGGCTGGAATAGACAACGGCATCAATCGCGTGGCGGCGAAGCAGGGTGAGTCCGAGGTCTACCGCCAGCTTACTGCCCGAGTTGAGGCGGCGCGCGGTCATCATCGGCAGTTCGGTAAGCTTAGGCAGCGGCGCAGCCGGGTCGAGGGTAAGGTGCTGGCGTGACCACGCCTGCCACTCTGCGGCATCGCTCAGGCCTGGCGCTCTTGCCTGCCAGTCAATTATGTTCAGTGAAAATTTCATCTACGCGCGTCCGCGGAAAACCATCATTAAAAGACAGGCAAGCCTGCCGGGCAGTTCAACTGCTCTATTGTTCAATTTTTTGACAAATCAATAGGGTATGACCTACCCCAAGGTTGTCCAGCCGCTGTTCTACGTGGAAACCGGCCCGCTCCAGATAGTGATAAAATTTCTCTACACTGTAAAACCGGCTGTTGCCGTTCGCCATACAGGTGAAATAAAGCGAGGTAGCATTCAGGCTGAATGAGGCGGCTTCAAATTTTTGGGCATCCCAGAACAGTTCCATGATGCACAGTCGCGCGCCGGGCTTCATAACCTGTGCAACGCGAGTCAACATGGCGACAATCTGGTCCGGAGAGAAACAATCCAGGAACTGGCTCATCCACCAGATATCGGCTTCACCCGGCAATGTCGCATGACTAAGCATATCGACAGCATGGAAGCCAATGCGATGAGATAAACCTGCTTTTTCGATGTTTTCCTGCGCCAGCGTTATCTGCTGTGGCAGGTCAAGGATCGTCACGGCAACATTGTCGTCATAGCGGCAGCAGCGTAACGCCCATTTACCCGTATTTCCGCCCACATCGTACAATTTTGTCGGCGAGCTTGCGAATATATATGGCAGCGCCGCGTCGAAAGCGGCATCAGAATAGTAATGATCAAAAGCGAACCAGCTCTCTTTTGCCTGCTCGGGTAATTGTGATAATGCCGGATAGATAGTTGGCCAGTTGCCAAACACGGATAATCCCGCCGGTTTTTCTTCCTGCAGGGCATCGGCCAGATGGAATAATCCCTGGTAACAAACATCCTGCGTGAAATCCATATTCACGCGGGTCATGGTGTCATGCAATAAGAAATGACCCACCTTTGCCAGGAAATAGCGCCCTTCTTTACAGGTAACGATCCGTCCGCTTAATCCCATATCCAGCAATACGCTTACGCTATAACTGCTCAGGGTACTGTTTTCGGTTATTTCCTCGAGACTTGCCCCTGTTTTCCCTTTTTTATCCAGCCAGGAAAGCACGCCCGAATTACGCAGACAACGCGCGGTCTGAAACAGCATCGGCGCAAAAGCGATGCGTTGCGCTTCGGTAATGGCGTCCAGCGCGTTGAGGGTGTCCTTTTCGTACATGCGTGCGTAACCTTATGAGGCCGAGAAAAACGTTATCGGGCCATGTCGGCCCGACATGAGGAAAATATTACAGCGCGGCGCCTGCAGAGAGGTTCATCTGAATATCGTGGTCGAGGTTATGAACCCAGCGGTTATAGTTCTTGTGGATTTTACCGTCGGCGGCTTTCAGGTTCATACTGCTTTCGTAATTAATTGAATAGCTTGTCGCAGAATAAGGAATACGGATTTCGACCGAGTGGTCGCGTGCCTGCAGACGGCCTTTAATTACGCCCGGGCCTGCTTCGCTCATGATCCAGTTGCGCTTCTGGCCTGCTTTCAGAATGGCGGTTTTCACCTGCTCAGCGGTGTGGCCTGTACTGACAGTAGCGTGAACCTGATCGATTGGGGCGGTACGCGCGCAACCGACCAGTGCGCCGACGACAGCAACAGCAGCAAACCATTTAATGATCTTTTTCATCAACAACTCCGTATCAATAATAACAATTTAAATCAGTAATTTTAAAAAATTATATTTTGGCGGAGTATTATCGCTAATGAGGATAATTTTTGTCGATATAAAAGTGGGTATTTGTTTTACGCGAGGGGAGGTGTAATGCATTGAAACGAAAGGGTGAGAATTATATGCCATGTAATTTGCGTTAAATAAATATTTGCATGACGATTCATTTATTATGGCAAGATAAATAACGCGAAATCCTCCTTAGCGAAAATGAAAATTACCGCGCGGTGAGCGTCGCGGTAATTTTCGGTGTGTTGCACAGTTACGCGCTGTGGGACCCGTTATCCCGGCAGTCGGCTTTTCGGTCGCCCGGGACCCAACAGGATCGCCAGTTTACTGCCACCTTTGGTGGTTTCCATCCAGATCTTACACACGCTGGTCAGCGGTACTGACAGTAACATCCCGACCGGCCCCAGCAGCCATCCCCAGATCAGCAACGACAAGAACACCACCAGCGTCGACATTCCGAGACGGTGGCCCATCATGCGCGGCTCAAGGATATTGCCCAGCACCATATGCACGACCAGGAACAGCGCCCCCACCAGCATGCACTCGTAAAAGCCATTGAACAGAAACGCCTGAATCATCGGCGGCACGGCGGAAAGCACCGCGCCGATGTTGGGTACGTAATTCAGCAGAAACGCCAGTACGCCCCACATCAGCGCGAACTGCACGCCCATCAGCATCAGTCCCAGCCAGACAATCACCCCGGTCCAGACGCTTAACAGCGTTTTCAGGGCCAGATATTTGGACACGCCCTTCAGGGCCCGGTGTAAACCCGCAATATGAATTTGCGGGTTATTCAGCGCAAAGCGCAGCTTATAAGGAACATGGCGGACCTCGAACAGCATAAACACCACCGTCATCACCAGCAGCAGGATGCTGGCCATCGCGCCGGAAAGGCCGGTCATCAGGGTGGTGGCGTAGGTCATGACCTTCTCTGAATCCATGCGGCGTAACATCCGCTCGGGTGAGATATGCAGGTTAAGAAAAGGCATCATCTCCTGAAGCGAAACGATCTTACGCGTCAGCTCTTTGTTGTACTGCGGGAGCATGGTGGAGAATTCACTGAGCGACGCCGCGAGCACGCCGAAAAGCGCCGTCAGGGCAATCATCATCACGATGACCACGATAGTAATGGCCACCGGACGGCTGATGCCCCGGCGCAAAAACCAGGTCACCAGCGGATTAAGCACAATGGCAAAAAAGAGCGCCAGCAGGAGCTGGACAATGATGTCAGCGGCAGCATGGATACCTGCGAGGATAACCACCAGGCAGGCGAGTTTTAATAAGATGTGAAGTCCTGCTTTGTCGGACTGGTTCGGTATCATGCGGGTTCCTTAATGTGATAGCCCGTTAAGTGTAGTGCCCGGTGGCCGCTTCGTCTGGAGCCGATAATCTGAAAGTCAGTGCTGATTTTCTTATCCTGCCGTGGTAATAGTGAAACACTGTTGTAAAAATTCAGGTTAAACCCCATGCCAGAGCATGCCGCCGAACCGGCGCTGAGCGGATTGCGCCTCAATCTGCGCATTGTTTCCGTTGTGATTTTTAACTTCGCCAGTTATCTGACGATTGGCCTGCCGCTGGCGGTGTTGCCGGGCTATGTCCATGACGTCATGGGTTTTAGCGCATTCTGGGCGGGGCTGGTCATCAGCCTGCAGTATTTCGCCACGCTCCTGAGCCGCCCGCATGCCGGGCGCTATGCGGATCTGTTTGGGCCAAAGCGCATCGTCATAGTGGGGCTCTGCGGCTGTTTTCTGAGTGGTCTGGGCTACCTGCTGGCCGCCACCACCAGCCACTGGCCGCTGGTCAGCCTGGCGCTGCTCTGTCTGGGGCGAGTGATTCTGGGTATCGGACAAAGTCTGGCGGGTACCGGTTCGACGCTGTGGGGCGTGGGTGTGGTGGGTGCGTCCCATATTGGCCGGGTGATCTCGTGGAACGGTATCGTCACTTACGGCGCAATGGCGCTGGGCGCACCGCTGGGGGTGATCTGTTATGCCTATGGCGGGCTATCCGGGCTGGCTATCACCATTATGGTCGTCGCGCTGCTCGCGATTCTGTTTGCCCTGCCGCGCCCGAAGGTGAAGGCCAGCAAAGGCAAGCCACTGCCGTTCAGGGCGGTGCTGGGGCGCGTCTGGCCTTATGGTATGGCGCTGGCGCTGGCAACCACCGGCTTCGGCGTGATCGCCACGTTCATCACTCTCTTCTATGACGCCAAAGGCTGGGACGGCGCAGCCTTTGCCCTGACGCTGTTTAGCTGTGCGTTTGTCGGCTCGCGTTTGCTCTTCCCGAACGGTATCAACCGTCTGGGGGGACTGAATGTGGCGTTGATCTGCTTTGCGGTAGAGATTGTCGGGCTGGTGTTGACCGGGATTGCCACCGCACCGTGGATGGCGAAAATGGGCGTTTTCCTCGCCGGCGCTGGCTTTTCGCTGGTCTTCCCGGCACTCGGCGTGGTCGCGGTAAAAGCCGTGCCGCAGCAGAACCAGGGGTCGGCGCTGGCGACCTACACGGTGTTTATGGACATGTCGCTGGGCATTACCGGGCCGCTGGCGGGGCTGGTGATGGCGTGGGCAGGGGTACCGGTAATCTATCTTGCCGCGGCGGGTCTGGTGGTTATCGCATTGATGCTGACATGGCGGCTAAAAAAATGGCCCCCGGTGCAGGCACCGGAGGCCACGTCATCATCGTGAAGAATTACTGGATCACGATGGTGTTAATGATGTTTTCAGCAGCCGTCTGCGCTTTCTGCTGATTTTCCGCCGGCAGAGTGATCTGCAGGGTCAGCAGTTTATTATCGACCTTGCCAAGCACCACGGAAGAGTAAGCGGTCTGGCCTTTTGCTGAAATGATGCTGTCCAGCTGTTGCAGCGTATGGCCTTTCAGTTCGATAGATTTATTGGTCACGACCTGCAGCTGCGGATCGCGGCTGCGCTGCTGATCTTCCAGACGTTTGGTCATGACGGCCAGGTCTTCGCTGGTGTCGTCGCCCACAATCACAATAACGGCTTTCTGCCCGGTTGCATCGGAGTAAACGTGCATATTGTTCGCCTGGGTACCCAGCTTGCCGCTCTGGTCAGTCATATCTGCCGGCAGAGAGAAACTGAGTTTACCGTCCAGCAGACTCACCGGATGACCGGTGGCGTTGCTCTCTGCAGACGCGCCCTGAGCAGGCGTTTTCGTGTCGCTGTTATCACAGGCTGCAAGGCCCACAACCAGCAGGCCAATCCCGACATATTTAACCAGATTGCGCATTAACTTCTTCCTTTCGATAAACGGCCATAACGGCTGATTGGCTCATCTTATCACAACTGATAAAGCGAACCCTTAACCAGCCTGCAATGCTGTGATTTCAGATTTATCTGCGAGTCTTTTCAGCAGCATATTTAGCAGGACGCCGTACATCGGCAGGAAGAACACAATGCTGATAAGCACCTTGAAGCAGTAGTCCACAAGGGCGATTTCCATCCAGTGCTGGGCCATAAATGCGTCCGGGCTACGCCAGAATGCGATAAAGAAGAAGGCCAGCGTGTCGCTGACGTTGCCGAACAGCGTGGACGCCGTGGGTGCCATCCACCAGCGATGATTTTGACGCAGGCGGTTAAACACGTGAACGTCGAGGATCTGCCCCAGCGCGTAGGCCATAAAGCTGGCGGAGGCGATACGGGCGACAAAGAGGTTGAAGTGTGTTAATGCCTCGAACCCCTGCCAGCTTCCCATATAAAACAGGGAAGAGATCACGTACGAAATGAACAGCGCCGGCAGCATGACCGCAAAAATAATGCGGCGAGCCAGCGGTGCGCCGAAAATACGCACGGTCAAATCAGTGGCGAGAAAAATAAACGGGAAACTGAACGCACCCCACGTGGTATGAAAACCAAAGATGGAGATCGGGAGTTGCACCAGATAGTTGCTGGAGGTAATCACCAGCAAATGAAAAAGCGAAAGCCAGAACAACGCTTTAACGCGCTGCGAATCAGAAAACTGCATCATGTTGTAACCTTTTTATACGTTGGGGTGAGGGAACCCAATAAAAACCGCAGCATGATACTGCTTTGGCCGGACATTGCAATGGTTAGTTTTTACGCAATCGTTAACCTGGTTGCATTGCCGACGATGGGGCGTAAACTACAGCCGTTTTTACCTGACCGAGAAGAACATGACCGATCTGTTTTCCAGCCCAGACCACACCCTTGATGCTCAGGGCCTTCGCTGCCCGGAGCCGGTAATGATGGTACGTAAAACCGTGCGCAACATGCAGACCGGTGAGACGCTGCTGATCATCGCCGACGACCCCGCCACCACCCGCGACATTCCCGGTTTTTGTACCTTTATGGAACATGAGCTGGTGGCACAGCAGACCGAAACGCTGCCGTACCGGTATGTGATCCGTAAGGGGTAAATGCGGCCTGATGGCCTCACCCCGACCCTCTCCCACAAGGAGAGGGAGAAAACCTTTCTAAACCATCGTTTCAAAATTTCACGCTTTTGTGAGGCGCTTCACCTCCGCTTTTCCGGCCGTAGTCTAGTTTTTAAGCGTACAAAAATAAAACACTGTTTTAACGCTTATCTCACTACCCTGGAGTTGACCCGATGAAAACGACCCTCAAGCCGTTACTGGCCGCCCTGTGCCTCTCCGCTTTTGCCTGCTCTGTCGCTGCGCAAACCATCAAAGCCGCCGATGTGCACCCTGAAGGCTACCCGAACGTGGTGGCGGTTCAGCAAATGGGTGAAAAACTCAAACAACAAACCGATGGCAAGCTGGAGATCAAGGTCTTCCCCGGCGGCGTGCTGGGGGATGAAAAACAGATGATTGAGCAGGCGCAGATGGGGGCGATCGATATGATCCGCGTCTCGATGGCGCCGGTGGCGGCCATCCTGCCCGATATCGAAGTCTTCACGCTGCCCTACGTTTTCCGCGATGAAGACCACATGCACAAAGTGATCGACGGGGATATCGGCAAGCAGATTGGCGATAAGCTAACCGCTAACCCGAAATCACGACTGGTGTTCCTCGGCTGGATGGACTCCGGCACCCGCAACCTGATCACCAAAGATCCGATTGTTAAACCCGACGATCTGAAAGGGAAGAAAATCCGCGTACAGGGCAGTCCGGTGGCGCTGGCGACGCTGAAAGATATGGGCGCTAACGCGGTGGCGATGGGGGTGAGCGAAGTTTACAGCGGGATGCAAACCGGCGTGATTGACGGCGCGGAGAATAATCCACCGACCTATGTCGCGCATAACTATATGCCGGTCGCCAAAAACTACACCCTCAGCGGCCACTTTATCACCCCGGAAATGCTGCTCTACTCAAAAGTGAAGTGGGACAAACTCAGCGCCGACGAGCAGAAAAAGATCCTGACCCTGGCCCGTGAAGCCCAGTTTGAACAACGTAAGTTGTGGGAAGCCTATAACGCCCAGGCGCTGGAAAAAATGAAGGCTGGCGGGGTGCAGTTCCACGAGATCGACAAAACGGTATTTATCAAAGCCACAGAGCCGGTGCGCGCCCAGTATGGCGAAAAGCATCAGGATCTGATGAAAGCCATCGCTGACGTCAAGTAACCGGAGTACGTATGTCCGAACTCTATCTGAAGTGGATGGACCGTCTCTACCTGCTGGCGATGGCCGTGGCGGGCATCTCGCTGCTGGTGATGACGATTGTGATCCCCATCGGCATCTTTTCGCGCTATGTGCTTAACCGCGGTGAATCCTGGCCGGAGCCGGTTGCCATCATCTGCATGGTGACCTTCACCTTTATCGGCGCGGCGGTCAGCTACCGTGCCGGTTCGCACATTGCGGTGAATATGCTCACCGACCGGCTACCCGGGCCGTTAAAAACCGTCTGCGCACGGGCCGTTGATCTGCTGATGCTGCTGATCGCTGGCCTGATGTTCTGGTACAGCTACTGGCTGTGCGTCGAACTCTGGGAGCAACCGGTCGCCGAATTTCCGGTCCTGACCTCCGGCGAGACCTATCTGCCGCTGCCGGTGGGCTCTGCCGTCCTGATCCTGTTTGTGATTGAGCGCCTGCTGTTTGGTTCGCAGGAAAACCGTCCCGTCGTGCTGATCGGCAACCACAGTTAAGGGGTGAACAATGGATGCATTCGTTTTGTTATTCACCCTCGCCATTTTGCTGGCGCTGGGGATGCCGGTGGCTTTTGCCGTCGGGCTAAGCGCCGTCGCGGGCGCGTTGTGGATAGATTTACCCCTCGAGGCGCTGATGATTCAGATAACCAGCGGGGTGAATAAATTCACGCTGCTGGCGATCCCCTTCTTTATTCTCGCGGGTGCGATTATGGCGGAAGGGGGGATTGCCCGACGGCTGGTCAATTTCGCCTACGTGTTTGTTGGCTTTATTCGCGGTGGGCTGTCGCTGGTGAATATTGTGGCCTCCACGTTCTTCGGCGCGATTTCCGGCTCGTCGGTGGCGGATACGGCCTCCATTGGCAGCGTAATGATCCCGGAGATGGAGAAGAAGGGCTATCCGCGCGAGTATGCGGCGGCGGTGACCGCCAGCGGGTCGGTACAGGCGATTTTGATCCCGCCCAGCCACAACTCGGTAATTTATTCCCTCGCGGCAGGCGGAACGGTCTCTATCGCGACGCTGTTTATCGCGGGGGTGCTGCCAGGGCTGCTGCTCGGCGTAAGCCTGATGGCAATGTGTCTGGGCTTTGCCCGCAAACGTGGCTACCCGAAAGGGGAAAAAATTCCCTTTAAGCAGGCGCTGAAAATCACGCTGGACGCGCTGTGGGGGCTGATGACCGTGGTGATTATTCTCGGCGGGATACTGTCCGGAATATTTACCGCAACGGAATCCGCTGCCGTGGCCTGTCTGTGGGCGTTCTTTGTCACCATGTTTATCTACCGGGACTACAAATGGAACGAGCTGCCGAAGCTGATGTGCAGGACGGTGAAAACCGTCACCATCGTGATGATACTGATTGGCTTTGCGGCGGCGTTTGGCGCGGTGATGACCTACATGCAGCTCCCGAGCCGTATCACCGAGTTCTTCACCTCGCTCTCCGATAACAAGTACGTGATCCTGATGTATCTCAACATCATGCTGCTGCTGATCGGCACGTTAATGGACATGGCGCCGATCATCCTGATCCTGACGCCAGTGCTGTTGCCGGTGACCAATTCGCTGGGCATCGATCCGGTGCATTTTGGGATGATCATGATGGTGAACCTGGGGATCGGGCTGATTACGCCGCCGGTCGGTTCGGTGCTGTTTGTGGCGAGCGCGGTAAGTAAACAGAAAATCGAGCATGTGGTTCGCGCCATGCTGCCGTTTTACGGCATGCTGCTGGTGGTGCTGGCGATGGTGACGTACATCCCGGCCATCTCGCTGTGGCTGCCGCGCGTGTTAGGGATGCAGTGACGCCGTTTTCCGCCCTCTCCCGGTGGGAGAGGGCATCTCGTGTTATTGTCGACGTAATAAGCGGAGCGCGTTCGCCGTCACCAGTACCGTCGCGCCGGTATCCGCCAGCACCGCCAGCCACAGGCCGGTTATACCGAGCAGCGTGGTGACCAGGAAAATTCCCTTCAGACCCAGCGCAATCCCGATGTTCTGACGGATATTGGCCCGCGTGGCGCGCGCCAGAGCAATCATCTGCGCCAGCCCGGTCAGGCGGTTGTGGGTGAGCGCCGCGTCGGCGGTTTCCAGCGCCACGTCGGTGCCGCTGCCCATTGCAATGCCAATGGTGGCGGCTTTCATCGCCGGGGCATCGTTGATTCCGTCACCCACCATTGCCAGTGGTGCATGGTTGTTCAGTTCCGTTACGGCGCGCACTTTATCCGCAGGCAATAACCCGGCTTTAAACGCCAGCCCCAGCTCACCGGCAATCGCTGCCGCGGCTCGCGGGTTATCCCCGGTGAGGATCACCCCCTGCACGCCCAGTTGATGCAGCGCGGCGACGGCGTCTTTTGCATCGTCACGCAGCGTGTCACGCAGTGCCAGCATCCCTATCGCCACGCCGTTTTGCACCACCATCACCACGGTTTGCCCGGCCTGTTCCAGCGCCTGGACTGGCTGGCTCAGCCCGTCCGCCGGAAACGTATTCGCGGCAACGATCAGGACGTTATTCCCTTCAACGTCGGCTTCAATTCCGGACCCGACCAGCGCCCGCTGTGCGGTGGCGGCAGGGATGTCCAGCCCACGCGACTGCGCCTCGCGAACTATCGCCTGTGCCAGCGGGTGGGTGGAGCCTTGTTCGACGGCAGCGGCCAGGGTGAGCAGCGTATTTTCACTGACCTCCTGAGGATAAATGCCCGTGACCTGCGGTTTACCCACCGTCAGCGTACCGGTTTTATCGAAGGCGATATGTTGCACCTGGCTCAGCTGCTCCAGCGCCGCACCGCCTTTAATCAGCGCTCCACGACGCGCCGCGGCCGCTAGACCGGAGGTAATGGCCGCCGGCGTGGAGATCACCAGCGCACACGGGCAACCAATCAGCAGCAACGTCAGACCTTTATAAACCCAGCCTTCCCAGGCTGCGCCCAGGAACAGCGGTGGAATAATTGTCACCAGCAGGGCGATCAGCATGATGGCGGGGGTGTAGATCCGGCTGAAGCGATCGATAAAGCGCTCAACGGGTGCGCGACGCTCCTCGGCCTCTTCTATCAGCTTCAGGATGCGGTCGATGGCGCTCTCACCCGGTCCGGAGAGGACCGTGAGTTGTACCAGACGATCGACGCTGGTGGCGCCTGCAGGCACTTTCTCGCCCGCTGAGCGTTCAACCGGAATCGACTCGCCGGTGAGGGCACTTTCATCGAAACTCGCCGTGGCGGTAAGCAATTCACCGTCCGCAGGCAGACGCCCGCCGGCGGCGACCTCAATCACATCACCCGGGCGCAGCGTGTTAATAGCCACCGTCTGGCGTTCGCTGCCTGTCACCCGCGTTGCGGTTTCCGGTTTCAGCGCCATCAGCGCGCTGACCCCTTTCCGTGCCCGACTCGCCGCCCAGCCCTCAAGGCGCTCGCCAATTAAGAACAGCAGCAGCACCATGGCCGCTTCCGCCGTCGCGCCAATAAACAACGCGCCGATCGCCGCCACGCTCATCAGCGTTTCGATGGCGAACCAGCTTCCGCTTTTCATCAGTCGCACGGCCTGACGGGCAATCGGGAACAGTCCGACAAGCGTCGTGGCGATGAACGCCAGGTTACCGAACGGGTGGTTAAACTGCTCCAGACCCCAGCTCAGGGCCATCATGATGACAAGGGTGATAATGGGCAGGTTTTCTCGCAGGGCTGACGTCTTTTCGACAGATGCGGTTTCGCTGCGCAGGCTGTAACCGGCCTTACTGACGGCGGCTTCAACCAGCGTGCTGATGTCATTATCGGCACTGACCAGAAGTTTCTCGGTGGCGAAGAGCACCTGGACGTGGCTGACGCCCGGGACCTGTTTTACCGCGTTTTCGACTTTACGGGCGCAGGCCGCGCAGTCCATACCGTTGACCACCCAGCTGTAGCGGTTTGCGCTTTCCGGGAGCGGCGGCGTGTTTTGCGTTTCGCATGCGCCGTCGCAGCAGCAGTCGTCCTTCACGGGAACGGGGCTGAGCTTAAGTGCCGAGAATTGTGGAACTTTTTTAGGTGTTTCTGGAGTCGACATGGCAGTCTCCGGTAATGATAATTTTCTCATTAACCGCAGCATACACTCTGGAGTCGACTCCAGAGTCAAGGCTTATTTAGATATACAGTGAACGCACAATCAGGAAGTGCCCGGCAAAGTAGCAGGCGGCGGCAATCGCGTTATCCGCACGGAAGCGGCGACGATAGTGGCTGCCCAGCCAGACGATATTCCCGAGTAACAGCAGCGTGGCACCAAAGAACGCGGACATTGCCGGTGCCGTCGGACGGAAGAACCACAGTTCACCCGCCAGCCATACCATCACCAGCGTCATGGCGATAAACGTGCAGACAGGCAAGCGCATCTCTTCCAGACGCGTCCAGATCACCGCGATCAACAGTGCGCCAATGACCAGCAGCACCAGCGGCAGCGGCCAGAAGAAGGAGAGCGTCATCTGGCTGGCGAAGTAAATGGTATAAAGCAGATGCGACAGGAAAAATGCCCCAACGGCATACAGCAGGCGCTGTCGCGGCAGCAGGGTTAAGGCATCACCAATCAGGGACGCACACAGACCGGCAAGAACCAGATAGCTGACGGCGTTAAACATGGGCGCTTGCCAGGCAAGCAGCAGGAGTAACAACAGCGTGACGGGTTTAAACAACCATCGCTGCCAGGCAGGGCCGCGATAGGATGCATCGACGTAAAGCCATGCGGAAAAACAGACAGCGATAAATGACCAAAGCATATTAACTCCCTGTAACTGTTGAGTCTGAATAATCAGTTTCTTATTCAGTGTAGTGATGGGGGCAGGCGTTTGGCAATGCCGGGGAAGGCAAGGTATCCTGAATTCCGTATAATCTGATGGGATTTTTGAATGAGCAAGATGCCGCTTTTTTTCGTTATCGTGGTGGCGATTATCGTCATTGCCGCCTCCTTTCGTTTCGTGCAGCAGCGCCGTGAGAAGGCGGACAACGATGCCGCGCCGCTGATGCAAAAACGCGTGGTGGTAAGCAATAAACGCGAGAAAGCCCTCAATGACCGACGCTCGCGCCAGCAGCAGGTTACGCCGGCGGGAGCCACCATGCGCTATGAAGCGAGCTTTAAGCCGGAAACCGGCGGGCTGGAGATGACCTACCGTCTGGAGGCGCAGCAGTACCATCAACTGACGGTGGGAGAAAAAGGGATTCTGAGTTACAAAGGGTCGCGGTTTGAAGGGTTTACGCCAGATCGGTAATGTTCCCTCTCCCGCAGGGAGAGGGGTAAGCTGAGGCTTGAGGCGCCTTACTTCTTCGCCTGGGCCTTAAATTTCTTCATCCACACCAGCAGTTCAAATACGCCAAAAATAAACACGCGCAGCTGCTGCCAGCCGGTCATCTGCGGACCGTCTTTTGGCAGGCCGTTTTTCAGCATCACCATCTGCAGGGCGTGCATGAAGGTGGTAAAGATAAAGGCCACGTTCACAAAGATGTTCATCGGGCGCGGGAACGGGTGCACCAGATTGAGGAGCAGAAATGCCCAGACGCCCAGCATCAACAAACGTCCCACATTAATCAGTACTGGCATTGGATTCTCCTTGTGCCTGACGGTGATACAGACGATAAGCGACCTGACCTGCCACTTTTTCTCGGTGCAGATCCCAGTGTACCGGGACCGGCGGTAAACCATTTTCGACTTCGCTTTCGACGTAGATTAACGCGTCATCCGCCAGCCAGCCGTTGTTTTCCAGCAGGGATAACGTCTCTTCCAGCAGCCCCTTGCGGAACGGCGGGTCGACAAACACCACGTTGTGCGGCGTGCCCTTTTGCGCGAGGAAGCTCAGTGTGTTGGTATTCACTACTTTGGCGTTGGTCGCTTTCAGCGTTGCCAGATTTTGCTGCAACGTCTGCGCAACGCCGCGCTCCATTTCCAGCAGCGTGGCGCTGGCGGCATAGCGCGACAGCGCCTCCAGACCCAGCGCGCCGCTGCCCGCGAAGCAGTCCAGGCAGTGGGCATCCACCATTGAGGGGGCCAGCCAGTTAAACAGCGTTTCGCGTACGCGGTCCGTGGTTGGGCGTAGTCCGGGGCTATCCGGCACCGGTAATTTCCGGCCTCGCCACTGGCCGCCGATAATACGAATTTGACCGGCTGGGGCGCGGTTGGGTTTCTTCATCTCTGGAAAGCTCTGTTAACAATTGGCCTGCGATTGCGGGCGGTGATGTCAATTAAGTAAAGTGTTAGACTATTTCATCATTTTTTTAGCTTCCATGTATATAGCGCCGCGAGGAGTGTAGTCGCAGATGGCAAAACAAAAAAAACGTGGCTTCTTTTCCTGGCTGGGCTTCGGTGAAAAAGAGCAAGAAACAGAGCAGAAAACCGAAGAACAACAAGCCGTTGAAGAGCAGTCTCAGCCTGAAACGCCGGTAGAAACTGCCGCCGTTGTCGACGCGGAAGAGCACGCGCACAGCAAAGAAGAGACCGAAGCCTTTGCTGAAGAGGTGGTGGAAGTTACCGAACAGGTTCAGGAAAGCGAGAAGCCAGAACCCGTTGTGGTAGAAGACGTTATCGATACGCCGCAGGCGATTATCGAGCATGAAACGTTGCCGCTGCCGGAAGAGGTGAAAGCCGAAGAGGTTTCAGCGCAGGAGTGGCAGGCCGAGGCAGAAACCGTCGAAATTGTTGAGGCGGTGGAAGAAGAAGCACAAGACGAGCCAGCGCTTACCGACGAAGAGCTGGAAGCCCAGGCGCTGGCGGCAGACGCGGCGGAAGAAGCGGTTATCGTCGTGCCGGTGGAAGCGCAACCAGAGCAGGGTGAAGAGGTTGCTCAGGAGCAGGAAAAACCCACCAAAGAAGGTTTCTTCGCCCGCCTGAAGCGTAGCCTGCTCAAAACCAAAGAAAACTTAGGTTCCGGATTTATCAGTCTGTTCCGCGGCAAGAAGATCGACGACGATCTCTTTGAAGAGCTGGAAGAGCAACTGCTGATCGCCGACGTTGGGGTGGAAACAACCCGTAAGATCATCGCCAGTCTGACCGAAGGGGCGAGCCGCAAGGCGCTGCGTGACGCCGAAGCGCTGTACGGTCTGCTGAAAGACGAGATGGGCGAAATCCTCGCAAAAGTTGACGAACCGCTTAATATTGAAGGCAAAACGCCATTTGTTATTCTGATGGTTGGCGTGAACGGTGTGGGGAAAACCACCACCATCGGCAAGCTGGCGCGACAGTTTGAGCAGCAGGGCAAATCGGTAATGCTGGCGGCAGGTGATACCTTCCGTGCGGCGGCGGTTGAGCAGCTGCAGGTCTGGGGCCAGCGTAACAACATCCCGGTGATTGCGCAGCATACCGGTGCGGATTCCGCCTCCGTTATCTTTGACGCCATCCAGGCGGCGAAGTCGCGTAACGTGGATGTGCTGATTGCCGATACCGCAGGGCGTTTGCAGAACAAAGCGCACCTGATGGAAGAGTTGAAGAAAATCGTCCGCGTCATGAAGAAGCTGGACGAAGAGGCACCGCATGAAATTATGCTGACCATTGATGCCAGCACCGGACAGAACGCCATCAGCCAGGCGAAGCTGTTCCATGAAGCGGTAGGGCTGACCGGGATCACGCTGACCAAACTGGACGGCACCGCGAAAGGCGGGGTGATCTTCTCCGTGGCCGATCAGTTCAATATTCCTATCCGTTACATCGGTGTGGGCGAGCGTATTGAGGATTTACGTCCGTTTAAAGCGGACGACTTTATTGAGGCACTATTTGCCCGAGAGGACTAACAATGATTCGCTTTGAACACGTCAGCAAGGCCTATCTCGGTGGGAGACAAGCGCTGCAGGGGGTGACATTCCACCTGCAGCCAGGCGAGATGGCATTCCTGACCGGCCATTCCGGCGCGGGGAAAAGTACCCTGCTCAAGCTTATCTGTGGGATCGAGCGGCCGAGCGCCGGGAAAATCTGGTTCAGCGGCCATGATATTAGCCGTCTGAAAAACCGTGAGGTGCCGTTCCTGCGTCGTCAGATTGGCATGATTTTCCAGGACCACCACCTGCTGATGGATCGCACCGTTTTCGATAACGTGGCCATTCCGCTGATTATTGCCGGTGCCAGCTATGATGATATCCGTCGTCGCGTCTCTGCGGCGCTGGATAAAGTCGGGCTGCTGGACAAAGCGAAGAACTTCCCGATCCAGCTGTCTGGCGGTGAACAGCAGCGTGTGGGGATTGCCCGTGCGGTGGTGAACAAACCTGCGGTACTGCTGGCGGATGAACCGACCGGTAACCTGGACGACGCCCTGTCAGAAGGGATTTTGCGTCTGTTTGAGGAATTTAACCGCGTTGGGGTGACGGTATTGATGGCAACGCACGACATCGGGCTGATTTCCCGTCGTTCGTACCGCATGCTGACCCTGAGCGACGGTCATTTGCACGGAGGCCTCGGTGAATAAGCGTGATGCAATAAACCAGATTCGGCAGTTCGGAAACCGGTTTGACCGCTTCCGTAAGCCGCAGGGCGGCGGTGACGGCAATCGTAATGCGCCAAAGCGTGCGAAAGCGGCGCCTAAGCCGAACTCCCGCAAAACCAACGTGTTCAACGAGCAGGTGCGTTATGCGTTCCACGGTGCGTTGCAGGACCTGAAAAGCAAACCGCTGGCGACGTTCCTGACGGTGATGGTGATTGCCATCTCCCTGACGCTGCCAAGCGTCTGCTACATGGTCTATAAAAACGTTAACCAGGCGGCGTCGCAGTACTATCCTTCTCCGCAGATCACGGTCTATCTGGATAAGGCGCTCGACGATAACGCGGCGGCGCAGGTTGTGGGGCAAATCCAGGCCGAACAGGGCGTAGAGAAAGTGAATTTTCTCTCTCGTGAAGAAGCCCTGGGTGAGTTCCGTAACTGGTCAGGCTTTGGCGGTGCGCTGGACATGCTTGAAGAGAACCCCCTCCCGGCCGTGGCGGTGGTGATCCCGAAACTCGATTTCCAGGGGACCGATTCGCTCAACACCCTGCGTGACCGCATCACCCGTATCAACGGGATTGATGAAGTGCGCATGGATGACAGCTGGTTTGCGCGTCTTGCTGCGCTGACCGGGCTGGTAGGGCGCGTGGCGGCGATGATTGGTGTGCTGATGGTGGCGGCGGTCTTCCTCGTCATCGGTAACAGCGTGCGCCTGAGCATTTTCGCGCGTCGCGACACCATCAACGTGCAGAAACTGATTGGTGCGACGGATGGCTTCATCCTGCGTCCGTTCCTGTACGGCGGCGCATTGCTCGGTTTTTCCGGCGCATTTCTTTCACTGATATTGTCAGAAATTTTGGTGATGCGGCTGTCCTCTGCCGTAACCGAGGTGGCGCAGGTTTTCGGAACGAAGTTTGATATCAGCGGCTTAGGGTTCGATGAGTGCCTGTTACTGCTGCTGGTGTGCTCGATGATCGGCTGGGTGGCAGCATGGCTGGCAACCGTGCAACATTTACGTCACTTTACTCCCGACTAATAAAAGCGTGATATAATCTTTCCCTGCACCGAGATGTTCGCTCTGCAGGGAAAGCGTCCCTGTTGTCTCTTCCCCTGTTATCATCTCCATGTCACAATTTGTGCGTAATTTATTCACCGTTGCACCTGGAACTTGTGGATAAAATCACTGTCTGATAAAAGAGTGAATGCTAATCTCGTGGCTCAAACGCTTTGGCATGGTTGTTGCCTGATGGGGACAGCCTGGACCAGAAGAAACATTGAGAGGAATGAATGACCAAAGAAATGCAAACTTTAGCTTTAGCCCCTGTTGGTAACCTGGAATCTTATATCCGGGCTGCGAACACCTGGCCGATGTTAACGGCCGAGGAAGAAAAGGAGCTTGCTGAAAAGCTGCATTACCAGGGCGATCTGGAAGCAGCGAAAAAGCTGATCCTGTCTCACCTGCGCTTTGTTGTTCACATTGCTCGTAATTATGCGGGCTATGGCCTGCCGCAGGCGGACTTGATTCAGGAAGGTAACATCGGTCTGATGAAGGCTGTACGTCGCTTCAACCCGGAAGTGGGTGTGCGACTGGTCTCCTTCGCCGTGCACTGGATCAAAGCAGAAATTCATGAATACGTGCTGCGCAACTGGCGTATCGTGAAAGTCGCCACGACAAAAGCGCAACGTAAACTGTTCTTCAACCTGCGTAAAACCAAGCAGCGTCTGGGCTGGTTCAATCAGGATGAAGTTGAAATGGTGGCGCGCGAGCTGGGCGTATCCAGCAAAGACGTGCGTGAGATGGAATCCCGTATGGCCGCGCAGGACATGACCTTCGATATGTCCTCCGACGACGACGGCTCTGACAGCCAGCCAATGGCACCGGTTCTGTATCTGCAGGATAAAACCTCTAACTTTGCTGACGGCATTGAAGAGGATAACTGGGAAGATCAGGCCGCGAACAAGCTGACTTCAGCAATGGAAGGCCTCGACGAACGTAGCCAGGATATTATCCGCGCCCGCTGGCTGGACGAAGACAACAAGTCCACGCTGCAGGAGCTGGCCGACCGCTACGGCGTCTCCGCTGAACGTGTGCGTCAGCTTGAAAAGAACGCCATGAAAAAACTTCGCGCCGCTATCGAAGCGTAATTTCCGCGATGTTCCCGATAACCCTCGAATGCAAATTCGGGGGTTTTGTTTTTTTATCTCCCGCTCTGGCGAATTCCCTCCCCCTGGCAAACACTTACAGATGCGCTAAGCAGGTGACTTTCTCAGGGGGACAGGGTGAAAAACAGTGAACTGAATGACCGGCGTTTGCAGGCGACGCCGCGCGGTATCGGCGTGATGTGTAACTTCTACGCCGATAAAGCCGAAAATGCCACGGTGTGGGACGTCGAGGGCAACGAGTATATCGACTTCGCCGCCGGGATCGCGGTGCTGAATACCGGCCATCGGCATCCAAAAGTTATTGCCGCCATCGAAAAACAACTCCACGCATTTACCCATACGGCATATCAGATTGTCCCGTACGAAGGCTATGTGGCGCTTGCCGAGCGCATCAACCAACGTGTACCTGTTGATGGGCCTGCCAAAACGGCTTTCTTCTCTACGGGAGCAGAGGCGGTCGAAAACGCGGTAAAAATTGCCCGCGCGTATACCCGTCGTCCTGGCCTGATCGCCTTTGGCGGTGCCTTCCACGGCCGTACCTTTATGACGATGGCGTTGACGGGGAAAGTGGCGCCGTACAAACTCGGTTTCGGTCCGTTTCCCGGATCGGTTTATCACGCACACTATCCAAATGATCTGTACGGCGTCAGCACGGCAGAAGCGTTAAAAAGTCTCGAACGCATCTTCAAAGCAGACATTGCGCCGGACCAGGTGGCGGCCATTATCCTGGAACCGGTTCAGGGGGAGGGGGGATTCAACATTGCCCCCGCCGATTTTATGCAGGCCCTGCGCGAACTGTGCGATACGCACGGAATTTTGCTGATTGCCGATGAAGTGCAAAGTGGCTTTGCGCGAACCGGCAAGCTATTCTCGATGGAACACCATTGCGTGAAGCCGGATCTGATCACCATGGCGAAAAGCCTGGCCGGCGGGATGCCGCTCTCGGCGGTCTCTGGCCGGGCGGAGGTGATGGATGCCCCCGCACCTGGCGGGCTGGGCGGGACTTACGCCGGCAACCCGCTGGCGATTGCCGCAGCCCATGCCGTGCTGGATGTGATTGATGAAGAGGATCTCTGCACACGCGCGGCGCATCTTGGCCATCATCTGGTGGAAGTGCTGAACAAAGCGAAGGGCGACTGTCCGTTTATTGCCGATATCCGTGCCCAGGGTTCAATGGTGGCGGTGGAGTTTAACGACCCGCAAACCGGGCTGCCGTCGCCGGAATTCACGCGTCAGGTCCAGGAGCTTGCGTTACAGGAAGGTCTATTGCTGCTGAGCTGCGGCGTGTACGGCAACGTTATCCGTTTCCTCTATCCGCTTACCATCCCCGAAGTTCAGTTCCGTAAAGCGCTGGATATTATCTCCGCGTCGCTGACACGTTAAAGCCCTGGCCCGGCGGTGATCCCTGCCGGGCTTATCATATATTCATTTCAAATTAGCTATTCCAAAATCATAAAAATGGGGTATGTTTTAGCAGAGTATGCTGAAAAAGCGCGACTGTCATACCTATAACTGAAATAAAGCGCTACACAACAACATCACGACAATCGTAATAACCATAATAATGGGGAATCTCAGGATGAATATGAAGGGTAAAGCGTTACTGGCAGGATGTATTGCGTTGGCATTCAGCACGATGGCACAGGCCGATATTAAAGTGGCTGTCGTGGGCGCGATGTCCGGTCCGGTAGCACAGTACGGCGACCAGGAATTTACCGGCGCAGAACAGGCGGTTGCAGACATTAATGCTAAGGGCGGCATCAAGGGCGAAAAACTGCAGATCGTAAAATATGATGATGCCTGTGACCCGAAACAAGCGGTTGCCGTGGCGAACAAAGTGGTGAACGACGGGATCAAATACGTTATCGGTCACCTGTGCTCCTCTTCCACGCAGCCCGCGTCTGATATCTACGAAGACGAAGGCATTCTGATGATCACCCCGGCTGCAACGGCGCCGGAGCTGACCGCACGTGGCTATAAGCTGACCCTGCGTACCACCGGTCTGGATTCAGACCAGGGCCCAACCGCGGCAAAATACATTCTGGACAACGTGAAGCCGAAGCGTATCGCGATTGTTCACGACAAACAGCAGTATGGTGAAGGTCTGGCGCGTGCCGTGCAGGATGGTCTGAAGAAAGGCAATGCCAATGTGGTCTTCTTCGACGGTATCACCGCCGGTGAGAAAGACTTCTCCACTCTGGTGGCGCGTCTGAAGAAAGAGAATATTGATTTCGTTTACTACGGTGGCTATCACCCTGAAATGGGCCAGATCCTGCGTCAGGCACGTGCGGCCGGCCTGAAAACCCAGTTTATGGGCCCGGAAGGGGTGGCGAACGTTTCCCTGTCTAACATTGCCGGTGAGTCTGCTGAAGGCCTGCTGGTGACCAAACCGAAGAACTATGACCAGGTGCCTGCGAACAAACCGATCGTAGATGCCATCAAGGCGAAGAAACAGGATCCAAGCGGCGCGTTCGTCTGGACCACCTACGCTGCGCTGCAGTCTCTGCAGGCGGGTCTGAACCAGTCAGCCGATCCGGCTGAGATTGCCACCTGGCTGAAGGCTAACTCTGTCGATACCGTGATGGGGCCGCTTTCCTGGGATGCGAAGGGCGATCTGAAAGGCTTCGAGTTCGGCGTGTTTGACTGGCATGCTAACGGAACGGCGACCGACGCCAAATAAAAGCAAACGGCAACCTTTCGGTTGCCGTTTTAGTATTTGCACCCTCTCCTGTGGGAGAGGGTCGGGGTGAGGGCATCAGGCGGCATTCAGCAAACCTGACGTTTCTCCCACCCGTTCTCCTGCGCCGTAAACCCTAACGCCTGCATAAACGCCGCCATCACACCGCGGTCTTCCACGCCCACGTCGGCCATCCACCAGGAGGTAACGTTCGGGTTTTCACGGATTATCTCTTCAATTAAATACTGCCCCACACCGCGACGACGGGTCACGTCACGTACGCGCAGTGAGTCCAGCGCCCCTTCGGTGCCGCTCAGGGTCACGCGAACCGCGGCGAGCAGACGCTCGTTAAAGCGTGCGGCGTAGATGCGGTGTGTCTCATCGACGCGGAGCGACGAAGGGGAATATTCCGGCCAGATCTTGCCCAGGTCGATATGATCCTGGTCGCTAAAGGTCACCAGACGCACGATAGTCAGTTTCATTAGCTGCTTGTCCAAATCAAATTGAGTAGGGGCAGTGTACTCAATTTATTCCCTCAGCGGCTTCCTCTTTTTATCCCGGCTCACCAGGTGATTAGTTTTTTGGCAGCGCAAAGGGCAGTTTGAAAACACATGGATCGAAAAATAAGCAGAATTTTAACCTGAATGGCAGTGAATTATTCGGCGCTTTGTACCGTTATTTTATGCTGCAAACTGCAATTTTATTTGTTTATCTCTGCCTTGTTTCAGAATATTATCTTTGCTTAATCGCCTGAAAAATCGAGATTTTAGTCTGGTTTTTATGAAAAAACTGCGCTAAACCATTAAAGGCGCTGGTAAAAATAGCGTTGTGCATTAAAAGTACAGAATGCTTTTTAACCATAATAAAACAAAATATATACACGACATCACGAATGGGGATTCAGAGATGAAAAGGAACGCGAAGACGTTACTCGCGGGGATGGTTGCATTGGCGATTTCGCATGCAGCCATGGCGGAAGATATTAAGGTTGCTGTAGTGGGTGCGATGTCCGGTCCTGTTGCCCAGTGGGGGGATATGGAGTTCAACGGTGCTCGCCAGGCAATCAAAGACATCAACGCCAAAGGCGGCATCAAAGGCGACAAGCTGGTTGGCGTGGAATATGACGACGCCTGCGATCCCAAACAGGCCGTCGCGGTTGCTAACAAAATCGTGAACGATGGTATTCAGTACGTGATTGGCCACCTGTGCTCGTCGTCCACCCAGCCTGCGTCGGACATCTACGAAGACGAAGGCATTCTGATGATTACCCCGGGCGCAACCAACCCTGAACTGACTCAGCGCGGTTATCAGCACATCATGCGTACTGCCGGTCTGGACTCGTCTCAGGGACCAACCGCCGCCCGATACATCCTCGACACCGTCAAGCCGACGCGCATCGCCATTATTTATGACAAACAGCAGTACGGCGAAGGCCTGGCGCGTTCCGTTCAGGACGGGCTGAAAAAAGGCGGCGCGAATATCGTCTTCTTTGATGGCATCACCGCTGGCGAGAAAGATTTCTCCGCGCTGATCGCCCGCCTGCAAAAAGAGAATATCGATTTTGTTTACTACGGCGGCTACTACCCGGAAATGGGTCAGATGCTGCGTCAGGCGCGTTCGGTCGGGCTGAAAACCCAGTTTATGGGGCCAGAAGGCGTCGGTAACGCCTCCCTGTCGAACATCGCCGGGGACGCAGGCGAAGGCATGCTGGTGACGATGCCAAAACGCTATGACCAGGATCCTGCGAACAAGGCTATCGTAGACGCGCTCAAGGCGCAGAAGAAAGATCCAAGTGGTCCGTACGTCTGGATCACCTACGCGGCGGTGCAGTCTCTGGCAACCGCGCTGGATCGCACCGGCAGCAAAGAACCGCTGGATCTGGTGAAAGATTTAAAAGCACACGGGGCGAACACCGTGATTGGGCCGCTGAACTGGGATGAGAAAGGCGATCTGAAGGGATTTGAGTTTGGTGTCTTTAAGTGGCACGCCGACGGTTCGTCCTCGGTCGCCAAATAATTATCCCACCGCCCGGACCGCCGGGCGGGTATAAAAAGGTTTGCATATGTCCGAGCAGTTTCTCTATTTCCTGCAGCAGATGTTTAACGGCGTCACGCTGGGAAGCACCTACGCGCTGATCGCCATCGGCTACACGATGGTTTACGGCATTATCGGCATGATTAACTTCGCCCACGGCGAGGTCTACATGATCGGTAGCTATGTCTCCTTTATGATTATCGCCGCCCTGATGATGATGGGTATCGACAGCAGCTGGCTGCTGGTCGCCGCCGGGTTTGTCGGCGCGATTGTGATTGCCAGCGCCTATGGCTGGAGCATTGAACGCGTGGCGTACCGGCCGGTGCGTAGCTCCAAACGCCTGATTGCGCTGATCTCCGCCATCGGGATGTCGATCTTCCTGCAAAACTACGTCAGCCTGACGGAAGGCTCGCGCGACGTGGCGCTGCCAAGCCTGTTCAACGGTCAGTGGGTGGTCGGTGCCAGCGAGAACTTCTCTGCCTCTATCACCACCATGCAGCTGGTGATCTGGGTGGTGACCTTCGTTGCAATGCTCGCCCTGACGGTCTTTATCCGCTACTCGCGTATGGGACGCGCCTGCCGTGCCTGCGCAGAAGATCTGAAGATGGCGAGCCTGCTTGGCATCAACACCGACCGCGTTATCGCCCTGACCTTTGTGATTGGGGCAGCGATGGCGGCGGTCGCGGGTGTCCTGCTGGGGCAATTCTACGGCGTTATCAACCCGTACATCGGCTTTATGGCCGGGATGAAAGCCTTCACCGCGGCGGTCCTGGGCGGTATCGGCAGTATTCCAGGCGCGATGATTGGCGGCCTGATCCTGGGCGTGGCCGAAGCGCTCTCCTCCGCGTATCTGAGTACGGAATATAAAGATGTGGTGTCATTTGCCCTGCTGATTCTGGTTCTGCTGGTAATGCCTACCGGTATTCTGGGTCGTCCGGAGGTAGAGAAAGTATGAAACCGATGCATTTCGCAATGGCGCTCCTCTCTGCCGCCATGTTCTTCGTGCTGGCAGGCGTCTTTATGGGCGTCCAGTTAGAGCTGGACGGCACAAAACTGGTGGTGGATACCGCCGCCGACATTCGCTGGCAGTGGATATTCATTGGCACCGCGGTCGTGTTTCTGTTCCAGATGCTGCGTCCTGTGTTCCAGAAGACGCTGAAAAGTGTCTCCGGTCCGAAATTCGTTCTGCCGGCTCTCGACGGCTCAACCGTTAAGCAGAAGCTGTTCTTCGTGGCGCTGCTGGTGGCTGCGGTGGCGTGGCCGTTTGTGGTCTCTCGCGGTACGGTCGATATCGCGACCCTGACCATGATCTACGTGATCCTCGGTCTGGGCCTGAACGTGGTGGTGGGGCTGTCTGGCCTGCTGGTGCTGGGCTACGGTGGTTTCTACGCCATCGGGGCCTATACCTTCGCGCTGCTGAACCACTATTACGGTCTCGGCTTCTGGACCTGTCTGCCGCTGGCGGGCCTGGTCTCCGCCGCGGCGGGCTTCCTGCTGGGCTTCCCGGTCTTACGCCTGCGCGGTGACTATCTGGCGATTGTGACCTTAGGCTTCGGCGAAATCGTGCGTATCCTGCTGCTCAACAACACCGAAGTGACCGGCGGCCCGAACGGGATCAGCCAGATCCCGAAACCGACCTTCTTTGGTCTGGAGTTCAGCCGTACGGCTCGCGAAGGGGGCTGGGATACCTTCAGCAACTTCTTTGGCGTGAAGTACGATCCGTCCGACCGGGTGATTTGGCTCTACCTGGTGGCGCTGCTGCTGGTGGTGCTTACCCTGTTCGTGATTAACCGTCTGCTGCGTATGCCGCTGGGCCGTGCGTGGGAAGCGCTGCGTGAAGATGAAATCGCCTGCCGTTCACTGGGCCTCAACCCGACCCGCATCAAGCTGACTGCGTTTACCATCAGCGCCGCGTTTGCCGGTTTTGCCGGTACGCTGTTTGCCGCGCGTCAGGGCTTTGTCAGCCCCGAATCGTTTACCTTTGCCGAATCTGCCTTTGTGCTGGCGATTGTGGTGCTCGGCGGTATGGGCTCGCAGTTTGCCGTTATCCTGGCGGCCATTCTGCTGGTGGTTTCCCGTGAGCTGATGCGCGACTTTAACGAATACAGCATGCTGATGCTGGGTGGTTTGATGGTGCTGATGATGATCTGGCGTCCGCAGGGCTTGCTGCCGATGACCCGTCCACAGCTGAAGCTGAAAAACGGGCAAGCGAAAGGAGAGCAGGCATGAGCCAGCCATTATTATCCGTTAACGGCCTGATGATGCGTTTTGGCGGCCTGCTGGCCGTCAACAACGTGAATCTGGATCTGCACAAGAAAGAGATTGTCTCCCTGATTGGCCCTAACGGCGCGGGGAAAACCACGGTCTTTAACTGCCTGACCGGTTTCTACAAGCCGACGGGTGGCACCATCAAGCTGCGCGATCAGCATCTGGAAGGGCTTCCGGGCCAGCAGATTGCCCGCATGGGGGTGGTGCGTACCTTCCAGCACGTGCGTCTGTTCCGCGAGATGACGGTGATAGAGAACCTGCTGGTGGCGCAACACCTGCAGCTCAAAACCGGCCTTTTCTCTGGCCTGCTGAAAACCCCGGCCTTCCGCCGTGCTCAGGATGAAGCGCTCGACCGCGCCGCCACCTGGCTCGACCGTATCGGCCTGCTGCAGCATGCGAACCGTCAGGCCAGCAACCTGGCCTACGGTGACCAGCGTCGTCTGGAGATCGTACGCTGCATGGTGACGCAGCCAGAAATCCTGATGCTCGATGAACCGGCGGCAGGGCTTAACCCGAAAGAGACCAAAGAGCTGGACGAGTTGATTGCCGAACTGCGCGATCATCACGACACCACCATCCTGCTGATTGAGCATGATATGAAGCTGGTGATGGGCATTTCTGACCGTATCTACGTGGTAAACCAGGGCACGCCGCTGGCAAACGGGACGCCGGAAGAGATCCGCAACAACCCGGACGTGATCCGTGCATACCTGGGTGAGGCATAAGATGGAAAAAGCGATGTTAACGTTCGACAAGGTTAATGCTCACTACGGCAAGATACAGGCGCTGCACGACGTCAGCCTGCATATCAATCAGGGCGAAATCGTCACCCTGATTGGCGCGAACGGTGCGGGTAAAACCACGCTGCTCGGCACCCTGTGCGGCGACCCGCGCGCCACCAGCGGGCGGATTGTCTTTGATGGCAAAGATATTACCGACTGGCAAACCGCCAGAATCATGCGTGAAGCGGTAGCGATTGTCCCGGAAGGGCGTCGCGTCTTCTCACGAATGACGGTGGAAGAGAACCTTGCGATGGGCGGCTTCTTTGCTGACCGCGACCAGTACCAGTCCCGCATCAAATGGGTCTATGAGCTGTTTCCACGTTTGTGGGAGCGCCGTATTCAGCGGGCCGGCACGATGTCTGGTGGTGAACAGCAGATGCTGGCGATTGGTCGCGCGCTGATGAGCCAGCCGCGTTTGCTGCTGCTGGATGAACCGTCGCTCGGTCTTGCGCCGATCATCATTCAGCAAATCTTCGACACCATCGAACAGCTGCGTAAAGAGGGGATGACCATCTTCCTCGTCGAGCAGAACGCCAACCAGGCGCTGAAGCTCGCCGACCGCGGCTACGTGCTGGAAAACGGCCACGTGGTGCTCTCCGATACCGGTGACGCGCTGCTGGCGAACGAAGCGGTGCGAAGCGCCTATCTCGGCGGCTAGATAAAAGCAAAAGTAAAAAGGCAACGTCAGTTGCCTTTTTTCATGCAGGGCACCAGACCGTACCGAACTTACCCCAACCGCCTTCACACAACCATCATCCGCCTGACGTTTTGTTGTCATCTCACTGTAAAGAAACAGTTATTTTTCTGTCATTCGAGCATGTCATGTTACCTCGCGAGCATAAAAACGCGTGATATCGCGCATCCGGCACAATAAGAGAGATGACAATGACATCGTTACGACACACAGCTTTGGGTCTGGCAATGGGGCTGACTTTTGCGGCGAACGCAATGGCTGTCACCACCATTCCGTTCTGGCATTCCATGGAAGGGGAGTTGGGTAAAGAAGTTGACTCCCTGGCGCAGCGTTTCAACGACACCCATCCGGATTACAAAATTGTGCCGGTGTACAAAGGTAACTACGAGCAGAGCCTGAGCGCGGGCATTGCCGCTTTCCGTACCGGTAATGCACCTGCGCTGCTTCAGGTTTACGAAGTCGGTACTGCGACCATGATGGCCTCTAAAGCCATTAAACCGGTCTACGAAGTGTTTAAAGACGCAGGTATCAACTTCGACGAATCGCAGTTCGTGCCGACCGTGGCGGGTTACTACACCGATTCCAAAACCGGTCATCTGCTGTCTCAGCCGTTTAACAGCTCCACGCCGGTGCTGTACTACAACAAAGACGCCTTCAAGAAAGCCGGTTTAGATCCGGAACAACCGCCAAAAACCTGGCAGGACCTGGCGGCGTACACCGCTAAGCTGAAAGCGGCGGGGATGAAGTGCGGCTACGCCAGCGGCTGGCAGGGCTGGATCCAGATTGAAAACTTCAGCGCCTGGCACGGCCTGCCGGTGGCCACCAAAAACAACGGCTTCGACGGCACCGACGCGGTACTGGAGTTCAACAAGCCAGAGCAGGTGAAGCACATCGCTCTGCTCGCCGATCTCAACAAGAAGGGCGATTTCAGCTACTTCGGGCGTAAAGACGAATCCACCGAGAAGTTCTACAACGGTGACTGCGCGATTACGACCGCCTCTTCCGGCTCTCTGGCGGATATCCGTCATTACGCAAAATTCAACTACGGCGTAGGCATGATGCCTTACGACGCTGATGTGAAAGGCGCACCGCAGAACGCCATCATCGGTGGGGCGAGCCTGTGGGTCATGCAGGGCAAAGACAAGGGCACCTACAAGGGCGTGGCTGAGTTCCTCGACTTCCTGGCGAAACCAGAGAATGCCGCCGAATGGCATCAGAAAACCGGCTACCTGCCTATCACCACGGCCGCGTATGACCTGACCCGCGAGCAGGGCTTCTACAGCAAAAACCCGGGCGCGGATATCGCGACGCGTCAGATGCTCAACAAGCCGCCATTGCCGTTCACCAAAGGCCTGCGTCTGGGGAACATGCCGCAGATCCGTACCATCGTAGATGAAGAGCTGGAAAGCGTGTGGACCGGGAAGAAAACCCCACAGCAGGCGCTGGATTCTGCGGTAGAGCGCGGTAATCAGCTGCTGCGCCGCTTTGAGCAATCAACAAAGTCTTAATCATTTTACCCTCATCCTGTCCCTCTCCCTGCGGGAAGGGCTGGGGTGAGGGCTACCTACGCTGAGCTAAACTATGTCCTCATCCCGTCCGGTGTTCCGTTCGCGCTGGCTGCCGTATTTGCTGGTCGCGCCGCAGCTGGTCATCACCGTTATCTTCTTTATCTGGCCTGCGGGCGAGGCGCTCTGGTACTCGGTACAAAGCGTCGATCCGTTTGGGCTTTCCAGCCAGTTTGTCGGGCTGGACAACTTTACCGCGCTGTTCCACGACAGCTATTACCTCGACGCCTTCTGGACGACCATGAAGTTCAGCGCGCTGGTCACTGTCAGCGGTCTTGTCGCATCGCTCTTTTTCGCGGCGCTGGTGGATTACGTGGTGCGCGGCAGCAGTCTGTATCAGACGCTGATGCTGCTACCTTACGCCGTGGCGCCTGCCGTCGCCGCCGTGCTGTGGATCTTCCTGTTTAACCCAGGGCGCGGGCTGATTACCCATTTCCTGGCGGAGTTCGGCTACGACTGGAACCACGCCCAGAACAGCGGTCAGGCGATGTTCCTGGTGGTCTTCGCGTCGGTGTGGAAACAGATCAGCTACAACTTCCTGTTCTTCTTTGCTGCGCTGCAGTCTATTCCGCGCTCGCTGGTTGAAGCCGCGGCGATTGATGGTGCAGGGCCGGTCCGTCGTTTCTTTAGGCTGTCGCTGCCGCTGATTGCCCCGGTGAGTTTCTTCCTGCTGGTGGTCAACCTGGTTTACGCCTTCTTCGACACCTTCCCGGTGATCGACGCCGCCACGGCCGGTGGCCCGGTGCAGGCCACGACGACGCTTATCTATAAGATCTATCGCGAAGGCTTTGCCGGTCTGGATCTCTCGGCATCCGCCGCCCAGTCGGTCGTGCTGATGTTCCTCGTCATCCTTCTCACGGTAGTGCAGTTCCGTTATGTCGAAAGTAAGGTGCGCTACCAATGATCGAGAACCGTCGCGGGCTGACGATGTTCAGCCACACCATGCTGATTTTGGGCATCATCGTCATTCTGTTCCCGCTGTATGTGGCCTTCGTTGCCGCCACGCTGGACACCAAAGCGGTGTTTGATACGCCGATGACGCTGATCCCAGGCGGGCATCTTTTCGAAAACATGAAAACCATCTGGACCCAGGGCGTGGGCGCTAACAGCGCGCCATTCTGGCTGATGATGCTGAACAGCTTCATCATGGCGTTCGGTATTACGGTGGGCAAAATCACGGTGTCGATGCTCTCGGCCTTCGCCATCGTCTGGTTCCGCTTTCCCCTGCGTAACCTGTTCTTCTGGATGATCTTCATCACCCTGATGCTGCCGGTCGAAGTGCGTATCTTCCCGACGGTGGAAGTGATCGCCAACCTGAAGATGCTGGACAGCTACGCAGGTTTAACCCTGCCGCTGATGGCCTCGGCCACCGCCACCTTCCTGTTCCGCCAGTTCTTTATGACCCTGCCGGACGAGCTGATTGAGGCCGCGCGTATTGACGGAGCCTCGCCGATGCGCTTCTTCCGTGACATCGTGCTGCCGCTGTCGAAAACCAACCTTGCGGCGCTGTTTGTCATCACCTTTATCTACGGCTGGAACCAGTATCTGTGGCCGCTGCTGATTATTCAGGACGTCAATCTTGGCACCGCCGTGGCGGGCATCAAAGGCATGATCGCCACCGGTGAAGGCACCACGCTCTGGAATCAGGTGATGGCGGCGATGCTGCTCACCCTTATCCCCCCGGTCGTTATCGTTTTAGCCATGCAACGTGCGTTCGTGCGTGGTTTAGTGGACAGTGAGAAATAACATGGCAGGTTTAAAATTACAGGCAGTGACCAAAAGCTGGGACAACAAAACCCAGGTCATTCAGCCGTTAACGCTCGACGTGGCGGACGGGGAGTTTATCGTGATGGTTGGCCCGTCAGGCTGCGGCAAATCGACGCTGCTGCGTATGGTTGCCGGGCTTGAACGTGTGACCAGCGGCGATATCTGGATCGATCGCCAGCGCGTGACCGAGATGGAGCCGAAGGACCGGGGCATCGCGATGGTGTTTCAGAACTACGCCCTTTACCCGCACATGAGCGTGGAAGAGAACATGGCCTGGGGGCTGAAAATCCGCGGGATGGGCAAAAGCCATATCGATGAGCGCGTGAAAGAGGCGGCGCGTATTCTGGAACTGGATGGCCTGCTCAAGCGACGTCCGCGTGAACTGTCCGGCGGACAGCGCCAGCGCGTGGCGATGGGGCGCGCCATTGTGCGTGACCCCGCGGTGTTCCTGTTCGACGAGCCGCTCTCAAACCTTGATGCCAAGCTGCGCGTGCAGATGCGCCTTGAGCTGCAGCAACTGCACCGTCGTCTGAAAACCACCTCCCTGTATGTGACGCACGATCAGGTGGAAGCGATGACCCTCGCCCAGCGCGTGATGGTGATGAACAAAGGCGTCGCCGAGCAGATTGGCACCCCGGTGGAGGTATACGAGAAACCGGCCTCCCGCTTTGTGGCAAGCTTTATTGGCAGCCCGGCGATGAACCTGCTGGAAGGGCGGATCAGCAGCGCCGGTACGCACTTTGAGCTGGAAAGTGGGATGGCGCTGCCCGTAAACGGGTACTATCGTGGCTATGCCGGGCGTAAGATGACGCTCGGTATCCGCCCGGAACATATTGGGTTAACCTCACAGGCGGAAGGCGGCGTGCCGCTGGTCATGGACACGCTGGAGATGCTGGGGGCTGACAACCTGGCGCACGGACGTTGGGGTGAACAAAAAATGGTGGTGCGTCTGGCCCATCAGGAGCGCCCTAAAGCAGGCAGCACGCTGTGGCTGCATCTGCCGGAAAATCACCTGCACGTATTCGACGGTGAAACAGGACAACGTATATGAGTAACTGGCCTTATCCCCACATCGTCGCCCACCGGGGCGGCGGTAAACTGGCGCCGGAAAACACGCTGGCGGCTATCGATATGGGCGCGCATTACGGTCACATGATGATCGAGTTCGACGCCAAACTATCGAAAGACGGCGAGATTTTCCTTCTGCATGATGACAACCTCGAACGCACCAGCAATGGCTGGGGCGTGGCGGGAGACCTGCCGTGGCGCGATCTGCTGAACGTCGACGCCGGAAGCTGGTACAGCAGCGAGTTCAAAGGCGAGCCGCTGCCGCTGCTGGCGGAAGTGGCCGACCGCTGTCGCCTGCACGGCATGATGGCCAATATCGAAATCAAACCAACCACCGGCACCGGGCCGCTCACAGGTAAAGTCATTGCGCTGGCCGCGCGTGAGCTGTGGGAGGGCATGACGCCACCCCTGCTGTCGTCGTTTGACATTGATGCCCTGGAGGCGGCGCAGGCGTCCGTTCCGGCGTTGCCGCGCGGACTGCTGCTCGACACGTGGCGTGATGACTGGCGTGAACTGACCAGCCGTTTAGGGTGTGTGTCGATTCACCTGAACCACGCGCTGCTGGATGAGGCGCGGGTAAAAATGTTGAAAGAGGCGGGGCTGCATATCCTGGTCTATACCGTCAACAAACCCCAGCGCGCGGCAGAACTGCTGCGCTGGGGGGTGGACAGTATCTGTACCGATGCGATTGACGCGATCGGCCCGAACTTTAGTTCTGCGAAGAATTAAGCATCCCGCCATTCGACGGTGACTGGGACGGCAGCATATGCTGCTGTCCGCTGCCCGACGAGGTCATGCCGCCCAGCATTCCGCCGTTCGGGTTAGGCAGCGGCTGCTCACGCACCTGACCCTGCTGTATGCGCTGGGTGTTGGTGTTCATCTGGTTTTGCAGGCTTTGCTGCTGCATCTGGGTCTGCGTTTTCAACTGCTGGTTCAGCATCCCTTTCTGCTGTTGCTGCTGGCTCATCATCTCCGTTTGCATACGCTGCTGGCTTGGAATGACGTAGCCCTGCTGGTTCGGGTTGTTCATCGTATTGAGTGGCTGTGCGAGCGCGGCAAACGGAAGCAGCGCCGTAAGAATCAGTAAGCGTTTCATTGTCATCTCCCTTCTTTTGAGGCTTCTCTTAAGTTTACCCTGATTTCACCATGACGATGATTTTTTAGGAGTTGTGAACCAGGCTTAAGCGGGGAATATGGCCCTCTTCACCTGGAGAACAATAATGATGAAACCAACGTTTTTGCGCTGGATAGCGATCGCCGCGCTGATGGCAGGCGGCACATTTAGCGTGGCGGCCAACCCGCCAGCGGCTCCGCCAGTCTCGTACGGCGTGGAGGAAGATGTTTTTCATCCCGTGCGGGCAACGCAGGGTATGGTGGCGTCGGTGGATGCGCTGGCAACGAAAGTGGGCGTCGATATTCTCCGGCAGGGCGGTAATGCGGTGGATGCGGCAGTCGCGGTGGGCTATGCGCTGGCGGTGACGCATCCGCAGGCGGGGAACCTGGGCGGCGGCGGCTTTATGATGCTGCGGACCAAAGACGGCAAAACCACCGCCATCGACTTCCGTGAGATGGCCCCCGGACAGGCTTCCCGCGATATGTTCCTTGACGATCAAGGCAACCCGGACAGCAAAAAATCCCTGACCTCGCATCTCGCCTCCGGTACGCCGGGCACCGTCGCAGGCTTCTCCCTGGCGCTGGAAAAATATGGCACCCTGCCGCTCAACAAAGTGGTACAGCCTGCGATTAAGCTCGCCCGCGAAGGTTTTGTGGTGAATGACGCCCTGGCTGACGATCTTAAAACCTATGGCAGCGAAGTGATTCCGAATCACGAAAACAGCAAGGCTATCTTCTGGAAAGACGGCGAACCGCTGAAGAAGGGCGATAAGCTGGTGCAGAAGAACCTGGCAAAAAGTCTGGAGCTGATTGCGGAGCACGGCCCGGATGCGTTCTACAAAGGGGCGATTGCCGACCAGATTGCCGAAGAGATGCAAAAGAACGGTGGGCTTATCACCAAAGCGGATCTCGCGGAGTACAAGGCCGTCGAGCGTGAGCCGATTCACGGAAGCTATCGCGGCTATGACGTTTTCTCAATGCCACCTCCGTCTTCCGGCGGCATTCACATCGTGCAGATCCTTAACATTCTTGAAAACTTCGATATGCACAAGTTCGGCTTCGGCAGCGCGGATGCCATGCAGGTGATGGCAGAGGCGGAAAAACGCGCCTACGCCGACCGTTCAGAATACCTGGGCGACCCGGACTTCGTGAAGGTGCCGTGGCAGGCGCTGACCAATAAAGCTTATGCTAAATCGATTGCTGATGAGATTGACATCAACAAAGCCAAACCGTCGAGCGAGATCCGCCCGGGCAAGCTGGCACCGTATGAGAGCAACCAGACCACCCACTTCTCGGTGGTGGATAAAGACGGTAACGCGGTGGCGGTGACCTATACCCTCAACACCACCTTTGGTACAGGCATCGTGGCAGGCAACAGCGGGATTCTGCTCAATAACGAGATGGATGACTTCTCGGCCAAACCGGGCGTGCCGAACGTCTACGGGCTGGTAGGTGGGGATGCAAATGCGGTCGGGCCGAAGAAGCGTCCGCTGTCGTCCATGTCGCCTACCATCGTGGTCAAAGACGGTAAAACCTGGCTGGTGACTGGTAGCCCTGGCGGCAGCCGTATTATCACCACGGTGCTGCAGATGGTGGTGAACAGCATCGACTTTGGAATGAATGTCGCCGAAGCGACGAATGCACCACGTTTCCATCATCAATGGCTGCCGGACGAGCTGCGTGTTGAGAAGGGCTTTAGCCCGGACACCTTAAAACTGCTGGAGCAGCGCGGACAGAAGGTGGCGCTGAAAGAGGCAATGGGCAGCACCCAGAGCATTATGGTCGGCCCGGACGGCACGCTGTTTGGGGCCTCGGATCCGCGTTCGGTGGATGATTTGACGGCGGGGTTCTGATTTTATTGCCCGGTAAGCGTCGCGCTACCGGGCAATTTATCACTTCAGCCGCGCCATGTAATACGCGTCCACATAGTCGCCGTTACGCAGGGCGAAGTTCCTGCCGGTCCCTTCGATTTCAAACCCAAACTTCTTATACAGCGCCAGTGCCGCAGGGTTATCCGCAAAAACCGTGAGCTCAATGCGTTCAATGCGCAACCAGTTGTCGCAGAGATTGACCATTTCGCGCATGAGCGCACGACCCACACCGCGTCCCTGTACATCAGCGGCCACGCTAATGCCGAACGTTGCAACGTGGCTGCGGCGGGGATTTTCCATCACATCGAGTGCCATATGGCCAACCACTCGCTGGTCCAGACAGGCGACGAGATGCCGTCTTCCCGGTTTCGTCGCGACCCGGTCATGCCACATATCCATTGAGGGATGGGGAAGTTGTAGTGTGTCGTGATACACCCCAGGATGCGACATAATGTCACGTAACGCTTCTGCATCGCGGGCTTCGATATGGCGTATCACAATCTCACTCATTCCTTCATCCTCAGTCAGTTAAACGTCCATTCCAACATCAGTGAGATTAAAATTTGAGTCAACTGCTAATTTTTGCAAAAAAGATTGGACAAGTGCGAATGAGAATGATTATTATTGCTCTGCGTTCAGGAAGACCACGACGGGAACCTGAAAGCACGACATTGCTCACATTGCTTCCAGTATTACTTTAGCCAGCTTTTCGCTGGCTTTTTTTTGTCTTTTTTCGCCCGCTCCCCGTGGAAGAGGGCTGGGGTGAGGGCAAAACTTGCGCTATGGTTGCACTCAGTAACCTTAAAAAGGACTGAGCCATGACATTACATTGCGCATTTATTGGATTTGGCAAAAGCACCACGCGTTACCACCTTCCGTATGTTCTCAACCGCAAAGACAGCTGGCACGTTGCCCATATCTACCGGCGTCGCGCGAAGCCGGAAGAGCAGTCTCCCCAGTACTCCCATATTCATTTCACCAGCGATCTTGATGAGGTCCTCAACGATCCGCAGGTCAAACTGGTGATTGTCTGTACCCACGCTGACAGCCATTTCGAGTACGCAAAACGCGCGCTGGAGGCGGGCAAAAACGTGCTGGTGGAAAAGCCGTTTACCCCGACAATGGCAGAGGCGAAAACGTTGTTTGACCTGGCGAAGCGCAAAGGGCTGACCGTCACGCCGTACCAAAACCGCCGCTTTGACAGCTGCTTCCTGACGGCAAAAAAAGTGATTGAGAGCGGTAAACTGGGTGACATCGTCGAGATTGAAAGCCACTTTGATTACTACCGTCCGGTGGCCGAAACGCATCCCGGCCTGCCGCAGGATGGCTCATTCTATGGTCTGGGCGTGCATACGCTCGATCAAATCATCTCTCTGTTTGGCCGACCGGACCACATGGCGTACGACATCCGCAGCCTGCGCAACAAAGCCAATCCGGATGATACCTTCGAAGCCCAGCTGTTTTACGGCGACCTGAAAGCCATCGTCAAAACCAGCCATCTGGTGAAAATTGACTACCCGAAATTTATTGTGCATGGCACCAGAGGCTCGTTTATCAAGTACGGTATCGACCAGCAGGAGACCAGCCTGAAGGCGAACATTATGCCCGGCGACCCGGAGTTTGCGGCGGATGACTCCGTGGGCGTGCTGGAGTACGTCAACGCAGAGGGCATCACCGTTAAAGAGGACGTGAAACCCGAAGCGGGTGACTATGGCCGCGTTTACGATGCGCTGTATGAGACCCTGACTAACGGTGCGCCCAATTACGTCAAGGAATCTGAAGTTATGACCAATCTCGAACTCCTTGAACGGGCCTTCGAACAGGCCTCTCCTGCCACGATAACCCTCGCCAGATAAGAAAACATGACTCCTCTTTGCTTGTTCTAAATTTTTGAACAGAGGAGTCAATTTTCACCCTCTATGATCCCAGGCCGTTTGCGTCCACACTTACTCCATCGAAACGAACTGAGGGTGAAACAATGATCTACTTACGCAAAGCAAACGAACGTGGTCACGCGAATCATGGCTGGCTGGACTCATGGCATTCATTCTCGTTTGCCGACTACTACGACCCGAACTTTATGGGCTTCTCCGCACTGCGCGTCATTAACGATGACGTGATTGATGCAGGCCAGGGCTTCGGTACCCACCCGCACAAAGACATGGAAATCCTGACGTATGTGCTGGAAGGGGCGGTTGAGCACCAGGACAGCATGGGCAACAAAGAGCAGGTTCCGGCGGGCGAGTTCCAGATTATGAGTGCGGGTACCGGGGTGCGTCACTCTGAATACAACCCAAGCAAAACGGAAAAACTGCACCTGTATCAAATCTGGATCATTCCGGAAGAAACCGGCATCACCCCGCGCTACGAACAGCGCCGCTTTGATGCTAAACAGGGCAAACAGCTGGTGCTCTCTCCGGATGCGCGTGACGGTTCGCTGAAAGTGCATCAGGATATGGAACTGTACCGCTGGGCGCTGGCAAAAGACGAACAGTCTGTCCATCAGATTGCCGCTAACCGCCGCGTCTGGATCCAGGTGGTGAAAGGCGAGGTGTCTATTAACGGCACGAAAGCCACCACGGCGGATGGTCTGGCAATCTGGGATGAGCAGGCACTGTCCGTGCATGCCGACAGTGAAAGCGAAATTCTGCTGTTTGATCTGCCACCGGTGTAATAAATCATAAATAAATGCCCATCCTTCCCTTTGACAGGGGAAGGATGGGCTTTGTCCGTGATAAACTGAGCAAATCTATCACTTACGATTTCTCAGGACGATGAAAAAGAAACGCCCCGTACTTCAGGATGTAGCCGATCGCGTCGGTGTGACCAAAATGACGGTCAGCCGGTTTTTACGTAACCCGGAACAGGTTTCCGTGGCGTTGCGTGGCAAGATTGCCGCTGCCCTCGATGAACTGGGGTATATCCCTAACCGCGCCCCCGATATTCTTTCGAATGCGACCAGCCGCGCGGTTGGCGTCCTCCTGCCTTCCTTAACCAACCAGGTTTTTGCCGAAGTGTTGCGCGGCATTGAAAGCGTGACCGATGCCTTTGGCTATCAGACCATGCTCGCTCACTATGGGTACAAGCCGGAACTGGAAGAAGAACGTCTTGAGTCCATGCTCTCCTGGAACATCGACGGCCTGATTTTAACCGAACGTACTCACACCCCCCGTACGCTAAAAATGATTGAAGTGGCAGGCATTCCGGTGGTGGAGCTGATGGACAGCCAGTCGCCGTGTCTCGATATTGCGGTGGGCTTTGATAACTTCGAAGCGGCGCGCCAGATGACGGCGGCCATCATTGCCCGCGGCCATCGCCATATTGCCTACCTGGGTGCACGTCTGGATGAACGTACTATCATCAAACAGAAGGGATACGAGCAGGCAATGCTCGACGCCGGTTTAACACCGTACAGCGTGATGGTTGAGCAGTCTTCATCCTATACGTCGGGTATTGAACTGATGCGTCAGGCACGACGCGAGTATCCGCAACTGGACGGTATTTTCTGTACCAACGATGACCTTGCGGTCGGTGCAGCGTTCGAATGCCAGCGTCTGGGGCTGAAGATCCCCGAAGACATGGCGATTGCCGGTTTCCACGGCCACGACATCGGCCAGGTGATGGAACCCCGTCTGGCGAGCGTCCTGACACCGCGTGAACGTATGGGCCGTATTGGCGCAGAACGCCTGCTGGCGCGCATACGTGGCGAGACGGTGACGCCGAAAATGTTAGATTTAGGTTTCACCTTGTCACCGGGTGGATCTATTTAAGCTGACAAATTTGAAGTGGGTCACACTTATTCACTTCGCGCACGTTTGGATATTGCTTCTCTTTTGCCCCGGCAGGACAATGTTACCGATAACTGTTACCCGTAACAATTGACTGAGGGACACCCTTTGAGCACGACTAATCATGATCACCACGTTTACGTCCTGATGGGCGTTTCCGGTAGCGGTAAATCTGCCGTGGCCAGCGAAGTGGCGCATCAACTTCATGCGGCGTTTCTTGATGGCGACTTCCTCCATCCGCGCAGCAATATCATGAAAATGGCCTCCGGCGAGCCGCTGAACGATGACGACCGCAAACCGTGGTTGCAGGCGCTGAATGACGCCGCGTTCGCGATGCAGCGTACCAACAAGGTCTCCCTGATCGTCTGCTCCGCGCTGAAAAAAACCTACCGCGACCTGCTGCGTGACGGCAACCCGAACCTCTCTTTCATCTATCTGAAAGGCGATTTCGAGGTGATTGAAAGCCGTCTGAAGGCGCGTAAAGGCCACTTCTTCAAAACCCAGATGCTGGTGACGCAGTTCGAAGCGTTGCAGGAGCCGGGTGACGATGAGAAAGACGTCTTAGTGGTTGATATCGATCAGTCACTGGAGGGTGTTGTTGCCAGCACCATCGAGGTCATTAATAAAAGGCAGTAAGTTTTGAGTACATTAACGCTAGTTTTAACAGCAGTTGGTTCCGTATTGCTGCTGCTGTTTTTAGTGATGAAAGCGCGTATGCATGCTTTCGTTGCCTTAATGGTGGTGTCTATTGGTGCAGGTCTCTTTTCCGGTATGCCGCTCGATAAGATCGCAGCGACGATGGAAAAAGGGATGGGAGGCACGCTGGGTTTCCTGGCCATTGTGGTCGCGCTGGGCGCGATGTTTGGCAAGATCCTGCATGAGACGGGCGCAGTCGACCAGATTGCCGTCAAAATGCTCAAATCTTTCGGACACAGCCGTGCGCACTACGCGATTGGCCTCGCCGGTCTGATTTGTGCGCTGCCGCTGTTCTTCGAAGTGGCCGTGGTGCTGCTGATTAGCGTGGCGTTCTCGATGGCGCGCCATACCGGCACTAACCTCGTGAAGCTGGTGATTCCGCTGTTTGCGGGCGTGGCGGCAGCGGCGGCGTTCCTGCTGCCTGGGCCTGCGCCGATGCTGCTGGCTTCTCAGATGCACGCCGATTTTGGCTGGATGATCCTGATTGGCCTGTGTGCAGCGATCCCGGGAATGATTATTGCCGGCCCGCTGTGGGGCAACTTCATCAGCCGTTACGTTGAGCTTCACATTCCGGATGACGTCACCGAGCCGCACCTTGGCGAAGGCAAAATGCCGTCCTTCGGCTTCAGCCTGGCGCTGATCCTGCTGCCGCTGGTGCTGGTGGGGCTGAAAACCATCGCCGCGCGTTTCGTGCCGGTGGGGTCTACCGCGTACGAATGGTTTGAGTTTATCGGCCACCCGTTCACCGCGATCCTGGTGGCGTGTCTGGTGGCGATGTACGGCCTGGCGATGCGCCAGGGCATGCCGAAAGACAAAGTGATGGAAATCTGCGGCCATGCGCTGCAGCCGGCGGGTATCATTCTGCTGGTGATCGGTGCCGGTGGCGTGTTCAAACAGGTGCTGGTGGATTCCGGCGTGGGTCCGGCGCTGGGCGAAGCCCTGACCGGCATGGGGCTGCCCATTGCGGTGACCTGTTTCGTACTGGCTGCGGCGGTGCGTATCATCCAGGGCTCTGCGACGGTGGCATGTTTAACCGCCGTGGGTCTGGTGATGCCGGTGATTGAACAGCTTAACTACTCCGGTGCCCAGATGGCCGCGCTCTCAATCTGTATTGCGGGCGGTTCGATTGTGGTGTCACACGTCAACGACGCCGGCTTCTGGCTGTTCGGTAAATTTACCGGTGCGACCGAAGCGCAAACCCTGAAAACCTGGACGCTGATGGAAACCATCCTCGGCACGACGGGTGCCATTGTCGGGATGATTGCGTTTACGCTGCTGAGTTAAACCCGGCTAAAAGCAAAAGGACAACGTGAGTTGTCCTTTTTTGTTGTCATCCCTAAACCACCTCCTGGGGAGGTGGTGATTGTTCCTGTAAGGCTCTAGCCTGAAGAATGCCCATGTCGGAATATCTTTGCTTACTCACCACAAGTAAAAGGAGACAAACCGACATGGGGCTTTACAGGAGTTCATCACATGTATATTGGCGTTGCAAATACCACATAGTCTGGACGCCGAAGTACCGTTTCAGGATCCTGAAAGATAAGCTGGGTAAAGAACTTTACAGGACAATCTACATTCTCTGCGGAATCAAAGATTGTGAGGTTCTGGAGCTAAATGTTCAGCCAGATCATGTACATCTCGTTGTCATTGTCCCACCGAAAATTTCTATATCCACTCTGATGGGGCATCTGAAAGGCCGCAGCGCTATCAGGCTCTACAATCGTTTTCCGCACATAAGAAAGAAGCTATGGGGCAATCATTTTTGGTCCCGCGGATACTTTGTAGATACGGTGGGGGTAAATGAAGAAATAATCAGACGATATGTGCGGCATCAGGAGAAAACGGAACAGACACATGAACAGCAGATGGAATTGTTAGAGTAGTTAGTGGAAAGTGATAGTAGCCCCCCTTACAGGGGGCATTCTCAAAAGCCACCTTCTAAGAAGGTGGTCTTTTACTTTTACCTAGCCCTTCATCCACGCGCGGATCCCGTCCAGGAACATCTGCGTTGCCATCATCACCAGAATCAACCCCATCAGGCGCTCCAGCGCGTTTACGCCTTTCTCACCCAGCAGACGCAGGAACAACGACGACTGCAGCAGAATGATAAACGTCCCGCCCCAGGCAATCAGCAAGGCAATCACCAGATGGCTCATCTGATTGGGGTACTGATGCGACAGCAGCATCAGCGTTGCCAGAATCGTCGGTCCGGCGACAAGGGGAATCGCCAGCGGCACAATAAACGGCTCTTCCCCCGCGGGCAGGCCGCTGCTGCTGCCTTCGGCGCTCGGGAAAATCATCTTAATCGCTATCAGGAACAGGATAATCCCACCGGAAATCGAAACCGTTTCGGCACGCAGATTCAGGAAGGCGAGGATTTTCTCACCGGCAAACAGGAAGATGAACATCACCAGCAGCGCGATAAGCAGCTCGCGGATCATGATCGCCCGACGGCGTTTGGGTTCGGTGTGCTTCAGCACCGACATGAAGATAGGCAGGTTGCCCAGAGGATCCATTATCAGGATCAATAAAACCGCCGCGGATATGATTTCACTCATTAAAATTATCCCTGAAACTCTCTATGGTTATTATGATGATTAGCGCTATTTCTGATTGGCGGGCCATCATCGATTAATTTCGCTTGCGACTTTGGCAGCATTTTGTAATGTGAAGCATATCCCAGTTGAATACTGGTTTGCACAATCAGCACACACCCTCTGCAGGAAAAAAATGCTATGAAAAACGTTGGTTTTATCGGCTGGCGCGGTATGGTCGGCTCTGTTCTCATGCAACGCATGGTTGAAGAGCGCGATTTTGACGCCATCCGCCCGGTCTTCTTCTCCACTTCCCAGCTCGGCCAGGCTGCACCTTCTTTTGGCGGCAGCACCGGTACGTTGCAGGATGCTTTCGATCTGGAAGCGCTGAAGGCACTCGACATTATTGTCACTTGCCAGGGCGGCGATTATACCAACGAAATTTATCCAAAGCTGCGTGAAAGCGGCTGGCAGGGCTACTGGATTGATGCGGCGTCTTCACTGCGCATGAAAGACGATGCCATCATCATTCTCGACCCGGTCAACCAGGACGTCATCACCGACGGCCTGAACAACGGCGTAAAAACCTTTGTCGGCGGTAACTGCACCGTCAGCCTGATGCTGATGTCACTCGGCGGCCTGTTCGCGCAGGACCTGGTGGAGTGGGTCTCCGTGGCGACTTACCAGGCCGCGTCCGGCGGCGGTGCGCGACATATGCGTGAACTGCTGACGCAGATGGGCCAGTTGCACCACAGCGTTGCGACCGAGCTGGCAAACCCGGCCTCCGCTATTCTCGATATCGAGCGTAAAGTCACCGAGCTGACCCGCAGCGGCGAGCTGCCGGTGGATAATTTTGGTGTACCGCTGGCCGGTGGTCTGATCCCGTGGATCGACAAACAGCTGGATAACGGCCAGACCCGCGAAGAGTGGAAAGGTCAGGCTGAGACCAACAAAATACTCAATACCGCGAACACCATTCCAGTTGACGGTCTGTGCGTACGTATCGGCGCGCTGCGCTGCCACAGCCAGGCCTTCACGATTAAACTGAAAAAAGATGTGTCGATTCCGACCGTGGAAGAGCTGCTGGCTGCACACAACCCGTGGGCGAAAGTGGTTCCAAACGATCGCGACATCACCATGCGTGAATTGACCCCGGCTGCCGTCACCGGCACGCTGACCACCCCGGTGGGTCGTCTGCGTAAGCTGAACATGGGGCCGGAGTTCCTTTCTGCATTCACCGTCGGCGACCAGCTTCTGTGGGGCGCAGCCGAGCCGCTGCGTCGCATGCTGCGCCAGCTGGCGTAATAATTTGTTAAACCCCGGGGGGTGATTTTCACCCCCTTTTCCGCGTACTACATGGAGTAAAACGCATATGTCTTATTTTTTATCAGGAGTCATTTAGAGCGTTGGCTATGCTTTAAGGAAGAGTTATTTCTTACCTGAGGTTAGGACGGGGCTGAGAGGATGCCCGTTCAGGTCACATTAAAGTCGTCCCAGGCGCTAAAAAAGGACGACATAAAAAACAGGATGAATACCATGTCCGATCGTGTGGATAGAGACGTGATTAATGCGCTTATTGCGGGTCATTTTGCCGACCCCTTTTCCGTACTGGGGATGCACCGTACCGAGGCCGGGCTGGAAGTCCGGGCACTGTTACCTGATGCCACAGAAGTGTGGGTTATCGAACCCAAAACCGGCCGCAAGGTCGGCAATCTGGAATGCCTCGATTCTCGTGGCTTCTTTTCGGGCGTAATGCCCCGTCGTAAAAACCCTTTTCGTTATCAGCTTGCCGTTATCTGGCATGGTCAGCAAAATCTCATCGATGATCCCTACAGCTTTGGGCCTCTTTTACAGGAGATGGACGCGTGGCTGCTGTCTGAAGGTACCCACCTGCGACCTTATGAAACGCTGGGTGCCCATGCCGATACGATGGATGGCATCACCGGCACGCGGTTTGCCGTGTGGGCGCCTAACGCCCAGCGAGTCTCCGTTGTTGGCCAGTTCAACTACTGGGATGGCCGTCGTCACCCGATGCGTCTGCGCCGTGAAAGCGGTATCTGGGAGCTGTTTATCCCCGGCGCGCACAACGGCCAGCTGTATAAATTCGAGATGATCGATGCGCACGGCAAGCTGCGTATTAAGTCCGACCCGTACGCCTTCGAAGCGCAGATGCGTCCGGAAACCGCGTCAATGATTTGCGGCCTGCCGGAGAAAGTTGTCCAGAGTGAAGAACGCAAGCAGGCCAACCGCTTTGATGCGCCAATCTCCGTCTACGAAGTGCATCTCGGTTCCTGGCGTCGCCATACCGATAATAACTTCTGGCTCAGCTACCGGGAGCTTGCCGACCAGCTGGTTCCGTACGCGAAATGGATGGGCTTTACCCACCTTGAGCTGCTGCCAATTAATGAACACCCGTTCGACGGAAGCTGGGGTTATCAGCCGACCGGGATGTACGCCCCGACGCGTCGCTTCGGCACGCGCGATGACTTCCGCTATTTTATCAATGCCGCGCACGCCGCCGGGTTAAACGTGATCCTCGACTGGGTGCCGGGCCATTTCCCGTCCGATGATTTTAGTCTTTCAGAGTTTGACGGCACTAAGCTGTACGAACACAGCGACCCGCGCGAAGGCTATCATCAGGACTGGAACACGCTGATCTACAACTACGGTCGTCGTGAAGTGGCAAACTACCTCGTGGGCAATGCGCTGTACTGGATTGAGCGCTTTGGCATTGATGCCCTGCGCGTTGATGCCGTGGCGTCGATGATCTACCGCGACTACAGTCGCAAAGAAGGCGAGTGGATCCCGAACGAGTATGGCGGCCGTGAAAACCTGGAAGCGATTGAGTTTCTGCGCAACACCAACCGTATTATCGGCGAGCAGGTAGACGGTGCGGTGACGATGGCGGAAGAGTCCACCGACTTCCCTGGCGTCTCCCGTCCACCGTCAACCGGCGGACTGGGGTTCTGGTACAAATGGAACCTGGGGTGGATGCACGACACGCTCGACTACATGAAGCTGGATCCCGTCTACCGCCAGTATCACCATGACAAGCTCACCTTCGGGCTGCTCTACAACTACACCGAGAACTTCATGCTGCCGCTGTCGCATGACGAAGTGGTGCATGGCAAAAAATCCATTCTCGACCGCATGCCGGGCGATGCATGGCAGAAGTTCGCCAACCTGCGCGCCTACTACGGCTGGATGTTCGCCTTCCCGGGTAAAAAACTGCTGTTTATGGGCAATGAGTTCGCCCAGGGGCGCGAGTGGAACCACGACACCAGCCTCGACTGGCATCTGCTGGAAGGGGGCGACAACTGGCACCACGGCGTACAGCGTCTGGTGCGGGACCTGAACCTGACCTACCGTCACCACAAAGCCCTGCATGAGCTTGATTTTGACCCGTACGGTTTCGAGTGGCTGGTGGTGGATGACCATGAACGCTCGGTGTTTGTCTTTGTGCGGCGGGATAAAGCCGGCAACGAAATTATCGTCGCCAGCAACTTTACCCCTGTACCGCGCCATCATTATCGCTTCGGGATTAACCAGGCCGGCAAGTGGCGTGAAATCCTGAATACCGATTCCACGCACTACCACGGCAGCAATGCCGGTAACGGCGGTCTGGTGCAAAGCGATGCCATTGAGAGCCACGGACGACCGAATTCCCTGAGCCTTACGCTACCGCCGCTCAGCACCATCTGGCTGATCCGGGAGGGGGAATGACCCAGCTTACGGCAGGTAAACCCGAACCGCTCGGGGCACATTTTGATGGAAAGGGGGTGAATTTCACGCTCTTTTCTGCCCATGCGGAGCGGGTTGAACTGTGCGTATTTGACGGCGAGGGTAATGAACATCGTTACGACCTGCCGTCTCGCACAGGAGATACCTGGCACGGCTACCTGGCCGGGGGACGGCCAGGAATGCACTACGGCTATCGCGTACACGGCCCGTGGGCACCTGCGCAGGGGCACTGGTTTAACCCGGCGAAGCTGCTGATCGATCCGTGTGCGCACCGCGTGGATGGCGAGTTTAAAGACGACCCTATTTTCCATGTCGGCTACGGTGAACCCGACCACCGCGACAGCGCCCCCGTGGCGCCTAAAAGCGTGGTGGTGAACGATCTCTACGACTGGGAAGACGATGCCCCGCCGCGCACGCCGTGGGGCAACACCGTTATCTACGAGGCGCATGTCAAAGGGCTGACGTATCTGCATCCGTCAATCCCGAAAGAGATGCGCGGCACCTACAAGGCGCTCGGTCATCCGACCATGATTGCCTACTTCAAGCACCTCGGGATCACGGCCCTGGAGCTGTTGCCCGTCGCGCATTTTGCCAGTGAACCTCGTCTGCAGCGGCTGGGGCTCAGTAACTACTGGGGCTACAACCCACTGGCGATGTTTGCGCTCGAACCCCGCTATGCCGCTCATCCGGACAAGGCGCGGGACGAGTTTCGTGATGCGGTAAAGGCGCTTCATGCGGCAGGCATTGAGGTCATTCTGGACGTGGTACTGAACCACAGTGCGGAAAGCGATCTCGATGGACCGACGCTCTCCATGCGCGGAATTGATAACCGTAGCTATTATTGGATCAGGGACGATGGCGATTACTTCAACTGGACCGGTTGCGGTAACACGCTCAATCTCAGCCACCCGGCGATCATGCATTTCGCGTATGAATGCCTGAAGTACTGGGTGGACACGTTCCACGTCGACGGTTTTCGTTTTGATCTGGCACCGGTTATGGGGCGTACGCCGGCCTTCAGCCAGCAGGCGCCGCTGTTTGAAGCGATCAAAAACTGTCCGGTGCTGTCACAGGTGAAGCTCATTGCCGAGCCGTGGGACATCGGTGAAGGGGGTTATCAGGTCGGGAATTTCCCGCCCCTGTTTGCCGAGTGGAACGATCACTATCGCGATGCCGCGCGCCGCTTCTGGCTGGAACGGAATCTGTCGCTGGGGGAGTTCGCCGGACGCTTTGCCGGGTCCAGCGATCTTTTTAAGCGCGATGGCAAACGACCGTCTGCGACGATCAACCTGCTGACGGCGCACGACGGTTTTACGCTCCGGGACTGCGTTTGTTTCAATCAGAAACACAATGAAGCGAACGGCGAGGAGAATCGCGATGGCACTAACAATAACCATAGCTTCAATCATGGTATAGAAGGGTTAGGCGGAAGCCTTGATGTTATCGAGCGGCGACGCGCCAGCGTGCATGCGCTGCTGACAACGCTGTTATTGTCGCAGGGCACGCCGATGCTGCTGGCAGGCGATGAACATGGTCACAGTCAGCATGGTAACAACAATGCGTATTGCCAGGACAACACGTTGACCTGGCTCGACTGGGGTGAAGCGAACAGCGGGTTGATTCACTTTACCGCTGCGCTGATCCATCTTCGCCAGCAAATTCCCGCGCTCACCGCCGATCGCTGGTGGGAAGAGGGCGACGGTAATGTCCGCTGGCTGAATCAAGACGCGCAACCCTTAAGCGCGCAAGAGTGGCAACACGGCGTACCACGCCTGCAAATCCTGCTTTCGGAGAGGTGGCTGGTCACGCTGAACGCGACGGATGACGTCGCTGAGATTGTTTTACCTGACGGGGAATGGCGCGCTGTTCCCCCATTTGCCGGAGCGGATAATCCGGTAGTAATGGCTGTCTGGCACGGGCCTGCGCACGGAGTGTGCGTATTCCAAAGATGATAAAAAAGGAGTTAGTCATGGTTAGATTAGAGAAGAACGATCCCTTAATGTTGGCACGCCAGCTACCATTAAAAACTGTTGCCCTGATACTCGCAGGCGGGCGTGGTACTCGTCTGAAAGATTTGACCATCAAACGCGCCAAACCTGCCGTCCACTTTGGTGGTAAGTTCCGTATTATCGACTTTGCGCTCTCCAACTGCCTGAACTCAGGCATTCGCCGCATTGGCGTCATTACGCAGTATCAGTCGCATACTCTGGTGCAGCACATCCAGCGCGGCTGGTCATTCTTCAGTGAAGAGATGAATGAGTTTGTCGATCTTCTGCCTGCCCAGCAACGCGTTCACGGTGAGAACTGGTATCGCGGGACGGCGGATGCGGTGACGCAAAACCTCGACATTATTCGCCGTTATAACGCGGAATACATCGTGATCCTCGCGGGCGATCATATCTACAAGCAAGACTACTCCCACATGCTGATCGACCACGTCGAAAAAGGGGCGCGTTGCACCGTGGCATGCCTGCCCGTGCCTGTTGCTGAGGCGACGGCATTTGGGGTGATGCATGTCGACGCCGACGACAAGATTATCGATTTTGTCGAAAAACCGGCGAACCCACCGACAATGCCAGGGGACGATACCAAATCGCTCGCCAGCATGGGGATCTATGTCTTTGATGCCGATTATCTTTACGCGCTTCTGGAAGAAGACGACAAAGACGAAAACTCCAGCCACGACTTCGGCAAAGATATCATTCCGAAAATTACCAAAGCTGGCATGGCGTATGCACATCCCTTCCCGTTGTCCTGCGTGCAGTCTGATCCGAATGCTGAACCTTACTGGCGCGACGTCGGAACGCTGGAGGCCTACTGGAAGGCAAACCTCGATCTCGCGTCGGTGACGCCTGAACTGGATATGTACGACCAGAACTGGCCAATCCGTACCCACATGGAATCGCTGCCGCCGGCGAAATTCGTTCAGGACCGCTCCGGCAGTCACGGCATGACGCTGAACTCGCTGGTGTCCGGCGGATGCATTATCTCGGGGTCGGTGGTGGTGCAGTCGGTGCTGTTCCCCCGCGTGCGCGTGAACTCATTCTGTAATATCGATTCGGCGGTGCTGTTGCCGGATGTCTGGGTCGGACGCTCATGCCGTCTGCGCCGTTGCGTTATCGACCGTGCCTGCGTCATACCTGAAGGCATGGTGATTGGTGAAAATGCGGAAGAAGACGCGCGTCGTTTCTACCGTTCGGAAGAGGGGATCGTGTTAGTAACACGGGAAATGTTGCGGAAGCTGCAGGTCAAACAGGAGCGATAATGCAGGTTTTACATGTATGTTCTGAGATGTTCCCGTTGTTAAAAACGGGCGGTCTGGCGGATGTTCTTGGCGCATTGCCTGCGGCGCAAATCGCCGGGGGTGTAGATACCCGAGTTCTGTTGCCCGCTTTTCCGGATATCCGGCGTGGTATTCCAGATGCAAAGGTGGTCACTCGTCGTGAAACCTTCGCCGGACGCATCACCCTGCTGTTTGGACATTACAATGGCGTAGGCATTTACCTGATTGATGCGCCGCATTTATACGATCGACCGGGTAGCCCGTATCACGATACGAACCTGTTCGCCTATACCGACAACGTGCTGCGTTTCGCACTGCTCGGCTGGGTCGGTGCTGAAATGGCAACCGGGCTGGATCCGTTCTGGCGCCCGAACGTGGTACACGCTCACGACTGGCACGCCGGGCTTGCACCGGCGTATCTGGCGGCGCGCGGCCACCCGGCGAAATCGGTCTTTACCGTTCACAACCTGGCGTATCAGGGCATGTACTATGCCCATCACATGAATGACATCGATCTGCCATGGTCGTTCTATAACATGCACGGGCTGGAGTTTAACGGGCAGATTTCGTTCCTGAAAGCCGGCATCTACTACGCCGATCACATTACGGCCGTGAGCCCGACCTACGCCCGGGAAATTACCCAGCCGGAGTTTGGTAACGGTCTGGAAGGGTTGCTGCGACAGCGCCATCGTGAGGGCCGCCTGTCGGGGATCCTCAACGGCGTTGATGAGCAGATCTGGAATCCGGAGACCGATCTTCTGCTGGCGGCACGCTATGGCCGCGATTCCGTGGAAGACAAAGCGGAAAACAAACGCCAGCTGCAGATTGCGATGGGGTTGAAGGTGAACGATAAAGTGCCGCTGTTCGCCGTCGTCAGCCGTCTGACCAGCCAGAAAGGGCTGGATTTAGTGCTGGAGGCGCTGCCGGGCTTACTGGAGCAGGGGGGGCAACTGGCGCTGCTCGGTGCCGGCGACCCGGTGCTGCAGGAAGGTTTCCTTGCGGCAGCGGCGGAACACCCCGGGCAGGTAGGGGTACAGATTGGCTATCACGAAGCGTTTTCGCACCGGATTATGGGCGGTGCTGACGTCATTCTGGTGCCGAGCCGTTTCGAACCGTGTGGCCTGACGCAGCTCTATGGCCTGAAATACGGCACGCTACCGCTGGTACGTCGTACCGGCGGGCTGGCGGATACCGTATCGGACAGTTCTCTGGAAAACCTTGCGGACGGTATCGCCAGCGGGTTTGTCTTTGAGGACAGTAATGCCTGGTCGCTGCTGCGGGCGATTCGGCGTGCTTTCGTCTTGTGGTCCCGTCCATCTCTGTGGCGTTACGTTCAGCGTCAGGCGATGTCTCTGGACTTTGGCTGGCACGTTGCGGCGCAGTCATACCGCGACCTTTATCAACGCTTGATGTAACGAGGCGAAGTTACTGATATGAATGCTCCTTTTAGCTATTCTTCACCCACGCTCAGCGTTGAGGCGTTAAAGCACTCTATCGCCTATAAGCTGATGTTCACCATCGGGAAAGACCCGGTCATCGCCAACAAACACGAGTGGCTGAACGCCACGCTGTTTGCCGTGCGTGACCGCTTAGTGGAACGCTGGCTGCGCTCTAACCGCGCCCAGCTCTCGCAGGAAACGCGGCAGGTTTATTACCTGTCGATGGAATTTTTGATTGGCCGCACGCTGTCCAATGCGCTGTTGTCGCTCGGTATCTATGACGACGTCAAAACCGCACTGGAAGAGATGGGGTTAGATTTAGAAGAGCTGATTGACGAAGAGAACGACCCGGGCCTCGGTAACGGCGGCCTGGGGCGTCTGGCCGCCTGTTTCCTGGACTCGCTGGCGACGCTGGCCCTGCCGGGCCGCGGCTACGGGATTCGCTACGACTACGGCATGTTCAAACAGAACATTGTGGAAGGCCGACAGAAAGAGTCTCCGGACTACTGGCTTGAGTACGGCAACCCGTGGGAATTCAAACGACACAATACGCGCTACAAAGTGCGCTTTGGTGGCCGTATCCAGCAGGAGGGAAAAAAATCCCGCTGGGTTGAGACGGAAGAGATCCTGGCCGTGGCCTATGACCAGATTATCCCCGGCTACGACACCGATGCCACCAACACCCTGCGCCTGTGGAGCGCCCAGGCCAGTAGCGAAATCAACCTCGGTAAATTCAACCAGGGCGACTATTTTGCGGCGGTGGAAGATAAAAACCACTCTGAAAACGTCTCCCGCGTACTTTATCCGGACGACTCGACCTATTCCGGACGCGAACTGCGTTTGCGTCAGGAGTATTTCCTTGTGTCCGCGACGATTCAGGACATCCTGAGCCGTCACTATCAGCTGCACAAAACCTACAGTAACCTGGCGGAAAAAACCGCCATTCACCTCAACGACACCCACCCGGTGCTTTCGATCCCCGAGCTTATGCGTCTGCTGATCGACGAGCACAAGTTCAGCTGGGATGATGCGTTTGAAGTGACCTGCCAGGTCTTCTCGTACACCAACCACACCCTGATGAGCGAAGCGCTGGAAACCTGGCCGGTCGACATGCTCGGTAAAATTTTGCCGCGCCATCTGCAGATTATCTTTGAGATTAACGACTACTTCCTGAAGACGCTGCAGGAGCAGTATCCAAACGATACTGGCCTGCTGAGCCGGGCCTCAATAATTGATGAATCCAACGGTCGCCGCGTGCGTATGGCCTGGCTGGCGGTGGTGATCAGCCACAAGGTGAACGGGGTTTCCGGACTGCACTCGAACCTGATGGTGCAGTCGCTGTTTGCTGATTTCGCGAAGATCTTCCCGACGCGTTTTTGCAACGTGACGAACGGTGTTACCCCGCGTCGCTGGCTGGCGCTGGCTAACCAGCCGCTCTCCGACGTCCTGGACGAACATATTGGCCGCACCTGGCGTACCGATTTGAGTCAGTTGGGCGAGCTTGAACAGCACCTGGATTTCCCGGCGGTGAACAAAGCCGTGCGTGAAGCCAAGCTTCTGAACAAGAAGCGGCTGTCGGTGTATCTTGCGCTGCACCTGAACGTGGTGGCCAACCCGAAAGCGTTGTTTGATGTGCAAATCAAGCGTATCCATGAGTACAAGCGACAGCTCATGAACGTGCTGCACGTCATCACGCACTACAATCGCATCAAAGCCGACCCAACGGCCGACTGGGTGCCACGGGTGAAAATCTTTGCCGGTAAGGCGGCGTCGGCATACTACATGGCGAAGCACATTATTCATCTCATCAATGATGTGGCGAAGGTGGTCAACAACGATCCGGATATCGGTGACAAGCTGAAGGTGGTCTTTGTCCCGAACTACAGTGTGAGTCTGGCGCAGTTGATCATTCCGGCGGCGGACCTGTCTGAGCAGATTTCCACGGCCGGTACGGAAGCCTCCGGCACCAGTAATATGAAGTTTGCCCTGAATGGCGCACTGACCATCGGTACGCTGGATGGCGCGAACGTTGAGATGCTGGAGCATGTCGGGGCAGAGAATATCTTTATCTTCGGTAACACGACGGAGGAGGTGGAGGCGCTTCGCAGGAAGGGCTACTCGCCGCGCGAGTACTACGAAGAAGATGAAGAGCTGCGCCAGGTGTTGACGCAAATCGCCACCGGCGTGTTTAACCCTGAAGAGCCGAGCCGCTATCGCGATCTGGTCGATTCACTGATTAACTTTGGTGACCACTATCAGGTGCTGGCGGATTACCGCAGCTATGTCGACTGCCAGGACAACGTGGACGAGTTGTACCGTCAGCAGGAGAAGTGGACCAGCGCCGCGATGCATAACATCGCCAATATGGGCTATTTCTCATCAGACCGTACTATCAAAGAATATGCTGAAACTATCTGGCATATCGATCCCGTGCGGTTATAAAAAAACAGAGCCGGGTGGCGGCTTCGCCTGACCCGGCTTATGCGATCTGCAGGCCCGGGAAGCGTAACGCCACCGGGCCTTTTTACATCACGATGCTAATGACAGCTCACGCTTTCCCGCGTTCTGCGCCAGCCACTGCGCCACGCGCGACTGCTGCTCGGCATCCAGCCACATCCCTTCTTTGGTACGACGCCAGATGGCATCATCCAGGCGGCGCACCCACTCGTTCTCAACCAGATAGCGCAGTTCGGCTTCGTAGAGTTCGTGACCGAAATGTTCACCCAGGTCGGCAAGCGTTTTGGCTTCACCCAGGATCCATTCCGTATTACTGCCGTAGGTACGGGCGTAGTGACGCGCCATCCCTTCGGTGATGAACGGGTAACGACGGCGCAGTTTCGCGGCATAATCATCGCGGTTATCCCCGATATCGCCGCCAGGCAATACGGCACCTTTAGTCCAGGCCGGGCCAATGCCCTTGTAGTACGGCACCAGTTTTTCCAGTGCGTGTTCGGCCAGCTTACGATAGGTAGTGAGCTTGCCGCCAAAGACCGACAGCAGCGGTGCCTGGCCGTCCACGTCATGAATATCCAGCGTATAGTCGCGGGTGATGGCCTGCGGTGAGTCCGATTCGTCATCACACAGCGGACGCACGCCGGAGTAGGTCCAGACCACGTCATCGCGTGCCAGCTGTTTTTTGAAGTGCGCGTTATACACTTTCAGCAGGTAGCTGACTTCACTTTCGTCGATCTCGACATTTTTCGGATCGCCTTTGTACTCCACGTCGGTGGTGCCGATGATGGAGAACTCGTCCATCCACGGGATCACAAACACGATACGTTTATCTTCGTTCTGCAGGATATAGGCCTGCTTCTGGGTATGCACGCGTGGCACGACAATGTGGCTGCCTTTGATCAGGCGGATGCCGTACGGCGAAGGCAGGTGCATTCCCTCATCAAAGAACTGTTTCACCCACGGCCCGGTGGCGTTTACCAGGCCGCGCGCTTTCCAGCTGAACTTCTCGCCGGTATCCACGTCTTCCGCTTCAACAATCCACAGGCCGTTTTCACGACGGGCAGCCGTGGCGCGGGTGCGGGTTTTCACCTCGCCGCCTTTTTTCACCACCATCTGCGCATTGGCAAGGACCAGACGCGCATCGTCTACCCAGCAGTCGGAATATTCGAATCCGCGCACGATTTCAGGTTTAAGGACCGATTCTGAGCCAAAACGCAAACCGGTCGATCCTGGCAGGCTGGTACGTTTGCCCAGATGATCGTACATAAACAGACCGATTCGAATCATCCACGCCGGACGCAGATGCGGGCGGTGGGGCAGGCGAAAGCGCATCGGAATCGCCAGATGCGGGGCCATTTTCAGCAGCACTTCACGTTCGGCCAGGGCTTCGCTGACCAGGCGGAATTCGTAGTGTTCCAGGTAGCGCAGGCCACCGTGGATCAGTTTGGAGCTGGCGGACGAGGTCGCGCAGGCGAGATCGTTAGCTTCCAGCATCAGCACGGATAAACCGCGTCCTGCAGCATCGGCCGCAATCCCGGCACCGTTGATGCCACCGCCTATCACAATCAGATCTTTGGTTTCCATAACACCCTCACGCACTTTCGTTAAAGCTCAGAAATGTTCGATATCGCTCATAATAGCAAAGGAACGCGCTTTTGGTAACATCAAAAAAACAATTTAGAGTGATATGGATAACATAATGGCGTTTACCCGCCGCCAGGACGTACACTACGGGGTAAAATAGTGCCGCTTGATGCCCTCGCCCAACCTTCTCACTTCAGGAGAGAGTGGGGTGAGAGGAAGCGCACCACACCTGAATATAAGATGAGAGCACCATGGATCAGTTTGAATGTATTAACGTAGAAGAAGCCCATCAGAAAATGCACCAGGGAACGGCTGTGCTGGTGGACATCCGCGATCCACAGAGCTTTGCGATGGGCCACACGCCAGGCGCGTTCCACCTGACCAACGACTCCCTGGGCGCGTTTATGCGCGATAACGATTTCGACACGCCGGTGATGGTCATGTGCTACCACGGTAACAGCAGTAAAGGTGCAGCGCAGTACCTGCTTCAGCAGGGCTACGATGCGGTTTACAGTGTCGATGGCGGCTTCGATGCCTGGCATCGTCATTTCCCGGCAGAAGTTGAATACGCGTTTGAGCGCTGATACCGCTATACTGTCCCCTTTTGTGTGGAAATAAGCGACGGCTGCCCATGTTGATGATCACCTCTTTTACCAACCCGCGCGTCGCCCAGGCGTTTGTCGACTATATGGCGACGCAGGGCGTTATTCTGACCATCCAGCAACATCATCAGACCGATGTGTGGCTGGCCGACGAGAGCCAGGCCGCGAGGGTAAATGAGGAGCTGGCGCGATTCCTTGAGAACCCCGGCGACCCGCGCTATCTGGCCGCAAGCTGGCAATCAGGCCAGACGGGCAGCGGGCTGCACTATCGTCGTTTTCCCTTCTTTGCCACCGTGCGCGAACGCGCGGGTCCGTTTACGCTGCTGCTGATGGCGGCCTGCATTATCGTGTTCATTATGATGAACGTGGTCGGCGACCAGAGCGTCATGATCGCCCTGGCATGGCCCTATGACCCTTCACTGGACGTTGACGTCTGGCGCTATTTTACCCACGCGTTGATGCACTTCTCGGTGATGCATATTCTCTTTAACCTGCTGTGGTGGTGGTACCTTGGCGGTGCCGTCGAGAAGCGTCTTGGTAGCGGGAAGCTGATTGTGATCACCGTCATCAGTGCCCTGTTGAGTGGCTATGTGCAGCACAAATTCAGCGGCCCGTGGTTTGGCGGATTATCAGGTGTTGTGTATGCCCTGATGGGCTACGTCTGGCTCAGAGGTGAGCGCGATCCTGAAAGTGGCATCTATCTGCAACGCGGGTTAATAACCTTTGCGTTAATATGGCTAATTGCCGGATGGTTTGATCTGTTTGGTATGTCTATCGCCAATGGTGCACACGTCACCGGGCTGGCCGTTGGGCTGGCGATGGCGTTTGCCGACACGCTCCATGCGCGAAAACGAACATAATTCTCAGGGATAATTGATGAAACAAACACAACGTCATGACGCCATTATCGAACTGGTTAAAAAACAGGGATATGTCAGCACCGAAGAGCTGGTCGAGCAGTTTGCCGTCAGCCCGCAGACCATTCGTCGTGACCTGAACGACCTTGCCGATCAAAACCGTATTCTGCGCCACCACGGCGGGGCGGCGCTGCCGTCCAGCTCGGTCAACACCTCATGGCATGACCGTAAAGCCACGCAAACGGCGGAGAAAGAGCGCATTGCGCGGAAAGTCGCCAGCCAGATCCCTAACGGGGCGACGCTGTTTATTGATATCGGCACCACGCCGGAAGCGGTCGCCCATGCACTGCTGGATCATGAAAACCTGCGCGTTGTGACCAATAACCTGAATGTCGCGAATACCCTGATGCAGAAAGACGATTTCCGCATCATTCTTGCGGGCGGCGAGTTGCGCAGCCGCGACGGCGGCATCATCGGTGAAGCGACGCTCGACTTTATCTCTCAGTTTCGTCTCGATTTCGGCATTCTCGGGATCAGCGGTATCGACAGCGATGGCTCCCTGCTGGAGTTTGATTATCATGAAGTCCGCACCAAGCGCGCGATTATTGAGAATTCACGCCACGTTATGCTCGTGGTGGACCACTCCAAGTTTGGCCGTAACGCGATGGTGAATATGGGCAGCATCAGCATGGTTGATGCGGTTTATACCGACGTGATGCCGCCGGCAGGCGTGATGCAGGTGATTAAGGATAATAATCTGCAGCTGGAACTGTGCTGACGTAAAAGCAAAACGGCAACCGAAGGTTGCCGTTTTTAGTTTCTGCAAAACAGGCCGGGTGAGGGCACCCACGCGCACCGGAATTACACGCCGTACCCCATCATCTTCAGCAGCTGCTGTGCATGCTGCACCGCATCCTGACGATGGGCGACGCCCAGCTTCTGATAGAGATTGCGGATATGGGTTTTGATGGTGGTCGCCGCCACCGCCAGTTCACCGGCGATCTGCTCGTTGCTGTAGCCTGAGTAGATCAGCCCCAGCACCTGCCATTCGCGCTGAGTGAGCGGGCTGGTGCGGATCAGTTCCGGTACTTCCGGATGGTTCAGCAGACGTTCCACGAAGTTCTCATCAAAGTGCGCAAACTTATGGCGATGGTGCTGGTTAATTTCGCGCAGAATACGCTGGGCACGATGCTGATCCAGCTCTGGCAGCGTATTGAGTTGAATCAACTGTCGCAGCTGCTGGGCCATCACTTCACCTTCAATGACAAAGTGGCTGATAAACCCGGTGCGGTTCGCCAGCTGCAGCGCTTCCAGCAGGACGCGCTGGGCATCGTTTTTGCGGCCCGCCTGCCAGTAAAGCTGGTTCAGCAGAAGGAGGTTGCGGTTGAGATCGCTCATCAGCCGCAGGCTGCGGGCGTTTTCATTAAGCTCTTCCAGCACGATTTCGGCAGGTTCTAATTCACCAAGCAGGATCTGGACGCGGGCAATGTTGCGCCACTGGCTCTGCAGGAAGTGGTTGTTGGCAAATTCCGGTTTAGGGGTCTGACGTAACCAGTTAGCGGCGGATTTTTTGTCGCCGGTCATCTGCCAGTAAATCACCCGCACCTTATCGGCGTTGGACACCCAGTCGCTGTGGTACTGACCGTTACCGAGCAGGTTTTCCAGACGGTTAAGGTGGTTGCGGGCGTTATCGAGATCGCCACGCGCCAGCGAGCACTGAACCAGCAGCGCCAGACACTGCAATTGCTGCTGTGGCTGGAAGCTGGAGAGAACGTCCACACCCTGACGGGCGCAGCTTTCCGCTTCATCCAGACGCGACCATGCCCAAAGGAGCTGTGCACGAATGCGCAGCAGGAACTCGTGCATCGGCAGCTGTTCCAGATGCTGCTCACGAATCAGCTGGAAGGCCTTTTCCTGATTTTCCCAGGCGGCCTGCAGGAACCCCTGCGCAAACAAAATTTCACTTTGCTGGATCAGGCTCCACAGCGCGTAATGCCAGACATCGTGGCGGCGGGCCATCTGTTCAGTTTGTTGCATGAGCGAAAGGGAGCGCGTCAGCTCGCCTTTGCAGTGCAGAACTTCACCGTGTACCGAGGTGGCCACAATACGGCTGTAGAAATTGGCCAGCGGCAGTTCATCCAGCGCAACCATCGCCAGGCGCTCAGCCTCTTCCGGGTCACCGTCGTTAATCGCCACCTGCGCCCGCAGGGCGTTGAATTCGCCGTGCAGGGTGGCATCCATATCGCTTTCCATCTCCTGCTCGGCACGTGCCAGCAGGGTATTTACTTCACTGTAGCGATGCTGGCTCTGCATCAGCCAGGCCTGCAGCAGCACCAGGCGCGGATTCTCCAGCAGGCTCTCCCACGGCAGGGCTTTCAGTGACTCTTCAAGCAACGTCAGCTCGCTGTGGTTAAACAAGCCCCATGCGTGGTTAAGGAGGATATCACGCAGCATGCCGGCATCACCGGCGGCAAGCGCGTGGTGAATCGCCTCGCTCGGGAAACCTTGTGCCATCCAGCTTTCGGCGGCGGCGCGATGGATTTCCGGCAGTTCCGTCGCAAGCTCCCACTGACAGCGCTGGCGCAGGAAGCTGCCAAACAGTGGGTGATAGCTGAACCACTCGCCGGGATCGTCCATTCGGGTCAGGAACAGGCCCTGGCGCTCAATCTCTTCCAGCTGCAGCTGACCGTTTTCACAGCCGGTCACGCGCACGATCAGCGCGTCGTTCATGGAACGCAGCAGAGAACTTTTGAGCAGGAAATTTCGGGTCGACGGATCAACGCTGTTCAGCACTTCGTCGACGAGATAATCAGAAAGATGGCTCGCGTTAATCCCCGCCAGGCGACGCGCAGACTGGTGCGTCGGGCTGTTATTTTGCCGGGCAGAGAGAGCAATCAGCTGCAGCGCCGTCGCCCAGCCGGCGACATCATCACACAGGCGGCTGCTTTCGGAGGCCTCAATTGGCGAGTTCAGTCGACAGTCAAAGAACTGTTTGGCTTCCTGATGGGTAAAGGCCAGCTGCTGGCTGCCGACTTCCAGCAGCTGATCGCGCACGCGCAGGTTGGCGATGCCCAGTTGCGGCAGGTTACGCGACAGCACGACCAGGGTCAGGTTTTCCGGCTGATGACGCAGGAAGAAACGCATCGATTCATGGATAACCGGGTTAGTGATGAGATGATAATCATCAATCACCACGTACAGCGGGCGATGCCATTCGGCCAGTTCGATAAACAGCTGTGAGAAAAGGGAAGACAGGCTGGCGTACTGGCGCTTTTGCACCATGACCTCACTGGCGACGCAGTGTCCGTTGGTTGCCTGCTGAATGGCGGCAATCAGATAGCTGGCAAAACGCTCTTGCTGGTTATCGCCCTCATCAAGGGAGTACCAGCCAAGGTCGCTCTTACCTGCGGCCCATTGCGAAATGAGCGTTGTTTTTCCATAGCCTGCAGGGCTCGTAACCAGCGCCAGTCGGAAATTATGCGCGCCGGAAAGTTTAGCCAGCAGACGCTCGCGGACCACTGTATGGTCAAGACGAACCGGGCGACTTAATTTAGACGGAATCAACATAGTTTTCACTTCACTGTGGGGAACGAGAGAATTTATTTTTTTTGCGCTTCGTAATTAATAGCTATAAGGTCGGCCAGAAAGAGAACTATTGCAAGTTATGTCTGGGTTTTGTGGCTCTGAATTTGCACTCTGTCACAAAACATTCAGGCGAGTACCGGAACTTTTCCAGAATGGCTTTAACACCGCGTCAGCGCTGGCTTGTCCCAGTGTCACACGGTTACGCTGAAACTGGTTTCAGAAAGGTATAGTGACGTCAAATTTAATAAAGTTCGGGTAAAGTTGAGTGAGATTAATAATCCCCTTAGGTAAGGCCCCATTGCAGAAATATTATTCTGCGTAAGTAATCATTTCGGCGCGGATTAATTTCATCCGAAACTGTATTTCATTTTTTTGACATTCTCCCCGGTTATCTTTTTTTCTTCCTGGCACACTCACACTATGCTCTCAGAGTGGCCTTGATCACACTTTTATGCTCATCCCCGCTACTCCTCCCTGCCTAATCCCCTGCGGGATGAGGAAGAGGCGAAATGAGCCTGGCACACTAGCGCCAACATGTGTTTTCTCTCTACAGGATGCCAATTCCCTATGTCACAGCCTACCTTTAACAAAGCTCAATTCCAGGCTGCCCTGACGCGTCAGTGGCAGCGTTTTGGCCTTCACGCTGCAAACGAGATGACGCCTCACCAGTGGTGGCAGGCAGTGAGCGGTGCGCTCGCGGAGCAGCTGGATGCTCAACCGTTGGCAAAACCGACGAAAGACCAGCGCCACGTTAACTACATCTCAATGGAGTTCCTGATTGGCCGTCTGACAGGTAATAACCTGCTGAACCTCGGCTGGTATCAGGAGGTGGGTGATGTGCTGAAAGAGCATGACATTAACCTGACCGACCTGCTGGAAGAAGAGATTGACCCGGCGCTGGGTAACGGTGGTCTGGGACGTCTGGCGGCCTGTTTCCTTGACTCGATGGCCACCGTCGGTCAATCGGCCATTGGCTACGGTCTGAACTACCAGTACGGCCTGTTCCGTCAGTCGTTTGCTGATGGTCATCAGATGGAAGCGCCGGATGACTGGCACCGCAATACTTACCCCTGGTTCCGCCACAATGCACAGCTTGATGTGCAGGTAGGCATTGGTGGTAAAGTCACGAAGCAGGGGCTGTGGGAGCCTGCGTTTACCCTGACCGGCGAAGCCTGGGATCTGCCGGTGCTGGGCTACCGTAACGGCGTGGCGCAACCGCTGCGTCTGTGGCAGGCAAAGCATGCTCATCCCTTCAACCTGACCAAATTCAACGACGGCGATTTCCTGCGTGCCGAGCAGCAGGGGATCGACGCTGAGAAACTGACCAAAGTCCTTTACCCGAACGACAACCATCTGGCGGGCAAGAAACTGCGTCTGATGCAGCAGTACTTCCAGTGTGCCTGTTCCATTGCGGATATTCTGCGTCGTCATCACCTGGCGGGCCGCAAGCTGGCGCAGCTGCCGGACTTCGAAGTGATCCAGCTTAACGATACGCACCCGACGATTGCGATTCCTGAACTGTTGCGCGTGCTGATTGACGAGCACCAACTGAGCTGGGATGACGCGTGGGCGATCACCAGCCGTACGTTTGCCTATACCAACCACACCCTGATGCCTGAAGCGCTGGAGTGCTGGGATGAGAAGCTGGTGAAAGCCCTGCTGCCGCGTCATATGCAGATCATCAACAAGATTAACGACGCGTTTAAAAAGCAAGTGGATAAAACCTGGCCGGGCGACAAAGCGGTGTGGGCGAAGCTGGCTGTGGTACATGACAAACAGGTGCGCATGGCGAACATGTGCGTGGTGAGCGGTTTTGCGGTGAACGGTGTGGCGGCGCTGCACTCGGATCTGGTGGTGAAAGACCTGTTCCCGGAATACCACCAGCTGTGGCCGACCAAATTCCATAACGTGACCAACGGCATCACGCCGCGTCGCTGGATTAAGCAGTGCAACCCGCTGCTGGCTGGCCTGCTGGACAAAACCCTGAAGAAAGAGTGGGCCAACGATCTGGACCAGCTTATCAATCTGGAAAAGTATGCCGACGACGCGGCATTCCGCGAGCAGTACCGCGCCATTAAGCTCGAAAACAAAGTGCGTCTGGCGCATTTTGTCAAAGCGCGTACCGGGCTTGAGATCAACCCGAACGCCATTTTCGATATTCAGATCAAACGTCTGCATGAGTACAAACGCCAGCACCTGAACCTGCTGCACATTCTGGCGCTGTATAAAGAGATCCGCGAGAACCCGCAGGCTGACCGCGTACCGCGCGTGTTCCTGTTTGGGGCGAAAGCCGCACCGGGCTACTACCTGGCGAAAAACATTATCCTCGCCATTAATAAAGTGGCCGCGGCCATCAATAACGATCCGAAAGTGGGTGACAAGCTGAAGGTGGTGTTCCTGCCGGACTACTGCGTCTCTGCAGCTGAGATGCTGATCCCGGCGGCGGATATCTCCGAACAGATCTCCACGGCAGGGAAAGAAGCTTCCGGTACCGGCAACATGAAGCTGGCGCTGAACGGTGCGCTGACCGTCGGTACGCTCGACGGCGCGAACGTCGAGATCGCCGAAAAGGTGGGGGAAGAGAACATCTTTATCTTCGGCCATACCGTCGAAGAAGTGAAAGCCCTCAAGGCCAAAGGTTACGACCCGGTGAAATGGCGTAAGAAAGACAAAGTTCTTGATGCGGTTCTGAAAGAGCTGGAAAGCGGTAAGTACAGCGATGGCGATAAACATGCCTTTGACCAGATGCTGCACAGCATGGACAAACACGGCGGTGACCCGTATTTGGTCATGGCGGACTTTACGGCCTATGTGGACGCGCAAAAACAGGTCGACGTGCTGTATCGCGACCAGGAAGCGTGGACCCGGGCGTGCATTCTGAACACCGCCCGCTGCGGGATGTTCAGTTCTGACCGCTCAATCCGTGATTATCAGGCTCGTATCTGGCAGGCAAAACGCTAAGGAAGCGCGATGGAGAGTAAACGTCTGGACAGTGCCGCGCAGGCGGCGGGGATCAGCCTCAGTTACATTAATGCTCACGGCAAACCACAGTCTATTGGCGCCGACACCAAAAGACGTTTGCTGGATGCCATGCACAAGACCGACGCGAAAGCGTCGGTTGCGCCGGTGCCGAACGTGAAGGTGTTTACCGCCGGTAAGAAGATGCCGCTTACGGTAAACGGGCGCGGCGAATTTAGCTGGCTGCTCACGACCGAAGAGGGGCAACAGCACAAAGGCCACGCCACCGGTGGCAAAGCACTTAACCTTCCGGCAAAACTGCCGGAGGGCTATCACACGTTAACCCTCACGCAGGACGACCAGCGTTTTCATTGTCGGGTGATTGTTGCGCCAAAACGCTGCTATGAGCCGCAGGCGTTGCTCGAGGGTAAAAAGCTGTGGGGGGCCTGCGTGCAGCTCTACACGCTGCGCTCTGACAGCAACTGGGGTATCGGCGATTTTGGCGACCTGAAAAAGATGCTGGCGGATGTGGGCGAGCGCGGCGGTGCGTTTATCGGCCTCAACCCCATTCATGCGCTCTATCCGGCGAACCCGGAAAGTGCCAGTCCGTACAGCCCGTCATCCCGTCGCTGGCTGAACGTGATTTACATTGACGTGAATGCCTTAGACGATTTCAAAAGCAGCAAAGAGGCGCAGGCGTGGTGGAACCTCACGACCACTCAGCAGGCGCTGAAGCAGGCGCGCGAGACGGACTGGGTAGACTATGCCACCGTCACCGCACTGAAAATGGCGGCGTTACGTCTGGCATGGAAAGGTTTTTCGCAGCGTGATGACGAGCAGATGTCGGCTTTCCGCCAGTTTGTGGCCCAGGAAGGCGAGAGCCTTTACTGGCAGGCGGCGTTCGATGCATTGCACGCTTATCAGGTAAAAGAGGACGAAATGCGCTGGGGCTGGCCGGTATGGCCGGAAGCGTATCAATCTGTCGATACGCCCGAAGTGCAGGCGTTCTGCAAAAAATATGCTGACGAGGTGGACTTCTTCCTCTGGCTGCAGTGGCTGGCTTACAGCCAGTTTGCCGCCTGCTGGCAGGTGAGCCAGGGCTATAAAATGCCGATCGGCCTGTACCGCGATCTGGCCGTTGGCGTGGCGGAAGGCGGGGCGGAAACCTGGTGTGACCGCGAGCTTTATTGCCTGAAGGCCTCCGTGGGCGCACCGCCGGATATTCTTGGCCCGCTCGGCCAGAACTGGGGTTTGCCGCCGATGGATCCGCACGTCATGGCTGCGCGGGCTTACGAGCCGTTTATCGACCTGCTGCGCGCCAACATGCAAAACTGCGGCGCGCTGCGAATTGACCACGTGATGTCCGTCCTGCGTCTGTGGTGGATCCCTTATGGTGAAACGGCTGACCACGGCGCGTATGTACAATATCCGGTTGACGATCTGCTCTCGATCCTGGCGCTGGAGAGTAAACGTCATCAGTGCATGGTGATCGGCGAAGATCTCGGTACCGTGCCGGTTGAGATTGTCAGTAAGCTCCGCGACAGCGGTGTTTACTCCTATAAAGTGCTCTATTTTGAAAACGACCATGAGAAAACCTTCCGCGCGCCGAAAGCGTACCCTGAACAGTCAATGGCAGTCGCGACGACGCATGACCTTCCTACGCTTCGTGGCTATTGGGAAAGCGGCGATCTGACGCTCGGTAAAACGCTGGGTCTGTATCCGGATGAAGAGGTCTTACGTGGGCTGTATCAGGATCGCGAGCTGGCGAAGCAAGGGTTGCTTGATGCGTTACACAAGCATGGCTGCCTGCCGAAACGCGCCGGGCATAAGGCATCACTGATGTCGATGACGCCTACGCTCAACCGCGGATTGCAGCGCTATATTGCCGACAGCAACAGTGCCCTGCTGGGTCTGCAGCCGGAAGACTGGATTGATATGGCGGAGCCGGTGAACATTCCGGGTACCAGCTATCAGTACAAGAACTGGCGTCGCAAATTGTCCATCACGCTTGAGAAGATGTTTGCCGATGAAGGGGTGAACAGGCTGATTAAGGATTTGGATAAGCGCAGAAAAGCGGTGGGTAAAACGCGGTAGTCTCACAGAGAGAAGAAAGCCGGGTAAGCGCAAGCTACCCGGCTTTTTGATATCAGATAACCATGTTCAACAGCAGAACCCCGACCAGACCACACACCGAAATAATGGTTTCCAGTGCAGACCAGGACTTGATGGTTTCACCGATAGTCAGGTTGAAATATTCCTTGAACAGCCAGAAGCCCGGATCGTTCACGTGAGAGAAAATCACGCTACCGGAACCTACCGCGATAACCATCAGCTCAGGGCTCACGCCCGTCGTCGCAATCAGCGGCGCAACGATACCACCGGCGGTGATTGCCGCAACGGTTGCAGAGCCGAGCGCGATACGCAGCACCGCAGCGATAGACCACGCCATCAGCAGCGGTGACACATTGGTTTCATGCATCATGGCCGCGATGTATTTATCCACGCCGCTGTCGACCAGCACCTGCTTGAACGCACCGCCACCACCGATAATCAGCAGCATCATGGCAATGATTTTGATGGAAGAGGTCAGCGTGTCGTTAATCTGATCCATTGAACGACCACGGTTCAGGCCGAAGGTGAACATCGCAATCAGTACCGCAATCAGCGTCGCCATCACCGGGTCGCCCAGGAATTCGGCAACGGACAGGAACGGGTGGCCTTTTGGCAGGATCATTTCCGCCACGGCACGCATCGCCATCAGGATGACCGGCACCAGAGAGGTCCAGACGCTGACGCCAAAACCAGGCATCTCTTCTTCCGTGAAGGTTTTCGCGCTGTACAGACCTTCCGGGATAGGCTTATCAATCCCTTTCAGGAAGCGGGCATAAACCGGGCCGGCCAGGATCACCGTCGGGATTGCCAGAATCGTACCGAACAGCAGGGTTTTACCCATATCGGCATGGAAGATGGTGGCGATCGCGGTTGGACCCGGGTGTGGTGGCAGGAAACCGTGCGTAACGGACAGCGCGGCGGCCATCGGTACACCGACATACAGCAGTGGAATGTTCGCTGCCGCTGCGATGGTGAACACCAGTGGCAGCATCAGCACGAAGCCCACTTCATAGAACAGTGCGAAACCGACGGTAAACCCGGTTAACACGACCGCCCACTGGATATTCTTCTTCCCAAATTTGGCAATCAGCGTGGTGGCAATACGCTGGGCGCCCCCACAGTCCGCCAGCATTTTGCCGAGCATAGCGCCAAAGCCCATGATCAGGGCCAGGCTACCGAGCGTGCCGCCGACACCGGCTTTAATGGAGCTGATAACTTTCACCAGCGGCATCCCTTGCATCAGACCGACTGCAAGTGCCACCAGAACCAGAGCGATAAACCCGTTCATTTTGAAACGGATCATCAAGAGCAGTAATAACACAACACCGATAGCAACGATGACTAATGGCATGATTTACCTGGCCTTTGAATTGTTATGGGTAACGTCATTGTTTCAACGACAAATTCCGATTGTCCCAACTGGGAACAGAGTGTTAACGGCACTAATACTGTTGCCTTGGAAACTATTAAGTTTAGTCGGCTGTTATGAAGGTGCTTAGTGCCCACGAGAATGATACGGGTAACATGTCGTGGTTGAGAATCACCCTGGGGGGCTAAATTTGAATTATGAGACGCAGGTCAACATATGGGGAGGCAAGGCAGGGAGGGGAAAACAGGCCCGGTAAGCATAGCGCCACCGGGCAAAAGCAGGCGGACGCTTAGTAGTAAGAGTGCTCGCCGCGCTGGTGTTCGGTCAGATCGCGCACACCTTTCAGTTCCGGGAATTCGTTCAGCAGCTGCTTCTCGATCCCTTCTTTCAGCGTGACATCAACCATTGAACAACCGTTACAGCCGCCGCCGAACTGCAGGATCGCCAGGCCGTCTTCAGTGATTTCCATCAGGGAAACACGACCGCCGTGGCCCGCCAGCTGTGGGTTGATCTGAGACTGCAGCAGGTACTCGACGCGCTCCATCAGTGGGGCATCGTCAGACACTTTACGCATTTTGGCGTTTGGCGCTTTCAGGGTCAGCTGAGAACCCAGCTGATCGGTGACGAAGTCGATCTCCGCATCTTCAAGATACGGTGCGCTCAGCTCATCAACGTAAGCCGTGAGCTGTTCAAATTTAAGGGCAGTGTCAGTCGCTTCCACTGCGTCCGGAGGACAATAAGAGACACCACATTCTGCATTCGGAGTGCCTGGATTGATCACAAACACGCGGATCTGCGTCCCTTCTTCCTGATTTGCCAGCAGTTTGGCAAAGTGCGCTTGTGCAGAATCGGAAATACGGATCATAGCTTTGGCCTAATAGTTGACTAAATTACCTGGGTATAATCATACGCCCATTGAAGAAGGGCTACAAGGTACGGCACAGACACCATACCTGAACCGACGCGGCGCCGCTTTGCAAAAGCAGTCGGGAAAGTTCAGCAACGGTACTGCCTGTGGTGACGACATCATCCACAATCGCGATATGGAGGCCTTTGACCGGGAATTCAAGACGAAAGGCATTTTTGAGGTTCCTTTTGCGAAGCCGGGCCGTGAGCTGATGCTGGATAGCCGTATTATGGACGCGTTTGAGCGCACGGGCGTCGTAACGGCAACCGAGCCATCGCGCGAGCGGGCGGCAGAGCAGGTCACTTTGGTTGTAGCCGCGTCGCCAGTGTCGGCGACGGTATAAAGGCACGTTAACCACCATGTCGATGTTCGGCAGGCCGCGGGTGCGTCGCGCCTGTAAAACGGCCAGCAGTAACAGGCGGGCGAGGGGACGCGCCAGCACACTCTGGCCGGCAAACTTCAGCGCATGAATAAGGCCGCTTAACGGCGCAACATAATCATCCACAGCCACCAGGGCACACCACGGCGGCGCTTTTTTCAGGCAGCGGCCGCAGGGAACGTCTCGCCCGGTGGCATTTAGCCCACACTGCGGACACGTCATCGCCTGCCTTTTCAGCGAGCGGGTGCAAACGGAGCAGACGCCCCATGCGCTGAGGGCAAGCGGCATCCGGCATAGCCAGCACAAGCCAGGCACTGTTAACATGTGCAACCTCCATGTGAAAAAAGAGAACAGTAACTGATGAAGACGCTGTGGTGGCAGACCGTAGGGACGGGAAATTGCCATCTTGTGCTGCTGCACGGATGGGGCCTGAATGCCGAAGTATGGAATTGCATAACCGGGGAACTCACCTCGCAATTTACCCTGCATCTGGTGGATTTACCGGGCTTTGGCCGCAGTCGCGGCTTTGGGGCAATGTCGGTTGAGGAGATGGCGCAGCAGGTGCTGGACGCTGCGCCGCAGCACGCCATCTGGCTGGGCTGGAGCCTGGGCGGGCTGGTGGCGAGCCAGATTGCCTTGACCCATCCCGAGCGCGTGCGTGCGCTGGTCACGGTAGCCTCGTCACCGTGCTTCAGTGCAAAGGACGACTGGCCGGGCATAAAACCGGATGTGCTGGCCGGGTTCCAGAAACAGTTGAGCGAAGACTTCCAGCGGACCGTTGAGCGTTTCCTGGCCCTGCAGACAATGGGAACCGACACCGCGCGTCAGGATGCCAGAGCGCTGAAGCAGACCGTGCTTTCCCTGCCGATGCCGGACGTTGAGGTGCTTAACGGGGGGCTTGAGATCCTCAAAACTGTCGATTTGCGTAAGCCGCTGGCCGCGCTGGCGATGCCGCACCTGCGAATCTACGGCTACCTCGACGGGCTGGTGCCGCGCAAAGTGGTTCCAGTGCTGGATTCACTCTGGCCACAAAGTGAGTCTCTGGTGATAAACAAAGCCGCGCATGCGCCGTTTATCTCTCATCCGGCGGAGTTTTGTTCAGCGCTCGTTGCGTTAAGTCAACGTTTAGACTGATTATTTTCTATCCAGCCTGGAAAAAGTTTCACACCGCAACCATACTCCAGATGTCGTTGCGGTTGTTCTGCCTACGATAATCAAAACAACAATCCTATGGAGAGTCAGGCTATGAAACTTGTTACAGGTATCGTCACTTCTCTGGTTATTGGGTCACTTTCATTTGGCGCCTTTGCGGCACAAGAGCTGGAAAAAGATAAAGTTGCCGGGATGAATCTGACCAAAGTTGGTGAGATTTCTACGTCTGACACGACCGCGCCGATGGACGCCAAAAAAGAGCTGTCTAAGAAAGCGGATGAGCTGGGTGGGAAGTACTACGTCGTCACCAGTGCCGAAAAACAAACCAAAAACGTGCGCGCAACGGCGGACGTCTATAAGTAATACGTTAATGCCGGGCAGCGATGCCCGGCTTTATGTGCGCAGTGCCCACCACTCTCTGAGGCAGGCTTTTCCTTCCGGGCAGCTTTTACAACTGCCGGACAGGCAGCCCTCCGCCTCTTCCTGAATACGCACCGCTTTTCCCATGGCTTCCAGTCTTTCCAGCATGGCATCGATCATCGGCTGCGGCGTATGCAGGGTGAGGCTCAGCTGTTTCGCCTCCATTCGCCCTTGTAACGCCAGCAGGTCGCGTACCTGAATCAACGATGCCATGGCTTACCCCTTAGTGACAGTCGCCCGCCGGGCTGTTGCAACAGCTGGCAGCCGTTTTGCGGTTTGCCAGCAGGTTGATATCAACCCGGCTGCGTGCCCGGCGTAGCAGGCCGAGAACGAGCACGTTAAACAGCACAACCGCCAGGATGCACACCAGGCTATACCGCGGGTGCTGGCTAAAGTTAACGGTCTGATAAAAGAGCGTCGCCAGCGAGTAAGCGATGTTGAGCCCCCACAGAATGGAGAAGCCCATCCAGCCACGGCTGGACTCGCGGGCAATCGCACCCATGACGGAGATGCACGGAATATAGAGCAGAACAAAGATGAGGTAGCTGTAGGCCGCAGAGGCGCTACCAAATTTCTCGCTCATCACGCCCATGGCACCCGTTGCCATTTCGCCGTCACCTTTACTGGCCTCAATAGGGTTCGCCAGCACGCTCAGGCTGAAGGTGTCTTTCAGGCTCTGCCATGTCTCTTCGACGGCGCCCAGCAGTTCGTTACCGAGATGAAACTCTGCCGGATTGAACGCTTGCTCCTGGATGTTCTCCGCGGTGTAGAGCGTATTCAGGGTCCCGACGACCACCTCTTTCGCCATCGCACCGGTGAACAGACCGACGGTCGCCTGCCAGTTATCGTCATGGACGCCGATCGGTTTGAAGACCGGGGTTATGACGCGGCTGACGGAGGCGAGGGCGGAGTCGTTGATGTTATCCGCAGCCTGTCCGCTCAGGGTGAAGCTGTTCAGCGCGCTCAGGAAAATACTCACGATAACAATCACTTTACCGGCACGCAGGACGAAGCCTTTCAGGCGCTGCCAGGTCTGGATCACCAGGCTTTTAAGATGGGGGACGTGGTAGACCGGCAGTTCCATAACGAACGGCGACGCTTCGCCGCGCATGATGGTGTGTTTCAGCATCAGCCCCGTGAGAATGGCCATGACGATACCCAGCACGTACAGCGAGAAGACCGCCAGTGCCCCCTGCTGCCCAAAGAAGGCCGCGGCAAAGACCGCGAAGATAGCCAGTCGTGCACCGCAGGACATAAACGGTGCCATCATAATGGTCATCAGACGTTCACGCGGTGCATCCAGCGTACGGGCACCCATAACCGAGGGCACGTTACAGCCGAAGCCCACGATCAGCGGCACGAAGGATTTGCCTGGCAGACCGAGCGCCTGCATCAGGCGATCCATGACGAAGGCGGCGCGTGCCATGTAACCGGAATCCTCAAGGAAGGAGAGGAACAGATACATCATGCCGATTTGCGGCACCAGAGGCAGTACGGTGTTGATACCACCGCCAATCCCCTGGGCAAGGAAGATGGTCAGCCATTCCGGGAAATGCAGGGTGTAACCCACCCACTGAATGCCATGAACAAAGATAGCAACGGAACCGGCATCGAAAATCGGCTGGAGTGCGCCACCAATGTTAATGGCGAGCAAGAACATCAGGTACATCACCAGCAAGAAGACCGGCAAACCGAGGAAACGGTTAAGCACAACCTTATCCACGGCAGCGGTGAAGCGGCTCGGTTCCGCCGTCAGGGCGTTACTGACCACGTCGCAAATCGCGGCGATGGCCTGATAGCGAGCATCAGCGATATGCAGGGCCGGGTCATCCAGCTCGTCGCTCAGACGGGCGAGGACCACGTCCAGTTCATCTGCCGCATGACCAGCATAGGCGCGGCTGTAGATATCCCCTTCCAGCATTTGCAGGCCGAGCCACAGGCGCTGTTTCGCGGGCATGCTTTTGTCCATCTCTTGCGCCAGCAGATCCGCTTCGCGCAGGAGCGGCTGGGCGTAGTGCACCAGCTCAACGTTACGATTGCCCGCGTGGCGATCGATAGCCAGTTTCAGGGCATCAATACCGCGGGCGCGCGTCGACACCAGCGGAACGACCGGGCACCCCAGCCGTGCGGAGAGGGCATCGACGTCGATACGCAGTTTCTGTTTCTCTGCAATGTCGAGCATGTTGAGCGCCACGATGCAGGGAATGCCCAGCTCCAGCAGCTGCAGCGTCAGGTAGAGGTTACGCTCAAGGTTTGAGGCATCAACCACGTTGATGAGCAGATCCGCGTCGCCGCTAAGAATATAGTGGCAGGCAATCTGCTCATCGAGCGAAGTTTGCGAGGAGATCGTGGTTAAGGAGTACGTGCCGGGCAGGTCAACCAGCGTGACCTGGTGATCTGTTGTTGAGAATAGGCCTTCTTTACGTTCAACCGTTACGCCAGCCCAGTTACCGACGCGCTGGCGCGCACCCGTGAGCTGGTTAAATAGCGTTGTCTTGCCGGAATTAGGATTGCCAATTAAGCCAATAGTTAATTTTTTCATTTTTCTGGACTCACTGAAACCGCTGGCTTGTTATCGGGATAAGGCTTCGACTTCTATTAATGCGAGATCTTTTTTACGCAATACCAGATTTACGCGTCGGGTTTCGATATGCACCGGATCACCTAACGGGGCGACGCGCACGACCTGAAATGACGAGCCGGGCAGCATGCCCAGCGACAGCAGCTTTTGTCGATAGGCCGGGCTAATTTCGTGGGTAAAACCGGTAATTTTCCATGCACTGTCTGGAGTGAATTGCATAATGCCTGATTCCACGAGAGGTTAAAATATCTACTATGGGATGATAATGAGAATAGTTTTTATCAGCAATAATAAAACTGTGACGGAATGTTGTTTGCGGTATTAATTTACGGCCTGTTTGACCTTGCTCAATATTTACTGATTCTGCGGCAGGGAGAGGAACGGCTTATTTGTTAATAGTGTGATCACTGGTGGTTGAAATATAGATATACAACCGGTTTCATATTTTACAATTAATTTCGGCGGGATAACGGCCCGGTGAGTGACGCATCACCGGGCCTTTTTTATGCGGTTAGCGTTTCTTACCCATTGCTGCCGCCAGCGCATCCATCATGGCGCTGTTGCCTGCAGGCTGGGCGTCACGTCCGCGTGGCTTCGCCGCTTTTGCGGCCGGGCGCTGCTGCTCGCGTCCGCCGCCGTTACTGCCGCGGCGCGCGCTGGTTTCACCTGGCTGCTCGTCCAGACGCATCGTCAGGGCGATACGCTTACGCTGCAGATCCACTTCCATCACCTTCACCTTCACGATGTCGCCCGCTTTGACCACGGTATGCGGATCTTCAACGAATTTATCGGCAAGGGAAGAGATGTGGACCAGACCGTCCTGGTGCACGCCGATATCGACAAACGCGCCAAAGTTGGTGACGTTAGTGACCGCCCCTTCGAGTACCATGCCTGGAAGCAGATCATTCATGGTTTCAACGCCGTCGGCGAAGGTCGCGGTTTTAAACTCAGGACGCGGATCGCGGCCTGGTTTTTCCAGCTCTTTGATGATGTCCGTGACCGTCGGCACCCCGAACTGTTCGTCGGTAAAATCGACCGCCTTCAGGTTACGCAGCGCGCTGCTGTCGCCCATCAGGTCTTTCAGCGCCTGCTGGGTTGCGGCCAGAATGCGTTCCACTACCGGGTACGCTTCCGGGTGAACGGTTGAGGCATCCAGCGGGTTATCGCCGTGGTTGATGCGCAGGAAGCCCGCGCACTGCTCAAACGCTTTTGGCCCCAGACGGCTCACCTTCAGCAACTGCTGGCGGTTCTGGAACTGGCCGTTTTCATCACGCCAGGCAACGATGTTTTGCGCCATCATGCGGGTTAAGCCCGCCACGCGGGTCAGCAGGGGAACAGAGGCCGTGTTCAGGTCAACGCCGACGGCGTTTACGCAGTCTTCCACGACCGCATCCAGCTTACGGGCCAGCTGAGTCTGGCTCACGTCATGCTGATACTGGCCGACGCCGATGGATTTCGGGTCGATCTTAACCAGCTCCGCCAGCGGATCCTGCAGACGGCGGGCGATAGAAACTGCACCGCGCAGGGAAACGTCCAGGTCCGGGAACTCCAGGGCGGCCAGTTCAGACGCCGAATAGACGGAAGCGCCCGCCTCGCTGACAATCACTTTCTGTGCGGTGACTTTCGGGAACTGTTTCTGCACATCGAGGTAGAAACGCTCGGTTTCACGGGAGGCCGTACCGTTGCCGATGGCCACCAGCTCCACGTTGTATTTCTCGCACAGCGCCGCAACCACGACGGCAGCCTTCGCCGCCTGGCCGGTATGCGGATAAATGGTGTCGGTAGCCACCAGCTTGCCGGTACCGTCAACCACGGCCACTTTTACGCCGGTACGCAGACCCGGATCGAGACCCATGGTGGCGCGCAGGCCGGCAGGTGCGGCCATCAGCAGGTCGTGCAGGTTACGGGCGAAGACGTTGATTGCTTCGTCTTCGGCGCGTTCACGCACGGTGCCCATCAGTTCGGTTTCGAGGTGCATTAGCACCTTGATGCGCCACGTCCAGCTCACCACGCCTTTGCGCCAGCTGTCTGCCGGCGCGTTGTTCAGGCGCAGGCCGAGGTGGTCGATAATGATCTGCTCGCAGTGGCTCTCTTTTGGTGGCTCGTCAAACTGTGGATCGGCATTCAGGGAGAGCTGGAGCACGCCTTCGTTGCGGCCGCGGAACATCGCCAGCGCGCGGTGTGAAGGGGTGGTAGAGATGGGTTCGTGATGATCGAAATAATCGCGGAACTTGGCGCCTTCTTCCTCTTTCCCGCTGACCACGGTAGAGACGATGTGGGCGTTTTTCCACAGATAGTCACGCACTTTCGCGAGCAGGGCGGCATCTTCGGAGAAGCGCTCCATCAGAATGTAGCGCGCGCCGTCGAGTGCGGCTTTGGTGTCTGCGACCCCTTTATCGGCATCGATAAACTTCGCGGCTTCGGTTTCCGGGTCGTGGGACGGTTCGTTCCACAGCAGTTCGGCCAGCGGCTCCAGGCCTGCCTCAATGGCAATCTGTCCACGGGTGCGGCGCTTCGGTTTGTACGGCAGATAAAGGTCTTCGAGTTCGGTTTTGCTCAGGGTGCCGTTGATTGCGGTTTCCAGCTCGCTGGTCAGTTTTCCCTGTTCGCCGATGGATTTGAGGATCGCCTGACGACGGTCTTCCAGTTCGCGCAGGTAACCGAGACGGGTCTCCAGGTTACGCAGCTGCGTGTCATCCAGACCGCCGGTGACTTCCTTACGATAACGTGCAATAAACGGCACGGTGTTCCCTTCATCAAGCAGGCGAACGGCAGCTTCTACCTGTTCGGCTCTGGCCTGAAGTTCACCCGCAATAATGCGGCAGAGCGAATCTTTCATCATGGCTTTATCATCTGTTGAGTCGAAAAAATCAGGGGATAGTTATACGGGCTGACACGGCAAAATGCCAGCCGCGGAGGGCGCTCTCGGACTATTTAACGTACGTAATTTCGTTGACGTACCAGCTGGCTTCGCCGCCAGGGGTCTGCACGACGGCCAAATCGCCCACTTCCTTTTTCAGCAGCGCACGGGCCATTGGTGAGTCGATAGAGATGTAATCCTTACGACCAAAAATTTCGTCATAGCCGACGATACGAAAACGCAGGGTATCGCCATCGTCGTTCTCAATCTCGACCCACGCGCCGAAAAACACTTTGCCTTCCTGCTGTGGGGAGTAATCCACTATTTTGAGGTTCTCAAGGCATTTGGTCAGATAGCGGACCCGGCGGTCGATTTCACGTAACCGTTTTTTGTTGTACTGGTAGTCAGCATTTTCACTGCGATCGCCCAGGCTTGCGGCCCAGGTCACTTTTTTGGTCACTTCAGGACGCTCTTCGCGCCACAGGTAATCCATCTCTTTTTTGAGTTTCTCATACCCTTCGCGGGTGATCAGGGGCGTTTTCATGGGGTGACCTTAAGACTCGACATCATTGCATTCTTTGCGCACATTACGTATCACGTAGTCTAACAGACAACGTTAATAATGATTTATGTGATGAAATGTGCAGATAAGCTGCTGTTAAATATGCTTTGTAACAATTTCGACTAGAATTTATACCAGAATTAGCTGGTCGAACACGTGCACTTTTTTAGAATACGCTGTTATTAGACTATCCGAACCTTTGGGAGTACACACAATGCAAGAGAACTACAAAATTCTGGTCGTGGATGACGACATGCGCCTGCGTGCGCTGCTTGAGCGTTATCTGACCGAGCAGGGCTTCCAGGTTCGTAGCGTGGCCAACGCTGAGCAGATGGACCGTCTGCTGACCCGCGAATCATTCCATCTTATGGTACTCGACCTGATGCTGCCTGGTGAAGACGGGCTTTCCATCTGCCGCCGTCTGCGTAGCCAGAGCAACCCTATGCCGATCATCATGGTGACGGCGAAAGGGGAAGAGGTTGACCGCATCGTTGGTCTGGAAATCGGCGCTGACGACTACATTCCAAAACCGTTCAACCCGCGTGAACTGCTGGCCCGTATTCGCGCCGTGCTGCGCCGTCAGGCGAACGAACTGCCTGGCGCACCGTCGCAGGAAGAAGCGGTGATTGCGTTTGGTAAGTTCAAGCTGAATCTCGGTACCCGTGAGATGTTCCGTGAAGATGAACCTATGCCGCTCACCAGCGGTGAGTTCGCGGTGCTGAAAGCGCTGGTCAGCCACCCGCGTGAGCCGCTTTCACGTGACAAGCTGATGAACCTGGCGCGCGGCCGTGAATACTCCGCAATGGAACGTTCCATTGACGTGCAGATCTCCCGTCTGCGCCGCATGGTGGAAGAAGATCCGGCGCATCCTCGTTATATTCAGACCGTATGGGGTCTGGGCTACGTGTTTGTCCCGGACGGCGCTAAAGCATGAGGCGAATGCGCTTCTCTCCGCGAAGCTCATTTGCCCGTACGCTGTTACTGATTGTCACCCTGCTGTTCGTCAGCCTGGTGACAACCTATCTGGTGGTGCTGAACTTTGCGATCCTGCCGAGCCTCCAGCAGTTCAATAAGGTTCTGGCATACGAAGTGCGTATGCTGATGACCGATAAACTGCAACTGGAGGACGGCACGCAGTTAGTTGTTCCCCCGGCGTTTCGCCGTGAAATCTACCGTGAGCTGGGTATTTCGCTTTACTCCAACGAAGCGGCAGAAGACGCTGGCCTGCGCTGGGCGCAGCATTATGAGTTCCTCAGCCAGCAGATGGCGCAGCAGTTAGGTGGCCCGACTGAAGTGCGCGTTGAGGTCAACAAAAGCTCGCCGGTCGTCTGGCTGAAAACCTGGCTGTCACCCAATATCTGGGTGCGCGTCCCGCTGACCGAAATTCACCAGGGTGACTTCTCACCGCTGTTCCGCTACACCCTTGCCATTATGCTGCTGGCGATAGGCGGCGCGTGGCTGTTTATTCGTATACAGAACCGACCGTTGGTCGACCTGGAGCACGCTGCGCTGCAGGTCGGTAAAGGGATTATTCCTCCGCCACTGCGTGAGTACGGCGCCTCAGAAGTGCGTTCCGTGACGCGGGCCTTTAACCATATGGCGGCCGGCGTGAAGCAGCTGGCAGACGACCGTACGCTGCTGATGGCGGGCGTGAGTCATGACCTGCGCACGCCGCTCACGCGTATCCGTCTGGCGACGGAGATGATGGGCGAAGAGGATGGTTATCTTGCGGAGTCCATTAACAAGGACATCGAAGAGTGTAACGCCATCATCGAGCAGTTCATTGACTACCTGCGTACCGGGCAGGAGATGCCGATGGAGATGGCCGATCTGAATGCGGTACTCGGTGAAGTGGTCGCGGCGGAAAGCGGCTACGAGCGGGAAATCGATACCGACCTGCAGGCCGGAGAAATTCAGGTGCGGATGCACCCGCTTTCCATTAAACGTGCTGTGGCTAATATGGTGGTTAACGCGGCCCGTTATGGCAATGGCTGGATTAAAGTCAGCAGCGGGTCTGAGCTCAACCGCGCCTGGTTCCAGGTCGAAGATGACGGTCCGGGCATTAAGCCAGAGCAGCGTAAGCATCTGTTCCAGCCGTTTGTGCGGGGCGATAGCGCGCGCAGTACCAGCGGAACCGGCTTAGGCCTGGCGATTGTGCAGCGTATTGTAGATAACCATAACGGCTTGCTGGAGATTGGGACCAGTGAGCGGGGCGGTTTAAGCATTCGCGCATGGTTACCGGTGCCGGTGACGCGCGGGCAGGTGAGAGAGAGTTAAAAAAGGGTGGCAAAAGCCACCCTTTTTTTTGCAGGTCGGGTCAGCTGTTACAGCTTCGGTCCCGCACTCACCAGCGCTTCACCTGCCGGGGTATCGGTATACTTCTCGAAGTTCTCAATAAAAAGTTTCGCCAGCGATTCTGCTTTCTCACGCCACTGCTCCGGTGAACCGTAGGTATTGCGTGGGTCGAGAATACGGGTCTCTACGCCCGGCAGCGCCGTCGGGATTGCCAGATCAAACATCGGCAGCGTGAAGGTTTCGGCGTTATCGAGTGAACCATCCAGAATGGCGTCGATAATGGCGCGGGTATCTTTGATGGAGATACGTTTGCCGGTGCCGTTCCAGCCGGTATTCACCAGGTACGCCTGTGCACCGGACGCCTGCATGCGTTTGACCAGCACTTCCGCGTACTGCGTCGGGTGCAGCGACAGGAACGCTGCGCCGAAGCAGGCGGAGAAGGTTGGCGTTGGCTCCGTCACGCCGCGCTCGGTACCGGCCAGTTTGGCGGTAAAACCAGACAGGAAGTGGTACTGCGTCTGGCTGGCGGTCAGGCGGGACACCGGAGGCAACACGCCGAACGCATCTGCCGTCAGGAAAATCACCTTCGTCGCGTGGCCCGCTTTTGACACCGGCTTCACGATGTTGTCGATGTGGTAGATAGGGTAAGACACGCGGGTGTTTTCGGTTTTCGAAGCATCGTCGAAGTCGATCGTTCCATCGGCACGCACGGTGACGTTTTCCAGCAGCGCATCGCGGCGGATGGCATGGAAGATATCTGGCTCCGCTTCTTCAGACAGGCGAATGGTCTTCGCGTAGCAGCCCCCTTCGAAGTTAAACACGCCGTCATCATCCCAGCCGTGCTCGTCATCGCCAATCAGACGACGTTTCGGATCGGTAGAAAGGGTGGTTTTACCGGTGCCGGACAGGCCGAAGAACACCGCCACATCCCCTTTTTCACCGACGTTTGCCGAACAGTGCATGGAGGCGATACCGCGCAGCGGCAGCAGGTAGTTCATCACCGAGAACATCCCTTTCTTCATTTCGCCGCCGTACCAGGTACCGCCGATCAGCTGAATACGCTCGGTCAGGTTGAAGGCGATGAAGTTCTCGGAGTTAAGACCCTGCTCTTTCCACTGTGGGTTCGTGCATTTCGCCCCGTTCATCACGATGAAGTCAGGGGTGAAATCCTGCAGCTCTTTGTCGTCAGGACGAATAAACATGTTTTTCACGAAATGCGCCTGCCAGGCCACTTCAGTGATAAACCGCACGGAAAGGCGGGTATCGGCGTTAGCGCCGCAGAAAGCATCAACGATAAACAGACGCTTGCCGGAAAGTTGATGGGTAACGAGCCCTTTCAGATGCTGCCAGGTTTCCGGAGAGAGCGGTTTGTTATCGTTCTTCCCTTTGCCTTTATCAGCCCACCACAGCGTGTCGCGGGTGGTCTCGTCTCGGACGATGTATTTATCTTTCGGCGAACGACCGGTAAAGATACCGGTATCGACGGCGATAGCACCAAGGTTAGTCAACACACCTCGCTCGTATCCTTCCAGTGCTGGATTGAGCTCTTCCTGATACAGCGTATCGTAATCGGGGTTGTAGACGATTTCCTGGACGTCGTGAATACCATAAGCCTTGAGATCTTGCGGGGTTAAACCAGTAACACGCATATCACTGCTCCTTAGCCAATATGTACTGTCTGAAATTGTAGGGTTTTTGTGAGGTTGTTAACCGCGACGGGGCTCATAGATTTACGCATCTGGACAAAACCCTTACTAACGGAAAACGCTGCGACTCCAGTCACAGGGCAGGCGGATTATCGCAGGAATCGCTTTTTGGTTGGGGAAAATGTTCCGAAAAGGTTAATGGCTGGTGATTTTATCGGAAGGAATGTGAATGTAATCGCATACACGTAAGAAAATTACGTAAGAGTTACAGTGTTAAAAACGATTCAGCCAGAGAGGGCTTTTTTGCACCTTACCCTCTCGCAAAAGGGAGAGGGCAAGGTGAGGGCAGGCTTTGCTTAGTGGACCTGAGGATCCGCCGGGGAGGCGTTGTTGCGGATCTCAGCAATATCCATCGAATTGAACACGTAGTGCGTACCGCAGTAGTCACAGTGCATATCGATTTCGCCGTCTTCCGCCATGATGCTGTCGATCTCTTCATCCGGCAGGGTCTTCAGCGCGCCAGCGCAGCGTTCACGTGAACAGGTGCACTTAAATTCCACCGACTGTGGGTCGTAAACCGTCACTTCTTCTTCGTGATAAAGACGCCACAGGACATCGGTCGCCGACAGGGTGAACAGCTCTTCTGCTTTGACGGTTTCCGTCAGAGTCGCGAGGTGCTCGAAGTCGTTGGTCTGCGCGTCCTGCGCAGGCAGAACCTGCAGCAGCATACCGCCAGCAGCAGGCTGACCGTCTACTTCACCGGTGCGGATGAACAGACGTGTCGGCAGCTGTTCAGAACGCATGAAGTAATCTTCCAGGCAGGCCGCCAGCGTATCGCCTTCGAGGCCAACCACGCCCTGATAGCGCTCACCTTCCTCCGGGGAGATGGTGATGACCAGATAGCCATTACCCACCAGCGTTTTCAGGTCCGCGTTTTCAGGAACATCGCCCTGTACGCGCGCCACGCCGCGCATCTGCTGCTGGTTATTTCCGTTAATGACCGCCAGGGTCATAGGGCCATCACCCTGCAACTGCACGGTGATATCCCCGGCAAATTTCAGGGTGGCAGTCAGCAGGCTGGTGGCAACCAGCAGTTCGCCCAACAGGGTTTTCACCGGCAGCGGGTAGTTGTGGTTTTCCAGAATCTGTTTCCAGGTTTCGGATACGGTGACCAGCTCGCCGCGCACGGCGAATTGTTCAAACAGGTAGCGGTGTAATTGGTCGTGTTGGGCCATAATAGTCTCTCGTGCAGGTGAGGGTTACTCGGTCTCACCGTGTTTAAATTTCATCAGATCGCGGCGCTCTTTTTTATCCGGACGCCGGTCCGGGTGGGGCATTGTCAGCGCATTCATTTTGCGCGCCAGCGCGGTCTTCTTGCGTTTTTCAATGCTCTCAGCCGTCTCTTCATACAGCAGTACGGCTTCGGTTGCGGGCCGTCGTTGTTCAGTAATGGCTTTAATCACAACGGTACGTTCATCGTTGCCCTGACGCAGCGTTAAGGTGGCATTCAGTTCGACCAGCTTGCTCGGTTTGCTGCGCTGGCCGTTGTAATGCACTTTACCGCCGTCGATCATGTCGCGGGCAAGGGCGCGCGTTTTATAAAAACGGGCTGCCCACAGCCATTTATCCAGTCTTACCCCTTCAGCGGGTTTTTCTTTCATGGCCTCTCCTTCACGGTCAGTGAGGGGATCATCTGGCGATAGTCGTTCAGCCCCGGATGGCGCAGATAGCTTTTTTCAGCCAGGCCAGAGTCAGGGTTGGTAACGCCCAGACAATAGCGAATGCCAAACCTGGCCGCGGAATCCAGAATAGGCTCGCTGTCATCAATAAACAGCGTGCGTTCCGGCTGCAAACCGGTCTCTTCCGCCACCGCATGCCACAACCGCTGATCCTCTTTCGGATAACCAAATGTGTGGGTGGAAAGTAATAAATCAAGGTGCGAAGCAAGACCCGTATGCTCCAGCTTCACGGCCAGATTGTGAGGATGGGCGTTGGTCAGCAAGATACGGCGCTTGCCGCTCGCTTTTAGCGCATCCAGAAAAGGCACGGTATCCTCACGCAGTACGGCGCGCGGGCCCTGGGCGGTGGTCATGGCACAAATATCCAAACCGAGGCGCTCGCTCCAGTAGTCAAGACAGTACCAGTTTAGCGTATGCTGCACCGCGCTATATTGCGAACGAATGAATTCCTGCGCTTCTGCCGGGGAGATCCCCTGCTGTTCACCATAGGTTTCCGGAACCAGCTTTTGCCAGAAATAGTTATCAAAGGCGAGATCGAGCAGCGTGCCGTCCATATCCAGCAGAACGGTATCAACCTCCTGCCAGGCGATATCAAGATGCATAAGGGGGAACTCCAGCCTGAAGAAACGTGCGCGACAGGGTAGCACATCTTGTCGCGCATCGACGTTATCAGATCAGGCTCTCAGACGAGGGGATCAGCTTAGGGTTAAGGCAATTTTCGTAATACTGCTGGATGTCGGCAAGCCTGGTGCGTGAGCGCTGATAGCGACGCAGCGCCATAAAACCGTTCCAGCAAATGCATACCAGCATCGCAATCATCAGCAGCGAGGTGCCGATGTAGCGCCACAGGCCTGCGCTGTCCGGCATGCGGTGCAGGCCGATGTGGCGCGTGCCGTTGGCATCGGTAAAGATACTCGTCACAATCCCTTCAGCGCTAAACGGCGTCTGCATCAGCATCTGCGCCAGGCGCTGGAACTGGCCCCACTGTTCCTGAGCCGGGTAGTCATAAAGTGCGACCTGCGGGTATGGCTGATCGACCAGGTCGCTCCCTTCATCACTGACGATCACAAAGCCGCCCGGTGCCGGGCTGTTCAGCGCCTGCGCCGCGCGGGTGGTTTCGCGCATCACGAAGGGTGCGGTTGACGTGGCGACCAGATTATCCAGCGACTCGGCGCTGACCGGACGCAGCAGCACGTTAACGCCATCCAGCCGGCCCGCTTCCGCGCGTTTCACCAGCGAATCCCAGTCTTTACTGTTACCCAGGTTCACAAGGGCGTTTTTGAGACGTACGCATTCGTCCTGAGCGGAACACAAATCCTGTGTTTTCAGAACGATGTCACCAAAGTCGTCCAGAAGCACCATCCCCGATTTCTGAATGGCCGAGCGCAGGGCAGGGCTCACGCGCGAGTCGTCATCGGGTTTCGGGTGCAGCTGGCGGTTGACCGTCTGGGTAAGCGACGTGGCTTTATTGACAACCTCAGATTCAGGCAGCGGCAGCGGCGGCGCATCATTCCAGATAATTTGTGAGCAATCGAACGGCATGAACGGCGAGCTCTGACGCGTATTCCATGCGCCAGGCGTATGAATGTTACACATGCCGGTGCCCTTCAGGCGCAGCGTATCACCGACCCGCACGCCAGCCTCGTCCAGTTGGTTGACGCTGGTTGCCTCAATGGTTTGCGCCCCTTTTATCCATGACAGGGTAAATTTAATGGGCATATCCAGCGGGACAAACAGCAGAAGCATGATAAAGACCAGCGCTGCCCCCCCGGCAATGACCGCACTGCGTAACCAGTGCTGAAGCGGGAAATTTTTTACTTCATCATGCAGGGATAAAAAGCGCCCCTGGCGCACCACATGGCGGTCAAGATAGATATCGATATCGGTTTTCTGCCCTAAATCCTGGGCAATCCACGGCTGCCAGTGGCGCGGGTAGATAAGATCGATAATACCGAGCGAGATATTATTGAGGTGCTCCTGGTCACTCTCACCGAACAGACCCCAGCGCTTAGGAGTACCGCGCAGGCAGTGGATCTCACGTAGCGAGGTTTTTGCCGGCGGGGCAAAGAGCCCCCACAGTCCGGCTGCCAGCAACAGCACCGCACCGCCAGCCAGCCAGGGGACAAACACATCCGGCGTCAGCAGGCAGATGAAAAAGAGCAGGAACGCGGCCACGATCAGAATCGCTTCGCGAATGCCGTCAGGGCGGCTCAGAGCGTACTCTTCATGCGTCTCCTGGCGAATGTTCAACAGCTCGATCTGCTCTGTCTCTTCGCCACGAATGGAGGCCTGCGTTGAGCTTGCGCGTTCCAGCGCAAAACGCGGGGCTTCCTGAAGATATTCATTCAACGTATGGCCGTTGAGCGAGATAACCAGCGGCAACGAATCGGTATGGATCAGCTCTACGCTGTTTTCGTCATTAATGTACTGCTCCCAGGACGGGGGCAGATGCACTTCAACCGAATCCAGGTAATAGCGCCATTTATTGGGATCGTCTGTGGTGATGCCATAGCGGGTGATGGAGCGCGTCACACTGAGCACTGTGTCACTTTGCGCATTTAACTTGAGCGCCACCGGCGCAGCAGTTGCCCCCGTCGGCCCAGGTGTTAACTGAGAACGGTTCAGTGTTTCGAGATAGTTTTCTACTGCATCGCGCTCTTCTTGCGTCAGTTTACGCGTCGTCGCACCGGCAAAGGCGTTTAAAAAGGGCAGCCGGTAACGACGCCTTACGCGACGCCTGTATACCCACCCTGCAACCAATGCGCCGGCCAGCATAGCAGCGAGAACAATCAAAATGGTGCTCATGCTTTCCCCATCTTACTTATCTTCTTACAGGTGTAGTCAGTAGCACCTTTAACATTGAATGAGAGTCTGTGGTTGGCTATCGGCAAGTATGGAGTCGAACTTGAGCATTCTGAAGCGCATCCCAGTGACCGATGATGATAGCAAAGCCTGTTATGGCGCGATATCAGCAAATTCCTGGAAACATTTCAACCTCTTGACATTTGTTTTGAATTGAGGATTGATTCCTGTTACGTTGCATAAATGTAAATACAGAACAATTGACATTGCCGAAACCGTGCGGCGTATCGCACAATAAAGCCAGTTCCCACTGCTAAGACCCCATCACGATGAGCAAACCATTACAAAAACCCACCATTCTGAATGTTGAAACAGTCGCAAAATCGCGCCTGTTTAATGTCGAAAGTGTGGATCTGGAGTTCAGCAACGGTGTGCGTCGCGTTTACGAACGTATGCGCCCTTCTTCGCGCGAAGCGGTGATGATTGTTCCTGTCGTCGACGACCATCTGATCTTAATCCGCGAGTATGCCGTGGGAACCGAATCTTACGAACTTGGGTTCTCGAAAGGGCTCATCGATCCGGGTGAAACGGTCTTTGAGGCGGCCAATCGCGAGCTGAAAGAAGAGGTCGGTTTTGGCGCGAACGAACTGACGTTCCTGAAAAAACTGAGCATGGCACCCTCCTATTTTTCCAGCAAAATGAACATTGTGGTTGCTGAGGATCTCTATCCAGAATCGCTGGAGGGGGACGAGCCGGAGCCACTGCCACAGGTTCGCTGGCCGCTGGCCCATATGATGGACCTGCTCGAAGACCCTGACTTTAACGAGGCCCGCAACGTGAGCGCGCTGTTCCTGGTACGCGAATGGCTGAAGGGGCAGGGGCGGTTATAGCAGCCTGATGCCGCAACGTGTGAGAGAACAAAAAAAACGGCAACCTGAGGTTGCCGTTTTTACGTTGCCCGTTAGAACAACTCGTGCGTTTCGCCGTTATCAATGATTTCTGTACCCACCTCATGCACCGCCTGTGTGGTCGGCTGCGTGCCCTCGATGAAATACTCTGCACGGCTATTGCCGCCATTGGCGAGCTGCCCGGTGCTGCGGTCGATATTGACGGTAACCACGCCCGGTGGTGGTGTCAGCGGCTGCTCCGGAACGCCTTCCAGCACGGATTTCATATAGGCATCCCAGGCCGGTTGCGCACTCTTCGCGCCGCCTTCGTAGCCAGAAATCTGATCTTTAATCGCGCCTGAAGCCGTGGTGCGGCCTAAATCACGGCGATGATCGTCAAAACCGATCCAGACTGACGTCACCACGCCCGGGCCGTAACCGGAGAACCACGCATCTTTCGAGCTGTTTGTTGTCCCCGTTTTACCGCCGATATCATGGCGCTGTAAATCACGTCCTGCCCGCCAGCCGGTCCCTTGCCAGCCAGGTTCGCCGAAGATGTTGGTGTTCAGTGCGCTCTTTATCAGGAACGACAGCGGCGTGTTGATGACATGCGGTGCATACTCCTGCGCCCCGCTCTGCGCCACCAGCGACTGGTTAGCCTGTTCCAGCTGCGGCTGCGGCAACACAGGGTTCGTCTGCTCCTGAGACACGGCAACGTCTTCCATGTCCTTGTTTTCAATCACTTCAGATTTTGGCGTATTGCCGTAAATGACCGGAATATCGCAGTCAGGGCAGGCAATTTTCGGCTTCGCTTCAAACAGCACACCACCCTGGTCGTTCTCGATTTTACTGATGAAGTACGGGTCAATCAGGAAGCCGCCGTTAGCCATCACCGAGTACCCCCGCGCCACCTGAAGCGGCGTAAAGGACGCAGAGCCTAACGCCAGCGATTCGGTGCGCACGATGTTCTGAGCCGGGAAACCGAAGCGTTGCAGATATTCCGCGGCATAGTCGACACCCATCGCACGCATTGCGCGCACCATCACCACGTTTTTCGACTGCCCAAGACCCTGACGAAGACGAATAGGGCCTGAATATTCCGCCGGTGAGTTCTTCGGCTGCCAGTCAGAACCGGCACCAGCATCCCAGCGGGAGATAGGCACGTCGTTCAGGATACTGGCGAGAGTCAGTCCCTTATCCATGGCTGCGGTGTAGAGGAACGGCTTGATGTTGGAGCCAACCTGACGCAACGCCTGGGTGGCGCGGTTAAATTTGCTCTGGTTGAAATCGAACCCACCGACCAGGGCCAGCACGGCACCGTTCTGCGGATTGATAGACACCAGGGCCGAGTTAACGTCTGGCACCTGCGCCAGCCACCAGCTGTCGCTCACCTTGCGTACCCAGATTTGCTGTCCGGTCTGGACGACATCCGTCACTTTACGCGGCGTCGGGCCTTGCAGGGTGTCTGAGCGGTACGGGCGAGCCCAACGGATCCCGTCCATACGCAGGGAGACAGACGTTCCATCCGCCAGCGTTGCCACCGCTTCCTGCGGATCGGCCTGAGTCACCACGGCGGGAAGGAGCGGGCCATAGGTGGGCAGCGCTTTCAGCGTACTGGTGATTTTTTTGCTGTCCCAGGCGCTTTCGCCGACTTTCCACAGCACATTCGACGGGCCGCGATAACCGTGGCGCATGTCGTAATCCATCACGTTGTTACGCACCGCTTCCTGAGCCGCCTGCTGAACGTTGCGGGTCACGGTGGTGTAAACGCGGTAGCCATCTTCGTAGGCTTTATCGCCGTAGCGGCTCACCATCTCCTGACGCACCATTTCGGTGAGATAAGGGGCAGAGAAGGCAATTTCCGGCGCATGGTAGTTGGCATCGATGACATCGTTGCGCGCCTGTTCGTACTCGCTCTGGCTGATATAGCCTTCGCTCAGCATACGTGACAGGACGACGTTACGACGCGCCGTAGCGCGTTCAAGCGAGTAGAGCGGGTTGAAGGTCGATGGTGCTTTAGGCAGACCGGCAATGGTCGCCATTTCGCTTAACGTCAGCTGCTCGACAGGTTTACCAAAGTACACCTGCGCGGCCGCACCAACACCGTAGGCGCGGTAGCCGAGGTAGATTTTATTGAGGTACAGCTCAAGGATCTCGTCTTTGCTCAACAACTGCTCAATACGGATCGCAAGGAACACCTCTTTGATCTTACGGGTCAGGGTCTTTTCTGGGCTAAGGAAGAAGTTACGCGCCAGCTGCTGTGTAATGGTGCTTGCCCCCTGAGAGGCATGACCGGAGAACAGCGCAATACTTGCAGCACGGAAAATCCCCACCGGATCGACACCGTGGTGCTCGTAAAAACGGCTGTCCTCGGTAGCGATAAAGGCTTTGACCATCACGGGCGGAATTTGATTTAAGGTCAGCGGGATACGACGCTTTTCGCCGTACTGCGCCATTAACTCGCCATCGGCGCTGTAGACCTGCATCGGGATCTGGAGTCGCACATCGCGAAGCGTAGCGACATCAGGCAGCTGCGGCTCAATATATTTGTACAAACCATAAATCGAGCCTGCTCCCAGCAGAATGCAACAGACTGCAAGGATTAATAAATACTTTACGAACTTCACCGGAGATTTCCCATTTGGTTTCACTTGGGCAGTTTCTAAACAATCGCGCGGTAGTATAAAGGCAAGCCTGATTCATTGATATAGCCGTCACCTGACGGGCGATAAGGAGATCGTGAAGCATGGCTTTCAAAATATGGCAAACAGGCGTTCATATTCAACAGGATAGGGTGCAGATAGTGGCGCTGGCCCGGGAGCGGTCGGGCTGGCGTTTGTGCCGCTGGTGGGCTATCACTCTGGCCGACGGGATTATCCGGGATGGCAAAATTTGCCAGCCTGAACAACTGGTTGACGCCCTGCGCGACTGGCGGAAAACGTTGCCACACTCCCATCGGGTGTTTCTCTCATTTCCGGCGGCACGCACGCTGCAACGATCGCTCCCCCGTCCGGGCGTGGCGCTGCGCGACAGCGAACAGCTCTCCTGGCTGGGGGCGACGCTCGCGCGTGAACTGGAGATGGCTGCTGACACGCTCTGTTTTGATTATGCGCAGGATACGTTCAGCAATACATTCCATGTCACCGCTGCACAAAACAACGAGATTCACCCCCTGCTGACGCTGGCAAAGATGTTGCGTTTACGGCTCGTGACGATCACCCCGGATGCCAGTGCGCTGGCGAACCTTCTCCCTGCGGTAGCGCCGGCGCAGTGTGTCGCCTGGCGGGATGGGCATCAGTGGCTGTGGGCGATGCGCCATCAGTGGGGACGGCGTTTTACCACGGAAGCGGAAAACGTGGCCGATCTCGCGGCACTGCTGGCCCTCACGCCGGAGGACATTGCCCTCTTTGATAGCCAGCGAGACCCCTGGGACGCCCTGGTTCGTTGCCATGCTCCTCTGCCGGCGTGCGGCGCTGATTATACCGTCGCGCTGGCGCTGGCCATGAGTGAGGTGCCGGAATGAGCATGACGAACTTTCTGCCGTGGCGGCGGCAGCGACGCGTGCGCTGCCTGCGATTCTGGGGCGTACTGTTTGTCGCTACGTGGCTGCTGATACTGATGGGGGTTTTCAGCCTGCGGATGAACCCTCTCGTGATGTCGCGTGCGCTGCATATTCAACTGGCGGGCATGCAGTCCGTGCAGCAGGTGCTGGTGTCTCGTACAAGGTCAGGCACAGAGACGCCCGCGCCAGCGCCAGCGCCTCAACGACGCGACTGGCAGCCGGTGCTGGAGTCCTTTGCCGGGATGATGCCATCCCAGGTCTGGCTGACCGAACTGCGCTATCAGCCCCCTACACTGATGTTAACCGGATATGCCGCAACACTCCCCGCGCTCTCTGCTCTGCGGGATGGGCTCGGAAAGATGGCGGGGTTTACCCCGGGGCCGACGGGGGAATTACAGCAGGATGACCAGGGTCGCTGGATGTTCACTTTTCATCTGCGAAGCGAGGGCTAATACGTGGAAACCTTGTTCGAACGCTGGTGCGAAAGCAGCCCCCGATGGCGGGTGCTGTGCTGGTGTCTGAGCGTTTTCTTTCTGGGGAGTATGACGTGGGGCATGGTGATTCGACCGGTAACAAAGCAGGTGGCTGAACTTCAGCGGCAGGTCAGCGAGGCCGCACAGGCTAATGTCTCGCTATGGCCCGCCGCAAGTCATGTTCCGCGGCGTCACGCCCCCCGTGAAGCCACGGTAATGACGCCTTTTTCGCCACTCGAGTTTCATGGGGCGGGTACAAGACTGGTTCACTGGAAGCCGTTGCAAAACGGAGGGGAACTGACGCTGGATGCTGAATGGCAGGCCATCCCGACTGTTTTCACTCGGCTGGCGCAGCGGGATGTTCAGGTTGCCGCCTTTGCTCTCTCTGCACAGGGTTCGGCATTACGCCTGCGGGTGGAGCTGGAGGAGCAGCATGCGAAATAGCGCGCGTTGCCTGCTGGTGTGTTGCGCCCTGTTAGTGACCGGGATGCGGGATCCTTTTCGCCCGCCGGATGACCCTTGTGCGGTAGGGCAACTGGCGCAGTGGCATTACCACGGGATGGTGGGCGGCACTCAGGACACTGGCATTTTACAGGACGGGCAAAAGCGCTGGCATCGCCTGACACCGCAACAGCATCTCCCGGTGGGCTGGCGGGTAACGGCCCTCAATGAAAGGGAACTGGTCGTCGATGTGGGGGATGCATGTGAACCCAGACAATGGACGTGGCAACGAGAAGGAACGAAAAAGAATGAACATAAGGATAACGCTGTGGCTGCTGGCGTTCAGTCATCCGCTGTGGGCCGCCGCGCCAAAGCCGGTCACGCTGGTGGTGGATGAGGTACCGGTGGTGCAGGTGCTACAGGCGCTGGTCGCGCAGGAGAACCGTAATCTGGTGGTGTCGCCAGATGTCAGCGGCACGCTGTCGCTCAATCTGACACGCGTCCCCTGGCGACAGGCGCTACAGACGGTCGTCACCAGCGCCGGACTTGTTCTGCATGAAGAAGGGGGCATTTTTTATGTTCACACCGCAGCCTGGCAGCGTGAACAGCTGGAACGCAAAGAGCAGGAGCGGACACGCCGACAGCTTGATGCGCCGCTGGTCTCGCACAGCATACCTTTTTCTTACGCTGACGCCGGGGAGCTGCAAAAAGCGGCGGAAAAACTGCTCAGTCCAAAAGGGAGTTTGTCTATCGACAAGCGCACGAACCGTCTGCTGATACGGGATAACCAGGCGGTGCTTGATACGCTGCAGCACTGGGCGACGCAGATGGATATCCCTGTCGAGCAGGTGGAACTGGCGGCGCATATCGTGACCATCAATGAAAAAAGCCTGCGTGAGCTGGGGGTGAAGTGGAATCTCGCCGACGCAACGGAGGCGGGCAAGGTCGGGCAACTCACAACGCTTGGCAGCGATCTGTCCGTGGCAAACGCCACCACCCATGTGGGTTTTAACATTGGGCGGATTAACGGCAGGCTGCTGGATTTGGAATTGTCGGCGCTGGAGCAAAAGCAGCAGGTCGATATCATCGCCAGCCCACGACTGCTGGCCTCGCATATGCAACCGGCCAGTATTAAGCAGGGCAGTGAGATCCCATATCAGGTCTCCAGCGGTGACAGCGGGGCGACCTCCGTGGAATTCAAAGAGGCGGTGTTAGGCATGGAGGTGACGCCGGTGGTGCTGCCCGGCGGTCGCGTACGCCTGAAGCTGCACATCAGTGAAAATATGCCAGGACAGGTGCTACAGCAGGCCGATGGTGAAACGCTCGCCATCGATAAACAAGAAATTGAAACCCAGGTGGAAGTAAAAAGTGGAGAAACGCTGGCGCTGGGCGGAATTTTTTCGCAAAAGAATAAAACCGGAAGCGATCGCGTGCCTGGGCTGGGCAATATCCCGTGGCTTGGACAGCTTTTTCGCCATGACGGAAAGGACAATGAACGACGGGAGTTAGTGGTGTTTATTACACCACGACTGGTCGGTATTCGCTGAAGAGTCACGATCCTCCCAATGATTTTGCATTCAGATTGTTGCAGATGTTTGACGTGGGGCATGAATTAGCATACAAGGAGTACCGATTTGAGTTGGACTTACGTCTTATTGCCTTATGCGTCTGGTGCGGTGATTTAATCAGTTGCCAAACAAGCCGGAGTATTGAGATAATTTTTAGTCTGACTCTCGCTCTATTGCATATGAGGTTTCAGTTCATGTCCTGCTACGCCGGGTGTCTGCGAAGCGGGGATTACCATTAACGAATAGTCTTAGTAGTACCGATAAAATGGCAGAGAAACGCAATATCTTTCTGGTTGGGCCTATGGGTGCCGGCAAAAGCACTATTGGGCGTCAGTTAGCTCAACAACTCAATATGGAATTTTACGATTCTGATCAAGAGATTGAGAAACGAACCGGAGCTGATGTGGGCTGGGTTTTCGACGTAGAAGGCGAAGAAGGTTTCCGTGACCGAGAAGAAAAAGTGATCAACGAACTCACGGAAAAGCAGGGCATTGTTCTGGCAACAGGCGGTGGCTCTGTCAAATCTCGCGAAACCCGCAACCGTCTCTCCGCCCGTGGCGTAGTGGTCTATCTCGAGACGACCATCGAAAAACAGCTGGCACGTACGCAGCGCGATAAAAAGCGCCCGCTGCTGCAGGTTGAAACGCCACCACGCGAAGTTCTGGAAGCGTTGGCCGATGAACGCAATCCGCTGTACGAAGAGATTGCTGATGTGACCATTCGTACTGACGATCAGAGCGCTAAAGTGGTTGCAAACCAGATTATTCATATGCTGGAAAGCAACTGATTCTGGCTTTATATACAATCGCCTGCGGGTAAAAGCATTAAAGGTGGATGTCGCGTCATGGAGAGGATTACCGTTACTCTCGGGGAACGTAGTTACCCAATCACCATCGCGGCTGGTTTGTTTAACGACCCAGCTTCCTTTTTACCACTGAAAGCGGGTGATCAGGCGATGCTGGTCACCAATGAGACGCTGGCTCCGCTTTATCTCGACCGCGTTCGCCACCTGCTTGAACAGGCGGGCGTTAAAGTCGACAGTGTGATTCTGCCCGATGGCGAGCAGTATAAAAGCCTGGCGGTACTGGATACCGTCTTTACCGCATTGCTGCAAAAACCGCATGGTCGCGATACAACACTGCTTGCCCTGGGCGGCGGTGTTGTGGGCGATCTGACGGGCTTTGCGGCTGCAAGTTATCAACGTGGTGTGCGTTTTATTCAAATCCCTACCACGTTACTGTCTCAGGTCGACTCTTCTGTCGGCGGCAAAACGGCCGTTAACCATCCGCTCGGTAAAAATATGATTGGCGCGTTCTACCAGCCGGCATCGGTGGTGGTGGATCTCGACTGTCTGAAAACCCTACCGAAACGCGAGCTGGCTTCTGGCCTGGCTGAAGTGATCAAATACGGCATTATTCTGGATGGCGAGTTCTTTGACTGGCTGGAAGAGAATATGGATGCGTTGCTGCGCCTGGATGAGGCGAAACTGGCTTACTGCATTCGTCGTTGTTGTGAGCTGAAAGCGGAAGTTGTCGCTGCAGACGAGCGTGAAACGGGCTTACGTGCTTTACTGAATCTTGGGCATACGTTTGGTCACGCGATTGAAGCCGAAATGGGTTACGGTAACTGGCTTCACGGTGAAGCAGTCGCTGCCGGAATGGTAATGGCTGCCCGCACTTCTGAACGTCTGGGGCAGTTTAAACCGGCAGAGACGGCACGCATCATCACGCTGCTTGAGCGTGCGGGCTTGCCGGTAACCGGGCCGAAAGAGATGTCGGCACAAGCGTATTTACCCCACATGATGCGCGATAAAAAAGTATTGGCAGGTGAGATGCGTCTTGTACTCCCGCTTGCAATAGGGAAGAGTGAAGTACGCGGCGGAGTGCCGCATGATGTGGTTCTTGGCGCTATTGCTGACTGTCAGCAGGCGTAACAACTAGAAAGGTCAGGCCACTGTTACAGGTGGTCGTTTAGCTTCAGGCGAAATGCAAAGTCGTTGGCATAAGCCTTTGAGTGGGGTGTTAAATGGATGAATTCAAACCAGAAGACGAGCTGAAACCCGATCCCAGCGATCGTCGTACTGGTCGTTCTCGTCAATCTTCAGAACGTGATAACGAGCCGCAGATCAACTTTGACGATGTTGATCTGGATGCAGACGATCGTCGCCCTTCGCGTAGCCGCAACGCGCGTGATGAGCGAGAAGAAGAGGGTTATGAGTCCGAAGAAGATTCAATGGACGAAGAGCCTGTAGAGCGTCGCCCACGTAAACGTAAAAAAGCCGCTGCGCAGAAACCCGCCTCCCGCCAGTACATCATGATGGGACTCGGCGTTCTGGTGCTCGTGCTGCTGATTGTCGGTATTGGTTCTGCGCTAAAAGCGCCTTCGACCCCTTCCGGTGAGCAAGCGGCATCCACTGAGAAGAGCATCAGCCTCTCTGGTAACGATGCGACCGATCAGGCGAATGGTGCACAGCCAGCGCCGGGTACCACCTCCGCCGAGCAGACTGCCGGAAATACAACACAGCCGCAGGATGTTTCTCTGCCGCCAGTTTCTTCTACCCCCGCACAGGGTCAGGCACCTGCCACGCCGGAAGGCCAGCAGCGTGTAGAAGTTCAGGGCGACCTGAACAATGCCCTGACGCAGCCGCAAAATCAGGCGCAGGTGGACAATGCCGTGGTTAACTCTACGCTGCCAACTGAACCTGCGACCGTTGCACCGATCCGCGGTGGTAACGCTCAGCCGCAAACGGCTGCAACCGAAACCAAACCGCGCCAGACGCAACCTGCGACCCGTCCTGAACGTAAGCAGGCTGTGATTGAACCTAAGCGTGAAACCAAACCTCAGGCAGTCGTCAAAGCGCCTGAAGTGAAAGCGCCGGCTCAGACAAAACGTACTGAAACGGCCACGGTGAGCGAACCGGCAAAAGCACCGGTTACGCAGACAGCACCGAAAGCAACGGCGACCACCACGGCACCGGCTGCCACTTCGGCACCAGCTGCAACTGCACCTACTGCAACTGCACCTGCAGCGACGGCAACAACCAGCGCCGCAGCAGGCAAGACTGCAGGTAATGTCGGTTCGCTGAAGTCAGCCCCGTCCAGCAATTACACGCTGCAGCTGAGCAGTTCGTCTAACTATGACAACCTCAACGGTTGGGCGAAGAAAACGAATCTGAAAAACTATGTGGTTTATCAGACGACCCGTAATGGTCAGCCGTGGTACGTGCTGGTAAGTGGCGTTTATGCTTCAAAAGATGAAGCGAAACGTGCTGTCGCAACGCTGCCAGCCGACGTTCAGGCGAAAAACCCATGGGCTAAGCCAATTCATCAGGTTCAGGCTGATCTGAAGTAATGTTTAAAGCGCAGGATGCTGTCGGAGCTTTCTCCACAGCCGGAGAAGGTGTAATCAGTTAGTCAGCATGAAAAAAAATCGCGCTTTTCTGAAATGGGCAGGGGGGAAATACCCCCTGCTCGATGATATTAAAAAGCACCTGCCGAAAGGCGAGTGTCTTATCGAGCCCTTTGTGGGCGCTGGATCGGTATTCCTGAATACCGATTTTTCTCGTTATATCCTGGCGGATATCAACAGCGACCTCATCAGCCTCTACAACATCGTCAAGCTGCGGACCGACGAGTACGTGGAAGAGGCTCGGAAGCTGTTTACACCCGAGCACAATAATCCGGACGTTTACTACCAGTTCCGCACTGAATTTAATCAGAGTCAGGATCCGTTCCGTCGGGCGCTGTTGTTCCTCTATCTCAATCGACACGGCTACAACGGCCTGTGCCGGTATAATCTTCGTGGTGAATTTAACGTGCCGTTTGGCCGTTATAAGCGTCCGTATTTCCCACAGGATGAGTTGTATCACTTTGCTAAAAAAGCGCAGAATGCCGAATTCCACTGCCTCTCCTATGAAGAGTGCATGGAGCTGGCAGGCGTAAACTCGGTGGTCTATTGCGACCCGCCTTACGCACCGCTGTCCGCGACGGCAAATTTCACCGCTTATCACACCAACAGCTTCAGTCCGGCCGAGCAGGCCCGTCTGGCGGAGATGGCGGAAAAGCTGGTCAGCAAAAGAATTCCGGTGTTAATTTCGAATCACGATACCCCTGATACGCGCGAATGGTACAAAGCCGCGAAGCATTTTCAGGTTAAAGTGCGGCGTAGCATAAGCAGCAACGGCGGCACACGTAAAAAGGTGGACGAACTCCTGGCTCTTTATCGCCCCTGAGCCGTTTTGCCCGCCGGTAAACACATTTCAAGGAGATGCGGATGAAACAGTTTTTGATTGCTCCCTCAATTCTGTCGGCCGATTTTGCCCGCCTGGGTGAAGACACTGCAAAAGCACTCGCGGCGGGCGCGGATGTCGTCCATTTCGACGTTATGGATAACCACTACGTTCCTAATCTGACCATTGGCCCGATGGTGCTTAAAGCGCTGCGTAACTACGGTATTACCGCGCCGATTGACGTCCATCTGATGGTGAAGCCTGTTGACCGTATCGTGCCTGATTTTGCCGCTGCGGGAGCCAGTATCATCACCTTCCACCCTGAAGCGTCTGAACACGTGGATCGCACGCTGCAGCTCATCAAAGAGAATGGCTGTAAAGCGGGTCTGGTTTTCAACCCGGCTACGCCGCTGAGCTATCTCGACCATGTGATGGATAAGCTGGATGTCATTTTGCTGATGTCCGTTAACCCGGGCTTTGGCGGTCAGTCGTTTATCCCTCATACGCTGGATAAACTGCGTGAAGTGCGCCGTCGTATTGATGAGTCAGGTTACGACATTCGTCTGGAAGTCGACGGTGGCGTAAAAGTGAATAACATTGGTGAAATTGCGGCAGCGGGTGCGGATATGTTCGTTGCAGGTTCAGCGATTTTCGACCAACCGGATTACAAAAAAGTCATTGATGAAATGCGCCGTGAACTGGCGAAGGTAAGTCATGGATAAATTGCAGGCAACCCGGGGTATCGCATTTGACCTCGACGGCACGCTGGTCGACAGCGCGCCGGGCTTAACCAGCGCCGTAGACCAGGCGCTGTATGCTCTTGAACTGCCCGTTGCGGGCGAAGAGCGTGTCATCACGTGGATTGGCAATGGCGCCGATGTTCTGATGGAGCGCGCGTTGACATGGGCCCGCCAGGAGCGTGTGTCCCAGCGTTCCGCACAGGGTAAACCGAGCGTGGATCATGCGGATATCCCGCAGGAAGAACAGCTGCGTATCCTGCGTAAATTGTTCAATCGTTTCTATGAAGAGACGGTCGAAGAGGGCAGTTTCCTGTTCCCGGATGTCGCAGAAACGCTGAGTGCGCTTCATGCCAACGGCATTCCGCTGGGGCTGGTGACAAACAAACCGACACCTTTTGTCGCCCCTCTGCTGGAAGCGCTGGATATCGCGAAGTATTTTTCCGTCATTGTTGGCGGTGATGATGTGCAGAACAAAAAGCCGCATCCGGAACCGTTACTGCTGGTGGCAGGAAAATTATCCTTAACGCCTGCGGAGCTGCTCTTTGTCGGTGATTCCCGCAATGATATTCTGGCTGCCAGAGCGGCGGGTTGTCCTTCAGTGGGATTAACCTATGGCTACAACTACGGTGAGGCCATCACGCTGAGTGAGCCGGACGTCGTGTTCGACCACTTCAAAGATTTGTTGCCCGCACTCGGGCTTTCGCACAGTGATAATCAGGAATTGAATAATGACTAAGCCCATCGTTTTTAGTGGCGCACAGCCGTCAGGTGAATTGACCATTGGTAACTACATGGGTGCGTTACGTCAGTGGGTCAGCATGCAGGATGATTACCATTGCATTTACTGCATCGTAGATCTGCATGCTATCACTGCACGTCAGGATCCTGAGAAGCTGCGTAAAGCCACCCTGGACACCCTGGCGCTGTATCTGGCCTGCGGAATTGATCCTGAGAAGAGCACCATTTTCGTTCAGTCTCACGTTCCAGAGCATGCGCAGCTGGGCTGGGCGCTGAACTGCTACACCTACTTCGGCGAACTGAGCCGCATGACGCAGTTCAAGGATAAATCCGCGCGCTACTCAGAAAACATCAACGCCGGTCTGTTTGATTACCCGGTACTGATGGCAGCAGACATTCTGCTGTACCAGACCAACCAGGTGCCGGTTGGCGAAGATCAGAAACAGCATCTGGAACTGAGCCGCGATATCGCCCAGCGCTTTAACGCGCTGTATGGCGACGTGTTCAAAGTGCCTGAGCCGTTCATTCCAAAATCCGGCGCACGCGTGATGTCGCTGCTGGAGCCAACCAAGAAGATGTCCAAGTCTGACGATAACCGCAACAACGTTATCGGCCTGCTGGAAGACCCGAAATCGGTCGTTAAAAAGCTCAAGCGTGCGGTGACCGACTCCGATGAGCCACCTGTTGTGCGTTACGACGTGCAGAACAAAGCGGGCGTCTCCAACCTGCTGGATATCCTCTCCGGTGTGACGGGGCAGAGCATTCCTGAGCTGGAACAACACTTCGAAGGCAAGATGTATGGTCACCTGAAAGGGGAAGTGGCGGATGCCGTTTCCGGCATGCTGACCGAGCTGCAGGAGCGTTATCACCGCTACCGTAACGACGAAGCTTTCCTGCAGAAAGTGATGAAAGAGGGCGCGGAAAAAGCCAGTGCCCGCGCGTCTGAAACCCTTAAGGCGGTGTACCAGGCGATTGGGTTTGTGGGTAAACCATAACCCTGTTTTGTCGGGTAAGCATGAGTGCTCCCCGACAAAAAACGCGCTGAGCCAGACAAAAAACCGGGAAATTCCCGGTTTTTTTACGCCTGAAAAACGCTTACTGCTGTGCGGCCGGGCCGCAGCCACCGATGATCTTCGAAATGGAAATTGCCGGGTGCAGCAGGTAATCATAGCTGCAATTATTTTTGGTATTTTGAACGTGACCGGTGCAGGCGGTCAGAGTCGATAACATGCCTACCAGAACGGCGGCTTTTGCCAGTTTAAACATACGCATTCCTTGTCTGAAAAAAACGAAAATTGGATCTAACGTGAGGGAATAAATGGAAAAATTCCATTTCGCGGGCGGTATGTTATCGGGAGCGGTAAGAGGGGAGTAGTCCGCATAAGGACTACTCCGGGAAGGGGGAATATGCGTTAGTGATTCGAGAACCAGTTCAGTTTATCGCGCAGCTCCACCACGCGTCCGACAATAATCAGCGCCGGGCTTTCAACCTGCTGTGCCAGCTCACCTAACTGCGTCAGCACGCCGTTCACCACGCGCTGCTTAATGGACGTGCCGTTTTCCACCAGCGCGACGGACATATCCTCTTCCATGCCGTGCTCAAGCAGTTTGGCCTGAATGGTCGCGGCCTGGTTTAACCCCATATAGAACACCAGCGTCTGTTTTTCGGCGGCCAGGTTATGCCAGTCCAGCTCACTGCCGGTTTTCAGGTGTCCCGTCACCAGGCGTACGCTCTGGGCATAGTCACGGTGGGTCAGTGGAATGCCCGAGTAAGCTGAGCAGCCGGAGGCTGCCGTGATGCCCGGTACCACGGAAAACGGAATGCCCGCGTTGCACAACGTTTCCAGCTCTTCACCGCCGCGACCAAAGATAAACGGATCGCCACCCTTGAGGCGCACCACGCGTTTTCCTTTTTGCGCTTCGCGCAGCAGGATCTGGTTAATCTCCTCCTGCGGCACACAGTGGTACCCGGCACGTTTACCGACAAATACGCGGTCAGCATCGCGGCGGACCAGGTTCATTATCTCATCGGAGACCAGACGGTCATAAACCACAATATCCGCCTGCTGGATCTGCTGCAGCCCTTTCAGCGTCAGCAAACCGGCATCGCCCGGGCCGGCACCCACCAGCACCACTTCACCACGATGATCCAACGGCTCGCAGAGCAACTGCGCCGTCGTCTCTTCCACCGCTTTATGATCCTGATTCGCCAGCGACTGGGCCAGCCTGTCATTCACAAAGAATTTTTCCCAGAAGCGACGGCGTTCACCCACGGTCGCGAAGGTTTGCTTAACCCGTGAACGCAGCTGTCCGGCATAGTGGGCAATCTGGCCAAGATGCTGCGGCAGGATGGCTTCCAGTTTTTCCCGCAGCAGGCGGGCCAGAACGGGAGAGCGGCCGCCGGACGATACCGCAATCATCAGCGGCGAACGGTCAATGATCGACGGCATGATAAAGCTGGCTTCCTTCGGGGCATCCACCACGTTACAGAAGATGCGGCGCGCTTCACAGGCGTCGCTGACGCGCTGATTCACTTCATCGTCATCCGTGGCGGCAATGGTCAGCCAGCAGGTATCAAGCAGGGATTCATTAAACCCCCCCTGCACCAGCGTGAGCATCCCTTCTTTTTCCCAGGCCTCAAACTGCGGGGCAAAAGCCAGGGCGTTAACGGTGAGTCGGGCTCCTGCTTCTAACAGCAAGCGCGCTTTGCGTTCAGCCACATCGCCGCCGCCTACAAGCAGACAGTCGCGATGGCGTAATTGACAGAAAATCGGCAGGTGGTCCACGACATTACCTCACAGCATTCAAGGAGGGGGTAAGAAATTGAGGTCAGGATAACAGCAGGAATCGTACAGAACATACGGTTTTTCCTGCCGTTACCCATAAGGGGTCATAAGCTTTTCATATTGAAAAGGCGAGAGATTAGCCTTTCAGCTGCACCTTACCGTCCTTCACGCGGACATCGTAGGGCTTCACGGAATAATGCTCATCTTCCATGCAATACCCGTCGCGTAAACGAAAACGCTGTTTCTTCAACGGGCTGGCGACCCAGAGTTCACCCTGATGCTCCGCGATTAATCCCCGGGACAGGACGCTGGCCTCAAAGAACGGGTCGATATTGCTGATGGCAAAAACCTGTTCATCATGGCGAGGGCGGAATATCGCGACCTGCTCGTTACCCAGCAGGGCACAGACCCCGGTGGCAGGCAGAATGTCGTTAATGTTGCAGATGTTTACCCACTGGCTCATGCGTTTTCCTCCACCAGAGTCACCGGAATACGTTCATAAGGTGTCGCCGGACGATGCTGCTCGCGTTCTGCCACAACCTGCACATTCGGGTCGCGCTGGGTGCTGTTGATAAAGTGTCTGAAGCGAGTCTGCGCCGCCGGGGTGTTGACGGTTTCAGTCCACTCGCAGATCACCGCCTCGCGCAGGCGCGCCATTTCCGCTTCCAGATGGTCGTTCAGGCCCAGTTTGTCGTCAATGATGACCGATTTCAGGTACTCGATACCGCCTTCCAGGTTATCGAGCCAGGACGCGGTACGGGTCAGCTTATCGGCGGTACGGATGTAGAACATCATAAAGCGGTCGAGATACTGAATCAGCGTATCGCGGTCGAGGTCTGCAGCCAGCAGGTCTGCATGGCGTGGTTTCATGCCGCCGTTACCACAGACGTACAGGTTCCAGCCTTTCTCGGTGGCAATGATACCCACATCTTTACCCTGCGCTTCCGCACATTCGCGGGTACAGCCGGAAACGCCAAACTTCATTTTATGCGGTGTACGGATGCCTTTGTAGCGGTTCTCCAGCTCCACACCGAAGCCGACGCTGTCGCCTACGCCGTAACGGCACCAGGTGCTGCCCACACAGGTTTTCGCCATACGCAGCGCTTTCGCGTAGGCGTGGCCGGTTTCGAATCCCGCGTCAATCAGCTGACGCCAGATTTCAGGCAGGTCATCTTTCTGCGCACCAAACAGGCCGATACGCTGAGAGCCGGTGATTTTGGTATACAGGTTAAATTCGCGCGCGATACGGCCAACGGCGACCAGCCCTTCCGGGGTGATTTCGCCACCGGCGGAGCGTGGGATGACGGAGTAAGTCCCGTCTTTCTGAATGTTCGCCAGGAAGTTATCGTTGGTATCCTGCAGCGGCGTATGTTCTGGTTTGAGAATGTACTCGTTCCAGCAGGAGGCCAGCAGGGAACCCACGGTAGGTTTACACACTTCACAGCCATAACCCTGACCGTGTTTCGCCAGCAGTTCGTCGAAGGATTTGATGCCTTCCACGCGGATCAGGTGGTACAGCTCCTGGCGAGAGTAAGCGAAATGCTCGCAGAGGTTATTGTTGACTTCGATACCCTGTTTCGCCAGTTCTGCGTTTAGAACCTGTGTGACCAGCGGGATACACCCACCGCAGCCGGTACCGGCTTTGGTTTCCGCCTTCAGGGCCGCGACGGTATGGCAGCCTTTATTGATGGCCGAAATCAGCATGCCTTTGGTCACATCGAAGCAGGAGCAAATCTGCGCGCTGTCGGGCAGTTTATCCACGCCAATCGACGGCTTACCGCTGGACGCATGCGCCGGAAGGATCAGCGCGTCCGGGTTTTCCGGCAGTTCGATGGCGTTCAATACCAGCTGAAGCAGGTTACCGTAGTCGCTGGTATCGCCCACCAGCACCGCGCCGAGCAGGGTTTTGTTGTCCTGACTGACGATAAGACGTTTGTACACCTCTTTGCTTTCATCGAGGTAAACATAGCTGCGTGCGCCCGGCGTGCGGCCATGCGCATCGCCAATACCGCCTACGTCTACGCCCAGCAGTTTAAGTTTGGCGCTCAGGTCAGCCCCTTCGAAGGCGTTCTGGTTGCCGAGAATATGGTCAACGGCAACCTGCGCCATTTTGTAGCCAGGCGCGACCAGACCGTACACGCGGTTGTTCCAGCTGGCGCATTCGCCGATGGCGTAGATATCCGGGTCGGAGGTCTGGCAGGTATCGTTAATCATGATCCCGCCGCGCTGAGCGACGGCCAGACCGCACTGGGTGGCCAGCTTGTCGCGCGGGCGAATACCGGTAGAGAAGACGATAAAGTCCACTTCCAGTTCGCTGCCATCGGCAAAGCGCATGGTTTTCCGCGCTTCGGTGCCTTCCTGCACAATCTCTTTGGTATTTTTGCTAGTGTGAACCTTCACGCCCATGCTTTCGATTTTACGGCACAACTGGTCACCACCCATGTGGTCAAGCTGCTCTGCCATCAGCATCGGGGCAAATTCGATGACGTGGGTTTCAACACCGAGGTTTTTCAGCGCACCGGCGGCTTCCAGACCCAGCAGCCCCCCCCCGACCACGGCGCCACGTTTACTGCGGCGTGCACATGATTCGATCGCATTGAGATCTTCGATGGTACGATAAACGAAGCAATCCTGCGTTTCCGAGCCTTTGATCGGCGGGATCCACGGGTACGAGCCAGTCGCCATGATCAGCTTGTCGTAAAAAACCGTACGTCCGGCGCTGGAGTGGATCACTTTTTCCTGACGGTTGATGGTGATAGCGCGTTCGCCCACCAGCACTTTCACGCCATGCTTCTCGTAGAAACCATCGCGCACCAGAGAGAGCTCTTCAGCGGTATGATGGGAGAAGTAGGAAGACAAGTGCACACGGTCGTACGCCTTGCGGGGTTCTTCACAGAACACGGTAATATCGAACTGGTTAGCATCGGCTTTATCGAGAAGATCCTCAATAAAGCGGTGGCCGACCATGCCGTTACCGATGATAGCGAGTCTGACTTTGCTCATTTTTGCCTCGATTTCTTTTCTATTACTGCCTACCTTAACGATTCAGCAGTGGCACTTATTGATGCAAATCAAATACGCCTTCGCCTACTCCTTAGGTGGTATATGACTGATTTGTCAGGATTTTTATAAGTTGTGGAAATCGCTGGCTTTTCGAGGTCGCCGATTTTGTGTACAAATTAAGGGGCGCATTGTCAAAAATGCGTACTCCCAAATATCAGCCGCGTTTTTCAGGGGAAAGGCATGTCTACAACACCGCTTGGGCTTATTCAGAATGTTCGCTTACCGGGTCGCGAAGGGCTGTGGCAAATCGCCATTGAGCAGGGCCGTTTTGGTGGCATAACGCCGATGGGCGATACCGAAGACGAAAACGTAAGAATCTTAAACGCGCGTGGCGGCCTTGCCATCCCCCCGTTTATAGAACCGCATATCCACCTTGATACCACCCAGACGGCAGGCGAGCCGAGCTGGAACCAGTCCGGTACGCTGTTTGAAGGCATTGAGCGCTGGGCGGAGCGTAAGGCACTGCTTAGCCATGAGGATGTAAAAGCGCGCGCCTGGAAGACGCTGAAAGGGCAAATTGCCAACGGTATTCAGTTTGTGCGCACGCACGTGGACGTCTCTGACCCGACGCTCACCGCCCTGAAGGCCATGCTGGAGGTGAAGCAGGAAGTTGCGCCGTGGATCACGCTGCAAATCGTGGCGTTCCCGCAGGAAGGCATCCTTTCTTACCCGGACGGCGCGGCGCTGCTTGAGGAGGCGTTGAAGCTGGGCGCCGATGTGGTCGGGGCAATCCCGCATTTTGAATTCACCCGCGAGTATGGCGTGCAATCGCTGCACATTGCCTTTGAACTGGCGAAGAAATATGACCGTCCGCTGGATATCCACTGCGATGAAATTGACGATGAGCAGTCCCGGTTTCTGGAAACGGTGGCCACTCTGGCTTATGAATCCGGGATGGGCCCGCGGGTCACGGCCAGCCATACCACGGCGATGCACTCCTATAACGGGGCATACACCTCGCGGCTTTTCCGCCTGCTGAAGATGTCAGGCATCAACTTTGTCGCCAATCCACTGGTGAATATCCATTTACAGGGACGCTTTGACGATTATCCCAAACGACGCGGGATTACCCGAGTGAAGGAGCTGCTGGAGGCGGGGATCAACGTCTGTTTCGGGCATGATGATGTCTTCGACCCGTGGTACCCGCTTGGCACCGGCAATATGCTGCAGGTACTGCATATGGGGCTGCATGTGTGTCAGATGATGGGGTATTCGCAAATCGACAACGGTTTGAACCTGATAACCCACAACAGCGCCCGAACCTTCGGCCTGACGGATTACGGTATCGAAACGGGAAATCTGGCTAACCTGATCGTGCTGCCTGCGGAGAGCGGGTTTGAGGCGGTGCGCTGCCAGGTGCCGGCGCGCTGGTCGATTCGGGAGGGGCGAGTGATTGCCACGACGCAGCTTGCGCAGACGTGGATCAAAATGGACGACGTTGCGGAAGAGCACATCTTCACGAAAAACAGCCCCTTCGCTGAGCGCAAAGGGGCGTAGGGGATCAGTGGGACGCCGCTGCCGTATTATGCTGGCGGTGGCGGGTCACAAAGCCCAGAACCAGGCACATCACAAACACCACCGCGTACAAACCGTTAGCGGTATGCAGCGCGGCCAGTGGGCCGCTGTGGGCGACGATCGGGCCGGTGACCACGAAGGTCAACATGGTGCCGATGGTGCCGCAGGTCAGCACGAAGTTCACCAGTTTCGGTGACGCCACTTTGGTCTGCAGAGAGCCCAGCGTAATGATAGAGGTGTAAATCGCGCTGGAGAAGAAGCCCAGGGTCAGGATGAACCACGGCATATGCTCCGGTGAACCGTTAATGAACAGGTACATCAGCACGGTTGCCATGCCCGCCAGCACGGTCAGAATGCGCTGCAGGTCGAAGAAGCGCAGGATGAAGCTAAACGCCCACATGCCGAACATGTAAGACATCCAGAAATCGCTCACCAGTTTACCCGCGTCGTTCAGGCTCATGCCCAGGCCTTTGGCGTATTCCGGTACCCAGGAGATAAAGCCCAGCTGACCGAGGATGTAGCACAGTGCGGCAACGGAGAGGAACAGTACGCCGATACCCCATTTCTCTTTCGCGACCGGCTCGTCCGTGGATTGTGCTTTTTTGCCCAGAACCGGGAATTCACAGCCGAAGGTCAGAATAAAGATTGCCACGTAGACCAGACCGATACAGGCATAAACCCAGTACCACTCAATGCTGCGTGCCAGCAGAACGGCCGCTACCATCGGGAAAATCATCCCCGCCATGCTGAAGAAGGAGTCGGTAAACAGCAGACGTGCGCCACGCTGACGACCTTCATACATATGGGTAATCAGGAACGTACCGATGGACATCGTGATACCGCTCACCAGACCCAGCACAAACATGGCGGCAGAGAACAGGGCGATGCTGTGGCTCACCATTAAACCCGCTACCGCGGCGACCATCAGCACGAAACCAAAACGCAGCTGCGTTTTCAGTGGAACAATTTCCATCAGCCAGGCATTCAGGAAAATGGAGATCAGGATCCCGGCGTTGAGGAAGGTAAAGGTGTTACTCATGCTGGAAACGGGCAGCTGGAAGTAGTCTGCGATATTACCCATCACCATCCCGGTGACGATCACCAACGCGCCGGTAAGGGCGTAGGAGAAGAAGCTGATCCATGTGAGCTTGATACGATTGCTGTTAGTCATGTCTGGCCTGTTCAGGAAAAGAAAAGCGCCCGAGGGGCGCTGAGAGCGGGCAGATTTTAGACATTAAAGTGATCCATTCATATCTTTTAAGAGAAATTCGATCGCTATTGCAGGTTTTTATGTGATTCAGATCACATTAATGGGCGTCATAACCAATCGTTTGCGTGGTTACAACTGTTTCAATTTCGTAAAATTAGGTAAAAGGCTGGTCTCCGTTCATACTGCTCTTTAGAATCAAGCCATTCGCTTTTTATACTGCGCTTTGTTAAGGAATTCTCATGCTCAAATCAACGCTGGCGGCTGTCGCAGCTGTGTTTGCTCTTTCTGCCGTTTCCCCTGCTGCGCTGGCAGCCAAAGGAGACCCTCACGTTCTGCTGACCACCTCCGCCGGGAATATTGAGCTGGAACTGAATAGCCAGAAAGCTCCGGTTTCTGTGAAAAACTTCCTCGACTACGTGAATAACGGTTTCTATAACGGCACCACTTTCCACCGTGTGATCCCGGGCTTTATGGTGCAGGGCGGTGGTTTTAACGAGCAAATGCAGCAAAAGCAGCCTAACGCACCGATTAAAAACGAAGCGGATAACGGCCTGCGCAACACCCGCGGTACCATCTCTATGGCGCGTACGGCAGATAAAGACAGCGCCACCAGCCAGTTCTTTATCAACGTGGCGGATAACGCCTTCCTCGACCACGGCCAGCGCGACTTCGGTTACGCGGTCTTCGGTAAAGTGGTGAAAGGGATGGATGTGGCTGACAAGATTTCTCAGGTGCAGTCCCATGACGTTGGCCCGTACCAAAATGTGCCGACGAAACCGGTTGTGATCCTCTCTGCAAAAGTTCTGCCGTAACCTTCTTTGACACGGGCGCTTCTCGCCCGTGTTTCGCTCCCCTCCCTGCGAAAGCGCGTTTTGCTGCTTATACTTGTGGCACACGGACATCTTCAGGGAGGCCTTAAGTGAAAAAACTCACCGATAAGCAAAAATCCCGTCTCTGGGAGCAGCAGCGAAACAGTAATTTCCAGGCCAGCCGCCGCCTTGAGGGGGTTGATAGCCCGCTCGTTACGCTAAACGCCCAGGATGCGCAAAGCCGTCTTGAAGAACTCAGGAGGCACTATGAGCGATAAAATCGGTGACGATCGTGACCCGTATCTCTACCCGGGTCTGAATGTGATGCGTAACCGTCTGAATATCCGCCAGGCTGACCGTCTTGCAAAGGCATCCTATGAGATCACCGCGCTGCGGGTGGCGACGCTCGGCTTAGGCCCGTCGGCGCCGGGGTTGCCGCATCTCTGTGCAATCCACCGCCACCTTTATCAGGATATTTTTGACTGGGCGGGCGATATCCGCGAAATCGATATTTATCAGGGCGACACCCGCTTCTGCCACTTCGCCTACATCGAGAAAGAGGGCAATGTCCTGATGCAGGATCTCGAGGAAGAGGGGTATCTCAACGGTCTGCAAAAAGAGGAGTTTGTGGCCCGCCTGAGTCACTACTATTGTGAGATCAACGTGCTCCATCCCTTCCGGATTGGCAACGGTATCGCTCAGCGGATCTTCTTCGAACAACTCGCCATCCATGCAGGCTATCAGCTGAGCTGGAAAGATATCGACCCGGGCAAATGGGCGGCGGCCAACCAGAGTGGCGCAATGGGCGATTTAACGGCCCTGAACGCCATCTTTGCCAAAGTAGTGAGCGAAGCGCGGGAAACTGAGTAGAATAGGGCGGCACGTTTTTCTGGAGCCGCCATGATTCTGCTGATTGATAACTACGATTCCTTCACCTGGAACCTTTACCAGTATTTTTCTGAACTGGGTGCAGAGGTGGTGGTCCGCCGCAACGACGACATCAGCCTGGCCGAAATCGACGCGCTTGCCCCGCAGAAAATCGTTATCTCGCCGGGGCCCTGCACGCCGTCGGAATCGGGCATTTCGCTGGATGTCATTCATCATTACGCCGGTAAGCTGCCCATTCTTGGCGTCTGCCTGGGCCACCAGGCCATTGGGCAGGTGTTTGGTGCCACCATTGTGCGCGCCGCCAAAGTGATGCATGGCAAAACCGCGCCGGTGACCCATACCGGCACGGGCGTGTTTATGGGGCTTAATAATCCGCTTACCGTGACGCGCTACCATTCGCTGGTCATTGACCCATCAACGCTGCCGGAATGCTTTGAGGTTACCGCCTGGAGCGATACCCGGGAGATCATGGGGATTCGGCATCGTGAATGGGACCTCGAAGGGGTGCAATTCCACCCGGAGAGTATCCTCAGCGAGCAGGGACACCAGCTGCTGGCAAATTTCCTCAATCGTTGAATAGTGGTTGCCTTGCTGTGATTTTTTATGCATATTTTGTGATTATATTTTCACAATCACTGTGACATAAAATGGATGGTCATGACATGGCAACTGAACAATCTGCAATTACCCGCGCGACATTCGATGAAGTCATTCTGCCGATTTATGCACCGGCTGAGTTTATCCCGGTAAAAGGGAAAGGCAGCCGAGTCTGGGATCAGCAGGGGAAAGAGTATGTTGATTTCGCCGGTGGGATTGCGGTGACGGCACTGGGTCATTGCCATCCTGTGCTGGTGGAGGCGCTGAAAACCCAGGGGGAAACCCTGTGGCATACCAGCAACGTCTTTACCAACGAACCGGCGCTGCGTCTGGGCCGCAAGTTAATCAGCGCGACCTTCGCCGAACGCGTGCTGTTTATGAACTCCGGTACCGAAGCGAACGAAACCGCCTTCAAACTGGCGCGCTACTATGCCTCCACGCGCCACAGCCCGTACAAAACCAAAATCATTGCTTTCCACAACGCCTTCCACGGTCGCTCGCTGTTTACCGTTTCCGTCGGCGGACAGCCAAAGTATTCCGACGGTTTTGGACCAAAACCGGCCGATATTATCCATGTGCCGTTTAACGATCTGCATGCGGTAAAAGCGGTAATGGATGATCACACCTGTGCGGTGGTGGTGGAGCCGATCCAGGGAGAGGGCGGCGTAACGGCTGCCACGCCTGAGTTCCTGAAAGGGCTGCGCGACCTGTGCGATGAGCATCAGGCGCTGCTGGTATTTGATGAAGTGCAGTGCGGGATGGGCCGTACCGGCTCCCTGTTTGCCTACATGCATTACGGCGTGACGCCGGATATTCTGACCAGCGCCAAAGCGCTCGGCGGCGGCTTCCCGGTCAGTGCGGTATTAACGACGCAGGAGATTGCCTCCGCGTTCCACGTGGGTTCCCACGGTTCCACATACGGCGGTAACCCGCTGGCGAGTGCCGTCGCGGGTGCCGCGTTCGACATTATCAACACCCCTGAGGTTCTGAGCGGCGTCAACGCGAAGCGTGAGCTTTTCGTGACGCATTTGCAGCAGATTGATGACCAGTATGACGTCTTCAGCGAGATCCGCGGGATGGGGTTACTGATCGGCGCGGAGTTGAAGCCACAGTACAAAGGCCGCGCGCGCGATTTCCTGCACGCCGCCGCCCATGAAGGGGTGATGGTGCTCAATGCCGGGCCGGACGTGATGCGCTTTGCGCCGTCGCTGGTGGTCGAAAATCAGGACATTGAAGACGGGTTAAACCGTTTTGCCGCGGCGGTCGCGAAGATCGTAAACGCTTAAGACTCCGTTCGCGTTAAGCGACGGGTTAACCATATCCCGTGGTGAGGGCGCTGACGCCATGCTACCGACGAAATGGTGTGCATGGTGTTCAGATGCCCGAGAACGCGCTGCAGATGCTGCTCCAGGGTGCTCATTGGCCCGTGGGTGAGCGTCTCTGGCGCCTCCAGAATGTTCGAATCCCCTGACTCGCCAGGCGCGTCATACTCGAGTCGCTGCTGACACCGCTGCAGGGCAATCTCACACGACTGCAGGTAGCGCTGCGCCAGATCGGGCGTCAGCATCGTATGTTCCCGCGCCAGCGTGGTCATGGCGTTGATATGCTCAACGATAAACTGGCTGTGCGTCACCCAGAGCTTCATGTCCGCCAGATAGTGCGAGTTAAAGCCGGGCTCCTGCATGGCCTGATTCAGCGAGTTAAACAGGGCGTTATGCGCCTGGTTGACCTTCATCCGCTGATACGCCAGCGGAGAGGGCTGCGGGTCGTCACTCAAGATCAGGCGAATGGCCTGCTGGTCGGCCTCCAGCGCATCATGGGCGTTCTGTCTGAGCAGCCCGCTTTGCCACTGAGGCCACAGCCAGACCATGCCGCCAAAGGCAATCAGGCAGCCGATCAGGGTATCGACCAGCCTGGCGATAATAAACTGCTCGCCGTTGAGCGTGAGCAACTGCAGGGTATACACCGCCGTTACCGTAAAGCCCACCATCGCCCAGCCGTAGTTTTTGCGGATGATCAGGTAGCTCACCATCGTGATCACCAGCATCCCTGCCAGCGTATAGCCTTCCGGCACGTGAAAGTGCAGCGTAACGCCCGCAATGATCAGCCCCGCCATCGTTCCGCCTGCCCGGTGCAGAATGCGCACCCGCGTCGCGCCATAGCCGTTCTGGGTGACAAAGAGGATGGTCATTAAAATCCAGTACGGTTTGGGCAGATGCAGCGCCATGCCCATCAGGCTGGCAATGCTTAGCATCACGCTAATTCGCGCGGCGTTGCGCAGGGCAGATGATTTAAGGGAGAGGTAGCTTCTGAGCGCCGGCAGCAGCGGCAGGCGTTTTTGTTTGTCGGCCATCAGGTCGCGCGGATAAAGCGGACGCTGGGTTCGTAACACGCGGGCGATACGGCTGAAGTGCCAGGCGGCAAACTGACCCACCGGGTTGTCTTCATGCTGACGGGCAATCTTCTCCAGCGCGCCGAGCTGTTTGTCCATGTTAAAGCGCGTGGGGTAGCGGTGATACAGAATATCGTCAGCCAGCACCCGAAGGCGCGCGGAGACGGTTTGCGCGTTCCAGCGGATCACCGCTTCGGCATGGCTGCGCTCGACCAGTTTTTGCACCTCCTGCGGCTGGTGCAGGCTCACGGAGATATGCTCCTGTAAGTCCAGCCCCACCTGGAAGACGCGCAGCAGCCGCTTATATTCGTGGTTCTTATTGGCGGCGAGCATATGCAGCTGTTGATAACACTGGCTTATCAGGTCCACCACCTTTTGCTGACGCGTCAGCAGCGGCGGCAGTGATTTTTCTGGATCGGTATGCTGGGTGAGCAAGGTGTATTTGGCTTCACAGTAATCCGCCAGCTGCACGTAGAGCAGGCTCAGGGATTCCCGCAGCGGCTGTTCCCGCCACAGCCAGAACCAAAACCAGTTAAACAGCCCGTACCACAGCGTACCGAGGGCGTAGATCAGCAGCGGCTCCCACACCGGCATGTTGCCCGCAAGGCTCAGCGTGAAGATGGCGGCAATCAGCGACGCGGGAAGCAAACGTGCGTGCAGTGAGCTGATCTCAGCGGTTACGCCCAGGGTCATCGCCAGGACGGTGAGGATCAGCGGCAGCGGGATATCGCGGGCCAGCAAAAGCTGTACGGCGAGGCTACAACCCGCAAACAGCGAGCCGCCCACGATCAGCCGTTTGAAAAAGCGCTTATGCGGTGTATCCAGACCGGCAATGTTGCAGCAGGCGGGAACGAGAGAGAAGAGCAGACCTTGCTGAAGATGGCCCAGAATCAGGCCCACGGCCACAGGAAGGCACAACACCAGCGTTTGCCGCAGTGCGTAGTTAACTTCCGGGTGATAAATCAGCCTGCGCCACATGGGGAATAGAGACAAAAACGGCGTGACACCTTGCGATGGCACGCCGTTTGAGCGGAATTAACGCGTTCCGTAAACCACGATGGTTTTACCGTGTGCGGAGATCAGGTTCTGATCTTCCAGCATTTTCAGAATACGGCCCACTGTTTCACGGGAGCAACCGACAATCTGACCGATTTCCTGACGGGTAATTTTAATTTGCATGCCATCAGGGTGAGTCATCGCATCGGGTTGTTTCGCCAGATTCAGCAGGGTCTGAGCGATACGGCCGGTCACGTCCAGGAAGGCGAGGTTACCCACTTTCTCAGATGTCACCTGCAGACGGCGCGCCATCTGCGAAGAAAGACGCATCAGGATGTCAGGGTTAACTTGAATCAACTGACGGAATTTCTTGTAGGAAATTTCAGCCACTTCACATGCTGTCTTTGCACGAACCCAGGCGCTACGTTCCTGGCCTTCTTCAAACAGGCCCAGTTCACCGATGAAATCGCCCTGGTTCAGATAAGAAAGGATCATCTCTTTCCCTTCTTCATCTTTGATCAGCACTGCCACCGAGCCTTTGACGATGTAATACAACGTTTCCGCTTTTTCACCCTGGTGAATCAGCGTGCTCTTCGATGGGTACTTATGAATGTGGCAATGAGACAAGAACCATTCGAGAGTCGGGTCTGTTTGCGGTTTGCCAAGCACCATGCGCTGTTATCCTCTGTTATAAGCTGTCACCAGAGTCATAAGATGCATCCGGACTCTGGGGTTGCAATCGAATTCTTACCCATACCCTGGGAAGTCGGCTATCGTAACGTTTCGCAGCCAGTAAAGTTTGATGTCCTCTGCATACATGTGTAACGTCAATGTATTACTGTAGCATCCTGAGTGTTTTAGCATAGCTTTCGCCGCGTGTCTCCTGGTGTCTCGCTTCAGCATGACGCAGGTCGCCTTCCATTGCGAGAAATGTAACGCACGCGTAATCTGTCACCAAAAATGCAACGTTGGAGTGAGTGAATATGCAAGCGCGTGTGAAATGGGTTGAAGGTTTAACGTTCCTGGGCGAGTCCGCTTCAGGACACCAGATTTTGATGGATGGTAACTCCGGCGATAAAGCACCAAGCCCAATGGAAATGGTGCTGATGGCAGCAGGTGGATGCAGCGCAATTGATGTGGTGTCGATCCTGCAAAAAGGCCGGCACGATGTGACCGACTGCGAAGTAAAACTCACCTCAGAACGCCGCGAAGAGGCACCACGCCTGTTCACCCACATTAACCTGCATTTCATCGTCAGCGGGAAAGAACTGAAAGACGCGGCGGTCTCACGCGCGGTCGATCTTTCAGCGGAGAAATACTGCTCGGTCGCGTTAATGCTCGAGAAAGCGGTAAAAATTACGCATTCGTATGAAGTGATCGACGCCTGATATTGGGGGGCATCGTTCACCCCGATGCCCTCACCGAAGCCCTCTCCCACGCGGAGAGGGAAATCATCAGGCGATTTTCTTCCCTTCTATCAACCGCTGCACCAGCGGCATCATAATTAATTCCATTGCCAGCCCCATTTTTCCGCCCGGAACCACTAACGTATTCATGTGCGAAATAAATGAGCCCTGCAGCATCGCCAGCAGCCAGGGGTAATCAATGCCGTCGAGATTGCGGAAATGGATAACCACAAAGCTCTCATCCAGCGACGGGATACTTTTGGCGGCGAACGGGTTAGAGGTGTCCACTGTCGGTACGCGCTGGAAGTTGATATGCGTGCGGGAGAACTGCGGCGTCAGGTAAGTAATGTAGTCTTCCATGGAGCGCACGACGGAATCCATCACCGCCTCGCGTGAATGGCCGCGCTCGCTGATGTCACGCGTCAGCTTCTGGATCCACTCAAGGTTCACGATGGGCACCACGCCAACCAGCAGATCCACGTGACGCGCCACGTCATGCTGCGGCGTCACCACGCCACCGTGCAACCCTTCGTAAAACAGGACGTCGGTCGGTTCCGGCAGCGGTTGCCAGGGGGTAAAGGTGCCGGGCACCTGGTTCCAGGGAACGGCTTCATCGTAGGTGTGCAGATATTTGCGTGACTGCCCCTTGCCGCTCTGGCCGTACTCCTGAAAGGTTTGCTCCAGCAGGCCGAAGTCATTGGCCTCCGGGCCGAAGTAGCTGATGTGTTTACCCAGATCGCGCGCCTTGCGGATAGCCATATCCATCTCCGGGCGCGTGTAGCGGTGAAAGCTATCGCCTTCGACCTCCGCCGCACGGAGATTCAGTTGGGCGAAAATCTTACGAAAAGCGAGGCTGGTCGTGGTGGTTCCCGCACCACTCGAACCCGTAACGGCAATAACCGGATGTCTGGCAGACATAGCAACTCCCTGACTGGAAAGGTTTAAAGATCAGCCATGAAACGCGTTGCGGGGCATGATATTGACCGTCTCATGCAGTTCAGACCATACCAGCACCACGTCGCCGCTTTTGAGCTGGCGCTTCACATCGTTGACCTTTTGCTCAAGCGAACGTTCATGTTCACCATAATCGGTACCTTCGCGCAAGACAAAGCTTTCAATCAGATTATCGAGCGTTTCGGGGGAGAGGTCCTGCCACGGAATAATCATTTTGCACCGTCCAGATAAGGGGTAAGCCAGTCAGGAATACGCGACTCCAGCCACATTTTCGGGCGACGCAACGTTCCACCGATGAACCCCACGTGACCACCATGCTCTGTCAGCTGGTAGTGAACGTTGGCAGGCAAAAATTCCTGCGCGGGGATAGAGTGATGATCCATAAACGGGTCATCTTTGGCATGAATGATAAGCGTCGGTTGCGTGATCTTACTGAGCAGCGGCATGGCGCTGCACTGACGATAGTAGTCAATCGCATCGGCAAAACCGTGAATTTTGGCGGTGATCAGATCGTCGAATTCGCGGATGCGACGGACCTTTTTCAACTGACGCAGGCTCACGGGCAGCGTATCCGGATAGGCCTTCAACTTGCGCGCCGCGTTGGCTTTCAGCAGGTTGAGCAGGTAACGCTGATAGACCCGGGAAAAGCCTTTCTCCATATGGTAGCTGCACTGCTCCAGCATAAAGGGCGCGGAGACAATGACGGCCGCATCCAGCGGCACGGTGTCGGCCTCTTTTGCCAGCAGGCAGGCCAGCATATTGCCGCCCAGCGAGTAGCCCACGGCCGCTGTCGGGACGGTACCAAAGTTTTCCCGTAACCAGTGTAAAAACCAGGTGCCGTCTTCGGTTTCACCCGAGTGATAGATGCGCTTCTGGCGATTCGGTTCGCCGCTACAGCCGCGAAAGTGCATCACCACGCCGAGCCAGCCCCGCGCTTTGGCTGCCTGGATGAGCCCGTGTGCATAGGGGCTGTGCAGACTGCCTTCCAGACCGTGAAAGACCACCAGACGCGGCTTGTGGCGCGCCTGTTCTGGCTCTTCGCTCCATGCCAGGTCCAGAAAGTCACCGTCCGGTAAGTCCAGCCGTTGCCAGTGCGGCGTGAACTGAACCTTACGGCGGATGAGTCGCGGCAGCATGGTCTGCAGATGGCAATTGGCCACGCCGCGCATGGGCACGAACTCGGTGCTGTCTTCGGCGATGATGTCGAAGTCTGATGGAATGATTTGGCTCATAACGGCGATGCTAATTCTTGTCAGTTATTTTCTGTTCTTTCCGAATTGTACCCCGTTTAGCCTGGTTTTCCGAAACATGAACTGATCTCGATCACAAATATTTACCTTGATTATTACTCTCAGGCTAATGATTCCGCCCTGCGCTTAATTGATGACTTCCTCGCCACAGCGCACACTTTACTCAACGTTAAGCAAATCAGAATGATGTGCTGAATCAGGAGGTTAATAATGTTATCTGGGCAAACACCCACCCGGCAATGGAACACACGACGCACCGAGAAAGCGCGTCGTCTGGCCTCCGTACCGGTGCAGGGCAAGGTACTGCCAACCGGCGATCTTGTCGCCATGCTGGAAAAACTGATCGCGCCTGGCGACAAAGTCGTTCTGGAAGGTAATAACCAGAAGCAGGCCGATTTCCTTTCACGCTCGCTGGCTGAAGTGAACCCGCAAATCGTGCATGACCTGCACATGATTATGCCAAGCGTGGGCCGTAGCGAGCATCTGGATATCTTTGAGAAAGGTATCGCCCGCAAGCTGGACTTCTCCTTCTCCGGTACCCAGAGCCTGCGCATCTCGCAGCTGCTGGAAGATGGTCAGCTCGAAATTGGCGCTATCCATACCTACATAGAACTCTATTCACGTCTGTACGTGGATCTCTCGCCAAACGTGGCGCTGATTGCCGGCTTTAAAGCGGACCGAAAAGGTAATCTTTATACCGGCGCAAGCACTGAAGATACCCCCGCGCTGGTGGAAGCGGCCGCGTTCCATGACGGCATTGTCATCGCACAGGTGAATGAGCTGGTGGACGACGAATGCGACCTGCCGCGCGTGGATATTCCCGGCTCCTGGATTGACTTCGTGGTGGTGGCCGACAAACCGTTCTTTATCGAACCGCTGTTTACCCGCGACCCGCGTCTCATCAAACAGGAACATATCCTGATGGCGATGATGGCCATTAAAGGCATTTATGCGGAACATCAGGTGCAATCCCTGAACCACGGGATTGGTTTTAATACCGCGGCGATTGAACTGCTGCTGCCGACCTACGGTGAACAGCTCGGCCTGAAAGGCAAAATCTGTAAACACTGGACCCTTAACCCGCACCCAACCCTGATCCCGGCGATTGAAAGCGGCTGGGTGGAAAGCGTGCACTGCTTCGGCGGCGAACTGGGGATGGAAGAGTACATTCGTGCACGTCCGGATATCTTCTTTACCGGTGCCGACGGCTCTATGCGTTCCAACCGCGCCTTCTGTCAGCTGGCAGGCCAGTACGCCGTTGATATGTTCATCGGCTCAACCCTGCAGGTCGACGGGTATGCCAACTCCTCAACCGTGACCCGTGGTCGTCTCTCTGGTTTCGGCGGTGCGCCAAACATGGGCCATGACCCGCATGGTCGTCGTCATGCCACCCCGGCCTGGCTGAACATGATCACCGAACCTGATCCGATGCAGCGCGGTAAAAAACTCGTCGTCCAGATGGTGGAAACCTTCCAGGCAGGCGTGAAACCGACCTTTGTGGAAAAACTCGATGCTGTTGACGTTGCGAAAGCGTCCGGGATGCCTCTGGCTCCGGTCATGATCTACGGCGACGACGTGACACATGTACTGACGGAAGAGGGGATTGCTTACCTCTATCGCGCAGAAAGTCTTGAAGAGCGCCGGGCGATGGTTGCGGCCGTCGCGGGGATCACCGATATCGGTCTGGGCGTCGATGCCAAACGTGTGGCGCAGTTGCGCCAGAGCGGCAAAGTGGTTTACCCGGAAGATATGGGGATTCGCCGCACCGATGCCACCCGTTCTCTGCTGGCAGCAGGCAGCGTGTCAGACCTGGTTGAATGGTCTGGCGGTCTTTACAACCCACCTGCGAAATTCCGGAGCTGGTAATGAAACTTCTGCCCCAGATTCAGGTTGAAGGCGGTGCCGAATGGCTGGCGCGAACCGCCACGCAGTGTCTGATTGACGAAGCACAGTTAAGCCCGAAACCCGGTCTGGTGGACAGTCGGGGGAACGGCGCGCACCACGATCTGTCGCTCGCGTTGATGGAGCGTTCCGCGCGCAGCCTGACCCCCACGTTTCAGGCGCTGGCGCAACACAGCTGGCAGCGTCCGGCGGATATTGCGCTCAGGCAAACCATAGGGCGACTCGGCCGTGAAGGTGAGCAGCAGATGATGGCGGCTACCGACGGTGTAAATACCCACCGCGGCGCGATTTGGGCGCTGGGGCTGCTGGTCAGTGCCGTGGCGATGCTCGGTGGTGATGCCAGCGCGCAGGCGGTAGCGAATACCGCGGCACAGCTGGCGAAACTGCCCGATGACGCGGCGCCGAAAGTGTTCAGCAAAGGGCTACGCGCCACGCGCCGCTACCGGGTTCCGGGCGCACGTGAAGAGGCTCAGCAGGCATTTCCACACGTGATGCAGCGTGCTCTGCCGCAGCTTCGTCTGAGCCGTCTTAACGGCAGCAGCGAAACGTACGCAAGGCTCGATGCGCTGATGGCCATCATGACGTCGCTTACCGACACCTGCGTGCTGTCGCGCGCCGGGATGGCGGGGCTGGAGGCCATGCAGAACGGTGCGCGTGCGGTGCTGAGCGCCGGAGGATGCGCGACATCCGCAGGCCAGATGGCGCTGGCGAGGTTAGACCGCCACATGCTGGCACTCAATGCCTCACCGGGCGGAGCAGCCGACCTGCTTGCCGCCACGCTGTTTCTCGATCGCATCGAAACGCCTTATTCAAAGCATTAAGAGGATGTTATGGAAAAAATCACATTAACCATGCCAGCGAGCCGCGCGTTAAGCGGCAAAGCGCTCGCAGGGGTTGTTGGTTCCGGGGATATGGAGGTGCTGTTTGCCGCCGAACCGGGCCAGACGTTAACCATTGATATCACCACGTCCGTCGACAACAGCCGCGGTCGCTGGGAGGCGTTATTCAACCGCCTGCACACCGTCAGCAGCCTGCCTGCAGGAAAACTGACGATCCACGACTTTGGCGCGACGCCGGGGGTGGCACGCATTCGTATCGAACAGGTTTTTGAAGGGGTGAGCCATGCGTGATGATCGGAGTTTTATTGAATTAAAAGCTCGCCAGCGTGCGCAGGCATTGCTGGACGACGGGAGCTATCGCGAACTGCTGGATCCTTTTGAAGGCATTATCTCCCCGTGGCTGGGGCCGCAGGGCATCGTTCCTCAGGCCGATGACGGCATGGTGGTCGCCAAAGGCACCCTCAACGGCCAGCCTGCGGTAGTGGTGGCGATCGAAGGTGCGTTCCAGGGCGGCAGCATGGGCGAAGTGTCCGGCGCCAAAATGGCGGCGGCGCTGGAGCTGGCAGCAGAAGATAACCGCAACGGGATCCCGACGCAGGCGGTACTGTGTCTCGAAACCGGCGGCGTGCGTCTGCAGGAAGCCAACCTGGGCCTGGCGGCCATTGCCGATATTCATGCGGCAATTGTTGATCTGCGCCGTTACACCCCGGTGGTCGGGATTGTGGCCGGGACCGTGGGCTGCTTCGGTGGGATGTCTATCGCTGCTGCACTGTGCAGCTACCTGATTGTCACCCGCGAAGCGCGTCTCGGTCTGAATGGTCCTCAGGTTATCGAGCAGGAAGCGGGGATTGAAGAGTATGACTCCCGCGACCGTCCGTTTATCTGGAGCATGACCGGTGGCGAAGTCCGCTATGAAAGCGGCCTGGTAGATGCACTGGTTGGCGATGGCGTGAACGCGGTGAAAGCGGCGATGAACGACGCGATTGCCAAAGGCGTGCCTGCGAAACATCGCACCGATAACTATGACGATTACCTGAACCGTCTGACGAATTTCGACACCCGCAAACAGGCCGATGCCGAACAGATTAAAGCGCTCTTTGCCCGGGAGGTGAAATGATGACTAACTCAGTAAGCCGTGGCGAACTCTGGCTGCAAACGCTCGCGCCGAACGCCAGACGCCTGGAGGGTTTATGCCCGTCCGTACAGGCGGCCGATGGTGAACTTAACGGTGAAACGGTACGTTTTGTTGCCGTGGAACCGGATGCCAACAACCACTTCCCGCGCGCGGCGAAAGGGGAAGTCGGTCTGCTGGAAGGCTGGACGCTGGCAAAAGTGGTGAGCGAAACCGTTGCCGCCGATGCTAACAGCGCCGTGAAGCGCCCGATCGTGGCGGTGATTGATGTGCCAAGTCAGGCCTATGGCCGTCGTGAAGAGGCATTTGGTATTCACCAGGCGTTGGCCGGCGCGGCGGCGGCCTATGCTAACGCGCGTCTGGCCGGTCATCCGGTGATTGGGCTTATCGTTGGTAAAGCGATGTCCGGCGCGTTTCTGGCGCACGGGTACCAGGCAAACCGCCTGATTGCCTTTAACGATAAAGGCGTGCTGATCCATGCCATGGGTAAAGAGTCTGCGGCGCGTATTACGCTACGTACCGTGGACGCGCTGGAAAAACTGGCGGCAACGATCCCGCCAATGGCCTATGACATCAGCAACTACGCCACACTGGGGCTGCTTTCCAACCTGCTGGACATCAGCAACCCGGATGCCCCTTCTGAAAACGATCTGACGCAGGTGAAAACCACGCTGCAACAGGCCATCCATGACGCTCGCCAGGACAACACCCTGAAAAACCGTCTCGGTGCTGACAATCGCCGCAGCTCTGCCCTCGTACGCGAACGCATGCGGGCAAGCTGGTAAGTAAAAAGAGACCTGCCAGATGCACTCCCCGCGGACGTAACCGTGACGTCCGCGCGGGAACCTGCATCCTGAAAATAATAATCATCGCGCCAGTGCTTAAACTTTTTTACTACAGGTGAATTATGACTTACGTAATTGTTCATGCTCTTGCACCGATTTTCGTCATCATGCTGCTGGGATTCTGGGCCGGTAAGGCAAAGATGGTCGATAACAAAAATGTCTCCCTGCTCAATATTTTCGTCATGGATTTTGCTTTGCCTGCCGCGCTGTTCAGCGCCACGGTGCAAACCCCGTGGACCGGCATCGTAGCCCAGTCACCGCTGATTCTGGTGCTGACCCTGGCGATGTGGATAACCTACGCGGCCATTTACTTCCTCGCGACCAGCGTCTTTAAAAAATCCCCACAGGATGCCGCCGTGCTTACGCTGACGGTGGCGCTGCCAAACTATGCCGCGCTTGGCTTGCCGATTCTGGGCAGCGTGCTGGGTGAAAGTTCTTCAACCTCACTGTCCGTGGCGGTCTCTATTGCCTGTGGTTCGGTACTGATGACGCCGTTCTGCCTGCTGATTCTGGAACGTGAAAAAGCGCGTGCCGAAGGCAATAACTCCGGTTCAACGCTCTCGATGCTGCCGGTGCTGATGTGGCGTTCGATTAAAAAACCGATTGTGATGGGTCCCCTGCTGGGTGTGATTTTGTCTGCTATCGGCATCAAAATGCCTGAACTTGTTCTGGCCGCCATTAAGCCACTGGGCCTTTCTGCAACGGCTGCCGCGCTGTTCCTGACCGGGGTGATCCTTTCTGCGCGTAAGCTGCAGATCAACACCATGGTGATTACCTCAACCGTTGCCAAGCTGCTGATCCAGCCTGCGATTGCCTGGGGTATCGTTCTGATCTTCGGTCTGCACGGCTCCGTGGCGATCACCGCTATCCTGATGATTGCGCTCTCTGCCGGTTTCTTCGGCGTGGTGTTCGGTAACCGCTTTGGCGTGCAGTCTCCGGATGCGGAAGCGGTGCTGCTGTTAAGCTCGGTACTGTGTATCCTGTCGCTGCCACTGTTTATCTCGCTGACTTCAGGAATGTAATTATGACCACAACATTACGCCCTCACGACCTCATCTGGCTTAACGCGCGTGACGCGCTGGAAGGCATCACTGACGACTGGGTGGATGCGGTATGGCATACCGGTTTACCGGTGGTCGTGCGGCGTGATGTTGATAATGCTGGCCGTATTCCCGTTGGCGTACGCGGTTTACGCCGCGACCAGCGGGCGGCCGGTTGGGTGAAGCCAGACAACGTCGTGCGGGTGGTCTCACCCGAGGCGTTGAGCGTGACCGCCGATCTTCTGCGTTCACCGTTTGTGACTCAGCCACCGGTTCAGGTGGCGTTGCAACTTTCTCAGCAGTCATGGCCGTGGACGTGGGGAATTACGGGCAGCACGGGCTACGCCCTGGCGACCGGTATCCCGGTCATTCATGCCGACAGCGATCTCGATCTGCTGGTGCGAGCCCCTCAGCCTCTGTCGGCTGACGCTTTTCGTGTCTGGGCGTCACAGCTCAGCCGCGCGTTATGTCGGGCAGACACCCAGGTCGACACCCCTGAAGGCGGCTTTGCGCTGACGGAGTGGCTGCGCGACGGCAAAACGTTGCTGAAGACCCGCCGTGGGCCGCGCCTGGTGGCGGACCCGTGGCACAGGGAGGAGTGATGAAAATACTGTTTACCTTTCCAGGGCAGGGCACCCAGCATGTCGGTATGCTGCAAAACCTGCCTGGCACGACGCTGGAGCAGGCCCGCGAGGTATTGGGTGGCGAAGTCGATACGCTGGATACCGCGGCAGCGTTAACCCACACGCGAGCCGTTCAGCTTTCGTTGTTAATTGCCGGTGTTGCCTGGGCGCGTGAGCTTGAACAACGCGGCGTGGCACCGGATATCGTCAGCGGTCTGTCTATTGGCGCGTATCCGGCCGCGGTCATTGCCGGTGCGCTGGAATTTGCCGACGCGCTGAAGCTGGTCGCGCTGCGTGGCGATCTCATGGAGCAAGCCTATCCGCACGGTTATGGCCTGACCGCGATAATGGGTCTGACCCTGCCTCAGGTTGAAGCGTTGCTAGAAGGCACCGGAACGTATATCGCCAATCTGAACGCGGAAACGCAGATTGTGATCGCCGGCACCGATGAGGGGATGGCGCAGGTGGCGAAACGCGCGCTGGCAAAAGGGGCTAATAAGGCGCATCGGCTGACCGTCAGCGTGCCTTCCCATTGCGAGCTGTTGGCGGAGCCGGCGCACAAGCTGGTGGAGGCATTCACATCCGTCACGCTCACACGCCCGCGCTGTGCTTACCTGAGCGGCAGCACAGGACGCGTGCTCTGGACGCCTGAGAAAATCGCGGACGATCTGGCGATGAATATGGCGCGCACGGTGCGCTGGCAGGAAGCGGTGATTTCTGCCAACGAGCGTGAAGCTCGGCTGGCGATTGAAATGCCACCTGGCGGAGTACTGACCTGCCTGACGCGTCAGGCGGCCTGGGAAGGGGAGTCAGTTTCGCTGGAGCGCAGTGGTGTTGACGTGGCGGTACACCTGGCTAAGCGGCTACAGCGGTAGGGTCTGCGCAGGGTCGATGGCGATACTGCGGGCATACATTCGCCCTTCGGCTGCCAGTGCCCGCAGGCTGGGGTCTTGCTCGCGGTTGCGGGCAAACACAATGGCAATCAACTGCTGCATCTGATACGGCTGGGCCAGCTTCAGTAGCTGTACTGAGTTCTCATACACTTTCTTCATTCTGCCTGGCATGAGCGTAAAGCCCACGCCCGCCTGCACCAGACTCAGCATCGAGAAAATGTCATTTACGCGGGTGACGATTTCCGGTTCGAAACCGGCAATATGAAACGCCTCCTGAAACCCGGCGTAGGTGGCAAACCCTTCCGACAGCGCGACAAACTTCTGGTCTTTGTAATCACGTAAGTCGGCAGGCCCGCTGGTGTTCAGCGTGGCAGAGGCCGGTGCGGCAAGAAAAATGTCGTCATGGAACAGGGGGAGCACTTCCAGACTGTTGCGGTCGATATCGCTTTCGGAAATAGAGATGAGGATGGCGTCGAGCAAACCGTCGTCCAGCATACGCAACAGGGTCTCGTTAGAGCCCATCGTCAGGTCCATCTCCAGGTCCGGACGGCGCAGTTTCATCCCCATAATCAGGCGTGGCACGGTTTCCAGCGTCAGCGAGTAGAGCGTGCCGACGCGCAGTCGTCCCTGGCCAACACCGGCCGTTTTGCGCGCTTCTTCCAGCCCGCGCGCCATTACCTGCATCACTTCCTGACAATATTCCAGCAGCGTCCAGGCTGAAGGCAGCGCAATGAGATTGCGACCTTTGTGCGTAAAGAGCGGGCAGCGCACATTTTCTTCGAGAGTATGCAGCGCGCGGTGCACGCTAACGCCGCTCAGGCCAAGCGCTTCGGCGGTACGGGCGATATTGCCCTTCTCCATAAAGGTCATGAAGATGCTGAGTTTACGAAATGTAATGTCGCTCGTGATATCGAAACTCATAACCCTCCCGGGGATTTAGTCGGCCTGCAGCATGGCTTCCAGCTGTTCCTGGGCGTCCAGCCACGCCATCTCGCACGCTTCGAGGCTGGATTTCGTCTTCGCCTGTGTCTGCAGGCAGTCGGTCAGTTCCGCCTTACGGCTCTGGTCATACAGACCGCTGTCACCCAGCTTCTCTTCAACGGTAGCCAGCAGAGCGTTAAGTTTCTCCATCTCCTTTTCGAGACGGGCAATCTCTTTACGCAGCGGCTGGGTTTGAGTACGCAGTTCCGCTTCACGGCGCTTCTGGTCTTTACGCGCCTGGGCGCTGTTGGCGTTATCTTTCGACGAGTCGTCCGGCTGGTTTTCCTGCTTCTGCACGTCCGTCAGCCACTGCTGGTAGTCTTCCAGATCGCCATCGAACGGCTCGACTTTGCCATCGTGCACTAAATAGAGATCGTCCGTTGTGGAGCGGATCAGGTGACGATCGTGCGAGACGACAACCAGCGCGCCTTCAAACTCAATTAACGCTTCGGTCAGCGCCTGACGCATGTCGAGATCGAGGTGGTTTGTAGGTTCATCGAGCAGCAGCAGGTTTGGACGCTGCCAGACGATAAGCGCCAGCACCAGACGCGCTTTCTCGCCGCCGGAGAAACGTTCGGTGTTTTCGGTGACTTTATCGCCCTGGAAGCCAAAGCCGCCAAGGTAATCGCGTAGCTTCTGCTCCATCTCCTGCGGCGCCAGTCGCGCGAGGTGCTGGATGGGCGATTCATCCGCGCGTAAGAATTCCAGCTGATGCTGGGCGAAGTAGCCAAGCTTAATGCCTTTTGCCAGGCCGATCTCGCCGCTGACCGGGTTAAGCTCGCTCGCGAGTAGTTTAATCAGCGTCGATTTACCGGCGCCGTTACGCCCCAGCAGACCAATACGTGAACCCGGCACCAGGTTGAGCTTGATGGAGTCGAGAATAATGCGATCGCCATAGCCTGCGCTCACCTTTTCCATCTTCAGCAGTGGGTTCGGCAGGCTCTCGGGCTCGCGAAAACTGAAGTGGAACGGGTTATCGACGTGCGCCGGGGCGATCATCTCCATGCGTTCCAGCATCTTGATGCGGCTCTGGGCCTGCTTGGCTTTAGACGCTTTTGCCTTGAAGCGGTCAACAAAGCTTTGCAGATGCGCCACGCGCTGCTGCTGGCTTTCGTACATCGCCTGCTGTTGAGCAAGGCGCGTCGCGCGCTGGCGCTCGAATGAGCTGTAGTTGCCGGTGTATTCAAACAGGCTTTGCTGTTCGATATGAATGATTTTATCCACCACCGGGTCGAGGAAGTCGCGGTCGTGGGAGATCAGAATCAGAGTGCCCTGATAGCTCTTGAGCCACTTCTCCAGCCAAATAACCGCATCGAGATCGAGGTGGTTAGTGGGTTCATCAAGCAGCAGCAGGTCGGAACGGCAAATCAGTGCCTGCGCCAGGTTAAGGCGCATACGCCAGCCGCCGGAGAAGTCGCTAACGGGGCGTTCAAGCTGTTCGTTGCTGAAACCCAGACCGTGCAGCAGGCTGGAGGCGCGGGAGCGAATTGTCCATGCGTCGATGGCGTCCAGCTTACCGTGGACGGTGGCGATAGCATGACCGTCATTACGCTCGTTGGCGGCGTTCAGTTCAGCTTCCAGCTTACGGTATTCACGATCGCCGTCGATAACATAGTCGAGAGCGGGTTCGCTCAGGGCAGGCGTCTCCTGATTTACCCAGGCAAGCTGCCAGTTGCCCGGATAGGTAAAGTTACCGCCGTCAGCGCTAATCTCGTTTTTCAGCAGCGCAAGCAGGGTCGATTTTCCGCAGCCGTTTTTGCCGACCAGACCCACTTTTTGACCGGGATTGATGGTGGCGGAGGCGTTATCCAGCAGGACGCGCACGCCGCGGCGAATTTGTAACGAGGAGAAAACAATCATAGAAGCGCCGTATGTTCCGACTATGTTAATTTGTCATTATGATAATGTAAGGTGTGGGCCATTTTCCGCACCGGGCCGCCATGGTAGCCCAAAACAACGACGATACACAAAAACAGAAACAGAACCGGGAGGGGAGTGATGTCTCAGACAGCGAAAGTGCTGCTGCTGTATGCCCATCCGGAATCTCAGGACTCGGTGGCAAACCGGGTTCTGCTTAAGCCGGCTACTCAGCTCAGCAATGTGACGGTGCACGATCTCTACGCGCACTATCCTGATTTCTTTATTGATATTCCTTACGAGCAGGAACTGCTGCGTCAGCATGACGTGATAGTGTTCCAGCATCCGCTTTATACCTATAGCTGTCCGGCACTGCTGAAAGAGTGGCTGGACCGTGTGCTGAGCCGGGGGTTCTCCAGCGGGGTGGGGGGCAACCAGCTGGCGGGAAAGTACTGGCGCAGTGTCATTACGACCGGTGAGCCAGAGAGCGCTTATCGCCACGACGGTCTTAACCGTTATCCCATGAGCGATATCCTGCGGCCGTTTGAGCTGACGGCCGCGATGTGCCGCATGCACTGGATGAGCCCGATTATTGTCTACTGGGCGCGTCGCCAGAAGCCTGAAGCGCTGGCGAGCCACGCCAGAGCGTATGGCGATTGGCTGGCATCACCGATTTCGGCGGGAGGTCGCTAATGGAAGGATCGAATTTACTCCTGGCCGGCGTGCTGTTTTTATTTGCCGCAGTGGTGGCGGTTCCGCTGGCCGCCCGGCTGGGCATTGGCGCAGTGCTGGGCTACCTGCTGGCCGGGATCGCCATTGGCCCCTGGGGGCTGGGGTTCATCAGCGATGTGGATGAAATTCTCCACTTCTCTGAACTGGGCGTGGTGTTCCTGATGTTCATCATTGGCCTCGAACTGAACCCGTCAAAACTGTGGCAGCTCCGGCGATCGATATTTGGCGTGGGGGCGGCGCAGGTCTTGTTCAGTGCCGCGATTCTGGCCGGGCTGTTAATGCTGACCAACTTCTCGTGGCAGGCGGCGGTGATCGGCGGAATAGGTCTTGCGATGTCGTCGACAGCGATGGCGCTGCAGTTAATGCGTGACAAAGGGATGAACCGCAACGAGGCAGGACAGCTGGGCTTTTCGGTACTGCTGTTCCAGGACCTGGCCGTGATCCCGGCGCTGGCACTGGTGCCGTTACTGGCAGGCTCTGGTGACGATCATTTTGACTGGGTCAAAATCTCCATGAAGGTGCTGGCCTTCGCCGGCATGCTGATTGGCGGACGTTTCCTGCTGCGGCCGGTGTTTCGTTTTATTGCCGCCTCTGGCGTGCGCGAGGTGTTTACTGCCGCGACGCTGCTGCTGGTGCTGGGCTCGGCATTGTTTATGGACGCGCTGGGGCTGTCGATGGCGCTCGGTACGTTTATCGCCGGGGTGCTCCTTGCCGAAAGCGAATATCGTCACGAACTGGAAACGGCTATCGATCCGTTTAAAGGGCTGCTGTTAGGGCTGTTCTTTATTTCGGTGGGAATGGCGCTCAACCTGGGCGTGCTCTATACCCATTTGCTGTGGGTGGTGATGAGCGTTGTTGTGCTGGTGGCGGTAAAAACGCTGGTGCTGTACGTCATGGCACGGATATACGGGCTGCGCAGTTCCGAGCGCATGCAGTTTGCCAGCGTCTTAAGTCAGGGCGGAGAGTTCGCGTTCGTGCTGTTCTCCACCGCCTCCTCCCAGAAGCTGTTTAAAGACGATCAGATGGCGCTGTTGCTGGTGACGGTCACGCTGTCGATGATGACCACCCCGCTGCTCATCAGGCTGGTGGATAAGCTGCTCTCGCGACGCTTAAATCCGACAGAGGATGAAGATGAGATGCCGTGGGTGGAGGATGATAAGCCGCAGGTGATTGTGGTGGGCTTTGGCCGCTTTGGGCAGGTGATTGGACGTCTGCTGATGGCGAACAAAATGCGCATCACGGTGCTGGAGCGCGATATCAGCGCGGTGAACCTGATGCGTAAATACGGCTACAAGGTGTACTACGGCGACGCGACCCAGCTCGAACTGTTGCGTTCAGCGGGAGCAGAAGCGGCAGAATCCATCGTGATTACCTGCAACGATCCGGAAGATACAATGAAGCTGGTGGAACTGTGCCAGCAGCATTTCCCGCATCTGCATATTCTGGCGCGTGCGCGTGGACGTGTTGAAGCGCACGAACTGCTGCAGGCAGGTGTGAAACACTTCTCCCGTGAGACATTTTCCAGTGCGCTGGAGTTGGGGCGTAAAGCGCTGATTTCGCTGGGCATGCATCCCCATCAGGCTCAGCGGGCCCAGATGCATTTTCGCCGGCTGGACATGCGAATGCTGCGCGAATTAATGCCGGTACACTCTGATACGGCGCAGATCTCCCGCGTGCGGGAAGCGCGTCGCGAGCTGGAAGAAATTTTCCAGCGAGAGATGCAACAGGAACGACGCCAGCTCGATGGCTGGGATGAATTTGAATAAAGGGTAACGAAAGATGGCTGTACGTAAACGCTTTATTGCGGGCGCAAAATGCCCGAGCTGCCAGGCGCAAGATACGCTGGCGATGTGGCGGGAAAATAATATTGATGTCGTAGAGTGTGTTAAGTGCGGTCATCAGATGCGCGAGGCGGATAAAGAAGCCCGCGATCATGTTCGCAAAGAAGAGCAAGTTATCGGGATTTTTCATCCGGACTAGCGATATGCCCTGAGTTTTTTTAAGCTAAAGGGTACACGGGTGCAGATTTCCGCTACAATCTGCGCCAGCAATTTTCCCTTGCTCAGGAGATATCATGAAAGTAGCAAAAGACCTGGTGGTCAGCCTGGCCTATCAGGTACGTACAGAAGACGGTGTGTTGGTTGATGAGTCTCCGGTGAGTGCGCCGCTTGACTACCTGCATGGTCACGGTTCCCTGATTTCCGGCCTGGAAAACGCGCTGGAAGGTCACGACGTTGGCGACAAATTCGACGTTGCTGTTGGCGCGAACGACGCTTACGGTCAGTACGACGACAACCTGGTGCAGCGTGTTCCTAAAGACGTGTTCATGGGCGTTGACGAACTGCAGGTTGGCATGCGCTTCCTGGCGGAAACTGACCAGGGTCCGGTTCCTGTTGAAATCACTGAAGTGGAAGACGACCACGTTGTGGTTGACGGCAACCACATGCTGGCTGGCCAGAACCTGAAATTCAACGTAGAAGTTGTTGCGATCCGTGAAGCGACCGAAGAAGAGCTGGCTCATGGCCACGTTCACGGTGCGCACGGTCACGACCATGACCACGATCACGGCCACGACGGCTGCTGCGGTGGTCACGGCCACGATCACGACCATGGTCACGACCACGGTAAAGGTGGTTGCGGTAACGGCGGCTGCGGTTGCCACTAATTCCGTTATGCGGAAAATAAAAAAGCGGGATAATAATCCCGCTTTTTTTACGCCTCAATAATGAGGTGGTGGCGTCTCTTCTGACTGAGAGGCAATATGTGACGGCTGTGTGGCCTTCAGTTTGTCCGTCAGCAGGCGCATGAGATCCCGCAGTTTCGCCATTTCCAGTTCATGTGCGGTCACAGTCTGGTTTAGCTCTTCGATGGTGATGTCCTGAAAAGCCAGGCGGCTTTCCAGCTCAGCCATTCTCGCTTCTAACATTGTGTCCTTCATCATTCACCTCGTTGTATCTCATTAACCACAATCGGCCAGCGGCGGCGAAGTTTAACTGAGTTTATCCTTAAGTTCAGTATCTATCCCCTTGGCAAGAAACTTATTTAAACAAAAATAGTCTGAAAAGTGGCGAGAATCGGGAGAGTCTGTCTGTAGATTTCTTCCGCAACGTTTTATAGTACGTAACTCATTTACGTTTAACGCTGGGGTGAGAGTCCCCAGGCCCTGGAGATATGGATGAAATCACTGTTTAAAGTAACGCTGCTGGCGACGACGATGGCTGTTGCGCTGAACGCGCCGCTGTCCTTCGCTGCTGATACTGCTGCGAAGCCTGCTGCAACTGCAGACAGCAAAGCGGCGTTCAAAAATGACGACCAGAAATCCGCCTACGCACTTGGCGCATCTCTGGGTCGTTACATGGAAAACTCTCTGAAAGAACAAGAGAAACTGGGCATTAAACTGGACAAAGCTCAGCTGATCGCGGGCGTTCAGGACGCATTTGCAGATAAGAGCAAACTGTCTGACCAGGAAATTGAACAGACTCTGCAGGCGTTCGAAGCACGTGTAAAAGGTGCCGCTCAGACTAAGATGGAAGCGGATGCAAAAGACAACGAAGCGAAAGGCAAAGCCTACCGCGATACCTTTGCTAAAGAGAAGGGCGTGAAAACCTCCTCTACGGGTCTGGTGTACAAAGTTGAGAAAGAAGGTACCGGTGATGCGCCTAAAGACAGCGATACTGTCGTGGTTAACTACAAAGGTACGCTGATCGACGGTAAAGAGTTCGATAACTCTTACACCCGTGGTGAGCCTCTCTCCTTCCGTCTGGATGGTGTGATCCCAGGCTGGACTGAAGGTCTGAAAAACATCAAGAAAGGTGGCAAGATCAAACTGGTTATTCCACCGGATCTGGCATATGGCAAAACCGGCGTTCCAGGTATCCCTGCTAACTCTACCCTGGTCTTTGACGTAGAGCTGCTGGACATCAAGCCAGCGCCGAAAGCTGATGCGAAACCAGAAGCGCAGGCAGAACAGAAAGCTGCGACAGACGCGAAGAAGTAATGGAATGAAAACCGCCGCCTTTAAGGCGGCGGTTTTTTTTATTGTGGGGCAGATATAATTAACACTGGAAAGCGTTATGCACGCTGTATTAATTTAGTTGTCCGTGTAGATAATGAGCCTGCCCTGAAAACCTAACGACAGGCTCCTGAAAAGGAGTGTTTTTTTCATGTCCAGGTCGCTTTTAACCAACGAAACCAGTGAACTTGATTTACTGGATCAACGTCCTTTCGACCAGACCGACTTCGATATTCTGAAATCCTACGAGGCGGTAGTGGACGGGTTAGCGATGCTCATTGGGTCCCACTGCGAAATCGTATTGCACTCCCTGCAAGATCTTAAGTGTTCCGCCATCCGCATTGCTAATGGTGAGCATACTGGCCGTAAAATTGGTTCGCCAATCACCGACCTTGCATTGCGTATGCTGCATGACATGACCGGCGCGGACAGCAGCGTCTCCAAATGTTATTTCACCCGCGCCAAAAGCGGCGTACTGATGAAATCAGAAACCATCGCGATTCGAAATCGCGAGCATCGCGTGATCGGTCTGTTGTGCATCAACATGAACCTTGATGTGCCGTTCTCGCAAATCATGAGCACTTTCATACCGCCTGAAACGCCGGACGTTGGGTCCTCAGTTAACTTTGCCTCCTCTGTTGAAGATCTGGTGACGCAGACGCTTGAGTTCACTATCGAAGAGGTGAATGCCGATCGCAACGTATCGAACAACGCCAAGAATCGTCAGATCGTGCTGAATCTCTATGAGAAAGGGATTTTTGACATCAAAGACGCCATTAACCAGGTGGCCGATCGCCTGAACATTTCCAAGCATACGGTCTACCTCTACATCCGCCAGTTCAAAAGCGGTGATTTCCAGGGGCAAGACAAGTAATGCGTTTTTCGCTGATGGTGACAGGCCCGGCGTATGGTACTCAGCAGGCCAGCAGCGCGCTGCAGTTTGCGCATGCGTTACTGGCTGCCGGACATGAGCTGGTGAGCGTCTTCTTTTATCGGGAAGGGGTGTATAACGCCAACCAGTTTACCTCACCGGCCAGCGATGAATTTGATCTGGTGCGCGCCTGGCAGACGTTGAACGAGACAAGGGGGGTTGCCCTGCATATCTGCGTGGCGGCAGCCCTGCGTCGCGGCGTGACCGATGCCACCGAAGCTGAACGTCTTGGCTTGCCAGGGGCCAACCTGCAGCCGGGGTTTTCGTTGAGCGGTCTGGGCGCACTGGCACAGGCTGCGTTAACCTGCGACAGAGTGGTGCAATTCTGATGAAACGCGTGGCGTTTGTTTTTTCATCTGCTCCGCACGGTAGTGCGTCCGGCAGAGAAGGGCTGGATGCGTTGCTCGCAACATCAGCACTGACCGAAGACATCGGTGTCTTCTTTTTAGGGGATGGCGTGTTTCAGCTTCTGGCAGGCCAGCAGCCGCAGGCTATTCTGGCGCGGGATTACATCGCGACCTTTAAAGTGCTGCCGCTTTACGACATTGAAACCTTTTTTGTCTGCGCTGATTCTCTTGCTGCGCGCGGTCTGAGCGATAAGACGTCTTTCGTGCTGGATGTAACACTCCTCCCGGCCGACGCGCTGCGCGACCAACTTTCCCATTACGACACTGTTCTGAATTTCTGAGGCTGACATGCTCCATACCCTGAGCCGTTCACCGTGGCATTGTGATATCGACGCATTACTGAGTATGCTGCGCGAAGGTGATGACCTGCTGCTGATTCAGGATGGCGTACTGGCTGCGCTTGAAGGGAGTCGTTTCGTTGAAATTCTCAGCAATGCCCCCATATCCGTCTCTGCGCTGAAAGACGATCTTGAGGCGCGAGGTCTTTCTGGTCAAATTTCAGCCAAAATTGACGTGGTTGGCTATACTGATTTCGTCAATCTTACTGTGACGCACGCCAGTCAAATGAACTGGTGATCCGAGATCGCTGTATATTTCTTGACACCTTTTCGACGTAGCCCTAAAATTTCGCGTCCTCATATTGTATGAGGTCGTTTTATTACGTGTTTACGAAGCAAAAGCTAAAACCAGGAGCTATTTAATGGCAACAGTTAACCAGCTGGTACGCAAACCACGTGCGCGCAAAGTTGCAAAAAGCAACGTGCCTGCACTGGAAGCCTGCCCGCAGAAACGTGGCGTATGTACTCGTGTATATACCACCACTCCTAAAAAACCAAACTCCGCACTGCGTAAAGTATGCCGTGTGCGTTTGACTAACGGTTTCGAAGTGACTTCCTACATCGGTGGTGAAGGTCACAACCTGCAGGAGCACTCCGTGATCCTGATCCGTGGCGGTCGTGTTAAAGACCTTCCGGGTGTTCGTTACCACACCGTTCGTGGTGCGCTGGACTGCTCAGGTGTTAAAGACCGTAAGCAGGCTCGCTCCAAGTACGGCGTGAAGCGTCCTAAGGCTTAATGGTTCTCCGTTAAGTAAGGCCAAACTGATTTATCTTAATGTCAAACTAAACTCGTAGAGTTTTGGACAATCCTGAATTAACAACGGAGTATTCCCATGCCACGTCGTCGCGTCATTGGTCAGCGTAAAATTCTTCCAGATCCGAAATTCGGATCAGAACTGCTGGCAAAATTTGTAAATATCCTGATGGTAGATGGTAAAAAATCTACTGCAGAAGCAATCGTATACAGCGCGCTGGAGACCCTGGCTCAGCGCTCTGGTAAAAATGAACTGGAAGCTTTCGAAGTCGCTCTCGACAACGTGCGCCCGACTGTAGAAGTTAAGTCTCGCCGCGTTGGTGGTTCTACTTATCAGGTTCCAGTTGAAGTTCGTCCGGTTCGTCGTAATGCTCTGGCAATGCGTTGGATCGTTGAAGCTGCTCGTAAACGCGGTGATAAATCCATGGCTCTGCGTCTGGCGAACGAACTTTCTGATGCTGCAGAAAACAAAGGTACTGCAGTTAAGAAACGTGAAGACGTTCACCGTATGGCAGAAGCCAACAAGGCGTTCGCACACTACCGTTGGTAATCCCTTCGGAGTATTAGTCACCAGGCGGGCGCTTCAGCGAAGCTGCCCGTCCTGGGTTACTTAACTGAACGCCTAAAGAAACAAACGAGGAATCAAATGGCTCGTACAACACCCATCGCACGTTACCGTAACATTGGTATCAGTGCGCACATCGACGCCGGTAAGACCACTACTACCGAACGTATTCTGTTCTACACCGGTGTAAACCATAAAATCGGTGAAGTTCATGACGGCGCAGCCACCATGGACTGGATGGAACAGGAGCAGGAGCGTGGTATTACTATCACCTCCGCAGCGACTACTGCATTCTGGTCAGGTATGGCTAAGCAGTACGAACCGCATCGCGTTAACATCATCGATACCCCAGGGCACGTTGACTTCACCATCGAAGTAGAACGTTCCATGCGTGTTCTTGACGGCGCGGTAATGGTTTATTGCGCAGTTGGTGGTGTTCAGCCACAGTCTGAGACCGTATGGCGTCAGGCGAACAAATATAAAGTTCCACGCATCGCGTTCGTTAACAAAATGGACCGTATGGGTGCTAACTTCCTGAAAGTTGTTGGTCAGATCAAATCCCGTCTGGGCGCGAACCCTGTTCCGCTGCAGCTGGCAATTGGTGCTGAAGAAGGCTTCACCGGCGTTATCGACCTGGTGAAAATGAAAGCCATCAACTGGAACGATGCAGACCAGGGCGTTACCTTCGAATACGAAGATATCCCAGCTGAGATGCAGGACCTGGCTGACGAATGGCACCAGAACCTGATCGAATCCGCTGCTGAAGCTTCTGAAGAGCTGATGGAGAAATACCTGGGTGGTGAAGAACTGACTGAAGAAGAGATCAAAAAAGCTCTGCGTCAGCGTGTTCTGAACAACGAAATCATCCTGGTAACCTGTGGTTCTGCATTCAAGAACAAAGGTGTTCAGGCGATGCTGGATGCGGTAATTGATTACCTGCCATCCCCGGTTGACGTTCCTGCGATCAACGGCATCCTGGACGACGGTAAAGATACTCCGGCTGAACGTCACGCAAGCGACGAAGAGCCGTTCTCTGCACTGGCGTTCAAAATTGCTACCGACCCATTCGTGGGTAACCTGACCTTCTTCCGCGTTTACTCTGGTGTGGTTAACTCCGGTGACACCATCCTGAACTCCGTGAAAACGGCGCGTGAACGTTTTGGCCGTATCGTACAGATGCACGCTAACAAACGTGAAGAGATCAAAGAAGTTCGTGCGGGCGACATCGCTGCAGCAATCGGTCTGAAAGACGTGACTACTGGTGACACCCTGTGTGACCCGGATCACCCGATCATTCTGGAGCGTATGGAATTCCCTGAGCCGGTAATCTCCATCGCGGTTGAACCAAAAACCAAAGCTGACCAGGAAAAAATGGGTCTGGCTCTGGGCCGTCTGGCGAAAGAAGACCCATCATTCCGCGTATGGACTGATGAAGAATCTAACCAGACCATCATCGCTGGTATGGGTGAACTGCACCTGGACATCATCGTTGACCGTATGAAGCGTGAATTCAACGTTGAAGCGAACGTGGGTAAACCTCAGGTTGCTTACCGCGAAGCGATTCGTGCGAAAGTTACCGATGTTGAAGGTAAACACGCTAAGCAGTCTGGTGGTCGCGGTCAGTACGGTCACGTTGTGATCGACATGTACCCACTGGAGCCGGGCTCTAACCCTAAAGGTTACGAGTTCATCAACGACATCAAAGGTGGTGTAATTCCTGGCGAATACATCCCAGCCGTTGATAAAGGTATCCAGGAACAGCTGAAAGCGGGCCCTCTGGCTGGCTATCCGGTTGTTGACATGGGTGTCCGTCTGCACTTCGGTTCTTACCACGACGTTGACTCCTCTGAACTGGCGTTTAAACTGGCTGCGTCTATTGCCTTTAAAGAAGGCTTTAAGAAAGCAAAACCAGTTCTGCTTGAGCCAATCATGAAGGTTGAAGTAGAGACTCCTGAAGAGAACACCGGTGACGTTATCGGTGACTTGAGCCGTCGTCGCGGTATGCTGCGCGGTCAGGAATCCGAAGTAACTGGCGTTAAGATCCATGCTGAAGTTCCGCTGTCTGAAATGTTCGGATATGCAACTCAGCTGCGTTCTCTGACCAAAGGTCGTGCATCATACACCATGGAATTCCTGAAGTATGATGATGCGCCTAACAACGTTGCTCAGGCCGTTATCGAAGCCCGTGGTAAGTAATCCACAGGATTAAAACCTAAGTCCCGTGCTCTCTCCGAAGGGGAGAGCACTATAGTAAGGAATATAGCCGTGTCTAAAGAAAAATTTGAACGTACAAAACCGCACGTCAACGTTGGTACTATCGGCCACGTTGACCATGGTAAAACTACCCTGACCGCTGCAATCACTACCGTACTGGCTAAAACCTACGGCGGTGCTGCTCGTGCATTCGACCAGATCGATAACGCACCAGAAGAAAAAGCGCGTGGTATCACCATCAACACTTCTCACGTTGAATATGACACCCCGACTCGCCACTACGCACACGTAGACTGCCCAGGCCACGCCGACTATGTTAAAAACATGATCACCGGTGCTGCGCAGATGGACGGCGCGATCCTGGTTGTTGCTGCGA